>NZ_JAGTPK010000100.1 GCF_021147775.1 Pseudomonas californiensis
GCGATTGCCGACGCAGAAAGCCAGTGAGATCGAGCATCTACTGCCGCATCAATGGATGCCTGGCTGATCTACGCAAGGCGTATTCCCCATACGCTTACGAAGCTCCAACCTCCCACCTCAGTAAAGGGCCATCGTCAAGTTTGTCTCTTTAGGCTCTAGAATTTGTGAACAGGGCAGCCTGCGGCTGCAAATCGCCCGTTCTTACGATCGCGTAGCAGCAGGAACATGGATTTGAGCTTTGTCATGAGGCCCATTATTGATCATCATGAAACCTACGTACCCACCGCTGCTGCTTCAGATGAGTCCAGCCTACACACCTCGACCGCTCAAAAACCTCTTCACCGCCAATCAATGCTGGGCACACCTCCTCAAGCTGTTGCGGATCAGATGCACGATGCAGGTTTGCAGCGTCGTGGCAGGAAAAACCGCTCCCAAAGCCTCCGGTATTCCTTTGAGGCCATCCGTGACGGCGATCAGAACATCCTCAACGCCACGAGTCTTGAGGTCGTTGTACCCGGAATCGTCGATGTATCGGAATTGGCGCACTGTATAGGAATTTTGAAACTCCTACATTGAGGTTTGTAGGCTGGACTCATCTGAAGCAGCAACGGTGGATACGTAGGTTTCGTGATGATCAATAACGGGCATCATGACAGAGCGGAACCGAATAAGAGGTTACTACCACTAAGGCTCGTCACCTAAAAAACGGGGTTTAATTATGGGATGCATTACTTCAAAACCACTGGTTAGCTCTCCCCGGTGGCATAATTCAGCTACTAATTCCGAAAATTTAGAAACTGGTCAAAGAAGCCATAAAGCCTCTCGTTATGGTGCTATTTCTGGATCACCGGAAAGGAGTGAATTGACTTGGCATCAGCAGTCGTTGGTTGGCGTAGCCCGATGGCCTGACAAAGAATATAATAGAGATCATGTCCCCCTGCAAATGGAATACGGTAGGTCTTTTTGGAATGAGTCGCGAAAAATAGGAAGTGCATTAGCTAATGGTGAAATTCAGAATTTTGAAGACTTATGGGAGAAAGCACGCGATTGGCGATGTTCAATGGCTAATCATGATGAGAATATATTTAAGAAACCTCGCAATAGTTATAATGAGTTTCCTTTTACAACCCCATTAATAAATCAATACAATTATATTAAAGATAGATATAGTGCCCGTACTGATGGGAGCTTGCAAAAACTCGATGATGAAGGCTTATTGCCACCAGCAAAAGAATTTTTGATAACGGATAAGATTTTTGGAGAGCCAATAAGCCTGACAAAAATAGTTTGCAGTTCAGATAGTTCTGCGCACCGAGACCAAAGACGATATTCGGATTTATGGTCGCGAGGCTTAGACTATGGAGAGCCACACTACATCCAACATACTTCATCGGAAGAAGTCCCTAAAATTCTTCATCATGTAAACGATTTGTTTAATGAGGTCCTACAATCAAACTTATCTACCAAGAAAGCACTTAAGTTTTTAGGCGAAATTCACTGGTGGTTGGCACATGCTATGCCTGATGAAAGGGGGAGCGCAGCCAAGAGTGAGCTTTGTGTACGTGCTATAGCCCAAGCCAAGGGCTTAGATTTACCTCCTATGAAAAGTGGAATAGTTCCAGACTTGGAAGCAATGACTATGTCGCGTGAGCAATTTATCAAGCAGTATCCGTCAATGTTTGATGATTAATGCAGAGAAGCCCGCAGAATTCGTAACAAATCGTACTAGGTTCATGCATAGGCATTTTGAAATGCCTATGCATGAACAGGGCAGCCTGCGGCTGCAAATCGCCCGCTCTTGCGATCGCGTAGCATCAGGAACATCGATTTGAGCTTTGCCATGATCGCCGTTATTGATCATCATGACGACCATCAACACAACGCTTTTGCTTCAGATGATCACGGCCTACAAATCCCGCCCCCTCAAAAACCTCTTCACCGCTAACCAGTGCTGGGCACACCTCCTCGAAGAAGGCGGCTTACGCGACATCGAAGTCGAGTCCATCACCAAAATGCTCGCCTGCGGCACCTCGATACTGGGCGTCAAACACTACACCTGCAGCAACGACACCTGCCCGCACGTCAAATACCTGTGCAACACCTGCCACTGCCGCGCCTGTCCTTCCTGCGTATGCGTCCGGCCAAGTCATCTACCCAGCCCCGCAAAGCCAAGACATGGTGTGCACTTAAATTTAAGGTAACCGCTCCATTAACCCCACATTCAAAGCACTAAGCTAATGCCAGATGCTGGGCTCCCGATTCTCTCAGGAGCCCATCGATCATGATGCGACCCGA
>NZ_JAGTPK010000101.1 GCF_021147775.1 Pseudomonas californiensis
AGGATTACGAAGCCTTGCTGCCGTGGAACTGCGAACCTCGACTTCACAGCTAAGCGCTTTACCTATCTTTAGCCAAGTGGGGTTTATGGAGCGCTTACGAAAGGTAGCAGCACGGTTCACCTCATATAGGTAAGGCCAGGCACAGCCAAACGCCAGACAGCTGATAGCCGACTGCGTAGCGGTGCATTGGGATGGATTGAAAGTGCGGGAGTATCAGGAGGCGATGCGCGCGTAATGACTACTTGTAACGGGTCGCAATCAGCGCGCTTTTTGGCTCAGATTATCTACGACTGAAGGATCCCTCTGGCTCGTATTAAGGAGCCGCTGATTTATTCTAAAACCCAGCTGTTGCCCACTGATAAATCAAGGCATCCAGAGCGTTGCCGGGACGAAAAATCGAATGAATCAGCGGCTCCTTAGCGCTTAGCCCAATTGCAAAATCACTGGATCAAATACGGACCCAATCAAGATCTACATCAGCCTCAATGCCATCGATGCGACCTTTATTACTGTACTGCCAAATCGACCAGCTTTTACCTGCTACTGTCCATGTAGATGGAACTTTAGGTTCGCTAACATCCCAATTAGCGATCCACAGAGGGTATTCACTAAAGGCATATTTATCTCCTGAAATATTATTCATCCAGAAATTGTTATTGCAATATATAAATGGTTTTTTCCCCTGCAGAATTTTTTCGCTTTCCAATAAGGTCAGCAGTTTATGAAGGTTATCAGCCATTTCGTCCGGGGTAGCTTTTTCATTGCCCGCTAGTTCCACATCAATAGCAAAAAACTCAGTAGATGCATCGAAGTCGGCAGCGGTAAGTGTACTAACGATGTTATCTCGCTGTGCTTCCGGTGTGCTACTGAGCGCTCGAAAGTAATGATATGCCCCCGTTTTTATTCCGACAGCTCTAGCGTCAGTACGATATGTAGTATATTTTGCATCCTGTACAGTAGCGCCTTCTGTTGCTTTGATAAAGGCGTACTCAATGCCAGCCTCAGAAACTTTTTTAAAATCGACATCACCTTGGAAATGCGACAGGTCAATACCTTTGCTATTTGTACTCACGAATCTCTCCTGTTTTTCGTATCGGGAAATTTTATAACTAGTATCAGCAGTTCTTTAAAGACACTGCCAACGTTATGAGTGGCCCCTTTCTACTCTTGGTTCCACTCATCTACTGCGCATCGGGATTTGCGGCACGACAAGGGTTGCCCAAGCATCCTTCTGATATTTCCATTGAGAATCTCCTGCAAGGTGCTTCCGGGAATAGCCGACTGCGTGGCGATACATGGACAGGTTTGAAAATGCGGACGTATCAGGGGGGCGATGCGAGTGCAATGCCTACTTGCTGGTGTTCTTGTACTCACCTTGGTACTCGAACTGGCGCAGTTCGCGGTCGTTGGCAAAACGGGCATCACCGTGCAGCGAGGTCTTGGGCTTCAAGCGCACGAAAACGGCCATCAACGTAACGCCGACCGGCAGAAAGGTCAGGGCTGCCGTCACACACCACGACCAGGGCACGTAAAGCATCCGCCGGTCGTTCCAGGCCAGCTTGCGGGCCTCCCACAGCGTGTCCCAGGACAGGCCTGCGAAGTGACCCTGGGTCAGGTGCAGAAACATCGCTCCTCCTGCGTACAGGCCTGCCACGAAGAACACCAGCATCAATGCGATGACCAGCAGTGTCAGTCTCCACCACATAAACTTCTCCTGTCATCCTGCCGGGCGAGCGTGTGCTCGGCCTCCTGAACGTGAGCACGTGCAGCCTCGAATGCCGCAAACGTCCTCGGATAAGGCTGCATCGCTTCGATCATCGTGAACACTTGCCCCAATGCATCACGGTTGTGCCGCTCGCGTTCTACAAGGGCTTTCTCCAGGCCGCGTGCAGGGTTGCGAGTGATGCTGTTGTGCAAGTTGACGTAATCCATCTGGATGGCTTCGGCCACTGCGTAGAGCTGTGAGTAATTGAGCACCAGAACGCAGGGTTGCGTGGATGGCTCGGGTCTTTCTGCTACGCGCTTACCGCTACCGCGTGTTGCAAACTTCCGAGTAAAAGTCCGTTTCAACCGCATGACACACTCCTATTTAGCTCGTTGACGCTGACCATTGAGCAAGGCCAGCTTGTGTTCGGGTTCGTAATGCACTTCCTCGATGTAGGTGTTTTCCATGTACACCACCACGTCGAATGAAGTCCGTACTAGACGTTCGATGTAGTCGTAATCCAGGCCC
>NZ_JAGTPK010000102.1 GCF_021147775.1 Pseudomonas californiensis
GCATTGCAGGCTCGTATTGGTGTTGTGTGAGAACTCCAACAATACGGGCCTGTTCTCATTGAGATCAATGGATTACGTCGAAACGGGAACAGACCCTAGTAAAGATCGAGACCGTCGACAGTTATCAAGGTAAGGAAAACAACATCATCATCGTTTCCCTGACTCGCGCCAAAGCGGATCAATCACCTGGCTTTTTGGCGACCCCGAATCGTATCAACGTCGCGATGTCACGTGCGATGGAGCGGTTGGTCATCGTAGGCAGTTTAAGGATGTGGAGCGGCAGGAACGCAAGGCTTCCATTGGGTCAGGTAGCAAGCTTTATCCAGACGAAACAGGACACGATCAACTATTGCATCAAACCAGTGACGCCGGCCAGGGGGGTTGTCTGATGGAGCTTAACCCAGTTGTTCTATTCGAGCTGGACGTCGTGGTACCTGCGCAGCAGTTCCGTATCGAGTACACCCTTGTGGACAAAGGGGGGCTGCCAGTGGTACCGGAGTTTCTACTAAGACTGCTCAAGATTTCTGCGTTGCTGCCAGCTGAAATCGCCAATTATTTTGGGTTCACAGCTCAAGAGCTGAGTTTTGCAATCACACCGTTTTTACAGACGGGCGAGCTTAAAACGCGCCCTGATGGACGAATAGAGTTGACCGATAAGGGCCGTGGCTTGTTCGCCGGCAACCATGAGTCACCGATTGTGAAGCGTAAGGAAGAGCGCGAGCAGATGTTCGTGTTTGATCTCCTGGCGTTTACTTGCCTAGGGAAAAGTCTCGGAGATGCAGATTCTAAAAGGTGCCTGGAATTGCAGGCGCCCAGCGATACGCTCTCCGAGTCAGGTACAAAGGCCGTCGGTGCCTTCATGCGTCAAATCTACGATATTCATAGGGCTGGACACCTGGGTGGTCAGGCACAGGATGCGGGGCCGCCGGAGCTCTACAAGGTCGCAGGCGTTCAAAAAGTAAGGGATGGCTGGGAGAAGATAGAAGAGCGTGTAAGCCTTGATGCCGACTCTCGGCAGGTACGCTTTGTCGCTAAGGAAGGCCTGCGCGAAAATGAGATCTACATGCGTCAGCGTACGGAGCAGTTGAGCCGCATGCTGGGTAGAGAAAACCTCGATCAGGTTCTTCAGCTCGCCGACATCCTGGGAGATTCGGACGCCTACGACTTTGTGTCTTCAAATGGTCTGGACCTTTCTGCTCTCTACTACAGCGCGAGTGCCGTTGCACAGGTTAGAGAGTCTTCCGGGCTGCGACTTTTTGGATCGCTTCAGCTACAGCAAAACTGGGATAGAGTTTCTTCGGTGCTGCGCAAACATCAGAAAGCGCTTCAGGGTGAACCGCAAGCCGCCCCGATTAGCCTGTCCTGGCTGGCTCCGGCCTCTCATGAACTCTGGGGCCGCTCGGCCAGGCATGCCCAGATTTGCGGTGCATTTTCTGATCTCTCAAAAACAAAAAGCAAGGGAGGCGGGAATGATGGTAAACCTGTTTTCGACGCTAAGATTTTGATCCCTGTTTCTGCCAGCGATGATTGGCCGGCGATCAAGCGCGCAAAAGGCGACTGCAACAATGCCAGACTGCTTCTGTTCGGCTTTGTTGAGTCAGAGCAACTGGCGCCACTTGAGGCGATGGTCATTCACGGAAAATGCGCGGTCGTGATTTATCATTTGGTTTTGCCGACGTTGTCTCCGGTGCCTATCCCATTCGGATTCATCACGGAGGATGCTGCCAAGATCCTTAATGTTGAAAACCTGATAAACCGCACGATGGGCGAGTACGTCACAGGTAATACGCAGCGTTACCTCGGTAGCTTCGAGCGCCCCGCTGCCTGAGAGCAGCGACTGGGAACGTTCGCAGCGGTGGGGTAAAAGGCGTCGAGCTTTCGACCTGAGGCGCCGAGCGTTGCCACGAATACTTTGGCTCACGTCCGATGCAAACGACTGGCAAAATGGGGGGATGCGTCCGGCCAAGTCATCTACCCATCCCTGCAAAGCTAAGACATGGTGTCATGTCTTAGCTTTGCAGGGATGGGTAACTGCCGTTCCTACCGCAATCAAATGGCGTGCAATTTCTCACTCTTTCTCCTGAAATCATGGACATAAATGTGTAAGCGTATGGGGAATACGCCTTGCGTAGATCAGCCAGGCATCCATTGATGCGGCAGTAGATGCTCGATCTCACTGGCTTTCTGCGTCGGCAATCGCG
>NZ_JAGTPK010000103.1 GCF_021147775.1 Pseudomonas californiensis
ACAGCGCTTTGAAATACCGGTCGCCAAGAGAATTTAGGCGCTTGGCAGCAGCATCAATTTAACGGGGAGTTGGTGTCCGGTTTTGTAGGGGCAAGTCCAATTACGAAGCCTTGCTGCCGTGGAACTGCGAACCTCGACTTCACAGCTAAGCGCTTTACCTATCTTTTGCCAGGTGGGGTTTATGGAGCGCTTACCATCTAGTCTCTAACGACAGCGTTCCATGATGGCTCTAAACCAACCAAGTATTTCGCTTTGCGGATCTTGCTCAGCTAAGCGCTCCATCGTCATGTGTTTAGCTGTATTCTTGTTCAACCTCCGCTTGGCCGTTCGATCGTTTACTCCCATGGCTTTCCCTACTAAAGTAGGCACATCACAGGTGTCCGTGAACTGTATCCCTATATTTAGGCTTTCTTGGATCGCATCAACATGCAGATAATTTTCTGCTTCACGTTTGGTAGTGATAAACGCAACAGAGCCATCGTTTCGTGCGTTTACTGCATCGGCGGTAGCTTGATACTTCGGCGGGGTATTTGTGTCTCGATCATATATATGAACCTCGGGCTTGCCGATATTTTTTAGGTAGTGCCCATTAACCCAGTCCCGAAGCGTATCTCCACCTAAGGGTAGCATTACTATTCGTGGATCATTATCGAAATCGGGTACAACGATTCCTTCAGAAGCAAGTGATGACGAAAGATTTTTGAAAAAAGCGATATCGTTGGGACCCTCTACACATACAATAACCTGTGCTCTACTGTCAGGTAATACGCCCAGGTCTTTAGCAATAGATCGATACATTCCGTCTGAGCTGGAGTTTATTGTTATTTCGCCCTGATGATCTCTATAAATGTGCCTCAGGGTCGCAACTGGAAGCTGTTCTGCAAGTGCTGGTACGTGTGTAGTAATTATTATCTGGCAACCCTTTTTCTCCGCCATCTCTGAAAATGCTTCAACAAGTAATCTCTGCTTGTCAGGGTGCTGTGATGTTTCTGGCTCTTCAATTGCATAGATGACTCCCCGGTCTTGGTACTCCCGTTTTATTCTTTCTGCTTCAGCCTTGAAAAAGCTAATCAGGACTAAGCGTCTTACTCCGCTTCCTCGTTTGTTAATCGGAATGTTATCTTCGCCCGCAAGGGATAATTTAAATATTCCCTCCCACTTGGGGTCAGCTTTAAATTCAGGCGTTAATGATAGGGCAAGTTCCGGGTCGAGGTCACTAAGGTGGCTGAGTGTGTTGTTGGCAACAGCAAGCGCCCTGTCTCTTACCTGGTCTTTAACGGCTTCAAGCTGAGGTGCAATATCTTCGAGCGCCTGAGAAATTGCTACTTTCATGGGGTCTTGAACTTCAGACTCTTCGTCAGTGCTCGGTCTGTCAGCTCTAAAAAGAGCGAAGTGTGGAAGGTGGTTCTGGATTTTTTCTAATATTTCTTTTCCATCTTCTTTGTTAAGCGATACGTTTTGTTCCTTTAGTTTGAGATCTCCAGTTGCTTTGTAAATTGCTGATCTAAGGCTGACATTGGATCTGTTGTCTTCGGCTTGGATGTTCAGTGATTGAGCCAAGGATTTGAGCTCTTCATTTTTTTTAAGTAAAATTCCTTTTGTGTTTTTGGCTGACGGATGCAAGCATGTAGCCACAACAACCCCAGCACCTTTGCCCTTGCTGAATACCCTCGATAGAGAAAGTGTGCCCTCCGCTGTCAGCAGATACTCTTCTGTCAAGCTTGTTGTAGAGGTAGCATCTAACACAAGCTCGTTTGGCAGGTCGTCGAAGGTGCAGGTTATTACAACATCTTCGTTCTCGCCAGCATATACGCACTTGTCTCCAGGTTCGAATTTGCATAACTTGTGCCCGAAAAATATCCCTAAAGCATCTAATATGGTTGTTTTCCCAACGTCGTTTCGACCAATTAACGCGGTCATATCGCCAAAGATTATTTCTTTTTGTTCTTGGTATGAGCGGAAGTTTTTGATTTTTAACGATTTTAATCTCATAACTATTCCATGTCTGTTGAGTTGCTAATGATCGTTACGACAAACTTACCGAGCAAGTTTTCCTTTGTGAGGGTAGCTAAGTGCCACTTTTCTGTCGAGGTAAGAGCGTCGTAACCGTCCGGCGAAGTCACCTACCCGATCCCTGCAATAAGGACGATGTTCTCCACTTAAAAAATATGTGGACACCATCGCCCTTATCATCGGGATT
>NZ_JAGTPK010000104.1 GCF_021147775.1 Pseudomonas californiensis
ATCCCGATGATAAGGGCGATGGTGTCCACATATTTTTTAAGTGGAGAACATCGTCCTTATTGCAGGGATCGGGTAGGTGACTTCGCCGGACGGTTACGTATAGATGCAGCGACTATGGCTTACTATCGTCAATGGCTACGCGGCCCCTATGAATGGCTGGAGGAACTGCTTTCCCAGAGGGACTGGTTGGTGGGCGATGGATTTTCAGTAGCGGACGCTTACGCATTTGTCGCAGTTCGACAAGCCATTAGCCTGGCTATTAATCTGAATGATCTGCAGGCAGTCGATGCTTTTCGGAGAAAAGTGCAGATGCGACCGTCGGTTCAGGCTATTGAGGGTTCAACTATAGATTCGCTCTTGCCCAAGATTTTGAACTCACTCAATCAAATCTCGCTGTAAGCCTTTACCCAAATCACCTTGTATGACTTAGGCAGCCATTGATCCGTAAGCCCAGTGTTGTACGCCCAAGTGCCAGGCTTCCCGAGCGCGGCTCCTAAGGCGTGAAGACCGGTATTGGCAAGCCAGTGACCAAAGCTTTACAGGTCGGGAACGATCATCCGACAAATGTTCAGATCAGCCTTACCTTCGAGGGTTCCATCGTCCTGCTAATGGCTCCCTCCGAGCTATAAAGAAAATGGCCGATGCCTTTTTCAGCGGCGAGGTCAGCTACAACACTGCCAAAACGGATCTCATCCTCGTCGCTCACAGCCCCGTTAGGTGAACCGGGCTGAACCCTTAAGACACCGTACATCCCCTGCATCGCCATTCGGATCGACTCAATGTCATTAAAGCCACCTTAACCGAGCCAGCAGGGCTTCGAGCTAAGGCAGCACCGGCGAATCGTAGCCACTGGAACTCCCGATGCATCGGCTACGTCATTACCCATGAGCGACCTTAAAAAATTTGTCACTTGTGGATAATTCCAAATTGCGATTTTATCGCATACGAGTCCAATAAAAAAGTCTACAGGTACTAGCCGCTATGCGAATGCTCATTTCCTTGACGTTAGGTTTGATCTTGTATGCGGGCCAAACGTTTGCCGATACAGAGGTACGCGAAGAACAAATATATCTGCCCATACAGGTCGGCGATCATTTAGACAAAATCGAAGCTCTAATTGTCCGTCCCATAAAAGGCGAAAAGTTTCCAATAGCACTCATTATTAACGGTTCCTCGCTAGCCGATCCGTCCGCCGCGCGTGCGGATTGGCTTGCAAAAATGGCGCATGATTACGCTCACCGAGGCTGGCTAGCCGCATCGATTATTTGGCCAGGGTATGGCCATTCTTCAGGGAGGTTCAGGGATGATGGGGGCAATTGCACAGCTCCTAGAGTGGCTGACTTTTTAAATGAGCATGGTGCAGAACTCGGGGCTGCATTAGTGGCTATTCGGCAGCGATCAGACGTTGATCCTTCCTTGGCGTTGGGTGTGGGCGTTTCTATAGGTGGTGCGTCGATGCTGAACCTAGGTGCTCAGTCAGGACATCCATTGGCGGCGATTATCAATATTTCAGGCGGAGTCTACCACAGCACCCATTGGGCCGACGCCCCTAATTGTTCGTTATTCCAATCGGATCTGATACAGACAGTTTCGAAGTTCGGAGCTGAGAATCCAACTCCGACACTGTGGATCTATGCCCAAAATGATCCTCATTTCGGGCCGGATCTCGTCAATCAAATGATCGCAGGCTATCGCTCGCAAGGTGGAAATGCTGACCTTGTGATGCTCCCCCCGTTTGGTACCGATGGGCATACACTCTATAGGAATGACGCCAGTGCACTTATCAACCCTAACATCGACGATTTTTTGAGACGAAATCGGCTACCTTCTATGAACCGCGGCGCATTTATGCCTTTTCTCTCAAGACTGACGCCTGCTGAACGTCTTGTCGGTGAGACCTATCTCCTAAGCGTCACTGAAAAAGCTATGGCAATGTCTAAGGATTCCAGCAAAATTTACCGGCATTACGGCGATCGAACTCTCGAGGGCGCGCGCGAAGAGGCGCTTAGTCTCTGTCGTAAAGACAATGGTGATTCCTGCCGGATCGTCGCCGAAAACCAGGACTTGATATCTGGTTGGGAAGATATTGTGCTTGGACTTGCCCCTACCAAACCGGACACCAACTCCCCGTTAAATTGATGCTGCTGCCAAGCGCCTAAATTCTCTTGGCGACCGGTATTTCAAAGCGCTG
>NZ_JAGTPK010000105.1 GCF_021147775.1 Pseudomonas californiensis
AACCCATACAGCAACGTGACCTCCGGCTGCATCCCGTCAGGATCACTCAGGGTGCTCGGGTTGTTCCTGGCAAACCGATAGAGATTGAGACCATCGATTGTGCCGCCGGGGTCTGGGCTGATCCAACGCTGCAACCAGGGCGCGTAATAACGACGACCGTAATAATAAAGGCCTGTCGCATCACGCTCCTTGCCTGAGTAACGCCGCGTCTTGAGACTCGCATCAGGATTGTCAGCATGCGTCCAGACAGTCGTGGCGCCATAAGGCGCGTAATGCTCCAGATTCAGCACGACGCCCGCTTCGTCTGTTTCAAGCGTGACCGACCCCACATGATCAGCTAGTGAATACCGCCCGGATGCGGGGCTTACGCCAGATGGAGGGGTACTGTTCCATTGGGTCCATGCCACACTGCCAAACCCGCTCTCCACTTCAACGATCTGCCAACCCTTGTTGCCCACCGAGTCCCGCCACACTTGCAGGCCTGGCAAGTAACGCACGTCCAGCGTGCGTACTGCATGGCGGGCGCTCGCCTGCTGAACTTTGCGTGCTCGCTGCCCCGCGCTGTCATACACATAACGCTCGCTGTCGTTTTGCGCTGAAGTCCGAGTGACAGGCGTTACCCGGCTCAACTGATTACGCGCATCCCATTCCAGAAGTTGCCCTTTGAACAGCTCCCGCTGGTTGCCGTTAGCATCGAAACCTTCAGCGATTTCTGGCTGACCAGGTCGCCAATCACCGTCAACGGCCAGGCTACGGTTGCTGCACGCAGAGGTGAAAAACTCGCGAGTGAAGGCATTACTACCACTATGGACAAGCCGTGTCAGGTTTCCTGCAGCATCGTATTCGTACTGTTCCTGATAGTTGGCCAGCGCACGAGGATCCGACGCGCCGCTATAGTGGCCTGCGAGGGCTCTCCAGCCTTCGCTTGCTACGCTCTCATAGCCCGTCGCGCTGATCAGTTGACTCAAGGAGTCATATTGATAGGTGTTGCGGTAATCGATCTGTTGATTGCGGAAGAACAACGCCACCTGTGTCTGATCGGACACCGACATGACGTTGCCGACAGGGTCGTAATCGTAATCCAGGCATTGCAGAAGTGGCTGATCTGGCACACCGGCCTCAAGGTGCAATCGAAGCCCGGTCTGCTCGCAGTAGCCAACCGAGGTAATCACATCATTACCGGACCATTCATGCGTTGGTTGGTCAAAGGCGTTGTAGGCGATATCGCGCGTTATCGGTGTCAAAACGGCATCTTTCAAACGCAGAAAAATGGCCTGGCGATGCCCTGCAACATCATGGACAAACTGCTGAGTATTACCCGCGGCATCAGTCTGCTCGATGGCGTCACCCAGCGCGTCATAGACCCACTGTGTGATTGCAGCGTCGGGTTCCAGCAGCTTTTCACGTTCAGTACTGTCGAGCGGCCAATCCGGAGGATCGAGTTCCTGCAGAAACCGCCGCTGCTCGGTCAGTAACAGCCCATGTAACCCATAGTCCTCAAAACACCGAGTTCCAGCGGGATCATCATGGCGAATGAGTCGACCGCATGCATTGTGTTCGCTCTGATCAGGCCCTCCGTACGCCATGAGTTCAACGGTCATGGCCGGCTGGCCCAGCGTCTGCTCGGCAACGGCCGTTGGCCTCAGCAGGCGGTCGTAAAGATGTTCGAAGACACAACCGCGACCATCCCATGCAAGTCGGGCCTCCCCGGCTTCGCCTGTCAAACTGAGCCGCCAGCCTGAATCCACACTGTTACTGAACAGCAGAACATTGGACAGACTGAATACTTGCACAAGGTTGGCAGGCATTGCTGTCGACACTTCGCCTGCGCGCACCAGTCGGGGATCTTGAGCGGCCCTCTGGCGTCCGGCGCTATCAAACCATTGGCGAGTGATCCTGACGTCTGCAGTAGCGTGAGTGCTCGATCGATGAAAATCGACCGATCTGACGCACAAGCCTCTGGGATCATGGACTGTCAGGCGAGGGGTTGCGGTGTGCAGTGATAATACTGGAGATTCGGGCATGCGGCCCCCTTCAGAGCTTTCGCGCTGATCAAGAAACAACAGTATCCGATTAATACACCGCGGCCAGCACGCCGCCTACTGACAGAAAAGACAGGGTTGCAGATTGCAGTCGTTCAGATCCCTGAACCGGTTCGACCGGATAAAAGCATGTGCCGGATCA
>NZ_JAGTPK010000106.1 GCF_021147775.1 Pseudomonas californiensis
GCAAGCGGATCTGCCGGAAGGCTACACACGCGTACTGAACACAAAAACCGGCAACTTCGAAGTCCGCAGCCCTACGGGTGATTTGCAATTTCCTGATTCAGAAGGCAACCTCATCCCCAAAGACGGGGGTAAGCTGGCTCAGCAGAAGCAGGCTGAGGAGAGGATTGCTGGTGCAAAAGCAACTGGCGGTGCTGCAGAAAAGGTAGATGATGTTGTAGCTCCATCGTCTAAACCTGAATGGTTGCAACGGCTTGATGCGGGTAATGAGTTTAATAAGGTACAGTCTAAAAACTATCCGAATAACGAAGTTTATATTCAGCGACCTGACGGGAATGGCTATTATCGTGTTGATTCGTATAATCCCATAAAAGGCGAAATCGTCTCTCGTAAATTGACACAGCTTTCAGAGGTTTCAGAGGCGACAGCAAAGAGCTACATAAGTGAGGCCATTACGAAATACCCTTCTGGTGCGACCATTGCGAAAGTTCCATCTAGTGGGTCTTTGGGTGGTCAAAAATTGCAAGGTACTGTTATTCTGGAGGTTCCTCCACAAAATGGAGTAATTCCAAAAACCATCTTGGACTCTGCCAATAAAGCAGGAATTTTAATTAGAGATACTAATAGGAAGGTGTATTGATGGAGCTGCCTATTTATTATTGTAAGACTTGGTTTCGGATGAAGAAGTTTGCGATAGAGCCTATGGATGAATCTCTGGCACATTCTAGGCATCTCTCGGGTGAGTCATATACAGCTCTCATTGGCTCGGACTCTGCGCCATCTTGCTTTGTTGAGTTCTCCATAGATAAAGGAATGGTTGGTGTCGGTTTTTTAGATAAAAAATGTCGTGAGTACCTGACCTACCAATTTCAAGTAACGGATGCGGATAACTTATTTTTGACTATGGCGACTCATCGTGAGTTTGAAAGGGATGGAGACGAGGTCATAGGTGGGGAATCCTATATTTTCAATGAGGAAGGCGGCCTTGTTATTAGGCGAGAAAAATTTAATCCTCATGAGATTGAAGAGGCCAGATCAAGTTTCGAACCGTCTCGAAATTATGAAAAAATTCCCAAGTTTGGTTGTTACTCTAATTTAACAAAAGCTGATAGATGAACAGGCAGGTGAGTTCCATTATAAATTTTAAGGGGTCTGAGTTGATATGGCACCGGCCTTGCGCCGGTGTTTTGCACCCTGATTGCACTCTTTTTGCATCCTACTTGCATCCTTTCCGCAGTCAAGTTGCATCCCTTTTGCACCCACCCCGACGACCTATGGTCTAGTTGCTCAATACGCCCTTTTTGAGCATGAATTTCCGCTCCTTAACAGGAGCAAAATCTCAATACACATCACGCACCTCTCGCGAGGCGGGTATTTTCTATATGTATCAATTAGTTATCCGGTTTCTGTCTTCTGGGTACTGTTATACATTTGTAATACAAAACACAGGGTTCGCCCAATAAACACTGGTGTGCGGTGTATTACCTTTGTAATACACAGATCTACCGCCTTTCGATTACTCCTTTCAATTAGTCGCTGGCCCTGCTGCACGGGCAATGGCCCCGGCTACCTGATGTTTCATCACTGCATCGAGCAGGCATCGGACCAGTTCTTGCTCTTCCGTCGGCATACGTGAAATCGCTTCGAACTGGTAGCACAGTCGATCATCTGGCCCGCGTTCGTCGGTTTCAAATAGCAAAAAGTCCGAGGTCACGTGCAGCGCGATAGCCAGCTTTTTCAGTACGTCGGCTGTAGGCAAGGAGCTAACAGCCTCGTATCGCTTTATCTGCTGCACATGAATCTCCGTTGCCGCCAAAAGGGATCGTTGTGTCATGCCGCGCTTTTTGCTTAGCTCGACGATGCGTTGGGAAAACAGCGCCACCGTCGTCGTGGGCTTTGGCGGAAGCGTCAGCGGCTCGGCTGGCTACGGCCAGACCAACGGGTCCACTCACTGGATCGAACGTAACCGCTCCATTAACCCCACATTCAAAGCACTAAGCTAATGCCAGATGCTGGGCTCCCGATTCTCTCAGGAGCCCATCGATCATGATGCGACCC
>NZ_JAGTPK010000107.1 GCF_021147775.1 Pseudomonas californiensis
GGGTCGCATCATGATCGATGGGCTCCTGAGAGAATCGGGAGCCCAGCATCTGGCATTAGCTTAGTGCTTTGAATGTGGGGTTAATGGAGCGGTTACGATTGTGGTGCGGAGTCGCGCCCTGAGCCCGAGGGTTCCTGTCACGCCGGTCGTGCTTTCAGGACTGGACGAGCCGGACTGTAATAAATTCACGTTAGCGCACCCGTTGGGTGGCTTGGTACCGGAAGCGGCAATGGAAGCCGGCGAAATTTACCGGTTGTCATATGGAAGTCCGGGAGTAATCAATGAAATACTTTCCAAGCTTGCCTACACTAAATTTGTGGATTTGGCGAATGAAACGTCTGAAATGGCAGTGCAAAACGTTAATATTGCCGACTTATCCCCGTCACTGATCGCCGCGGTTGACCGCCTTAATACTTCGTCCAATAACGACCTTTTCCAGCTTCTATCATGCCTGTCCGTCTTTCCTTATGGCGAAGACATAAGCCAGTTGAAATACTTCAGGCCAGACGACCCATTTTTCCCAGTGCAGAGCGGGCAGCTAGTCAATATGGGATTGCTTGACGCTAAAGCTCATAGCTTTTTTGAGCGGGAGAAAATCGAGCTTCCGAAGATTGTAAGGGCGATACGCCCTGCGCAGCTGTATGTAAAAAATCTGTCGTTAGAAGCGTATAAGGAGCTGACCAAGAAAGCGATTTCTCTATATTTTGGCAAAGACTGGCGGTTAAAGGACTACAAACTAGGCCCCAGCTTTTCGCAAAAGAAACTGAATGAGTTTGAATTTTCCACTCTTAATGCAAACCTCTTGCTACGACGGTTTTTTAATGACGTCTTGTCTCAAACCATGCCCGTTGACCTATCGGACAGCCTGGGTCTACTGTCGTATTATACCCGGAGAATGGACAACTCTTGCCATCATCGTCAGATATGCAACCTTTGCTACCTGATGGTACCGAAGCTTAAAGAAAATAGTGAGCTACGCCTCGCTCAGGATGTGTTATACCGCTATACAAACAGCCTGCGTATGTTGGATAATTTTGACGAAGCGATTGAGCTCTATGAATATCTACTCGGCGTCACGAATCAGACCAAGCAGCGCCGTGCCAGCATATTCCTGCATATGGCCATGATTTACGACGAAAAAGACGAGGGTGCCGATGCGATAAAATTTGCAAAGATAGCAAAAGAAGAGGCGAACACTAAAAATTCAACATATCAGCATGCTGACTCGATTTTGATTGGCCGCTCAAATTCGAAGAATAAGCTAAGCAGGTTGCAGACGCTGAATCGAGCCTGCTTGCGTGACTCACATTACACAACCGCTAACAATATCGAAATTCGGATTGCAGCCCATCGTGAATCGCCGGCAAAGAAGGACATCTACCTCAATATGGCTAATCGAGCCATGAAAGAGAATGATGTTTTCAATTATGTTAAGTCTACTATCTATTACTGCAGGATAGCTCTACAAGACGGGGACATCCTCACCAAGGCCATGATAAATAGCCTCAGGAGTTGCTACGACTTCGCGCGGGGCCAGCGAATGAGCGTACTGTTCAATAGTTCACACAAAAGCCTGTGGAAGGTCTTGACGGATCGCAGCGATCTGCCAGATCTAGCGCAGCTATTTGCGTTGAGCTCCGTCACTTATCGGCTGGTGCATGATCAGACCAATGAGCTTAAATATTTGAAGGAGTTAATCGATTCGCAAGCTTTACAAGCCGCAATTCAGGAGTCGGATCGCAGGTATATCCTAGAAAGAATGTGCGCATACGGCATATCATTGCCCAAGCTTGATGCGCATGAAACTGCGTTGCTGAACTGACAGCAACGGGCGTCTTGGACAGAGGCGGTCATATCATGGAATCGCATGTAAAACCGTCGATCCCACCTGGCTAGGCGGTTTTTTCTGCGAGCGAGATATAACGTAAGCGCTCCATGAACCCCACATTCAAACCACTGAGCTGATACCGGATGCTGTGCTCCCGATTCCCTTCAGGAGCCCGTTCGCCATGATGCGACC
>NZ_JAGTPK010000108.1 GCF_021147775.1 Pseudomonas californiensis
GATTACGAAGCCTTGCTGCCGTGGAACTGCGAACCTCGACTTCACAGCTAAGCGCTTTACCTATCTTTAGCCAAGTGGGGTTTATGGAGCGCTTACGTTGTATTGCGATTAGCCATGAACCATTATTGACTACCTCAAACCGCACTCAACCTGTCGGATGACGACCGGCAGCAACTGGCCGAGGCTGTGTAAAAACGTTTTTGAGCGAGTCAGCCACTCAAAACTTTAATGAGAATCGTGCTTCTACGCGAAATCCAAATCAGCTGACGTGCCGATAAATTTCAGATTTAACGTAGGCGCGCACACTTTAATTTTGGCGAAGCGTTTTTACACACTCTGGGCCAGAAGCGGACGCTTGACGACGTCCGCTTAGGCCACTTGATACCGGTGAGCGTCGGTATCCTACTGAGGTCTGCGGCACCAATTAAAGATGATCCAGCTGACGGACGCCAGAGTTTATTGCTGCCGTGCTTCACCGCTCTCGGCATCATTAATTTTCATCAAATTCATCAACTTATCAACCCTCGCCGAGTGGTCACCAAGGATTCCGAAGAGGAAGAAGTCACCACAAGCTTCATTGATCCGACGAATAACTCCCTCTATGACCGACCGTGTAATGATCATTGTGGGGTTAGTCGGAGAATCTAAGTTAGCCATCGCTCTGACAGGCTCATAATACTTATTGCCATCCGCATCGGAAATCAAATTATTCAAGTAATAAACGGCATCCACAAGCGTTAAAAAACGCATCAGCTCAAACCCCGAATAAACAAAACTTTCGCCATTATAGGTTTCAGTATAACTTTTAGTGCTCGCGAATATATTATAAAGCATCGCCAGGACCAGCGAATCGTTGTTGCTAGGACGGTAGACCTTCCCGCCACTGCTCACTAGTTCAAGACTCTGGAGCTCACCGAGCGCCTCATGTTTCTCACCGATACCCGGCTTGCTTTTTGAATACCTGCGAACTAACGTGTAACTACTATTTACCATGATGGAGTAGTTGTCAAACAGCAGCTGACCCAAACTATCAACATACGCCGAGGTATCAATTTTATTTTTATCATATAAGTCATCAGCCGATATCACAACCCAGAATGCATGGTCCTTTACGGCAGAGAACCTAATCGCATATAAAAGCGGCAAATTATACCTTGCGGCGAATCGTCTGCGCTTATCAATGTCTGATCTACTGCTTTTGAATTTAAACTTTTCAGTGCTTTTCACTTCAATCATGCAATTAAAGGCTGATGCATCCATACTGCTCATGTTGGACAGGAATGAGCCCGCATGAAAAGTAGCCTGGAAGTCCGGAGTGATCTCATCATCACCGACAATTGGCGTCTGATTAAGTGGGGTTATTGAACTACAGCAGTTAAGCATTTTGCAGAGCAGCGCAAACTCATCCTCTTGTGACAAGCCACTGATAATCCTTTCCACAGTTTGAATTTTGTCTTCCGGGACAAGTTTTTTCAAAATCATCTCAAAAGTAGCCGCCGGGGCTATTCCTTTGAGCTCCTTGATACGCTTAGCCAACTCGACATCTGATACATCACGAATATGCTGTGTCACAACAGTCACCAATCCTTAGTCTTAACTTTAAGAGATATCTTGAGCTACGAGCTACCCTTCTCGTCAAGCAGCGGCCCCTAAAATATACTGGTCAACGCGGATTGTGCTTGTCGGACGCCATGAACGCCCCTAGTTTCGTAGACACCCTGACCTGCTGCTAAGGCTCGGAGTTGCCCTTCTGGACTCGCCCCTACAAGACCGGACACCAACTCCCCGTTAAATTAATCCGACTGCCAAGCGCCTGAACTCCCTCGGCGAACGGTATTTCAAAGCGCTG
>NZ_JAGTPK010000109.1 GCF_021147775.1 Pseudomonas californiensis
CAGCGCTTTGAAATACCGGTCGCCAAGAGAATTTAGGCGCTTGGCAGCAGCATCAATTTAACGGGGAGTTGGTGTCCGGTTTGGTAGGGGCAAGTCCAATCAGTTTCTTTTGGGGCTTGGAAGGTAGCACTGCGGATCTCCCCCTGAGGCTGCTCGAGCCCGGGCCTCAGGGAAGACCACGATGCTAGCCACCTGTGGTCACCTAGCTCTACCAGGTGGCCACAGGTGGCTCTTACGAGGCTTCTTTCGCCAGGAGCTGCATGTTAAGCGAGCTCGTGGTCATACCAGCCCTGTCGAAGCGGTAGCGCATGTAGGCGGAGATGTCGTCTTCGTGAGAGGACACGATTAGCTGGCAATGCTTGAGTTCGCAACGGAGTAGGTCGGTCAGTGAGGCGACGTTCACTTCATCAAGGGATTGTGAAGGGTCATCAATGAGGATGAGCGGTACCCGAGCATATACCTTGTTGAGGGAGAGGAAGAAGGCAAGGCTGAGGGCGGACACCTGGCCAGAGCTCATGGACATAACTGCATCGTGTTCAGACTTCTCGGCAGTCAGGAACCTTAACTGCGTACCTTCGCGGCTCTCGATAAACAGGCCCAGGCCACGCTGATAGTTTTGGATCAGTCGGCCACTATAAATGTGGAATATGAGCTCAATAGCTGAAATTGTCTGGTCGGTATAACTCTGCTCTGTCTTCTTCAGTGTGCTGCGGAGCTTTTCGATTTTACCTTGTGCTTTTTGGGCAGCCAGGGTTTCTTTTTCGATAAGCTTAAGATCGGTAATACAGGTTTGGAGCCTAGAGTTTTGAGCCTCATTGGCCGTAATCGATATGTACTGCTCTTTGTTCCTCAGGTCTTCAGCCGTTATTATATAGAAGTCCTGCAAGTCTTTGAAGGTGCTATTTGTGGTTTCTCGCCAGTCCTCCGGTAGTGCTAAGGCGTCAGTTTCAACTTGTTTTTTATTTCTTAGAACTTCCTTGAGCTTCTCAAGTCGCTCAACTACTACGTCATCAAATTCCGTAAATGAGTCAGTGAGTTGTACGTTTTCGCCTTGCAGCGTCTCCAGCAGTTGCGTTATTGCCGGTAGGCGAAGCTTAATGCTGGTCATTGCTGCATAAAGCTTTGGTTCAAATGTAGGCGTGAGAAGTTTTAGGTCGTCTTGTATATGGTTATCGATGAGCTTCAGCCCAGCGTCCATAGCAGCGATAAGGTTAACTAAGTCCTTACCATCCTGGCCTAGCGTATCAGAGATCTGCTTAGTTCTTGCTTCAATGGCATCCACCATTGATTTGTGATCCTCCCAATCAGCGCCACAGAGAGGGCACGACTGTTCGTCGGGATAAGATTTTTTATGTTCCTCAACCAGCTGCCTTTTTAGGCGTTCCAATTCGGCTACGACGTTCGCGTTGGCGCTGCTTTTTTCGCGTAAGCTGTTTCGGGATTCAATTTGTAACTCAAACCACTTCAGGCGCTCATCCGTCCAGTTTGGTAGTGATCTGGCCTCTTCCAGCTTGATTGCCGTGGCGCCGCGTTTGATGATGCCTGCTGAACGCTCTAATTTGTCAATCTCCTTCTTGATAGCTTCAAGCCCATCAAGCTTGCCAAGGTCTTTACCAAACTGAGCCAGGCTTTTAAGAGACTCTTCGTTGCGATCAATGTCGGCATCGATGGTCTCGTTTGGACTTGCCCCTACCAAACCGGACACCAACTCCCCGTTAAATTGATGCTGCTGCCAAGCGCCTAAATTCTCTTGGCGACCGGTATTTCAAAGCGCTG
>NZ_JAGTPK010000010.1 GCF_021147775.1 Pseudomonas californiensis
CGCATGTCAAACTCTTTTTTCTCACCGCTGTCGATCAACTTTCAATCGACCTCCTTCCTCGCTGACTCTCTTCGAGAAAACCTTGCAACCTGTTGATCTACAAGGCTTTTTCGTTTCCGTCTGCGCCGGAAGTGGGGCGAATTATAGACACCTGAGAAACCACGTCAACCGTTAATTTCACAAATAACCTATCTATTTCTCCCACCCCTGTAAACACGGGAGCAAACCTGCACCGCAGTGCGCTCCCGACGCGCCCCTTACAAACTAGGGAAGGCGAATTGCGAAGCCTCGTGGCTCGCACGTTGCGGCCAACGCTGGGTAATCGCCTTGCGGCGCGTATAAAAGCGTACGCCATCCGGACCGTAAGCATGCAGATCGCCAAACAGTGAACGCTTCCAGCCGCCAAAGCTGTGGTATGCGACAGGGACCGGCAACGGAACGTTAACCCCTGCCATCCCGACTTCAATCTCGTCGCAGAACAAACGCGCCGCTTCGCCGTCACGCGTGAAGATGCAGGTGCCATTGCCATACTCGTGATC
Source organism: Pseudomonas californiensis (assembly GCF_021147775.1). Classification (GTDB taxonomy): domain Bacteria; phylum Pseudomonadota; class Gammaproteobacteria; order Pseudomonadales; family Pseudomonadaceae; genus Aquipseudomonas; species Aquipseudomonas californiensis. The sequence goes on from NZ_JAGTPK010000010.1 coordinate 540, forward strand.
GTTGATCAGTTGCATGGCTTGCTCGAGGCTGTCGACGCGGACAATGCACAACACAGGCCCGAAGATTTCTTCTTTATAGATGCGCATCGCTGGCGTCACACGATCAAACAGACAGCCCCCCATGAAGAAGCCTTGTTCATGCCCGGCCACTTGAAGATTTCGGCCGTCGACTACCAGGGTAGCGCCCGATTGCACGCCGTCTTCTATATAGCCACTGACCTTGTCACGATGCTGGCCGGTCACCAGTGGCCCCATGTCCAGGCCACACGTAGTGCCCGCACCGATCTTCAGGCTTTGAATTTGCGGGACCAGTTTGGCTACCAACGCATCCGCGATCTGATCACCCACGCAGACGGCAACCGATATTGCCATGCAGCGTTCGCCGCACGAACCATAGGCAGCGCCCATCAGCGCACTGACTGCATTGTCCAGATCCGCATCGGGCATCAGCACGGCGTGGTTCTTTGCGCCGCCAAGCGCCTGGACGCGCTTGCCCCGCGTGGCTCCTTCTTTATAGATGTATTCAGCGATCGGAGTCGAACCGACAAAACTCAATGCCTTGACCTCGGGCGCTTCGATCAGCGCATCCACTGCGACCTTGTCGCCATGCACCACATTGAGAACGCCTTTCGGCAGCCCGGCCTCATGCAACAGCTCTGCAATAAGCAACGTCGAGCTGGGATCACGCTCGGAAGGTTTGAGGATAAAGCAGTTGCCGCAAGCGATCGCCAGCGGATACATCCACAACGGCACCATGGCCGGGAAGTTGAAAGGCGTAATACCCGCCACGATGCCCAACGGCTGGAAGTCGGACCATGCATCGATGTTCGGCCCGACATTACGGCTGTACTCGCCCTTCAACACCTCTGGCGCCGCGCAGGCGTATTCGACGTTTTCTATACCGCGCTTCAACTCGCCGGCAGCGTCTTCCAGAGTCTTGCCATGCTCTTCGCTGATCAACTGTGCGATACGGGCTTCGTTCTGCTCCAGCAATTGCTTGAAACGGAACATGACCTGAGCCCGCTTGGCGGGCGGTGTGTTGCGCCAGGCCGGAAACGCGGTCCTGGCGGAGTCGATGGCTTGCTGAACGGTTTCACGACTGGCAAGGGCAACCGTGTGGATAACTTGCCCAGTGGACGGATTGAACACGTCCGCAGTGCGGCCTTCCCCGGAAACGAACTCACCGTGGATCAGATGCTGAATGCTACTCATGAAAACGACTCCAGGATTGCGGCAGGCGCGAATCGCTTCGCGCCTGCTGTTACTGCCTATATAGAAGAGGTATAGAAGAACGTCGTAACCCGGTTAATCAGTCGATGAGGCTCAGCGCCTCACCCACAGCATCGAACAGACGATCCAGGTCCTGCGCCTTGCTGTTGAACGTTGGGCCAAACTGCAGCGTGTCGCCGCCGAAGCGCACATAGAAGCCTGCTTGCCACAGCTTCATGCCTGCTTCAAACGGCCGGACGATGGCGTCGCCGTCACGCGGGGCGAGTTGAATGGCGCCCGCCAAGCCGTAGTTGCGGATATCGACGACGTTTTTTGCTCCTTTGATGCCGTGCAATACGCTTTCAAAGTGCGGTGCGATTTCGGCGGCCTGTTGCACCAGGTTTTCCCGCTGCAACAATTCCAGCGCCGCCATGCCAGCCGCGCATGCCACCGGGTGAGCCGAATAGGTGTAACCATGAGGAAACTCGACGGCGTATTCCGGCGTCGGCTGGTTCATGAAGGTTTGATAGATCTCGCTGCTGGCAATGACGGCACCCATCGGAATCGCACCGTTGGTGATCTGCTTGGCAATGCACATCAGGTCAGGCGTCACGCCAAAGCTGTCGGCGCCAAACATCGAACCCGTACGGCCGAACCCCGTAATCACTTCGTCAAAGATCAGCAGGATATTGTGCTGATCGCAGATTTCGCGCAGGCGTTTGAGATAGCCCTGTGGCGGAACGATCACTCCGGCAGAGCCCGCCATGGGCTCAACAATAACCGCAGCGATGTTGGACGCATCGTGCAATTCGATCAGCTTGAGCATTTCATCGGCCAGCGCAATGCCGCCCGCTTCAGGCATGCCTTTGGAGTAAGCGTTGCTGGCCAGCAGCGTATGAGGCAAATGATCGACGTCCATCAACTGGCCGAACATTTTACGGTTGCCGTTCACACCGCCAAGGCTGGTGCCCGCTACGTTCACACCGTGGTAACCGCGAGCCCGCCCGATCATCTTGGTCTTGGTCGCTTGCCCTTTGAGACGCCAGTAGGCACGAACCATCTTCACCGCCGTGTCCGCACACTCAGAACCGGAGTTGGTATAGAAGACGTGGTTGAGGTTGCCAGGCGTCAGCTCAGTGATTTTTTCAGCGAGTTGAAATGACAAGGGATGGCCGAACTGAAAGCCCGGCGAGTAATCCAGAATGCCCAACTGCCGGGAAACTGCTTCCTGGATTTCTTTGCGCGTGTGCCCCGCCCCACAGGTCCACAGGCCGGAAAGCCCGTCATAAATCTTGCGACCTTTGTCATCGGTCAGGTAGCTGCCATGCGCTGCAACGACCATGCGCGGGTCACGCTGAAAATTGCGGTTCGCGGTGTACGGCATCCAGTGAGCGTCGAGCTTCAATTGACTGGTAACCGGAAGTTCTGAAGTTTCGAACATGTTCATGGAAGCGGACCTCGCGAAGGCGTGAGCGGATGTGATTGCGACAACGGTGCCACGGGGCTACAGTCCGAAAAACCCAACTTTTACGATCTTTAGTCAGGCATCTACTAAACAATGGTCACTCGCCGTTCAGATCCGCTCGCTCAAGTCAGTGACTTCGATATCAGGCTGCTGCGCATCTTCAAAAGCGTAGTCGAGGCCGGTGGCTTTTCTGCTGCAGAAAGCGTGCTGGGGATTGGCCGGTCTGCAATCAGCCAGCAAATGAGTGATCTTGAGCAGCGCCTCGGCTTGCGGCTGTGTCAGCGTGGTAGGGCCGGATTTTCAGTGACTGATGAGGGCCGCGAGGTTTATCAATCGTCATTACAACTGCTCAGCGCACTGGAGAGCTTTCGGACCGAGGTCAACGGGCTGCATCAAAATTTGCGGGGCGAGTTGAATATCGGCCTGACGGACAACCTTGTCACCCTCCCGCACATGCGCATCACCAACGCATTGTCCCGCCTCAAAGAGCACGGACCGGATGTGCATATCAATATCCGCATGGTCGCCCCCGCCGAGGTTGAGCAAGGCGTGCTGGATGGAAGCTTGCATGTGGGGGTCGTGCCACAGGCCAGCGCGTTGCCGGGTCTGGAGTACCAGTCGCTGTACAGCGAGCGCTCGCTGCTTTATTGCGCCGTCGGGCACCCGTTGTTTTATGCCGACGATGCCGCGCTCGACGACCATCGCCTGGCTTTGCAGGAAGCCATTGCGCCAACCTTTCGGCTGCCCAGTGACATTCAGGACCACTATCAGGCGCTCAATTGTACGGCCAGTGCTTCAGACCGTGAGGGCATGGCGTTTCTGATTCTCACCGGGCGCTACATCGGTTACCTGCCAGATCACTATGCCAACGCCTGGGTGCAGGAAGGCCGTCTGCGCGCCCTGAAGCCCACTTCCAAATACTATGATCTGAGCCTGGTGACGGTCACCCGTAAAGGGCGACGCCCTCATTTAGTGCTGGAAAGCTTTTTAGACGGCCTGGCTGCTACCCGATGACGCATGAGCGTCGCGGGTCAGACATTTCAGCCCTATACCCTGTCAAGCGTGGCAACGTCTGTCCGGCAGATATCAATGGGATACCAGACTCGACCCCGCAATAAGCTGAGCAGTTGGACAGCTTTTTGCAAAGAACCCATCAACGACAGGCCAGCACATGGCTCGTCCCGGCTCGAGGACCTGTCATGCAGTCCGAAACACCCGACAACAACGACCTGATCTATGGCCTCAACGACCGGCCCAAGCCAATGACAGCTGTGCTTGCCGCATTGCAGCATGTGCTCGCCAGCTTCGTCGGCATTATTACCCCGCCGTTGATTATCGGGTCCACCCTCGGACTGACGGCTTATCTGCCCTACCTGATCAGCATGGCGTTGATGGTTTCGGGCGTCGGCACCTTCATTCAGGCGCGCCGCCCCTTCGGCATCGGTGCCGGGATGATCTGCCTGCAAGGTACCAGTTTCGCCTTTCTCGGCGCGGTGCTGTCTGCCGGGTTTCTGGTCAAGCAGCGAGGCGGCAGCCCGGAAGACATCATGGCGATGATTTTCGGTGTCTGTTTTTTCGGGGCGATTGTGCAAATCGTACTCAGCCGCTTTATAGGCCAGTTGCGACGGGTGATTACGCCGCTGGTGACCGGCATCGTCATCACGCTGATTGGCGTTAGCCTTATCAAGGTCGGCGTCACCGATCTGGGGGGCGGGTTCAATGCACCAGACTTTGGCACGCCCTTGAACCTCGCGCTTGGCGGGCTTGTGCTTGCGGTCATTATCGGGCTTAACCGCTCCAGCACGCCGTGGGTACGCTTGTCCGCAATCATCATTGGGCTTGCGGTCGGCAGCCTTGCGGCCTGGTTCAGCGGCAAACTCGTGCCGCAGCCGATTCATGACTTGCCGATGATCAGCGTGCCGATCCCGTTCAGGTTCGGTTTCAATTTTGACTGGACGGCTTTCCTGCCCGTTGCGCTGATTTATCTGATAAGCAGCATCGAAACCGTCGGCGACCTGACCGCCAACTGCATGCTTGCCCGCCAACCCATCAGCGGCCCGAGTTACGTGGCACGGCTCAAGGGTGGCGTGCTGGGCGACGGCGTGAGCTGCATGATCGCCGCCACCTTCAGCGCATTCCCCAACACCACGTTTGCCCAGAACAATGGCGTGATCCAGTTGACCGGCGTCGCCAGTCGGTATGTCGGCCTCTACATAGGTGCCGTACTCTTCGTGCTCGGGCTGTTCCCTCACATCGGCGCAATCGTGCAGCAGATTCCAAAACCCGTCCTTGGCGGCGCGACCCTGGTGATGTTCGGCAGTGTCGCGGCGGCAGGCGTGCGGATCCTCGCGCAGTCGCCCCTGGACAGACGCAGCATGCTGATCATCGCGACCTCGTTCGGCGTCGGTCTAGGCATCGCATTACAGCCTGCGTTGTTGCACCACATGCCCATGCTTGTTCAAAACCTGTTTGACTCGGCGATCACCAGCGGCGGCATCACCGCAATCGCCATGTGTCTGCTGATACCTGAGGGGAAAACTGCCGCTATTGCAGCGGTTGCGCCACAGGAAACCGAACCCCTTGAGCATTCAAGATAAATTTCCTGCGCACGCGCTTGCGGGATGCGCGCGGGTACGTTATCAGTGCACTCGTTGCGCCCCCTGACCTGTCCGGAATTGCCCCCATGACACTTGAAGTCTCTGCCCACAGCGCTCACGTCCCCAAGCCTGCCAGCCGCATTCGTCAGAAGAACGAAGAAGCCATCATCAAAGCGGCAGAAGACGAATTTGCCCGTCATGGCTTCAAGGGCACCAGCATGAACACCATTGCTCTGAAGGCCGGGTTGCCAAAAGCCAACCTGCACTATTACTTCACCAACAAACTGGGCCTGTACATCGCAGTGCTGAGCAACATCATCGAATTGTGGGACAGCACCTTCAACGCCTTGAGCGTCGACGACGATCCTGCCCAGGCACTGGCCCGCTATATCCGCGCCAAGATGGAGTTTTCACGACGCCAGCCTCAGGCCTCGCGAATTTTCGCCATGGAGATCATCAGCGGCGGTGAGTGCATGAGCGAGTACTTCAGCCAGGACTACCGCCTGTGGTTTCAGGGCCGGGCTGCGGTATTCCAGGCCTGGATCGACGCAGGAAAAATGGACCCAGTCGACCCGGTGCATCTGATCTTTCTGCTCTGGGGCAGCACTCAGCACTATGCCGACTTTGCGAGTCAGATCTGCCGCGTTACCGGACGTACGCGCCTGACCAGGCAGGACATGGACGAGGCCAGCGATAACCTGACCCGGATCATTCTCAAGGGCTGCGGGTTAACGCCGCCGACCCTGTAGAATCTGCCTCTCGCCGTCAGCTGGAAGTCTGCATGTCATTTACCCTTGCTGGCCCTTGCGAGTTTCGAGAAGAAATTCGCAAGAGCCGCTTCATCACCCTCGCCGCCCCGATTGGCAGCCCTGCCGATGCGCAGGCGTTTATCGAGCAGAACAGCGACCTCAACGCAACCCACAACTGCTGGGCCTGGAAGCTCGGCGGCCAATACCGCAGCAATGATGACGGCGAACCGGGCGGCACCGCAGGTCGTCCGATCCTCGCCGCCATTGAGGCGCAAATGTTCGATCAGATCATTGTGCTGGTGATTCGCTGGTACGGCGGCACCCAGCTGGGGACTGGCGGGCTGGCCAGAGCTTATGGCGGCGGCGCAAACAAATGCCTGCAGCAGGCTGAACGCATTGCGCTGATCAACCGTGTGCCCTACACCCTCGAATGCACGTTCAGTGAGCTGGCGCTGGTCAAACTGCGCCTGCATGAGCTGAACGCCATGATCGAAAAAGAACACTTCACTGCCAACGGTGTGGAGATGGCGATTGCCATTGGTCCTGAGCATGTCGGCATTGCGCAACAGCAACTGGCCGACCTGAGCCGCGGCAGAATCCTTCTGCGTCCGGACGCTGACAGCTAGCTCGCTCTTGCCCACAACTACTGTGCACCTGACTGTGGATAAGCTGGGTGTACTGCGCTGCAAGCCATACAGAACAAGCCTCACAAGCAAATGATCGTTTTTTGACCAATTTGTATCCAGTGGATAAAAACCCGCCTTAAAACATCATCTTAACCTCGCTTAGCACGTTTGGACGCTAGTCCATGGGACGTTATTCTGCGCTGTCGAGGTTGCGCACCGTTACTGTGGAAGAACCTGTGGATAACAGGTGCAAGGGTCCCCCAATCGCTCGGCGCATGGCCTTTGCTGCGGGCTGTACATTTTTTGCTCAATGTCATGGGCCATATTGAGCCTCCACACCCGTCGCCCTGCCCCGAACTGGTGCTGAAAATTTACAACGCCCTTCCGTAAATAGTTGAAACGCTCGACGACGAGCCGATTTGAAGCCGTTGCGATGAAACCTGACTCCCTGGCCAGGATTTTGCTTTATCCACGAGCGACCCATTCCCGGATCAGAGCCTGTCATGCCAAACCATGCGACACCTGCGCGTCTACAACTGCGCCATATCAGCAAACGGTATCCCGGTTGCCTGGCCAACGACGCCGTCGACCTGACGATCAAGCCCGGAGAAATCCATGCATTGCTGGGCGAAAACGGCGCCGGCAAAAGTACGCTGATGAAAATCATCTACGGTGTGACGCAGCCAGACTCCGGCACGATCACCTGGCAAGGGCAGACGCAAATCATGCGCAACCCAGCCCAGGCTCGAAGCCTGGGCATCGGCATGGTGTTCCAGCATTTCTCGCTGTTCGAAACCTTGAGCGTCGCGCAGAACATTGCGCTGGCCATGGGCGCAGCGGCCGGCACACCCAAACAACTGGAGCCGCGCATACGCGAAGTGTCTCAGCGCTACGGCATGGCACTCGAACCTCAGCGACTGGTGCACAGTCTGTCGATTGGTGAGCGGCAGAAAGTTGAGATCATCCGCTGCCTGATGCAGGACATCCGCCTGCTCATCCTCGACGAACCTACCTCCGTACTCACGCCACAAGAAGCCGAAGAGCTGTTTGTGACGCTCAGACACCTGGCACAGGAAGGCTGCAGCATTCTGTTCATCAGCCACAAGCTGGGCGAAGTACGCGCCTTGTGTCACAGCGCGACGGTGCTGCGTAACGGCAAGGTGTCCGGGCATTGCATACCGGCAGAATGCTCAGACCTGGAGCTGGCGCGAATGATGGTAGGTGATGCAGAGGGCCTGACCGAGCAGTACCAGAAAGTCAGCGGCGGCACACCATTTCTCAGGGTCGACAGGTTGTCCTGGCACAACCCTGATCCATTCGGCTGCTCGCTGAACGAGATCAGCCTGGAAGTGCGCAGTGGCGAAATCGTTGGCATTGCAGGCGTGGCGGGTAATGGCCAGGACGAATTGCTCGCGTTGCTCAGCGGCGAACAACGATTGCCGAATACACAGGCAGCGACGTTACGTTTTGCAGACGTCCCGGTCGGTAATCTGCGCCCTGATGCGCGACGCAAACACGGGATGGCGTTCGTCCCGGCAGAACGATTGGGCCACGGCGCGGTGCCGGAACTGAGTCTGGCCGATAACGCGCTGCTCACGGCTTTCCAGCAAGGGCTGGTCAGCGCAGGCCTTGTTCAGCGTGGCAAGGTGCGGGCACTGGCTGATGAAATCATTCGCCGCTTTGCAGTCAAGACACCCGATGCACAGGCCCCGGCGCGCAGCCTGTCTGGCGGCAATCTGCAGAAATTCATTCTGGGCCGAGAGATCCTGCAACAACCCAGATTGCTGGTCGCTGCGCATCCGACCTGGGGCGTGGATATCGGCGCAGCCGCGGCGATCCACAGGGCGCTGATTGCCTTGCGCGATGCAGGCGCGGCGATTCTGGTGATCTCGGAAGATCTTGACGAGCTGTTCCAGATCAGCGACCGGCTTGCCGCACTCAGCGCAGGCCGGCTTTCAGACCTGATCCCCACCGAACACACCAGCACCGTGCAGATCGGTGGATGGATGGCAGGACAGTTCGATCATTCTCACACCCAGGCCCACGCGGCGGGTTAACGGAGCAAAACATGCTGCTTTCTCTGGAACCGCGCGGCCAACAATCGCGCGCCATGCTCTGGTGCTCTCCGCTGCTCGCGGCGGTTCTGACGCTGATATGTGGGTCGCTGCTGTTCATGGCGCTGGGGCTCAACCCCTGGGTGACGCTGCACACTCTGCTGATCGCGCCGGTCAGTGATCTGTATGGCCTGTCGGAACTGATGGTCAAAACGTTGCCGATTCTGCTCTGCGCGCTGGGGTTGGCGGTTGCCTATCAGGCACGCATCTGGAACATCGGGGCCGAAGGCCAACTGCTTCTGGGGGCGCTGGCAGGCAGTGCCGTTGCAGTGAATATCATCGAGATGGAAAGCCGCTGGGCCCTGGTCATGGTGCTGCTCGCGGGAACGCTGGCGGGCGCCGCCTGGGCAGGCGTGACGGCCTGGTTGCGCACCCATTTCAATGCCAACGAAATCCTCACCAGCATCATGCTGAATTACATCGCCCTCAACCTGCTGCTGTACTTCGTCCACGGCCCGCTCAAGGACCCGGCGGGCATGAACTTCCCTGAGTCGGCCACCTTCGGTGACGCGAGCCGTCTGCCGTTGCTGATGGAAGAGGGTCGCGCACACGTGGGCGTGTATTTCGCGCTGCTGGCGCTGGTCGTGGTCTGGGTACTTCTGCAACGCAGCTTCGTGGGCTTTCAGATCAAAGTGCTCGGGCTGGACAAGCGCGCCGCGGGTTTTGTCGGCTTTCGGGAAAAACGTCTGGTGTGGCTCGCGCTGTTGATCAGTGGCGGGCTGGCAGGGCTGGCTGGCGTGTCGGAAGTCGCCGGCCCCATTGGTCAGTTAGTGCCGCAGGTGTCACCCGGCTACGGCTATGCGGCGATCACCGTCGCCTTTCTTGGGCGCCTTAATCCCATTGGCATTCTGTTCTCCAGCCTGTTGATCGCCCTGCTCTATCTGGGCGGTGAAAGTGCGCAGATGACCTTGAACCTGCCTCCGGCCATCACGCAGCTTTTTCAGGGGATGATGCTGTTCTTCCTGTTGGCCTGCGATGTGCTGATCCTTTATCGCCCACGCCTGAAGCTGCGCTGGGCCAAGCGCCAGATGACCCCAGTGGCGGGAGCCGTGTGATGGATATCGACCTGTTGAGCAACATTTTCTACGCCATGGTGCGCTGCGGCACGCCCTTGCTGCTGGTGGCACTGGGCGAGTTGATCTGTGAAAAAAGCGGCGTCATCAACCTCGGCCAGGAAGGGATGATGCTGTTCGGTGCAGTGACCGGGTTTATCGTGGCGCTGAGTACGGGCAACCTGTGGCTCGGCGTAATGCTGGCCATGTGCGCGGGCATGCTGTTGTCAGCGCTGTTTGCTCTGGTTGCTTTGGTGTTCAACGCCAATCAGGTGGCGACAGGCCTGGCGCTGACTATCTTCGGTGTCGGTTTGTCCAGCTTCGTGGGCGCCGCCTGGGTGGGTAAACCGCTGAGCGGTTTCGAGCCCGTAGCCATTCCTCTGCTGAGTGACATACCGTTGATCGGCCGTATGCTGTTCGCTCAGGACCTGCTGGTTTATCTGTCATTTGCATTATTCGCGCTGGTCGCCTGGGCGCTGCTGAAAAGCCGCGTAGGCCTGATCATCCAGGCTGTCGGCGAAAACCCTGACGCGGCAAGCGCCATGGGCCTGCCGGTGTTGCGGGTCAGAACATTTGCGGTGCTGTTCGGCGGCGCAATGGCAGGGCTGGCCGGGGCTTACCTGTCGCTGGCGTACACCCCCATGTGGGCCGAAAACATGAGCGCTGGCCGAGGCTGGATCGCGCTTGCGCTGGTCGTGTTCGCCAGTTGGCGCGTGTGGCGCCTGCTGCTGGGCGCCTACCTGTTCGGCCTGGCCAGTATCCTGCACCTGGTGGCGCAAGGCATTGGCCTGGCAATTCCGTCCAATCTGCTGGCGATGCTGCCTTACGTCGCAACCATCATCGTGCTGGTCCTGCTCTCCCGCGACGCCCTGCGCACCCGGCTGTACGCACCGGTTTCACTGGGCCAGCCATGGCGGGCGGGCCACTGACGCCCGTATGGACGCTGATGTTTCAGCATCAAGGATATGCGCTCACGGATGAGCGCACTGGCCACAGCTGCAGTATTGCCCACGCCAGTTCGGCTATCAGGATAACGATCAGCACGCTGCTGACACCCTGTGCCAAGGCGTACGCCTGCCAGGTGGCAAACAGCAAACGGCCGACCGCATCGTAGCGTCCGAACAATCGCTGCGGATCGCGGATTCGCACCACTGCCCACACGCAGACAATCGAGCCCAGCAGGTTCGCCATCAACATGTGCATGGGTGCAAACGCGGGTAGATCGCCCGTCAGGTTCAGTTGTTGGGTGAGCGTCGTCAGAGCGCCGTGCAATACCGCGAAACTCCAGGGCGTGACAAAGGCTGCGGTGATGATCAAGTCGTACCAGCCGCTGGCCCGTACGATGCTTCGGTATTGCCTGGGGTTCCACATGCAAATGCTTCCTGCCGATTGAGATTCCAACAGGCTAAAGGCTGGAGTACGCTCCAGGGTCAAGCACTTCAAGGACGTCTGCCCATGCGTATCGGCGAACTGGCCAAGGCCACAGCGGTGAGTCGCGACACGCTGCGCTTCTATGAACAACGCGGTTTGATCATCGCGCAGCGCAGTGCCAACGGCTATCGTCGCTACCCTGTAGAAACGGTGCAACTGGTCCAGTTCATCAAGGTGGCGCAACGGTTGGGTTTCAGCCTGAACGAAGTGGGCAGCAACGTTGCCGAACTGTGGAAGGCTCCTGCGCCGGACGCCGCCATTGCCCTGTTGCTTCAGGACAAACTGGCGCTGATCGACAACCGCATCGCTGAGTTGCATGAGTTGCGTAGCGAGCTGCATCAGCGCGTCGGCCAATCGTGCCCGTTGCGCCCCTGAACTTATTCAATTGCCAAGGAAACTGTCATGACCACTACCAAAACCGCGCTGATCATCGGCGCCTCGCGTGGCCTGGGGCTTGGGCTGGTTCAACGCCTGACCGAACAGGGTTGGAAGGTCACTGCCACGGTCCGCGATCCGCTGAAGGCCGAAGCTCTGGAAGCCATTGAGGGCGTACGGATCGAAACCGTGGATATGGATGAAACCGCCTCGCTGGAGGTGTTGGTCCAGAAGCTGAAAGGCGAGGTGTTTGACGTGCTGTTCGTCAACGCGGGCATTTCAGGCCCGCAGCATCAGAGTGCTGCTCAGGCGACCGCTGCCGAGCTGGGCCAGTTGTTCCTGACCAACGCAGTTGCACCGATTCGCCTGGCCGAGCGCTTTATCGGGCACATCCGTCCTGATACCGGCGTGCTTGCGTTCATGAGTTCAGTCCTGGGAAGCGTTGCGTGCCCGGAAGGTGGCGAGATGGGGCTGTATAAAGCCAGCAAGGCTGCCCTGAATTCGATGACCAATACCTTTGTACATCAACTGGGTGAAAACCGTCCGACGGTTCTGTCATTGCATCCGGGCTGGGTGAAGACCGACATGGGCGGCGAAAACGCGGCCATCGATGTGCTGACCAGCACCACCGGCCTTGTGAAACAGCTCGATGCCTACGCGGGCAAGGGTGGGCATTACTTCATCGATTACAAAGGCGACACGATCGCCTGGTAAATGCGGTGTATGAGTGGTTCGCAGGGCGCTGTCTTCGATAAGATAGCCAGCGCCTGAACGCAGGCTTTTGCATATGTGCGCAGGCCTCGCGCCCGGCACGCCTGGATCAGCAGACAGGACAACACTGAGCTGGCTAACCCTGAACTCATTTTTCAGAGGAGCCGGCCCATGTCCGCGATCCGTATCTGGTTGAAAAACCCCCTCGCAATATTTACCGCCAATGACCTCGACGCCCGTGGCGGCCTGGTGATTGAAGGCGGTGTCATCACTGAAGTGCTGGCCGCCGGTCAGCAACCCGCAAGGCCATGTACGCAGGTGTTCGACGCACGCGAGCATGTGCTGCTGCCGGGGTTGATCAATACCCATCATCACTTCTATCAGACCCTGACTCGTGCCTGGGCCCCGGTGGTCAATCAGCCGTTGTTTCCGTGGCTCAAGACGCTTTACCCGGTGTGGGCGCGCCTGACGCCGGAGAAACTGACCGTCGCCAGCAAGGTGGCGCTGGCCGAGCTGCTGCTGTCTGGCTGCACAACCGCTGCGGACCATCACTATCTGTTCCCTGATGGACTGGAACATGCCATCGATGTGCAGGTGCAGAGCGTTCGGGAACTGGGCATGCGAGCGATGCTGACACGTGGCTCGATGAGCCTGGGCGAGGCGGATGGCGGGCTACCACCGCAACAGACCGTGCAACAGGGCGAAGTGATCCTGGCCGACAGCCAAAGGTTGATCGAGACCTACCACGAGCGCGGCGACGGTGCGCAGATTCAGATTGCCTTGGCGCCCTGCTCGCCGTTTTCCGTCACACCGCAGATCATGGCCGAGAGCGCCGCGTTGGCGGAAAAACTCGACGTGCGCCTGCATACCCATCTGGCCGAAACCCTGGATGAGGAAGACTTCTGCCTGCAACGATTCGGCCTGCGCACGGTGGACTATCTGGACAGCGTGGGTTGGTTGGGGCCGCGCACCTGGCTCGCGCATGGCATTCATTTCAACCCGGATGAAATCGCCCGGCTTGGCGCGGCCGGTACCGGCGTCTGTCATTGCCCGAGCTCGAACATGCGCCTGGCTTCCGGCATTTGCCCGACGCTGGAGCTGATCGCAGCGGGCGCACCGCTGGGGCTGGGCGTCGATGGTTCGGCGTCCAACGATGCCTCGAACATGATGTTGGAAGCCCGACAGGCGCTTTACCTGCAACGACTGCGCTACGGCGCGCAGCGGATCACCCCGCAGTTGGTGCTCGGCTGGGCAACCCAAGGCTCCGCGCAGTTGCTGGGGCGCGGCGATATCGGCGAGCTGGCCGTGGGCAAGCAAGCCGATCTGGCGCTGTTCAAGCTCGATGAGTTGCGGTTTTCCGGCAGCCACGATCCGATATCAGCCCTGCTGCTGTGCGGTGCAGACCGTGCGGATCGGGTGATGATTGGCGGTCAGTGGCGTGTCGTCGAGGGTCAGGTCGAAGGACTGGATCTTCAGCAACTGATCGCGGATCACCGTCAGGCCGCGCGCGAGCTGATAGAAGGCTGACCATTCGGTCTGTTCACGATTCGATCACAGTGTGAGCGGATCGACGCACGACCGCAGAAGGATCCGCTACAGTGGCGTTCTTCTCGGCAGCCAGGCGATATTCCGTGCCCACTCCTTCGCAACGCGACGACCAGAGCATGATGGAGTTGCTCTTTGACCTCGCCAGGATTCTGCTCAGTCTGAGCTGGAGCCTTTTACTGCTGGCGGCGCCCGTGGTGCTGGTGACGATGTCGCCACCTTTGCTCGGGCTGGTGATAACGCTTGGCGCGGGCGGCATGACCGCGTTGACAGCCTGGTTCGGCTGGAAACGCGTTGCCAGCTTTTTTTCACGGGTGAGCGGGTGCGCAGTATTTGGCCTGGGACTGGGACTCGGCCTGTCGCTGCCCAACTACTGGAATGTGTTTGCAGCCTTCATCGTCATCGCAGGTGGCCTGGTCGCGCTGGGCGCCTTGTGTGAAAAGCTGGGGGTCAGCACAGTCGACGATGGAAAGCCTGATGAAGAGGGCAAAACCGCAGCGTGCCTGTACAAAACCCATGACACCCGAGGCGCCCGCAGCGCATGGGGTGGGCAAGAGCTTGATGTCACGCCGGAAGGTCAGCCCATTCGGTTGTTCAACATGGGCGAAATTGCCATGGGCGGACCGGTCTATTTCGACTATCTGTTCCCGGATGGCGTGCTGTTGCAGGGCATCGGTTCATCGGCGCAGTTCTCCACGGATGGCCGCTACTTCGCCGCACCTGTCCCGTCACGCAACCAGTGGGGGCTGATCGTTCTCGACCGTCACATGCGGCGAACCTATCAGTGCGACAACGATCACCTGTGGGAACTGGACGAGTTCACCAACACCGAGCTGCGTGGACGGGTCAGCCCACTGGTGGATAACCGCGCGAGCGCCATCAGCCTGCAGGCCATGCTCAAGGCATCCTCCATGACGCAACTGGAGCCTGTCGGTGATATCTGGGTTGACCCTGCCTTGCTGGAATATCACCTGGCCAGCGCGACCGTGCAGCACATCGGTCCGCACAAACGGCACCGCATCGAGGGCAAGCTGGTCATGCCCGAGAGTTTGCGGGAGCTGGAGCAACCGCTGGATGCGCTGCGCTACCCAGTCTATGAGCTGAGCCTGGATGATCGGGAAAGCCCGTTGTATTTTTACGCCGACGCGCCCGTGGTATGGCGCGACGACGGCAAGGCGTTGAGCATCGTCGCCCGACATCATGACGACAAGGAGGCCAGATACTGGGTCTGGCAGCCTGACGCTGGCTGGCATTCACTCCCTACTCCCTGGGTCGTCGGCGATAACGACCTTTCGTTGAGCTGGAACGAACCATTGAGTCTGGACGCGGAACACTTGAGGATCGGCGGCTACCTGGCTTTTGCAAACCCTGACCGTGGCATGTATGGCTATGGCCTGCGTTGCGTTCATGGTGACACTCAGATTCAAACCGGTCATGACGCACAAGGCTGCCTGCAGGCAAGCGACCGCAAACTGACAAAAGTAAGGCTGGTTGTACCACTGACCGGCGATGGCGAGCGGGGCATGAGCAGCATCGAGTCCGAACCGCTTCTGAACAGGACGCGCGCCTGCCTGACATGGCAGATGGACAATCACGCTGGTACGGGCGGTTACCGCTGTCGGATAGAAGATTGGGAAATGCCCGGGCTCTGGCTGCTGGACCATCGAGTATCGGACTGCGGACGCTATCTGGCGCTGATTCCCTTCAACGAGCACCCAGCGAGCGCAGGCAAGGTAGTGGTAGTCGATGCGCTGAAACGCCGACGCCTCGACGGACCGGCCATGGAAGTGGTCAACCTGTTGGACTTCCGGTCAGGTTCGCTCATGGTCACGCTGGTGCTGGGACGATTGAAAGAAGGCACCGCGTCTTCTCCCCTCAAGCGCTTCGACATTCCCGCGCCGCCGATTGGCAACGCGGCGGGCTTTTGTGACTACCGTGAGGAGTCGCGGCCTTACTACCGAATGGTCGAGTTGCGGGTCGGCGAAGACGGTATGCGTGTTGCTCCGTGCTGGCGCGTGGTCGAACAGCCACAGGCGGCCAATGCCGACGGTGATTTCGTTCAGCCCGCCGCGGACGGCAGCGATGCGGCCTGGTTGTTCGGCACTGAAACCGAATACGCCGACAGTTGGCTGCGTGCCGAATCCGGAAGGCTGGGCGGCCATCTGCTGACCGCTTCGGGATGCGTACTCAATGATCTGGCGCCATCAATGTGCTGGTCGCCGGATGCTCGCTACCTGGCCCTGACCCGCCTGCACGCGGACATGCAGCGCAACTGGGAGCTCCTGCTGCTAGATGTCCACGACCGCACGTTGCGCACCTGGAATTATCCAGCGGGCAACCGACCGCAGTTCGAGGGCTTCGACAATGGAAAGCTGCGCGTGCGTACGTTCGAGCATGACTTTGCGTCAGACCGTTATCCAGACAAGGGCCGGGTAACGTCAATCAAGCTGGATGACTGGCTGGCGCTGCCGGTTGAGCAGCTTGTCGAACGGGACGGGCTCTGGTTGCTGGCTGCCCAGCAGACTGACGCGCCATTGTGGCAGGCCCTGGACAAAACGCCTTTGCAGCCTTGGCGCGGACAGTCCCGGACGATTGAGGACGAGTGAAGGCAAGGCAGAGTTGAGCGCCGAGACACGTGATGCGTCAAAGCACTCAACCCTGGTGTTGAGCACGATCAGGTTGGCAGACACGCCTACGTCTTGAAGTGCGAGGTCATTTTTTGCAAGTCGCTCCCGAGAGAAGCAAGCTTCAGAGTCGCTGCTGCGCTTTCTTCACTGGCGATGGCGGACTGGTCCGCTACATCACGAACACTGAGGATGCTGCGATTGATTTCATCAGCCACCGCGCTCTGCTGTTCAGCGGCAGCAGATATCTGCAGGCTCATCCCCTGGATCGTACCAATGGAATGGTTGATCTCGGCAATCGCCTGCTCGGCTTTTTGCGCAAGCACAACCGTGTCCAACGTGCGTTCGCGACTCGATACCATCAGCTCGGATGCAGCTTGAGTCCCCTGCTGCAGGGTCAGGATCAACGTTTCGATTTCTTTGGTGGAGTTCTGAGTACGCTGCGCCAGTGAGCGTACTTCGTCTGCAACCACCGCAAATCCGCGCCCCTGCTCGCCCGCTCGTGCAGCTTCAATGGCGGCGTTCAACGCCAGAAGGTTGGTTTGCTCTGCCACGGCCTTGATCACGTCGATCACTTTGCCGATCTGATCACTCCCTTGAGTGAGCACACCCATGGCACCGCCAAGTTTTTCGATGGCCTCGGACAGCTCAGTGATCTGGGCCGCCGCTTGCTTGACGACTTCTCCGCCATGGCGCGCTTGCTGTTCTGCCAACGTAGCCGCCGCCGAAGCATCAGTCGTGTTTCGCGCAACCTCTTGAACCGTCGATGCCATTTCGTGCATTGCGGTTGCAACCTGGTCCACCTCAACCTTCTGCTGACGTACCCCCGCGCTCGTCTGCTCACTCATTGCCGAGAGCTTTTCAGCGGAAACAGAAATGTGGGCAACTCCGCTGCCGATTCCTTGTACCAGCGTGTTCAAGCTTTGGGCCATGTCATGCATGGCCGTTTGAAGATCACCCAGCTCATCACGACGCGCAGTTTTCAAATCGACAGTCAGATCACCTTTGGCAATGCGACGCGCCAATTCAACCGTCTGACCCAGCGGCAACGTGATCTGACGGGAGATGACGATTGACGCAAAGATACCGACCACCAAGGCGACCAAGGTGAGTGCAACCATCTGGACGAATGCGTCACGTTGATCTTCACGGGCCAATCGCTGCTGGATGACCATCAAGCCATTGACGATGCGATCCATCTTCTCGCTGTGTTGATTCACTTGTTGGCGAAGCGCCTGCTTTTTATCGAAAAGCGCGGAGACCTCAAGGATGACCTCCCGGTATTTGCGCATACCATCGGAGGCTTCCTGAAGCTGACTGGAGAGCGTAGCAGGCAGGCTGCTGCGTGCCTTGGTGATGTCCGACAGGAAGCCGTCGGTCGTCTCGATCAGGGCGTTCTTGTTCGCGGTGCTGGACACTGCGATATACCGGCGAAGCACCAAACGGAACATTGTCATGCTGTTGCGCAGATCGGCGACTGTTCTCAGTTCACGTACTCGCTCGGCATCGGACACCTCCAACGCGCTTGAAGTAACGGTTTCGAGCATCTTTGAAAAGGTATCGACATACCTGTCGGACAATGCGCCCAGTGGCTTGAGCGCATTTGAGGTGGTCTTGTCGATATCAACCAGTTGCTTGACCGTCTGGTCGTAGTCCGCTGTTGCGGCTTGCAACTGAAGCAGAGCCTGCCGGTTTTCAGGGCGGGTCATCATGACGAGCGCCTTGGCATTCAAGTCTTGCAGGGCCTTGAGCCGAGCGCCGTAAGTATCCAGAGACTCTGGATCTGCAGCCGTCTCGTACTGCTTTTCAGCCAGCAGCATGTCTTGGGACGCATCGTTGATATTGCCGATCAGACGCGTGGTGTCCAGGCGGTCCACAAGAATATTGTTGCTGTTGTAACCGACAAACGCGACGGCGATCACCGCGCATAAAAGAATGCCAAAACCGATGCCTAATTTACGAGACACCCTGACATTGTCCAAAAGCCTAGATACCTGTCCCATTTCCGTCCTCAGGTGCCCATCCGGCGTACATCCGCACGGCACAAAAATTCAAGCAGCGATTGCTGCCCACAAGGGTAAATTTCGTCATCCGAGGCGAAGTTAAGGGCAGGCTCCAGCCACCCAGGTGATTCAGGAACTCATCACTACCAAGCGAGCATCAGAACATCGCTTGAAGCGTTGACGTACAGCGTTGCGTGGCTGACGTTTACCGTTTCAGCCACGCCATCGGCCAACGTTGTACAGACTTTAGAAAAACTTGTACAAAATTAAATTTTGTATAAGAATTGAACTTTCACGCACCATGAGCTGTTGCTCAATCTGAACAAACGAGGAGCGGCCGACGCTTGACAGGCCGAGTCAGCAGCCAGGAATCCGGCGCATTCCGGTTTGTCTCAGAAAGCTTGAAATGGAGGCTGTACAGGATCGTTCTACACAGGATGTGAGGCACCACTCTGGTTGACGTCCACCCAACTGACGACTGCACATTTCATCGTCGTCCGCCCTTTCGATCAGGATATGATCGAGCTCTTAACATCAGACCCCACGACCTATGACCGTTGATCTGCAGGCGCTCTACCCGAAACTGATCCAACTGATGCTGGATACTGTGTTTGTGGTTGATCAGAACGATCACATTGTTTTTGTCAGCGACGCTTGTGAGGCACTGCTGGGTTATCGTCCTGACGAGATGAAAGGCACGCCCATCACCCGCTACATGCACCCTGAAGACCTGATGGCCACACGGGCCTCGATCACCCGCGTCATGAATGGCAAACCTCACGTTGATTTTCGCAATCGCTACATCCGCAAGGATGGAGGAGTCGTGTACATCCTCTGGGCCGCATTCTGGTCTGAGGACCTGGGTGCGAGGATAGGTGTGGCGCGCAATGTGACAGCGCTGGCTCAGGCCGAAGAAGAGCTGCGCTCGCTCGCTCATTACGATCCGCTGACAAAACTGGCCAACCGCTCGCTGTTCAGCGACCGCCTGAAGTCTGCCCTGCTCTCGGCGCAGCTCGACAATACCGGGCTGGCGCTGCTGTTTCTGGACATTGATAACTTCAAAGGTATCAACGACGTTCATGGCCATCAGACGGGGGATCGTATTCTCTGCATGGTTGCCCGCCGGCTGGAAAGCTGCATGCGTGAGACCGACACAGTTGCTCGCATGGGCGGCGATGAGTTTACGGTGCTGTTGACGGGTATTCAGTCAAGAGAAGCCATCACCCGCAAGCTGGAGCAGATTCACCAGGCTATGGCCGCGCCATTGCCCTTTGAGTTCGGCGCGCTGAAGATGCCGTTGTGCAGTATTGGCGTTGCGTTCTATCCCGAGGACGGAACGGATCCCGATGCACTGCTCACTCACTCGGACGATGCAATGTACCGAATGAAAAGGCATCGCTCTTCAAACAACAAAGAGCAAAAGGCCTGAGTCGACCGTGGATCGGGCGACGTGCCGGGCATTCACCAACGCGTGTTTCCAGGGCTTGTGCAGCAAGCAGCCTGTTTCGCCCACCTGCTGCTTCGGCTCAAAGCCCCAGGCAGGAGAGCATGATGAATGTCGCGAACAGCACGAAGTGAGTCATGCCTTCTATCGCATTGGTTTCGCCGTCGTTGAGGTTGATGGCGCTGACCAGCAAGGTGATGACGATCATGACCGTCTGCACCGGCGTCATTGCCATCTGGAATGGCTGACCACTGTACAGCGCCATGGCTTCCATCACCGGTACGGTCAGAATCACCGTCGACAGCGAGGCGCCCAGCGCGATATTGACCACCGACTGCATGCGGTTGGCCAGTGCCGCACGCAATGCAGTGAGAATTTCCGGCGCTGCAGAAATCGCGGCCACCAGGATTGCTGTCATGACCGGCGGCGCGCCAGTGCCTTCCAGCCCCAGATCAACCGTCTTGGACATTACTTCTGCCAGCGCACCAATCACCACCACACCAGTGATCAGGGTCGCGATGGAACGGGTCAGATTGACTGGTTCAGAGGCTTCTTCCGGCGGGTCTTTACGCTTCTTCTTTTCAGGGTAGCTGTAGCTGAAAAAGTAGCTGTGCGGCCCGACCTGCATGCGCAGGAACATGCTGTAGAGAAGGATCATCGCGCCGATGGTGAAGGCCGAGTACAGCTTCCAGTCGCCTTCGGGGATGAACTCGGGCACCACCATGGACACGCCCATTGCCGTCAGAATCATCGCGCTGTAGGTACGCGCCGAATCATCGTTATATGACTGCTCACCATGCTTGAGCCCGCCCATCAGCGCGGCCAGGCCGAGAATGCCGTTGATGTCGAGCATCACTGCCGAGTAGATCGTGTCGCGCACCAGCGTTGGTGATGGCTCGTTGCTCATCATGATCGCCAGGATCACCACTTCAACCAGCACTGCTGACAAGGTAAGGATCATTGTGCCGTAGGGATCGCCGACTTTCTCGGCGAGCATTTCGGCGTGGTGCGCCACGCGCATCGAGGCGCAGACGATGAAACCGACCAGCGCCAGCCCGGACACCAGCGCCACCACCTGGCCGTTGCCGAGCAACACATGTTCCAGTGGATAAGCCGCGAACATGGCGATGATTGCCAGTACCAGAAATTTTTCTTGCTTGAGCAAAGTGCCCATGATGTTCCCCAAACCCTTGCGACACATCGCCGCGGATGTTCATGAAGGTGTCTGTCAGTGAAGCCGTTGAGAGTGCAGGGTGTGACAAAAGGTTTCAAAAAATGCCCGCAATGAGAACACCACCCACGCGTAAATGACTTTTGATCCCGCCGCCACGATGTGAAATAGTGCCCGCCGTTTTCGTCGCGACCTTTACGGCGCGGCTGTTCCGGGATTTTTTCCCCGACAAAGGACATTCGCCATGCGCGCTCTTCGACTCTTCGACTCTTCTCTTTATTGGCTGTTGGCGTACTGACGATGCTGGCAAGCGCCGTTCAGGCGGCGCCCATCGACATTGATGACGGCCAACACAAGGTTCATCTGCCCGACACCCCGAAACGCGTGGTGGTACTGGAGTTTTCGTTTCTTGACGGCCTGGCCTCGGTTGGCGTGACACCGGTCGGCGCGGCGGATGATGGCGATGCCAATCGCGTGCTGCCCAAGGTGCGCAAGGCTGTGGGCGAGTGGCAATCGGTCGGGTTGCGCTCGCAGCCCAATATAGAAGTGATTGCGCGCCTCAAGCCGGACCTGATCATCGCCGACCTCGGTCGCCATCAGGCGCTTTACAACGACCTGGCCAGCCTGGCACCGACGCTGATGCTGCCGTCCCGGGGCGAGGATTATCAGGGCAGCCTGAAGTCCGCCGAACTGATCGGCCAGGCGCTGGGCAAAGGTCCACAAATGCAGGCGCGCATCGCCGAAAACCAGCAGCATCTGAAAGCCATTGCGGCGCAGATTCCGGCCAATACCCAGGTGTTGTTCGGTGTGGCGCGTGAAGACAGTTTTTCGGTTCATGGCCCGCATGCCTACGCGGGCAGCGTGTTGCAGGCGATAGGTTTGAAAGTGCCGGAAGTCCGCAAGAATGCCGCACCAACCGAGTTTGTAAGCCTGGAGCAACTGCTGGCGCTGGACCCTGGCTGGTTGCTGGTCGGCCATTACCGCCGCCCCAGCATTGTCGACAGCTGGAGCAAACAACCGCTGTAGCAGGTATTGAGCGCCGTCCGTAACAAGCAGGTCGCCGAGGTTGATGGCGACAGCTGGGCGCGTAATCGCGGCATCATGGCGTCCGAGCAAATCGCTGATGACGCCTTGGCAGTGCTCAAGGGCGGCAAGGCCGTGCTGAACCCGTAAATGCGCCGCTGGTTGATGGCGGCAGTGATTGCCGTGAGCTGTCTGGCCCTGTTCTGGGTGTCGCTGTTCGCCCTCTCGTCTTTCAGCATTCGCCAGGTGGATGCCTGGAACGGGCTGTTCACGCAGGGTCGTGAAGGCGGCAACATCGCCTACATAGTCGCCCAGTTACGCGTGCCGCGCGCAGCCTGCGCAGCATTGGTCGGCGCGTGTCTCGGTGTGGCCGGAGCATTGATGCAAGGGATTACCCGCAACCGGCTGGCATCGCCATCGCTGTTTGGCGTCACCGCCGGTGCCGCGTTGGGGCTGGCGCTGTTTTCCACCGGGTTGGTGAGCCTGCCCTTTCCCGGCGGCGCTCTGTTGATGACCTGCATTGGCGGCGCGCTGGCCTGGATTACCGTTTTCAGCCTGGGCGGCGCATGGTCGCCCGCCACGGCCCAGGGCCGACTGGTGCTGGCCGGCGTCGCGGTCGCGGCATTGTGTGCAGCCTTGACGCGCCTGACGGTGATCCTCGTCGAAGCCCAAGCGCAAAGCGTACTCAACTGGCTGGCGGGGTCGCTGGCCAACGTCGGTGCAGAACAATTGCAGTTGCTCTGGCCGTGCACGCTGATTGGCGTGGTACTGGCGATCGCCTGTGCGCCACGCCTGAACCTCATCAACCTGGGCGAAGACGCCGCACGCTCGCTGGGCGTGAGAATCGGCGCGCTGCGGCTGTTGGTGTTTGTCGTCAGCCTGCTGCTGGTCGGCGCGAGCGTCTGCGCCGTCGGGCCGATAGCGTTTGTCGGCCTGATCGCGCCCAATATCGCTCGTCAATGGCTGGGCAACGACTATCGCTGGCTGGTTCCGATCAGCGCCGGTCTGGGTGCGGCGATTGTACTGGCGTCTGATCTGATCAGCCGGGCCGTAGCCTTTCCGGTCGAAACGCCGGCGGGTGTCGTGACCGCGTTGATCGGCGCGCCGTTCTTCCTGTTTCTGGCGAGGCGAGCGCTATGAACCCCTCCCGCTCCCGCCTGCTGCTTTTGCTGGTTATCCTGGCGTTGGCGTTGCTGCTGAGCCTCAGTGCCGGGACGGTCTGGCTGACACCCGGCGCCGTGCTTGATCACCTGATTGCGCATGACAGCAAAGACTTCGAGGTGTGGAACCATCGCTTGCCGCGCGGCCTGATTGCGATACTGACCGGCAGTGCATTCGGTCTGGCCGGTGCCATTGTTCAGGGCGTGATCCGCAACCCGCTGGCTTCGCCGGAAATCCTCGGCGTGACTCAGGGCGCAGGTCTGGCGTTGACCATCGCGATCATCGGCCTGCCGCAGTTGCCGGTGGCGGCCCTGCCGTTCGTGGCCTGCCTGGGCGGCGCGGCAGGTGCGCTGCTGCTGGCCCTGTACAACACCGGCGTGCAGTTTTCCGGCGTGCGTTTCGCCCTGTCCGGCGTGGCCATTGCGGTCACGTTGTCGAGCATCACCGAGTTCCTGATCCTGTCCAACCCGCTGGACATCAACACCGCCCTGCTGGCCCTGACCGGCAGCCTGTGGAGCCGTAACTGGCACCATGTGCTGCTCGCTTTGCCGTTGCTGTTGCTGATCCCGGCCAGCCTGTTGCTGGCCAAACCGCTGAACCTGATCGGGCTGGGTGACGAAGCCGCGCAGAGTCTGGGCACAGGGCTCAAACGTGTTCGCTGGCTGGCAATGGGCAGCGCAGTGCTGCTGACCAGCCTGGGCGTCGGCATCATTGGCCCGGTCGGCTTCGTCGGTCTGGTTGCGCCGCACATGGCGCGGCGGCTGGTGGGCGGGCACCATCAATACTTGATGCCTGCATCAATGGCTCTGGGGGCGTTGCTGCTGGTGCTGGCCGACACATTGGGCCGCACGCTGATCGCGCCCAGCGAAATCCCCGCTGGCATTCTGACTGCAGTGATCGGCGCTCCGTATTTCCTCTGGCTGCTGGCCCGATTCAAAGGTTGATCACATGAGCATTCTCAAGGCACAGCAACTCGACATCGGCTATGGCAGCACACGGATCGTGCAAGACCTCTCGTTCAGCCCGCCACCGGGCAAAGTCACTGCGCTGATCGGCCCTAACGGCTGCGGCAAGTCGACGTTGCTCAAGGCCTTTGCGCGTATCCTCACACCGCAGTCCGGCAGCCTGAGCCTGGACGGCCAGGCCTTCGGACAGTTGTCGGCGAGAGAACTGGCGCGGCGGGTGGCTTTTCTGCCGCAGGTGCTGCCAATCCCGGAGGGTGTCAGCGTGCGTCAGTTGGTGGCCTACGGACGCAGCCCTCATAACAGCCTGTGGGGACGTCTGAGCGGTGCCGACCAACGCAGCGTCGATCAGGCCTTGCAGCGCATGGAACTGGACACGCTGGCCGAACGCCCGCTGTCCGATCTTTCCGGCGGGCAGCGTCAGCGGGCCTGGTTGGCGATGGTTCTGGCGCAGGACGCAGACATCGTGCTGCTCGACGAACCGACCACGTATCTGGACATCAGCCACCAGGTCGAACTGATGGACTTGATGCGGGCGCTCAGCGCCGAAGGCAAAACGGTAATCACCGTGCTGCACGACATCAACCAGGCCTGTCGGTACGCCGATCACCTGGCAATCATGCAGGCCGGGCGTCTGGTGACCTGCGGTTCGCCCGACGAGGTCCTGAATGCCGAACTGGTATGCCAGGTATTCGACGTACAGGTGCAAATTCTTCGCGAGCCGGTCGCGGGCACGCCGATGTGTATCGTCGAACGCAGCACCCGCTGCACCAGTTAGCGGCGCTGACCCGCCGTTCTGCACCGTCCCACCGCATCCTGACACGGCCAACGCGCTACGGGAGGCGTCTGCATCATAAGTTGTCCTGTTGGTCAGTAATTTGCATTGCCGGGGTAAGCACTCCAACAAGACCGCAAGGAGCTAGACCCGATGCACCTGACCAACCCACGTCGTCCGTTGAAAAAACTGCTGTGCGCCATGGCCGCTGTCGTCGGTCTCGGCTCCGCCCTGCTCGCCTCGGCGGCCGATCCACTGAAAGTCGGTTTCGTTTACATCGGCCCTATCGGCGACCACGGCTGGACGTATCAACATGAGCAGGGCCGCAAGGCGATGGTCGCTGCGCTGGGTGACAAGGTCAGCAGCAGCTATGTGGAAAACGTGCCGGAAGGCGCGGACGCCGAGCGGGTCATTCGCAACATGGCCAAGGGCGGCTACGACCTGATCTTCAGCACCTCGTTCGGCTACATGAACCCGACACTGAAAGTCGCCAAGCAGTTTCCAAAAGTGAAATTCGAGCACGCGACCGGCTACAAGCAGGACAAGAACATGGGCACCTATCTGGCCCGCACCTACGAAGGCCGTTACGTGGGCGGTTATATCGCGGCGAAGATGACCAAGACCAAAAAGATCGGTTACGTCGCCTCCTTCCCGATCCCGGAAGTGCTGCGCGACATCGACGCCATCCAGTTGGCCTTGAACAAATACAACCCTGGTACCGAGATCAAGGTGGTGTGGGTCAATTCCTGGTTCGATCCGGGCAAGGAAGCCGATGCCGCCAACGCCCTGATCGACCAGGGCGTGGACGTGGTCTTCCAGCACACCGACAGCCCGGCGCCGATTCAGACCGCCGAGCGTCGTGGCGTCTACGCCGTGGGTTACGCATCGGACATGGCCCACTTCGGCCCCAAAGCGGTACTGACCTCGATCGTCAATAACTGGGGGCCGCATTACATTCAGGCCACCGAGGGCGTGATCAACGGCACATGGACCCCTCAGGATTACTGGGGCGGCCTGAAAGAAGGCACGGTTGAGCTGCCGATCAGCGATCTGGTCCCCGCCGACGTCAAAGCCGAAGCGCAGAAAATCATCGCCAGCATCGAGAGCGGCGAGTTCCACCCCTTCACCGGGCCGATCAAGGATCAGACTGGCACGGTCAAGATCCCGGCTGGCGTGGTCGCGACCAACGCCGAACTGGCGTCGATGAACTATTACGTCGAGGGTATCAAGGCCGAACTGCCTAAATAACTCGCTTGCACAGCCATGCTCTGCGCACAGCGGAGCATGGTCGATCGACATTCGAACCTCACGATTCCCAGGACCGGTTCATGGACCAGCTTCCCATTATTGATATTGCCCCTCTCTACGGCACCGATACCCAGGCATGGCAGCGTGTCGCAGCCCGGATCGACAGCGCCTGTCGGGAATGGGGCTTCTTCTACATCAAGGGTCATCCGATCAGCACTCAGCGGATCGAAGAGGTGCAGGCCGCCGCCAAAGCGTTTTTCGGCCGACCTGCGGCTGACAAGCTCAGGATCGACATCACCCAAAGCACGCATCATCGCGGCTATGGCGCCATTGCTACCGAACAACTGGACCCGGCCTTGCCGAGTGACCTCAAAGAAACCTTCGACATGGGCTTGCACATGAACGCCGCGCACCCGGACGTGCTGGCAGGCAAGCCACTGCGCGGCCCCAACCGCCACCCGGACATACCCGGCTGGGAAGCCTTGATGGAACAGCACTATCTGGACATGCAGGCGTTGGCGCAAACCCTGCTGCGCGCTATGACCCTGGCACTGGGCATCGAGCGGGACTTTTTCGACCAGCGTTTCAAGGACCCGGTCAGCGTGCTGCGCATGATTCATTACCCGCCGCGCCACACCGCTACCTCGAGCGACCAGCAGGGTGCCGGGGCCCACACCGATTACGGCTGTATCACCCTGCTGCATCAGGACAGCGCAGGCGGTTTGCAGGTACGCGACGTGAAGGGCCACTGGATCGACGCACCACCCATCGATGGCACCTTCGTGGTCAATCTCGGCGACATGATGGCGCGCTGGAGCAACGACCGTTACCTCTCCACACCGCACCGGGTCATCAGCCCACTGGGTGCTGACCGCTACTCCATGCCATTCTTTGCCGAACCGCATCCCGATACACGCATTGAATGCCTGCCCGGTTGTCAGAGTGAAACCGATCCGGCGCGCTATCCTGTGACGACCTGTGCCGAGTTTCTGCTCTCGCGCTTTGCCGATACCTACGCTTATCGTCGCGAACAGGAGGCTGCAACTTGAACGGCCGGTCAGGTTTTACCCTGCGCAGCGACGTGCATCTGTAGAATGCCCGCGATCTGCACCTGATGAGAAAAGAACATGTACGACTGGTTGAACGCTTTGCCCAAGGCAGAATTGCACTTGCACCTTGAAGGCTCGCTGGAGCCTGAGCTTTTATTCGCCCTGGCTGAGCGCAACAGGATTGCGCTGCCGTGGAACGACGTCGAAGCGCTGCGCAAGGCTTACGCCTTCAACAACCTGCAGGAATTCCTTGACCTGTATTACCAGGGCGCGGACGTGCTGCGTACCGAGCAGGACTTCTATGACCTGACCTGGGCGTACCTGCTGCGCTGCAAGGAGCAGAACGTTGTCCACACCGAACCGTTTTTCGATCCGCAGACCCACACCGATCGTGGCATCCCGTTCGAAGTGGTACTGGCCGGGATCAACGGCGCGCTGAAGGACGGCAAGTCGAAACTGGGTGTCAGCAGTGGTCTGATCCTCAGCTTCCTGCGTCACCTGACCGAAGACGAAGCCGAAAAGACCCTCGATCAGGCGCTGCCGTTCCGCGAGGCTTTCGTGGCCGTCGGCCTGGACAGCTCAGAAATGGGTCACCCGCCGAGCAAGTTCCAGCGAGTCTTTGATCGCGCCCGCAACGAAGGCTTTCTGACCGTTGCCCATGCGGGTGAAGAAGGTCCGCCGGAATACATCTGGGAAGCGCTCGATCTGCTGAAAATCCAGCGTATCGACCATGGCGTGCGCGCTATCGAAGACGAACGCCTGATGCAACGCATCATTGACGAGCAGATCCCGCTGACGGTATGCCCGCTGTCCAACACCAAATTGTGTGTGTTCGACGACATGGCCCAGCACAACATTCTCGACATGCTCGAGCGCGGCGTAAAAGTCACCGTCAACTCTGACGACCCGGCCTACTTTGGCGGTTACGTGACCGAGAACTTCCATGCACTGTATACGCATCTGGGCATGACTCAGGATCAGGCCAGGCGTCTGGCGCAAAACAGCATGGACGCACGTCTGGTCAAACCGTGACTGACTGACGGGCGTGGTCGGCAGCGATTGTCGATCCCGCCTGCGGCGTCATCCTGATCACAGCAACATGCTCGAAACAGCCGGGCTCGCGGGCGCTCATGCCGCTGACGCTATCCTGTTGATCTCCCGCTGCCCACTCGACGAAACCTGCAAGGTGGTGGATTCCTCTGTCGTGCGCAGCCAACCCATCTGAATAAACAGCTGCAGCAAACCGGCACCCAGCGCACCGCCAAGGTGAGGGCTGCGTCCACCCCATTCAGGGCAGACACACACTGTCCGGCGTTTGCGCTGGGCGAGCGCCGGTATGTAAATGCCGCGTTCCGCAAATTTGGCCATGCCCTTGCTCGTGACTTCCACGCGCTTGTCCTGCTGTTCTATCCAGCCAGCACCCAGCAGACGCTGATAAAGCTCGGCGGCCATTTCACCGCCAAGGTGGTCACTGCAGATGCGGGCCCGGCGCAACGGCAATAACGGGATCGGCTGCGCGACACTGCGGCTGATCTGATCGGCGCTGGCCAGAGATGCGCTGGCCAGCGCCTCGACTGCAGCACCCACTTCAGGCGCCGCCAGGCGAAAGAAGCGCTTGCGACCTCGGGCCTCTTGCTTCAACAGACCGCCGCTGGCCAGGCGCGCCAGATGCGCCCCGGCCGACGACGTCGAGAGGCCCGCCAGCAATGCCAACTCATCGGCGGGGCGAGCAGTACCATCCATCAGTGCCCAGATCATTGCGCTGCGCTTGGGGTCGGCCAGCAATGTCGCAATCTGGCTGATGCAAGGTGCATATTCCATGTATTCACTCCCTGTTGAAACACTCATCTAACGCGATGACATAATGACAGCATTCACGCCCCAGTAAAGTTGAACGCGGACCCAAACTGAAATGACAAGTATAAACCCCACGCTTTACCGGCCGACCGGCAGAACCTTTCGTACGACTTGAAGTATGAACGTTGTAAAAGCCCGGCAACAGAAACAGCCGCCAACAAGGAGCCGCACGGCGTAAAAATAGCTACAGGCCTCGGCATACGGGGGTTTCAGCTTAATCGTCTGAAAAACATCAGGGACAAACAGAAAATAGCCATGACCGACACAACGAGTACTTTTAACAACCCACCCACTTGACGCCTGGCAGGGGCGGCAAGTTTGCATATCGGAAATGCATTTAAACACTTTATTTTCCGACGCATCCGTAGGTCAATTCTACAAGTGCTGTGGCACGCTAAACGTCAGTTATAATTTATTCGCTTACAGCGTGCTGCTTACAACGTGTGCGTAACATATCCAACAGCAGACTGACCGGTTTGCTGAGTTGAGCGCGATGAGCACACAGAAGATTCAGCGGTGCACGCTCACCGAGCAATCCAGGCATCAATACCTGCAGACGGCCAGCCCGAACATCGTCGGCCACGTCCAGCCAGGACTTGTACGCCACGCCCTCACCGGCCACAGCCCAGCGACGCACGACATCGGCGTCATCGCTGAACCGATTACCTTGTACGGTCAGGCTCATCTCCCGTTTGCCGTCGTGAAACGTCCAACGGTCATGAGCACGATCCGCCAGCATGAACATCAGGCAGTTGTGTTGCGCCAGTTGCTCCACCTGCTTCGGTTCGCCATGACGCTTCACATAAGCTGGCGAGGCGCATAACACGCGGCGGTTGTCTGGCAGAACGGAGAGCGCGACCAGACTTGAATCTTCGGGCTCGCCGTAACGCAGGGCGACATCCACTGGCTGCCGAAACAGATCAGCGACCCGATCGCCCAGCAGCAGGCGCACGGTCAGTCCAGGATGCTGACGTTGAAACTCGTCCAGCCATGGCAGCAGCACGTTGCGCCCCAGATCCGATGGTGCAGACAGTTGCAGAACACCCTCACAGCGGTCCTGACTGCTGGCCAGCAACCGCTGTCCTTCCTCAAGACTGCTCAGTGCGGCACGCGCGTATTCCAGAAAGCCCTCACCTTCGGCAGTCAACCGCAGGCTGCGGGTCGAGCGAGCCAACAAGCGCGCACCCAACTGACGTTCAATACGCTTCAGCGCTGCGCTGGCGACTGCCGCCGACAGGTCCATTACCCGCGCAGCAGCTGACAAGCTGCCCAGATCAGCTGCCCTTACGAACAGTTGCAGGTCATCAAAACGCAGCATCGAATTCTCGATTATCAAAATAAAATTGAAAGAGACTGCCGTTTTATCGGGTTTTATCTTGGCTGGAAATAGCCAATGATCCGACCATCACATTCCCACCTTCTGAGGACCCAGCCATGAAAGCCATCGCCTATTACCACTCGCTGCCGATCAGTGACGCTAAGTCACTGCAAAACGTCGAATTGCCCGACCCGGTTGCCGGCCCGCGCGACCTGATGGTCGAAGTCAAGGCGATCTCCGTCAACCCGGTGGACACCAAAATCCGGCAGAACGTCCAGCCTGAAGGCGACAATGCCAAGGTGCTGGGCTGGGACGTCGCAGGCGTGGTCAAGGCGGTTGGCAGCGATGTCACCCTCTTCCAGCCAGGCGACAAGGTGTTCTATGCGGGATCGCTGACACGCCCGGGCGCAAACAGCGAACTGCACGTAGTAGACGAGCGCATTGTCGGGCATATGCCCAAGTCGCTGAGCTTTGCCCATGCTGCCGCGCTGCCGCTGACGGCGATCACGGCCTGGGAATTGCTCTTCGAGCGCCTGAATATCGCGCAGGAAAAAAACCAAACCCAACAGAGCCTGTTGATCGTGGGCGCAGCAGGCGGCGTGGGTTCGATTCTGACTCAACTGGCCCGTCAGTTGACGTCACTCAAGGTCATCGGCACCGCCTCCAGGCCGGAAACCGAAGCCTGGGTACGCGAACTGGGCGCCCATGAAGTACTCGATCACAGCAAACCGCTAAGTGAAGAGCTCAAGCGCGTTGGCCTCGGTGCAGTGACCCATGTCGCCAGCCTGACCCAGACCGATCAACATCTGGACCAACTGGTCGAGGCGCTCAAGCCGCAGGGCAAGTTGGGTCTGATCGACGATCCAAAGTCGCTGGATGTGTCGAAACTCAAGCGCAAGAGCCTCTCGCTGCATTGGGAGTTCATGTACACGCGGTCGATGTTTGAAACCGAGGACATGATCGAGCAACACAACCTGCTCAATCGCGTGGCCGAGCTGATCGACGCCGGCACCCTGAAAACAACCTTCGGCGAGCACTTCGGCACCATCAACGCCGACAATCTGCGTCGTGCCCATGCGCTGCTGGAAAGCGGTAAAGCCAAAGGCAAGGTAGTGCTGGAAGGGTTCTGACGACACAGGTGCAGCGTCAGCAACCACTGACGCTGCACCTTTTTTCACCCGCCCGGATCAGGCAGGTTTGGCCTGCGCATCACGCTTGCTCTGCAAGCGTCGCGTGTATACCGACGCACTGACGGCCAGTACGCCACACAGGCTGATCACCAGCGCCATTGGCGTAGAGGTGCCGTCGTGCAGCACGCCCACCAGACTGGCCGCCGCTGCCGCCACGCTGAACTGCAGGCAGCCCAACAGCGCAGACGCACTGCCCGCGCGCGCCCATTGCCCGTTCATTGCGCACGCTGAGGCGTTGGGAATGATACAGCCCAGGCTCGCTACGCATATGAACAGCGGCACCAGCAATGGCCACAGCGCCTCAGTACGAAACCCGGTAATGGCCAGCAATATCAGGCCTGCCGCGAGATAGACCCATACCGTGCGCACCAGCAGAAACGCCGGGCCAACCTTGCGCAGGATCCGCGCATTGATCTGCGCCACCAGAATAAACCCCGCCGCGTTCATCCCGAACAGCCAGCCGTAGTGCTCGGCAGGCACGCCATACAACTTGATGAACACGAACGGCGAACCGGCGACATAGGCGAACATCCCTGCCATGGCGATCCCGCCGGTCAGTGCATGTCCGATGAATACGCGATCCTTGAACAGATTGCCGTACTGACGCAGGGCGCCACTGAGAGGTTGCCGAGGCGTGCTGGCAGGCATGCTTTCCGGCAAGCCGAGCGCAACAGCCGTCAGGCACAGTGCGCTGAACAGCGTCAGGCTAATGAAAATCGACTGCCAACCGTACGCCCCGACCAGCACGCCGCCGAGCATGGGCGCCAGGATAGGTGCCAGCCCCATCACCAACATCAACTGCGAAAAGACCTTGGCGGATTCAACGGCATTACACTTGTCGCTGACGATCGCCCGCGACAGCACCATTCCCGCACATCCACCCAACGCCTGAACGAAACGCGCACCAATCAGCCATTCCAGGCTGGGCGCAAAGGCACAGGCCAGGGAAGCCAGGGTAAACAGCGTGACGCCAACCAGCATGGGGATCCGGCGACCAAAGCGATCCGCCACAGGACCATACGCCAGTTGCCCCAGAGACAAGCCAAGGAAATACGCTGCCAGGGTCAACTGGACATGCTTTTCGTCAGTGGCGAAGTACAACGCCATAGCCGGGAAGCCAGGCAGATAAAAGTCGATGGCCAACGGGCCGAAAGCGCTCAAAGAGCCAAGAATAAGGATTGTGCGTAGATTCATCGGGTGTCCATCAGCATGTACAGGGCAACGGGTTAGTCTAACCGGCTTACCCTTCAGAGAACGCTGGACGGACAAATTAATTCAAAAATTTACAGCGCAGAAAAAGAAGGAGACTCTGCCAGCCCCCCTTCATTGACTTCAGACCGACTGTGCCTGATAGCCTTCTTCGGTAATCAGCTCGACGACCCGTTCTGCGGGCAATTCACTCTGAACCTGAACCGTTGCGCCAGCAAGATCGACCTGCACATCAGCAGCAGGGTCAGCCTGCTGGATCGCATGAGTCACCGCCTTGACGCAGTGCCCGCACGTCATGCCCTGAACCTTGAATGTCTGCATAGTGGTACTCCTTGATAAGTGAATGGCGCCATCTTCAACCTTGTCATCGTGGCAAGGTCAAGTTTCCGTCGTTCCTGCCGGGCTGGTAATCCGAGGTATCGTGGGCCAAGCTGTATCAACACGTTTACATCATTTACATCAGGAGCATCAGCGATGCGCTGGTCAGCATTCAGCCTCTTCAGCATTATCGGTCTTCTGGCTGCCGCCCCCACCGTCCAATCCGCTCAGGACTACGGCATCCTGATCATTTCCCGAGAGCGCCTCGAAGTTGCGACCTCCTGTGAAATCGGCATCTATATTCAAGACCAGTTGGCGGGCCGACTGTTTCAGGAAGACTCGGTGTCGTTCAACCTTCCCCCGGGTGAAGTGTCCGTGCGTCTGCGCAAGTTGCGGGGCACCATCCCGGGCTGTGAGTCCGGGATGGAAGTGCAGAACAACACCAAAATCCGTCTGCAGGCTGGCGATATTCTCAAGTACCGCATCGCCACTGACTTGAATGGCCTTTACCTCAAGAAAGCCGATCTCAACTATTGATTCGCTCTTGACCTTGCCCATATGGCAAGGTTGATCCTTGCAGGCATACAAGCCTCAGGGAGTGATTGAGATGCAAGACACCATCGCCTTCGACCTGCCCATCAGTGGCATGACCTGCGCCAGCTGCGCCGGTCGGGTCGAGCGTGCCCTGACCAAAGTGCCGGGGGTCAACAGCGTGACGGTCAATCTGGCCAACGAACGCGCCCATGTCGTGACCAGCTCCGGTACAGACCCGCAAACGCTGATTACCGCCGTTACCCACGCGGGCTACAGCGCGACCCTGCTTCAGGACGAAAGCGTCGCGGCGGACAGCAGGCGGCAGAGTCTGCACCGTGAGCGCCTGGCCTTGTTAATGGCGATTGTGCTGGCCATGCCGCTGATTCTGCCGATGCTGCTGTCTCCTTTCGGCGTGCACTGGATGTTGCCCGCCTGGGTTCAATTTGCGCTCGCGACACCTGTGCAGTTCATTCTTGGGGCGCGCTTTTACGTCGCGGCCTGGAAAGCCGTTCGGGCAGGTGCCGGCAACATGGACCTGCTGGTCGCCATCGGCACCAGCGCCGGTTACGGTCTGAGCGTTTATCAGTGGCTGAGCGCAGAACCCGGCAGCACGCCTCATCTGTACTTCGAAGCATCGGCCGTGGTTATCGCGCTGGTACTGATGGGTAAATACCTGGAAAGCCGCGCCAAGCGCCAGACGGCCAGCGCCATTCGCGCGCTTGAGGCGCTACGCCCGGAGCGCGCCCTGCGAGTGGTCGATGGGGTAGAAACCGAGGTCGCAATCAGTGCGCTGCAGATCGACGACCATGTGCTGGTCAAGCCGGGCGAGCGTTTTCCCGTGGACGGCGAGGTTCTTGAAGGTCACAGCCATGCCGACGAAGCACTCATCACGGGTGAAAGCCTGCCAGTGGCCAAACAGCCCGGTGATCGAGTCACGGGCGGCGCCATCAATGGCGAGGGTCGCTTGCTGGTCAGGACCCTGGCACTGGGCTCTGAAACCGTTCTGGCGCGCATCATCCGTCTGGTCGAAGACGCCCAGGCGGGCAAGGCTCCGATACAAAAGCTGGTGGACAAGGTCAGTCAGGTGTTCGTACCGACGGTGCTGGTGATTGCCTTTTTTACCTTGGGTGGATGGCTGTTGATAGGTGCTTCTCTGGAACAGGCCTTGATCAATGCCGTCGCCGTACTGGTGATCGCCTGCCCTTGCTCGCTGGGGCTGGCAACGCCTACTGCGATCATGGCGGGCACCGGTGTAGCGGCGCGCTACGGTATTTTGATCAAGGACGCCGAAGCGCTGGAGCGTGCACATGAAGTGACCGCTGTGGTGTTCGACAAGACCGGCACACTCACCTCCGGCACGCCACGCATCACCAACATGATTGCAGTCGAAGGCAACGAAGAGCTGCTGTTGCAACGGGCGGGTGCGCTGCAGCGTGGCAGCGAACACCCGCTGTCCAGAGCAGTGCTGGATGTCTGCCATGAATGGCAACTGAAACTTGACCCTGTCGAAAACAGCCGGGCACTGAGCGGGCTCGGTATTGCGGGCACGGTTCAGGGTCACAACCTGGTGCTGGGCAATCGGCGTCTGCTGGAAGACAGTGGCTTGTCCATGGGTGAACTCGCCGAATCGGCACGTATCTGGGAAACCGAAGGCAGAACCTTGTCCTGGCTGATCGAGGAGGCGCCCGAGCCCAAAGTCATCGGCCTGTTCGCTTTCGGCGACACGCTCAAGCCTGGAACTGATCAAGCAGTGCGGGAACTGAACGACCGGGGCATCACCAGCCATCTGCTCACCGGTGACAACCGGGGCAGCGCTCAGGTCGTCGCAAAGGCGCTGGGCATCCACGATGTGCACGCCGAAGTCCTGCCGGCCGACAAATCGGCAGCGGTGACCCAATTGAAAGCCCATCACGTGGTCGCCATGGTCGGTGACGGCATCAATGATGCTCCGGCCCAGGCAGCCGCCGACATTGGCATCGCCATGGGCGGCGGCACGGACGTCGCAATGCACGCGGCGGGCATTACCCTGATGCGCGGCGACCCGCGCCTGGTTCCCGCCGCCTTGGACATCAGTCGCAGAACCTACGCCAAGATCCGTCAGAATCTGTTCTGGGCCTTCGTCTACAACCTCATCGGCATCCCGCTTGCGGCGCTCGGTTACCTCAACCCGGTCCTGGCCGGTGCAGCCATGGCGCTGTCGAGCGTCAGCGTGGTCGGCAACGCCTTGCTGCTCAAGACCTGGAAACCCAAAAATATCGGAGAGGCGCCATGAACATCGGTCAGGCGGCGAAGAGCAGCGGATTGAGCGCCAAGATGATCCGTTATTACGAATCCACTGGCCTGCTGCGCGCGGCGCATCGCAGCGACAGCGGCTATCGCCTTTACGGCCCTGATGACCTGCACAGCCTGGCGTTCATCAAGCGCTCGCGGGACCTCGGGTTTTCGCTGGAGGAAGTCGGCAAACTGCTGACCCTCTGGCAGGATCGTCAGCGCGCCAGCGCCGACGTCAAAGCTCTCGCCCGTCAACACATCGTCGACCTGAACCAGAAGATCGAAGAACTGGCCAGCCTGCGTGACACCCTTCAGGAGCTGGTCGAACACTGCCAGGGCGACGACCGTCCAGACTGCCCGATCCTCAAAGACCTCGCCTCGGGCGGGTGTTGTGATCGCCGCAAATAATCCAGAACCGAGCTTCTGCCCTTGTGGCGCGCGGCTTCGGTGCGCGATAGCCTGTGGGAAGTCCCCGGCAGTGTTGATACTTCGCCTTCACATCCGTCTTCGTGAGCAAGCTCACTCCCACGGGCGCTCCGTTTGCTGACGAAGAGGCCGGTGTGCTCATGAAGTTACCCGCTGGATATCGAATTCAACGCCAGGATCAGAATCAAAAACCTCCAGCCACTGCGGGCCGAAAACAAACAGCGCCTTTATCCCCCGATAGCCGTCACACCGCAGAACGCGACGCAAGGTGCAGGCTGAGTTCTGGCGCTGATCCGGGGGGCAATCGGCATGGATGCCGATTGAGCTGCACCGGGCCATGGATGGCCCGTTGCAGCGACCGCCGGATCAGCGTCAGGACGAAGGAATCCGCCGCAGGCGGACCCAACCGGAGCCTTGGGCTTTGCCCACTTTGGCCCCCTCAAAGTGGGTCGCCGAGGGGCGAAAAGGTGACCTCAGCCGAGCGCGCAAGTCACTGAGTCCACAGTCCCAAATGCCTCAAGCAAAGCCATCCAAACCTTGGAAAACTCCGATCCTGACGACAGTATACATATCCAGACGGGGTTCGCGCTGCCAAGAAAGGTTCCGTCCTGACGGCCGGGTCACTTTGTTTCGACAAAGTAACCAAACCATTTGCGCTGACGTCAGGCCCCGGCAAGCCGGGGTTCCCTCATGCAGACATCGTGGAAGGGGCCCGCGCCGACGGGCCATCCATGGCCCAACGGCGCTCTCTCGGCATCCCTGCCGATCGACCCCTTCCACGACGCCTGCATTCGGCCTTCCATACGCGCGATTGGCGTCGTCAGTGAGATTGGGGGTTGAAGATCAAGATCAAAGGCAAAGGTGATAGACGGATCAGTCTGATATTGATGCGGCGTCTTCAAATCAGTCTTCGTGAGCAAGCTCACTCCCACCCGATGCGAAGCAAGGTGCAGGCTGAGTTCTGGCGCTGATCCGGGGGGCAATCGGCATGGATGCCGATTGAGCTGCACCGGGCCATGGATGGCCCGTTGCAGCGACCGCCGGATCAGCATCAGGACGAAGGAATCCGCCGCAGGCGGACCCAACCGGAGCCTGGGGCTTTGCCTACTTTGGCCCCATCAAAGTGGGTCGCCGAGGGGCGAAAAGGTGACCTGAGTCGGGCGCAGACATCACTGATATCCACAGACTGCAACGACCGTATCCATTGAAATCTCTGCTCAATATCGCCCGGCCAGGCAATCAGATCAAACAAAGCCAAGTCGCAGCAGAACAAAAAACAAACCCGGCATAAGCCCGGTCTGCTCAAGTCATCACTGCAACCAGGGCGGTGGCGGCTCTTCGGTGGACTTGCTCGGTGGCGCATCATCTGCAGCGCGGGCTGCCTGACGGCGGGCCTCGTCCAGACGAGCAGCTTCGATTTCGCGCAAGACTCCACCCACATCGGCTTCGTCTTCCGGCTCATCGAACTCACCGGTCAGCACCGTGGCGGGCGACAGCGTGCCCGCTTCGTAATACGACCACATTTCCTTGGCGAATCTGGTAGTGCGCAGCTCGGGCGCAAAGCGGCCGAAGTACAGGGCCATGTTGCCCACATCGCGTTCGAGCATGCTGAACGCATGGTTGTTGCCCGCCGCATCGACCGCCTGGGGCAAATCGATGATGACCGGACCGGACGGCGCCAGCAGCACGTTGAACTCGGAAAGGTCACCGTGCACCAGACCGGCACACAACATCAGCACGATCTGCTCGATCAGAAACGCGTGGTACTCGCGCGCCTGATCCGGCTCCAGCACCACATCGTTCAAACGTGGCGCAGCGTCACCGTATTCATCGGCGACCAGCTCCATGAGCAGTACGCCTTCCAGGAAGTCATACGGCTTGGGCACACGGACGCCCGCACTGGCCAGCCGGAACAGCGCTGCCACTTCAGCGTTCTGCCACGCGTCCTCGGTTTCTTTACGACCGAACTTGGAGCCCTTGGCCATGGCCCGGGCCTGTCGGCTGTTGCGTACCTTGCGACCTTCCTGATACTCGGCCGCCTGGCGGAAACTGCGTTTGTTAGCCTCCTTGTAAACCTTGGCGCACCGCAGCTCTTTGCCACAGCGCACCACATAAACAGCTGCCTCTTTACCACTCATGAGCGGGCGCAGCACCTCGTCGACCAGACCGTCTTCGATCAGGGGTTCAATGCGTTTAGGAGTTTTCATCAGCTTTTATTGTGGGTCCTTTGTTGCCAGATACGCGATTGTTGCCGTTATACGGCAATCCT
Source organism: Pseudomonas californiensis (assembly GCF_021147775.1). Lineage (GTDB taxonomy): Bacteria > Pseudomonadota > Gammaproteobacteria > Pseudomonadales > Pseudomonadaceae > Aquipseudomonas > Aquipseudomonas californiensis. The sequence continues at coordinate 39,266 of NZ_JAGTPK010000010.1, forward strand.
CAGCCAGCGAGTAGGGGGTAGTGTTTCTTACATTGCTTTGGTTTTTGAGAAAAAACCGCGCAATGCCCCGGATTAAGCACCTTTCATGCCGCGCGGCAGATAAAAGATATTCCATCGCAAAATGTCAGCGTGCCGTAAAAATCGGGGATTGAAGCTGTTTTAGTGCCACGTGCCGCATCGGCTTATTTGAACAATTCACCCGGCGTGTGACCGAACAAGCCCTTGAAGGCCGCGATGAAGGCCGAGGTCGAATCGTAACCGCACGCCAACGCGGTATTGGTCACGCTGTCGCCCTCCTCCAGTGCACTGAGCGATGACAGCAGCCGGGCCCGTTGACGCCAGCCTCGAAAACTCAGACCGGTTTCTCGCTGGAACATCCGCATCAGGGTTTTCTCGGAGGCACCAAGCCGTTCAGCCCAGTCACGCAGGGTGACGGACTGGCTCGGAGCTTCGATCAGTTCATTGCACAGGCCCAGCAACCGCGTGTGCCGGGGCAATGGCAGAGAGAAACCGACCTCCGGGAGTTGCGCCAATTGGTCCAGCAAAACCTGGACCAGACGCGCCTCAGGACTGTCGTGCTCGGGGTACATCACCGGCAGCAGGCAGAAACTTTTGATCAGTTCCCGCGCCAGCGGCGTGACTTCAAGCACGCGGCAGCGCTGCGGCGCCCAGTCAGAGACTGCAGTGCGTACGTACAGACTACGCATTTCGGCGCGCATCGACGTCACCACCTGATGTTCGAGCCCTGCGGGAACCCAAACACCCCATTGTGGAGGCGCGAAAAAGCTGCCTTCAGCGGTGTGCACGCCCAATACGCCACTGATCGCGTATGAGAACTGCACCCACTCATGCCGATGAGGCGGCGTCCATGAGCCCGCGCTGAGGCTTTCGGCACGTGCATACAGCGGCCGTGGCAGACCTGGCAAGGTGGGTATCTGCCGTTCACTTTGTGGATGTCGCTGATCAATCTGTCCGTTGGACGGCATCATATGGCCTTATGTCGCAAGACGGCTGTCAGGCATCAGAGTAGCCTGCGGTCACCCCTGTTTACAAAAGTTGTCCGGACTGCCCATGCAATCACTCAAACATTTCAAACGCGTCGCCACCGACTGGTTCCTGTGGGGCATGGTACTGGCCACTGTGCTGGCGTACTTCTTCCCGCACTTTGGTGGCAAGGGCGGCGGCATGCACGCGGAATACGTCATCAACATCGGCGTGTTTGTGGTGTTTTTTCTGCACGGCGTCAATCTGTCCAGCGAGCAGATCAAAAAGGGCCTGAGCAACTGGCGTCTGCACCTGATGATCCAGGCCTTCACCTTCCTTGTCTTTCCGCTGATCTGGCTGGCGTGCGACAAGCTGCTGGGCTCGTATGTCCCGGCACTGCTGATGCTGGGGTTCTTTTACCTGTGCGCCCTGCCTTCGACCATTTCATCCTCCGTGGCCCTGACCGGCAGTGCGGGCGGCAACGTACCTGCGGCGATTCTCAACGCCAGCATGTCCAGCGTTCTGGGGATTTTCATCACCCCGTGGCTGGTCAGCCTTGTCGTCGGAACCGGCGCAGGCGGGATCGATCTGGGCGATACGCTGCTGGACCTGTGCGCAATGCTCTTGCTGCCGCTGGTGCTCGGTCAACTGCTGCGCCCGCTGCTGGGCAAGTTTTTCAGCCGTCACAAGAAGTACACCAACCTGATCGACAAGATCGTCATTCTGCTATTGGTCTACGCAGCGTTTTGCAATTCGATGCTTTCCGGCACATGGCAGAGCCAGGGCAACAATGTGCTGGTGATGGCGTTCGCTGGCACCGCGGTGCTGCTGGCATTGATTCTGCTGCTGACTACTCGCACGGCCAAGGCGCTGAAATTCGATCACGCAGACAAAGTGGCGGCGGTGTTCTGCGCCACCAAGAAATCTCTGGCGGCAGGTGCACCAATGGCTGCGCTGATCTTCGGCAGCAACCCAGGGCTGGGGCTGATCCTGCTACCGATAATGATCTATCACCCGATGCAGCTGATCGTCTGTTCGATCATTGCCGAGAACTACGCCGGTCGTCATCGCAAACAGTTGTCGGAAGCGGCACTGGAAGACGCGAAAGCGGCGTAACCAAGGTGCTGGCGAGGCTACATCAGTTCGTCGTCATCCAGCATGACGCGCGCGTAGAAGATGATCGCCACGGTGGGGATCAACGCCGAGTAACCCGGCCTCAACGCGGTGCTGAAGCGGGTCAGCACGCGCTGCACGGGTGCCTCCCGAATCGCCGCCAGCAGCCCTTTGAGCGGACCGGGAGTACGCCCTGCCTCCAGGGTCGCAACGGCTCTGGATTCAGACTCTTCGGTTGCCAATGAAGCATCGTTCGCGACGGGCCTGAAGAATGAGGTCACCGTCAGGCGTTCAGCCAGCGTGTCGATATGCCGGGCATAAACATCCCAGGGCATGGCCCTGACACTGGCCATCGGGGTTTCGGCCAGCGGGTGCAACGCGGTAAATGCGTGTCTGAAAAAGGTCTTGAGCAGCAATGCTTCGACCTCCACCACCGTGGCGCAGTGATGCAGGGCATCCCCCAGATCGTACTGGCGCGCCAGCATGCCCAGCGCTCGGGTGTAGGAAACGCCATGCCGCCTGGCTGCGTTGACGACACAGTGTCCGGCGACCAGCTGAAATTCGCGAACAAAAGCATAGGCACGATCTGTCTCTGCGTCCCTGATGCGGGTCCAGCGGCTGCTGCTCAAGTGCTTGATGGCGGCGTCCAGCAGATAGTCCGGCGAGCGAGCCAGTACGCCATGCAGATAAGCATCCTGCAGCACCGGGTCGCGGGTCGCTTCGAGTGCGCCGACCTCGTCTGGATGCAGCCCTTCGCAGCCACTGAAGCCGGTGGCGATGAGTACTTCATGCAAACGCTTCCAGTAATGATGATGCCCATAGCCCGCCATCAGCACGTTTTCGAAATGCTCGACCGGACCACGGCCCAGGCTTTTTTCGCCAAGATTGAGCAACAGCACCGCATCGTTGCGCGAATACGCATTGATCAGGCGCCACTTGATACGCCGCGTATAAACCTTCGCCTGCGCTGCGCTGACACGTACCGCCGCGCCCATCAACAACACGTCGCCAATCACCAGCCCATGTTCCGGTGGGCGTTCAAAACCCTTCAGGGCGCTGATCAGCAGGCGCCCGCCCAAGGAGTGCCCGATCAGATTGACCCGCGTCACGCCTGGGTGCTGTTCGAACAGGTATCGGTCGAGTTGCTCCAGCAGCACGCCACCCATGACTTCGGCGCGGGCGCGAATGCGCGAATGCGCGAATGCGCGAAAAATGATAAGCGCGGTCGCCCGCCAGTGCCGCAGCTGCGGCCAGTGGATGAACCCTGGCGGCGGCCATCAGCAGGCCACGCGAGCGGTTGCCCATTTGAGTGAAATGGCTGGAAGGCCAGAAGGCCATGATGTTCACGCACTGGCGCAGCGCGGCCGGAATACTGTTGGCCAGCATGCGCCGGTCGCTCAGGTCGTGCCCCGAGGAATAACCGTGAATGAAAATGTTGGCAACGCTGCCCGAGGTTTTGGGCAAGGTCAGAAACTTGAAGTGATTGTCCACGTTGTACCGTCTCGCCTGGCGCTGGCGCCTCCTCAGTTCCTGACGATGAATCGCTTGGCGATCAGCATGATCAGCCTCAGGCAGAACATGATACCGGTGGCGGCAATGACGATTTTGGCAACCAGCAGGAAATACCCTTCGACCTCATCGGAAATCAGCCCGACCAGCAGACCCATGCCCGCGATCAGCAAACCAATCAGCGCCAGGCCGATGTAGGGGCGTAACCAGCGCGTTCTCGCGCCTTTATCGAGCAGGTAGAGAAACGCACCCAACAGGATCAGAAGTACCGCAACGCCAATCATCAGACCCATGTTTCACCTGTCAGCGATACCAACGAGTGCGAGGCCCGATGGCCTCGCAGCCATCGATTATGCCCATGGCCCGGATCTAATACCATCGGCCCGAATGCCAGCCACTCAACGTTCCAGAATCGCCGTGACGCCCTGACCGCCCGCCGCACAGATGGAGATCAGCCCGCGACCACTGCCCGCCGCGTCCAGCAACTTGGCCAGGTTGGCGACAATTCGGCCGCCGGTGGCCGCAAATGGATGACCAGCGGCCAGCGAGCTGCCCTTGACGTTCAGTTTGCTGCGATCAATCGAACCCAACGGCGCGTCCAGCCCCAGGCGCGATTTGCAGTAGTCGGCGTCTTCCCATGCCTTGAGCGTGCACAGCACCTGAGCGGCAAAGGCTTCGTGAATTTCGTAATAGTCGAAGTCTTGAAGCGTCAGGCCATTACGAGCGAGCAACCGCGGCACGGCGTACACCGGTGCCATCAACAGGCCTTCTTCACCGTTGACGAAATCGACCGCCGCCGCCTCGCCGTCCCGCCAGTAGGCAAGGACCGGCAAACCTCGCTCACGCGCCCACTCTTCGCTCGCCAGCAGCACCACTGACGCACCATCCGTCAAAGGTGTCGAGTTACCTGCCGTCAATGTGCCTTTCGCAGTGCGCTCGAACGCAGGCTTGAGGGCCGTAAGTTTCTCCAGCGTCAGATCAGGCCGAAGGTTGTTGTCACGATTGAGCCCCAGGTACGGAGTCATCAGATCGTCTTGCCAGCCCTGGGCGTAGGATGCCGCCATTTTCTGATGGCTTTCCAGCGCCAACTGGTCCTGTGGCGCCCGCTCGATGCCCCAGGTCTGTGCCATCAGCTCGCAATGCTGCCCCATCGACAGCCCGGTGCGCGGCTCGCCATTGCGTGGCAGCTCGGGTTTGAGGTTGTGCGGGCGCAACTGCAGCAGAGCCTTGAGCTTGTCGCCGCTGGTCTTGCTCCGATTGACCTGCAGCAGGATATTGCGCAGGTCCTCGTTGACACCAATCGGCGCATCGGAGGTGGTGTCCACACCTCCGGCGATGCCGCATTCGATCTGCCCAAGAGCGATCTTGTTGGCGACCAGCAGGGCGGCTTCCAGCCCGGTGCCGCAGGCCTGTTGTATATCGTAAGCCGGGGTCTGCGCAGACAGTCGTGAGCCCAGCACGCATTCACGGGTCAGGTTGAAATCCCGTGAGTGCTTGAGCACTGCGCCGGCCACCACTTCGCCCATGCGCTGGCCATGCAGATTGAAGCGTTCGATCAGGCCTTCCAGCGCAGCGGTGAGCATGTCCTGATTGCTGGCAGTGGCGTACGGACCATTGGAGCGGGCGAACGGGATGCGGTTACCGCCAACGATGGCGACGCGACGAGGATGCGTCATGGAAAACTCCCTTTCTGCTAACGGATGGATGAACAGCGTAGATGAGCAAGAACAAACGCCGTACCGCTGTGGTCAACTCCTTTGAACCCCGACCCCAGGAGAGTGTTCCATGCCGTCAGATCGCTATATCGATTTCGCCAACTCCGACGTAGGCCGTCGCCTGGTGAAAGCCGTCGGTCTGCCGACTCCAACGCGTCTGGAACGCTGGCAGGCCGGGCGTTTGCGTCCGATAGATGGCCCACTGCTGATCAGCGCCGGACCACTCGCCGACCATGCACGAGTGCTCGCCCATCGTTTCACAGATACGCTGTACAGCCTCGGCAGCGATATCCCCGGCGCCACCGCCTGGGTCGCCAATCAGAGCCCCAGCCTCAAGGCGGTGGTGTTTGATGCCAGCCCGCTGCTGCGCACCGACCAACTCCGGCAATTGCGGGATTTCTTTCAGCCGCTGCTGCGCAACCTGGCTGACTGCGCGCATGTCGTGATTCTTGCTCGCTCACCGTTCACGCTCGAAGACCCGCTGGCGGCCAGCACGCAGCAGGCCATCGAGGGCTTCAGTCGCTCGCTGGCCAAGGAAATGCGCAACGGCGCGACCGTGCAGCTGTTACAGGTCGACGACGGGGCAGAGGATCAGCTCGAAGGGGCGCTGCGCTTCTTTCTGTCACCCAAGAGCGCGTTTATTTCAGGCCAGGTCATTCGGCTCAATGCCTGCGCCGCCAAGGTCCATGACTGGACACGTCCGCTGGCCGGTCTCAAGGCACTTGTCACCGGTGCTGCGCGAGGCATTGGCGCGTCCATCGCCGAAACCCTGACCCGTGATGGCGCTCAGGTGATTCTGCTGGATGTGCCACAGGCCAGGGCTGACCTGGAAGCGCTGGCAGCGCGTCTGGGCGGCCAGCCACTGCTGCTCGACATCTGCGCTGCGGACGCACCTGCCCAGCTACTTGAACACGTGCAGGGCGGCATCGACATTCTGATCCACAACGCAGGTATCACGCGCGACAAGACGTTGGCCAACATGCCGGAGGACTTTTGGGATTCGGTGCTGGCCATCAACCTCAACGCGCCGCAAGTCTTGACCCAGACGCTGCTCGACAACGGCGCATTGAATGACAATGCTCGCGTAGTGCTGATGGCCTCGATCAGCGGACTGGCCGGTAATCGCGGACAAACCAACTACACCACCAGCAAGGCGGGCCTGATCGGTTACGCCAGAGCCATGGCACCCACCCTGAAACCACGGGGGATCAGCATCAATGCCGTCGCACCGGGCTTCATCGAAACGAAAATGACCGAGCATATGCCCTTCACCCTGCGCGAAGCCGGTCGACGCATGAGCTCTCTGGGCCAGGGTGGTTCGCCGCAGGACGTCGCCGAAACAGTCGCCTGGTTCAGCCAGCCGTGCAGCGGTGCGGTCAGCGGCCAGGTATTGCGCGTGTGCGGTCAAAGCGTGATTGGGGCCTGAGCCCTTGTATTACAGCTCAAGGAGATGGACCATGACTGATCATTGGCGCTACCTGCATTCTCAGCAAGCATTGCCAACCTCGTTTCTTCAGGCAGCCTTGCGCCGCAAAGTGACCGGTACGCAACTGCCCGAATTGGGTCTGCGCAGTTGGATGACGGTCGATGCCGACGCGCTGGCAACCTATCGCAAGGTGTGTGGTTTCAAGGACGGCAGTCTGCTGCCACCGACCTATCCGCATGTTCTGGCGTTTGCGCTGCAAATGCAGTTGATGACCTCCCGAGAGTTTCCGTTTCCGCTGCTGGGGCTGATCCACGTCGCCAACCGTATCAGCATTCATCGCCCGCTGGGCGGCGTCACGCAACTGTACGTCGGCGTAGAAGCGTCCAATCTGCAACCTCATCCCAAAGGCGCGACGTTTACTCTGGTCACCCGGATAGAGGATGGACTGGGCCTGCTGTGGGAAGAGGAAAGCACCATGCTCTGCAAGGGCGTGCAGTTGCAAGGCGAGACCGACGCTCACATCGAGCCCAGCGATCTGCCGGTCATCGAATTGACCACTTGGCAGGCGTCTGCACAGATAGGACGCGAATACGCGAAAATTTCCGGCGACTACAACCCTATTCACCTGAGCGCGGCCAGCGCCAGACTGTTCGGCTTTCCGCGTGCCATCGCCCACGGTATGTGGCTAAAGGCACGTACGCTGGCCGAACTGGACGATCATCTGCCTGCATCCAACGTGGTCATCTCGGTGCAGTTCCAGAAGCCAGTACGCTTGCCCGCCAACGTCACCCTGTCGGCCAGCGCGGCCGGCTCCCACGGCCAGTTCCGCCTGGAGGGCGAGCAGGACATTGTGCACATGGTCGGCAGTTGGCAACCGCTGACGGAGTGACCGGTCCAGGCGCAGCCGCGCATGGCACGCGCAAACTGAACAAACCCGAAAGCCCGCTTGCCTGACGGCGTGTTTCTCTTGAAGCTATACGTCTTCAGGAGAGCATGATGAACCTCGACGAATTGACCCAACGCCTGCATCGCATTCGCGACCAGAATGACTGGAAGCAGTTTCACAGCCCGAAAAACCTCGCCATGGCCGCCAGTGTCGAAATGGCCGAGCTGGTGGAGATCTTCCAGTGGCTGCGCGAGGACCAGTCCCGCGAACTACCTGCCGAAAAATTGGCCCATGCGGGCCAGGAAATAGGCGATATCGTCCTTTATCTGCTGCTGTTGTGCAGTGAGTTGGGGCTGAACATGGAAGATGTGGTGCGCAGCAAGCTCGCGGACAGCGAGCGGAGATTTGCCAAGTGAGCGACCGCCATTTCGACCAGTTGGCCACCCGGTTCGCGGAAAAGATCTACGGCGGTGCCAAAGGCGCCATCCGGCTGGCAGTGCTGCAGGCAGATCTGCTGGAGGTACTGCCTGACCGACCGTTGCGTGTGCTTGACATCGGCGCGGGCCTTGGGCACATGTCGCTGTGGCTGGCAGAACGCGGTCATCACGTCACGCTGGCCGAACCGGCCGAGCCGATGCTTGAGGGTGCCCGCCAGCGCTTTGCCGAGGCAGGGCAGGCTGCGACCTTTATCCAGACGCCCTGGCAGGCGCTGCCGGAACTGCTCACCGACACCTACGATCTGGTGCTGTGCCATGCGGTGCTGGAATGGCTGGCTGAGCCTCATGCGATTCTGCCGGTGCTGCACTCACTCGTAAAAGCTGACGGCTGGCTGTCCCTGGCGTTTTACAACCGCGACGCCTTGATCTATCGCAATCTGCTCAAAGGTCATTTCCGCAAGATGCGCAAAAATGACATGGCAGGCGAAAAGCAGAGCCTGACGCCCCAGCAGCCGCTCGACCCGCGAGAGCTTGCGACGCAACTCGAAGGCACGTGGCGGGTCGAAACCCAGAGCGGCGTGCGGGTGTTCCACGACTACATGCCGGTTGAATTCCAGGCGCGGGCCGAGCTGGCGGGTTTGCTGGAAATGGAGCTGGCGCACCGACGTCATCCAGCCTTTGCTGGTCTGGGTCGATATCTGCACTGGATGTGCCGTCCCGTCTGACATCACTGCGGAGAGCGTCATGAACCATCGCCTCGCCATGTTCGCCCTGCTGCTGGGGACCAGTTTCTTCGGGCTTGCCGCTTGCCAGAGCAACAACCCGTATGTGGCCAGCTCCAACCCTATTCCGCCGGCTCCACCGCAGGCGGCCACCACCCGAGACATGAGTGTCTATCCAGCGCCGCCACGCGACTATGGCCGTTATCGCAGTTGGGCCTGGCTCAATGGCCAACTTCCGCCCGGCACAGCGGCGCTGGATTCTGCGCAGGTGGTGGAAGCCGTCAGCAACGGTCTGGACCAGCGCGGCCTGCGCCCCGCACGTAATCAGCCTGCCGACCTGTTCGTCAGCGCCTCCACCCGACAGGAAACCCGGCTGCGTCAGGTGCGTGAGGATTACGACCCTTATTATGGCGGCGGCATGGGATATAACCGTTATGACGGCTACCGGCCCGGCTATGGCGGCTATGCGAGCGTGCCGGTGGTGCGCACCTATCAGGAGCGCGTGATGGTGGTGCAGATCAGCCTGTTCGACGCCCGCACCGGACAACCGGTATGGAGCAGCAGCGCCGATGCGCGTGCTGGCAGTAATGAGTCAGACCGTACCAAAGCCTTGCGTCAGGCCGTGCAACAGGCTCTGACCGCCTACCCTCCTTCGTGACCTTTCGGAGAACTGCCATGTTCCGCCGCCTCGTTTTACTATCCTGCGTGCTGCTGATTGCTGCTTGTCAAAGTCAGCAGGTCAACCGCGACTTCGATGCTCAACGCGACTTTGGCGGCTACCGCAGCTGGAGTTGGAAAGAACCCGCCGTGCAATATCAGCCAGATGATCCGCGCCTCAAAAGCGACCTGACCGAGCAGCGCATCCGCCAGTCCATCAGTGACCAGCTTGATCAGCGAGGCTTGCGCATGGCCCCAACGGGCGGGCGTTCAGACCTCAAGGTGCAGGCATGGCTGATCGTCGAGAATCGCCAGCAACTGGTCAGCACCAACTACGGTGGTGGCTGGAGCCCCTGGGGTGGCTATGGCTACTGGGGCGGCCCGATGAACACTGAAACCCGCAGTGTGGATTACAAGGTCAGCACCCTGCAGATCGACCTGTTCGATGGCAAGGACGGCAAACTGGTCTGGCGCGGCAGCACCGAGCGCATAGTAGGTGACAGCAACGGCAACCCTGCCGACCGTGACGCAGCCATCCGCACCACGGTCGCCAAGATCCTTGAACAGTACCCGCCACGCTGATTACTCAGACCTTCCCCCGGCACAGCCAGGGCAGCGCACGAGGCGCTGACCTGGCCCATCAGGCAATCTGGCACCTTGCCAGCGCACTTCCCCGGCATTGACTACACTCCCCGGCAGACGGACCACCAAGCGATGGCCATGCCGAAGGAGTGCTATGGGTCCCCCGAATCGTTATGCCGCCATGCAGGACAAGCAGCGCGGGGCTATTGGATTGATGGCCGCGCTGACTCTGGGGCTGGCGCTGCTGTGCACACTGGTGGTGGTGGACAGCGGCAGGTTGTACATGGAGAAACGCTCTTTGCAGCGTGTCGCAGACATCGCCGCTCTGGAGGCCGCCGGTCGCAAAGGGACCTGCGCGACAGCTGCCAGCGCAGCTACATTCGCCAATGAGAGTGCTGCCCGTAACGGCTTTGTGGTGGGCAGTGACGGACGTTTGCTCACCACCCATTGCGGCACGCTGGCGGTAGGCGCCCAAAGCCAGCGCGTATTCACCGCCAACGCCACGCAGTCCCAGGCCATCCAGGTGGTCGCCAGTCATCCGGTCCCGCGCAGCTTTGCGGCAGGCATTGGTGCGCTGTTCTCAAGTGCTCCTGCCTCGCCCAATATTCTGCTCAGCGCCACTGCGGTTGCAATGAGCACGCCTCCGGTTGCTGCATTGACCATTCGCAGCGCTGCGTTGACCGTGGACAGTGCAACGGCCTCGATCCTCAATCCGATCGTTGGCGGCATGCTGGGCGGCGCGCTGAACCTGAGCGTTGCAAACTGGCAAGGCCTGGCCAGCACTGATCTGAGCCTGCTCAGCTACCTGAACCGACTGAAAACCGACCTGAACCTTACGGCAGTCGGGTATACCCAAGTGCTTGCCGCCACCGTGTCCGTCAGCCAACTGATACAGAGTGCAGTGAACGTGCTGGACCCGGGCGGCACTTTGAGTGGCCAAGCCTACATCGCAGGATTGCAGGCGGTGAAGGCGGCCACCGGCGCAACCACGGTGGTGCTCGGGGATTTGCTGGCGATCCAGGGCAGTTCAGATATTGCGCAGCTGAACACCAACCTGCGGCTGATTGATCTGGTTCAGGGTCTCGCGCAACTGGCCAACGACAAGAACGGCATTTCAGCCGCTACGCAAATCAACCTGCCAGGGCTGGCGCAAGTCACCGCCCGAATTCAGGTCATCGAGCCTCCGCAATTGTCAGCCATCGGCGACCCCAGCCAGATTGACCCGACGAACCCTGCGAACGGACCCAACCGGATTTATGTGCGCACCGCTCAAATGCGTGCCCTGGTGTCGATCAACCTCCCGCTGCTGGACGCCATCGCGCCGTTGGTCAGTACCGCCGGATCAGTCATTGGCAGTCTGACACCGGTCCTCAACGCAGCGTTGAACCTGAATATTGCAGGTGTGCTGGGTTCCACGACTTGCGCCCTCGGGCTCACCAGTTGCATGGTCACCGACGTAAAATTTCTGCCATCCGCCACATCGTCGAGTGCCGGGCCAAAGATCGACCTGAGCCTGTCATTGGCCAGCGCCGACAGTTACGTCACCGGCTACACCTGCACCAACAACACCAACAAGACACTGACCGTACACACCGACAGTGCGTTGGTCACCATTCGGGCAGGCCAGGTCAGCGATCCGTTTCCGGCCAGCACCGCCCCGACGGCAGTCACCGCCATTCCGCTGCCGGTGATCGATATCGGAACCATGACGTGTCAGAGAATATTAGGGGTGGGCAGCTGCAGTACGCGCACTGCTTTTGGCGGCGGCGGCGTTGGGCTCACCTTCGACCCGGTCAACCAGTCGCCGCTGGGCAATTCGGTTTCGACCAGTTCCACGTTCAGTTCTCCCAACCTGCCCGAAATCAGCAGCCCCGCCAAATTCCAGAACCAGGTGGCGTCGGTAAAGCCCAGCAGCGCTCTGGATGGGGTTTTTTCAAGCGTCCGGGTCAGTGCCTACAAGCCAGCCAGCAGCACTGTCCTGGGCAATGTGATCGCGAGTGCAGCTTCCTTTTTGGGCACGCTGACGCTGGAGCTCGACAAAGTTGTGGACGCGACACTCAAGCCCTTGCTGACTTCAGTGATTGACCCGCTCCTGGCGGCACTCGGCGTGAGCCTGGCACCCGCCGATGTCGGCGCAAACCTGAGCTGCAATTACGGTCAGGCCACGCTGGTGATTTGACTCGCAGTGAAAATCGGCAGTTCGATACGAAAGCGTGCGCCCTCGTCGACGTTGCTGACACTCAACTGACCGCCCATCTGGTCCACGATCCCGTAGCTGACCGACAGTCCAAGACCGGTGCCGACGCCCACCGGTTTGGTGGTGAAAAAAGGTTCGAAGATCCGCTCCAGCAAACGTGGATCAATACCGCCACCGTTGTCCTGTACCACAAGCCGGATAATATTTTCGTCGCGCTCGACCTCAAGGCTGATCCACGGCTGGAAGTCGCGATCTTTCTCGCGGCGTGACAACAGCGCGTCCCGAGCGTTGACCAGCAGATTGATCAGCACTTGTTCCAGTTGATCGACATGCCCACGCACCTGTACCGGCTCTGCCCTCTCGCCGACACGAAGCTGCACGCCTTTACCTTTCAGGCCTTCGGCAAGCATCGACACCGTGCCTTCCACCGCCTGGGCGGGATCGAACAATTGTTCTTCGATTTCCGAGCGACGGCCAAATACCCGCATGTGATCAACCACTCTGGCGGCGCGCTGCACCTGAGTGTCGATACGGTTGAGCTTTTCTGTGAGGTAATCGATGTCCACGTCGCCGCGTCCGAGGCGCTTGAGCACGTTCACTACGGCCATGCGCATGACATTCAGCGGCTGATTGATTTCGTGGGCCAGGCCGGTGGCCATTTCCCCCAGCGTCGCCATCTTCGCACTCTGGTTCAGTTGCATGCGCGACAGGCGCACATCTGTATTGTCGCGACCCACAGCTTGCACCTCGACCAGCTTGCCCTGCTCATCGAACACGCCACGGTCGGCCCACACCCACCAGGCGTACTCACGACCGGGCAACTCGATGCAGATTTCTTCGGTGCTCAAGGGCGCTTCCGGGGTCAGCAGGCCGATACGCCGGGTGAACGCCTCACGCTGTTCATCAGAGAGCCAGTCGCCCAGGTTGATGCCGGTCAACTGCTCCGGCGTGCATTCCATGTAATTGGCCAGTGGTCGATTGCCGAAACTGAGCACCAGGTCCGGCGTGTAGCGGCAGATCATCGCGGGCGAATCTTCAACCAGAATCCGGTAGCGCTCTTCACTCTGACGGACCTGCTCGGCAGCGAGCGTGGCGTCAGTGACGTCCAGCCACAAACCCACGGCCTCGACCGGCATGCCGAGATCGTCACGCAACAGCCGCGCCTCATCCAGCAGCCAGTGATAGGTGCTGTCCTTGCTGCGCAGCCGATAGCGACGACTGACAAAACCTTCGCGCAACAGCTGTCGATTGCGCTCGAACCAGACATCGCGGTCGTCAGGATGGATGTACTCCGCCAGCTTGCCCTCGACACAGTCCGCCAGCGTCCAGCCCAACAGCGGCGTCAGACTGTCACTGAAAAAGGTTGGCTCCAGATTGCCCTGGTCATAGCGTTGGACGTAAATCACAGCGGGTGAACTGGCGATCAGATTGTCCAGACGCGCGTGAGCGGCGGCGGCATCGGTTTCCTGATTCTTGATATCGCTGACGTCCAGCATGAAACCCAGCACACGTTGCACCTGACCACTGATCAAGGCCTGCCCCTGAATCCGGAACCAGAGGGTTTCCTGAGCAGGATCGGACTGCAGCAGGCGCACACAAAGCAATAACGGCGTGCCGTTGTCACGCAACTGAGTGAGGCGACTGGCGAGTTCCTGACGGTCCGCCGGATGAATCAGCGCCAGCCAGTCCTGGCGCGGCAGGCTCTCGACCCGGTCGCCCAGCCGCAGACTGCGCGCCAGTTGCGGGGCCAACAGCATTTCGTCAGTGCCCGCCAGCAACTCCCACCAGCCGGTCCCAAGCAGGTCCTGCAATACCGCCAGACGCTCGACATGGTGACGGTTGTGCTGCTCGGACAACCGGAACAGCACCGGGCCAGCCAGCGCGGAGCACAGGTTCAACCATTCCCGCTCGCCGAGGTCCGGTGCCTGCTGACGCGCATCGTAGAAGCCGAACAGCAGCCAGGCTTTGGCGACGCTGTCACGGCTATGCGGCATCAGAAAACCATTGGCATTGCCGAATACACCCTGTAATGCCTCGGAGCTTGAGTCCGAGCCGAACGACAGTTGATGGGTTACGTTGCCGTCGAGGCCATCCAGCGCTGCGCCCAGACGCTGACCGACCTGCCACAACTCCGGTGCCGTATGGGCGCTGTACTGACAATAAACCCGCCAGCCGACGCCTCCCGCCTGCGGCAATGCCAGCGCCACACAGGGGATACGCCACAGTTGCGCCAGCTCCTCCAGTTGCTCGGTGACCACCGCTGCCAGCCGGTCAACGCTGCAGACCCGCACCTTTTCAGCCACCTGGCCTGCGATACGCAGACATTGCTGACGACTGCGCGCTGCGCTGGCTTCCTCCATCAGGTCGCTGATGTCCAGCAACTGCAGCAGCCAATCCTTGCCGTGCGCCTGCACCCAGCCACGCGAATGCAGAATATGCGCATCGTTACTCTTGAAATCCAGATCGAGCATGTGACCCAGCCAGTCATGCGGCACGCCCTCGATCACCAGCGCGCTGTTGGGCAGCAGCAGACTCATCAAGCGCTGCGCCGTGAAACCGGACGCATTGATACCCAACCTTGAGGCCAGGTGCGGGCTGATGTCCACAATACGACCGTCGTCGTCCAGCAACAGGTACAGCTCGGCTCCGATCGGATCCGGCTCGGTTGCCGCCAGCATGCTCTGCGTTGCTGGAGCGGCCTCGGTACGGCCCAGCCAGCGACTCAATCGGCTTTTGTCATGGGACAAGTTTCATACTCGCTTGGGCTGAGAGTTGGGCTGGCAGACGCGGAACCTCACCAATGCCCGGCAACGTCAGGAATGGCAGCACCCGCATCAGTCGAGTCTTGGGATAAGCAATCCTGACAGTCAGGACACCTGCGGTGTAGGTCACCGTAGCATCGCTCGTCGTAAACCCCAGCGAAGCCGGCATCCATGCCAACTGCGTCATGACCACGCTTCTTGCCTGACTGACGACCAACTGATCGTAATTGACCGCTGCGGGGCTCAGGGCAACACTGCGTCGCACCGCTTCGCTGGCGGCTGCGTTGAACGACTGCATCATCAACAGCGGCAGGCTATAACTCACCACGCCGTAAAACACCGCAAAAAAAATAATGAAAACCACTGCAAACTCAATGGCTGCGGCGCCGCGCTGTTTATGAGGCAAGGAAGTTCTGGAGCTGAATGGCATGTCCACGTCTACTCTGACATTTGTTACTCAGGACAGCATAGTTTCTTTCAGGGAAAGAGGATGTTTTAGCCCATGGAATTATTTTTCCTACTCGCATGGTTCGGTGTTTGCGCCGAACAGGATGCTCGACAACGGGAGATTTCCAACTGGCTGACACTGGGCGGCACGGCACTGGCGCTGGGGTATCTGTGCTATCGCGGCCAGTCATGGATGGGCGCGGAGCCAGGCGAGGCAGGCTGGGCGCTATTGCTGGCATTGGCTCTTACGCTGCCAGGCTATGCATTGCGCAGCCTGGGCGCTGGCGACGTGAAGCTGATGGCTGGACTGGCACTGGCCTCCGACCGTATTTACCTGCTGGGCTCTCTGGTCGGCGCGGCACTCGCCATGCTGGCGTGGCTCTTGTTGCACAAAAAAGTCTGGCCCCTTATGAACCATCACGTTACGCAGCGTTATCACTACATGAGCGCTGAAACGACAAATAAATATCCCTTTTCGCCGTTCCTGTTTACAGGGCTCTTATTAACTGCGGCGATGATCCACTAGTCGAAATAACCCGCCAATCCTATGTACATAGTCATAAAGTAAGGCTAGGTTTAAACCTGACTGACACCCACCTTGAAGCAATGTAAGTAATGCTCATTGTGTTTTTGCTGAATGGACTCAGGCCGCAGTATCCCTTCTGCGGCCACCAGCATGGAGTAGCGCGTGATCAATTATTCGCCGATAAAGGTTCTGGTGGTCGATGACCAACCGCTGATTGTCGAGGAGCTCAGCGAGTTTCTAGAGAGCAGTGGATATCACTGTGTCTCCTGCCATTCCAGCCAGCAAGCCATCGAACAATTCGGTGAGGACCCGAGCATAGGCATTGTCCTGTGTGACCTGGAAATGCCCGATATGAACGGGATCGAGATGGTCGAAGCGATGAAGGTCATGGGAGGCAGGCGCCACCTGTTCGAAGCCATCATGCTGACCGGGCGCGCCGAGAAAAAGGATGTGATCAAGGCACTGCGGGCCGGTATATCCGATTATTACCAGAAACCCGTCAATCTGCCTGAGGTGCTGGAAGGCGTTCAGCTTCAGGTCGAAGCACTGGAAGAGCGGCAGAGAAATCATCAGCAACTGGGCATGCTCAACGAGAAACTCCAGTTTCTGGCGGCCACCATCGACGATCTGTATCAGGACCTGGACAAATCTCGCCCGGTATCGACAGCCAGAAAGACCGCTCGCTCCAGCAGCGAAACCACAGAGACCAAAACCGATCAGGACATGCCTCTGGTGTTCTCAAAGTTGTCGCCGCGTCAGCTGGACGTCGCACGGCTGGTGAGCACCGGGCAGACCAATTATCAGATTGCCTGCGAGCTGGGTATCACTGAAAACACCGTCAAACTCTATGTGTCACAGGTGCTGCGCTTGACGCAGATGCATAACCGGACACAACTGGCGTTGGCGTTGTCACCCGGCTCGCTTGGCACTCGACAACGCGCGACAGAGAACTGACGTCGATGCCGCGTGCAGTCAGGCTTCCATTTCAGGTAGCACCACGTGATAGGGCTGCTCGACCAGCGCTGAATGCACCTGGTTGCGGCCGGCATGCTTGGCCCGGTAAAGCGCACTGTCGGCCTGGGACGCAAGGCTCAGGCTGTCATCCAGCGGCCCCAGCGACACCACGCCTGCGCTGAACGTGCAGAACAGGTCTGAGGGCTGCGCCGGGTAATGGATTTCGGCAAAACGAAGACGAATCTCTTCAAGTACTTTATGGGCGCTCTGGATATCCGTGTCGGGCATGACGATGGCAAACTCCTCACCGCCGTAACGCCCGATGAAGTCGGTCTTGCGCAGTCGCTGCTTGAGAAACAGCGCAAGGCTTTTGATCACCCGGTCGCCCATCGGGTGCCCGTGACTGTCATTGACCTTCTTGAAGTGATCGATATCGAGCATGGCAAAGCACAGTGGCTTGCCTTCGCGTCGGGACCGAAAACTGCAGTCTTCCAGCAATTGCAGGATGTGCGTGTGGTTGTAAAGGCCCGTCAGGCTGTCACGAACCATGCGAGATTTCAGGCTGCGCGCCCGTGCTGCACGATTACGCACGGTGGTAATCAGGTGACGCGGTTTGATCGGCTTGGTGAGGAAGTCATCACCGCCTTCGCTCATGGCGTCCAGCTGCTTGTCCTGATCGTCCTCGGCCGACAGGTAAATGATCGGCACACTGACATAGCGGTCATTGTGGCGAATCACCTTGGCCAGCTCAGTCCCTGTGCACCCGGGCATGTACATGTCGAGAATGATCAGATCCGGCTGAAAGTCTGCCAGTTCCGACATCGCCTGAATCGGGTCCAAAAGGATCCGCGTCACAATTCCGGCAGCATTGAGCACGCGCTCGGTGTGCGTGGCCTGAGCACGTGAATCATCGATGACCAGCACTTTATAGGGTTCGTATTGCGCCACACAGGTGAGGATTTCGATCTTTTCCAGCAGGCTTGATGCTTCCAGAGCACCGGTCAGAAACTCCTGCCCGCCAGCACGCACAGCGGCCAAACGGGTCGGGGTGTCGGTTTCATGCAGGCTGAAAAACAGCAACGGCAGCTTCTGTTCAAGCCCTTGCTGGGCCTGCAACGCCATGCGCAGGCCTTCGCCCGGCCCCCCGAAGTCGACATCCATGACAATCGCTGCGGGCAGTCGCTGCGCCATGGCCTCTTGAAACTCACTGACGCTGTACAGCGACAGGGCGGACAAGCCGAAAAACTCGAGTTGCTTGGCCAGCCGTTCAGCCCGCTCAAAGTCCTGAAGCACCACGTAAACGGGCTTGCGCAAGGGCGGCAGTGATGTCTGCTCAAGCCTGTCACCGTGACGCAAGCCGGTGCGCGACAAACGCTGCATCAGGCGATTGAGTTCGGTGATGGCGTCGCTGGTGAGACGACCGCGATTGGCCTCGATAACGTCCAGCGCCTGACTGATGTTGCGTGCCAGGGCGATGTGTTCGTGCTGATCAAAACGCTCGGCGAACCTTGAAAGACGAGACGTAGAGTCTTTCAGCTCAGCCATGTCGGAGACCGACCACTCGGTCTTCTGCAGCCGTTGCCACGTCTCGAGAATCTGACGTGCCTGATGGATGACCCGTTGGGCAAAATGGTGCTTGAGACGATCGCGGCTAGGATCTTCATGCTCGGTCATATTCAGACTACTGTGAGTTTGCTGAGCGGGTCGGCTGATGGCGCTATGCTAGCACCTCCTATACGTCAGAAGATCACCGCAAGTCACTTATTTGACAACAAAACAGTGACGTCTGGCCGGGAACGCTCGCCAACGCGTAAAAAGCGCCTTCGGGACCTTGCCAGTACGTGTCAACAAAACGCCCCTGAGCGTGCCAGTCAATTGCACCTTGAGGTATGGTTGCGGTCGAACGCCTCGTGAAGCATTCAACTCAAGATCAAAAGGACCCCACCATGCTGGATTGGAAAAACCGCGCAGGCAGCGCGAGTGAGCGTACCGCTGACAGTTCATCGGTCAAAAGACGCGGTTTTATGGGCAACCTGTTTTACAGCCGTGCATTGGGCGCCCTGATCTTGATCTATTTGCTGGTCGCACTGGTGGTCGGCTGGTACTGGAGCAAGGAACCTGCCCTGTTTCCGGTGCAACAGAACGCGCAAGCCGCCGCCGAGCGCGAAGGCAAGCCGATGGTGATTGGCTATACCACCGTCGAGACGCTCAAGACCGTCACGCGTACCCTGCTGGAAAAACGCGGTGGCTACTTGTCCAACGACCGCATGCCGCCTGGCCTGTGGCTCGACAATATTCCCAGCTGGGAATATGGCGTGCTGGTGCAGGTTCGCGACCTGAGCCGCGCCCTGCGCAAAGACTTCGCCCGCTCCCAGTCGCAATCGGCGGAAGACGGCGATCTGGCCCGTGCCGAGCCGTTGTTCAACTTCAATAACCGCAGCTGGATTCTGCCTTCCAGTGAATCGCAGTATGCAGAAGGCATCAGTGCCCTGAGCCGCTATCAGGCACGTTTGTCAGACCCGAATCAGAAAGGCGCACTGTTTTATGCTCGCGCCGACAATCTGAACAACTGGCTGGGCGATGTCGGCACACGTCTGGGCTCGCTGTCGCAGCGTTTGTCGGCAAGTGTCGGTAGGGTCAAGCTCAACAGCACCCTGAAAACCGAATCCGCAGTTGTGTCAGTCAAGCCAGGCGAAGTGCCGCAGGTTGATGAAGAGATTGTGGAAACGCCGTGGCTGGAAGTGGACAACGTGTTCTACGAAGCCCGCGGTCAGGCCTGGGCGCTGTCGCATTTGCTGCGCGCCATCGAAGTCGACTTCGCCGACGTACTGGCCAAGAAAAACGCAACGGTCAGCGTGCGCCAGATCATTCGTGAACTGGAAGCCTCGCAAGAACCTCTGTGGAGCCCGATGATTCTCAACGGTAGCCCGTTCGGTGTGTTCGCCAACCACTCGCTGGTCATGGCCAACTACATCTCGCGCGCCAATGCGGCCGTCATCGATCTTCGTCAGTTGCTGAATCAGGGTTGATGGCGATTCCCTTGAAGGAGGCCGCGCACCGCGCCGCCTCCGACGCCGAGCAGATCGCCTGGGTCGATGAACTGGACCAGCCACTGGGCTCAATGGCTCGCGCCGAACTGCGCGAGCGCGGACTGATTGGTCGCGGCACCTATATTCTGCTGTTCAACTCCGCAGGTGAGCTGTGCGTGCACCGCCGTACGTTGAGCAAGGCTATTTATCCCGGTTACTGGGATGTGGCGGCAGGCGGCATGGTCCAGGCTGACGAAACCTATGCGGAGTCGGCAGGGAGGGAGCTTGAAGAGGAGCTGGGCGTAGGCGGGGTACCGTTGCTCGCCCATGAGCAGTTTTTCTTCGACCAGCCGGGCAATCGTATCTGGTGCGCAGTGTTCTCTGCCCTGTGGGATGGCCCCCTGAAGCTGCAGCCTGAAGAAGTCCTTGAAGCATGCTTTCTGCCCATCGACGAAGTGTTGCGCCAAGCCGAACAAAAGCCCTATTGCCCTGATTCACTGGCCGCACTGAAACGCTACCTGACGCAGGTCGCAAATGTTCAGTAAATTGGCGCATTCAACCCCTTAGCAAGTGGCCTGATTGCCGTTACACTGCGCGACCTTTTCAAACCGGACCGGCCCTGCCGGGTTCGCGGTATCTGTACGAAAAGTCGGCGAGCGAAGGTCAAGCAAGGCAAAACAGGCGAGGAATGGTCGAAGTCACCCACGAGCCTGTTTTAACGCGGCGTCACCGAGTGCAGTCACTTTACGTACAGAGCTTAGCGCTGCCCCTGCCAGAGTGGGGCTTCGCGGTCGATGGTTCACCTGAACCCGACCCATTTTCAGTCCTCAACAAGAGGATTTCCCGTGGCTAAAAAAGCCGCTTCGCTCGCCGCCCTGGGTGGCCTGGTATTTTCAACCGACTCAGGGCGCCACTGCCCGGACTGTCGTGAACCCGTC
Source organism: Pseudomonas californiensis (assembly GCF_021147775.1). Lineage (GTDB taxonomy): Bacteria > Pseudomonadota > Gammaproteobacteria > Pseudomonadales > Pseudomonadaceae > Aquipseudomonas > Aquipseudomonas californiensis. The sequence goes on from NZ_JAGTPK010000010.1 coordinate 60,150, forward strand.
GCCGCCTGCACCTGCAAGCAGACCGCTATCCCTGAAGGGGATGGCGTTGCTCGCGTTCGTCGCGAAAGCAAGGGTCGCGGCGGCAAGACAGTCACCACTATCAGCGGCGTGCCGCTGGCCGAAGAAGCGCTCAAAGACCTTGCCAAGACCCTCAAACAGCGGTGCGGCACGGGTGGATCGCTCAAGGACGGCGTCATCGAGATTCAGGGCGATCACGTTGAGCTTCTGCTGGCCGAACTGGTCAAAAAAGGCTTCAAGGCCAAGAAATCCGGCGGCTGAGCGAAAGTAGCCGCCAGGGAATCAAATCGTCACTTCCACTTATTACACTGCGCCCAGCTGGCTATGGGCTGGCGCTACGACTTCTTTATAGGGGACTTCGATGTCCGTACGACGCACACGCAAAGACGATGGCAGCCAATGGACCGTTGCGGACAGCCGCAGCGTTTATGGCATTCGCCATTGGGGGGCCGGCTACTTCGCAATCAACGAAGCCGGGCGCGTAGAAGTCCGTCCGAACGGGCCTGAAAGCTCGCCGATCGACCTTTATGAACAGGTCGACAATCTGCGCAAGAGCGGCTTGTCGCTGCCGTTGCTGGTACGCTTCCCTGACATCCTGCAGGACCGTGTTCGCCAATTGACCGGCGCATTCGACAGCAACATCGCACGCCTCGACTACCAGAGCCAATACACGGCGCTGTACCCGATCAAGGTCAACCAGCAGGAAGCGGTGGTGGAAAACATCATCGCCACCCAGAACGTCTCGATCGGTCTTGAAGCCGGCTCCAAGCCGGAGCTGATGGCCGTGCTGGCGCTGGCACCCAAGGGCGGCACCATCGTTTGCAACGGTTACAAGGACCGTGAGTTCATCCGTCTGGCACTGATGGGCCAGAAGCTGGGCCACAACGTGTTCATCGTCATCGAGAAAGAGTCCGAAGTCGAACTGGTGATCGAAGAAGCCGCCGAACTCAAGGTCGCCCCTCAGGTCGGCCTGCGTGTGCGCCTGTCTTCCCTGGCGTCGAGCAAATGGGCAGACACCGGTGGCGAAAAATCCAAGTTCGGGCTGTCCGCTGCGCAACTGTTGTCGGTGGTCGAGCGCTTCCGCAAGGCGGGTCTGGACCACGGCATCCGCCTGCTGCACTTCCACATGGGCTCGCAGATCGCCAACCTGGCGGACTACCAGCATGGTTTCAAGGAAGCGATCCGTTACTACGGCGAGCTGCGCAACCTCGGTCTGCCGGTGGACCACATCGATGTCGGCGGCGGTCTGGGCGTCGATTACGACGGCACCCACTCGCGCAATGCCAGCTCCATCAACTACGACATGGACGACTACGCCGGTGTCGTGGTCGGCATGCTCAAGGAGTTCTGCGACGCGCAGGGCCTGCCGCACCCACACATCTTCTCGGAAAGCGGCCGCTCGCTGACCGCTCACCACGCCATGCTGGTGGTGCAGGTGACCGACGTCGAGAAGCACAACGACGAAGTCCCGGAAATCGCCGACAAGGAAAGCCTGCCGGAAACCGTGCAATGGCTGGTGGACCTGCTGGGTCCGACCGACATCGAGATGGTGACCGAAACCTACTGGCGCGCCACGCACTACATGAGCGACATCGCCACCCAGTACGCCGACGGCAAGATCAGCCTGGCGCAGAAAGCTCTGGGTGAGCAGTGCTACTTCGCCGTATGCCGCCGCCTGCACAACTCGTTGAAAGCCCGTCAGCGCTCGCATCGCCAGGTGCTGGACGAGCTCAACGACAAGCTTGCCGACAAGTACATCTGCAACTTCTCGGTGTTCCAGAGCCTGCCGGACACCTGGGCGATTGGCCAGGTGCTGCCGATTCTGCCGCTGCACCGTCTGGGTGAAGAACCTGTACGCCGCGCCGTATTGCAAGACCTGACCTGCGACTCCGACGGCAAGATCAAGCAGTACGTCGACGAGCAGAGCATCGAGACCAGCATGCCGGTGCACCCACTGAACGAAGGCGAAGACTACCTGTTGGGTATCTTCCTGGTCGGCGCTTATCAGGAAATTCTGGGCGACATGCACAACCTGTTCGGTGACACCGACTCGGTCAATATTTACCAGAACCCGGACGGCAGCGTTTACCACGCAGGCATCGAAACCCACGACACCATCGAAGACATGCTGCGCTACGTGCATTTGTCGCCGGAAGAACTGATGACCCATTACCGGGACAAAGTCGCCAGCGCCAAGATCACCCCACGCGAACGCACCTACTTCCTCGACGCCCTGCGCCTTGGTCTGACACGGTCTTCATACCTGTCGTCCTGACGCCTGTGCCGGTCAGTCTTCGCGATGCTGCGTCTGCTCGCGAAGGCTGACCATCAGGCAAGCCTGTTTGTCGGCAATCGCCAAGCAGCCCCCGGACCGTATCAGTACGTAGGCTGTCCCCCCGCCAGCCGTAGGCAATGTCCTTTTCTACCCTTCAGCACTCTGTCCAACGCCCTTCTCCGCCAGAATCCCCGGCCGAATTTTTGCCGGAGAACCTTGTTCATGCCCGATACCGCCAGCGTGCACTGCTTTCGCCTGGAGATCGCACGTCTGCGTCGCCGTTTCAACGTTTCCTCTTTCAGAGCGACCGAGGCGATCAGCCAACTGTTCGTTTTCGAGCTGGAAATAACGGGTGACGGCTTCGAGCTGGACCTGGCGACGCTGATGTATACCCCTGCCTTCCTGAATATCGAAGGCAGCCCGCACGGCTTCCACGGGCAGATCCACGGCGCGGCCCGCCTGCATCACCGACCGGGTCCTGCGTGCTACCGGCTCAAAATCGGCCCACGCCTGGCCTGCCTCGGTCAGCGTTATAACCAACGGGTGTTCCAGCAGATGAGCGCGACGCAGATCATTGAACGGGTTCTGGAGGAACACGGCATGAGCGGCGGCTACCGCTTCGACCTTCGGGCTGACTGTCAGGAGCGCGAAACCTGCGTGCAATACGGCGAGTCTGACTTGGAACTGGTCCAGCGGCTCTGCGCAGAAGAAGGCATTCACTATCATTTTCATCATTCACGTCGCCGTCATGAGCTGGTGTTTGGTGATGGCCTGCGTGGCTTCAGGCAGGCACCGATCGCTGCGTGGCATCCGACCAATCAACGGCCGGGCGTGACGGCTTTCGACGTGACCAGTGACGGCGTCGATCTGCCGGGCAGCCGCGCCTTTCAGCGTGCCCATGGCGAAAGTACGCTGCCTTTTATCGACTGCGGATACCTGCTACCCCTGGCCGGGCATCCAGAGGTGCAGTGGAACCACATGTGGCTGGTTACCCGCGTCGAACATCGCTATGGAACTCATGCGAAACACCTTTCTGTCTATCAGCCTCGTTACCTGAACCATTTTCAGGCGATCCCATGGGAAAAGGGCTTCACGCCGCCGAACACGCCGCCCCGCCCGTTGGGCAACGCATTGCAGCGTGCCTGGATTCTGGGGCCGATGGGCGAAACGGCTGAACGTGACGCAGCCGGGCGGGTAAAGGCTCAGTTCGAATGGGGGCAACAAGGTGTCGGGGCTCGCTATAGCGAGTGCTGGCTGCCTGTGGCGCCGGGGATAGATGCGCAATGCAAGGGCGGCGCGGAGGCGGTGGTGGATTTTCAGAACAACGACATGGATCGGCCAGTCATTACCGCCATCCTGCAAACCCAGGAGCAACTGCCTGAATTCTCGACTGTCGGAGAGCACGACACGCGGCCAGCCAACGGCATACGGATGCAACTCGACTGGCAAGTGCTGCTGGGTGACGAAAACACCGTGCAACTGGGCGACACCACATTTCAGCTTGATCCAGAGAGCGAACTGCTGCTGCAGGTGGGCGCAAGCCAGGTGAGGCTCGAACGGGGAGAAATGACCTTGATCAGCCCGCGCATCACCTTTGCCAGCGAACCGGGCTCAGGTGCCGACTCTGCACCTGAGCCCGACCGGGCAATTGGCATTGCCGACGATTCGAGTGATCCGGATAACGTTCTGTGACGTAGCGTGTCCATACACCGTGGTCTTTGCGCTACTCGCGTCCAAGGCGCGCCCAGCTTCACCCACTTTGCCCAACCGAGCGCCCCACATGACCCGAGCGATTTTCCGTACGCTGATGACCGGTGCCCTGCTGGCCGTTCTTTCAGGCTGTTCTGCACTGAAGGTGCTGAACGCATTCACGCCGTCCAGCACCGTCGCCAAGGTCTCTGACGTGGCCTACGGGCCTGAACCGCGTAACCAGCTGGACATCTATGTGCCCAAATCGAAACCAACCCAGGCGCCGGTGGTGGTGTTCTTTTACGGCGGCAGCTGGAACAGCGGTTCACGCAGCGACTATGACTTTGTCGGCGAAGCCCTGGCCGCGCGCGGCATTGTGGTGATGATTGCCGATTACCGTTTGTATCCACAGGTGCGTTACCCAAGTTTTCTCGAGGACTCGGCCAAGGCCCTGGCATGGGCTTATCACCATGCGAGCGCCTACGGTGGCGACAACCATCGACTGTATGTGATGGGCCACAGCTCGGGTGCCTACAACGCATCAATGCTGGCGCTCGATTCGCGCTGGCTGGCCAGAGAAGGATTGTCGCCATCCATTCTCAGCGGCTGGATCGGCCTGGCAGGGCCTTATGACTTTCTGCCCATCGAGAACCCGGACGTGAAGCCGGTGTTTTTCTTTCCGGATTCGCCACCAGACTCGCAACCCATCAACCATGTCAGCGCTGCTGCGCCGCCTGCGTTGCTGCTGGCCTCCAACAAGGATTCGCTGGTCAACCCGAAACGCAACACCGGCGGGCTGGCCTCGAAGCTGCGTAGCGACGGAGTGTCGGTGCGGGACCTGTACTTTTCTCGCACCAATCACGGCACCCTGATCGGCGCCTTTGCCAGGCCGCTACGCAGCCTGGCGCCGGTGCTTGACGAAGTGGTGCTGTTTGTCAAAGCGCCTCGTGCAACCGCTGCGACAGCCCAGCCGGACGCAGCCCGTCAATGAGCGAACCAGGCGTCCTTGCGGGTCAGGCGCCAGGTTATCGCGCCCAGGCTCAAGCCACGCAACAGGGTAAACGCCAGGAACGTCAGCCACAGCGCATGGTTGCCATGGCTGGAGGCAAGGTAGGCGAACGGTGCGATGCCGAGCACGCTGACCAGCATCGCGTTGCGCATTTCACGAGCGCGGGTCGCACCGATGAACAGTCCGTCAAGCAGGTAGCTCCAGACCGCCAGCAACGGCATCACAGCCAGATACGGCAGGTACTCAATCGCCGTTTCGCGTACGTCCGGGATATCGGTCTGCAGAATGACGAACCAATGCCCGCCCGCCAGAAACAGCACTGCAAACGCGACGCTCGCAATCAATGACCAGCCACCCGCCACGACCAGCGAGCGGCGCAATGAAACGCGATCACGCGCCCCGATGGCATGACCACACAAGGCCTCGACCGCGTGGGCCAGCCCGTCCAGCGCGTGCGAGGTCAGCAGCAGCCCATTAAGCAGCAGCGCATTGGCCGCCACCGTGGCATCGCCCAGCCGGGCACCCTGCACGGTGATCAGAAACATGATCGATTGCAGCGCCAGGGTGCGCACGAAGATGTCGCGATTGACCGCCAGCAACGGTCGCCAGTTGCTCCACACTTTGAGCGCGGGCCACAGGATCTGCCCTGACCATGCGCGCAAGGCCTTGCGTGTCAGGATCAGGCCAAGCGCGACGCCGGTCCATTCCGCGACCACCGAGGCACGGGCCGAGCCGACCACGCCCCAGTCCAGCCCGATCACAAACCATAAATTGAGCGCGATGTTCACCAGATTGGTGGTCAACAGGATAGCCAGCGGTGCGCGGGCGTTCTGGGTACCGAGAAACCAGCCGACCAGCGCGTAACTGGCCAGTGCCGCGGGCAACCCGAACAGCCGCGTGTGAAAGAAATCCAGGGTCAGTTGTTGCAGGTCGGCGGACGGCGCCATCATCGCCAGCGCCAGATGACTGAACGGCAATGCGACCACGCCGAGCAACAGCGCCAGCCCCGCAGCCAGCAACAGACCTTGCAGAAGGATCTGACGCAGTGCGGCACCGTCATTGCGGCCAGCCGCCTGTGCCGCGAAGCCGGTGGTGCCCATGCGCAGAAACCCCATCGCCCAGGCCAGAAAGGTGTACAGCGTGGCCCCCACTGCCACCGCACCGAGCTGATGGGCATGCGGCAGATGGCCGATGACTGCACTGTCGACCAGCGCCACCAGCGGCACGGAGATATTTGACAGAATCATAGGTGCGGCCAACCCCCAGACCCGACGATGGGTGGGGCGATGACGCCAATCGCTGAACAACTTGGACATGAGGACTCCCGGCAAGCGCACATTGTAGCCACGCCATACATACCAGGCGGATTGTTCTTGCAGGAAAACTCGGTAGATTCTGCGGGAAACCTCCGAATCGGCGGCGGCCTGAGAACAAAGTCTCAATCCGAAGGTCTATTCGCGCGCTTTGTCATAATTGTAACGATGACTGCTATATAGTCTCTCCCTCTCTCAACTGCTGCCGATGAGTGCCCCATGTTCAACAAAGGACTGTTTCTGGCCTGCGCGCTTGCGCTGCTGAGTGCCTGCGATTCCTCCACGTCAGAAAAACCTGCGCCTGCCGCAGCCGCCGCGCCTCCGGCAGCAGTCAGTGAAACCAGGCCCAAGCCTGCCGTCGACCTCGCTGCGCTGAGCAAGCGCTATGCAGGCCGCGAGCTGACGGTGATCGACGTATCGGAAATTCAGGTCGACGGTGCCAGTACCCTCTCGGTCAGCTTTTCAGCGCCGCTGGATCCGGAACAGAAGTTTGGTGAAAAGCTGCATCTGGTGGACAGCAAGAATGGCAAGGTTGACGGTGCCTGGGAGCTTTCCGACAACCTGATGGAATTGCGTCTTCGCCATCTGGAGCCGCAGCGCAAACTGGTCCTGACCGTTGATGCCGGCCTGCTGGCTGTCAACAAGGCTAAACTGGCCGCTGAATACATCAGCCGCCTGGAAACCCGCGACTTGCAGCCGACCGTGGGCTTCGCCAGTCGTGGCAGCCTGTTGCCGACGCGCCTGGCCGAGGGCCTGCCCGTCATCGCGCTGAACGTCGACAAGGTGGATGTCGAATTCTTCCGCGTCAAACCCGACTCGATGCCGAGCTTCCTCAGCCAATGGGACGGTGCATCGAGCCTGTCCAGCTACAGCTCAGAAGAGCTGCTGCCCATGGCCGACCTGGTCTACGGCGGACGCTTTGACCTCAAGCCTGCGCGCAATACCCGCGAAACGCTGCTGCTGCCGATTGCCGGGATCAAGGCTCTGCAACAACCGGGCGTGTACCTGGCAGTGATGCGTGCGTCGGGCACTTACAGCTATTCACAGCCCGCCACCCTGTTCACGCTCAGTGACATCGGCCTGTCGGTGCACCGCTACAGCAACCGACTGGACGTGTTTACCCAGGCACTGGAAGGCGGCAAGGCGCTTGGCGGTGTCAGCGTCGATGTGTATGACGACGACGGCAAGGTTGTCGCCCAAGGCAAGACTGACAGCGACGGGCACACTGAACTGCCGTTACCTGCCAAGGCTGCCGTGGTTCTGGCGCACAAGGACGAGCAGACCAGCATGTTGCGCCTGAACAGCTCGGCGCTGGACCTGGCCGAGTTTGATATCTCCGGCCCACAGGCTCATCCGCTGCAGTTCTTTATCTTTGGCCCGCGCGACCTCTATCGTCCAGGCGAAACCGTGTTGCTGAACGGCCTGTTGCGCGACAGCGACGGCAAGAACGTCAAACCACAGCCGATCACCGTTGAAGTACGCCGCCCGGATGATCAGGTCAGCCGCAAATTTGTCTGGGAAGCCGACAGCTCAGGCTTCTACCAGTACCAGCTGCAACTTGCCGATGAGGCACCCACCGGGCGCTGGCAACTGGTATTCGACCTCGGCGACGGCAAACCGCAGCTTTACGAATTCAAGGTCGAGGACTTCCTGCCAGAGCGTCTGGCGCTGGAGCTCAAAGGCAGCGATGAACCGGTAGCACCTGCCGACAACCCGGAGTTCGCCATCACCGGCCGCTATTTGTATGGCGCACCGGCCTCAGGCAATACCCTGACAGGTCAGGTGTATGTCCGTCCGCTGCGTGAAGCCGTGCCAAAACTGCCGGGCTATCAATTTGGTTCGATCACCGAAGAAGACCTCAAGCATGACCTCGAACTCGAGCCGCTGACGCTGGACGGCAATGGCCACTCGACCCTTGCGGTGCAAACCGCCTGGGCCGAAGCCAAGTCTCCGCTGCAGTTGATCCTGCAAGCCAGCCTGCAGGAATCCGGAGGCCGTCCGATCACCCGCCGTCTGGTCCAGCCGATCTGGCCTGCCGAGCAGTTGCCCGGCGTACGCGCGATGTTCGGCAGTAGCACCGGCGAGGATGAGTACGGCGACGAAGCCAGCAAGGGCGAGGCCCAGACCGATGGCGACGGCCCTGCCGAGTTCGAAATAGTGGTAGCGGACGCCGCAGGTAACAAGCTGGCCGCCGACAACGTCAAGGTTCGCCTGATTCGCGAGCGTCGCGACTACTACTGGAATTTCTCGGCCAGTGATGGCTGGAGCTATCACTTCAACGAGAAATTCCTCAACCTGAACGAAGAAACCGTCAGCATCAAGAAGGACTCCACAGCCAGGATCAGCTTCCCGGTCGAGTGGGGTCCATACCGCGTTGAAGTGGAAGACCCCTCCACCGGTCTGGTCAGCAGCATGCGCTTCTGGGCCGGTTATCGCTGGCAGGACAACACCGATGGCGGCGCAGTCAGGCCCGACCAGGTCAAACTGGCACTGGACAAGCCAGCCTACAACGACGGCGACACGGCCAAGGTCACGGTTACGCCGCCTGCCGCTGGCAAGGGCTACCTGCTGATCGAGTCCAGTGAAGGCCCGCTGTGGTGGAAAGAAATCGACGTGCCTGTCGAAGGCAAAACTTTTGAAGTCCCGCTGGACAAGAAATGGGCGCGTCATGATCTGTACGTCACCGCACTGGTGGTCCGCCCAGGTGAACGCAAGGCCAACGTCACGCCCAAGCGTGCCGTGGGCGTCCTGCATCTGCCGCTTGATCGTTCGCAACGCAAGCTGGCGCTGACCGTGACCGCGCCTGAAAAAATGCGCCCCAAGCAACCGCTGAAACTCAAGATAGCCGCCAAAAACGCTGACGGCACCGTACCCAGGCAGGTACGCGTGCTGGTGTCTGCGGTAGACGTCGGCATTCTGAACATTACCAGCTACGCCACACCCGACCCATTTGCCAGTCTGTTCGGGCGCAAGGAATACGGTGCCGACCAGCTGGACATTTACGGCCAGTTGATCGAAGCCGGCCAGGGCCGTCTGGCCAGCCTTGCGTTCGGTGGTGATGCGCTGGCCAAATGCGGCAAGCGCCCTGACACCAGCGTCACCATCGTTGCCCTGCAAAGCGCACCTGTGACTTTGAATGACGCCGGTGAAGGCGAAGTCAGCGTGGACATTCCGGACTTCAACGGTGAACTGCGTGTCATGGCTCAGGCCTGGACTGAAGATCGCTACGGCATGGCTGAGGCGAAGACGGTCGTCGCCGCTCCGATCATTGCCGAACTGTCGACACCGCGCTTCCTGGCCGGTGGCGACCAGACCAGCGTGGCGCTTGACGTCTCCAACCTGTCGGGCAAAGCGCAGAAGCTGGACGTGAAAATCAGCGCGGAAGGCCAACTGAGCATTCCTGGCGGCGATCAGATCAAGCCGTTGCAGCTCAAGCAGGGCCAGCGTGTCACGCTGAAAGTGCCGGTGCTGGCGCAAGGTGGGCTGGGTCAGGGCAAGATCAAGGTACAAGTCGATGGCCTCGACCTGCCAGGCGAAAACCTGCCCGCGTTCACACGCGAATGGACAGTTGGTGTGCGCCCGGCCTACCCCGCCATGCTCAAGCATTATCGCGCCACCCTGAATGACCAGACCTGGAACCTGCCGGAAGGCGCGCTGGAAGCTTTCGAGCCTGCCGGTCGGGAAGCCCTGCTGTCGCTGTCGAGCCGTCCGCCGCTGAACCTCGGCGAGCAGATTCGGGCGCTTAAAGCCTATCCTTACGGCTGTCTGGAGCAGACCGCGAGCGGCTTGTACCCGTCGCTTTACGCCGATGCCGCCACCCTCAAGCGTCTGGGCCTGAAAGGCGAGCCGGATGCCGAGCGCAAGCGCAAGGTCGAAATCGGTATCGAGCGTCTGCTGGGCATGCAGCGCTACAACGGCAGCTTCGGCCTGTGGGGCTCGGACAGCGAAGAGGAGTACTGGCTGACCGCCTACGTGACCGACTTCCTGCTGCGCGCCCGTGATCAGGGCTTCGCTGTACCGCCGGACTCGCTCAAGAAAGCCAACGAACGCCTGCTGCGCTACTTGCAGGATGCGGGTCAGGTGCAGGTCAATTACAGCCAGAACGCCGAGCACACCCGGTTTGCTGTACAGGCGTATGCCGGGCTGGTGCTGTCGCGCAGTCAACAGGCGCCACTGGCTGCTCTGCGCAGCCTGTTCGACCGCCGCAGCGATGCACGCTCGGGCCTGCCACTGGTGCAACTGGCCGTGGCGCTGGAAAAAATGGGCGACAAACCTCGTGCGGATCTGGCGTTGACGGCGGGTCTGGCCGTGAGTCGCAAGAACGAGTGGCTGGCCGACTATGGCAGCCCGCTGCGTGATCAGGCGCTGATTCTGGCGCTGCTGGAAGAAAACGACATGGCCAAGGACAAGCGCGATGACCGTCTCTTCGCCCTTGCCGATGAAGTAGCCGCCAACCGCTACCTGTCCACTCAGGAGAGCAATTCGCTGTTCCTGGCTGGCCGTAACCTGCTGGGCAAACCGGAAAGAGACTGGACCGCGAGCATCGCCAGTGGCACTGAAACCCGCGAGCTGAGCAACACGCAACCGGGCCTCAAACTCGACGGTGCTCTGCTCGCATCGCCGCTTTCGGTACATAACCAGGGCAGCGAGCCGCTGTACCAGCAACTCACCGTCTCGGGTTATCCAACCCAGGCACCGGCTGCCGGTGGCGAGAACCTTGGCATACGTCGCGAGTACCTGAGCCTCAGCGGTGCGCCATTGAACGTCGGCGCGCTGAAAACCGGGCAATTGGTGCTGGTGCACCTGGAAGTCGCGGCCCGTCAGCGGGTGCCGGACGCTTTGGTCGTGGACCTGTTGCCTGCCGGTCTTGAGCTGGAAAACCAGAACCTGGCGCAAAGCTCGGCCAGCCTGGAAGATGCCAGCGAAGAGGTGAAGACCATTCGCCAGTCAATGGAGAATGCCGGCATCAAGCATCAGGAATACCGTGGCGATCGTTACGTGGCGGCTCTGGATATCGACAGCGGCACAACGGTGCATCTGTTGTATCTGGCCCGTGCGGTGACACCAGGAACCTACCGTATACCGCCGCCACAGGTGGAATCGATGTACCGTCCGAACTGGCAGGCACTGGGTGATGCGCCTGCGCAAATGGTCGTCAAGGGCAAGTGACCGGTCACTGAACCGGACGCTTCCCGCTGTCGCGGACCCGCTTGTTCAGCGGGCCTGTGACAGCATGGCAGCTGGATCAATGCACGATCCAGCTCAGCAGCCAGAGCCCCAGAGCAAGCCAGATGATCCCGAGGATGATCGAGGCCCGCATGAACGCGCGCACGGCCGAATACAGCAGCATCAGGCCGATGATCAGCGCCACGATGCTGATCAGTGAGGTATCCATGCCCAGAGTGCGGGACAATCCGTCGACAAAATTGCCCCCCGCATGGGTAAACCCGTTGAACACCCACGCCAGGCCATCAATAAAGAAGCGAATGACCGCTCCAATCGCCTGTCCCAGCCATTCAAAAAAGCCTTCTACCTGCATATGTACGTCCTGATTGGGGTCATGAAGAAAGTAATCTGTCCGCTTTGGCTATCGCCAGGCGTTTCAGGTTCCGTGGATCATAGAGGCTCTTGGCATTGAAACCTGAATTTCTTGCGCGACTTGCGCAAAACCTCAAGCAACTGGCAGGGGCGATCAGGCGTCCGGCACCGGTCAGTGCGCCGATGCGCAGCTCTCGTTTGATGACTTTTCTGCGCTGGACGGCCATCAGCCTTGTTGTGCTGGTCGCCCTGCTCTGGCTGGCTGATCGACTGTGGCCTCTGCCGCTGCCCAGAGATGATCTGGCGCGCGTAGTGCTGGCAGAGGATGGCACGCCGTTATGGCGCTTTGCCGATGCCAACGGTGTCTGGCGTTATCCGGTCAGTAACGAGCAGGTATCACCGTATTACCTGGAAGCGCTGCTGACCTACGAAGACCGCTGGTTTTACAGCCACCCCGGCGTCAACCCGCTGGCCTTGATGCGTGCCACCTGGCAAAACGTCAGCGGTGCACGCGTGGTGTCAGGCGGCAGCACGCTGTCGATGCAAGTCGCGCGGTTGCTGGACCCGCATTCACGTACCCTGCCGGGCAAGTTTCGCCAGCTCTGGCGCACGCTGCAGCTCGAATGGCACCTGTCCAAAGAGCAGATCCTCGGCATCTACCTCAACCGCGCGCCCTTTGGTGGCACGTTGCAAGGGGTGGCGGCAGCAAGCTGGGCGTATCTGGGTAAATCACCACAGAACCTGACCCGTGCCGAAGCCGCACTGCTGGCAGTGCTGCCACAGGCGCCGAGTCGCTTGCGCCCTGATCGTCATCCACAGCGGGCACAATTGGCCCGCGACAAAGTGCTCAAGCGTCTGGCCGAGTTTCAGGTCTGGCCGCAAGGCAGCGTGAATGAAGCTCTGGAAGAGCCTTTGTGGCTGGCCCCACGCCAGGAGCCGAGCCTGGCGCCGTTACTGGCGCGGCGTCTGAACCGGCCGGGCAGCCCGCCGCTGATCCGAACCACGCTGGACGCCAGCCTGCAACGACGCATGGAAGACTTGCTGATGGGTTGGCGGGCACGTCTGCCGGAACGCACCTCGGCAGCGATCCTGGTGGTCGAGGCTGAAACCATGGCAGTACGCGCCTACGTCGGCTCGGTGGACATCAACGACGCCAAGCGTTTCGGTCACGTCGACATGGTGACCGCGCTGCGTTCACCCGGCTCAACGCTCAAACCGTTCCTGTACGGAATGGCAATGGACGCCGGGCTGATTCACTCCGAATCCTTGCTGCAGGACGTGCCGCGTCGCTATGGCGACTACCGACCGGGCAACTTTTCGACAGGTTTTGGCGGACCGGTGGCGGCCAGTTCGGCCTTGTCGATGTCACTCAACCTGCCAGCGGTCCAACTGTTGGAAGTCTACGGCCCGAAGCGCTTCGCCGCCGAGCTGCGCAACGGCGGAATTCCGCTGACCTTGCCACCCCTGGCCGAGCCCAACCTGGCGCTGATTCTTGGCGGCGCAGGCAGCCGTCTGGAAGAGCTGGTTGGCGGCTACAGTGCTTTCGCCCGAGGTGGGCGCAGTGCCGACATTCGTCTGCAACCGCAGGATCGCCTGCGTGAACGACGCATGATGTCGCCCGGCGCAGCGTGGATCATCCGGCGCATTCTCAGCGGCCAGTCGCGCCCGGACATCGACCCGCGTGCCGAACTGGTGCAGCGCCCGCAACTGGCCTGGAAAACCGGCACCAGCTATGGTTTTCGCGACGCATGGGCGATCGGCGTGGGGCCACGCTTTCTGATCGGTATATGGATCGGCCGACCGGATGGCACACCGGTGCCGGGGCAGTTCGGGCTGGCGTCGGCCGCACCGCTGATGCTTCAGGTCCACGATGTGCTGGTCAACCGTGACAGCCAGCGCGGTATCGCCGCGCCGGTTCAGGCCGTGCCATTGAACATCGGAGTCGCAGCCATCTGCTGGCCATTGGGTCAGCCGATGAGCAAAAGCGACCCCAATTGCCGCCGTCAGCGCTTCGCCTGGACATTGGACGGCACTACGCCGCCGACACTTCAGGCAGCCGACCAGCCGTTGGGGCTCGGTTTGCAGGAACGTATCTGGGTCAACCCGCAAGGGCTGCGCGTGGCCGCTGATTGCCCGGACGCCAGCGCTCAGGATATCGCCCTGTGGCCTGCACCTCTGGAACCCTGGCTGCCCAAGGCCGAACGACGCGAAGCACGGCTGCCACCCGCGGACCCGGCCTGCCCGCCGCAAAACCTGAACCTGGCACCGCCGTTGAGCATCGTTGGTGTGCGCGAAGGCGATCATCTGCGCCTGCCCGCTGCCAGCCATCAGGCACTTCGCCTCAAGCTGTCAGCCCTGGGCGGCAGCGGTCGCCGTTGGTGGTTCATCGACGGTGCACAAGTGGCGGATACCGAGAACCAGCAAGACTTCAACCCGACCCTCAGCAAGCTGGGCCGTTATCAACTGAGTGTGCTGGATGAAAGCGGCCAGACCGCTCGCGTGGATTTCAGCGTGGTGGATTGAGCGGGCGGCTTATTTGATCTGAAAGAGCTTCGGTTCAGGAAACAGGTTGTTGAGGGTTTCCAGCAGACGCACGTGGTAGATCGGCTTGCGAAACAGGTCCAGCACGTGCAGACGCAACATGTCGCTCACGTCGTCCATATCGGCGTGGCCCGAGGTGACGATGACCGGCAAATGCTGACGTGCGGTGTGGTCCCGGAGGTGACGGATCAGTTGGATGCCGCTCTCCTCCGGCATCCGCAGATCAGTGATCACCAAGGCGATATCGGGATGCTGCGTCAGTTGCTGTAACGCCATCTTGACGGAGGATGCCGTGAAACAGCAGAAACCTTCACCCTCAAGCAGCTCTGCCAATTCTTCATTGGCATCCTCCTCGTCATCGACCAGAAGCAGCTGTTGGCGGGTGGGCTGGACGGCCATTTGGATACCTTTGAACTAAATGTTGATCATCGGGAGCAGGATATCCACATTTGTGCTCTCGAAAAAGAGCAGATAGCTACTGCTCCCGCTACAGCGCATTCTGAATGTTAGTGAACAGTGTACCGATCCGGGCGCTGATAGTAGGCACAAAAGCTATCAGGGCAACGGCCACCATTGCCGCCAGCAACGCGTACTCGATACCTGAAGCCGCCTCCTTGCCTTTGATAAAGCCCCGGACGCGGCAGTGGCAGGCAATGTAAAGCTTGGTAAGGAACATCGAATTTCTCCTTGCGCCCCTTGAATGGCGCGACATGCGCACGACATGTGAAACTGCTTTCCAATACAGCATTGCCTTCAATCCGCAAACTCACAATTGTAATAAAGCATTATTCATAAAGTACTAAGTACTGATCGCTTGAGGGTGCCGACTCACCTTTATGTAATTGCTCTGTGTTTGCGCAATGCGACCAAGGTCAGGGTAATTTCGTAACTGACAGAATGGCGTTTTGAAGGGTATGGACTATTTTCATATAACCAAAGAGAGGCTATTGCTCTTTGTAGCGGCGCCAAGCCAACGTATCGAGTTGAGTTGTTCTGCGATGACAAAGGGAAAGTTGCCATGAGCAGTCGTATCACCCTGATACTCGCCGTTGTATTTTTGTTCGGTGCAGTGGTCGCTGGGTATTTGGGGATAATCGTCAGTAAACCACCAGAGGCGCCGCCTCCGGCACAAACGCCTGTGGTCGCTGAACCGCCGCAACCACTTGCGCCCCAGCCACCTGCCGAGGAAGTGATGCGCCAGGCCGTTGTGGTATTGATAAGAGACGTGCCTGCCTATACGCCCATCAAACCCGAAGATCTGTTGGTCGAACGCCTCAAGGTAGCTCCAGCCGGAAGCTTTCATGCAATTGAAGAGGTTGCCGGTCGCATGAGCTGGCGCACACTGACCGCGGGGACCTGGCTGAGCGATAGCCATTTCGAAGCGGGTGGCGCGCTGGCCCGTATGATTCGCTCAAACGAACGTGCTCTCGCGCTTTCTGTCGATGAAGTCATAGGGGCATCAGGGCAACTGAGCCCTGGCGACTACGTCGATGTGTTGCTTTATCTTCCCTCCGATGCGGGCAACTTGCAGCGCTCCAGCCAGGTCGCAGTCCCCGCGTTACGTATTCTGAGCGTTGGCGAATTGCTTGGCCCGGATCGCGAGGGTAACCCTGTACAGCCCTTGAGTGCAGATGAGCGAATCAAGCAGGAACAGCGCAGTATGACTGCACGCACAGTAGTGGTGGCTGTGCCACAAGCGCTGTTGGCGCGCTTGATGCTCGCATCGCAGACTGGCGTTTTACGTTTGGCAGTGCGCAGCGCAGAAGAAGGCAACTTGCAAGCTTACTGGCGCAGCGAACCTGGAAGTTCCGAAATAGCAGAAAGACTGGACTCTACCAATCGCCAGTTGCTCAGTTTCAATCAATTGAGCTTCAGCCCACCGAGTGAGCCATTACGAAACGACACACCGCATCGCTCCCGTTCCGTCGAGGTCATACGCGGCAGCCAGACCACGCAACAAACTCCATGATTGAGCAAGGATTGCATCTGATGAGCTGTTGTTCCGTATCCGTCAAGCCACGCCGTCTGCTGGTGTTGGCACTCAGCACGTTATGCATGGAATCCGCGTGGGCGGCAGACAAGTGTGCCGGGCTGGCCGCCATGCCAGCCGTCATGGAAATCGCTCAGGGCATTCAGCAGGATGTTCGCTCGCCGGTCGCCATCAGCCGGATTGCGGTTGGTGATCCGAAAATTGCCGATGTGTATGTCAGTGGCAACGACGGCTTTTTACTGACCGGTATCGGACCCGGCACCACCAGCCTGATGGTCTGGACCGCCTGCTCCAAGGCCCCCCGCCAGAGCATGGTGTTTGTCCGGGGTCGGGCAACGGCGTCGATGGAAAACACCCAGCCGCTGCCTTCGACAGATGCGCTGCTGCCCAGCCAGGTGCAGACTGACATCCGTTTTATCGAGGTGAGCCGTAGCAAGCTCAAGGAGGCCAGCACCTCGATCTTCGGCAAAGGCTCGAACAACTTTCTGTTTGGTGCGCCCGGCACCGTCCCCGGCGTGACCGTCACGCCGGGCACCGTAAGCGGGACCCGACCGAATATCCCGCTGAACAACAGCAACTTCAATATCGTATGGGGCGGTGGCAGCAGTAAGGTGCTGGGCATGATCAACGCCATGGAGAACAGCGGGTTCGCTTACACCCTGGCTCGCCCCAGCCTGGTAGCGCTGAGCGGGCAGAGCGCGAGTTTTCTGGCGGGCGGCGAGTTTCCAGTGCCGGTGCCCAACGGTGAGGGCAACGGGATCTCTATCGAATACAAGGAATTCGGTGTACGCCTGACCCTGACACCAACGGTCGTGGGCCGCGACCGGATTCTGCTCAAGGTCGCACCCGAGGTCAGCGAACTGGACTTCACGGCAGGCATCACCATCGCAGGCACGACCGTCCCTGCGTTGAACATCCGGCGTACCGACACCAGCATTGCGCTGGCGGATGGCGAAAGTTTTGTGGTCAGCGGCCTGATCAGCTCCAGCAATGTCTCGTCGGTGGACAAGTTTCCCGGGCTGGGCGACATACCGATTCTGGGAGCGTTCTTTCGCAGCTCGCAGATCCAGCGTGACGAACGCGAGCTGCTGATGATCGTGACCCCGCACCTCGTGCAACCGCTGGCGGCGAACGCGCAATTGCCCACGCTACCGGGCGAAAGCCTGCGCAACTATGACCCGAGCTTCCTGCGTCTGTACTTCCTGGAAAACGGCGACTTCGACCGCCGCAGCGGGCTGTCCCAATGAGCCAGAGCCTTAGCCAGACGTTTCTGGCCATCACTCGCAACAACACCGACCTTGAATGGCTGCAAGGCGCTCTCGGCTCGCTGGGTCAGGTGGTGAGTGCGGGGACCGGCAGCCTTGACGATCTGCTGGCGCTGGTGGATGTAACGTTCGCCAGCGTGGTATTTGTCGGCCTGGACCGTGAGCATCTGATGAACCAGAGCGCGCTGATTGAAGGCGCACTGGAAGCCAAGCCGATGCTGGCGATCGTGGCGCTGGGCGACGGCATGGACAACCAGTTGGTGCTGAATGCGATGCGCGCCGGCGCGAGGGATTTTGTCGCCTATGGGTCACGCTCCAGTGAGGTTGCCGGCCTGGTGCGACGCCTCAGCAAACGCCTTCCGGCCGTGGCGCCCAACCCGAACATGAGCGGCCTTTCGGTGCTGTATGGCTCGCAGTGCGACGGCGATGGCGCCTTGATCGCAACGCATCTGGCGATGGTGGTGCACAAGACCGGGCAACGCACGTTGCTGCTGGATCTCGGCCTGCCGCGCGGGGACAGCCTGGCGATGTTGGGTCTCGAGTCCTCGTTCAGCTTCGGCGATGCGCTGCGCCACCTGCGCAGGCTCGACGCAACCCTGATCGACAGCGCCTTTACCACCAGCGAAAGCGGTCTGCGCATTCTTGCCTACACCGAAGCGGACGATCATCTGGAGCAATCCAGTGCCGCCGAGCTGTACATGCTGCTCAGTGCCCTGCGCCAGTACTTTCAGCATGTCGTCGTCAATCTGGTCGGCCAGCCGGACAGCGAGGCGTTACGCACGCTGGTCAGCCACTGCGACCAATTGCTCTGGTACACCGACCAGAGCGTATTGAACTGCCGGCGCAACCTGGCCGTGCTCAATCTATGGCGCGAAAAAGGCATGAAACTGAACCACGCCGGGCTGTTGGTCGACCGTTTTCTACGTACGGTTTCGCCTAACGCCGAGACCATCGGCAAGACCTTTGGTCTACCGGTGCGCTCGGTCCTGCCCTACGCACCGGAGCTGCGCCTCAACGCCAAAAATCAAGGCCTGACGCTGTTCGAGCTGGCCTCACGCGACTCGCTGTGCACAGGTTTGCGCCGTTTGGGCGAACACCTGGCGCACAACTCCGACGCTTACGAAAAACCTGATCGCCGCTGGTTGGCTCAGCTGTGGAGGAGCAAGTAATGCCGGAAAAACTGTTTGGCGTCTCGTCACGTACGCAAAGCAACGCCGATGAAGGGCAAGGCCTGAAACTGGTCCTGCACCGCTACATCATCGACGGCATAGAAGAAAGCGGCAAAAACCTTCTGGAAGGCTCGCGTCCGGTGCTGGCGCAGTTCGTGATCGATAAAGTCGCCGAGTACGTCGCCCGCTTGAGGCTGGCCATTTCGCGCTATGAAATGGAGCGTCTGGCCGAAGAACTGGTCGATGAGCTGATCGGCTTCGGCCCTCTGGAAGTGCTGCTGCGCGACAACTCGGTAACGGAGATTCTGGTCAACGGCCCTGGCAAAGTGTTTGTCGAACGCGATGGGGTGCTCCATCACACCGACCTGCGCTTCATCGACTCTCATCACGTCGAGCGGGTCATGCAACGCATCCTTGCCCCGCTGGGGCGCAGGCTGGACGAGTCTTCGCCCATGGTGGATGCACGCCTGCCGGATGGCAGCCGTGTCAACGCAATCATCCCGCCGATTGCCCTCGACGGCCCGTGCCTGTCGATCCGGAAATTTCGCAGAGAGATGTTCAAGAGTGCCGATCTGGTAGCCATGCAGACCATCGACCAGCCGATCTTCGATTTTTTCGCCGAGGCTGTGGGCAAGCGCTGCAACATCCTGGTCAGTGGTGGCACTGGCACAGGCAAAACCACCATGCTCAACGTCCTGAGCCAGTTGATCGACAGCCACCAACGGCTGGTGACCATCGAGGACGTTGCCGAACTGCAACTCAACCACCCGCATGTGGTTCGTCTGGAAACCCGCCCGCCCAATGCCGAAGGCAACGGAGAAGTGCGCGCGAGCGACCTGATCCGCAACTCGCTGCGGATGCGACCGGACCGCATCATTCTTGGCGAGATTCGCGGCGTTGAGGTACTCGACGTGCTGACTGCCATGAACACCGGCCACGACGGCTCCATGAGCACGGTACACGCCAACAACGCTCAGGACGCGCTGCTGCGACTGGAAACGCTGGTGGGCCTGACCGGTCGGCAGATCCCTGAAAAGACGCTGAGGCAGATGATCTGCGCCGCGCTGGACGTGATCATTCAGCTGACGCGCCTGCCAGACGGACGTCGCGCCGTCAGCGAAGTGGTGGAAGTGGTCGGTATTCGTGATGACGTCTATGTCACCAACACGCTGTTTCGACTGGACCGGCGCACCGGCGTGGGCTTTCAGCGCGAGGCCATTCATGCCGCAGGCGAGAAACTTCGTCCCGGTTATTGAGCGCAGGAGCGTGGCCACATGAAAACTCCTCTGCTGATGGCGCTCATATTCGTCTTCTGTTCGGGCGCAGCAGTTTATTTTTTTCTCTTGTCCTTGAACCTTGGCGCCAATGAACGGGTGCTGCAGCGCCTGAATGCCGGACAGACTCGACCGACGATTGAAAAACCAGGCTGGGTTCATCTGGACCGAGCCTTCCTTCGAGCTGGACTGGGACGTCCGACTGAGCGAGCAGGAATGGTGCTGACAATATGGGCCCTTATCGTGCTGATCGGGTTTGGCATGCTCGACTGGTTTGGAGCTGTGGCAGGGTTGATCGGCACCCCTCTGGCGTTGCGCCTGTTTATTTCATGGAGGTCTCGCAAGCGCGTGAGACGGATGGTTGAGCAGTTGCCGCAACTGCTCGACCATACCGTACGCAGCCTCAAATCGGGCAGGACACTCTCTGACGCCATCCTCCACGGTATAGAAGCTGCGGATCAGCCCCTTAAAGAGGGCATGAGCCGCATTGAGCGCAATGTGCAACTTGGCGTGAGCTTGCCCGACGCCGCCCGTGACTTTGCCGAGCTGTATGAACGCGATGAATTTCATCTGCTCGCGCTGGGCCTGCGCGTCAACAACCGTTACGGAGGGAGCGCCAGCGAATTGATGGAAAACCTGATCAGGCTCATACGTGAACGAGAACAGGCAGGCCGCCAATTACGTGCAATGACAGGTGAAACGCGCATGACCGCTGTGGTACTCGCGGTACTGCCGATAGGGATGGTGGGCTATTTCTTGATGGTCAACCCCGACTACCTCGCGCACATGTGGAACGATGAAGGTGGTCAGCTCATGCTGATATTGGCCTTTGTGTTTCAGATGCTGGGCTGCCTTGCGCTGTGGCGCATGCTGCGGAGCGTCTGACATGGAATTACTGCTAAGCGCCCTGTTACTGATAGCAGCAGCATTCCTGCTGCTGACCAGGATAGCCCGGCAACGGCGCAACGAGCGCCTGGTGGCGCAGCGATTGAAAGGCCAGGTGATCCGCGAAAGCCGCATTGGAAGCTGGCTACGACTACTGGGTGATACAAGACTGGGCCAGCGCAGCATCAGTCTGGATTCGGAAACACAAGTGCTGCTGAACCGTATCGGCTGGCGACGCGCCACCAAACGCTCTCTATATGCTGCCTGCCAGATTGGCGCCCCAGCCGGGTTGGTGGCCGTGGTGGTACTGGCACAAATAGTGTTTTTCAAAGACGCAGCGCACCCTATGATCGCTCCGATATTTGCGCTGGGTATTGGCTATATCCTGCCCAAAAGAGCATTGGCCGCCTACGCCAGACATCGCCAGAAACAGGTGGTCGTTGAAATATCAACATTTATCCCGCTGCTGCGCATCCTGTTCGAATCTGGCATGGCCGTTGAGCAGGCACTTCGGGTGCTCAGCAGCGAGGCACGCGATCTGCTGCCGGTTTTGTCTGAAGAGATTCGGGTGATTCTGGTAAGGGTCGACTCAGGCCTGGAGCTGGGTGAGGAACTGCGTAAAACCGCTGCGCTGTTGGCGGTGGACGAGTTCAGCGATACCTGCGTGATTCTTAATCAACTGATACACCAGGGCGGCGGCGCACTGAAATCACTGCTGGCCCTCAAGCAGTTGATTGATGACCGGCGCATGACCCGCCTACAGGAATACATCTCCAAAATGTCAGCCAAGATGTCGATGGTGATGATGGTGTTTCTATTCCCGGCGCTGCTCATCGTGCTGGCAGGCCCCAGTTTTACGGCTCTGACCAGAGCACTTGGCGGCTGAATGCCGATGCGATCAAAAGGAAGTCACGCAATGAAAACAGTCATCACACTACTCGGGATTCTGCTGCTGAGCGGCTGCGCCAGTGACGGTAGCGCTCTGTGGATGCAGGGTTCAACGCAGGCAAGCAGTTGCCCCAAGCTGACCTCTGATCAGGAGTTTGCCCTGAACCTCGCCCAGAACATGGCCGATGAAGGTCGCCTGCATGCCAGCCTCGCCAACCTCGAAGGGCTGCCGGACACTTTGGGCGAAGTGCGTTTGCGCAAGGCGCGCGTTCTGCGTCTGCTGGGCAGTAACGAGGCCGAGCCGTTGTATCGCAGCCTGCTTGGCACGTGCCGGGCCGCCCAGGGCGAGCATGGTCTGGGCCAGTTGGCAGCGGCGCGAGGCGACAATGTGCAGGCCCAGCAACACCTGCTTCGGGCCAGCAAACTGGAGCCCACCGACGAAAAGATCCGTAACGATCTGGGCGTGGTGTACCTCAACCAACTCAAGCTTGAGCAGGCGCGTTTTCAATTCCTGACGGCCATGGAGCTCAAGCAGTCGGACACGCTGGCAGCGCTGAATCTGGTGACGCTGCTGATCTATCAGGACAACTGGACGCAAGCCGCCGAACTGGCCTCGCGGGCAAGCCTGACCCCGGAACAGATCACTGCCGCCACGGCCCGCGCCGAAAAACTCAAGCCCCATACCGCCGGGACCTCCGTCGCCAAGCCACAGGTGGCCGCAATGCTGGGTAAGGAAACGATTGAAAACCGTGCAGCAGAACCATCGGGAGCACGACCATGAAGCGCATGCTGATCAGCCGCACCTTGCTACTCGCCTTGTTGACCACCGTTTCAAGCACAGCGATGGCCGAGGAGCGCCGGGCCTCTGCCGAGCAGGGCCAGCACCCTGATCAAACGCAGACAGAAACGTGGCTACAAGTCCAGGCACGGGGTAATGCGGCCTCGCCCAAACAGCAAAGCAGCACTCCGGCCGAACGAGACCTTAGCCTGCAACGCTGGCTGGATACCTACAAGCATCCGATACCTCCATTCTACGAGCGGGAGACCGGTGGCAGCTTTTCATCCGAAAAGTAGGAGCGATCCCTCAGGGCGGTCCTGAAATCGGTCCTTACAAACCTCTTGCCAGCACAGCGCTGAACACTCCGTTATCATGCGCGAACTTTGTGCCCCGAGACTCTGGACTGCCATGCGCCGTTTGCTATGCCTGATGCTGTTGATCCTGGCCTTGCCTGCCTCTGGCGCAAGCCTGCTGGACA
Organism: Pseudomonas californiensis; assembly: GCF_021147775.1. Taxonomy (GTDB): domain Bacteria; phylum Pseudomonadota; class Gammaproteobacteria; order Pseudomonadales; family Pseudomonadaceae; genus Aquipseudomonas; species Aquipseudomonas californiensis. The sequence goes on from NZ_JAGTPK010000010.1 coordinate 83,260, forward strand.
GTCGTCCTGCCCCCACGCTGGGCGGTGCTGCGCTGGATAACAGCAAAGACTTTCTGCCCGTGCGTCAGGCCTTCCAGCTGAGCCTGATCGAAACCACACCGCAGTCGATCAAATTGCGCTTCGTCGCCACCGAAGGCTATTACCTGTATCGCCATCGCTTCCAGTTCCGCACCGAGCCTGCCGATATCGGCCTGGGCGCGGCGCAACTGCCCAAGGGCGAGCAGAAACACGACGAGTACTTTGGTGATGTAGAGGTCTACCACGGCATCCTCGATATCGATCTGCCCCGCAAGCCCGGTGAGGAAAGGCCTTTTACGCTGGCCGTCACCTATCAGGGTTGCGCCGACAAGGGCCTGTGCTACCCGCCTGAAACCGAACGGCTTGCCATAGGTGATGTAGCCGCGAGCCCGACCGGGACGTCAGCGGCGCCCACCGTCAAGGCAGGCTGGAACTGGAAAGAACTGGCGCTGTTTTTCCTCGCGGGCATCGGCCTGACATTCACTCCGTGTGTGCTGCCGATGCTGCCGATTCTGTCGGGCGTCGTGTTACGCGGTCAGGTCGGCGGTTTACGCGGCTTGAGTCTTTCCCTGGCCTACGTGCTGCCCATGGCCATATGTTTCGCGGTGCTGGGCGCCTTGATGGGCATGTTCGGTGCGAGCCTCAATCTGCAGGCTCGTCTGCAGTCGGCCTGGGTGCTGGTGCCTTTTTCGGCTTTCTTCGTGGTATTTGCGATCGCAATGTTCGGCGCATTCGAATTGAAGCTGCCTCAGGCGCTGAGCAATCGTCTGGATCGCATTGCAGGCAAGACCGAAGGCGGCTCTCTTTGGGGCGCTGCGGTATTGGGCGTGGTCTCCAGCCTGCTGGTCTCACCCTGCGTTTCGGCCCCGCTGGCCGGTGCGCTGCTGTACATCAGTGCCAGTGGTGATGCGCTCGGCGGCGCCCTGAAGCTCTTCGCGCTCGGCCTGGGCATGGGCGCGCCGCTGCTGCTGGTGGCAACAGGCGGCGCAGCCTGGCTGCCGAAAAGCGGGCCTTGGCTGGTCACCGTCAAGAACGCCATCGGTGTGCTGCTGTTGGCGCTGGCTATCGGCCTGCTCAGTCGCGTGTTGCCGGGGCAGATCACACTGCTGCTGGTCGGGCTGCTGAGTGCTGGTGTCGCGCTGTTCATGGGCACGCTGGAATTCACCGACAAAACATCTCGTCAAAAACTCGCTCAGCTCCTCGGCCTGGTCCTGCTGGTCTACGCTCTTGCCTGCTGGTACGGCGCATTGACTGGCCAGACTGATCCGACACGCCCGTTGGGCCGCGCACAAACAACCACCAATGTCGCAACGGTAGCGTCATCGACAGCATCACAATGGCAAACGATCACCTCCGCCGCTGAGCTTGATCGTGTTCTGGCCGAGGCAAGAACTGCCGGTGTGCCGTTGCTGCTCGACTGGTATGCCGACTGGTGCATCAGTTGCAAGGTCATTGAGCATGAAGTCCTGCCGGACCCGGCCGTGGTGGACAGGCTGGCAGGCTATCGCCTGATCAGGTTCGACATGACTGAAAGCAATGCAGAGCAGCGCGCCTTGCTGGATCGCTACAAACTGTTCGGCCCTCCGGCATTGCTGTTCTTCAGTAAAAACGGAGAAGAACTGGCAAACGTGCGGGTAGTGGGAGAAATCGACGCTGCGGCGTTGGTTGACCACCTGAACAAGGTAAATGACCAAATCTAGACGTGGAGTCACAAACTTTGCGCGATCATCGCTCATCGTGCTGGCTATTGCAGTTAACTGGACAGTCCATTGCCCTTCCGGCATAGTCGCCGGGCGTAAACGCTCGCAGACAATAAAAGGAATGCACAATGGCGACTATCCTGGTCCTTCACGGCCCTAACCTGAACCTGCTGGGCACTCGGGAACCCGGTGTCTACGGCACCATTACCCTGCCCCAGATCAACCAGGACCTGGAACAGCGCGCCCGTGATGCCGGGCACCATTTGATGTACCTGCAAAGCAACGCCGAGTACGAATTGATCGACCGCATTCACGCTGCCCGCGATGAAGGCGTGGACTTTATTTTGATCAATCCGGCTGCTTTTACGCACACAAGTGTCGCAATACGTGACGCGCTGATGGGAGTGAGCATCCCATTCATCGAAGTGCATTTGTCAAACGTGCACAAACGCGAAGCTTTCCGCCATCACTCCTACTTTTCCGATGTTGCTGTAGGAGTGATCTGCGGCCTTGGCGCCAGCGGTTACCGACTGGCCCTGGAGGCCGCCCTGGAACAACTGGCCGTGAATGCCAGACCATGAATGGTGCAGCAAAATACTGACCACGTGGCCTGAACCGGCTGCCAAACCTGACAGACCCTTTGGGAGTTGATGATTAATGGATATTCGTAAAGTCAAGAAACTGATCGAGTTGCTGGAAGAGTCTGGCATCGACGAACTGGAAATTCGTGAAGGCGAAGAGTCGGTACGCATCAGCCGTCACAGCAAGACTCCAGCACAGCCGTATTACGCGCCTGCCCCGGTTGCAGCGCCAGTTGCTGCACCTGCTCCGGCCGCCGCTCCGGTTGCTGCCGAAGCACCATCGGCTCCGAAACTGAACGGCCACGTCGTCAAATCGCCAATGGTCGGCACGTTCTACCGTACCCCGGCGCCTACTTCGCCTGCATTTGTCGAAGTTGGCCAGACCGTGAAGAAAGGCGACACCATCTGCATCGTCGAAGCGATGAAAATGATGAACCACATCCAGGCAGAAGCCAGCGGCGTGATCGAATCCATCCTGGTAGAAAACGGTCAGCCGGTTGAGTTCGACCAGCCGCTGTTCACTATCGTTTGAACCGGGGAGAGCCTGCGATGTTGGAAAAAGTTCTGATCGCCAACCGCGGCGAAATTGCCTTGCGCATCTTGCGTGCCTGTAAAGAACTGGGCATCAAGACCGTCGCTGTACACTCCACGGCAGATCGCGAGTTGATGCACCTGGGGCTGGCGGACGAAACCGTCTGCATCGGCCCGGCGCCCGCCAACCTGTCTTACCTGAACATTCCGGCGATCATCTCGGCCGCCGAAGTGACCGGTGCCACGGCAATCCACCCTGGCTATGGCTTCCTGGCTGAAAACGCTGACTTCGCCGAACAGGTCGAAAAATCAGGCTTCGCCTTCATCGGCCCGAAAGCTGACACCATTCGCCTGATGGGCGACAAGGTATCGGCCAAGGACGCCATGAAGCGCGCCAGCGTGCCAACTGTTCCAGGTTCCGACGGCCCGTTGCCGGAAGACGAAGAAACCGCGTTGCGCATCGGCCGCGAAGTCGGCTATCCGGTGATCATCAAGGCCGCCGGTGGCGGTGGTGGTCGCGGCATGCGTGTTGTGCACCGTGAAGAAGACCTGATCGAAGCGGCCGCCCAGACCCGTGCCGAAGCGGCCGCCTGGTTCAGCAACCCGATGGTCTACCTGGAAAAGTACCTGACCAACCCGCGTCACGTGGAAGTCCAGGTCATTTCCGACGGCCAGGGCCAGGCGATTCATCTGGGCGACCGTGACTGCTCGTTGCAGCGCCGTCACCAGAAGGTGCTGGAAGAAGCACCGGCACCGTTCATCGATGAAGAAGCACGCGCCAAAGTGCTGGCCAGTTGCGTCAAGGCCTGCATCGACATCGGCTATCGCGGCGCGGGTACGTTCGAGTTCCTGTACGAGAACGGCAGCTTCTACTTCATCGAGATGAACACCCGTGTTCAGGTGGAGCACCCGGTTTCGGAAATGGTCACCGGCATCGACATCGTCAAGGAGATGCTCAGCATCGCCGCTGGCAACAAGCTGTCGTTCACTCAGGATGACGTAGTGATCAAGGGCCATTCCCTGGAATGCCGGATCAACGCTGAAGACCCGAAAACCTTCGTTCCGAGCCCCGGCCTGGTCAAGCACTTCCATGCTCCGGGCGGCAACGGCGTACGTGTCGACTCGCACCTGTACAGTGGCTACAAGGTACCGTCGAACTACGACTCGCTGATCGGCAAGGTGATCACCTGGGGCGCGACCCGCGAAGAAGCCATGGCACGCATGCGCAATGCTCTGGATGAAATTGTGGTTGACGGGATCAAGACCAACATCCCGTTGCATCGTGATCTGACCCGTGATGAAGGCTTCTGCGAAGGCGGCGTCAACATCCACTACCTGGAACATAAACTGGCTAATCAATAAGCCAGCCTGTTGCAGAACGACAAAGCCGCAGTGACGCGGCTTTGTTGTTTGCAGCGCATAGCAGTAAACTTGCCCGCTTCCTGCGGCCAAGATCCGCACCTCTTTTAGAATCGAAGGTAATCCGCCATGCCTTGGCTGCAAGTCCGTCTCGCCATCAGCCCAGAACAAGCCGAAACCTACGAAGACGCGCTTCTCGAAGTCGGCGCTGTGTCCGTGACCTTCATGGACGCCGAAGATCAGCCGATTTTCGAACCCGAACTCAACACCACGCCGCTGTGGACGCACACCCACCTGCTCGCCCTCTTCGAAGCCGACACGGACGCTGATATGGCATTGGCGCACCTGCGCCTGCTGACCGACGCCGAGCTGCCCGAGCACACCGCCGAGGTGATCGAGGATCAGGACTGGGAACGCAGCTGGATGGACAACTTTCAGCCGATGCGCTTCGGCCAGCGTCTGTGGATTGTCCCCAGCTGGCATGCAGCGCCAGAGCCCGAAGCCGTGAACCTGCTGCTCGATCCGGGCCTCGCATTCGGCACCGGCACACACCCGACTACCGCATTGTGCCTCGAATGGCTGGACGGCCAGGCGCTGGAAGGCTGTACCGTGCTGGATTTTGGTTGCGGTTCGGGCATTCTGGCCATTGCTGCACTGTTGCTGGGCGCGGAACAGGCTGTGGGCACCGATATCGATGTGCAGGCGCTTGAAGCCTCGCGCGACAACGCCGGGCGCAACAACATCGCCGAGCAACGTTTTCCGCTGTACCTGCCTGAAGACCTGCCTCGCCAACCTGCCGACGTACTGGTCGCCAATATCCTGGCCGGCCCTCTGGTTTCGCTGGCGCCGCAATTGGCAACACTGGTCAAGACCGGCGGCCGCCTGGCACTGTCCGGGATTCTTGCCGAACAGGGCGAAGAGGTGGCAGCTGCCTATGCTGCTACATTCGATCTGGACCCGATCGCCAACCGTGATGGCTGGGTACGCATCACGGGCCGTCGCCGTTAACCGCCGCCTCTACCGGACCGCAGCATGACCGACAGCTTCGTTACCCAGTGCCCTCACTGCCAGACCAGTTTCAGAGTCAGCCACGCCCAATTGAGCGTGGCCCGTGGCGTGGTCCGTTGCGGAGCCTGCCTGCAGGTTTTCAACGCAGCCAGACAACTGCTGGAGCAGCGCGCGACTGAAGAGACCTCACAGGCTCCACTGCAAACCGGATCATCTGCCGCCGAGCCCATAGAGGTCATGCCGCCGACAGCGGCTCCAGCCGCTGACGTGATTCACCAGGCGCCTGCTCAAATCGTTCCGCCAGTGGCGCCGTTGCCGGTGGCTCATACAGCACCCGAGCCCAAACCCCTGCCGTCGCCTGCGCCAAAAGCGGAAGAGGATGATCCCTGGCAGGTCAGTGAACTGGACCTGGACAACATGGACCTGGACGAGGAACTGGCGAGGCTTGAACGGCGCGAAACCCGGCAGCCCGAGAGGTTCGGACGTCCGCACACGGCCAGCCATACCGGTGAAGATTCGCTGAGCGCGCGCCGTGACACGGCGCAGACCGACGAGGCCGCCTGGGTCGACACGCTGCACAACGATGACGTCAATCACCTGCCCGAGCTGCAAGCCGAGGTGATCGACGATCCAGAACCGATTCACGACGACCTTGAGAACCCTTCGGACAACGATCGCACCGAACCTTCGCTGTCTCTGATCAGCGAGCCGGTTGACGACGAGCCGATGGCTCCGACAATCAGCTCGCGCAAGCCTCTGACGACTGAAAAAGTCGAACGCTGGTCGGCGGTGGACGACGAGCCGGACGAAGACGACGAGCCCGAGCCCGAGCCACGCGGCAAGCGTGCCCGCAACGAACCGGCTGTCCGTGATCAGGCACTGCTGGATCTGACCGATGACCCATTGCAACTGGATTGGCAGCGCCCCAAACCAAGATGGGGCCGTCGTCTGGTCTGGGGTTTGCTGGTTCTGATCGCGCTGGCTGGCCTGGCGACTCAGTACATCTGGTACCACTTCGATCAGTTGGCCCGTCAGGACCAGTACCGGCCGCTGTTCCAGCAAGTCTGCCCGCAGATAGGCTGCAAGGTGCCGTCCAAAGTGGAAATCTCCCTGTTGCGCAGCAGCAATCTGGTGGTGCGCAGCCATCCCGAGTTTCAGGGTGCTCTGGTGGTGGACGCAATCATCTACAACCGCGCCCCGTTCTCTCAGCCATTTCCCCTTCTGGAACTGCGTTTTGCCGATACCAGCGGTCAGCTGATCGCCAGTCGTCGGTTCAAGCCCAGCGAATACCTGAGCGGCGAAATGGCAGGCAAGGAAGAGATGCCACCCCAGACGCCGATTCACATTGCACTCGACATCCTTGATCCCGGCGCCAAAGCCGTCAATTACAGCCTCAACTTCCGCTCGCCCGAGTGAACGCTCTGCAATCGCACACACCGCCCCAAAAACCGTCCTGATATCGCTCTTTACGCGATGATTACAGCAGGATCGGTGAAGTTCCGGTAATAGAGGCACTGGATTGCCCCCTTTACGACCTGAAAACAACTGTTCAGATTTTATCCAATTCAGCCTTTATCCAGTCATCGAGAGCGGGTATCATGCCCACCCTTTTTTCAAACTCTCGGTTCGATCTGACGGTTGCGCAAGCGGCTGACTGGGCGGGCCGTCGCAGACCGTGTGAAACGGTATTACACGGCCTGTGGATGATTCGGCCCCACGATAGGTAAAGCTATGTCGGCGGTACGCATCGGCCCATACACAGTGCATAACGGCTTGATTCTCGCCCCGATGGCGGGTGTCACCGATCAGCCCTTCCGTCAGCTGTGCCGACAACTTGGCGCAGGTCTGGTTGTGTCGGAGATGGTCACCAGTGACATGAGCCTCTGGAACAGTCGCAAGTCGCGTCTGCGCATGATCCACGAAGGTGATCCCGAGCCACGCTCGGTACAGATCGCCGGTGGTGACCCGCAGATGCTGGCGGACGCAGCGCGTGCCAATGTCGAACTGGGTGCCCAGATCATCGACATCAACATGGGCTGTCCGGCCAAGAAGGTCTGCAACAAGGCGGCAGGTTCAGCGCTGCTGAAAGACGAACAACTGGTGAACGAGATCCTGCAGGCAGTGGTTGCCGCAGTCGATGTGCCGGTCACCCTGAAGATTCGCACAGGCTGGGACAGGGATAACAAAAACGGTCTGACGGTCGCAAAGATCGCCGAGCAGGCCGGCATCCAGGCCCTGGCGGTCCACGGGCGGACCCGGGCCGACCTTTACACGGGTGAAGCCGAGTACGACACGATTGCCGCGATCAAGCAGGCGGTGTCGATTCCGGTGTTTGCCAATGGCGACATAGATTCACCCGAAAAAGCCCGGCACGTGCTGCACGCCACAGGGGCGGACGGATTATTGATTGGCAGGGCGGCCCAGGGGCGGCCATGGATTTTTCGCGAGATCGAACACTACCTGAACACCGGAGAAACATTGCCCGCTCTGGGGCTGAATGAAGTGGAACGTATTCTGCTAGAGCATCTGGCAGCGCTCCATGTTTTCTACGGGGACGTGATGGGCGTGCGAATTGCACGCAAGCACACAGGTTGGTATCTCGCAACCCTGCCGGGCGCCAGGGAGTTCCGCGCCCACTTCAATCGTTTGCAAGATACGGAAGCACAGTGCGCCAACATCCGGGAGTTCTTCAGCCAAGGCTGGAAGGGCCCGGATAACGAGAATGATAAAGAGGTGGCCGCATGACGATGATGACCGAGACTTTAGTGAGTGGAACAACACCCGTGAGCGACAACGTCAATTTGAAACAGCACCTCAACACGCCAAGCGAAGAGGGCCAGACCCTGCGCGGAAGTGTCGAAAAGGCGCTGCACAATTATTTCGCCCACCTCGAAGGCGCATCCGTCACTGACGTCTACAACCTGGTGTTGTCGGAAGTCGAGGCTCCGCTTCTGGAAAGCGTGATGAACTACGTCAAGGGCAACCAGACGAAGGCTTCCGAGCTGCTGGGCCTCAATCGCGGCACGCTGCGCAAGAAACTCAAACAGTACGATCTGCTTTAGGCATTCAAAACAGAAAAGGCGACCCACCTTGTATAGCGGTCGCCTTTTTTTGCTGACTTCTTTTGCTTTTGATGGAAATTGAGATGACCGACCAGACTACCCGCCTGCCGATCCGCCGCGCTTTGATCAGCGTATCCGACAAGACAGGAATTCTCGAATTCGCCCGCGAGCTTGAAGGGCTGGGCGTCGAGATCCTTTCCACTGGCGGGACGTTCAAGCTGCTTCGCGACAAAGGCGTCGCGGCAGTAGAAGTGGCCGACTACACCGGCTTCGCTGAAATGATGGACGGCCGGGTCAAGACCCTGCATCCCAAGATCCACGGTGGGATCCTGGGCCGTCGCGGCATCGACGATGCAATCATGAGCGAGCACGGCATCAACCCGATCGATCTGGTTGCGGTCAATCTCTACCCCTTCGAAGCGACCGTTTCCAAGCCTGGCTGCGACCTGCCGACCGCCATCGAGAACATCGATATCGGCGGTCCGACCATGGTTCGCTCCGCGGCAAAGAACCACAAGGACGTCGCCATCGTCGTCAATGCCAGCGATTACGCCGGCGTGCTGGACAGCCTCAAGGCGGGTGGCCTGACCTATGCTCAGCGCTTCGACCTGATGCTCAAGGCCTTCGAACACACAGCCGCTTACGACGGCATGATCGCCAACTACCTGGGCAGCGTCGACCAGACTGCTGAAACCCTCAGCACCGAAGGTCGCAGCCAGTTCCCGCGCACCTTCAACACCCAGTTCGTCAAGGCTCAGGAAATGCGCTACGGCGAGAACCCGCACCAGAGCGCGGCGTTCTACGTTGAAGCCAAGCCTGCCGAAGTCGGCATCGCCACCGCTACCCAGTTGCAGGGCAAGGAACTGTCATTCAACAACGTGGCCGACACTGACGCCGCACTTGAGTGCGTGAAAAGCTTCGTCAAGCCAGCCTGTGTGATCGTCAAACATGCCAACCCGTGCGGCGTTTCGGTTTGCCCGGACGAGGAAGGCGGTATTCGTCAGGCCTACGAACTGGCCTACGCCACTGACACCGAGTCGGCGTTCGGCGGCATCATTGCGTTCAACCGTGAACTCGATGCCGAAACGGCCAAGGCCATCGTCGAGCGACAGTTCGTTGAAGTCATCATCGCCCCGAGCGTCAGCGCCGAAGCTCAGGCCATTGTTGCCAGCAAAGCCAACGTCCGCCTGCTGACCTGCGGCCAATGGAACGAACGCGTTCCTGCCTGGGACTACAAGCGCGTCAACGGCGGCCTGCTGGTACAAAGCCGTGACATCGGCATGATCACAGCTGCCGACCTCAAGGTGGTTACCAAACGCGCTCCGACCGAGCATGAGATCCACGACTTGATCTTCGCCTGGAAAGTCGCCAAATACGTCAAGTCCAACGCCATCGTCTACGCCAAGAACCGTCAGACCATCGGTGTCGGCGCAGGCCAGATGAGCCGTGTGAACTCAGCGCGCATTGCCGCCATCAAGGCCGAGCACGCGGGCCTGCAGGTACAGGGCGCAGTCATGGCTTCTGACGCATTCTTCCCTTTCCGCGATGGTATCGACAACGCAGCCAAGGTCGGCATCACCGCCGTCATCCAGCCAGGCGGCTCGATGCGCGACGCAGAAGTGATTGCGGCGGCAGACGAAGCCGGTATTGCCATGGTATTCACTGGAATGCGCCACTTCCGCCACTAAACAGGATACGGCCGCGCTGCCGCAGGCCTGCTGCGCTGGATGGGGCTTCGCTGACGCTCATTGCCAACCGGCAATTGCCGAAGCCAAGCCCCATCCGCCTGCATACACCTGAGCCGTTGCGGCCTCGTACTGCGGTGTCATCTGACGATGAACCACCGTGCTACCTCCCAGATCAGCGTCATCGAGGTTTTTGACATGAATGTTTTGATTATCGGCAGTGGCGGTCGTGAACACGCCCTGGCATGGAAAGTCGCTCAGGATCCACGCGTGCAGAAGGTATTCGTCGCGCCGGGCAACGCAGGCACTGCCATTGAAGCCAAGTGCGAAAACGTTGCGATCGACGTTCTGGCGCTCGAGCAACTGGCCGATTTCGCTGAAAAGAACGTATCGCTGACCATCGTCGGTCCGGAAGTGCCGCTGGTGGCAGGCGTTGTTGACCTGTTCCGCAGCCGTGGCCTCGACTGCTTTGGCCCGACAGCAGGCGCCGCCCAGCTGGAAGGCTCGAAAGCGTTTACCAAGGATTTCCTGGCTCGCCACAAGATCCCGACTGCCGACTACCAGAACTTCACCGAGATCGAGCCTGCCCTCGCCTATCTGCGCGAAAAAGGCGCACCGATCGTCATCAAGGCCGATGGCCTGGCAGCCGGTAAAGGCGTGATCGTCGCCATGACACTTGGCGAAGCCGAAGACGCGGTACGTGACATGCTGGCGGGCAACGCCTTTGGCGAAGCCGGCTCTCGCGTGGTGATCGAAGAATTTCTCGATGGCGAAGAAGCCAGCTTCATCGTCATGGTCGATGGCAAGAATGTGCTGCCCATGGCCACCAGCCAGGACCACAAACGCGTCGGTGATGGTGACAGCGGCCCGAACACCGGCGGCATGGGTGCGTATTCGCCTGCACCTGTGGTCACCGCTGACGTTCACCAGCGGGTGATGGACCTGGTTATCTGGCCGACCGTCAGAGGCATGGCAGATGAGGGCAACGTTTACACAGGCTTCCTCTATGCTGGTTTGATGATCGATAAAGCGGGCAACCCCAAGGTAATCGAGTTCAACTGCCGCTTTGGCGACCCAGAAACCCAGCCGGTCATGCTGCGCCTGCAATCGAGCCTGGTTCTGCTCGTTGAAGCAGCGCTGGCACAGGCACTGGACAAGGTCGAAGCTCAATGGGACCCACGACCAAGCCTGGGTATCGTTCTGGCCGCTGGCGGCTACCCTGGCGATTATACAAAAGGCGTGGCTATCCACGGGCTGGATGCTGCTGCAACCTTGCCGGGCAAAGTGTTCCACGCAGGCACCGCCCTGCAGGGCGAGCAGGTCGTGACCAGCGGTGGCCGAGTGCTGTGTGCGACCGCGCTGGGCGACAGCGTTGGCAGCGCTCAGAAAAACGCCTACGCGCTGGCTGCGAAAGTCGACTGGGACGGCTGCTTCTATCGCAAGGACATTGGCTACCGGGCCATTGCCCGTGAGCGCGGTGAAAGCCAGGAGTAAGCTTTCCGGCCGGCTCCTGAATGCAGGAGCTGGCCGGTCGTTCCGGCGTTGCCCAGCTTCACTATGCACTCATTCAGGAAGGGATCTCATATTGCGCTGGCTCAGGATTGCCGTTGCCTCAACTGTCGGGTTGATGACCTTGCTCTTCATGCTGTCGGCAAATGCCGAGCATGGTTCGGGCTGGGCCACACTGCTTGACGAAAAGGCCACGCTAGAGCTGGACGAGATCCGTTCTGCGCGTTACCAGAATCAATTCAGCCCTGTCGAGCTTGACCATGTCGTGGCCGCCGGCCGCAACAGCGCGATATGGCTGCATTACCGACTGCACCCCAGCCAGCACGAACAACTGCTTCGCATCTTTGCTCCGGACCTTGCCAGCGCCGACCTGTACGTCATGAACGACGACCAGCTCGTCGATCACTTGCGGACCGGCAACAACGTGCCTCGGGAAGATCAGCGCCTGCCATCCAACGATTTCCTGCTGCCGGTGCCGCAAAGCGCCGATCCACTGGACCTCTACATCAGGCTGGTATCCAACCAGAAAATGCGCCCCAGCATCACACTGGAACCCGCAATCGAGAGCGCTGCGAACGAGAACGAGCCTTTCCTGTTCGGCCTGTTGTTTGGCGCGCTGGGCATGCTCATCGTTCAGAACCTGACCCGTTACGGGCACACGCGCTCGCGCAGCAACCTGTGGCTGGCTGGCTGCGAAGCCTTGCTGGGGCTCAGCGCGCTGTTATTGCTCAACCTGCTCAGTCCGTTCGATTCCTGGCATGTTTCGCAAACGCCCAGTGCTCATATCGCGTTACTGATGGCCGCAGTCGCGGGCCTGATCTACACCTATTGTTTTTTCGTGCACCGCAACGTCAGGGCGCTGGATCGTCTGTTGCTGGGCAACGCAGTGCTGATGGCGCTCGGCGCTGTACTGGTCCTGTGCAACGACCACCTGCCAATCAACATCCTGACTTTCGTGCTGGTTGCCATCACCACGCTGAGCATACTGGCGGTTTCGGTGTGGCACTGGCAGAAAGGCTACCGCTCGGCCCGCCTGTTCGTGATGGGCATGATCACCTTCAACATTGGTTATATGGTCGTCCTGCCCGGCCTGCTATGGCTCAGCCTGGTGCCTCCGCAGTGGCTGCTGCTGGCACTGTTGTGTGTGTTCTGCATCAGCGGACTGCTGATGAGCATCGCCTTGAGCGAGCGTCAGCGCAGCATCACCGAAGACCGGTTCAGCATCAGCCGCGATCAGGCGGCGAGCACCGCTGAAATCAACGCCAAGGCCGAGTTTCTGGCCAAGATCAGCCATGAAATCCGTACGCCCATGAACGGCGTACTGGGCATGACCGAGCTGCTGTTGGGCACGCCCCTGTCGGTCAAGCAGCGCGATTACGTACACACCATCCATAGCGCGGGTAACGAGCTGCTGACGCTGATCAACGAGATTCTGGACATCACCAAGCTCGAATCAGGGCAGATCGAACTGGATGACGTCCAGTTTGATATCAGCGCACTGGTGGAAGACTGTCTGAACATCTTCCGGGCCAAGGCAGAACAGCAACAGGTCGAACTCATCAGCCTGATACAACCGCTGGTACCGCGTGTGATCAGCGGCGACCCGACGCGACTTCGTCAGACCCTGCTCAGTCTGCTGGAGAATGCGCTGAAGAAAACCGAGGAAGGCGAAATCCTTCTGGCCGTTGCGCTCGACAGTTCGAAATCCGGCAAGCCCCGGTTGCGCATTTCAGTACAGGACAGCGGCGAATCGCTGTCAGACGAGGAACGCGACGACCTGTTGCATGCCGAGCTGCACAGCCGGAACTTCCTCGCCAGCAGCAAGCTCGGCGGCCACTTGGGGCTGGTCATTGCAAGGCAACTGATCGTACTCATGGACGGCGAATTCGGCATTCAGAACGGCGGCCCCCAGGGCAACACACTGTGGCTGACACTGCCGCTGGACGCAAAGCTCCTCGAACAACCCACACTCGACCTCGACAGCCCACTGAAAGACGCGCGCGTCCTTGTCGTCGACGACAACGACACGTGCCGCAAGGTGCTGGTGCAGCAATGCAGCTCGTGGGGCTTGAACGTCAGCGCTGTGGCCTCTGGCAAGGAAGCCCTCGCGCTGCTGCGCACCAAGGCGCATCTGCGCGATTACTTCGATGTCGTGTTGCTTGACCAGAACATGCCCGGCATGACCGGCATGCAACTGGCTGCCAAGATCAAGGAAGACCCGAGCCTAAACCACGATATCCTGCTGATCATGCTCACCGGAATCAGCAACGCACCGAGCAAGATCATCGCGCGCAACTCTGGCATCAAACGCATCCTGGCCAAGCCGGTAGCCGGTTATACCCTCAAGACCACGCTCGCGGATGAGCTGACCCAATTGAACAAGGGCGTCATCGCTCTCAATTCACATCCGGTCTTGAACACGCCAGTGCGCGTACCGAGCGACTTCCGGATCCTGGTAGCTGAAGACAACAGCATCTCGACCAAGGTCATCCGTGGAATGCTCGGCAAGCTCAATCTCGACCCGGATACAGCAAGCAACGGTGAAGAAGCCCTGCGCGCCATGAAAGCCCAGCGCTACGATCTGGTTTTGATGGACTGTGAAATGCCGATCCTCGACGGCTTCTCCGCAACGGAACAACTGCGCGCCTGGGAAGTGGGTAACCAGCGGGTGCGCACGCCTATTGTGGCGCTGACGGCGCACATCCTCACCGAACACAAGGATCGCGCTCGTCAGGCGGGCATGGATGGGCACATGGCCAAGCCTATCGAGCTTTCTCAGTTGCGAGAGCTGGTCGAGCATTGGGTGGCGCAACGCGAAAAGGTACGTGGGCTGACCTCCGACGGCGACATGTATCAGCGAAACTGATCGTCTCGGACTCAGAGAGACCTCTGCCTGATAGACTTCTCACGCCATCCACCTGCCGTCACGAGCTCAAACCATGCTCCATGTGCTGTTCAGCGTTTATCTGAAGATGCTGGTGCTTTACAGCCCGTTCTTCGTTCTGTCCTGTTTCATCAGCCTGACCCGCGGCCACTCACGCAAAGAGCAGCGTCGGCTGGCCTGGAAAGTCGCACTCGCAACACTGGTGTCCAGCGTGCTGCTTTATCTGTTCGGACGGGTGATATTCGACGTGTTCGGTATCACGGTCGACGCATTCAGGATTGGTGCAGGCAGCGTGCTGTTCATTTCGGCACTGGGTATGGCGCAAGGCAAATCAGCCGTTCAGACCGATAACGTCCAGCAGGACGTCACGATCGTGCCCCTTACTATCCCGTTGACCGTTGGCCCGGGCACTATCGGCGCCCTGCTGGTCATGGGCGTCAGCCAGCCGCACTGGGATGACAAACTGACCGCCATTCTGAGCATCGCGCTGGCCAGTTTTACCGTGGGCGTGGTGCTCTTCCTCGCCAGCCGCATCGAGCGCATTTTGGGTGACCAGGGGCTGCAGATTGTCAGCCGCCTGATGGGGCTGTTCGTGTGTGCGCTGGCGGCGCAGATCATCTTTACCGGTGTAAGAGGCTATCTGGTGCAGTAATCCTGTAAGCCGCGTTTTTTTGCAGAACCGAGCGGGCATTCTTTGGACTGCGAGCTGTCAGCGCTGTCCAGACGGCACTGACTGCTCTTCGCATGGAATCGGCAGAATCAGCCCTTCTTTTTTATCGGCTATAAATTTTTCGACCCTGTCCCGCACTGTCGAATATTCCGCAAATCTCCATTCCCGACGCTCAAAGCGCACCCGGACAGGGCCCAGCAGGTCTTTTGCAAAAAGTGGTTGCCCAAAGAGATCTTCAGCGAGAACTGTAGTGGTGCTGAAAGCAAGAAACACCGAAAAAAGAGCGGTCTCTTGCTGCAGAACCCCTATTTGAAGCACAACCTTGTAGACAGCGCCTGGATCTTCGGCTGCGTCGCCTTCCGGGGCTTTGAGCGGTAATTTTTCAAGCACCGAGCGGTGAAAGAGTGTGTATTCAGCGCCGTCTTTCGGCAGCCGAGCCATGCACGCCATGCCTTCTTTCAACCGGACGCCCAGCGCATCAGGCAAATGACCCGGCAGTGCATCCTCAATGAGGGACGCAATCGTAACGCTGGGCTCGTCCTCCAGGCTGAAACTTTCATGGCGGGCTTCCACAAGCATCCATTTTGCCACGACCAAAGCCTTGTCATGCTCCGTCAGCCATTGCTCATTTTCACAGAACCTGTTGGCTTTTCCGTCAGCAACCCGTTGTGCGAAAAACAGCGAGTCAAGTAACTCATTACACTGGCCAACGGGTGTTGGGCCCAACGCGCAAACCAGTTTTCCGGCGACAAGAAAAGTATCATTCATGCAATCCATTGCGTTCCCCGAATACAATAATGACAGAGAGGCGGCTGATGCCGCCCCTCCAGACTGATTACTTCAGTCCATTGAAGAAATCATCCGCCTCGCCTTCAAGGTAGTTGATAATTCGCGCCCTGTTACGCTCAAGCGTCGCGGAATTGAACTCGACGCCTTTTGCCATACGTTTGATACTCAGCTCGGAAAACTTCCACTTCCAGAACAGGGCTCCGCCCGAGTCACTTCTGTAGACGCAGTGCATGGAAAGCAAATAAGTAACCGGTATACCCGAACCCGATTCAATACATGGCATGACTCTGAAGATCGTATTCAGACCGCGCTTGCTCTGGCTTTCGAACAGCTTCATCAGCGGCTCGTTCTGTTGCAGTTTGTCCAGCACTGAGCTCATGAGCGCGATAACGGCTGCCGCGTTTGGCCCTGCGATCGAGCTGATCAGATCAATAACGATGGAGTCCATCGTCAGCGATTTATCGCTCGTTGTGTATTCACCATACTCATGCCCGCCGGTGCCCAGCCAGCCCGCTTGCAGCATAGCTGCCGAATAGTGTTTCAGAAATTCAATGGGCTGCTCTTCGACACTTGCCTTGCTGCGCGCAACCACTTCGGCAAACTCTACGCCCAGCATGACTGCTTCGCGATTCTTCTCGCTGACACCATCGGCAAATGCGATGATCGCTGGCGCGTCTTTACTCACCTTGGCGATGTCATCGTCGACACCCTGAACAACATCATCAACAGCGTCTATCGACACGAACATCGCATGACGAGGTCGTGGGGCCAGCACAGGAAGGCCCTGAAAAAACTGGTCGCTTTGCTCGGTTGTCGGTAACGTAATAATTTCACTGGTTGTCATTTTCTGCAATCCTTGCATTATATTTCAGAACGGCGGCAACTCATGTAACCGCCAGCCAAACCTAGACTCAAACATGTTCAACTTCAACATCAAACTCTTTACCAACCATGACCTGTAATCCCGGACTTTCAGATCCACAAGATTCTGAGCCGTGTCGCTCATTGCACACTTGCCTTAATGTTCGCAAAGCGTCTTAACGTGACAAGAGTATTTTAGCCCGCACAACACCCATCACGTTCGTTCAAACAGTGATCGCACGTATCAGACCCTGCGCTCTGCCACCCAGATAACGTACTACCTCATCGCGGTGTGCCTGATAAATCTTCCTGCTGAAGACGTAGCTGCCTCCTTTGAAGTGAAACAACAGCCGCCGGGTTCCAGCAGAATACGTGTCAGTACTCACATGCAGGCTGCACAGCAGGATCAGTATTTCATCGGGACCATGTCGCTTGCATGGCACCACCTGAAAACTGCCCAGATGTCCTTGATCGAAACCTCCTAGAAAGTAGGCTTCTGCGGCTTGAAAAATACCCATCGCGGCGAACGATCGCTTCACCATCTCCGCCAGATCATCATGACCGGGCAGTCCCGATACCCTGAACGCTGCCGTCATAAGATCCTGCACACTGCTTACAACCAGCGAATCCCCTAATACCAGACCGGCTGTTTGCAGCCCACGAGCGCCGAGTCTGTTGCGGTAATAGTGCATCCAGCTGCTCCATTGCTCCTGAAAGCCGAACTGCCGGTCCGCAAAAAGCTGCGCATCGAGCAGAACGTCCTGAACATCAGACCGCTCCTCATCAGAAAGCCCCGGCAGGAAAGCCGCCATACTGGGTACATCGCCCAGATAAACTGCGTTACTCGTCCCTGAATACATCGTGTCGCCCTCCTTGCCAAACCGCGAGGCTACAGCTCAATGACACGCTTCAGCGCATGGCGCGACAGCGCCTCGCCCACAGCGTCACGAAAAGGATCGAAAGCCCTGCGACTGAACCGGAAAGCACCACCCGCAACATCAACTATCATTTGACCCGACAGCGCCTGCCAAAAGAGAAAAGCTGGCCGAAGTGCTGAAGTGGTCAACTGCAGGCCACACATCATGAGCGTGACTTGGTCGTCGTTGTGTCGAGTGCACGGCACCACCTGGAAGCTCTCCGAACGACCAGAAGTGAACCATGAATTGAAAAAGGTCTGGGCGTGATCACTCGCGACGAGTGCCTCGAGCGATGCCCGGAACAGGTCACGCAGCTCGGGCGAATACAGGCTGGAGCGCAACGGCAATCTGTCGAGATCGCGCAGGCTCTGGATCTCCAGCCGGTCGTCGTCCAGCCGCTCATGAGGTCGAGCGCCGCTGGCGCTTATCGACATCTGGTACTCATAGAACCAGGGACGCCATGAGCGCTTTGAGGTGTGTTGCTCATCGGCTTTCAACTGGGCATACAGCAGGCAGTCCAGAATATCCTGTCCAAGGTCTGGCGATATACCATGGCCGAACGATACGAGGCTGGTGCCCGACAGAATACTTCGCTCAGGACTGGACATCGGCAACCCCCTCGAAGCGCTTCAACAAGACGGCACGTCTGGCCGACAGACTTACATCGAAGGCTTCGCGAAACTGCGCATAGACCTGATCCATCAACCTCATCGAATAGCAGGTCAATTCGATATTGCCACACACCTCGTCCGGGGCCAGGGTTTCGAACAGGAAGCCGGAGGTCAACGACTGGCGCGTAGTGAAGTAAAGCTGAGCCAGACCAAGGTTGCGGTGGGCACCGACATAGCCTATTTGCAGCGCCACAGTAACCTTGCCCTGCCTGGATTCACTACCGACTTCAAGCGGATCGTGCACGGCAGCACTCACCGCCAGCACCTGACTGTTGAGCAGGCGAACTGCCTCTTGCCCGGGAGTTTGAGCCCAGGCTTTGCGTACGCGCCGCTCAGCATGATCGATAGCGTCATTCGGGACCAACCCTGCCAGTGCTCTGTTGGCCCAACCCCAGACGGTATCTGTCTCATCAGCGGGCAAGGATTCACTGACATGCTCAGTTGCCTTCATGACCCAGCCAAAGCGCAGTGCTGCAGCAAGCCAGGTTTCATTCCATTTGTGAAATTCGGCGAACTTCCTGTGCTTTTTCACTGCGGCCAACTGCACATACAGCAGCGAATCCAGAACATCGTTTTGCTGATCAACTTTCTGTTGTTCCGGAAAAAACAGCAGACAGCCCGCATTGACGACGGCACCGTTGAAAACCTGTTCCATGGACAGCTTCCTTTTCATCCAGAGAACGGAGACGCCAGGCGCCTCCGTGAATGCGTGTGTCAGATATCAAACGCTTCGATTGCACTTTTGGCGTTGGCATCCAGCTTGCTCTGAACGGTATCCCGTACACCGTTATAAACACGGGTGTTGAACACCAGGCTGTTTTCACCGAGATACGTTTCCACCTGGCTGTCCTGCCATTCCCAGAACAATACGTTGGTGACCTCACTGTCTGCCTGGAAGCTGACCCCGGCCATCGCCAGTGTCACAGTCCCATCCGACGACTCCGCGCAGGACGCAATACGAAAGCTGCCACCCCGGTGCGTTTTGGAGTGCTTTTCAAACAGCCGCAGCGGCTCTTTTTTGGCGCTCAGTGCCGTCACGGCATCCTTGGCGACTTTCAGCATTGCCAACGAGGCAGGACCTGGCAGGGCCGCAGCGGCGATGGCGGAGCCCAGAATCTCAAGGCCGACTTCATCCATGCTGAATCGCTGTTGAGTGGCACGATAGCGTGCGTAACGCCAGTGGCTGGACAGCCAGCCCATGACTGCCAGTGTTTCATTGAATTTGCCGTACCACTGGTCGCCCTGCGTTTCAGGGTTGAATGCCTTGTTGGCGGTCAGCGTGGCAAGCAACAGGGAATCCTTGACGTCTTCCTTGTTCTGACGCGACACGCCCTCGGCAAAGGCAACAACGCTGCCCCCGACTATGGCACCTTCGGCTTCCTCAACGCTCTCAATGCCGTCAACCACTGTCGACATCTCAGGCAGCGGTGCCATGAAAGCCATCGGGGTGGTCTGCGGCATCAGTTGCTCGACCAACGAACGCGAGCCATCGGCCAGGGTGCAGGCGGCAATGTAGCCACGTTGTGAACTGTTATCCATGATCGTTACTTCCCTTTAATTTCATTAATCCATTCATTCAAGCGTCCTGGTGGACAGAGGCGAGATTAGTGAATTAATCGAAACGAATGTTCAGCCACTTTTCAGGACATGCGAGTGTTTGAGCAGTCGCAAAACGCCAACAACGTAAAACATGCACATTTCATCCAGACGATTTCAGCCCTTGGAACAGGGCAGCAAAGAACATTCCTGGATTAGCTGAGGAATTCAGCTACGGGCGGCATAGAAAGGCAGGTGCCAATTCGCTCACCACGTCCGGCGATTGACTAGCCTCAGGTTGCCGTAGGGCGACTGGTTTTCGGCATTTCCCCACATGTCATTGAGGAAATGCCGACACTGCCAGCGTCACTTGGCTGGTTTTTCACCGTACCAGCGTGGCGTGTACACCCAATTACCGCCCTCGTTGCGAGGGAACACACAGGTAAGGGACGAGCCGATCAGCACCATGGTGCGCATATCCACTTGGTCCGGGGTCAGCTCACCCAAGGTGATGACACGCAGCGTTTGCCCCGGACGACCAATATCGCGCCCAAGTGTGACCGGGGTTTGCGGATTTCGATGCTGGCGCACGATTTCCAGTGCCCGCCCCAGTTGCCACGGCCTTGAGCGGGAAATGGGGTTATAGAACGCCAGCGCAAGATCCGCCTGACAGGCAAGGTCCAGGCGTTTTTCGATGATGTCCCACGGTTTGAGGTTGTCCGACAGCGACAGAACGCAGAAGTCGTGGCCCAGCGGCGCCCCGGCCTGGGCGGCGGTGGCCAGCGAGGCAGAGACACCGGGCAGGATTTCCAGCTCGACGCGGTGCCACTCAGGGTCAGCGGACTCATGCAACGCCTCAAGCACCGCCGACGCCATGGCGAAAACACCGGGATCGCCAGACGAGACCACGACCACCGAGCGCCCTTGCGCAGCGAGGTCGAAGGCGTGCCGCGCGCGCATCATTTCTTCACGATTGTCGGTGCAATGCAGCACCTGATCAGCACGAAACGGCCCAGCCATACGGACATAGGTTTCATAGCCGAGCACATCATTGGCGCGCGCGAGTTCTGCCTTGACCGCAGGCACCATCAGATCAGCTGCGCCGGGGCCGAGGCCGATCACCGCAAGCCGACCCCGGCCACGGCCGATCTGTTGCACATCCAGAGGCTGTGCAGCGATGGCGATCGCCATGTCGCTGCTCAGTGCAACCGGGGGCAGCAATTGAGGCACTGCGCCCATGGCCATGTCACTTGCCGACCCGGCAAGTGCGAAACGCAGCGTGATACCCAGCTCAGCGGCGGCATGATGCAATTGTGCGTTGGCCATGTGCGTGTCAGGCGCCAGCAGGCAGGCCAGCGATTGCTCGGCGATACGTGCATCGCGCAAGGCAGAGCGGACCTGGTCGGCCAGCCCGGCGCTGATTGTCGTCACCGCCACCAGCACGCAGCGTGGGTAGATCTGCAACTCGTTGAGCGACGGCTCACGCAAGGCACAGTCCACATGAATCGCCCGCTCAGCGTGCGGGTCTTCAGGCAATTGCGCAGCGGCCAGCCACGGCGCTTCACCTTCGATACGAACTGGCTCGCCAGACAGCAGGTCGGAAACGAAGCGCTTGCCCAGTTCGAGATCGCCCAATGCATAGCCGCCTGGAGGATTCAGCAGGCAGGTGCCAAAGCGCAATTCGCCACTGGTGGTGATCGCAGGAGCAACGCCAAGGCCGCTCGCAAGAGCCCGTGCCATGACATTTACACCGCCCAGGCCGCCCAGCAATGGCACTACCGCGCTACCGTCTTCGGCCACCGCCAGCACGGGCGGCTCTGCGCCTTTTTCCAGCAGCAGCGGGGCCAGCGTGCGAATCACGATGCCCGCGGCACACAAGGCAATGATTGGCGTGTTCTGTTGGTACAGCTGACGCAGGGTGGCGCCAAACTCGCGGTAGGTGCTGTCAGCGCCCTGTACACGATCAGCCAGCCCATGGATCAACGCGTCGGGATACAGCTGCTGAATCCGCCGCGCCGTGGCAAAGCTGCCGTTGCCCAGAATGACAATGGCCGGAGTGTGATCGGTCATCAGCCTTGCCACCTGTCGCCAGGGACAATAATCAGCGAAAAATACGGTGACGACATCGGGTCGACCTGATCCAGCGGCACGATTTTCTGATTGGCCATGGTGGCTCGCTCGACATAAAGCGCACGCTCAGCCATGCCCAACTCTGTCAGCACTTCGCGGACCTTGTGGAAGTTACGGCCCAGTTTCATGATCACGGCGGCGTCGGCATCCGCCAGCTTGCGTTTCAGGTCCTCATGGGACAACACACCGGACAACACTGACAGGCTCTGATTGCGGTACACCAACGGTGCGCCGAGCACCGACGCGCCACCGAGCATCGAACACACACCAGGGATGACCTCGGCTTCGTAACGCTCGGCCAGACGGTCGTGCAGGTACATGTAAGAACCGTAAAAGAACGGGTCGCCTTCACAGATCACGGCCACGTCGCGGCCTGCATCCAGATGCGCTGCCACTTGCAGGCTGGATTCGTCGTAAAAGTCGCTGATGACCTTTTCGTAAGACAGCGGCGCCGGCAGTGCTTCGGTGGTCACCGGGTAAACCAGCGGCATCAGGGTCTGAACATCCTGCAAGTGCGCTTCGATAATCCCGAAGGCGTTGCCCTTTTTGCCCTTGGCCACGAAGTACGCCACCACCGGCGATTCACGCAGCAGGCGCAAGGCTTTGACAGTGATCAGCTCCGGGTCGCCGGGGCCGACACCCAGGCCAATCAATCGACCGCGTGCCTGCATCATTCGATCTCCGTGGCCAGTGCATTGACGGCAGCGACCGCCATGGCGCTGCCGCCACGACGGCCCTGCATGATCACGAACGGCACGCCTCGGCTGTCGGCAGCAAGCATCGCCTTGGATTCGGCGGCGCCCACGAAACCGACCGGGAAGCCGAGAATCAGTGCCGGTTTTGGCGCGCCCGCATCGAGCATTTCCAGCAGATAGAACAGCGCCGTCGGCGCATTACCGATCACCACCACGCTGCCTTCGAGATGCGGCCGCCACAATTCGAGAGCCACGGCAGAGCGGGTGTTGCCCAGCTCCAGCGCCATCTCCCGCACACCTTCGTCATGCAGCGTGCAGATGATCGGGTTATTGGCGGGCAGCCGGGTGCGCGTAATACCTTCAGACACCATGCGCGCATCGCACAGGATCGGCGCACCGGCAGCCAGAGCGTTGCGCCCGGCCGTACCGGCACCCGGCGAGAAGCGCAGGTCTTCAATGACCTCGACCATTCCGCAGGCATGGATCACGCGCACGGCGAGTTTTTCCAGGTCGGCAGGGATCGTGTCCAGACGCGCTTCGGCGCGAATGATCGAGAAGGAGTTGCGATATATCTCCTGACCATCGCGGATGTAGTCAATCATGCAGTGTTGCTCCGTGAGTCGGCGTTCAACTGCGCACCGACTGCTTCAATAGTAAGGTCACGCGCGCGCAGCTCACCAAAACCACTCTGGGCTGCGTCGCGATAATAAAGGTCATATCGGCCAGGCGAGACGGCCAGCAGGGTCACCGGCGCGACATGAGCGGCCGCGCACGAGCGATTGCACCCGGTCAGATGCACCGCCTGGCTGTCATGCAACAACGTAGCCAGTTGTCGGGCATCGCCCTTGGTGTCGGCCAGCCCTTTGGCACACCCGGCAGAGCCTGTGCACGCTACGATCTGCGCCAGCGGTTGATCGACCGAACCGATCAGGCCAGCCGCCTGCAACGCCACCATCACGCCCGCAGCCCGCTCGGCCGGCACGTTGGGCAGCAACAGGCTTTGCCAGGGGGTCAGGCGCAAGGTGCCGTCGCCCTGATCAAGCGCCAGTTGCGCCACCGCTGAAAGCAGCTGGGTATTCAGACGCCCCAGCGGCACAGCGGCACCCACCGCCACCAGACCCGACTGAGCCTGTGGATAAATACCGATGTGCCGGTTTTGCTGAATCGCTGGGCGCTGCCAGCAGGTGATCGCAGGATCTACACGCAACTCCGTCTGTAAACGCGTTGAAAGCTGGCGGAGGATATCCTCTACCGGGACTTCGGCCAGCAGATGGCGCATGCGGGTTTGCTCAGGCCGGGCCAGATCAACAAACAGCTCCAACAAGGCGACCACCAGCGCCCGGCCCTCGGTCAGTGGCACTGCGGCCAACGGACGATCATGTGCGGGGCAACCTGCCAGCCCGAAACCGAGCAGCACTTCGCCATCGTGTACCAGCGCTGAAAGCCATACGTCATGTGGATGGTCCAGCATGACCAGTGCTTCGCCCGCATCCAGCGACAACGCGAATTTGGGTGACAGCTCGTGAAAGCGCGGATGGGTCTCCAGTGCTTCGAGGATCTGCGCAGCCAGCGGGCGGGCATCGAACAGCATCTGTGGATCGAGCCCGGCCGTCGGGCTGAGCATCAGGTTGCGAACATCGTCACTGTCGGGACTGGATGGCCCGAGACCTGCCGCCATCACAGTTTCGATCAAGCCATCGTGATCGGCCCCGATCCCGCGAATCTGCAGGTTGGAGCGGTTGGTGGCCTCGATCACGCCGCCGCCAAACGCCTGAGCGGCCTGTGCTACCACCACCGCCTGGTCGGCACGGATCACACCACCTGCCAGTTTGATCCGGCAGATGCCACCGTCCAGCGCCGGGACGATACGCAGCAACCCCGGACAGGCCGAGGGGCGTAGCGTTGCGGAGGCTGTGCGAGCGTACTTCTGCTCGTTCAATGGATCACCCGGTATGAACTGGCTGGAACTGGACGTGGATTAGAGCACTTGTACCCCGTTGGGCGCGGTATTATGCCTGCTTTGTCCGCAGGCATGAAAAGGCGCTCTGTCGGAAGTTCGGATTGAGGTGTGTACATGTCACCGTGGCTGACAGTCGTGGGAATCGGAGAGGACGGTTACAAAGGCCTGGGCAGGAACGCCCGGCACGCTCTGTTGCAGGCCGATCAGGTGTTTGGCGGCCCACGTCAACTGGCGTTGCTGCCGCCCTGCATTCGTGCGGAGCGCCGAGCATGGCCGAGTCCGTTTTCTCTGAGCCCGGTGCTGGAACAGCGTGGCGCCGAGGTATGCGTACTTGCCAGCGGCGACCCGATGCTGTTTGGCGTGGGTGCCAGCCTGGCAAAGGTCGTCGCCATTGAAGAAATGCGCGTTCTGCCAGCACCCTCTTCCTATTCGTTGGCTGCCGCACGGTTGGGCTGGCCTTTGCAGGATGTGGTCACGCTATCGGTGGTCGCCCGGCCAGTCGCAGCACTGAACGCCCATTTCCACCATGGCATGCGTCTGCTGGTGCTGAGCAACGATGGCAGCAGCCCGGCGATCATCGCAGGTCTGCTGCGTGAGCGGGGCTACGGTCCCAGCCAGATGACCGTGATGGAGCACTTGGGCGGCGAGTCTGAAAGACGCGTCGACGGATTGGCCAGCGAATGGGGCAATCCTGACATTGCAGCACTTAATCTGGTCGCAATCGACTGTCGTACCGACGCGACAGCCCTGCGCCTGAGCCCTCTTGCGGGCCTGCCAGACAACGCCTTCGAGCATGACGGCCAGATCACCAAGCGCGACGTACGCGCCATCACCCTCGCCCGCCTTGCCCCGGTGCCCGGTGAGCTGCTGTGGGATGTCGGCGCGGGCTGTGGCTCCATCGGCATTGAATGGATGCGCGCCCACCCGACCTGCCGTGCCATGGCCATCGAAGCAGACGAAGGCCGCCAGCAACTGATCGAATTCAATCGCGACGCCCTCGGCGTGCCAGGCCTGCAACTGGTACGCGGCCATGCGCCACAAGCCCTCAACGGCCTGGAACGCCCCGACGCGATTTTCATCGGCGGCGGCGTGACGCGTGTTGGCGTGCTGGAAACCTGCTGGGAGCAGTTGCGCTCCGGCGGCCGTCTGGTCGCCAACGCCGTGACCCTGCAAAGCGAAACGGCGCTCATGAACTGGCGTGAAAAGCATGGCGGTGAGCTGACCCGCATCCACGTCGCGCACGCGAAGCCGTTGGGCGAATTTGATACCTGGCGTCAGGCGCTGCCGATCACGTTGCTGGAAGTGGTCAAACCCTGATGCGTGAGGAAACCGCAGAACAGCCCGCCCCTCTGCGCAGCGGCCTGACCACGGGCAGTTGCGCGACTGCAACCAGCCTGGCGGCGGCGCGGCTGCTGCTCGGCGGGCAGGCCTGCGACGCGGTCGAGATTGTCTTGCCCAAAGGCAAACAGGTGCAGATGCGCCTGGAATTCTGCCGCCTTGTGGATAACTTCGCCGAAGCAGGCACGCTCAAGGATGCCGGTGACGATCCTGACGTGACACATGGCGCGCTGGTATATGCCCGGGTCCGGCTGCGAGCTGTGCCAGGCGTAAGCTTCGTGGCGGGAGCGGGCGTTGGCACCGTGACCCGCCCGGGTCTGGTACTGGACGTCGGTGAGCCGGCCATCAACCCGGTGCCTCGGCGCATGATGACCGAGCACCTGATGCAGTTGGCGGTGGAGATGGCGCACCGCGGTGGCTTCGAGGTAACGATTGGCGTTGAAGGCGGCGAAGCCCTGGCCCTGAAAACCATGAACCCGCGATTGGGCATTCTTGGCGGCCTGTCGATTCTGGGCACCAGCGGCATTGTCCGGCCGTTTTCCTGCGCCGCCTACATCGCTTCGATTCATCAAGGCATTGATGTCGCCACCACCAACGGCTATCTGCACATCGCCGCCTGCACCGGCAACGCCAGCGAAGACACCATGCGCCGCGTGTACAACATTCCAGACATCGCCCTGATCGAAATGGGCGATTTCGTCGGTGCTGTGCTCAAGCATCTGCGCAAGGTGCCGGTGGACAAGTTGAGCCTGTGCGGCGGCTTCGGCAAGATCAGTAAACTGGCTGCCGGCCATATGGATCTGCATAGCCGTCACTCCAGCATCGACCTGCCACAACTGGCGACCTGGGCTGCAGACGTCGGCGCGAACGAGCACTTGCAACAACAGATTCGCGACGCCAACACCAGTCAGCAGGCCCTGGCCATGAGCGCCGCAGCGGGGATCGCGCTGGGCGATGCGGTCTGTCAGCACGCGCTGGATTTTGCCCGCAGCGTGGTGCCTGGCCAGGTTCAGGTAGAAGTGTTCGCCATTGACCGCCAGGGCGGTATCGTCGGACGCGCAGGCGTTGAACAGGCCGAGGGGCAATCATGAAGCGGATTCTGTTATTGGGTGGTATTACCGAAGCGCTGGCCATCGCCCGGACGCTTGGACCAGAGCACATCTACAGCCTCGCAGGCGTGGGCCGGGTGCCCACCGACCTCGCGTGTGACTTGAAGGTCGGTGGCTATGGCGGCGCTGAGGGCATGGCGCAATTCATCCGCGAGCAGCGGGTTGATCTGCTGCTGGATGCCACCCATCCCTATGCCGCTCAAATCAGTCGCAATGCTGCACTCGCAGCGCAGCTGGCAGACATTCCATGCTGGGCATTGCGCCGTACCGCCTGGCAGGCTGGCCCCGAGGATGACTGGCGCGAAGTGGCCGACTGGTCAGAGCTGGTGGCAGCACTGGCTCCCTTCGAACGCCCACTGTTTACCCTCGGCCGTGAGCCACTGCAGCACCTCGACGAGATCCCGGCGCACCAGTTCTGGACCCTGCGCGCACTTGATCCCTACCCTGGCAACGAGCGCTGCGACGTGATCGGTGCGCGTGGTCCTTTCCTGCTGGAAGACGAACGTCGCCTCTTCGAACAACGCAATATCGACGTCTTGATCAGCAAAAACAGCGGCAGCAGCTCCACCGAACCCAAACTGGACGTAGCCCGCGAACGCGGCATGCCCGTCCTGATCCTCAAGCGCCCCGAACTTCCAGCCGTCGACCGGGTACTGTGGAGCGTCGAAGAAGTGCTGAGTGCGTTAGCGCAGTAACGTCGAGGCCGCCTGTTCGCGAGCAAAGAGACAATAGCCATGCTTTCACGGGACAGCACCGGGCGGCCTTGCGCTTGATGGCGAAGGCGACCTGCCCATGATGATCTGATGCACGCAGCACTGAATGACATTGCGTTGGCCTATGGCATGACGCATAGCGCACGCGACACCCGACCACAGCCTGGCCTTTTTACTTATTCTCTGGATTCAGGCTAAATGACAGGGTTTATCGCTAACAAGAACGGAAACTGTCATGTCCCCACGCCGGACGACATCGGTCTGGATTGCCTGCTTTGCAGTGCTGTTCAGCCTGTTGGCCATCCCTCTGTCACCGAATACGCCTCAGGCTTCGGGTGAGCAGGCGCTGTGGAGCACGTTCTGTAGCGGTGGCGGGACGCGTCTGGTGGCGGTTTCCCTGGGCGAGGCGCCGCACAGTATTCCCGAGCAACCGCGCCATTCGGCGATGCAGCACTGCCCTTGCTGTTCGGGCTCGGTGCTTGTGGTTATCCCGTCTGGCTTCACCCATGGTTTGGTTGCTCGCCTGGAGGAAGAACCCTTTCCGCCTGCCATTTTCCTGATTCACACGCCACCACGTCCGCAATGGCCGAGCGCCAATCCTCGAGCCTCTCCACCGGTCTGATCCGCTGTCCTCGCGTTGCAACGCACCTGACTGGTTTGACCGGAGATACCCCAATGCTGAAAAAAGCCCTCGTGCTGGCCGCGTTACTGCTGCCTGCCTGTTTCGCCCATGCCCATCAATACACCGCAGGCCCGTTGCTGATCGGTCATCCCTGGTCCATGGCATTGCCGCCCAACGCGCCGACGGTCGCGGCGTATTTCACCATCGAGAACAAGGGCGACAGCGCAGACCGTCTGCTCGGCGTGGATACCCCGATTGCCGGTCAGGCGCAGCTGCACGAGCATGTTCAGGCTGACGGTTTGATGAAAATGCAGCACGTAGCGGCCGTTGACGTTCCAGCCGGTGCCACGGTGAGCTTCGCGCCCATGGCCTGGCACGTCATGCTGCTCGATCTGAAAGACCGCTCGAAGCTGATCGCTGGCGAGCGCTTTCCACTCGTCCTGCATTTTGAAAAAGCCGGGGATGTCGAGGTTCAGGTTGTGGTCGTAAAACAGGCCCCCGAACCTCAACACGCGCACTGAGTAGCAACCAACCTTGAGCAGCCCGCGTCGCGAATCGTCTTCCGTCAGCCCTCGTAGCACACGAGGCGCCTGGCTGAGCCTGTTCGCCATGTTGATGATCTTTATCGGCCCACTGGTTTCCCAGTCGATGCCGATGGATCAGCACGCCAGCATGCCGATGCCAGGCTCGATGTCTCACCCGATGCCTGGCTCGATGCCCGGCTCGATGGACATGCCGGCTGAAAGCCACGCCCATCATGCTGACAATGCCGCCACCAAGCCTGCCGATGCAGGCATGAGCGACCATGCGCTGTGGGCCAAATGCGGTTACTGCACGCTGTTGTTCAGTTGCCCGGCACTGTCCCGAGTGCTGGTGCTGGTCGCCGCCACGCC
This sequence comes from Pseudomonas californiensis, assembly GCF_021147775.1. Taxonomy (GTDB): domain Bacteria; phylum Pseudomonadota; class Gammaproteobacteria; order Pseudomonadales; family Pseudomonadaceae; genus Aquipseudomonas; species Aquipseudomonas californiensis. Next base: position 112,501 of record NZ_JAGTPK010000010.1, read on the forward strand.
GCCACGACCGGCAGACTTCTTCGCTGCCGCTCTCCAGCAGGGACATGCGCAACGATCAGTGTTCCCCAATGCCCGAAGTAGGGCACCACCAACGCTCCAGACAGTGTGAATTCAAAGATTCCACGACCTCCTGCAGCTCAGATCTGCAGGCGGGTTGTGCTGTGTTGTCCCTATTCGGGAGCGTCAACCGTGTCAAAACCCACCGTTTCTTTTTACAACCTTGCCTGGCGATGGCACTTCTATGCCGGTCTGTTCGTTGCGCCGTTCATGATTCTGCTGTCGCTCACCGGGATCATTTACCTGTTCAAGCCGCAGCTGGACAACCTGATGTACGGCGACTTGCTGAACGTGACGCCGACGCACCATCAGATCAGTGCTGATGAGCTTAAACAGCGGGTGCTGAGCACCTACCCTCACGCCGCGATCAGCAAATACTTCCCTCCGGTGAGTACCGAAGGCAGCGCGCAGTTTGTCATTCGTGATCAAGGTAACGAGCTGAATGTATTCGTCGACCCCTATCGCGGCACGATTCTGGGCAGTCAGGACGCTACGAAAAACCTGCAGGCGATTGCCCGGGCGCTGCACGGCGAACTGATGATCGGCACGCTCGGCGACCGTCTGATCGAGCTGGCCGCAGGCTGGGGCATCATGCTGGTGATCTCCGGGCTGTATCTCTGGTGGCCGCGTGGAACCCGTGCAGCCGGCGTGCTCTGGCCACGTCTGACCCAACGTGGACGCGTGCTGTGGCGCGATCTGCATGCGGTGACGGGCTTCTGGGGATCGCTGATTCTGCTGTTCATGCTGCTCAGCGGCATGACCTGGACTGGCATGTGGGGCAAGCAGTACGCAGCGGTCTGGAATACCTTCCCCGCGGCCATGTGGACTGACGTGCCAAAATCCACGCAACTGGCAGGTGAACTGAACACCGCGAGCGCGCAGACCGTGCCGTGGGCGCTTGAAAACACGCCCATGCCGCAGTCTACCGGCGAACATGCCGAGCACATGCATCAACACGGAATGTCATCCGGTCCTGCGGCGCCAAAAGTCACCCTGCAGCAGGTGGTCGAGATTGCCAGCGCGCGCGGGATCGAGCCGGGCTACAGCATCACCGCACCGAAAACTGCCGAAGGCGTGTTCACGGTGTCGGTGTTTGCTGACGACCCGCGCAACGACGCAACGCTGCACATTGACCAGTACAGCGGCAAGGTACTGGCCGACGTCGGCTGGCAGGATTACAGCCTGGTTTCAAGGGCCACTGAGATGGGCGTGATGCTGCATGAAGGGAAGTTTTTCGGCTGGATCAATCAGTTACTGATCTTCCTCGCCTGCCTGATGATCCTGCTCAGCGCGGTCAGCGGACTGGTGATCTGGTGGAAACGACGCCCGCAGGGAGGCTTGGGTGCACCACCGTTGCGCCACGACTTGCCACGCTGGAAAACAGCGATTGTGATCATGTCCGGTATCGCCGTTGCGTTCCCACTGGTAGGCGTTTCGCTGGTGGCGGTATGGCTATTTGATCGAATAGTTTTTTCCCGCTTTGCTAAATCCTCGGCAGCAGCTTAAATTGCACGCGGCGAGGCCTGAAATCGGCGGGCGGTTTTGTGATGAATTCCTCACCTGATCGGTTCAGGCCTCGCTCGATACAAATGTTTTTAAAGCCGCCTTCGCGGACTGTGTGAAACGCAATTGAAACGCCCCGACTTGTCGGGGCGTTTCCTTTTATGTAGTCAGCAGGAGAAAAAGCGATGCCTACCCGGACAACGCCAAGGGCGAAATCTAGGCGTTGACCCTGTCCAACCCTCGCGGCTCAAAGCGGGTGAAGGCGTTTATTTGCGAGAGATTCTGGCCTAATGTCAGACAGCCATTCTTCCAACTGAACCAATGCCGTCCTCCTTCATATGCCATCGGCTTGTCCATCCCGACGCCGGTACCGCCAACTTGGGGTCTTCTAATGCATTTGATACTCCAATCCAATCCCCAATGTAATTCGATAACATATCGCGACTGCCTTCATAAGCATTCTGAGCGTCGAAAGCGAATATCAGGGTATCGATGCCTCGGAGCACATGTGGCTTGACAGCCGAATAGACCTCTCTAGTAAATGTCATCATGCTCCGTAACTCAGGATGCTGCCACGCGAATGCTGCCCGCTTTCCAGTACCTGCCAGGAATTCTCCGTTTCCCAGGTACTCGACAAACTCGGTTGGCGATAACCACGCAATGTCGCCTACTTTTCGGCCTGTGGTTTTGGAAGCAAGCTTGTACGCATGCTTAAACCCAAATCGCTTGGCGTTGTCGAAAAATCGCAGGGCGCCTCGAGCACCGGTCTGCACCCGTGTCACAACCTTCCCTGCGGTGGTCGATATCCAGCGTAACCCCCTGCCAGCCGCCGCCACGTATTCGCCCACCTTCGTCAAACTGCCAATGATCGATATGCCTCCCACTACCAAGCCAGCAATGCCCAGCGCTTTGGCAAGCTTTGGATTGCTGTTCTCCAACGCCACAGCGGCGATTTCGAGAGCAAGCGAAAGCGTTGATAGCACCGTCATCGCCGCGAAGAAAGCGAAGGATGCGCCGCCAGTGGGAATTGACAATAAAACTCCGGTTACGGCAAATACCGTACTCAGTGCTACCCCTCTCCAACGTCGCCCGACTGGCTGTGGGCGAGCGTCACGCAAGCTTTGCTCTAATTGGCTAATCAGCCGATCTTTACCCCATCGACTGAGCATGATGTGCCCACTTGGATCACTATAGTCCACGGGATTACAGCAATAGCTGTAATCGTTTATCCCCCCCTTGCCGAATGGGCTGAGGTTATCAGGCTGCTGAAAGCAGCGAAGGATCGGATTATACGTGCGAGCACCATTTCCCAAGTGATAGAAGCCGGTGACAGGGTCTTTCCGTTGATTGTTGTAACCACTCAGGGAGTCTGATAACGCATTGCTGCTCTCACCAAAGGGTGTGAAACAGCTCACCGGCTGACTGGTTTCGGCGCTCCCACCCCAGACGCTGAGGGTTCCACTGTGCGGACTATCAAGCAAAAAACCAACCTGTGGGCATTTACCGGGTTCGAGTATTTGTTGCGACTGCTCTGTATTTAGAGACGTTTGACGGATTACTTTCCCGTCCCGGTCAAACCAGATTTCTCCGCATAATGTATCGCCGTCATAGCACAACTCGTAGGTACGCTCAGCAATGACATCATGTTGCGCAGCCAAACGCCCGTGACCATCATAGATGTAACGCGCCACCGACTGGCCTTGTGCATTCTTGACGTGAAGCAACTGGCCGTTAGGACTGTAGCCAAAAGTGTTTCCACTTGAATCCTCTGTCAGAAAACCATCCGCATTCCATTTTAGAGAGTGTTTCGAGTTTGAACCCGAATCTGTTTCGATCGCCACACAGCGTGTCGGATTATTCGCATCGTAACTATACGTTTGTTGCTCAGCCGGAACGTCTATGAACAATGTCTTACATGAAAGTAATCTTTGCAGGCCATCCCACTGGAACAGCTGCTCTTTCACTCGGCGTCCCAGGCTATCGACGGGATAGTCTTTTTCAGTTTGGGCATCGCAGCGATAGCTGGCCAATCGATCACAACTGTCATGAGCAAATGCCTCAGAACGGACTACCTCCCCATCTCGTGATAAGCTGCTGCCCACCAGTAAGCCACTGTCAGACCAGGACTGATCAATTTGAAGTATGTGTCGGCCATTGGCCTGGTAGCGTCGTATGATTTCCTGACCAAAGCCGTCGTAAAAATATTCGGCAGTGAAGCGACTATGATTTTCAGGCGCTACTGTGGATTGCGCTTGTGTCAGCCCTCTTGAATTATAGCTGTATAGCATCTCCACAGCATTATGTCGGGTGCGAAGTGGCCGGTCTTTGCTGTCTGAAAAAACTCGCCATACACTGCCGTCCAGACGTCGCCCACTCAGTTTGCGTCCGAATAACGAGCAGGTTTCCCAGCCGGCACGAACGCCTCGAGGAGTACTTACACCATACCGAATGTTTCCACAAAACTCGGGGCGAGAAAATATATTACCCAGAGGGCCTAACAAGAACGAGCCCTCTTTACTCTGAACCTCATGAGTCATAACGGATGCGCTGCGCTTATCATCGTTAACGCTGAGTGTACTGAGTCGCTTGCCATCCAATGTGAGCGAGGTATCGCGCCCGTCATCCGATGTGTCTGTTCCGAATACTTGACCACTTGGAGCAGTCATCGTCCTGTTTCCATAAGAATATTTGCGCGCACCCACTGTGCGATCACCTACGACAGACGGAGAGGTAATGTGTTGCGCGGCAAGTTCTATACCGTCCACCCGTAGCCGGGAAACTTCATTACTCAATCCAAAATACTCACGATGGATAGAGCTTCCGTCAGCTGTATGCACCTTGGTCACTCGGCCAATGTCATCGTAGTCTAACGTTAGCGAGCGATCATCTCCTCCCCGATGCAATCGCACCAGGTTACCAGCAGGATCGTATTGTCTTGTCATCTCAGGGCGTTTCAGCCCGTCCATACTCGAGTAGTTCTGAATGTTCGTAACACTGCCGTCAGGCAATATTTCTTCCTGAAGTGCGTGCGTCAACACCTTACGCGTGCCGACGCCGACAACTTGTTCGGTATGGCTCTTACCTGGGTCACTTTTCAGAAACGCAGTCTGCGTCCACGCCGTCGGTTCGATAATCAGCGCTTGCCGTTCACCGGTTTCCTGCGTGCGTCTCAGGCCGCCTGGGTAGTAGTCATATCTGGCATGATTCAGGGCTGTTTCATCCCCTAAAAACTCGACCTCATCCAGGACGCACCACCGCGAGTCACTTCCGCTCAACACTTGCAATTCCCGACGCACCTCTCGTTTGAGACCATCCGATAACGTTCGGATCACCTGGCCTGTCGCGAGTGTGGTCGTTGTCATCACGCCAAGAGGCCCCGCAGTGTAGGCCGACCGCTCCACGGAAGACGGAACCGCATCGTCGCTGGCCCGGTTAGCGCCAGTTGCAATGGCAAATCGTTCTTCGCTGGTCGTACGCCCCATAAGATCGTAACTCCACCGGACTTCCTCCCGGCCTTGTCGGCGAACCACGCAACGGCGGGTGTAACGCGAACGAATCTCGGTGGATACTATTTCTGTTCCCTTTTCCGTCTGCATCTCAGTGCGAAGCAAAAACCCCTTGACCTGAGGATTATCTTCCCAACTCAGGGTGGTGATCAGTTTAACATTATCACTCTTGTAGTACGTCGTTTGCTCCGTACTGGCTGACCACACGAACACTTTACACCCGTCATTCAGCGTTTTGGGTTTGCGCGTTTTTTCAGTCACTCGCTCATGGCGAATCAGCGCTGCTTCCTGCCTGTCAGCCAACGCAAAAGTCCAAGTATCCGGTTCGAGAATCACCCCATCAAGCTTTACAATATCGGATGCAACCAGAGAAGTTCGCGCCCCGCTCCGTTTTTCCCTGTACCCATATAGAGTGAGCTGCAGGGGATGCACTTGCGAACCGAATGTCTGATATTGAAACTCTGCCAAAAGAGGAGGTGACGTGTAGTCAGGTACTTTAGGGCAAGACAAATCAGGTAAATCAATACCGCCGGCTACACCTTTAAGTTTCGAGGATGAAAACGCCGCACCTGCTACAGGATAGTAACGATAAACTGTAATAGCACCATCGGCCGCAACACTTTTTTCCAATTGATTATTTTTATTATACTTAAAACATTGAGACGTCGTAATGCACGTAGAAGCCATATACTCCTGCAGCTCCTCCGCGCCGAGCAAGAAACGTGAGCCTGGCTTTTCACGATCCAGGCCCACACTATAAAGACGCGACCATAGAAGATCACAAATATCGGGGCGCGCTATCGTTTTTTTAAAAAGAGAGAATGCCTCAAGCAAGCAGGCCGCCATAAATGCAAATCCCGGTATGTCTCTACTGCGGTATAATTCGACTGCCTGCTTTAATAAAGACCATTCGTCGGGATTCCACAACGTCAGGATCGCTTTTGGAAGATCGGGATTTTCAGGTGCTGCGCCATCATCGCCCAGACCTTGATAGGCCGAATACGTTATGACCCATTGATCATCATTAAGGCTAACCTCTCCTATGTTATGATGACTCGAATCAAAAACCGTCAAGATTTTTGACCGCCCATCATGCTTAGAGGAACCGACCCAGTAGAACATGCTCTCAAACAATTCACTTGTCCGGCTTCCTCCGACACGGTCTGATCGAAAACTGTCAAGATCAAAACGACTAAGTTCCGGATTCAGAAAGCCGAGATCGCGTAGCAATTTTCCAGCGTGTGAGAATGGATCGCTAAAGTCAGACAAGTAGTTGTTGCCAGAGTAAAATTGATTTCTAAAATCAGACAAGTAGTTGTTGTCAGAGTAAACATGATAACTCGTTATATTCCTTTGCCGTCCACCCGGAATCAAGGTATGCCGGGTTACGCGAGGCAATGCCGGTTGACCATTTGGGAAGTGCATGCTTTTCGCTTGATACTCGACGATCTCAAGCGATCCGTCCTCCTCCTCCAGACACGTCAGAATACGATCCAGTGTCGGATCTGCGCTATACCGACACTTGACCTCTTGGACTGCCTGGTTCGGGAGGTCCGGTTCATACCGGTGAATCGACTCCAGCAGATAGTCTTTCAATCTAAGCTCAACCTGATAGGCAGCTGTCGTGCCAGGCCAGACATCCATCATCACTTTTTCATGGGTGTAGGTCGCGGCGAATAATTTGGCATCGCCACTGTTGACCCCAACGAGCCTGAACTGGCCTAGCAATCGATTCCATGTCAGGTTCAACTCTCCAGCATCTGGAGAGACAATCTTCGTAGGGAGCATTTGTGTAAAGGGACGGCTCCAGTACTCAATGGCCTCATCGACCGCTTTGACATTTTCTCGCCATTTGCTTACCGCCTCGTTCCAGTCCAGATACGTGGCCAATGCGAACAGGGGAGGACACGCTGCCAATAACAACCAGTCCCAGCCGCTGGGCGCAGGGGGTGGGCGTTTTGTTTTATCTTTAATTTGTCGCAGCAGCTGTATAATTTTTTGGCGCAGTGCTTCATCGGGCTCCAAACCATCTCCCTGCGGTATACTTAAATATTCGCGATTTCCGCTTGGGTAATCCAGGATAAACTCGCCATAGCCTTCGTTACTTGTCACCCAGCATGCTGCTTTTTTCAAACATTGGCCTTGCCCGAGCTGAACCCAGTCTACGTCCGTAAAAGCGACGCGTGCCCCGTTGGCCAAGGTCAGCGTGCGGTCGCGAATTTCCAGGCTGGAAAAACGAAACGCCCAACCGTCGCCGAGTGCAGCTTCGTTGCCTCGCAATGCCGAGTAATGAAGGGTCAGATCACAAATCGGACCATTTCCTTCCAGGCTTTGGAGTGTCGCCACAGGATAATGGGCGTGAAACAGCCCCGTCTGGGCGTCGACCCCCGTTTCGCTTTGCCCACTTACATCGAATACTTCCGAGCGAAACGTATTGCCGTAATCCTCGCACAGCGGGCTACTGGCAACATAGCGCTCTAATAAGGGTGGAGAAATACACTCGACAGCCCGGGGCAGCCGCCAAAATTCGGAACCGTACAGGCGACTGATATGACCCACTACAATGGTTTTTCCAGGAGGCACGCTCTCTGGAAAATGAAAGTTCAGCCCAGGTTTATTCTTCGGGTCTATGGACCATACAGCGGATTCTGATGTGACGTTGCATCCCCTGTGCGAGCAGTCAATAATTTTGATGTTCAGTTCTCTTGCCTCTGCACTCAAACGAAACACCCACTCTTTGTTGTTTTCATTGGGCAGGCCAGTCGTTAACGAAAACGATGGAAGAGCACACAAATACTGAACTTTCTTCCCTGGAATAATGTCAGAATACTCCGGGTCTACACGCACAAGCTTTTTGTTATCATTTACCGCGTCTTCTAGGTCGCGATAAGCCTGGATAACTTTTTCAGTGAGATCATCTATCAGGAATACAGGTACATCAGCCTCAGTTGATAGTGTCTCGGTCCAACTGACGGTCTCCAGCTCTACTATGAAATCTGAGCCACGTGGCACCATAAGCGTTACTTCGCTTGCGACGGCCTCGGTGCATGCCAAGTGCCCAGAATGAGGATCCTTTTTACCCACGCTCACGCACGGCCAATGCTGGGCATCCACAAACGCGCAAAACGCCATAACCCACTGTGCCTTGTTTTGCGGGGCGGAACCGTCTTGTGCAGGGGTAAATCGCGCGGCATACAGAAGTTCGGAGCTGCCTGGACTCCGAACTGTTATTACCAGTTCGGTCTGATTGGTTTTAAAAAGTGCTGCAATTGGAACAGCCGTTGAGACCCAGTTATCCATGCTCGGCTCGGTGGTGAATACCCGCAACGCGTCGCCGGTACCCCAAAGCGTAGCGGTTTGAGCGTTGGCAGGAATAACATCGCTTCCCGGCATTGCAGAATCACCCAAACGCATAAACGGAGCCAGAGCGGAGCTCTTCAACTGGCACGCCCAATCGCTCAACCAACTGCCATTCTTCACACTGGGCGAAGTGTTAGCGTTGAATGTTAAGACGGGTACTATATCTCGTGGCGAAAACGCATCCACCACGTGAGCCTCGATGGTCTGATCAGGAGACAGTTTTTGTGTTCCATCTACAATTCCCAAGCGCACCCAGTCCGACAATGTCAATGTGACGCACAGATCCGAATCCTGTGGGATCCATAGCGCATTGCCGGTAGACGATGGCGTTACAGTGCTGCCGTCCCGCGAACACTTCGCCCCGGCGCGCAACAATTGGCTACCCTTGTTGAGTGCTACGCAGAGATCCTCTCCCCATTGCTGAAATGTCGAACGGCCTTCTTTTACAGAGAAAAAATGATTTTCATATAAAGCTTGCGTATTGATATCCCGTACTTGAACACACAATCGCGTGCCCTCTGCAAGATCGTCCCCGGTCATTGCCAGTGCTTGAACTTGATTGGTACAAAATGGTGCGTTTGTAAATGCGCGGTTTCGACAGCTAAAGTGCCAAAATCGAAATGGCAACGCCGAGCCATCGTCACGAAATTCGTTGTTCCGATCAAAGTTCCCCACCTTCATTTGCCTGTTCCCCCAATAAAATGCATGGGCGAAGGCTTTGGGCCATTTTGATTGGTGGCAGTTTTCTTCACTGGCTGTGAAACTGACCTGCTCCATTATTTTTCCGTCGCTCTGACGTATCAGCCAGGCGGTGAGCGTTTCCCCCACTGCAAGGTCGCGCCCGGCCCTTATCTCGCAAGGACTTGTCCAGCCGTTTTCCGGGCTACCACAGAACACGCGGTCAAAACCGTCCATGTCCGGCAGTGTGTCGTCGGGATCGGTGGTCAGCACGTATCCCATGTCGTTGTAGTTGATCACCCCGGTGTTCGGGGTGGCAGTAGATGCGGCCGCTGGAGTGGGCATTTCCAATACTCCCTGTAAGAAAAAACTATAGAGACGATCGAATTTAATGTTTTCGAGCGTCTCATTGAGTCTTCAGCTTACGGCCTGTAATACGGGACAGAACCTGTCACTTTTGACAATACTTAGATGTTGTTGCGATTAGCGTCTGCCGATTGATTTCGTCTAGCGCTAAACGTGGTTGAAGGTCTGCACTTGCCACCGACGCAACGCTCTATTACGTACGAGAAAGATTCAGTGAACAGGGTGGCGGCGGTTCCCGTGTGGAGGCATCCATCACGCGAGGAGCACTGCCCCCCTGAACTGCGACTGAAGCACAGTATTCGCGGACAAGTCCGCCCCCACGATTTCCGGTGTTTGTTGCGCGAGGGCGCGGCGTCACAGGCGGGGCGGGACCTCTGTCAAACAACGTGTAATCCGCTGAAGAGACCTGACTTTTTAGGACCAGCGCCCAGGTTTTCACACCGTCTGTTCGGGCGGCTTTTCTTGTTTTGCGCACCCAGCGCACCAACAATGCACGTCGTCGCGCACCAACCTCCCCTCCTGGCTCCACATCAGTGCACCACTCGGGCGCCATGGTGCTCAAAGGCCCGTTCTAAAGCGATCTTTCAGGCTGGGCACAGCCTTTGCTTGGAAGGCTTCAGAGAGTCGTTCTGCCCAACCAAAAAAAACAGATCAACGGAGCCAGTCCAATGAAGCGTCGCAGCCTGATCAAAGCCTTCACCCTGTCCGCATCCATAGCCGCCATGGGGCTGACGTGGACCGTCCAGGCCGCCGAAACCATCAAGGTGGGCATCCTGCATTCGTTGTCAGGGACCATGGCGATCTCCGAAACTTCGCTCAAAGACATGGCCTTGATGACCATCGATGAGATCAACGCAAAAGGTGGCGTGAACGGCAAGATGCTGGAGCCGGTCGTGGTGGACCCTGCCTCCAACTGGCCTCTGTTTGCGGAAAAGGGTCGTCAGTTGCTGACTCAGGACAAGGTGGCGGTGGTGTTCGGCTGCTGGACGTCGGTGTCGCGCAAGTCGGTATTGCCTGTCTTCGAAGAGCTCAATGGCCTGTTGTTCTACCCGGTCCAGTACGAAGGCGAAGAAATGTCGCCTAACGTGTTCTACACCGGTGCAGCGCCTAACCAGCAGGCAATCCCTGCGGTCGAGTACGTGATGAGCGAAGACGGCGGCGGCGCCAAACGCTTCTTCCTGCTGGGCACCGACTATGTCTACCCACGCACCACCAACAAGATTCTGCGCGCATTCCTGCACTCCAAAGGCGTGAAGGACAGCGACATCGAAGAGGTTTACACCCCGTTTGGCCACGCCGACTACCAGACCATCGTGGCGAACATCAAGAAATTCTCGGCTGGCGGCAAGACGGCGGTGATCTCCACCGTCAACGGCGACTCCAACGTTCCGTTCTACAAGGAACTGGCCAACCAGGGCCTGAAAGCAACCGATGTACCGGTTGTAGCCTTCTCGGTCGGCGAAGAAGAACTGCGCGGCATCGACACCAAACCGCTGGTAGGTCACCTGGCCGCCTGGAACTACTTCCAGTCGGTGGAAAACCCGGTCAACAAGAAGTTTGTGGCTGACTGGACAGCCTACGCCAAGAAGAAAAACCTGCCGGGCGCTGACAAGGCCGTAACCAACGACCCGATGGAAGCCACGTATGTCGGCATCCACATGTGGGCTCAGGCCGTCGAGAAAGCCAAATCCACCGACGTGGACAAGGTGCGGGAAGCCATGGCTGGCCAGACCTTCGCCGCGCCATCGGGCTTCACGCTGACCATGGACAAGACCAACCACCACCTGCACAAGCCGGTGATGATCGGTGAAGTCGAGGAAAACGGTCAGTTCAATGTCGTCTGGCAGACCAAAGAGCCGATCCGTGCCCAGCCATGGAGCCCGTACATCCCTGGCAACGACAAGAAGCCGGATCACCCTGTGAAGAGCAACTGATACTGATCAGTTCCCGCGCGGCATCCGGGAACTGACCAAGGATCGCTCTGCGTCCTGCAATCAATGGAGTGACGCCGAGCGTCACAGGCTGTGTCCCCATGCAATGCGTGGGGACCGCCATGAACCAAGGCAATCGATATGCCCTCTTACCTCTCTCGTTTCATTGTCGCGATCGGCTTGTTGCTGCCGTTTGCAGCGCAGGCCAGCGATGCAGGCGATTTTGTTGCAGCCAGCTCTTCGCAACAGGCCGAACTGCTCGAAACCTGGGCCGCCAAGCCTGTCCCGGAACGCGTCGAACTGCTCGAAGCCCTGCGCGATGGTCGCGTTGCCGCTGACAGCAGCAAGCGAGCCTGGCTTGAAAGCAATGAAAAGTATGTCGCGGTGGACACTGATGCGCCTGCTGCTGCCGATGCGCCCACCCCTGATGAACCGCGCAAACTGCGCCTGAACAACCGGCTGCGTGGTCTGGTCGAGACCGCGCTGGCCAGTCATCAATTGCTCGCGGCCGACGCCAGGCTGCGTCTGGCTGCCGCGCAGCAATTGCAGAAAAGCGCCCGCCCCGCGCAGCTCGAACTGTTGAATCAGCGGGTCGCTGCCGAAACCGACTCCAGTGTGCATGCCGCCCTGACGCTGGCGCTGGCCAACCTGCAACTGGTCGACAGCAGCCCGACGGTGCGCCTCGCCGCCGTCCGCCTGCTGGGTGAAACCGGCGATCCGCTGGCGCGCACCCGCCTTGAAACGCTGCTCGCGCCGGGTGTGGAAACGGACGCCTCGGTGCGCATCGCTGCCGAAACCAGCCTGGTCCAGGTCAACCGCAAGCTGATGATCGGTGAGGTACTGGGTCAGGCATTCAGCGGCATGTCGCTGGGCTCGATCCTGCTGCTGGCCGCGCTGGGCCTGGCGATCACGTTTGGCCTGCTGGGCGTGATCAATATGGCCCACGGCGAAATGCTGATGTTGGGCGCCTACTCCACCTACGTCGTGCAATTGATGTTTCAGCGCTACGCGCCCAATGCGCTGGAGTTCTACCCGCTGGTAGCGCTGCCGGTGGCGTTCTTTGTCACTGCCCTGATCGGCATGGCGTTGGAGCGTTCGGTGATTCGCCACCTGTATGGCCGCCCGCTGGAAACCCTGCTCGCCACCTGGGGCATCAGCCTGATGCTGATTCAGGCCGTGCGCCTGGCCTTCGGTGCTCAGAACGTCGAGGTCGCCAATCCGGAATGGCTGTCCGGCGGAATTCAAGTACTGCCCAACCTGGTGCTGCCATACAACCGCATCGTGATCATTGCCTTCGCCCTGTTCGTGGTGCTGCTGACCTGGCTGTTGCTAAACAAGACCCGCCTGGGCCTTAACGTGCGCGCCGTGACCCAGAACCGCAACATGGCCGCCTGCTGCGGCGTGCCAACCGGGCGCATCGATATGATGGCCTTTGGACTGGGCTCCGGCATTGCCGGGCTGGGCGGTGTGGCCCTCAGCCAGATCGGCAACGTCGGGCCTGATCTGGGACAGAGCTACATCATCGATTCGTTCCTGGTGGTGGTACTCGGCGGTGTCGGGCAACTGGCAGGCAGTGTGATGGCAGCTTTTGGGCTTGGCATCGCGAACAAGATTCTGGAACCGCAGATCGGTGCGGTACTGGGCAAGATCCTCATCCTGGCGCTGATCATTCTGTTTATCCAGAAACGTCCGCAAGGCCTCTTCGCATTGAAAGGACGGGTGATCGACTGATGAGCCAGCCATTGATGGTAACCGCTGCACAAAAGGTCGGCCCCAAAGGCACCCTGACCGTCGGCATTCTGGTGCTGGCTGTATTGCTGGCAATGCCCCTGTTGTCACTGCTGCCCGCCGATAACAGCCTGCAGGTCTCGGCCTACACCCTGACGCTGGTCGGCAAGATTCTCTGTTACGCCATTGTCGCGCTCGCGCTGGACCTGGTCTGGGGTTATGCAGGCCTGTTGTCGCTGGGCCACGGCCTGTTCTTCGCCCTGGGCGGCTATGCGATGGGCATGTACCTGATGCGCGAGGCAGCGGGCGATGGCCTGCCTGCTTTCATGACGTTTTTGTCGTGGACCGAGCTGCCATGGTACTGGGCCGGCACCGACAACTTCCTCTGGGCCATGTGCCTGGTGGTGTTGGCGCCTGGCTTGCTGGCACTGGTGTTCGGCTTCTTCGCCTTCCGCTCGCGGATCAAGGGCGTGTACTTTTCGATCATGACCCAAGCCCTGACCTTCGCTGGCATGCTGCTGTTTTTCCGTAACGAAACCGGCTTCGGCGGCAATAACGGTTTTACTAACTTTCGCAGCATCCTGGGCTTCAGCATCAGTTCACAAGGGACACGGGCAACCTTGTTTCTGGCGACTGTAGTGTTGCTGGTTGCGAGCCTGTACATCGGCTGGCGACTGGCACAAAGCAAGTTCGGTCGAGTCCTGACCGCGCTGCGCGATGCAGAAAACCGGCTGATGTTCTGCGGCTACGACCCACGCGGCTTCAAGCTGTTTGTCTGGGTGTTGAGCGCCGTGCTGTGTGGCCTGGCCGGCGCGCTGTATGTACCGCAGGTCGGCATCATCAACCCGAGCGAAATGTCGCCGACCAATTCCATCGAAGCAGCAGTCTGGGTGGCTCTGGGCGGGCGCGGCACGTTGATCGGCCCGCTGCTCGGTGCAGGACTGGTGAATGGCATGAAGAGCTGGTTTACCGTGGCTTTTCCTGAGTACTGGCTGTTCTTCCTCGGCGCGCTGTTCATCATTGTCACGCTGTACTTGCCCAAGGGTGTCATTGGCATCCTGAAGAAGAGGAGCGAGCAATGAAAACCACGCCAACACCTTCCTTCATGCTTGAACCGATTCTGGCCCCCAACTCCGACGCTGGCACCAGCCGCGACGCTGTGGGTCTGGGCAAAAGTGCCGGTAAAGGCCTGAACACTCGCCACGGTACGATTCTGACGCTGGAGGACATCAGCGTCAGCTTCGACGGTTTCAAGGCGCTGAATGATCTGAACCTGTACATCGGCGTGGGCGAACTGCGCTGCATCATCGGCCCCAACGGCGCAGGCAAGACCACGCTGATGGACGTCATCACCGGCAAGACCCGTCCAAGCCATGGCAAGGCCTGGTTCGGCGAAACGCTGGACCTGACGCAAATGAGCGAAGTACAGATCGCTCAGGCAGGCATTGGCCGCAAGTTTCAAAAGCCCACGGTATTTGAAGCCTTGAGCGTGTTCGAGAACCTTGAACTGGCGCAGAAAACCGACAAGTCGGTATGGGCCAGCTTGCGCGCGCGTTTGAGCGGTGAGCAGCAGGACCGCATCAACGAGGTGCTGGAAACCATCCGCCTGACCACCTCGATGCATCGGCCCGCCGGGCTGTTGTCCCACGGACAGAAGCAGTTCCTGGAAATCGGCATGTTGCTGGTCCAGGACCCGCAGTTGCTGCTGCTCGATGAGCCCGTGGCGGGCATGACCGACGCCGAAACCGAGTTCACCGCCGAGCTGTTCAAGAGCCTTGCGGTCAAGCATTCGTTGATGGTGGTGGAACACGACATGGGGTTTGTCGGCTCGATTGCCGACCACGTGACCGTGCTGCACCAGGGCAGCGTGCTGGCCGAGGGCTCGTTGAATGACGTGCAGGCCGATGAGCGCGTGATCGAAGTGTATCTGGGGCGCTAGCGCCGACGGCGAACAGCCCTTGAGGAACGAACCATGCTCCAAGTCGAAAAGCTTCATCAGTATTACGGCGGCAGCCACATCCTTCGTGGCCTGTCCTTTGACGTGAAGGTCGGTGAAGTGACCTGCCTGCTGGGGCGTAACGGGGTCGGCAAGACCACCCTGCTCAAAGTGCTCATGGGCCTGCTGCCCGCCAAAGAGGGCGCAGTGCAGTGGGAAGGCAAGGCCATCACGGGCTTCAAACCCCATCAAAGGGTGCATGCCGGCATTGCCTATGTGCCGCAGGGGCGGGAAATCTTCGGTCGGCTGACCGTGGAAGAAAACCTGTTGATGGGCCTGTCGCGTTTTCCGGGTTCCGAGGCCAAAGAGGTTCCGGCCTTTATCTACGAATTGTTTCCGGTGCTGCTGCAGATGAAGCATCGCCGGGGCGGTGACCTGTCAGGCGGCCAGCAACAGCAACTGGCAATCGGTCGCGCACTGGCCAGCCGTCCGCGGCTGCTGATTCTCGACGAACCCACCGAAGGCATTCAGCCTTCCGTGATCAAGGAGATAGGTGCAGTGATCAAGAAGCTGGCCGAGCGCGGTGACATGGCGATCCTGCTGGTCGAGCAGTTCTACGATTTCGCGGCCGAACTGGCCGACCAGTATCTGGTCATGTCACGCGGTGAAATCGTCCAGCACGGCCGGGGCGAAAACATGGAAGCTGAAGGCGTACGCGGTCTGGTCACCATTTGATGCGCCAATCCGCTATCGTGAACCCCTTGATCATTCTATGAAGACGCCATGAATCTGCCTGCCAACACCGCCCTCTTCACGCCCAGCTGGCACGCCGAGCTGGAACTGGGCTATGGCCGTTTTGATGACAGCACGCGGCCCACACTGCGTCGGCACAAAGGGCCGCTGCGGGTACAAAAGCACCTGTACGCCGAAGGGCCGCAAGTCTGCCAACACATCATAGTGCACCCACCGGGCGGGATTGCAGGTGGCGATCGGCTGGACATCTCGGCAACGGTAGGCGCGAACGCCTGGGCACAGTTGACCAGCCCCGGCGCAGCCAAGTGGTACCGCGCTGCAAGCCCGGCCTTTCAAGACCTGACCCTGAACGTCGAGCCGGGTGCGACCCTGGAGTGGCTGCCTCAGGAAACCATCGTGTTCAGCAACGCCCAGGCCGAGCTGACCACGCGTATCGATCTGCACGGCGACGCGAAGCTCTGCTACTGGGACGTGGTGGCGCTGGGGCGTCCGGCCAGCCAGGAACGCTTCGAACACGGGCACTTTCAATCGCATCTGGATATTCGTCGTGACGGAGCGTTGATCTGGCACGAGCGCCAACGCATTATCGGCGGCGACAGGTTGCTGGACTCGCCGATCGGACTGGATGGCCGAACTGTGTTCGCTACCCTGTTGATGACCGGTGAAGCGGGCAGCGACCTACTGGAAACCTGCCGCGAACTGGTCATGCCCAACCCGGTTCGCGGTGACCTGAGCCAACTGCCGGGGCTGATACTGGCCCGCTGCCTGGCACACGAAGCCCTGCACGCAAGAGCCTGGTTGATTGAGGTCTGGAAACACCTGCGTCCGGCACTGCTGGGGCGCGAGGCGGTCACGCCGAGAATCTGGAATACCTGATAGTCGGGTGCAGAGCGCCCGGTGCAGCGTTCGTGGATTGCGGTCTGCGAACCCACACTCATGACAAGACACGGAACCCCAATGGACCTGACGCCACGCGAAAAAGACAAGCTGCTGATTTTCACCGCCGGACTGGTTGCCGAACGGCGCCTGGCACGCGGCGTGAAGCTCAACTACCCGGAAGCCATGGCCTATATTTCTGCTGCCCTGCTTGAAGGCGCGCGTGACGGACAGACCGTGGCCGACCTGATGCATTACGGCACCACCCTCCTGACCCGCGAACAGGTCATGGAAGGCATCCCGGAAATGATTCCGGAGATCCAGGTGGAGGCGACCTTCCCCGACGGCACCAAGCTGGTCACCGTGCACCAGCCGATCGCGTGAGGAGACTGTCATGCACGATCTGATTCGCGATGCATTGCCCGCAGACTTGCCGGGCATCCTCGCCATCTACAACGACGCAGTGCTCAACACCACCGCCATCTGGAACGAGCAGCCGGTCGACCTGGCCAATCGTCAGGCCTGGTTTGACGCCCGCCAGACGCAGGCTTACCCGATTCTGGTGGCGATAGATGCTGCTGGCGAGGTCACCGGTTATTCCTCGTTCGGCGACTGGCGTCCGTTCGAAGGCTTTCGCCACACCGTCGAGCATTCGGTGTACGTGCGCGCCGATCAACGCGGCAAAGGCCTTGGCCCACGCCTGATGGACGCATTGATCGAGCGAGCCCGAGCCTGTGACAAGCACATGATGGTCGCTGCCATCGAGAGCGGTAACACCGCCTCGATAGCGCTGCATGAACGCCTGGGTTTCACGACGACCGGGCAGATGCCGCAGGTCGGCACCAAATTCGGTCGCTGGCTGGACCTGACGTTCATGCAACTGGACCTGTCGCCCGGCGCACCAGCGCCAGCCTCACAAGCGCCTCAACCTCACTAGAGAGCCCGTCATGAACCCAGCACAACTGCGACGTGTCACCGCTGAAAGCTTCGCGCATTACCGCCACGGCTTGGCGCAGCTGTTGCTGGAAACCGTTCAGGACGGCGCCTCGGTCGGCTTCATGGCTGACCTCGACACGGAGCAGGCCCGCCAGTGGTGCGACGGCCTGAAAACCGACATCGCGGCGGGCGACCTGCTGCTGTGGGTCGTGGTCGAGAACGAAAGCGTGCTGGCCAGCGCCCAGCTTGCGCTGTGCCAGAAGCCCAACGGGCTTAATCGCGCAGAAGTGCAGAAGTGCAGAAGCTCATGGTTCTGCCTGCTGCGCGCGGGCGCGGTCTGGGCAGGCAACTGATCGAGGCCGTTGAGCAGAGCGCCGTAAAACTCCAGCGCGGGCTGCTGTACCTGGACACCGAAGCAGGCTCCAACGCCGAAGCCTTCTACCGTTCTCTGGCCTATACCCGCGTCGGCGAGTTGCCCAACTACTGCGCCACTCCTGAGGGTCACTACCGACCCACCGCCATTTACTTCAAAACCTTGGGGCAACCAACATGATCCCTGGCCAATACCAGATCCAGCCCGGCGACATAGAAATCAACGCCGGCCGCCGCACTCACAGCCTGACCGTTGCCAACAGCGGCGACCGTCCGATCCAGGTGGGTTCGCACTTTCACTTTTTCGAAACCAATGACGCGCTGACCTTCGACCGCGCCGCCAGCCGTGGCATGCGCCTGAACATTCCGGCCGGCACTGCGGTGCGCTTCGAGCCGGGCCAGTCCCGGGAAGTCGAGCTGGTGGACCTCGCCGGCCTGCGCAAGGTTTACGGGTTCGCCGGTCGGGTGATGGGCGACCTGGATTAACCAGGCAAGTCGCACACAGGCAGGCGGACCGAGCGTGCTCGTCAACGGGCTGCCACAACCAGACTGACGCTAGCGTTTGACACAGTGCCTGTGCCGCTCGACCCGCTCCTGCGAGGTCGCGACCAGGCTGCATAAGGATTGATGATGAAAATTTCCAGACAAGCATACGCAGACATGTTCGGCCCTACCGTCGGCGACAAGGTGCGCCTGGCCGATACCGAGCTGTGGATCGAGGTCGAGAAGGACTTCACCACCTATGGCGAAGAAGTGAAGTTCGGCGGCGGCAAAGTCATCCGTGACGGCATGGGCCAGGGTCAACTGATGGCGGCCGACGTGGTTGATACCCTGATCACCAACGCCTTGATCATCGATCACTGGGGCATCGTCAAAGCCGACGTCGGCATCAAGGACGGTCGCATTGCCGCCATTGGCAAGGCCGGTAATCCGGACATCCAGCCGGACGTCACCATTGCAGTCGGTGCGGCAACCGAAGTGATTGCCGGCGAAGGCATGATCCTCACCGCTGGCGGCGTCGACACGCACATCCACTTCATCTGCCCGCAGCAGATCGAAGAAGCATTGATGAGCGGCGTGACCACCATGATCGGCGGCGGCACCGGTCCTGCGACCGGCACCAACGCCACGACTGTCACGCCAGGCCCCTGGCACATGGCGCGCATGCTGCAGGCGGCCGACTCGTTCCCGATGAACATCGGTTTCACTGGCAAGGGCAACGTCAGTTTGCCCGGCCCGCTGGTCGAGCAGGTCAAGGCTGGCGCCATTGGCCTCAAGCTGCACGAAGACTGGGGCACCACGCCTGCAGCCATCGACAACTGCCTGAGCGTTGCCGACGAATACGATGTGCAGGTCGCCATCCACAGCGACACGCTCAACGAGTCGGGCTTCGTCGAAACGACGCTGGCCGCGTTCAAGAACCGCACCATTCATACCTATCACACCGAAGGTGCGGGCGGCGGTCATGCACCGGACATCATCAAGGCGTGTGGCTCGCCCAACGTGCTGCCGAGCTCGACCAACCCGACCCGGCCATTTACGCGCAACACCATCGACGAGCACTTGGACATGTTGATGGTCTGCCATCACCTGGACCCGAGCATCGCCGAAGACGTGGCCTTCGCAGAAAGCCGCATACGCCGCGAGACCATTGCCGCAGAAGACATTCTTCATGACCTGGGCGCTTTTTCGATGCTCAGCTCTGACAGCCAGGCCATGGGCCGGGTGGGCGAAGTGATCATGCGCACCTGGCAGACCGCCGACAAAATGAAGAAACAGCGCGGGCCATTACCCCAGGACGGTCCCGGCAACGATAACTTCCGCGCCAAGCGTTATATCGCCAAGTACACCATCAACCCGGCGATCACTCACGGCATCAGCCATGAAGTGGGCTCCATCGAAGTGGGCAAATGGGCAGATCTGGTGCTGTGGCGTCCGGCGTTCTTCGGCGTCAAGCCGACGCTGATTCTCAAGGGCGGCGCGATTGCTGCCAGCCTGATGGGCGACGCCAACGCGTCAATCCCGACCCCGCAACCCGTGCACTACCGCCCCATGTTCGCCAGCTACGGCAGCTCGCTGCACGCCACCAGCCTGACCTTCATCAGCCAGGCAGCCTTCGACGCGGGCGTACCGGCATCGCTGGGCCTGAAAAAACAGATTGGCGTGGTCAAGGGCTGCCGCACCGTGCAGAAAAAAGACCTGATCCACAACGACTACCTGCCGGATATCGAAGTCGACCCGCAGACCTATCAGGTCAAGGCCGACGGCGTCCTGCTGTGGTGCGAACCCGCTGAAGTGCTGCCGATGGCGCAACGGTATTTTCTGTTCTGAGTGAAAAGGGGCTCTCAAAAGGCCCCGACATCTTCCGGGCAGGATCTCGCAATCAGCTTGCCTGCAATAAATCATCAAGCACTTGCTTCACCCTGTCCTTGGTTTGCAGCCCAACAAGCTTGGTCTCAAGCTTTTTGCCGCTGCTGAAGAAAGTTATTGTTGGACCATGATTGATGTTGTACTGGCTCGTTGTTACAGGATTCAACGAATCTTTCAGATCAGAGTCCAGCATAATCTCGACGAGAACGAACGGGGCTTTCCCGGTGCAGCTATCCTGAAGCTCGTCTATGACCGGGTCCATTTTTGCGCTGGCGTTGGAGTCGCCACGTTTATTGATTTTCTCCCTGGCTGAAAACTCGACCGCCACAAGGCGTTTATGACTGGCCTGAATGACCTCGTTTTAGAAGGTGGTATCTGTAACGATCAAGACGCTCATGCTTTGGCACTCCAGTGAAGTAATCCGTCGATGAAAAATAAGGCCGAACGAAAAAAGCGTCTACTGACAGAAATGACAGTGTTCACGCTGTATGTCGGGTCGAGTAAAGACGGTAAGATGCGCCATCTCAGTAACGCCAGCCCAGCAAGGTAACCGGCCATGCGCCTTTCCGAATTCATCGTTCTCCATGTGGATCGCATTGTCGATGAATGGGAAGACTTCGCCAGAACCCTGAAACCCGCCGCAGACTCGATGAACAGTGTCGAGTTGCGCGATCACGCCAATTCGATCCTGCTGGCCGCTGCGCGCGACATGAAGACGTCGCAAAGCAAAAGCGAGGAAATCGCCAAGGCCAGGGGCGAAGAACTGAACAAGACGCCGAGCCTTGATGAAGCCGCCGCCAGCCATGGTGAACTGCGCCATGAGGTGGGGTTTGATCTGGTGCAGATGACGTCAGAGTTCAGGCACTTGCGGGCCAGCGTGATCCGCTTGTGGGTCGACAGCCTGACCGCGCCGCAACTGGCCGACTTCCGCGATGTGATTCGCTTCAACGAGGCAATCGATGAAGCGCTGGCTGAATCCACTGCTGCCTACGCCGAGCGTGTGGCGCGTTCACGGGATATTTTTCTGGCGATTCTGGGCCACGATCTGCGCGCGCCTCTGCAGGCGGTCAGCATGTCCAGCGAGCTGCTGGCTCGCAAGATACCTGCCGATGAAAAATTGCAGCTCTATATCTCCCGAATCCAGACCAGCACGCGACATATGGGCACCATGGTCGGTGATCTGCTTGAATTCGTGCGCAGCCGGCTGGGCGCCAGCCTGCCCGTCGAGCGCAAGTACATGGACCTTGCAACTGCATGTCGCGAGGCGCTCTCGGAAGCCAGCGCCGCGCAGCCAGGATCGGCGCCGGTGCTTAACGTCGAAGGTGATACACAGGGTCACTGGGACAGCGGGCGAATCGGCCAAATGTTGCAGAATCTGATCGGCAATGCCTTGCAGCATGGCGCTTCAAGCCATGAAATCACCGTAAAGGTCATGGGTGGCGAGGACACCGTTGAGCTGGTGGTTCATAACGAAGGCAAGCCAATCGCGGAAGACGCCATCGGCACTATCTTCGACCCGCTGGTACGCAGTACCGAAGAAAACACCGAAACTCGCGACAACTCGACCAGCCTCGGGCTGGGGCTGTTCATCGTCAAGGAAGTGGTTAATGCCCATAACGGCAGCATCACCGTGACCTCGACGATCGGCGATGGCACCACCTTCACAGTGGTGCTGCCGAAAAACTGAGCCTGAAGCGCCGTTGCTCTTCAGGCGTCCAAATCGATCAGTTGCCCCACTGTCCGCGTGGATCGAACGATGCGCTGTCAGCGAGCTTCTGCCATAGCGCACGCGTTGCTTCATCGGTCTGACGCGGCATGACAATCTTCAACTGAGCGTACAGGTCGCCGCGCTCGCCCCCCTTGGTCATCAGCCCGTTGCCCTTGATCCGCAAACGCTGGCCGTTCTGACTGTCCGGACGAATGGTCATGTTGACCCGACCTGTCAGGGTCGGGACCGCAACCTTTGTGCCCAGCGCTGCTTCCCAGGGGGCCAGCGGAACGGTGATGACCAGATCGTGACCTTCAACCTCGAACATCGGGTGAGGGGCCAGGCGAATGATCAGGTACAGATCGCCATTGGCACCGCCACCTATGCCCGGCGCACCCTGCCCCTTGAGCCGTATGCGCTCGCCGTCGACCACACCTGCCGGGATCTTCACGTTCAGCGTCTTGGTGATATCGCTCATGCGCTGCCCATTGGGACTGTGCTGAGGCACCTTGAAGCTGACCTGCTTGGACTCCGCCGACAAGGTCTCTTCCAGAAACACCGCCAGTTCCATTTCCACGTCCTGACCCTTGCGTCCTGGATTACGAGTACGACCGCCCTGCTGCGGACGACCGCCGAAGATCGAACTGAAAAATTCGGAGAAGTCGGCGGTCTCTTCACCGAAGCCGCCCGCTCCGGCACGGCTTTGCCAGCCTGGCGGCGTCTGGAAAGGACGGCCCTGACGGCCATATTTGCGCAGCTCATCGTATTCGGCGCGCTTGTCAGCGTTGCTGAGGACCTCATAGGCCTCGGACGCTTCCTTGAATTTGTCTTCGGCGCCGGCTTCTTTGCTGACATCGGGGTGATACTTGCGCGCCAACTTGCGATAGGCAGTCTTGACCGCCTTCTCGTCCGCGGTCGGCTCCACGTCAAGTATCTTGTAGTAGTCTTTGAAGTCCATCTAACGATCACCCATCCCAATTATCCGCACAGCCAAATGCGCTGGTGTCACGACCAGCATCCGCCAATCCGGAGGCATTTGGATTGCTTAACGTCGAAAATGTATCGATAGCCACCCGCGATATCACGCGGGTCAAAGGTTCGACAACCTGCACTACCGAGAATGCCATCAAGATTGGGGGTGATTGGCCTCAGTTCAAGCCTTGGCGCTAAATACCGATAAAGCGGGATAAGCGACGCATCGCGCTACGCAATTGCCGTGCACTGACATAAACTGCGCGGCCGTTTTTTGACTGGAACGTAAAAGACATGAAAGACCAATCCCCGGCCCGTGCCTGCGGCATCGATTTCGGCACGTCCAATTCCACCGTCGGCTGGCAACGTCCGGGCGTGGAATCGTTGATCGCGCTGGAGGACGACAAGATTACCCTGCCCTCGGTCGTGTTCTTCAACATGGAAGAGCGCCGTCCCGTGTATGGCCGTCTGGCGCTCCATGAGTACCTGGAAGGCTATGAGGGTCGCCTGATGCGCTCGCTCAAGAGCCTGCTGGGCTCGAAGCTGATCAAACACGACACCAGTGTGCTGGGCACAGCCATGCCGTTCAAGGATCTGCTCGGCCTGTTTATCGGCGAATTGAAAAAGCGCGCCGAGAACACCGCCGGACGCGCATTCCAAGAGGTAGTGCTTGGTCGTCCGGTGCACTTCGTCGACGACGACGCACAGGCAGATCAGGAAGCCGAAGACACGCTGGCTGAGGTGGCACGCAAAATTGGCTTCAAGGAAGTATCGTTCCAGTTCGAGCCCATTGCGGCAGCGTTCGATTACGAGTCCACCATCGAGACCGAGGAGCTGGTACTGATCGTCGACATCGGCGGTGGTACATCCGACTTCTCGCTGGTCCGCCTGTCACCCGAACGTCGCCAGCACGATGACCGCCATCAGGACATCCTGGCCACCGGCGGCGTGCATATCGGCGGGACCGACTTCGACAAACAGTTGAGCCTGCAAGGGGTCATGCCGCTGTTCGGTTACGGCAGCCGCATGAAGAGCGGAGCCTACATGCCGACCAGCCACCACATGAACCTGGCGACCTGGCACACCATCAACGCTGTCTATTCACAGAAATCCCAGCTTGCACTGGGCAGCATGCGCTACGACATCGAAGACACGGGCGGTATTGACCGCCTGTTCAAACTGATCGAGCAGCGTGCGGGGCACTGGCTGGCCATGGAAGTGGAAGAAACCAAGATCCAGCTGACCCATGCCGAAAGCCGCCATGTGCCGATGGACCGAGTGGAAGCAGGTTTGAGCGTTGACCTGAGCAGGGCAATGTTCGAGGCGGCAATCGATGCCCAACTCGAACGCGTGCGTAACAGCGTCACGAATCTGCTGAACGATGCGGGCGTGGGTGTCGAGCAGGTCAATACGGTGTTCTTCACCGGCGGTTCAAGCGGCATCCCGGCGTTGCGCAACAGCGTCTCAGCCATGCTGCCCAAAGCACGTCATGTGGAAGGCAACATCTTTGGCAGCATTGGCAGCGGTCTGGCGATCGAGGCGAAAAAGCGCTACGGCTGAGGGCGGATTGAATCCACATCGGCGGGGCAAGGCTACTTGGGCGCTTATGGTCGAAACAGTACGTGATGGGCGGGTGTACGAGGTGATCGCTTTGGACTCAAGCGGTGGATCTCCGGCATTTATGTGAACCTGCCGCCCTCTTCGTCAGCAAGCTCACTCCCACCGGTGCGTTCGGTGGGAGCGAGCCGGGCCGCGTTCCGTTTGCTCGCGAAGGCTTGCTGTCAGGCGCCACATCAAGACCGGCTGTACCCGCCACGCACGTTGTCCAATAACCCCGGCTCGATGACTAGACCAGCCCTTCCTTCTGCAGCTCGCTCTTCAAGTATGCGTAGTAGATCGGACCCGCCACAACCCCAGGCAGGCCGAACGCGGCTTCGAAAAGCAACATGGCCAGCAGCAGTTCCCAGGATTTTGCGTTGATCTGCCCGCCGACGATTCGGGCGTTGAGGAAGTACTCGACCTTGTGGATCACGATCAGATAACCCAACGCTGCCAGGGCCACCCAGATCGAAATCGACATGCCGACGATGAAAATCAGCGTGTTGGACATCAGATTACCCACCACCGGCAACAGGCCGAGCAGGAAGGTCATGATAATCAGGGTCTTGGTCAGCGGCAGGTGAATCCCGCACAACGGCAGAACCACAGCCAGGAACACCGAAGTGAATGCAGTGTTGAGCAGAGATATCTTGATCTGCGCGAACACGATGTTGCGAAACGCGCGACTCAGCAGATAGAGACGATCAAACAGTGCGGCTGCCAACGGCTTGCGAACGTGATCGTGGGAAATGCGCTGCAAGGCGATGATTGCGCCCAGCACCATCCCGATCAGCATGGTCACGAACATGTGCGCCGCGCCCTTGCCAATCAGTTGCAGCTCGCCCACATGCTTTTGCAGCCACTGGCCGAGCGACACTTGAAACTCGGCGGCACTGGCGGGCAAGTAAGCGTCAATAAACGGCGGCAACTGACCGCGAGCGCGATCCACCAGGGTCATGAACTTGTCCAGCGAAGCACCAGGGTTTTCGGCTTCGTGCAACACGAAGCTGATGACACCGGCAAATATCAGCGTCAGCAGGCTGACAACGATGGTGCCCAGTAGCGCAACCGCCAGCCAGCGCGCACGCTCGCCGGAGATCAGGCGTTGCAGCTTGGGGGTCAACATGTTGACCAGTTCGAAAACCAGCAGCCCGGCCAGGAGGCTGGGCAGCAGCTTGAAGGGCAATACCAACAGCAAACCGCCAAAAATGAGGATCCAGCTGGCTATTAACACCTGACGCGCAGAAAACGTTGGCATAGACCCTCAAAGGGCAACACGAAGAGGTGGGCAGTCTGCCAGCGTTCGGAGCCGAGAACCAGTCATCAGATCACCACAAAACACGCGAAGCGACCATCTGCCTGACAGGCATCGCGATAATGCAGCGCGAGCACAGTGTTTACTGCACTCGCAGCCGTTGAGATGTGTATCCCGGCATGTCGGAAAATTATTTCTTCTTGAGACAATCGCTCATGAAAGTCTTGCGAGCGTCGCCCTTGAGGGTCTGGGCGGTGGCGGTGGCATTACAGGTTTTCATTTTGCCCTGCTGTGTTGCCGGCGGCGGTGACGCTTTCAGACAAGTGCTCATGAACGCCTTGCGATCATCACCCTTGAGCGATTTTGCGCTGGCGTCTGCGTTGCAGGTGGTCATTTTGTTCTGCTGCGCAGTAGCGGCGAAACCGTGAGCGGATAACATCAGGCCAACGAGCAACAAAGGAATACTGAGTTTCTTCATCGTTTGACACCCCAGATCCACTGCACCGGACGGCGCAGACTACCGACCAGTGTAGCCAAGTTGTTGCAACGCATGACGCCTGGTCGAGCATCACGATTGGCAGCGACTTTAAACAGGCGGATGATTACGCCTCGTTCCCGTGCCGGTCCTCTCATGCAATACGCTTTTCCGCTGCTGACTATCCTCATCTGGTCGATCAACACGGTCATCACCAAAGCCGCGTCCGAAGTGATCTTCCCGGCCGAAATCGGCTTTTACCGCTGGCTGCTGGCAGGGCTGCTGTTCACCCCATTCATGCTGAGGCCAGTGTGGAACAACCGTGCGGCGATCAAGCCGGTACTCGGCAAGATCGTCATGCTGGGTGTGTTGGGCATGGCGGTCTATCAAAGCCTGGCTTACTTCGCGGCGGGCATGACCACGGCCACCAACATGGGAATCATCCAGTCGATGGTGCCGATGATGGCGCTGGGGCTGTCGATTGCCTGCCTCGGTAACCGGTTGACCCGTGGCGCGCTGCTGGGCGCCGGAATCTCGTTCGCAGGCGTGGTTGTGGTGGTGTCGGCCGGGGATCTTGAGGGACTGATTGCGCAGGGCGTCAATCGCGGGGATGCGCTGGTGCTGGTGGCTGCGGCTGCTTATGCGGTTTACAGCACGTTGCTGAAGAAATGGCAGTTGCGTCTGCCGCCGTTGCAATTGCTCTACATGCAAATTCTTGTAGCCATTGTCGTGTTGTTGCCGCTGTTCCTGTTTTCGCCGAAGACCGGCCTGAACGCGAGCAATATTCCAATGGTGCTGTATGCGGCGATTCCGACCTCAATGCTCGCACCCTGGCTGTGGATGACCTCCATCATGCGGCTGGGGCCCAGCCGTACCACGCTGTTTTTCAACCTGATGCCCATCGCCACGGCCTTGATCGCGGCGGTGACACTGGGTGAACAACTGGCGCTGTATCACTTGTTCGGCGGTGCTCTGACCTTGTGCGGGGTCGTCCTCGCAGAACGCTGGACAACCCCGCTGCGGACAGAGCGCCGTTAAGCAGTCGCGCTGCTTTCGCCTACCTCCACGCTGTGTATCGACACATCCGTGATGCCGGCTGCATGAGGCAGACCGGTGTCGCTGTGCAGACCATCGTCCAGTTCTACCTGATGCTTGTGCGCCAGTTCATGCACGATCTCGATGATCGGCACATCCAAGTCTTCAATAACATCTACATGGTGCTCGCCCAGCAGGGTGTACTCGATTTCATACAGTTCTTTATCGCCCATCGCATCACTTCCTGGCCGTCACAGTGGAGCGGCTGATTACGAACTACTGCCTGATTGAGTTAGAGACCGGCAGCCTTAAGCGCGCGGTGTATTCCATGGACAAGGCACAGTTCTGCACCCTTGCCTACCAGACCGAAGGCCTGGTTGACGATGTCGAGATGGTCGAGTGCTGCGTCACTCCCGATGACCGTGCCCGGGTGCTGACTGAAACGCTCGACCATGCCATCAGATTGACCTCGCTCTTTCAGGAACGTGCGGACGAATATTCAGGCGGTCAGATTTGCACCCGCAATACGCCTGCGCCAGTCATCCCAATGCCTGGCCGGGTCAGTCCGACAGACACATCTGTCGATGAGCAGTGCTCAGGACACTGCACACAAGCATGACAATTCAAGTACTGCCTAATCGCCATCTCTTTATCGAACTCTTTGCCTCGTCCTCTGCTCAAAGCCGTATCGGGCCAAGACCGGCCTTTGTCATGTGGAGCAATAACGATGTACAAGAGAATCCTCGCGGCAACCTGCGTACTGGCAACAATGGCCGGTTGTGGCAGCACGACCGTGCAAAACCCGGTGGACTACGTTACCTATCGCAACGAGCCGCTGGTCAAGCAGGTCGAGAACGGTATGACCCGCCAGCAGGTGCAGACCATCGGCGGCGAGCCATCCACGACAATCGACCGCAAGGTCAATCCCGGTACTTGCAACAACTACGTGATGTTCAAGGACGGTCACAAGCAGGTCTACCACGTCAGCTTCAACAGCGATGGCCGTGTGACCAACAAGGGTTTCATGACCTGCGAGCAGCGTGAGAAAAACGAAGCCAACATGTAAGGCGGCTCGTTACAAACAAAAAGCCCGGTGCGTTATGCCCCGGGCTTTTGCTTGTTCAGCACACAAGTGTAGAGCCGATCAGAAAACCAGCTTGAACAGGGCGATGACCACGATCAGGCCGATCAGAAAGATGATGCCGACGGTGCTTCCCAGAAACTTGAGCATTATGTATCTCCACGATTTATTTGGGTCTCAAGGCTGGGACCGCAGCGATCAGCGCTCGTTTCTTATATTTTTTCACAACAGTGGCAAACGCCCGCCCTGCAAAAATCCAATAAAACTTTCTCGCCGTTCATCACTCACAACGTGGGTGATCTTGCCGCGCAACACATAGAGCGAGACACAAAAAACCTGATGAACCTGGAGATAAACCATGATTTCTGCACCACAGTTATCCGATGTAAACAGCTTGCGCCAGCGTGCGCGCCAGAACGTTGAGAATGGTGCGGTAACCGAAGGCTACAATGCTGACCGCGAGACCGTTCTGCGTCTGCTGAATGAGTCCCTGGCGACCGAACTGGTCTGCGTTCTGCGCTACAAGCGCCACTACTACATGGCGTCCGGCCTGAAGGCCAGCGTCGCGGCTGCAGAGTTTCTGGAGCATGCGCAACAGGAAGCCGAGCACGCCGACAAACTGGCCGAGCGTATCGTGCAACTGGGCGGCGAGCCGGAATTCAACCCGGACACATTGTCAAAGAACTCTCACGCCCAATACGTGGCTGGCAATACCCTCAAGGAAATGGTCTACGAGGATCTGGTAGCCGAGCGAATCGCCGTGGACAGCTACCGCGAGATCATTCAATACATCGGCGACACCGATCCGACCACTCGCCGTATCTTTGAAGAAATCCTCGCTCAGGAAGAAGAGCACGCCGACGACATGGCGGACATTCTCAACGACCTGTAATACGCGCTTGAAAGCAAAAGCCAGGACCTCTGTCCTGGCTTTTTTGTGCCTGACCCCATGCGGCGACGCCGTCGCTATTTCACAGTCTTCGGCGCCTTGCCCTCGCGCATCTGCTGCAACAGCGGACCGCACTGGTTGGGCTCGCTGTCACCTGTCGCAACCAGCGCCAGCAGACCGGCAGCAGGGCCGACCGTCGCGCCGAGCAGAATCATGCCTGCGCCGCGCAACAACAAAGGACCGGACTTCACGCCCGCGTTGGGCCTTGCAAACGGACCGTTGACGTAGAGCGGCGAACGCAGTGAAAACACCCGGAAGCCCTTGGACTCAGGGTTGATCTCCAGATCCAGTTGTTCGCTCTTGAAGTTTGCAGTGCCACTGATGTAGATGATGGCGTTCTCGGTATCGAACACAAACAGGCGACTGGTGGCCAGCCCGTCCTTGATGCCGAAGTCGGACGCGGCACAGTTGATCTTCACGTCCTTGTCACCGAACAGCTTGCCCACCACGTAATTACCGACGTTCAGCCCGGCGATCTCCATCAGCCCACGGCTGATCGCGCCGTCGTTGACCAGCATTTTCATTTCGCCATTGGCGGTGCCGAGCAAGGCCGCAATCGAGTTGCCCCGACCTGTGATATCCGCATCACCATTCAGCTCACCAAAGCTGGTTTTCATCGGCTCGAAGGTTGGAAACAGCTGCTTGAGCTTGAAGTTGCGAGCTGACAGCTTCGCGCGCCCCAGCAGCGGTCTGCTACGCCCGTCGAGGCGGATATCCGCATCCAGCTTGCCGCCCGCAACGCCGAAGCGCAGGGGTTCAAGACTGAGTTGCCCATCGTTCAGGATAAGGTGGGTGTAAAGGTCAGTGAACGGTAAATCCGGGCTTTGGACGATTCGCTTGCCGGTGAACTCGACATCCGCATCCATGGCGCGCCAGCGATCAGTCTGGAACTCTTCGACAGGCAGCACTTTGCCGGACGGTTGCTTGCTCTCGCCACCGCGCTTCTTCTGCGCGGCATTGGAGTCTGCACCGATCAACGGCGCCAGGTCGCTGAACAGCAGTTGATTGGACACCAGCACCCCGCTCAGCTTCGGACGTGGCTGGCTGGCGACGTAACCGAGGTCGCCATGAATGTCACTGTTGCCGATCTTGCCGTTGAAGTCTTCATAGCGAAAGTTGGCGCCCGCTGGATCATGCAGTTTGGCAATCAGGCGACCGTCGGTGGAATAAGCAGGTGAGTCTGGCAGCGTTACGCCCGTGATTGCATATAGATTGCTCAGGCTCGCGCCCGACAGCTTCAGGCGCAAATCCAGGGCGCCCAGGTTTTGTGGATCTGTCAGGGTTCCGGCGATTACCACGTGCGTGTCGCCGACTTTCACATCGGTCTGTACCGGGAAGGGTTGGGCCGCATCCTTGAGCGCCAACAGGCCACCCACTTTGCCGGAACCATTGAGCTTTTGTCCGTGATACTGACCTTTGACGGAGAAGCCGAAGGCATAATCCTGCGGAACCGCCCCTCTATCCTGAGCCTTCTTCGCTTCTTTGCTGCCCACAATCTCACTGAATGGAATCGGCTTGCCCAGCATGTCGATGACCACGTCCAACTGGGTATTCAGAGTCTGATCATTGAGGCTGACCAGCCCTTTGTCGAACTTGATCGCGCCAATATCCACAACCCACCTGGAAGGCTCCGCATTGGGGTCGGACTTGGGCAAATCAAACACCCAGTTCGCACGCCCGTCAGCCAGCCGTTCCAGCCGCGCCTCGGGGCCGGTCAGGTCGATACGTGGAATGACCACTCGCTGTGTCAGCAACGGCAACAGCGCAAGGCGGAATTCAACGTGCTTGAGGGTGACCATTTGCGGAGTTTTCGACCACTCGGGGTTGCCCAGCGTCAGATCATCGGCCACGAAATGCGGTGACGGCACCCAGGCTCGCCAGCCGCCCAATTCAGACTCGCGCAACCACTGCACATCAAGGTTGCCATTGATGGCGAACGGACGATGCAGCGCTTCACTGACTTTTGCATTGAGAGTGGGTTTGATGCGGTTCCAGTCGAACGTGACAATCACGATGACCAATATGGCCAACACCACCAACAACGTGGCGCCGGTCCAGGCGAAAAACTTGCGGCTGCGCGTCATGCACGACTCTCCAGAAAACAACGCCCCGGCCCTGGTGCGCTGAATACGACATGGTTGTTCGACTGACAAACGCGTCGAGGGTTTGATTCGGCTGGGCAAATAACCGAGACGGTGTAGCTGAGCCAACTGACTCAATCATTTTTATCGATTTTCACCATCACGCGGATGAACTTCTATACAGGCAGCACCGGCGTCATATTGCCTGCCTATGCCCTGTCAAGCTCTTGCAAGGAGCACTCTCATGAAACCTCATCTGTTACTGAGCCTGTTGCTGTCGGTGTTTGCAACCGCCAGTCACGCCTCGACCTCGACCGAACGCGATTATCGCCTTGCCGAAAACGGCCCTGACCGCCTGGTTCAGCAGTATCAACGAGTCTGAGCATCCTGGCCCGCTTCAAAAGCCCTTCGACGCAGGCAAAGCGCATTTGCTAAAGTACGATCCAGTCTATTCCCACAGTTGTCTGAGTCATGCTGCCCCGC
This sequence comes from Pseudomonas californiensis, assembly GCF_021147775.1. Lineage (GTDB taxonomy): Bacteria > Pseudomonadota > Gammaproteobacteria > Pseudomonadales > Pseudomonadaceae > Aquipseudomonas > Aquipseudomonas californiensis. The sequence continues at coordinate 144,511 of NZ_JAGTPK010000010.1, forward strand.
GCCGAACAGAAACAACAGACCCGTAGAGCCTTGCTGGACGCTGCCCATCAGTTGATGGAGAGCGGGCGGGGTTTCGGCAGCCTGAGCCTGCGCGAAGTCTCTCGTACGGCTGGCATTGTCCCCACCGGTTTTTATCGTCATTTTGAAGACATGGACCAGTTGGGGCTGGTACTGGTCAGCGAGGTCGGCCAGACCTTTCGCGAAACCATTCGCCTGGTGCGCCATAACGAGTTCGCCATGGGCGGACTGATCCGTGCTTCGGTAAAGATCTTCCTGGAGCGGGTAGCCGCCAACCGCTCGCAGTTTCTGTTTCTGGCACGCGAACAATACGGTGGATCTCTCAAGGTCCGTCAGGCACTGGGCGCCCTGCGCGAAGGCATCAGCGCCGACCTTACCGCCGACCTGGCAAAAATGCCCAAGTGGCAGCATCTCAATGCCGACGCGTTGTCGATCATTGCCGACCTGGTGGTCAAAAGCGTATTCGCCATGCTGCCTGAACTGATCGACCCTCCGCCCGCCTCGCTCGCACCGCACCTGACGCCTCAGGCCAAGATCACTCAACAACTGCGCTTCATCTTCATTGGCGCTCGCCACTGGCGCGGTCTTGGTAGTCACGAATGATCGCAGCCGCAATCGCGAGTCAGGTAACAGCTACAAAACGTCAGCAGAGCAATGCCTATCCTGACTGACGTCACACTCCCAAAGAATCTCAATCTGACTCCCCCCGCAGATATCGCACCAAACCAGCGCGACCATGCATTAACGCACCAAAAAAGAGCGAACCTGCAGCTCAACACCCTCGCTCCGTCAGTCTTTTCCTACCAGGTGCACGGTTGGCAAGCCCCTTGCTCTGATTTGAAGCATCGCAATTGGCTGGAAGCTATCTGATGCTGGTGATTCACAACAGAATCGAACCTCAGGCCGAATGGGCCGCCGAGCTGCACCTGAACTTCGAGGCGCGCAGCAAAAGCCGCCTGCGCTGCTTCAGTGCGGAAAACGAAGACGTGGGGCTGTTTCTGCAACGCGGACAGCCTCCTCTGCATGATGGCGAGTTTCTGCGTGCCGAAGACGGCCGAATCGTGCGCGTGGTCGCCCGACCGGAAAAACTGATGCACGTCACGTGCAGCAGTACCTTCGAGTTGACCCGCGCGGCCTATCACCTGGGTAACCGTCACGTCGCGCTGCAAGTCGGCGATGGCTGGCTGCGGTTGCTCGACGATTACGTACTCAAAGCCATGCTGGACCAATTGGGCGCCACGACCGAAACCATCGAGGCTCCGTTCCAGCCGGAACACGGCGCCTACGGCGGTGGCCATCACCATTCCCGTGCAGGCGAAGAAGACTTCAACTATCCACCACGTCTGCACCAATTCGGTGTGCGCACGTGAACAGCGCCTGGGCGCTATTGCGCCTGGCCAGCCCGCAGTTGCCGATTGGCGGCTACAGCTACTCGCAGGGTCTGGAAATGGCCGTGGAGCAAGCCATCGTCATCGATCCGCCCAGCGCGGGCCGATGGATCGGGGACCAGCTTCTGCTCAACCTGGCACGCTTTGAAGCGCCCTTGCTGCTGGCCCATTGCGAGGCCGCAGCCGAAAGCGATTGGGGACAATTGCTGCAAGTGAGCGAGCAACACCGGGCCAGTCGGGAAACCCGCGAACTGCATCAGGAAAGCCGCCAGATGGGCTATTCCATGCAACAGTTGCTCAACGGCCTGCCGGAGCTGGATCGTTTCGCCCGGCGCTTTCTCGAACAAACCGCCGAGCCTCATCTGGCTCTGGGCTGGGCACTGGCGGCACGCGCCTGGCATATAAGCCCGCAGGACGCGCTGGCCGCGTGGCTGTGGAGCTGGCTGGAAAACCAACTGGCGGTGCTGATGAAGACCCTGCCACTGGGTCAGCAGGCCGCGCAGCGCCTGACCAGCGAGCTGTTACCGCTACTGCAACAGGCGCAGATCAACGCGACAACACAAGACGCCCATCACGCCGGCAGCGCCGCATTCGGCCTGTCACTGGCGAGCATGGCGCACGAACGTCAATACAGCCGGTTATTCCGGTCCTGATAAGCATCCATGGAGAACTCAATGAACAGCCAACCTCTGCGCGTCGGCATCGGTGGTCCGGTCGGTTCGGGCAAGACTGCCCTGACGCTCGCGCTGTGCCTGGCATTGCGCGAGCGCTATAACCTGGCGGTCGTGACCAACGATATTTATACCCGCGAAGACGCTGACTTTCTGGTCCGCAACGAGGCTCTGGCGCCTGAGCGCATCATCGGCGTCGAAACCGGAGGCTGCCCGCACACGGCGATTCGCGAAGACGCGTCGATCAACCTGGAAGCCGTCGACCAACTCAACCGCCGCTTTGAAGGTCTGGACCTGATCATTGTCGAGTCCGGCGGTGACAATCTGTCGGCAACCTTCAGCCCAGAGCTTTCGGACCTGACCATCTACGTGATCGACGTGTCGGCCGGCGACAAGCTGCCACGCAAGGGCGGCCCTGGCATCTGCAAGTCCGACCTGCTGGTGATCAACAAGATCGACCTGGCACCTTTGGTAGGCGCGTCGCTGGAAATGATGGACAGCGATACGCGCAAGATGCGCGGCGAAAAGCCTTTCGTATTCAGCAATCAGAAAACCGGCCAGGGTCTGGAGCAGATCATTGCCTTCATTGAACGCCAGGGCCTGCTCACCGAAGCCGCTTGAACCCAGAACTTTAAGGAGTCTCTCGATGAACTACAAAAAAGCCCTTGGCGCCCTTGCCCTGCTGTTGGTTCCAACCCTGGCCCTGGCCCACCCCGGTCACGGCGATAACGGTCTGATTGCCGGTATCAGTCACCCGCTGGGTGGGCTTGATCATTTGCTCGCGATGCTGGCCGTCGGTCTCTGGGCCGCCCAGCAGCAAGGCGCTGCGCGCTGGGCATTGCCGTGCACGTTCGTCGGCACCATGTTGCTGGGCGGTGTGCTGGGTTTCGAGGGTTTGAACCTGCCTGCGCTTGAAAGCGGCATTGCCGCTTCCGTGCTGGCGCTGGGCCTGGCCGTGGCGCTCGCCGTTCGTCCGCCACTGGCGCTGGCAGTTGCAGCAACGGCCATGTTTGCGCTGTTCCACGGCGTCGCGCATGGTCTCGAGTTGCCAGACATGTCCAGCCCATGGGCGTATGCCGCCGGTTTCATTGGCGCTACCGCAGCGTTGCACGCTATCGGTTACGCGGTCGTTCGTGTATTGCCGCAGGCGGCAGCACCGCTGGTGCGTCTGGCGGGTGCTGCCTCTGCCGCCACCGGTGTCTGGTTGCTGGCAGGCTGATTCACGCGTTGCAACCGGTACATCCCTGGCGGATGTACCGGCCTCCTCTTCAACGCAAGCTGCCCGGCTCAGTCCTGCCACCTCAATCCTGCTACCATGTCGCGCATCTCGACACTGCCCGCGACGACAGCCGATGCCTCACGTTTCCAGCACCACCCCCACGCCTGAACTGACCCCAGTGTTCGCAGCCTTGCAGGCGCATTTTTTGCGGGTGATCGTGCCGCTCTGGCAAGGGCCCGGCTGGAACGCACATCTGGCATTACCTTATGAGGCACTCGACGCCACAGGCCAGCCGTTGCCTGCGCAACGCTACCGCGCGATGGCTTGTGCCCGGCAATTGTTTCTGTTTTCCAGCCTGATCGACCACCCTGACGTCGTCGACGCCAGGGTGCGCGCGGGCGCCCTGTTCCGCTCGCTGCAGCAGCACTTTCACGATGCCGAGCATGGCGGCTGGTTCTACAGCATCGATCCGCAGGGCAAGCCGCTGGATCGCCGCAAGGACCTCTACACCCACGCGTTCATCATTTTTGCCTGCGCACACTATTGGGCGAAGGTGCGGGACCCGTTGGCAGAGTCGGTTCTCAATGCCGCGCTGACCGTGGTGCAGGAACGCTTTGCCGACGGCGCAGGCCTGTATGAGTCGCAACTGGATGAAGACTGGACGTCACTGAATACCGGTCCTTTGCAGAACCCGTTGATGCACTTGGCAGAGGCTTATCTCGCCACGCTGTCGGTGCGCGCAGACACTGCGACCCAGTCAGCGATGGACGGGCTGGCGATCAACATGCAACAGCGCTTCGTCGACAACACCACGGGCGTAATGCTGGAGAAGCCGCTGGGTGCTGCGGATAACTGGTATGAGCCTGGGCATCAGTTCGAATGGTTCTTCCTGCTGCAATCCTCGCCGGAAATGCATGGCAGGCCGCTGCACGCCTCAATGACTCGCGCTTTTGCCTACGCTCAGGCGCAAGGCGTCGATGCACAGACTGGCGCCGTCACGGCGACGCTGGAACTGGATGGTACAGTGCGCGACAGCACCCAACGTATCTGGGCGCAGGCCGAATACCTGCGTGCAATGGCGTTGCGGCCAGAGTGCGAACCCGGTCTGGCCGAACAGTTGGTCGCATTCGAGCAGAGGTTTCTGCATGCCACAGGCTGGAATGAATGCGTGGACAGCGACGGCACGGTCAGCCGCCGCGACATGCCATCCACCACGCCCTATCACCTGGCGACCTGCTATATCGGTCTGGCAGACTGGCTTGAAAATCGCTTCGTCGACGCCTTCCCGCCGCCGACGCCTTCAGCGGGTTGATCGTGCCCACACGGCACGATCAACCCCCTGATCAACCGCGGTTGCGATCAATCGCAAAACCGGCCCAGGTCTGGCTGACAGGCATCAGCTCAAGGCTATTGATGTTCACGTGCGCAGGCGTGTTCATGATCCAGAAGATCGTGTCGGCAATGTCTTGCGGCTGGATGGGCTCTGCACCCGCATACGTTGCATCGTACTTGGCCTGATCCCCGCCGAAACGCACCAGCGAGAACTCGCTTTCGCACAGCCCAGGCTCAAGGTTGGTCACGCGTACGCCGGTACCGATCAGGTCATTGCGCAGGTTCAGCGAGAACTGGCCGACAAACGCCTTGGTGCCACCGTAGACGTTGCCACCCGGATAAGGATAGTTACCGGCCACCGAACCCAGGTTGACGATGCTGGCACCGCGACCGTGGGCAATCAGGCGCGGCAACAGCAAACGCGTGCTGTAGACCAACCCCTTGATGTTGGTGTCGATCATGGTGTCCCAATCGTCCAGATCGCATTTCGGGGCTGGATCAATACCCAACGCCAGGCCTGCGTTATTGATCAGACCGCGAATCGAAGCGAACTCGGCAGGCAGCCCGGCAATTGCGCTCTCCATGGCGGCGCGGTCACGCACATCCAGGGTCAGCGTGTGCACCTTGGTCTGGCTGGACAATTCGGCGCTCAACGCATCAAGGCGGTCCTGGCGGCGGCCTGTCAGCACCAGCGACCAGCCGGCTTCAGCAAAGCGACGGGCACACGCCTCACCAAATCCTGATGTAGCGCCGGTAATGAATACGGTGGAAGTCATCTCGTTCTCCTGACATGGCGCAAAAAAGCGCAGCCTGTTAATAAGTTCGCAGCAGGACAGCAGAATGCCCGTCACGAACGCTCTGGATCAAGCCTGAGGGCAAAATGATCCGGATATCTGCACTCTTCTGTACAAAAAACACACAATCCAAGCGAAGCCTTGCGTGGTGGGCCTTGCAGACACTTTTGCCCACCTTATCCACAGTCAGGCACACAAACTCTGGGGGCAACTCAAAACCCTGAGCGACACGCAAACCGGGGCCTGCAGCCGACCTTTAGAAGTTTTTTGCTTGACTTTGCAAAGCCTGGTCAAGGTGCGTGCAGACAAGGCAAACGCCTCAGTGGTCCGAAACCCAGTCCTGCCAACGTCTGCCTGACTCTTTCCAACGCTTGCCCACAGACTTATCCACAGGCAGAAGGCATATAGAAGCTGTATGAACAACCAGCCTTCAGACTGTTGACAAATGCCTGCAGAAGACGCGTGAAAATCACTGATCAATATTTGACCACTCCGCTACAAGCCTTATGCATAAAGGCTTGCAGGCAAATACTCCCAAGTTATTAACAGTCGGATCCACAGTAAACCTGAACAAGTCGAAACCGTGACAAAACAACCATTTGCAGCGGTTTTATGTCGCAGGCAAACAGCGCGTCAAAATTGTTTTCCACAATTTGAAAAAACGACGCCCCAGGCATGAAACACCCGGGGCGCATTGTTTGAACGGCAAGCTTTTGATGAAATCAGTGTCCGCCCAGATAAGCGTTCCTGACCTCTTCATTCACCAGCAATTCCTTGCCGGTGCCTGACAGGCGGATCTCGCCGTTGACCATTACATAGGCTCTGTCCGACAGCTTGAGCGCGTGGTTGGCGTTCTGCTCCACCAGAAAGATGGTCATGCCGGTCGCTGCCAGTTCGCGCAGTGTGGAAAAGATCTGTTTGACGATGATCGGCGCCAGGCCAAGGCTTGGCTCATCGAGCAACAACAGCTTTGGGCGGCTCATCAGCGCGCGGGCGATGGCCAGCATCTGCTGCTCGCCACCGGACATGGTCATTGCACGCTGGTTTCGACGTTCCTTGAGGCGCGGGAACAGATCGAACATGCGCTGCATGTCTTCGGCAGAATGCTTGTCGCCGATCGGGATGGTGCCCATCATCAGGTTTTCCTCGACTGACATGTCGGGGAACACCCGCCGTCCTTCCGGCGATTGCGCGATGCCATTGGACGCAATGTAGTGCGACGACTTCTGAGTGATGTCGGTGCCCTGATAGATGATCTGTCCACTGGCCGCGCGCGGCTGGCCGAAGATCGACATCAACAGCGTGGACTTGCCTGCGCCGTTGGAGCCGATCAGGCTCACGGTTTCGCCTTCGTTGATGTACAGCGAGACCTTCTTGAGGGCCTGAATCGGCCCGTAAAACACATCGATCTCTTTCAATTCGAGGATCGGCTTGCTCATACCAGCTCCTCTTCATCAGCGCCCAGATACGCCGCGATCACTTTGGGATCGTTACGGATCTGCTCCGGCCCGCCTACGGCAATCACATTGCCGTGGTCGAGCACCACAATATCGTCGGAAATACCCATGACCATGCCCATGTCGTGCTCGATCAGCACAATGGTCATGTCATGTTCGTCGCGCAGCAGACGAATCATACCGCTCAGCGCTTCGGTTTCCTGCGGGTTGAGGCCCGCTGCAGGCTCGTCCAGGCATATGACCTGCGGGCGCGTGCACATGGCACGCGCGATCTCCAGACGGCGTTGCTGCCCGTAAGACAGCTCGCCAGCCAGCCGGTTGGCACAGTCCACCAGGTCAACCACTTCCAGCCAGTAGAACGCAGTGTTGAGCGCATCCTGTTCGGCCTTGCGGTAGCCCTTGGTATTGAGAATCCCGCTGACAAGGCTGCGATTGACCCACATGTGCTGGGCAACCAGCAGGTTTTCCACCACAGACATTTCCTTGAACAGGCGAATGTTCTGAAAGGTGCGCGCCAGACCCGCTCTGTTGACCAGATGAGTGCCGCCGAACATCTTGTAGTACACACGACTGGCAAAGCTTTTGGGCGATACGAAATCAGTGGCCTGAAACGACTCGCCCAGCAATTTGATCACGTTGGTGGTCTTGTCACGGGTGTGCAGCTCGATACGGCCACCCGTGGCCTTGTAAAAACCGGTCAGGCAGTTGAACACGGTGGTCTTGCCTGCGCCGTTGGGGCCGATCAGGGCAAAGATCGAATTGCGCCGTACCTTGAGGCTGACATCGCTGAGGGCCTTGATGCCGCCGAAATGCATCATCAGGTGCTCGACGGAAAGAATCACTTCATTGCTCATCGCGCGGCTCCTTCTTTGACCAGCACACCTTTGCGCGGAACCACACCGGTACGGCTGATGCGAATAAGGCCGCGTGGCCGCCAGATCATCATCAACACCATCAGGATTCCGAACAGCAACACGCGATATTCCGAGAAACTGCGCAACAGTTCCGGCGCGACCGTGAGCACGAAAGCTGCGATGACCACGCCCACTGTAGAGCCCATGCCGCCCAATACCACGATGGCCAGAATCAACGCAGACTCAAAAAAGGTGAAGGAAGTCGGGTTGACGAAGCCCTGATAGCTGGCGAAGAACACGCCGGCCAGGCCCGCCGTGGAAGCGCCGATGGTAAACGCCGACAACTTGACCAGTACGTGATTGAGCCCCATCGAGCGACAGGCGATTTCATCTTCGCGCAATGCTTCCCAGGCGCGGCCAATCGGCATGCGGGTCAAGCGATGCTTGATGAACAGAACACCCAGCACGACGATGAACAGCACGGCATAAATGAACAGGAATTTCAGATCCGGGTTGTAATCGAAGCCGAAATATTCGTGGATCGGTATACCTCCGTCCTTGGCGCGACGCCCGAACTCCAGACCGAAGAACGTCGGTGAGGGTACCGGCACGCCATTCGGGCCGCCGGTAAACGACAGCCAGTTGTTGAGGACCAGACGAATGATCTCGCCGAAACCCAGAGTCACGATGGCCAGATAGTCCCCATGCATGCGCAGCACCGGAAAGCCGAGAATGCACCCCGCCAATGCCGCTGCAATCGCAGCCAGTGGCAATGCAGACCAGAACCCAAGCCCCAAGTACTGATAGCCCAGCGCAAGACCGTAGGCTCCGATGGCGTAGAACGCGACGTAACCGAGGTCGAGCAGACCCGCCAGACCGACCACAATGTTCAGCCCCAGCCCCAGCAACACATAGATCAGCCCGAGAATGACCACGGTCAAAATGTACTTGTTGGCAAAGATCGGGAACACGACAGCAATGACAATCAGTGCGGGGATGATCCAGTACAGGCTCGATTTATGATCCGGCTTGAGCACATGCACTCCGGAGCCGGAGCTTTCGAAACTCTGCGAAATGCGGACACCTCTGGGCGTCTGCAGGAACAGGCTCATCAGGAAACGCCCTACCATGACCACGGCCACCAGCCAGGCCACACGCGTGGGTTGCAGATTGAAGCTGTAGCCGTCCAGCACGATGCCGACGATAGGACCAAACACGATCAGCGCCAGCAAACCGGCAACGACCGCGTCGATCAGGCTCTTCTTGATATCAACAGGTTTAGCGATAGGAGCGGACATACTTATACCTTCGCCACGAGTGGGCGACCCAGCAGGCCTTGGGGACGGAAAATCAGGATCAGTACCAACAGGCCGAAACTGAACACGTCTTTGTAATCGGAGTTGATCAGACCGGAGAACTGCGACTCGGCAACTCCCAGGATCAGGCCACCCAACATGGCGCCCGGCAACGAGCCGATCCCGCCCAGCACCGCAGCGGTAAACGCCTTGATACCGATGACGAACCCTGCGTAAAAGTCGAAGGTGCCGTAGTTCATGGTAATCAGCACACCCGCCAGCGCAGCCATGGCAGCACCGATGATGAACACGTAGGAGATGACTCGATCAGTGTTGATCCCCAGGATCGACGCCATCTTGCGGTCTTGCTGCGTGGCGCGGCACATCCGGCCAAGCTTGGTGTACTTGATGATGTAAGTCAGCAGACCCATGCCGACGAACGCGGCGATGAGGATGAAGATCTTGGTGTAGGTGATCTGCACGAAACCGGTACCGATCTCGAAGCGCCAGGCGCCTTCGAGCAACGTAGGCACACCCTGTTGGCGTGCACCCTGACTGATCTGCGCGTAGTTCTGCAGGATCAGGGAAATACCGATGGCGCTGATCAGCGGGGCCAGTCGGGTCGAGTTGCGCAGCGGCTTGTAGGCCACGCGCTCAATGACAAACCCGTATACGCCGGTCACCACAATGGTGAAGACCAGCGTACCCAGAATCAGGAACGGAAAGGATTCCAGGCCAAAGAAGGAGAGAACCGCAAGACCGATAGCGGCCAGGTAGGCGGAAATCATGTAAACGTCGCCGTGGGCGAAGTTGATCATGCCGATGATGCCGTAGACCATCGTGTAACCGATGGCGATGAGGCCATACACAGACCCGAGAGTGAGTCCGTTGACCATTTGCTGCAGGAAGATTCCGTCCATCACGCACGCTCACAAGCCTGAAAGGCAGCTCGGCACCCTGCTCACCGTGCCCTCGTGAGGCACGGCGACAGGTCCGAAAGAAAGAGAAGAGACGCAGGCTAGCTCATGGGCCAGCCCATCACCCTGTCAGCCGCGCCCACCGGGGCTGGCGCAGCCGACCAGAGTCGGTGTTACTTCTGTTTGTCGAGCTGCTTGTATTTACCGGTGGCATCCCACTGATAGACAACATAGTCGGAGACTTTCAGGTCGCCTTTGGAGTCCCAGGATTTGTCGCCCATCACCGTCTTGACCGGGTGTGCTTTGAGCCACTCGGCAGCCTTGTCGCTCTTGTTGGACTTGGCACCGTTGAAGCCAGCTGCCAGCGCCTGTACCGAAGCGTAGGCATACAGGGTGTAGCCCTCTGGCTCGTAACCGGACTTGCGGAACTGGTCGACGACCGCCTTGCTGTCTGGCAGCAGGCGTGGGTCGGCGCCGAACGTCATGTAGACACCGTCAACGTACTGAGGGCCGCCAGCGGTGGTAACGAGTTCGTCGGTGACGATGCCGTCATCAGACATGAACTTGACGTCCTTGAGGCCTTGCTCGCGCATCTGGCGAACCAGAGGACCGGCTTCAGGGTGCAGACCACCGAAGTAGACTACATCCGCACCGGTCGAACGAATCTTGGTTACCAGGGCGCTGAAGTCTTTTTCGCCACGGGTCAGACCTTCATACAGTACCGGGGTAACGCCACGTTTTTTCAGTTGAGTCTGAGTGGCGTCCGCCAGGCCTTGGCCGTAGGTGTCCTTGTCGTGGATCACCGCGACTTTCTTGCCCTTGAGCACATCGACGATGTAATCGCCGGCAACCACACCTTGCTGGTCGTCACGACCGCACATGCGGAACATCTCTTTCAGGCCGCGCTCGGTGACCTGAGGGTTGGTCGAACCGGGGGTGATGGCAATCACGCCAGCGTCGCTGTAGATCTCAGACGCTGGAATGGTCGAAGACGAGCAAAAGTGGCCGACAACTCCAATTACCTTGTCCTGGTCAACCAGCCTGTTGGCCACGGCAACCGCCTGTTTCGGTTCACAGGCATCATCGCCCGCCACCAGGACTATTTTTTCCCCATTCACGCCGCCTGCCGCATTGATGGCGTCAGCTGCTGCTTGTGCACCTTTCATGTATTGCTGACCAAACGATGCGTTGGCGCCAGTCATTGGCCCCGCGACGCCGATTTTTACGTCAGCCTGAGCAAACGAAGACACGCCCAATGCAGTTGCCACTGCGATTGCCAGAAAGCCTTTCCTGTAAAACGTATGCGACATGAGTGGTGCTCCTGAGGATATTTTTTTAATGGGCACAGCAACTACGCGATTATTCAAATACGCCATTGCCCAGAGCAAGGCGCGTGCCATCACTTTTTCCTTTCTGAAAAATGTCGTGTTTTTCTTGCCATTCAGTGACCTGATGTCTTTGCGCAAAGGGCGTGCAACCGCCTAGACAGCGCGAGGTGCAACCCCGCTTGAAAAAAGAGCAACCAGCACTCTTTCGAACAGCAACCACGGCGCTGCCAGATGGGCAACCCACCTGTAACCGCACACGTCACCGAAGTGCACACGTGCGGTGCGCAAGCGCTACGACGCGCACCATTTGAGGCTAGTGGATTTGGCAAAAAATGCAGATTGCACATGCCTCGCTGAGGGTCGTCACTCACCCTCTGCCATCATTATCCGAACGCACCGGCCTGTACGTAGTAATAGCGGTCAAAAACGTAGCCAACAAACGACCTTTAAGCGAGATATCATTCCGATAATTCATGATCCACTCGCCCGCCCTCGCGTGTCGTACAAGAGAAGCCGCACCATGCTCAACAAACGTCATCTGCCCTCTATCGCCGCGCTGCAATGCTTTGAAGCGGTGACCCGGCATCTGAGCTTCACTCGCGCGGCAGAAGAGCTGAACCTGACCCAAAGCGCAGTCAGCAAGCAAGTGGCCCAGCTTGAAGAGCTGGTTCAGCATCTTCTGTTTCAGCGAGTACGTCGCCGCCTGCAACTGACCCCTGCCGGTGGGCTGTACCTGACGGAAGTGCGCAAGATTCTCTCGCAGATTGAAATGTCCACTCACTTCCTGCGCTCCTACGGCGGCGATACCGAAGTGCTGCGTGTTTCGACCCCGTCGACATTTGGAGCCCGGTGGCTGGTGCCGCGCTTGAAAGGCTGGCGGCTGCGTCATCCGCACATCCACCTCGACCTGCTCAATGAGCAGGAGTCCGACGATCTCATCAAAGGCCGGTGCGACGTTTCATTCTATTTCGGTCAGGCGGCGATACCTGGCGCGGAAAGCGTGAAGCTGTTCGGCGAAGAGCTGATCCCGGTCTGTGCCCCCGAAAGCATGCCGGAGACGCCCTTTACCGACCCGACCCAATTGAGCGAGCTGGTGCTGCTGCAAAACGCTTTCCGGCCTCAGGCCTGGCACGACTGGTTCGAAAGCCAGGGCTATCACACTGACCACAGCTACCATGGCCCGCGCTTTGAAACGTTTTATATGTGTATTCGCGCGGCACAGGTCGGCTGCGGTGTCGCATTGATGCCGCGCTTTCTGGTCGAAGAGGAACTGGCCGACGGCAAACTGGTGATTGCCTGGGACCACGCATTACCCAGCACTAACAGCGCGTACTACCTGTCCTATCCGGAACACACCGCCGACGTCCCAAAGATCCGGGTTTTTCTGCAATGGATGCTGGAACAGTTGGATCAACCAACGCGTTAAGGGCGACAATGCCCCCAGCAGGCCGTGAGCTTTCCGTGGCAATGGACAGGAAGTCGCGAGCCAACCGTAACCCGCCTGCTCCGGAGCCCCTGACAGATGAGCGAAAGCGCTTTCTCCAATCGTATCGTGCAGAGCCTGCTCGATACCGATTTTTACAAGCTGACCATGATGCAGGCTGTCCTCCACAACTACCCGAACGTAGACGTGGAATGGGAGTTTCGCTGCCGTAACGGTGAAGACCTTCGCCCTTATCTGGGCGAGATCAGGCATCAGATCGAGTTGCTCTGCGAACTGTCCCTGAGCCCCGAACATCTGACGTTTCTTGAGCGCATCACGTTTCTCAAGCCAGACTTTCTGCGCTTTCTGGGCTTGTTCCGTTTCAACACCTGCTACGTTAAAACCAGCATCGAAAACGATGAACTGTGCATTCGCCTGCACGGCCCCTGGCTGCACGTCATTCTGTTCGAAGTGCCTTTGCTGGCGATTGTCAGTGAAGTCCGCAATCGTCATCGCTACCCTGAAATCCTGCTCAGCCAGGCCCGCGAACGTCTGTACGACAAATTCGAATGGCTGAGCAGCAATGCCACGCCGGATGAGCTGGCTGAACTCAAGGTGGCCGACTTCGGCACCCGCAGGCGTTTCTCGTACAGGGTTCAGGAAGAAATCCTTGGTGTGCTCAAGCACGACTTCCCCGGCCAGTTCGTCGGCACCAGCAACGTCCATCTGGCGCGTCAGCTCGATCTCAAGCCGCTGGGCACCATGGCTCATGAGTGGATCATGGCTCATCAGCAACTGGGACCTCGTCTGATCGACAGCCAGATTGCCGCCCTTGATTGCTGGGTACGCGAATACCGCGGGCTACTCGGGATTGCACTGACCGACTGCATCACCACCGATGCATTTCTGACCGATTTCGATCTTTACTTCGCCAAGCTGTTTGACGGTCTGCGTCACGATTCCGGCGACCCGGTGAAGTGGGCCGAAAAATGCATCTCGCATTACCAGAAGCTTGGCATTGACCCGATGAGCAAGACCCTGGTGTTCTCCGATGGTCTGAATCTGCCCAAGGCACTGGAGATTTTCCGGGCACTGCGCGGCCGCATCAATGTCAGTTTCGGTATAGGTACTAACCTGACCGCAGACATACCTGGCATCGCACCGATGAATATGGTGCTGAAAATGACAGCGTGTGCCGGGCAGCCTGTCGCGAAGATTTCTGATGAGCCAGGCAAGGCGCAATGCAAGGACCCGAACTTTGTGGCCTATCTGCGGCACGTGTTCAAAGTGCCGGATTTGCCACTGCCTGAAAAACCCGGTTGAATTGTCCCCTTTAGAAGGAGTGAATCATGCACGCCGTACAGCGCCAGATTGCTGAACAGCTCAAGGTCCAGCCACCTTTCGCGGATCAGAACGCCCTGCAGGCCGAAGTCGCCCGCCGTGTCGAGTTCATCAAGAATTGCCTGCAGAACGCACGGCTCAAGACGCTGGTGCTGGGCATCAGCGGCGGGGTTGACTCGTTGACCGCCGGGCTGCTCGCACAACGAGCGATCAAGGAATTGCGTGAAAGCACGGGCGACGAAGGCTATCGATTCATCACCGTACGCTTGCCATATGTGGTGCAAGCCGACGAGCACGAAGCCCAGGCATCGGTGGACTTCATCGAGCCGACCGAGCGCCACACCATCAACATCGGTCCAAGCGTCAAGGCCCTGGCCGCTGAAGTGAAGGCGTTCGAAGGACTGCCTGCCAGCTCTGTGGATTTCGTGCTCGGCAACACCAAGGCACGCATGCGCATGATCGCCCAGTACACCGTCGCAGGTGCCTACGGTGGTCTGGTGATCGGCACGGACCATGCGGCTGAAGCGGTAATGGGTTTTTTCACCAAGTTCGGTGACGGTGCGTGTGACATTGCGCCGCTCAGCGGCCTGGTCAAAAATCAGGTACGTGCCATTGCGCGTCACTTCGGTGCGCCGGAATCACTGGTCGAGAAGGTGCCTACGGCAGACCTGGAAGACTTGTCACCCGGTAAGCCGGACGAAGCATCGCACGGCGTCACCTACTCCGAGATCGATGCCTTCCTGCATGGCCAGCCAGTGCGCGAAGAAGCGTTCAAGATCATCTGCGAGACCTACGCCAAGACTCAGCACAAACGTGAGTTGCCGTACGCGCCCTGATCAGGCGCACCATCACTGATGGTGGTGTGCATGTAGCATCATATTCACGAGCAAACGGAGCGCCCCTGCTCGCTTGCATTTCAAAATGGCAGTGGGGGCAGCTTGCTCGCGAATACTGGCTGACTGAAGTGCGCCAAAAAAATCATGGCGTCCTGCATTACTTGAGCGTAACGGCGCCCTTCATCATGCTGATGTGCCCAGGGAACGTGCAGAAAAACTGGTACTTCTCGGCCGGATCAAGCTTCGAAACATCAAACGTCACCGAGTCCTTTTCTCCGGCGCCAATGAGTTTGGTGTGGGCGATCACGCGGGTGTCGCCATCCTTGAGATAGCCCTTGTCGATACCGACGCTCATGCCGTCAGTGGTGACCGCCTGGGCATCAGCCTCTTTGCTCAGCACCCAGTTATGGCCCATCACGTTCTTCGGCAGACTGCCGGAGTGGGTCAGATTGACGGTGAATTGCTTGCAGCTCTTGTCGATCTCAATAGCCTTCTTGTCGTACATCATCTGGTCGGTCGAATCGATCGTCGTGGAACATTCAGCTGCGAACAGATGACCACTGGCCAACGTCAACAGAGAAATCGCTACAAGCTTGCGGATCATTTGAATCTCCAGGGCAGGATGCTTTGTAAGTCGAGTAAAGAGTGCCTGATCCCCGGCCAGGTTCCGCCGGCATTCATTACGGCAGGTAACCGACTATCGAGGCCATCGAATCTATCAAACAGCCACGCCGGGCAGCCCAGCTTAACATCGTTGGATTGCCCACTCTGAAAACGGAAAGATCATCATGCCGCTCAACAGCCTGTTCCGCAGTTTGCTTGCCGCCTATGCCTGCGGCGCCAGCGCCCGTTGTCCGCACGATGCCTATGACCGCATCAGACATGCAGCCTGACAGCGGTTCAATGCAACTCCAATTCATGCGTTGACTGGCATGACCGTTACCCGGACCTCGGGATCGTGAGTACCGCCGCCGAGGATGACACCGCGCAATGGCGAGACGTCCGAGAAGTCGCGTCCCCAGGCCAGGCTGATGTGCTCAAGCGCTGGCTGCACGTTGTTGGTTGGATCGAAGTCAACCCAGCCTGACGCCGGACAGAACACGGAAACCCAAGCGTGCGAAGCATCAGCGCCAATCAGACGAGGCTGGCCAGGCGGCGGTTGAGTGAGCAGGTAACCACTGACATAACGTGCTGCCAGGCCGCGGGAACGCAGGCACGCCAGCATCAAGTGTGCAAAGTCCTGACACACGCCTCGCCGACGCTCCAGCACTTCTACCAAGGGCGTTGCGACCTGTGTCGCCTCGTCGTCGAAGGTGAATTCGGTAAAGATCTTCTCCATCAACGCCTGCACGCACAAAAGCAACGGGCGTCCTGGCGCGAAACAGTCCTGCGAGAACTCGACAAACGAGCGCTTCAAATGCACATAGGGCGACTCGAAGCGATAACGACAGGCTTCCAGAATGTCGAACGTCAGCGGCTTGGCACTGTAGGTCAGCGCGCTACGGGTAACTTCCCATTCCGGCGACAGATTGAAATCCAGAAAAGGACGCTCCAGCACCTCTATGCGCAATCTTGCATTGACCTGCAGCTCATCGTGCGGACGCTCGAATGCCAGACGGGTCAGCGGGTTGCCGAACACATCCAGCTCGTCCCGGCGCGTGGTGGGCGTGGGCAGGATTTCCAGTTCCTGCTCGGTGCAGCGCTGCCATTGGCTGCTGCGTGGCCACAGATGCGCCAACTGCTGGGCGAGGGATACCGGGCTGTCGTACTCGTAATGCGTGTCATGGAATATCTGGTAGAAAGCGCTCATCAGACGGACACCGTGCGTTGGCTGACATCATCGACATGGGCAAAGTGGCGCAAGGCGAGACGATCGGACGCCAGCCCGCTGCTCTCCGCGATGTTTTGCAGCAAGTCCGCCAACCCATCGAGCACGGCATCAATACTGCTTTGACCGAACAGAGGGTTTTCCAGGCTGCCCAGGTCAAAGCTGGCCAGACGCTGCGCAAGCACAGCAAGACTGTTGTCGCGTGGCGCGTCGAAGTTGTCGCTCAGACGCCGCAACGAGCGCTGCACCAGTTTGAGCTGGAACAGGACGGCATGCGGGTTCTGTTCATCCAGCAGCAACAGATCGAGCACAGGGATCAGATGCGGGATGGCCATGTAGCGCGAACGATACGTGATGCTGCTGTTGCCCAGTTCCAGCAACCACTCAAGCCCTGCCTGCTCCGAACTCGCCGCGCCACGCAAAAACGCTGCCAGGCTGGTGCTCAGAAACTTAAGCCGCTCGATGCGGCGTCCGATCATCAAAAAGCTCCAGCCCTCGTCGCGAGTCATGTCGTCCAGAGCAAAGCCGGACAACGCCGCCAGCGACATCACCAGACGGTTGAGGAAGTCCAGTAATTCGCCGAAATCCGGCTCTTCGGTTTCCAGGCTCAAGGCGTCACGTTGCAACTCGACCAATGCCTGCCAGTTTTCTCTGGACAGCTTGCCGCGCACTTGCGAGGCGGCCCATTGCAAGCGCTGAAGGTTGGAACGCAGGCTGAACGGCCACTCATCGCCCAGCAGGGCAACCAGCAGACGGTCCTTCAATTCTTCGCCCTCTTCGGCTTCAGGCAGCATGCCCAGGCTCTCGCCCAGAGACACGGCGGCCTGCAAAGCCAAAGGGTCGTCATCGTCGACATACCGCGTGAGCATGATGCGCAACAGACGCGCGCTGTCGTCGCAGCGCTCACAGTAGCGCCCGAACCAGAACAGGTTTTCCACCACGCGTGACGGCAGATAGGGGTCACGACGGATCAGGTCGTAGACACCCAGCGGGCGCTGCCCTTTCCACGCGTCGCCAATGTGGGATCGCTCACCCAGCACCCAGGTGTCCTTGCTGGCCCCACCGCGCTGCATGGATACTACGTCTGCATCGGCATCAGCCGCTACACGGGTGAGACCGCCCGGTAGTACACGATAGCCATCGAGGCTTGAGACAGCGTAGACGCGCATGCCGATGGCCCGCGGCTGAAGACCGCATCCATCGGGTTGCAGGACCGGTGCATGAGACAACTGCGCCAGCTCCTGCGCGACGTACGCGTACGGACGCGCCTGCATACGCATGGCCAAGGCCTTGCGTTGTTCTTCGTTCAGATCCCGGCCGAAGACCGGCGCAAAATGCTGAGACGGAAAGGCAGGCTTGATCAACAGATCGGGCAGTTTTTCCAGTGCCTCGGCCAACACTGTTGGCTCACCGCACCACCAGGTGGCGACTGACGGCAGGATCAATTCTTCGCCGAACAGGTAATGACTGATCTTGGGCAGGAAGCCCAGCAAGCCCGGTGATTCCAGAACCCCGCTGCCCAGCGCGTTGGCCACCAGCACATTGCCTTGACGCACAGCTTCCAGCAGCCCCGGCACGCCGAGGGCCGAATCGGTACGCAATTCAAGGGGATCGCAAAAGTCGTCATCAAGACGACGCATGATCGCGTGCACGCGACGCAGGCCACTGAGGGTCTTGAGGTAGACCGTGGCGTCACGCACTGTCAGGTCGCCGCCTTCAACCAGCGGATAACCGAGCTGCCGCGCCAGATACAGGTGTTCAAAGTAGCTTTCGTTGAAACGGCCCGGTGTCAGCAACACCACCAGCGGCGCTTCGGTGCTGGTAGGCGCCTGTCGCGCCAGGGTCTGCTGCAGCGTCCCGAAGAAGCCCGAGAGATGCCGCACTTGCAGATCGCGATAGGTTTCCGGCAAGGCACGCGCGACGCTCTGGCGATTCTCCAGCGCGTAACCCGCACCCGATGGCGCCTGAGTCCGGTCAGCCGTGACCCACCAGCGACCATCGGGCGTGCGCGCCAGATCAACGGCATACATGTGCAGGAATATGCCTTCCGGCGGTTTGACACCCTGACATGGCCACAGAAAGTTGTTGTGCCCAAACACCAGCTCGGCAGGCAGCAGGCCTTCGGCGATCAGGGTTTGCGGACCATAAAGATCGGCGAGCACAGCGTTCAGCAGGCGAGCGCGCTGAGCAATGCCAGCCGCAACATGCTCCCACTCGTCTGCAGGAATAATGTGCGGCAGCAGGTCAAGCTCCCACGGCCGGTCCGCACCTTTGGGATCGGCGTAAACGTTGTAGGTGACCCCGTTTTCCTGAATTTGCCGCGTCAACAACGCCTGGCGTTGTGTCAGCTGCGCTGGCGAGCTGCGCTGCATATGCTCGTACAAGCGGCGCCAGTGCGGGCGAACAGCACCCTCGGCGTCGAGCATTTCATGGTAGGTACCCTCGGAAAGCGGGTAACGGTCAAGCAGGTCGGGCATGGAGGGCTCGGCAGGCAACTTAAGGACTTCAGACAAGTGCGGTCAGGTGTCACATCCGTGCGCACCTGACTCACAGAGCATTGTTTCAATGCAGACGCATATCCAGCGTCATCGGCAGTTCGTCGTTAATGTTGAGCGACGGAACGACCAATTTGCCAGGCGTATGACCAACGCGGAAGAAACGCGACATGCGGCGGCTTTCGGCTTCGTTGGCGTTGACCGGCAGGGTTTCGTAGTTACGCCCGCCCGGATGGGCGACATGATACTCGCAGCCGCCCAACGAGCGCTGCATCCAGGCGTCGAGCAGGTCGAATACCAGCGGCGCATGCACGCCGATGGTGGGTTGCAGACAGTTGGCAGGCTGCCATGCGCGATAACGTACGCCTGCGACGAACTCGCCAACACGTCCGGTCGGCTGCATTGGCACGGGAACGCCATTGCAGGTCAACATGTAACGTTGCGGCGGCAGCCCTTTGACGTGCAGCTGCAAACGCTCCAATGACGAATCGACATAGCGCACTGCGCCGCCCGCCGAGCCCTCCTCGCCCAGCACATGCCATGGCTCGAGCGCCTGACGCAGCTCCAGCTCGATGCCGTTGACCGCGTAATCGCCCACCTTCGGAAAGCGAAACTCCAGATGCGCAGCGAACCAGTCGGCGCGCACCGGATAACCTGCCGAATTGAGGTCGGCGACCACGTCCGCAAAGTCCTGCTCGATGAAGTACGGCAGCATGAAACGGTCATGCAACTGGGTGCCCCAGCGTGCAAGCTTGGCCGGCGCGTATGGCTCGCGCCAGAAACGCGCCACCAGCGCCCGCAGCAGCAACTGCTGCGCCAGGCTCATACGGGCATGGGGCGGCATCTCAAACGCACGCAGCTCAAGCAGACCCAGACGCCCGGTGGCACCATCCGGTGAATACAGCTTGTCGATACAGAACTCGGCGCGATGGGTGTTGCCGGTGACATCGATCAACAGGTTGCGCAGCAACCGGTCAACCAGCCATGGCGCAACTTCTTCGCCTGGCTCGGGCATCTGCGAAAACGCCACTTCCATCTCGTAGAGCGAGTCGTTGCGTGCCTCGTCGATGCGCGGAGCCTGAGAGGTCGGGCCGATAAACAGCCCTGAAAACAGGTACGACAGCGACGGATGGTTATGCCAGTAGCTGATCAGGCTGCGCAGCAGATCGGGACGACGCAGGAACGGCGAATCGGCTGGCGTAGCACCGCCCAGGACAAAGTGGTTGCCGCCGCCGGTGCCAGTGTGCCGACCGTCGATCATGAATTTTTCAGTAGTCAGACGCGTGAGCCGCGCCTGTTCGTAAAGAAACTCGGTGCGTTCAACCAGTTCATCCCATGTTGCGGACGGCTGAACGTTGACCTCGATCACGCCAGGGTCTGGGGTGATCCGGAAGTTGCTCAAGCGTGGATCACTCGGCGGCTCGTAGCCTTCCAGCAATACCGGGCACTTCAGCTCTTCGGCCGTGGCCTCGATCACCGCGACCAGCTCCAGGTACTCCTCCAGCTTTTGCAGCGGCGGCATGAACAGGTACAGACGCCCTTCACGCGCTTCAGCACACAGCGCAGTGCGCGTCAGCCAGTCTGCCGACTCGTCCAGCTTCGGCGAGCGCTCGGCGTCCACGTCGGATGACATGGGCTGCGCGGCCAGAGCATCGCTGTCGGCCAGCTCAGGAAACTCCTGGTTATGGTCGGTCGGGTGAATGAACGGGTATTCGGCTGCTTTGACCCACGGTTGCGAAGCCAATGGCAATCGGTAGCCCAGCGCAGAATCGCCCGGCACCAGACGACAGTGGTTGTCGCGCAGATACCAGCGACCGCTCTGCCAGCTGTCACCCTTGGCCGTGCGTGCCAGCGGCAGCACCTGGCCAATGACCTTGTCCAGGCCCTGCTCGAAGACCTTGCGCAGACGAGCCCGCTCCAGCTCATCACCCAACCGGGAGTCCTCGGCGGTGACGTTGACCGGCAACGCACCTTCGCGCCACAGGTAGTAAAAATTGTCTTCGTAGGCAGGGAAAACGAAACGGGCTGGCAGTTTCAAGCGCTCGGCAACGCTGGCCAGAAAACGCCCGGCCAGCTCGCCGGTCACGCCGTAATCCTGGGTTTCATCCGCAATCAACGCATTGTTGTGCCAGACCGGCTTGCCATCCCTGCGCCAGAAACAGTTCAGCGACCAGCGCGGCAATTGCTCGCCGGGGTACCACTTGCCCTGCCCGAAATGCACGATCCCCAACGGCGCGTAGTGCGCACGCATGCGTTGAAACAGCTCGGCTGACAGTTCACGTTTTTTAGGGCCCAGCGCGGCGGTGTTCCACTCGGCGCCATCACGGTCATCGATGGAGACAAACGTCGGCTCGCCGCCCATGGTCAGGCGCACATCGTCGCGCACCAGATCAGCGTCGATCTGTCGACCCAGCGCCTGAATGTCCTGCCACTGTTCCTCGGTGTAAGGCTTGGTGACGCGTGGCGCTTCCCAGATGCGCTCAACCGACATTTCATGGCTGAAATTCGTTTCGCACGGCTCGACCAGCCCACTGATGGGGGCAGCAGAGGAAGGCTCGGGACTGCACGCCAGGGGAATGTGCCCCTCACCGGCAAACAGGCCCGACGTCGCATCGAGCCCGACCCAGCCGGCGCCCGGCAGATACACCTCACACCATGCATGCAGATCAGTGAAGTCGACGTCAGTGCCAGACGGTCCATCGAGCGCCTCGACGTCCGCTTTCAACTGGATCAGGTAACCCGACACAAACCGCGCGGCCATGCCCAGATGACGCAACAGTTGCACCAGCAGCCAGGCCGAATCGCGGCAAGAGCCAGACGCATTCTCAAGCGTGAACTCCGGCGTCTGCACGCCAGGTTCCATACGGATCAGGTAATCGACATCCTGGCTGAGTCGCTGATTGAGACCGACCAGAAAATCAATCGCCGGGATGGGCTCGCGGCTGATGCTGTCCAGGTAGGCTTGAAAGCGAGGCGTCAGCGGCAGTTTTTCCAGATAAGGCGCCAGCTCACGCTGCTCTTCGCTCGCATACGTGAACGGGATGTTTTCGGCATAGGGCTCAAGGAAGAAGTCGAATGGATTGAACACTGCCATTTCGGCGACCAAGTCGACTTCAACACGGAATTCACTGGTTTTCTCAGGAAAGACCAGCCGTGCCAGGTAGTTGCCCTGTGGATCCTGCTGCCAATTTATGAAGTGGTTTTCAGGCAGCACTTTCAGCGAATAGGACAGCACACGGGTACGGCTGTGGGCAGCCGGACGCAGGCGAACAATCTGGGGACCCAATTCAACCGCGCGGTCGTAGCGGTAATGCGTGACATGGTGCAAGGCAATATGAATCGACACGGCGTGCCTCCTGCGAGCCTGAACGGTGATTGAGCCGCGCAAGACTTATGCCACCAGGGTCAAAGTCATGCGCCAACGACGCTGGCATAGCCTGCTCATCCGAGCACGGCACCAAAATCGCGCCAGCTTCGGCCGACCGTGCAAGGGTCGCACGGAAATGAAGCGTCCGGGGATAATAACCTCGGCGTGGGTCGGTAATATTTAATTACAGCACTTCAAGCACTTGTCTCTGGCTACATCCCGTCCTGATTTAAACCTTCAGAACGGAAAACAATGCGATGACCCAACACAACTTCATCCTGCGGCCTCTGGCGGCAGAAACGCTCCCGCCAGCCGCCATTCAGGATTTTCTGCTGACCAACGCCGAAAGGGCAGACTACGAAGCAACTCGCCTGGCGCTGCTTGAAAGCATGCGCCCCGGCACCGCCATAACCGACCTGACCCAGCCGCGAATCATTCCCCATCCAGAGTCTGATTTCGGCAGGTACTGCCTGCAAATGGTCGCGGGGCTCTATCAGATCCAGACGCCAGAACTCAACAGCCGGCTTGCACTGGCCGGCAGCACAACCGGTCACTGGTTCATTGATACGGATGACACCATCAAAGTGCTGCATGAGGACGCCCCCCCGACCCCTGTGATCGACAGCGGCCTTAAGCCTTCGGTGCTGCGTCAGTGCCGACAGCAGAATGAAACGCTTGAAGAACCCGCGCGTACAGATGGAAGTGTCAGCCTGGCACTGATGCTGCGCTGCAATTACGGCATGTCGCTACCGGAATCGCTAGACACCGCGAGTGTCACATCCCTGCTGGAGACCCTGGCCGAAGTACGGGCCACCCAAGAGCTGGGGTTACTGGATCCGAACGGCATCGCCACCCTGCTTGGCGCCCAGAATGTTGCAGACATGCGCCAAGTCTGCGCTGACTATCTGGGTACCGAAGGCGGCAGCCTGCTGGGCAGGCTCGGCGCAGCAGTACTCGCATCCAGAACAGCACTGCAAGTCCGCACTTCGCCAGTGACGTTGCTCACTCAGGTGATCAGGTCCGAGGAGGCACGAGCGCTGGCAAAGGCCATACTCAAAAAATGGGAATGGTCTGAAAGCGAATCGCTTGAACCGCTGCTCACCTTGACTGACCGAGTGCTGTGGCATGCCATCAGTGTTGATATCCAGAGCCCGGAAAATCTGCAGCTCGGTCATTTCGCAGGTTACGAGATCGCCCGTCCTGACAACTGGGGACGAAGCCATGCAGATATCCTTGTAGATATCCATCGCCACATGATCGCAACCGGCAAGGCGTCCTCCTTGAACGAAGCAGCCCTTGCGACCTTCGTAGTTGCGTTCAACCACCATCCTGAATGGCTGATCAGCGATATTCCCGACGACCTCCCCTACGCCAGTAGCGAGGTCTGGGTGAATGTTCAACATGGGGTCAAATTGGCGGAAATCCTCGAACTCGGCTCATCGCGCTGGATAAACTTCCAGGACCTGACCGACCTGCCCGCGGTGTTCAGCAAGACAATGGAGACCGAAGAACAGCGAACGACTTACGCAGTGACCCGGATACCGACTCTGCTGACCTGGGCTCAGGCCAACGGGCACCTGCGCCTGCAAGATGATCGACTGTATTCAATCGAGGAGGTCGAACAGGCAACCCGTGCATTTGAACGTGCCGAAGACGAGATGCTTCAAGCCATCAATACGCTGGCCGAGCCTGCTCCGGAACGCAGAGCCATAGCCCTTGCAAACATCGAAAGCGCGACGCGGACACCCGAGATAGCTGCTCAGCTTGAAGAAGCAGGATATCGACTTCCTCCTATTCCCCTGAGCCCCAACCTTGTATTGGTGCCCAAGAGCTATCCGCCTGTCTATCGTGACAAGCACGGTACGTACTCTCTTTCACATGTGCCTTATGACGCTTACGGCATAAAACATGAGGCGTTTTCAATTCTGGACGTTTACATGTCCGGGGAGAAAATCGAGGACTGGCGTGCGCCCGGTAACCCGCATGACGGCGACCTGTCTCACGTACCGTTTGAGGTGACGCTGCTGTACAACGCCATGCCGCCAATGCCGGAATCCTTCAACGACAGCTTTCAAGGCTATATGGCCAATGCGCGTCTGGCCTACACCACACTGATCAGAAAACTGCTGGTCAGACTGCCGTTCAAGCACCGTGTCGCGATTGAAAACGGCGAAGTGACGCTGCTGTCGTTAAGGCTGCCTACCCAGGACATAAAGGCGGCTTCTGAAAAAGAGGCGCATCGAGAGCCCCTGAGGGGTCGAGCTGGATTCATCATCAAAGCGGTTTATCTGAATGCGACCACCTACTACGAAGTGTTTCCGCTGAGGATGGTCATTCGTCATCGCCCGGACCTGATCACACTGCCCGAAGGTGGCTTGCTCGTCACGGTACCGTGGGGACGCATTCCGGTCCCCTCGTCCTGGATTAGCAGCGACGGACAGCCTACGCAGCACAACCCGGTCGAGATAATCGCCGGAAGCGAATTGGCATTTGATCAGGACGCTTACCTGAAAGGCCGGGAGCCTCAAGCAGGCGCCGCTGCGACATTGATTGCAGATGTCATCGGCATCCGCTTCCATGAACCCGTGACGGGGACTGGCAAAGAAGCGCCATTGACCACATTTTCAGAGCGCTGCATGGCCATCGGACACTCGATCAGCCAAGACTTGTTCTACGTGAATACCGATGTGCTTTACGACCAATGCAACGAAGTCACGACGGTAGAGCGCTATAACGGCAAGCCCAGCGCTCCAGAGCTCGTTGGCAATTTTCTGCTCGCGATGACGCCCTGGCATGAAATTCAGGAAATCATGTCGGGTGAACGATTGCGCATGAGGGCAGGGATGCTCGGAGTGTTGCTCTACTCGTTACCTTATATCGGCCCGACAGGAAAGCTGCTCACTGGCGTGGCGCGACTGATCAAGGGTGCTACCAAGGCTATGATGGTCGTACGAATTGGCAGCGTCACCCTGTCGGCGTTGAACGCTGGCGTGGCTACCTACATCAGAGCTGCCACGCCAGGCAGATGGCTGGCGACAAAAATCGGCACGGGAGCCATGCAGTACGTACACAGCCAACTGAAATGGAAAAGTCTGGGGTTACGTGCAGGCGTTGCCGCCAGTCGCAGGCTTGTGATGTACACGCACGCGATTGAAGCACAGGTCGAACGCAGGGAAATCATACAAAACAAATTGCTGAGCAGCCTTCCAGAGGCCACCGCCCCTGACGATCATCGACCATCAGAGGCAAAAACAACCGACTGACGCCGTTATCAGCGCGGGACGACAGGCTTGCGAGCAGGCTTGCCGCCTTTGCCCTTGCCACCTTTGGCTGCATCCATACGTTCCTTGGCCGCTTGCTTGTTACGCGCCATGGCAGCGGCCTTGGCCTCTTCACGCTTGTCCCAGGGCTTGCTGCCGTCACTGCCACGAGGCGGCAGGCCGGTGTGCTGGGTCTGGATCAGCGTGGTCTTCGCGGTTTTGGCAACCTTGTGGCTGCCAGCCGGCGTCGAGTTCTTGCGACGGGCACTCTGGTAGCTGTCGGTCGCAGGCTGATGCAGCGGGATCAGTTGATCCTTGCCCGAGCCGATCAGATCGGAACGACCCATTCGCTCAAGTGCTTCGCGCAACATCGGCCAGCCTTTGGGATCGTGATAACGCAGAAAGGCCTTGTGCAGACGGCGCTGATCCTCGCTCTTGACGATGGTTACAGCGTCGCTCTTGTACGTGACCTTGCGCAGCGGGTTCTTGCCCGAGTGATACATGGCCGTGGCCGTGGCCATTGGCGAAGGGTAGAACGCCTGCACCTGGTCAGCCCGGAAGCCGTTGCCCTTGAGCCACAAAGCCAGGTTCATCATGTCTTCATCGGTGGTGCCCGGGTGGGCCGCGATGAAGTAAGGAATCAGGTACTGCTCCTTGCCTGCTTCCTTGGTGTACTTCTCGAACATGCGCTTGAACTTGTCATAGCTGCCAATGCCCGGCTTCATCATCTGGTTGAGCGGACCTTCCTCGGTATGCTCCGGCGCGATCTTCAGGTAACCACCAACGTGGTGCGTCACCAGTTCCTTGACGTATTCCGGCGACTCGACGGCGAGGTCATAGCGCAGGCCGGATGCAATCAGGATCTTCTTCACGCCCGGCAACGCCCGCGCACTGCGGTACAACTGAATCAGCGACGAGTGATCGGTATTCAGGTTCGGGCAGATACCCGGGAACACGCATGACGGCTTGCGGCAGGCAGATTCGATTTCCGGGCTTTTGCAGGCGATGCGATACATGTTCGCGGTCGGTCCGCCGAGATCGGAAATCACACCGGTGAAACCTGGAACCTTGTCGCGGATCTCTTCGATCTCACGAATGATCGACTCTTCCGAACGGTTCTGAATGATGCGGCCTTCGTGCTCGGTGATCGAACAGAAAGTGCAGCCACCGAAGCAGCCGCGCATGATGTTCACCGAGAAGCGGATCATGTCGTAGGCCGGGATCTTTTCCTTGCCGTACGCAGGGTGCGGAACGCGTGCGTATGGCATGCCGAACACGTAGTCCATTTCTTCGGTGGTCATCGGGATGGGCGGCGGGTTGAACCAGACATCCACATCACCATGCTTCTGCACCAGCGCACGAGCATTGCCCGGGTTGGTTTCCAGGTGCAATACGCGGTTGGCGTGGGCATACAGCACAGAGTCGTTGCGAACCTTTTCCACCGACGGCAGGCGAATGACTGTTTTGTCACGGGTCATGCGCGGGCTGGCAAGAATCTGCACCACCTTGGCTTCGTTGGGGTCTTCAACCGGACCCTTTTCCTGCTCGATTGCGCAGGCCTGGGTGTCCTGAGTGTTTACATACGGGTTGATGATCTTGTCGATCTTGCCCGGACGGTCGATGCGCGTTGAGTCGACTTCATACCAGCCTTGCGGCGTATCACGACGAATGAACGCGGTGCCGCGCACATCGGTGATGTCCTCGACCTTGTGGCCATAGGACAGGCGCTGGGCGACTTCGACGATTGCCCGCTCGGCATTGCCGTACAGCAGGATGTCGGCGCAGGCGTCGATCAGGATCGAGTTGCGAACCTTGTCCTGCCAGTAGTCGTAGTGGGCGATGCGGCGCAGGGAAGCCTCAATGCCACCCAGCACGATAGGTACGTGCTTGTAGGCTTCCTTGCAGCGCTGGCTGTAGACCAGACTGGCACGGTCCGGACGCTTGCCGGCCATGCCGCCCGGCGTGTAGGCGTCGTCGGAACGGATTTTCTTGTCCGCGGTGTAGCGGTTGATCATTGAATCCATGTTGCCAGCAGCGACACCGAAGAACAGGTTCGGCTCGCCGAGCTTCATGAAGTCGTCTTTCGACTGCCAGTTGGGCTGGGCAATGATACCGACACGAAAGCCCTGGGATTCAAGCAGGCGCCCGATGATCGCCATACCGAAGGACGGGTGATCCACATAGGCATCACCGGTCACGATGATGATGTCGCAGGAATCCCAGCCAAGCAGATCCATCTCTTCCCGGCTCATGGGCAGGAACGGTGCTGGTCCGAAACATTCGGCCCAATACTTGGGATAGTCAAATAACGGCTTGGCTGCTTGCATGTTCAGGGACCTACGTTTGCACGTTGGAAAAATCGCGGGCGCGGAATATAGCACATTTTTTGATCAAATCCGACGACAGTGGTCGGAATAGATGATCAGACACCCTTGCTGATGTACACCGGCAAGACTGCTTCAAAACCCGCCCGGCAAGGCGAAGGCTTTAATCGTCGTCGAAGTTGTAGCTGCCCGGCGCCAGGTTCTCGAAACGGGTGTATTTACCGATAAACGCCAGCCGCGTTGTACCAATAGGCCCGTTACGCTGCTTGCCGATGATGATTTCGGCGATGCCCTTGTGCTCCGTCTCCGGGTGATAAACCTCATCCCGGTAGACAAACATGATGACGTCGGCGTCCTGCTCGATTGCTCCGGATTCACGCAAGTCGGAGTTGATCGGGCGCTTGTTCGGACGCTGCTCGAGGGACCGGTTGAGCTGTGACAGCGCAATGACGGGGCAGTTGAATTCCTTGGCCAGCGCTTTCAACGAGCGGGAAATCTCGGAAATTTCGTTGGTCCGGTTGTCACCGCTCGAACCCGGGATCTGCATCAACTGCAGGTAGTCGATCATGATCATGGCAATGTCGCCATGCTCACGGACGATACGCCGCGTCCGCGCACGCATTTCCGAAGGGCTGATGCCGGCCGTGTCATCGATGAACAGCTTGCGGTCGTTGAGCAGATTGACCGCCGATGTCAGCCGCGGCCAATCGTCGTCGTCCAACTGACCGGCACGCACTTTGGTCTGGTCGATACGGCCAAGCGACGACAACATACGCATGATCAACGACTCGCCTGGCATCTCCAGCGAGTAGACCAGGACGACCTTGTCGCTGCGCAACACGGCGTTTTCGACGAGGTTCATGGCAAAGGTGGTTTTACCCATCGACGGTCGACCTGCCACGATGATCAGGTCAGACGGCTGCATGCCACTGGTCTTTTCGTCGAGATCGGTATAACCGGTGGACAGCCCAGTGATCGCATTGTCGCTGTTGAACAGCGTATCGATGCGATCAATGGCCTTGGTCAGCAGGTCGTTGACGCTGACCGGACCGCCCGTCTTGGGACGCGCCTCGGCAATCTGGAAGATCTGGCGCTCGGCCTCGTCAAGAATCTCTTCGGCGGTACGGCCTTCCGGATTGAACGCACTGTCGGCAATTTCGGTACTGATACCGATCAACTGCCGCAACGTGGCCCGCGCACGAACGATCTGCGCGTACGCCTTGATGTTGGCGACCGACGGGGTGTTTTTCGCAAGCTCACTGAGATAGCCAAGGCCACCGACCTGAGAGGTCTGCCCTTCCTTGTCCAGTTGCTCAGCGAGCGTGACGACGTCAATCGGGCTGTTCTGGTCGGCCAACCGGGCAATGGCCCGAAAGATCAGCCGGTGGTCATGTCGATAGAAATCACCATCCGAGACTTGATCAAGCACGCGCTCCCAGGCGTTGTTGTCCAGCATCAGACCACCGAGTACAGCCTGTTCGGCCTCGATGGAATGCGGGGGCACCTTGAGGGCAGCGGTTTGCAGATCGTATTGCTCGGGGCTGGAGATTTCGTTCATGGCCACTTGAATTCGAGGTTTACAGAATGGGGATGGCACAAATACAAAGGGCACGACCTGTAAACAGGATCGTGCCCGATGTTAATCCTCTGACGGCAAGGCCGCCAGACGATTATGTACTGCTTAAGCAGCCACTACGACAACGCGTACGGTCGCTTCTACGTCGCTGTGCAGGTGCACAGCTACGTCGAATTCGCCAACGTTGCGGATAGTGCCGTTCGGCAGACGAACTTCGCTTTTTGCAACTTCAACGCCAGAGGCGGTCAGTGCATCAGCGATGTCGTGAGTACCGATCGAACCGAACAGCTTGCCTTCGTCACCAGCAGTGGCAGTGATAGTCACTTCCAGCTCAGCCAGTTGGGCAGCGCGAGTTTCGGCAGATGCTTTCTTGTCTGCAGCCAGTTTTTCCAGCTCAGCACGACGCTCTTCAAAAGCAGCCACGTTGGCAGCAGTTGCAGCGGTTGCTTTGCCGTAAGGCAGCAGGTAGTTACGACCGTAACCGGCCTTAACATTTACTTTGTCGCCCAGGTTGCCCAGGTTGGCGACTTTTTCCAGAAGGATCAGTTGCATGTGGAAATCCTCTTAACTTTTAACCTTCACCGTTCGCAGGGCCATTGCCGGAATCTTTCGATATCCGGCGACCGCGAAAATCAATCAGGCTGTCGACAATGGCTATCACCACGAGCAACGGATAGATCAGTTGCATGAACACCAGCAGCGTGATGTACATCCCCACCAGCCAGAACCTGGACAGGCGCTTTTCAGCTACCAGACCATGAATCAGGGCCAGACCTGCGAATACCAGCGGTACGCTGCAAAGCGGTGTGAGCATCGCAACTTGCGGACCGAAATTCGGCCCCACGAGCATGCACACCAACAGCAGTAACGCAGCTACCCGCGGGAGCTTCACCGCGCGAAATTCACGCCCGAAGCCACCAGGGTTGTACAACAACGCTTGCCAGTACCGCCCAAGCATCAGGCAAAGCACACTGACGATTTGCAACACAGCCGCTATCAAACCGTTAAGGACTGGTGTAATCAGCGCTCCCAGACGCGTCCGCTCTTCTACGCTCAACTGCTCGTAGAGCCCAGCCAGCATTGTCGGCAGATGTTTCTGCAACTCCTGCGACATTGCTTCGATGGGTTCGCGAAAAACCGTGCCCAGAACCACTGCATACACCACACCCAGCGCCACGCTGACCAGCAGCAAACGGACCCAGGACTCGCTGGCACGCAAAACCATTGCCAAACTCAGTGACCCGATCAGCACCATGGCTGTACGCGGTTCACCGAAATACCACCAGACCAAAGCCGGCAGCAGAGCCCAGGACAGGACACCAACGGCATCACTGAACCCGCGTCGCAGGAGCACAAGGCAACCCGCGGCAGCACTCAACCAGAACAACAGCGGCAACGCCGCACATCCAGCCACTACGAGAGTGGCTTGCATGCGGCCGCGCATGATGAATTCAGCCAGGGCACGCATGCTTTCTATCCCTTGTTACGTTTTGTCGACTACCTGGTCTCAGCGGCCGTGGCTGTCGGTGTAGGCCAGCAGGGCCAGGAAGCGGGCACGCTTGATAGCGGTGGCCAGCTGACGCTGATAACGTGCTTTGGTACCAGTGATACGGCTTGGAACGATTTTGCCGGTCTCGGATACATAGGCTTTCAGAGTGTTGAGATCTTTGTAATCGATCTCTTTGACGTCTTCAGCGGTGAAGCGGCAGAATTTACGACGACGGAAGAAACGTGCCATGTAATTGGCTCCTCAAAAGGTCCGTGGATTACTCGTCAGCGTTATCGCTAACGTCGCTGTTGTCACCGTCATCGCCATCGCCATCGGCGCTGTCGGAGTGCTCAGGACGGTCACGACGCTCACGGCGCTCACTGCGGTTCTCTTCAGCCTTGAGCATCTCGGACTGGCCAGTTACGGCTTCGTCGCGACGGATGACCAGGTTACGGATCACAGCATCGTTGTAACGGAAGTTGTCTTCCAGCTCGGCCAGGGCCTTGCCAGTGCACTCAACGTTCAGCATCACGTAGTGAGCCTTGTGAACATTGTTGATTGCGTAGGCCAGTTGACGACGGCCCCAATCTTCCAGACGGTGGATTTTGCCGCCGTCTTCTTCGATCAGCTTGGTATAACGCTCAACCATGCCGCCGACTTGCTCGCTTTGATCCGGGTGGACCAAAAAGATAATTTCGTAATGACGCATGAATGCTCCTTACGGGTTGTAGCCTGCCGCTGAAAGCGGTCAGACAAGGAGTGAATGACACTGTTAGTCTTGCCCAGGGACAGGCACATGAGCGCCTGCCATGACAGCAAGGGGCGCAATTGTAGAGAAGGGTCGAGGGAGGCGCAAGGCAATTGGTGATTATTTGAACAGATCACCCAAGGACGGAGACTTCAGCTGACGAGAAGCCGTAAACCACATACGACCTCGCCGCCTGCAGATCGGTCTTGGCGAGCGGAGCACCGCCCCGCTCGCTGACACCTGACAATCAGGACTTCTTGCCGGAAGCCTTGACGTTACGCTGGCGCAGCGCTTCGAACAGACACACACCGGTGGCCACCGAAACGTTCAGGCTGCTGACGCTGCCTGCCATCGGCAGACGCACCAGATAATCGCAGTGCTCGCGCGTCAGGCGACGCATGCCCTTACCTTCAGCACCCATGATGATAATGGTAGGCCCGGTCAGGTCCTGCTGATACAGCTCCTGCTCAGCCTCACCGGCCGTGCCTACAACCCACAAGCCGCGCTGCTGAAGCTTTTCCAGCGTACGCGCAAGGTTGGTCACCGCAACCAGCGGAATCACTTCCGCCGCACCGCAGGCCACTTTGCGCACTGCCGGGGTCAGGGTTGCTGACTTGTCCTTGGGAACCAGAACCGCCAGTGCACCCGCCGCGTCGGCAGTTCGAAGGCAAGCGCCCAGATTATGCGGATCGGTCACACCATCGAGCACGAGCAACAAAGGTGGCCCCTCAGTGCGGTCGAGCAGCTCGTCCAGCATCGCTTCGCCCCAGACCTGACTTGGACTGACGTCCGCAACCACGCCCTGATGCACACCCTCGACCCAGGCATCCATTTCGCGACGCTCGGCCTGGCCGATTGTCACGCGGTTCTGCCCCGCCAGCTCGACAAGAACCTGTACACGAGGATCGTTACGACCCTCTGCCAGCCAAATGTGTTTGACGCGCTTTGGGTGATGACGAAGCAATGCTTCCACGGCATGAACGCCGTAGATCTTTTCCAGCTGACTCATGACTTGGCCTTGGGTTTACGAGCGCCACCACTTTTTGCGGCTGGCGCGGAGCCCGTCGTTTTAGACGAGCCTTTGCGATGTTTACTGGTTTTAGCCGAATTGCCCGAAGAAGGCGCAGCATTCGACCTGTCAGACTTTCCCGACGACGCCTTGCTACCACCCTTCGCTTCAGCCAGAAGGGCTTTTTTCATCTCACGACTCTTGCGCACCTCGGCGTTCTTGGCGGCAGCATCGCTTGGGCGATACGCCTCAGGCGCGGACTCTTTGGCCGAAGATGTACGGCGCCCGGACTTGCCAGCCACTTTCTCTTTTTCAGCAGAGGCGGGAGCAGGTGCAGTCTCCTGACCACGACGCTTGCGACCGGTCGGCGTTGCAGCCGCCGCTTTCTCGGAGATTTCGAAGTCGATCTTGCGCTCGTCGAGATCGACGCGCATGACGCGCACTTCCACAGTATCGCCCAGGCGGAAATTACGGCCGGTGCGCTCACCGGCAAGGCGGTGATGCAGCGGATCGAAGTGGTAGTAATCGCCCGGTAGAGCCGTGACGTGTACCAGACCTTCCACGTAGATGTCGGTCAGCTCGACGAACAGACCAAAGCCGGTCACGGCAGTGATCACGCCCGGGAAGGACTCGCCCACGCGGTCTTTCATGTATTCGCATTTCAGCCAGTTGACCACGTCACGCGTGGCTTCGTCGGCACGACGCTCGCTCATCGAGCACTGCTCGCCCAACTGTTCCAGCAGCGCTTCGTCGTACGGATAGATGCGCGCTTTCGGAATCGTCGCGGCACCGGCACGGCGAACATGCGGTGTGTCTTGCTTGGAGCGAATGACACTACGAATTGCACGGTGCGTCAGCAGATCCGGATAACGACGAATCGGCGAGGTGAAGTGCGTGTACGCCTCGTAATTCAGACCGAAGTGGCCGTTGTTGTCAGAGCTGTAAACCGCCTGACTCAACGAACGCAGCATGACGGTCTGGATCAAGTGGTAGTCCGGACGATCACGAACGGTCTCAAGCAGCGCTTGATAGTCCTTTGGCGTCGGCCCGTCCTTGCCCTTGTGCAGCGACAAGCCCAGCTCACCCAGGAACGCGCGGAGCTTTTCCAGACGCTCAGGTGGTGGACCATCGTGGACACGATAAAGCGCAGGGATTTCGTGTTTTTTCAGGAACTCGGCGGTGGCCACGTTGGCCGCCAGCATGCACTCTTCGATCAGCTTGTGGGCGTCGTTACGAGTGGTCGGACGGATCTCGGCGATCTTGCGCTCGGACCCGAAGATGATGCGGGTTTCCTGCGTCTCAAAATCGATTGCGCCACGGACATGACGCGCGCCCAGCAGCACCTTGTACAGGGCATAAAGCTGCTTGAGGTGCGGTACGACATCGCCGTACTCGCCGCGCAGACCCTTGGCCTCAGCGGTTTTCGGCTGTTCGAGAATCGTGCTGACCTTGTTGTAAGTCAGGCGCGCATGCGAGTGAATGATGCCTTCGTAGAAAACATAGTCAGTCATTTCGCCAGTCTTGGAGATGGTCATCTCACAGACCATGGCCAGACGATCAACGTGCGGATTCAGCGAGCACAGACCGTTGGACAGCTGCTCTGGCAGCATTGGCACGACGCGCTCAGGGAAGTACACCGAGTTGCCACGCACCTGAGATTCAGCGTCCAGTGCAGAACCGATCTTCACGTAGCTCGATACGTCGGCAATAGCCACATACAGCTTCCAGCCACCGGAGAACAGACGCAGCTTGCCCGGCTTGGCTTCGCAATAGACCGCATCGTCGAAGTCACGAGCGTCTTCACCGTCGATGGTGACGAAAGGCAAATGACGCAGGTCAACGCGATGCTCCTTGTCCTTCTCTTCGACTTCAGGCTTGAGCTTTGCAGCTTCCTTGAGAACGGCTTCAGGCCAGACGTGAGGAATATCGTAAGTGCGCAGCGCGACATCGATTTCCATGCCGGGCGCCATGTAGTTGCCCACTACTTCGACCACGTCGCCTTGCGGCTGGAAGCGCGGTGTTGGCCAGTGAGTGATCTTCACCTCGACAAACTGACCGATCTTGGCGCTGCTGTTGCGGCCGGGCGTGACCAGTACTTCCTGCTGGATCTTCGGATTGTCAGGGATGACGAAGCCGATGCCGCTCTCTTCGAAGTAACGACCCACGATGGTTTCATGAGCGCGGGAGATGACTTCGACGATGACACCTTCACGGCGTCCACGGCGATCCAGACCGGAAACACGCGCCAATGCGCGGTCGCCGTCGAACACCAGACGCATTTGCGCCGGGCTCATGAACAGGTCGTCGGAGCCATCATCCGGCACCAGGAAACCGAAACCATCGCGGTGGCCGGAGATACGACCCAGAATCAGGTCAGGCTTGTCCACAGGCGCGTATGTACCGCGACGGGTGTAGATCAATTGTGCATCGCGCTCCATGGCGCGAAGACGACGGCGCAATGCCTCGAATTGATCTTCGGTGGTCAGGCCGAATTCTTCGACCAGTTGCTCGCGACTTGCCGGCGAACCGCGCTCGGCAAGATGCTGCAAGATCAGCTCACGGCTGGGAATAGGGTTTTCGTATTTTTCCGCTTCACGAGCGGCCTCGGGATCGAGGGACTGCCAATCGGCCATTAGATAGTTTTCACCTTGTATATATGGGGGTTAGTTTGGCATAGACCTAATGAAACGGGAAATTCCAGACTCAAACAGCTCGCTAAAAAGCGTCTCCAACTGCCCGGAGACGCGTATGGCGCACCGCTCACGAAATTTTTGGACTTTTTTTAACGAGCGGGCTTTACAGTCCAAAAGACGCTCCGTATAGTGCGCGCCATCCACAGGTTGATGCCTGTCGATATGCCCAGATGGTGAAATTGGTAGACACGCCAGCTTCAGGTGCTGGTGACCGCAAGGTCGTGGAAGTTCGAGTCTTCTTCTGGGCACCAATTTCAAGCGAAAGACTACATCAGTCTCACGCTTCACAAAAACCCGCGAAAGCGGGTTTTTGCATTCTTGGGTTTGATTATTAAATCAAAACAGGGGTTTACAGAGTAAAACGTTAGCCGTATAGTGCGCCCCATCAACGGCGGACAATGCTGCTGATACTGCCCAGATGGTGAAATTGGTAGACACGCCAGCTTCAGGTGCTGGTGACCGCAAGGTCGTGGAAGTTCGAGTCTTCTTCTGGGCACCAATTCAAAAAAACCGAGCCAATGGCTCGGTTTTTTGCTTTCCGGCATTTGAAAATGCTGTACGAGCCTCTCCTCCACGGCTCATCCAACACAATCCCCACCGCAAACACCAAAAGCCGTTGGACCGCCCTACGGCTCCACGATGCAACAATGCCCACAGCCAACGACACCCACCAGAACGAAGGCGTCGTCACACGGCCTCATTCAAGCCCTGAATTGTCCCAGACTGGCCTTCAACTGAGCCGCCAGCCCGCTGAGCACCTTGCCGCTGGCCGTTGTTTCAATCACTGCCTTGGCAGCACGTTCGGCCTGGGCATGAATGACTTCAACGCGACCGCGAACAGCTTGCGCACCCTCGGCCTGATGGACCGCCGCCTGCGTCGCGAGACCGATTGCTGCGTGGACCTGCTCGACAGATGCCTGCACAGTCTGCTGACGCTTGGCGCTGTCGCGCAGCACAGCAAGCCCTTCCTTGGCTTGACGCCCCGCCACACTGATTGCAGCGACCGCTTCCTTGGCTCCGCGCTGCAAGGCACCGATGTGCTCCTGAATATCGCCTGTCGAGCTTTGAGTCTTGCTGGCCAGAGCGCGCACTTCATCGGCTACCACTGCAAAACCTCGACCGGTCTCGCCAGCTCGTGCCGCCTCGATGGCAGCGTTCAGTGCCAGCAGATTGGTTTGCTCGGCAATACTTTGAATAACCTCCAGCACCACCTCGATCTGCTGGCTTTGCTGCGCCAGGCGCTCAATGACCTGCGCGCCAGTATCGACCTGCCCAGCCAACGCTTCGATCAGGCCGCCTACTTGATTGGACGTGCGGGTGTTTTCATCGGTCGCCTGCTTAATATCGATCACCTGCCGTAGCGCTTCCTGCATTGCGTGGCTTTCAGCCTGAGCCTCATCCGCCATCTGAGCCAAAGCCTGCAGGCTGGCGGCCACCTCGTCACGCTGCAATGCGGCGGCAGCATCGGCACCCGCGTTGCGCTGACTCATGGCACCAATCTCGACACCGGTCAATTGCGCCACCTCGCCCGCTTCGCGAACGATAGGCTGAAGCTTGTCGATGAAGCGGTTGACCGCTGCTGACATGTCACCGATTTCATCATTGCTGTCGAGTTTGACGCGCCGGGTCAGATCGCCCTCGCCTGCCGCCAGATCATTGAGCGCAGCAATCAACAGGTGCAGCTTGCTGACCACCCGACGCCCCAGCACCACCGCCAACAGCAACAGCACGCCCAGGCCGACCAGTGCCAGCCCCATACCGATTCTCCAGCGCAAGGTTTCAGCCGCATCCTGAACAGCCACGCGCGTGTTATCAGTCATGGCATTAGCTGCCGACTGAGCCGACTGCAGACGCGCGCGCAGCGCATCCGAGCTGTCTTTCGAGGCGCCCGCCAGGCTTTGCGAAACCAGTTGCTCACCACTGGTGATCAAGGTCGCGAAGCGCTTGTCCAGAGCTGCGAGATTTTCTTCAACCGTCGCCGTCGAGACCCCCATACGGACCTTGCCGATCTCGACACCGTTGGGGCTGATAGATGCTTCCACGTAGTAGACGGACGGATCGTTGCGGGCAGCATTGAGGACTTTGTCCATGGCCCGCTCGCCTTCGCCTTTGGCGAGCAACGCCTTGACCAGCACATTGTCGCGGTTCATGTAACGTGTCAGATGCTCGCCCGCGGCATCGTCATACACCACAAACAACACGTTGGGATTACGCTGCGCACGGCGCGCGAATTCGGAGAGCGTCGGCGTATCGTTGTCCCACATGGCACGTGGCGCGACCGCTGCCAACAGCTCGGCCAGATCAGTAGCGGAGTCCCTGAGGTCTTTTTCCAGCGTGGCACGAAGCTGTGCCTGCTCTTCCTTCAGACGGGCGGAGAGACCGACGCTGAGGCGCTGGCGAGTACTGCTGGACAGCGCATCCAGACTCGATGTCACTTCACTACTCGCGCGCTCCAGCTCGGCAGACAGATGTTGCGAATCTACCCCTAGACGGCTGGCGAGGTCCGCCTCCAATGCGGTGACCGTGCTCCGGGTCAGAGCAACCGCCACGATGACCTGCACCAAAAGGGCGATGCCCAACGCTATAAAGACCGGGCGCAGCAAACGGCTACGCAAAAGTGATAACACAGCTGACACAGGAGAATCCCTCCACCTTGAGCGCCAATAAAATGATGGCACTTTTCTGTCACTGTCTATAGCAAGTGCCGTGCCGTGATACAAGCGATCTCTTGAGTAATCAACAGGACCAGACCTGCTGAAGCGTTTGGAGAAAAACCGAATGCCGCATCTGAAACGAAAAAGGGTCGCTATAGGCGACCCTTCTTCTGCTGCTCACCCAATGATCAGGCGAACGGGTGACGCAACACGATGGTTTCGTTGCGATCCGGACCGGTCGAAATGATATCGATCGGTGCACCTACCAGCTCCTCGACGCGCTTGATGTAAGCACGGGCGTTGGCTGGCAACTCTTCCAGGGTCTTGGCGCCCAGAGTGGATTCACTCCAGCCTGGCATCTGCTCGTAAACCGGACGCAGACCAATGTAGCTGTCTGCGTCGGTAGGCGCTTCAATCACTGCGCCGTCTTCGTTCTCGTAGCCGATGCAGATATTGATGGTTTCCAGACCGTCGAGCACGTCCAGCTTGGTCAGGCACAGGCCCGAGATGCTGTTGATCTCGATAGCGCGACGCAGGATGACCGCATCGAACCAGCCGCAACGACGGGCACGACCCGTGGTAGCGCCGAACTCATGACCGCGCTTGGCCAGGAATGCACCAACGTCGTCGAACAGTTCAGTCGGAAAAGGACCGGAACCAACGCGCGTTGTGTAGGCCTTGGTGATGCCCAGAATGTAGTCCAGGTACATCGGACCAAAACCCGAACCCGTGGCGATGCCGCCCGCCGTGGTGTTGGAGCTGGTGACGTACGGATAGGTACCGTGGTCGATATCCAGCAGCGAACCCTGAGCACCTTCGAACATGATGTCTTTGCCGTCGCGACGCATTTCATGCAGCGTCGCCGTGACGTCGAGCATCAACGGCTTGAGCATGTCCGCGTATTCCATGCACTCATCGAGTGTTTTCTGGAAGTCGATCGCAGGCTCTTTGTAGTAATTGACCAACACGAAGTTGTGATAGTCGAGCAGCTCGCCCAGCTTGGCCGCAAAACGCTCGCGGTGGAACAGGTCGCCGATGCGCAGACCGCGACGCGCGACCTTGTCTTCGTAAGCCGGGCCGATACCACGACCGGTGGTGCCGATCTTGAATTCGCCGCGAGCTTTTTCACGCGCCTGATCAAGCGCAACGTGATACGAGAGGATCAGCGGGCAGGAAGGGCTGATGCGCAGGCGCTCGCGCACCGGAATGCCTTTCTCTTCAAGCTTGATGATTTCGCGCAGCAGCGCGTCAGGCGCAACCACCACACCGTTACCGATCAGGCACTGAACACCTTCGCGCAGCACACCGGACGGAATCAGGTGCAATACGGTTTTCTCACCATCGATCACCAGCGTGTGACCCGCATTGTGGCCACCCTGATAGCGAACTACGGCGGTAGCATGTTCGGTCAGCAGATCAACGATCTTGCCTTTGCCCTCATCACCCCACTGGGTGCCCAGGACTACGACATTCTTACCCATAACACTTGTCCTCATTCACGCAAACTTGGTGCCGGCGGCGGCCGGCAGGAATACTCAAGAAGCCAGCGGCATTACCTGCCAGTGCTCGCCATGCTGAATCAATTGCCGGTCACAGTCGGCTTCACGCGCCGCGCTCACCTGTTGCCCAGGCAATGCCTGAACCACACGCTGACCTTCGCTGCGCAACTGGCATACCAGCTGCCAGAGTGCCGCATCCGTACTGTCCGGCATCCAGATGCCACCAGACGGTAGTACGATTTCTGCCTGCCCCAGTGTCACCAGGGTTTTCAGATCGGTAGAAAAGCCGGTTGCCGGACGAGCACGACCGAAGTCGGCGCCGATATCGTCGTAACGACCGCCTTGGGCAATCGACTGTCCGACACCTGGAACGAACACCGCGAACACCACACCGGTATGGTAGTGATAGCCGCGAAGCTCGCCGAGATCGAAGTACAACGGCAACTGCGGGAAACGCACAGCAAGACGCTCGGCGATGGTCAGCAGATCGTCCAGCGCCGCCAGCACGGGCGCAGGCGCGCCGGCCAGACGGTCACGGGCAGCATCAAGCACTTCGCGACCGCCGCACAGATCAACCAGCGCGCGCAGCATCGTAGCGATCTCCTGAGGCAAATCAGCCGTCAGAGCGATCACTTCATCAATGGCCTTGCGCTGCAGCGCGTCAAACAGCTGTTGCTCGACTTCGCCCGACAAACCGGCGGCGCGTGCCAGGCCACGATAGATACCCACATGCCCGAGGTCCATATGCACATCTGGCACATCGGCAAGTTGCAGCATCGCCAGCATCAGGCTGATGACTTCGACGTCGCTGCTCGGGCTTGCATCGCCATACAGTTCGGCACCGAGCTGGATCGGGCTGCGCGAAGACGACAGCGCACGCGGCTGCGCATGCAAAACACTGCCTGCGTAGCACAGACGGCTCGGGCCTTCACGTTTGAGTGTATGTGCATCGATACGCGCAACCTGCGGCGTGATGTCGGCACGAAAGCCCATCTGCCGGCCAGACTGCGGGTCAATAACCTTGAAGGTGCGCAGATCCAGATCCGAACCCGCGCCAGTCAGCAGGGACTCCAGATACTCGATATGCGGGGTGACGACGAACTCATAGCCCCAGCTCTGGAACAGATCCAACACCTGACGACGCGCTACTTCAATGCGCGCCGCTTCTGGTGGCAGTACTTCTTCGATGCCATCTGGTAGCAGCCAGCGGTCAACCGTTGCCATTACGCCATTCCCCTCTGATCCGGGCGGCCAGCCATGAGACCAGCCTTGAGTAAAGCAGAAAGTGATGCGCCGTATGACGGGCACGACAAACACCCGAGACAGGCCTTGCAGACCACTTTCCTCGAAAAATCTTGCCACTTGCCGAGTCGGCTGCGGCCAATCAATCGTGCAGACGCAAAAAAGCCGGGAATTTCCCGGCTGCCGCATGATACACACGTTTTACCGTACGATCACCCCACCGGGCGGTTTTGCCGCCCGGCGGGTCATTATTTACGGCTTGGCTTTTTCGAGATAGCGAAAGAATTCGCTGTTCGGGTCAAGCACCAGCACGTCGCTCTTGTTCGCAAAGCTTTCGCGGTAAGCGCGCAAGCTGCGGTAGAACGCATAGAACTCCTGGTCCTGGCCATAAGCCTTGGAGTAGATCGCTGCGGCCTGGGCATCACCATCACCGCGTGTCTCTTCAGACTCACGATAGGCTTCTGCCAACAGTACGCGGCGCTGACGATCGGCATCAGCACGAATACCTTCCGCCAGTTCGTTACCCTTGGCGCGGTGCTCGCGGGCTTCACGCTCACGCTCGGTACTCATCCGCTCGAAAACGCTGCGGTTGACTTCCTTGGGCAAGTCGATTGCCTTGACTCGAACATCAACCACTTCGATGCCCAGCTCTTTCTCGGCCATACGGTTCAAGGAACCGGTGATGTCCGCCATCAGCGCATCACGCTCACCCGACACGACTTCGTGCAGGGTGCGCTTGCCGAACTGGTCACGCAGGCCCGATTCCAGACGACGCGACAAGCGCTCGTCAGCAATCTGCTTGAGGCCGGAAGTCGCAGTGTAGAAACGCTCCGCATCCTTCACGCGCCACTTGGCATAGGCATCAACCATGACCGCTTTCTTTTCCAGCGTCAGAAAACGCTGGGTAGGTGCATCGAGGGTCAGTAAGCGACCGTCGAACTTGCGCACCTGGTTCACATAAGGAACCTTCACATGCAGGCCTGGCTGTACATCAGCCTGAACCACACGACCGAATTGCAGCAGAACAGCACGTTCGGTCTGGGACACGATGTAGAAACTGTTCCAGGCAACGACGGCCAGTACCACGCCAACAATAAGGGTGATCAGCGATTTATTGCTCATCAGCGACTCTCCCTGGTGCGTACATCGCGCTGCTGAGTATCGGGCGCTCGCACGCCAGTATCCGTACTCGCCGAGGATGAACCGTTGGCATTCGAAGCATTACCGGTACCGCTGCGGCTGCCTTCGATCATCTTGTCGAGCGGCAGATAAAGCAGATTGTTCTGCCCTTTTTCGCCAGTCACAAGCACTTTGCTGGTGTTGCTGAAGACTTCCTGCATGGTATCCAGATACAGACGCTGACGCGTCACTTCCGGAGCCTTGCGATACTCGGCGACCAGTTTGGTAAAGCGATCAGCCTCACCCTTGGCGCGGGAAACCACTTCATCGCGGTAACCGTTGGCATCTTCAAGGATCCGCTGAGCCTGACCACGGGCTTCCGGGATAACGCCATTGGCGTAGCTTTCAGCCTGATTGCGTGCCCGCTGCTCATCTTCACGAGCGCGGATCACGTCATCGAATGCTTCCTGTACTTCACGCGGCGCTGCAGCACTTTGCACGTTGACCTGAGTCACCGTGATGCCCGTGCGATAAGTGTCCAGGAAACGCTGAAGCCGCTCTTTGATCTCACTCGCCATCAGCTCACGACCTTCGGTCAGTACCTGATCCATGGCCGTGGAACCCACGACGTGGCGCAGCGCACTTTCGGTTGCGTGCTGCAGGCTGATCTCAGGCTGGTCGACGTTGAGTACGAAGTCCTGAAGGTTGCTGATCTTGTACTGCACGGTCAGCGGGACTTCGACGATGTTTTCGTCTTCGGTCAGCATCTGGCCCTGCTTGCTGTACGCACGCTCACGCGTCACGTTTTCCATGTACTTGCGGTCGAACGGCGGGAAGTAGATGTTCAAACCAGGACCCACGGTTTCGTGGTATTGGCCGAAGCGCAGCACGACGGCCTGCTCCTGCTCATCAACGACATAAATCGCGCTGTAGAGCCAGAAAGCGACGAGCACGACGAGGCCGATGCCGAGCAGACCAAGGCTACCGCCCTTGCCTGAACCACCACCACTGCCACTGCCATCGCCACTGCGTTTTTTACCGCCGCCGAACAACCCATTCAGGCTCTCCTGCAGCTTACGGAAGGCCTCGTCGAGATCAGGTGGCCCCTTGCGGTCGCCGCCACGGCGTTTTCCACCCCAGGGATCTTGATTATTCGAGTTGCCACCCGGCTCATTCCAAGCCATAGCGCTCTCCATCTGATAAAGCAAAGACGCGCCCGCGGCGCGCCGACCAATGCTACAGAATGCTCGGGAAAACCGTACAACGGCTTTCCCGTGCTTTTATTGCAAAGTGTGTTGCTCGATGAACTCCAGCGGTTGCAGTCCTTCGCGACTCACCAAACGATTGAGTTCAACGCGCGGCAGACGAACTGCCAGCAGACTTGCCCCTTCCTCATCATGCGTTTCGCTCTGCACCGCACCCAATTCGAAGAACTGGGCACGCAATCTTGCAAGACGCTGAGGCAGATGCAAGGTTCCGACGAACAGATCATTACCGAGCAATTCGGCAACGGCCTGTTTCAGCAGATCGAGCCCGCGACCATCACGGGAGGACACCCAGACACGCTGCGGCTT
Source organism: Pseudomonas californiensis (assembly GCF_021147775.1). GTDB lineage: Bacteria > Pseudomonadota > Gammaproteobacteria > Pseudomonadales > Pseudomonadaceae > Aquipseudomonas > Aquipseudomonas californiensis. The sequence continues at coordinate 188,261 of NZ_JAGTPK010000010.1, forward strand.
GCCATCGGCATCACGCTGTATCTGAGGCTCTACCCCTTCAAGCAGATCGAGTTTGTTATAGACCTCGAGTATCGGCAAGCCCTCGGCTCCGATCTCGCCGAGCACAGCCATGACCTGCTCGATCTGCTCCATGCGATCCGGCTCGTGAGCGTCGATCACATGAAGCAGTAAATCGGAGTTGCTCGATTCTTCAAGCGTAGAGCGAAAGGCCTCGACCAGCTTGTGCGGCAAATGCCGAATGAAACCTACGGTGTCAGCCAGAATCACCGGCCCCAGGTCGTCCAGTTGCAGACGGCGCAAAGTCGGATCAAGGGTGGCGAACAACTGATCGGCTGCAAAGACGTCGGAATCGGTGACCGCATTGAACAATGTCGATTTGCCGGCGTTGGTGTAACCCACCAGCGAAATCGAGGGAATGTCAGCGCGCCTGCGACCGCGACGGGCCTGCTCACGCTGACTGCGAACCTTTTCCAGACGGCCCTTGATCTGACGCAGGCGAACCCGCAGCAGACGGCGGTCGGTTTCGAGCTGGGTTTCACCCGGACCACGCAGGCCAATACCACCGCCCTGGCGTTCAAGGTGAGTCCAGCCACGAACCAGTCGGGTACTCATGTGTTCAAGCTGAGCCAGTTCGACTTGCAGCTTGCCTTCGTGAGTACGCGCTCGCTGAGCGAAGATATCGAGAATCAGACCGGTGCGGTCAAGCACGCGACACTCGAATACACGTTCGAGGTTACGTTCCTGACTGGGCGTGAGGGTGTGATTGAAGATCACAAGATCGGCCTTCTCGGCCTTGACGTGGTCGCGAAGCTCCTCGACCTTGCCAGAGCCAATCAGGTATTTGGCGGATGGCCGATGACGCGGCACGTTGATAAACGCGACGGTATCAGCACCTGCCGAGATGGCCAGCTCCTGAAACTCCTGCGGATCTTCGCGCGCCTCAGGGTCCTGACCATCCAGGTGAACGAGAATGGCACGTTCACCACCGCTGTGGCGCTCAAAGAACAAGGCAGACTCCTATCAGGCGTTACCTGGCTCAGCGTCACCGCCTTCAGTATCGGTGGCGCTCGGCAGGCGAATTGGACGAACCGGTACAACGGTGGAAATAGCGTGCTTGTAGACCATCTGGCTGACAGTGTTTTTCAGCAAAATGACGAACTGATCGAAAGACTCAATCGTGCCCTGCAGCTTGATACCGTTGACCAGGTAGATCGAGACCCCGACCTTCTCTTTACGCAAGGTATTCAAGTAAGGGTCTTGTAGCGAATGCCCTTTTGACATGTGCCGCACTCCTTTAAGGATCAATAAATAAATAAATCGAATTCGATTGGCTTACCGGCCACCCCCCAAGGATAGACGGCTATTGCAAGGACTCAGCTCAATATGGAGACCGATCCCAGGTATTTCAAGGCGCGTGGCAGATTGTCGCAATCCAGACTGTCCAACCAGTGCAAATCCTCCCAGCTGCGTAGCCAGGTGAACTGCCGCTTGGCCAATTGGCGCGTCGCAATAACGCCACGCTCCTGCATTTCATCCCGTGTCAGTTTCCCATCCAGGTGATCCCAGACCTGGCGATAACCGACGGCTCTTATAGACGGCAGCCCTGAATGCAGGTCACCTCTTGAGCGCAACGCCAGTACTTCGTCCAGAAACCCCTGATTCAGCATTTGCAAAAAACGTAATGCGATGCGGTCATGCAACACCTTGCGATCAGCCGGAGCTATCGCAAGATTCGCAACAGTATAGGGCAATTGCTGACGGCCCGATGCCGCTGCTTCGGTACTTTGCGCACTTTGTTGCTCGCGATGTGCAGTCATGCTCATCCCGCTGACACGATAGACCTCCAGCGCACGAACAAGTCGCTGCGGATCGTTGGGATGAATACGCGCTGCAGACACCGGGTCGACCACCGCCAACTGATCGTGCAAAAACTGCCAGCCAAACGCCTGCGCATCCGCTTCCAGCTGTGCCCTGACCTGCATATCGGCTGCTGGCATGTCAGCCAGCCCGTCCAATAGAGCCTTGAAATACAACATAGTGCCGCCAACCAGCAAAGGAATATTCCCACGTGCAGTGATCTCGGCCATGGCGGTCAGGGCGTCAGTACGGAAATCAGCGGCGGAATAGCTTTGCGAGGGATCGAGAATGTCGATCAACCGGTGTGGAAATTCGGCCAGCTGCGCCCTGGAAGGCTTGGCCGTGCCGATATCCATACCCCGATAGACCAGCGCCGAATCGACGCTGATCAACTCGCAAGGAAGTACCTTGGTGAGTTCGATTGCAAGATCCGTCTTGCCTGCAGCGGTTGGCCCCATGAGAAAGATGGCCGGTGGTAAAGCATTCATTCATTGACCGCGCAGGAATAATTTATCCAGGTCATTCAGACCCATCTGGGTCCAGGTGGGACGACCATGGTTGCATTGCCCGCTGCGCTCGGTGTTTTCCATGTCACGCAACAGACCGTTCATTTCCGGAATGGCCAGACGTCGGTTGGCCCGAATGGCGCCGTGGCAGGCCATGGTGCCGAGCAATTCATTCATGTGCGCCTGCACACGATCGCTGGTGCCATATTCCATCAGGTCTGCAAGAACATCACTCACCAGCCGGTTGGCTTCAGCCTGCTTGAGCAACGCCGGTATCTGGCGGATAGCCAGCGTCTCAGGGCCCAGACGCTGCAGTTCGAAACCCAGTTGCTGAAACGTCGCAATGTGCTCTTCCGCGCAATCGGCCTCGCGCTGACTGACCGCGATGGATTCCGGCACCAGTAACGGCTGACCACTCAGGCCTTCGTTGGCCATCGCGACCTTTAGCCGCTCGTACATGATCCGCTCGTGCGCAGCGTGCATGTCCACTACAACAAGCCCGTGAGCGTTTTCAGCCAGGATGTAAATGCCCTTGAGCTGCGCCAGCGCATAACCCAGCGGAGGAATATCACTGGATGACTCAGGCAGTGACGGCGAAGACGCGGCACCTGGAAGCGGTGCAAAAAATTCGCGATACGCACTTTGCGCTTCGGCAACCGGCACACCCGGTCCAGCAGGGCGCGGCGTGTACTGATACTGATAACCGCCACCAGAGCCGGCACCCGCAGGCCGTGCGTAGGCCTCGCCCTGCGGTTGTTCCAGAACATTGTTGGCCAGACGCATTTCGCCCTGGGGGCCGAATTCGCCCGCTTCGGGACCGGTCGGACGCTCTACGGCAGTGACCGGAGCGCTGCCGGACAGTTGATTTTCCGGGCGTACATCGCCGAGAGCACGGTGCAACGTCCCGTACAGGAAGTCATGGACCGTGCGGCCATCACGGAACCGCACTTCGTGCTTGGTCGGGTGAACGTTGACGTCCACGGCGGCCGGATCGACTTCAAAAAACAGTACGAAGGTCGGATGGCGGCCGTTGAACAGCACATCGCGATACGCCTGTCGGACCGCGTGCGCGACCAGCTTGTCACGCACTGCACGGCCATTTACAAAAAAGTACTGCAAGTCAGCTTGGCTGCGCGAAAAGGTCGGCAGCCCTACCCAACCCCACAGGTGCAGACCATTGCGTTCGATCTCGATCGGCAGCGCCTGCTCAAGAAAACCAGGCCCGCATATCGCAGAGACGCGACGCGCGCGGGCGGTGTCATCGTGGGCTTCATGCAGGCTGAGCACCGTTTTGCCGTTGTGGCGCAAATGGAAGGCCACGTCAAAACGGGCCAGCGCCATGCGCTTGATGACTTCCTGCAGGTGATCGAATTCGGTTTTCTCGGCCTTGAGAAACTTGCGCCGCGCCGGTGTGTTGAAAAACAGATCGCGCACTTCAACGGACGTGCCTACAGGGTGGGCTGCAGGCTGAACGCGCGGCGCCATGTCACGGCCTTCGGTTTCAACCTGCCAGGCCTGATCTGCATCGCGGGTACGGGAGGTCAGGGTCAACCGTGCCACGGAGCTGATCGACGCCAATGCCTCTCCGCGAAAACCGAGACTCATGACGCGTTCGAGGTCTTCCAGATCGCGAATCTTGCTGGTGGCATGACGCGCCAGGGCCAGCGGCAAGTCATCAGAAGAAATACCGCTGCCGTCGTCACGCACCTTCAGCAGCTTGATGCCAGCCTGTTCGACATCGACATCAATGCGCCTTGCGCCCGAGTCGAGGCTGTTCTCCAGCAATTCCTTGATGACCGAAGCTGGCCGCTCGACGACTTCGCCCGCAGCGATCTGGTTGGCCAGACGCGGGCTCAATAGCTCGATACGCGCTGCATTCAGGACAGCCTGTTCGACTTGCGGCTCAATGCCTTCAAGCAGAAGGTCGCTGATGGCGGCTTCATCACTCATGGCTGTGTTGCAACCTCGGAGCTTGGAATGCGCAGGTCCTGGCCAATTTTCAACTCATCGGTCTTCAAGCCATTGGCGCTGCGCAATGTAGCGACGTTCATATCGTAACGTGCAGCCAGCATGGCCAGTGTTTCACCGGAACGTACGACATGGTTGCGCGGGCCCTGGGCCAGCTTGCCGTTGTCACGCAGCCATGCAATGTAAGTGCCCTGCGGCGGGTTCTGTTGGAAGAACTGCTTCACGCCAGAGTTGATCGAGCGCGCCAGTGCCTGTTGATGCGAGGCCGAGGACAGCTTGTTGGCTTCGTTGGCATTGGAAATAAAGCCGGTTTCCACCAGGATCGACGGAATGTCCGGCGATTTGAGCACCATGAAGCCTGCCTGCTCGACACGGGACTTGTGCAGCGAAGTCACTCGACCGATGTTGCTCAAGACTTTCTGGCCGACGTTCAGGCTCGACGAGAGCGATGCCGTCATAGACAGGTCGAGCAACACGCCTGCCAGCATGCGGTCCTTGTCATCAAGACTCACGGCACCGGCACCACCAATCAGGTCGGAACGGTTTTCACTGTCCGCCAGCCAGCGCGCGGTTTCGGACGTAGCGCCACGATCGGACAGGGCGAACACAGACGCGCCAAAGGCTGCCGTCGAAGGCGCAGCGTCGGCGTGAATGGAAACGAACAGGTCAGCCCCCTTGGCGCGGGCGATTTCAGTGCGCTTGCGCAGCGGGATGAAGTAGTCGCCAGTTCGCGTCAGCTCGGCGCGGTAGCCCTTCTCGGCATTGATCTGGCGTTGCAGCTCCCGCGCAATCGACAGCACCACGTTTTTTTCTTTCTCACCACCCCTGCCGGAAGCACCCGGGTCTTCGCCACCATGACCGGCGTCGATCACGACCACGATATCGCGCTTGCCGTTGGGCACCGGCGTCAGCTTGACTTCAGGCTTGGACGGGCTGATCGGCACCGCAGGCGCAGTGTTCGCTGGGGTATCGGCAATCGTAGGCACCGGCGTAGGGTTGGCGTCGGCAGCGTTGTCGAACAGATCAACCACCAGACGGTTGCCGTACTGCTGGTTCGGCGCCAGCGTGAAGCTTTTGGGCGTGACCGCTTTTTTAAGGTCAATCACGACACGCAGGTCGGTGGCGGTGCGCTGTGCCGAACGCATGCTGGAAATCGGCGTGTTGGCGGTGGATACGTTAAGCGGACCGCCCAGCGTTGCACCGTTGATATCGATCACCAGACGATCAGGCGAAGTCAGGGTAAATACGCTGTGCTGAACAGGTCCCGACAGGTCGAACACCAGCCGCGTGTTATCCGGCGCTCGCCATAAGCGGACACTTCGTACTTGCGTAGCGGCCAGCGCTTCGACAGCCAAGGCCATCAACAGCAGACCCACTACAGTAACCAGCGCGCGCATGCGCATACCTAACCCCATATCTATTTGAATTCCAAAGCCAAAGTGGCACACCAGCGTTCGCCACGTGAGCCCAGCGGGCTCAATATTACGGAACGGCCTTCGCCGTGCGGCACAATGGTAATGGTCAGGTCCGGCTTTGGCAAAAAGCCTGCACCACGCTGGGGCCATTCGATCAGGCAAAGTGACTCGCCGTCGAAGTAATCACGCACCCCCATGAACTCCAGTTCTTCCGGATCGACCAAGCGATAGAGGTCAAAGTGAAAGACCTTGGTCGTACCTGTTTCGTAAGGCTCGACCAGCGTGAAGGTCGGGCTCTTGACGGCCCCGGCATGCCCGAATCCACGAATCATGCCCCGCGAAAGGGTAGTTTTCCCTGCACCCAGATCGCCTTCCAGAAACACGACGCCGACACCCTCACAGACGCTGGCAAGGCGCGCACCCAAACTCATCATGGCTTCTTCGCCGACCACGTGAAGCGTCAAATCAGACACGGTTGCAGCTCCTCCAATAACTGACGAATGGCGGGAATAATATCGCTCGCGGCCATCCCACGACCGGCTTCACCGACCTTTTGGCCGGCACCGGCATGCAACCAGACCGCCAGACTGGCCGCATCGAATGCGGTCATGTGTTGCGCCATCAGCGCACCAATCAAGCCAGCCAATACGTCACCAAGACCCGCCGTCGCCATCGCCGGATGGCCGTGGTCGCACAACGCGAGCCGACCTTCTGGATCAGAGACCAGGCTGCCCGAACCTTTAAGCACGCACACCGCATTGAATTTGCGAGCCAAGGCATGCGCCGCCGCAGCACGATCTGCCTGGACCTCTTTGGTGCTGATGCCCAACAAACGAGCAGCCTCACCCGGATGTGGGGTGATGACACTGTTTTTCGGCAAGGTCACTTGCCCTGTAGCCAGTTGATTGAGCGCATCGGCATCCCACACTTGCGGACGATCCGCATTGGTCGCGGCCGACAGCAGGCTACGCCCCCAACTGGCCTGGCCAAGGCCGGGACCGACCACCAGCACACTGGCGGCCTCGATCAACCCCATCAACTGGTTCGCCGAGCTGATGCCCGCGCTCATGATTTCGGGCATTCGCGTCAGCACCGCAGGCACATGCTCGACACGGGTCGCCAGCGTCACCATGCCAGCCCCACTGCGCAGGGCGCTTTCCGCGCTCAGCAAGGCCGCGCCGCCAAATCCGTGATCGCCGCCGATAACCAGTACGCGCCCATAAAGGCCCTTGTGGGCTGTGCGCGGGCGCGGTGCCAGGCGAGGCAGGTTGGCAACGTCCAGACGCCTTGCAGCCACCGGCACTTGAGCAACCAGATCGGGATCGGCCAGCAGGTCATCAAATACAAGGTGCCCCACAAGGTCCGGCGCATCGCCAGTCAGCAGGCCCATTTTCAGACCTATAAAGGTGACAGTCAGGTCTGCGCGCACAGTGACGCCTTGCGACTGCCCGGTATCGGCACTCAGGCCCGAGGGAATATCCACGGCCGCCACCGGCAGACCACTCGCGTTGATCGCATTGATCGCCGACACATATGGCTCGCGCACCTCACCTTCCAGACCCGTGCCCAGCAACGCATCCACCACAACGCCGGTCAGACGCTGACCTGCCCAGGGCTGGATATCGACACTGGCCGCAGCTGCGTGAGCCGAGGCTGCATCCCCTTCCAGTGCTGCGGGATCAACCACCGTCAACACACGAACCTGCCAGCCGGTCTTTTGCGCCAGCGAAGCGATCAGGTAGCCGTCACCGGCGTTGTTGCCACGCCCGGTCAATACGGTCAGTTCACTCACTTCCGGCCAGCGACGCCGGATGGCCCGCCAGGTTGCATGCGCAGCGCGCTGCATCAGCTCGAAGCCCGGCGTGCCAGCGGCAATCAGACGAGCGTCGAGGTCACGAACCTGTGCGGCGTTGTACAGCGCGTCGGGTAAATCAGGTTTAGTGTCGAACATGCGTTTATAGGCTCCGATGTCTGGCAGAATTATACGCACCTTAGCTCCGGTTTCTCTCTGCGCATGTCCGCTATTACTGTTGAACCCCCAACTTGCGACCAACTCGCCACTCTTGCGCACTCAATCAAGACGTGGGGCAAAGAGCTGGGCTTTCAGGAAGTCGGGATCTCCGGGCTGGACCTGGCTGAACATGAACAGCATCTGCAACGCTGGCTCGATGCCGGTTATAACGGTGAAATGGAGTATATGGCAGCCCATGGCAGCAAACGTTCCCACCCCGAAGAGCTGGTGCCGGGAACGCTGCGCGTGGTGTCGCTGCGCATGGATTACCTGCCGGGCGATACGGAAATGGCCAAACGCCTGACCGAACCGGAAACTGCTTACGTGTCGCGTTACGCCTTGGGGCGTGATTACCACAAACTGATCCGCAAACGTCTTCAGCAGCTCGCCGACCGTATCCAGCAGGCAATCGGTCCATTTGGCTTCAGGGCCTTTGTCGACAGCGCACCGGTGCTTGAAAAGGCCATTGCCGAGCAAGCTGGGCTCGGCTGGATAGGCAAGAACACTCTGGTGCTGAATCGCAAGGCTGGCAGCTTCTTTTTTCTCGGCGAGCTTTTTGTCGACATGGCCCTGCCAGTCGATCCACCTCACACGACGGAACACTGCGGACGCTGCACGGCATGCCTGGACATCTGCCCGACGGCAGCCTTTGTCGGCCCTTATGTGCTGGATGCGCGGCGTTGCATTTCCTACCTGACCATTGAACTGAAAACAGCCATTCCGGAAGAACTGCGCCCGTTGATCGGCAATCGGGTCTTTGGGTGCGATGACTGCCAGATCGTCTGCCCGTGGAACCGCTTTGCCCGTCCCACGGATCAGGGCGACTTCCAGCCGCGCCATAACCTGGACAATGCCGGGTTGGCCGAGCTGTTTCTGTGGGATGAGGACACCTTTCTCAGCAATACCGAAGGTTCGCCGCTGCGCCGCGCCGGTTACGAGCGCTGGTTGCGTAATCTGGCCGTCGGCCTGGGCAATGCCCCCTCCACCATTCCAGTGATGCAGGCGCTTGAGGCACGGCGCGACTATCCGTCAGAAATGGTCAGGGAACATGTGGAATGGGCGCTGCGCCGGCATGGCGTAGCCGTCTGAGCTCAGGGCTCAGGGCTCAGGGCTCATCCTTGTAGACGAACTTGGGCATTTCCCAGTGAAAGCGTATCGCCAGTAACCGCAGCAGCAGCCCACCGAACAGGGTAATCATGACCCCCTGCTCCGAAGGCAGCTCCAGGTACTGACACAGCAGAAAACACCAAGCAGCCAGAAACGAGACGCTGGCATACAGCTCCCGGCGAAAGATCAGCGGAATATCGTTACAGAAAATGTCACGCAGAATACCGCCGAACACGCCGGTGATAACGCCACACACCGAAGCGATCAACAGGCCGTGGCCTGCCTCGAGCGCAGTCATGCAGCCGATCAGGGTAAACGCTACAAGCCCGAGTGCATCGAGCACCAGAAACAGTGAGCGCAGGTGCCGCATCAGCGGCGCAATGAAAATCGTCACCAAGGCAGCGACGCTGGTCAGCACCAGATATTCCGGATGCTTGACCCAGGTCAGCGGGTAGTGGCCGATCAGTACGTCGCGTACCGAGCCGCCACCCAGCGCGGTGACACAAGCGATCAGGACCACACCAAACCAGTCCATGCCCCGACGGCCAGCCGACAGCGCACCCGTCATGGCCTCGGCGGTAATGGCGATCAGATAAAGCATCAGCAACATGGCGGCTACTCTGCAACAAAGGCGCGCAGTCTAACCAGCCGACCTGCGCACTGAAAGAGTGCAGCCAGAATTATCTTCTGCACTCAAGCCAGCCCGCACACGTGAAGCGACTTACTTGATGAAGTGCTCACGATAAAAACGCAGCTCGGCAATCGACTCGCGAATGTCGTCCAGCGCGAGGTGGGTGCTGCCTTTCTTGAACTTGAGCTCGGGCGACCAACGGGCGGCCAGCTCCTTGAGCGTAGAGACGTCCAGGTTGCGGTAGTGGAACCAGTTTTCCAGAGTCGGCATATGGCGATACAGGAAACGACGGTCCTGACAGATACTGTTGCCACAGATCGGCGAGCTGCGCTCGGGTACCCATTGCTGGATGAACGCCAGCGTCTGCGCTTCGGCCTCGGCCATGCTGATGGTGCTCTCGCGCACACGCTGGGTCAGGCCCGAGCCGCCGTGTTGGCGCGTATTCCACTCGTCCATGCCCGCCAGCGTCTCGTCACTCTGGTGCACGGCGATCACCGGACCCTCGGCCAGCGTGTTGAGCTCACTGTCGGTGATGATCGTGGCCATTTCGATGATGACATCGGTGTCAGGGTCCAGACCGGTCATTTCCAGATCGATCCAAATCAGGTTTTGCTTGTTCTGCATGTGACGACTCCTCAGCGTAGGCGCGCAGTTTAGCTCACCCTGCCGTGCTAGACTCCTGCCCGATCAAACGTACTGTTACATTCATCGGTTTCATCACATCGGAACACCCATGGCCAAACGCCAACTCAATCGTCGTCAAAACTGGCGCATCGAAAAAATTCAGGGCGAACGTGCTGCCCGGGCCGCCAAGCGTGAGTCTGTCACACTGGAAACACTGGAAGGTGGTGACCTCGGCCCGGAGCAGACCGGCCTGGTGATCGCCCACTTCGGGGTGCAGGTTGAAGTAGAAGCTCAGGAAGGCGAACAGAGTGGCCAGGTCTTCCGCTGCCATCTGCGCGCCAACCTGCCCGCGCTGGTTACAGGCGACCGTGTCGTCTGGCGCGCCGGTAATCAGGGCATCGGCGTTATCGTCGCGCAACTGCCCCGCTCCACCGAACTCTGCCGTCCGGACTCGCGTGGCCAGCTCAAACCGGTGGCCGCCAACGTCGATCTGATCGTGATCGTCTTCGCGCCAATGCCCGAGCCGCACGCCAACCTGATCGACCGCTACCTGGTGGCCGCCGAGCACGCAGGCATTCACCCGCTGCTGCTGCTCAACAAGGCTGACCTGATCGACGAGCAGAACGCGCCGGCACTGAACGCACTGCTGGCGGTTTATCGCACGCTCGGCTACCCGGTGCTGGAAGTGTCGGCCCACCAGGGTGACGGCATGCAGCAACTGCAAAGCCAGCTCGACGGTCACATCAGCGTGTTCGTGGGTCAGTCCGGTGTGGGCAAGTCCTCGCTGGTCAACAGTCTGCTGCCAGAAGTGGAGACGCGGGTTGGCCCGTTGTCCGAGCTGTCAGGTCAAGGCACGCACACCACCACCACCGCGCGACTGTTTCACTTCCCGCGCGGCGGCGATCTGATCGACTCACCGGGTATTCGTGAATTCGGCCTGGGCCACGTGAGCCGAGCTGATGTGGAAGCGGGGTTCATCGAATTCAACGACCTGATCGGCACCTGCCGCTTCCGTGACTGCAAACACGACCGTGAACCAGGCTGCGCATTGCTCAAGGGACTCGAAGACGGCCGCGTGCAGCAACAGCGCATGAACAGTTATCGCTCGATCATCGCCAGCCTGCCGCAAGACAGCTACTGATCACCGAGTATTGACTGCAAGCCGCACACAAAAACGCCGCGATCATCGCGGCGTTTTTGTATCGGACACGGCTCAGTTTTTCGCCGGTTCCACCCTCAAGGTGCCTTCCTCGAAGATATTCAGCTTCTGACGGATTTCGTGGGGTTGCGCATACGCCTGAGGATCGGACGGTACCGCCTTCGAAGCCCCAGGGACACCTGGAGCTGCCGGTGCCTGGGCTGGCTGCGCAGGTGCGGCACCTGAGTTTTGATCACCTTCTATACGTGCCTGAGCCTTCTTGGTCAGTACCACAATGTCGATACGGCGGTTGACCGGATTGAACGGATTTTCGCGGTCATAGAGCGCTGATGAAGCGTAGCCCACTACCCTGGCAACCTGTTCGTCGGGATAGGTACCCGCCACCAGGGCACGGCGCGCAGCGTTGGCACGGTTGGCCGACAATTCCCAGTTGCCAAAGCCGCCGTTACCTACAAAAGGCTTGGCATCGGTATGACCGCTGACACTGATCTTGTTCGGCACGCTTTTGATAGTGTCAGCCATCGCCAGCAAAATATCCTCGAAGTAAGGCTTGAGGCGTGCGCTGCCCGAATCGAACATCGGTCGGTTGTCAGCGTCCATGATCTGGATGCGCAAACCGTCCTGAGTGATCTCGAACAGGATCTGGTCCTTGAACTTCTGCAGTTGCGGATTCTCCTCGACCTTGTTTTGCAGTTCTTGAAGCAGCATCTCCAGACGCTCTTGCTCGACCTGCTCAGCCTTGGATTCCGAGGTATCGGACTCGATGGGCACTGTGTCCGGCGATGGTGTGGACTTGACCTCAGGATTGAGCGTCTGGTTCGGCGACATTTCCGGCGAGCCGCCCAAGTCAATCACGTAGGGCGAACCGCTGTCCGAAAACCCGACCGGGTCCTTGAAGTAGCCTGCCACAGCAATCAGTTGCTCGGGTGTGGCAGAAGACATCAGCCACAGCACCAGAAAGAAAGCCATCATTGCTGTCGCGAAGTCAGCGAAGGCGATTTTCCAGGCACCACCGTGATGTCCACCACCGAAGCGCTTGACGCGCTTGATGATTATCGGCTGATTGTTTTCCATGACTCAGCGACCGCGAACTGCTTGTTCCAGCTCACTGAAGCTGGGGCGATGCAGCGGGTACAGAACCTTGCGACCGAACTCGACGGCCAGCGATGGCGGCATGCCGGAAGCCGAAGCCACCAGCGAAGCCTTGATGGATTCGTAAACGTTCATTTCTTCCTTGGCATCGTGGGCCAGGGAAGTTGCCAGAGGACCGAAGAAGCCGTACGCCGCGAGGATACCGAAGAACGTACCAACCAGTGCCGCACCTACGTGCATACCAATGGCCGCCTTGTCGCCCGACCCCAGAGAGGCCATGGTCACAACGATACCCAATACGGCTGCCACGATACCGAAACCGGGCATGCCGTCGGCGATACCGGTGATGGCGTGGGAAGGATGCTCAAGCTCTTCCTTCATGCTCAACAATTCCATGTCAAACAACCCTTCCAGCTCGTGCGGAGCCATGTTGCCGGACGACATGATGCGCAGGTAGTCGCAGATGTACGCAGTCATGCGCTCATCTTTCAAAACACCGGGGTATTTGGCAAAAATCGGGCTGGCGGCCGGTTCTTCGATATCGCCTTCAATCGCCATCATGCCTTCACGGCGGCTTTTGTTGAGGATTTCGTAAACCAGGCCCAGCACCTCAAGGTAATAGGCGTGGGTGAAGCGCGTCCCGAACATCTTCAACGACTTCTTGAACACGTGCATGGTCATGTGGCCGGGGTTGGCCTGAAGAAACGCACCCAGCGCAGCACCGCCAATGATCAAGACCTCATAGGGCTGGAACAGCGCCATGATCTTGCCGTGAGACAGGACGTATCCGCCGAGAACGCTCGCGAAAACGACAATGATGCCGATAATTTTAGCCATAGGAGAAAATACTTTACTGAGTCGGGTTCAGGGACAGTCCGGAAGTTCTTGAAACTCTTCTTCTCCTTATCGGCCTAAGTGGGCCAGACTATAGCCAGTTATTGCTAAAAACCACTTCGCCCGTTGCATGAAGGGTTGAAAATGGCCGTTGCGCCCTGAACACTGGCAGTCTTCCCGTTCAGAAAATCAGCCGTACAGGCCCTCGAATGTCGACAGCACACGCTTCACCTCATACGGTTCCGAAGACGCTCGATGCCTGGGTCAGGCACCTCGATGGCGTGGCATTGCCCGTCCCTGTAGCCAATCACGATCGTGTTCGCGCCGCACTGAACGACAGCCGCCGCTCGCTGCGTGAAATCGCAGAAATGATGCAGGAAAGCCCGGCGCTGGTGCTGAGCGTGATGCGTGAGGCCAACCATCAGAATCACGGCACGACCGAACAGGCTGAAAGCCTTGAGGTGGCGATCAACCGACTGGGGCTGGCACGCACCGAGACATTGCTGGGTCGCCTGCCTGCCAAGCCGGTTGAAGAGATCCCCGCTGCATTTCGTCAACTGATTCTGGTCAGCCAGCATGCCACGCAGCAGGCGAACGGCCTGTTCGCCAGTCGTCTGGCGCGGCTGTGGCAGGACATTCATCTGGGCAGTCTGCTGTTTCTGGCGCCGCTCTGGCCGCTGGCTCTCGCTTACCCCAAGCTGCTGGAGGAACTGGAGCTTCGGGTTATCCACAAGGGCCACTCCAGCATCGTTGTCGAAAAAGAGCTGTTTGGCGTCAATCTGCTGGAACTGTGCCTGGCGCTCGCCGAGTTCTGGCGCCTGCCGGTCTGGGTCACTCGCGGTTATAAGCTGCTGCTCAATGAGCGCCGTGATCTGGTGAAGGCACTGCGCATTTCCCGGGAAGATCACAGCCCGCTGCAACAGCAACAGCTGATGGACGCCGATCCGAACATGCAACGCTGGTTGAACCAGCCCGCCAACACTGTACTGCTTGGCAACGGCCTGGCGCTGGCGGCGCAGCACGCCTGGAACAGTCCGCATTGCCTGCGCTGGGAGCGCCTGACCAGTCTGTATCTCCAACAGTCCCTGGATGATGTGCAGCAACAGGCTCACCAGAACGCAGCAAGCAGTGCTCGCATTCACAATGAAAAAGATCTTTGGCATCCGGCTGAAGCCCTGCTCTGGCCCTGGGATGCGCGCCGCGTGCGGCGAGACAACGACCCCGCGCCGCCGCCGTCGGCCGACGCGCTGCAGCTCTGGCGCAAGCAGTGTGCCGAGTTGTTGCAGGAGCCAAGCCCGTTCATCAACGCCATCCACCTGACTACTGCGGCGCGCGACGCCTTTTCAGCCTGCGGCATGCAGCGCGTCATGCTGCTGATGGTCGACAAGACATCTACCGTGATGCGCGTGCATCAATCTGCCGGGTTGCCACCAGAGGCGGCGGCACTGCAGTTGTTCATCAAAGAAAGTACTGTGCTGCAACGCCTTCTGGCCCAACCGACTCAACTGCGCATGACACCCGTCAACAATGCCCAGTTTGCCGCGCTGCTACCTGCGCCGCTCAAGACCCTGTTCAGCGGTCAACACTGGCTTATCCGCTCGCTGAGCAGTAACAACAAGGTGATGATGCTGGTGGTGGCTGATCAGGGGGGCGGGCCGCTGTCGGAAATTTCCGTTCAAGCATTCGGAAAAACCGCGCAATGTATTGAGCGGGCGCTGGGCATCTTTAGTCATCGCAAAGCCTGAGGCCTGGCGTACAATTCGCATCTTTCTTTTCATCGGAGGCTGCAAATGTCCGTATTCGCTGGCTTACCGCTGGTCATCGAGCCCAACGACCTGCATGAGCGCCTTGATGCCCCGCACCTGATTGTTGTGGACCTCACCAGCAGCGCGCGCTATGCAGCCGGGCATATTCGCGGAGCCCGCTTCGTTGACCCCAAACGCACCCAACTGGGCAAACCGCCTGCGCCCGGCCTGCTGCCGGATCAGCAGGATCTGGAAGCCCTGTTCGGCGAGCTGGGCCACAACCCTGATGCGGTCTACGTAGTTTATGACGACGAAGGCGGCGGCTGGGCCGGACGCTTCATCTGGCTGCTGGATGTTATTGGTCACAGCCAGTATCACTACGTGGACGGCGGCTTGCTGGCCTGGGAAGCTCAAGCGCTTCCCCTGACCCAGGACGTACCGGCTCCAGCAGGCGGGCCCGTGCCACTGACCCTGCATGACGAACCCACTGCCACACGCGAATACCTGCAAAGCCGCCTCGGTGCAGCCGACCTGGCGATCTGGGACGCTCGCGCTCCGACCGAATACTCTGGCGAAAAAGTCGTCGCAGCCAAAGGCGGACACATACCAGGCGCGGTCAATTTCGAATGGACCGCAGGCATGGACAGGCAACGCGACCTGCGCATCCGCCAGGACATGGCGCAGATCCTCGAGAACCTGGGCATTACCTCCGACAAGGAAGTGATCACTCACTGCCAGACGCACCATCGCTCAGGCTTTACGTATCTGGTCGCGAAGGCGCTGGGCTACCCGCGCGTCAAGGCCTACGCGGGTTCGTGGGGCGAATGGGGCAACCACCCGGACACACCTGTCGAAAAATAACGCAGTACCGGTCTTCCCCGTGAATCGGCCAGACCCTCTTATTAAGCTTTGGGAATATCAATGAAAGATCGTTTGTTCATCCTCAGTCAGTACCTGTTGCCTCACCACCTGCTGTCGCGTCTCGCAGGCCTTGTTGCCGAATGCCGTGTCACCTGGTTCAAAAATGCGTTCACCGCCTGGTTCGCCCGTCGCTACGAAGTCGACATGACCCAGGCCCTGGTTGAAGACCTGAAGGCGTATGAGAACTTCAACGCGTTCTTCACCCGCGCATTGAAAGCTGATGCCCGTCCACTGGACAGCGCACCCGGTGCCATTCTGTCGCCTGCCGACGGCACCATCAGCCAGCTCGGCGCCATCGAACACGGCCGCATCTTCCAGGCCAAGGGCCACAGCTTCAGTGCGCTTGAACTGCTGGGCGGCGATCCGAAGCTGTCGGCGCCGTTCATGGGCGGTGAATTCGCGACGGTCTACTTGTCACCTCAGGATTACCACCGCGTACACATGCCTCTCGCGGGCACTCTGCGAGAAATGGTCTATGTGCCGGGTCGTCTCTTCTCAGTCAACCAGACTACCGCCGAAAACGTGCCGGAACTGTTCGCACGCAATGAACGTGTGGTGTGCCTGTTCGATACAGAGCGTGGCCCGATGGCCGTGGTTCTGGTGGGTGCAATGATCGTGGCCTCGGTCGAGACCGTATGGGCTGGCCTGGTAACGCCGCCCAGGCGCGAACTGAAAACCGTCAGTTACGACGAAGCTGCGCGCGCGCCGATCCACTTGGAAAAAGGCGCAGAGATGGGCCGCTTCAAGCTCGGTTCCACAGCCATCGTTCTGTTTGGCCCTAATCAGGTCAAGTGGGCCGAACAGCTGACCACCTGCTCGAAGATCAACATGGGACAGGCGCTCGCCTCCCCCCTACAGGCCTGATGCCAAGGGCACGCAGCGCGTAACACCTCCCGCTGCGTGCCCTCTGGACCCCGACCGCAGTAGTGGCCGATTGCCGCAGTTGCTGCGTGGCGCGGCCTATGCTGGTAAAGTCGGTCTACCGGTGAAGTAGGACACTTCGCACTTTTATTGACGTTCACTTGACACCAAACGGCTGCGCGGTGTTATTGACGTCAATTTAAAGCCGCCGTTCAGGCCATTGAGTCGCTGGAGTTTGCCTGTCACATGAGTAATTTGAGCCTCCCTCTGCTGTTGCGTGCACCCACGCCAACGCAGTCGAGCCTGTCATTCAGTGAAGCGAACCCTCGCGACTTGAAACGCTGGATCTCCAGGCTGCCCAAGGCCAACCTCGGTGAGATGGCCCGTCAGCTGTATCAGGGGCTGACAGAACTCAACCAACTGATCACTCCCGGCGACAACCGCCTGCAAATGCTCGAGCTGTTGCGCCCGGAAGTCTATTTTGTCTGTAAACATCTTGAGCGCCACTTCCTCAATCAGGCCATCGTGCTCGATGAGCGGCCGCGCAAGGTTGCCAATCTGTGCCAGGCACTGCAAAACCACTTGGCCACCGGCTATAAACAAATCATCCAGCAGGTAGCGCCGCGCTACAGCAAAGATCAGAGCGTGCTGCTGGCCACTGCACTGCAACGCGCACTGCATGGCTTGAATGGGCCGCTGATCCGTGCCAACCAATTGTATTGTCCGGTACAGGATGGGCTGTGGCTTGAACTGCACCAGCTCTATCAGATTGCGCGCCAGTTCCAATTGCACGCCACACCGGTTGATGAGCCGCTGGGCCATCACACCAACACGCTGACCGCAGAGCAAACCTATCTGATCGCGCTGATGATGGGCTGCTCGCGCTGCAATCAGATGCGTCAGCTGAATATCGGCAAGCTGGCCGACGCCCTGGAGGCCTGGAGCGCGCTGGTCACGCTGCAGTCGCCAGCAGGTGACAGCAGCCTGTTCGCGCTTGATCCAACCTCGGACAAACCACCGCTTTACCGAACGCTACTGACCGAAGACCAGGCGCCCACACTACTAGGGATAAACCCGACACCGCTGGCAGATGCAATCAATCACTACCTCGCGCTGCCGGACGACCAACGCTCGCCTTCAAAGCTGCTCATTCCAACCGGCATCAACACCGACCTGTTGCAGCATCTGGCTGCAGCCTGGGGCGATGTCGCCGAGCGCACCTTTCAGCGCACGGCAGGGCATGGCACGTTGCGGCTGTGTATCGGCATGAGCGCATTGCATTACTACGTGGCTGGTCAGAAATCATTCAGTGAGCTGCTGCTGTTGAGTAACGCCAGCAACGTTGCGAACTTCACTCTGAAGATGGCCAACGACGATCCGGACGACCCGTGGTCCGGCGCGTTCGACACACAGCGCGGCAATACCTCTGAGGTGCTGCTGCCCTATGAAGAAATCGAGTATCAGAAAAAAGAAGACGGCGACTCGTCAAACGCCCAGCACACTTTCCCGACCTTCGATGTGAACATCGTCAACCACAGTCCTGGCGGCTATTGCCTGGCCTGGCAGAAGGAAGTGCCGCAGCAGCTGCAAGCGGGTGAACTGGTGGGCATTCAGGACGACGCTGGCCAGGGCTGGAGTGTCGCGATTGTGCGCTGGGTCAGGCAGGTTCGCAGTGGCGGGACACAAATGGGTATCGAATTGATCGCCCCCTTCGCCCAGCCCTGCGGCATGCAACTGATACGCGAACAGCACAGCAGCCAGTATCTGCGCACCCTGATGCTGCCAGAAGTGCGTGCAATGGACAAACCAGCAACGGTGCTCGCGCCGCGCCTGCCCTTTCAGGAAGGCAGCAAGGTGATGATCAATGTGAACGGCGAAGAGCGGCGCGCGACATTGAGCAACCGCCGAATCAGCAGCACCAGTTACAACCAGTTTGAATATCAGGTATACGACGCACCCAAAGCCGCAGAAAGCGAGAAATCCCAGCCTGGGCAAGAGTTCGATTCCCTGTGGGGCTCGCTCTGACTGCAGATTAGTTGTAGCTGCCGGTCCTGCCCATGCGCTCCCGACAGCTCAACAGCAAAGCGTAGCCGTATCAGTGTTTGCCTTCACGGTCCCGGAAACCCAGCAGGTAAAGCACACCATCCAGCCCCAGCGTCGAGATCGCCTGCTTGGCAGACTGCTTGACCAGAGGCTTGGCACGGAACGCCACACCCAGACCAGCGATCGCCAGCATCGGCAAGTCATTTGCGCCATCCCCAACGGCAATGGTCTGTTCCAGGCTCAGGCCTTCCTTGTGAGCCAGCTCGCGCAGCAAGTCTGCCTTGCGCTTGGCATCGACAATTGGCTCGACAGCAACACCGGTCACCTTGCCGTCGACGACCTCAAGCTCGTTGGCGAACACATAATCAATGCCCAGCTTCGCCTGCAACTGCTTGGCGAAGTAGGTAAAGCCGCCCGACAGAATGGCGGTCTTGTAACCCAGACGCTTCAGCTCTGCGAAGAGTGTTTCGGCACCTTCGGTCAGGCGCAACGAGGCGCCGATCTGATCCAGCACACCGACATCCAGACCTTTGAGCAAGGCCAGTCGCTCCTTGAAGCTGGCGCTGAAATCCAGCTCGCCACGCATGGCACGCTCGGTGATCTCGGACACCTGCTCGCCGACACCGGCCGCCTTGGCCAACTCGTCGATGACTTCGGCTTCGATCAGCGTCGAGTCCATGTCAAATACCGCCAGACGACGATTGCGCCGGAACAGCGAGTCCTGCTGGAACGCGATATCCACGTTCAAGTCCTGCGCCACGCTGAGAAACTCAGCCTGCATGGCTTTCGGATCAGCAGGCTCGCCGCGCACCGAAAACTCGATGCAACCCTTGCCCTTGTCGGCTGGCGTGTCGAGCGGCATGCGTCCGGACAGGCGATCGATCTGATCGATATTCAGTCCGTACTTGGCAGTAATCGCGCTGACGCATTGCAATTGCTCGGCCGTCACCTTGCGGGTCAGCAGCGTCACGATATGACGCGCCTTGCCCTGGCCTTCGACCCAATGTTGATAATCCGCCTCGGACACCGCCGTGAACCGCACCTGCTGGTCCAGTTTGTAGGCCGTGAACAGAATGTCCTTGAGGACAGATGAACCCTGCTCGGTACCCGGAATTTCAACCAGGATACCGAACGACAAGGTGTCGTGGATCACCGCCTGACCAATATCGAGAATGTTCACGCCACCCTGGGCGAGGACGCCGGTGATGGCTGCGGTGAGACCCGGACGGTCGACACCAGTGATGTTAATCAGGACGATTTCGCGCAAGGCGCACCCCCGCAGTGGAAAAAAACCGCATTCTAACCACTTTCAGTGACCACCGGGCACAGGCAGCGCTTTGCCGCTACTGGGTCGCTCGTTATACTGCGCGGCAACTTCACCGAAAGAGCCGTGCTCTGTGAACCGGCCCACGCCCGTTAAAACCGATAATTTCTTCCTGCTCATCTTTCGTGCCCTGCGTCATCGCCGTGTACCGATCGCTTTGCGCATTGCCAGCCATAACGTGATCCTGGTCGCCTTGGCGTTGGTGATTTACGCCGGCGTCATGGGCCTGCAGTTCAAGCAGGCAATGCATGAGCAGGCTGACGCACTGGGGCAGGCCCTGACGACTCAGACCGCCACCTCGGCTACCGAGCTGTTGGTGTCAAACGACATCCTCAGCCTCAATGTGCTGCTGGGCAATCTGGTCAAGAACCCACTGGTTGCGCACGCCGCAATCTACAGTGTGGACAACCGCATCCTCGCGGAAGCGGGCCAGCGTACAAAAAATGGGCTTCTGGGTGAAGCTCAGGGCCTGTATGAAATAAAGATCACGTTCCAGGACGTGATGGCAGGCCATTTGCGCATCAGCCTGGACATGTCGCAGTTTCAGCAGCCTATGACCATCAGCCTGCAAAGCATGGGTATCCTCGCGGGTATTCTGCTGGCACTGGCGCTTGCGCTGAGCCTGCGTCTGGGTCGTCATATCTCGACACCGCTCATGCAGATGCGTATCTGGCTGCGCGACATCGATCCGTATACGCCCGCCACCGACCGTCAGGATGAGATCGGCGACCTCGCGCGGCAACTGCGCACGTCATTCGCGCCTCCCGTCCCGGAACCGGAGCCAGTGCCGGAACCGGAGTACGAGGAAGAAGACGACAGTGAAGATCCGTATCTGGAGCCCGAAGAAAAGCCATCACCTTCTTTTTCCGCACGCGACACTGCCCCTGTAGCGAAACCTCGCTTGCCTGCCCCGCCGTTACAGCGTCGTATCGTCGCCGAGGAAGATGAAGAAGACGACGGTGAAGATCCGTTTGCCGATCTTCGCGATAACTCAGAGGCTGCTCCGGTGACCCGTCCAGTGGCGGCTCCTGCAGTTTCGGCAGAGCCTCAGCCAAGCGCGGTACTGGCTGTTCAGTTGGGCGCACAGGATCAACTGCGTCGCCTGCCTCGGGCGCGCCTCACCGAACTGCTGCAACGCTACCGTGATTGCCTGGATCAGGCGGCGTCGCTGTACGAGAGCGAGCTGCACACGCTCAATGACGGCAGCACGCTGATGCTGTTCCACCGCCAGGAAAGCGGTGAAGATTACCTGACCAACGCGATTTGCTGCGGTGAGCTGTTGCGCGCACTAAGCCATGCCTTGCAGATCGAAGTGGCCGACAGCGGTATTACCTTGCAATTGCAGCTTGGCCTGACCCTGGGTGAAGGTCTGAGCGACTTGAGCCAGATCGATCTACTGCTCACCGAAACAGCTCAGGACGCTCTGGCCCTGTCTCAACACAGTCGTAACCTGCTGTTGGTCGAGCGCAAAGTGAACGATGACGCGCTCATTCGCCAGCGTGCCCGCATTCGCCCCATCGCAAGCCCTGAAGGCGCATGCTGCGTAGAACGCTTGATGGAGCCTTACCCATCAATGCTGGAACGCCAACTGGCCCGCATGCACGAAACCAACAAGGTCTGACACGAACTCGGGGACGGCGACTTCGGCCAGCATTCTTGAGCAAAACACAGCTCCCAACGGCTGACTGCCAAGGGAGCCGGCTTGCTGACGAAGAGGCCATCACATCCTGCTCTCGAAGAGGACGATATGGCGCCCAATAAAAAGCCCACATCTCTGTGGGCTTTTTAGTATGCGGTTGTCCCGTCCTGAATAAGGTTTACACCTTCTGACCTTTCCTCAGGAGGATTCAATGGACTCAGGCAAAAGGCGTAGCCAGCGCGATTACACGCTAGCTT
>NZ_JAGTPK010000110.1 GCF_021147775.1 Pseudomonas californiensis
TGGCACTGTTCTTGTTATCTCCGTTGCGTTCAGCGGGCGTGCTTGCCCGTTCCTACGCAAGGGATCCGGGATGTTTGCAGCTGCCAATCAGGCTCATTTCAGCCTGAGCCTTGAAGGCATTGATCACGACTTTCACGTCCTCGCGTTCACCGGCAACGAAGCCATCAGCCAGCCGTTCAGCTTCGTCGTTGATCTGGTCAGCGAGCGGCCTTCGATGGACCTCGAAAGCCTGTTGCAGCGCCCCGCCTTCCTGCAGTTCACCCCCGAAGGCGGCGGCATTCACGGGCTGATCGACCGCATCGCCCAAGGTGATTCCGGCACGCGGCTGACCCATTACTCGATCACCCTGCGCCCGCATCTGGCCCGGCTGGCTCACCGCAGCAACCAGCGTATTTTTCAGCACCGCAGCGTGCCGAAGATCATCGCTCAGGTGCTGGAAGAACACGGGCTGCTGTCCACGGCCTATCGCTTTCATCTCGGCACCGAATACCCCGAGCGTGACTACTGCGTCCAATACGACGAGTCAGACCTGCACTTCATCCAGCGTCTGTGCGAAGAAGAAGGCCTGCATTATCACTTCGAGCACAGTGCCGCCGCGCATCAACTGGTGTTCGGTGACGACCAGACGGTGTTCCCGAAACTGGAGCCGGTCGCCTATCACCCCGACAGCGCGCTGGTGGCTGAAACGCCGGTGATCAAGCGTTTCAACCTGCGCCTGGAAACCCGCCCCAGCCGCATCACCCGCCGCGACTATCACTTCGAAAAACCGCGCCTGACCATGGAAGGCGCCGCCAAAGGCGAGGCCAGGCCAGACCTGGAAGACTACGACTACCCCGGCCGCTTCACGCACCGTGATCGCGGTGTGCATTTGGCCAAACGCGCACTGGAGCGCCATCGTCACGACTACCGGCTGGCTGAAGGTCGCGGTGATCAGCCACGACTGGTCAGCGGGCATTTTTTGCCGCTGAGCGAGCACCCCAATCCAGGCTGGAATGACCTGTGGCTGCTGACTGATGTGCAGCATGAAGGCCGCCAGCCGCAGGTGCTGGAAGAGTCGTTGGCGCACGATCAACGCAGCAATGATGGGTTTCAGCAGGGCTACCGCAATACCTTTGTCGCAACGCCGTGGGACGCCTGTTTTCGGCCGGCTTTACAGCATCACAAACCCCGTGTGCTCGGCAGCCAGACTGCGGTGGTCACAGGTCCTGCGGATCAGGAAATCCATTGCGACCGTCACGGCCGGGTCAAGGTGCAGTTCCACTGGGATCGCGAAGGTCAGGGCAACGAGCACAGCAGTTGCTGGCTGCGCGTCTCGTCCAGTTGGGCCGGTGATCGCTACGGCGGCATGGTCATCCCGCGCATCGGCATGGAAGTGCTGGTGACCTTTCTTGAAGGCGATCCCGATCAACCACTGATCACCGGCTGCCTGTACCACGCCGAGCATGTTCCACCTTACGAACTGCCCGCGAACAAAACCCGTAGCGTGTTCAAGACCCTCAGCAGCCCCGGCGGCAAGGGCTCCAACGAACTGCGCATTGAAGACCGGGCCGGTCAGGAACAGATCTACCTGCATGCCCAGCGCGACTGGGACCAGAACATCGAGCATGACCAGAAAATCCGCATCGGCCACGAGCGCCATGACCGGGTCGAGGCCAACAGCTACAGCGAGTTCAAGGCACAGGAACACCGCACCGTCGACGGTGATCGGCTGACCGAGGCCAAGGCTGATGATCACCT
>NZ_JAGTPK010000111.1 GCF_021147775.1 Pseudomonas californiensis
AATTCAGCAGAAAAGGAACGGCGTTGTTTGGTCATCTGACACCTCGATCTGGCGAGCATTCTCGCCTAAATGGGTGTCCGGTTTCATTAGACCACTACACACAGGGCGCAAAACGTTGGGTGCTGGATACTAAATGGAAGCGGTTGGACAGTACGTCTGGCAGCAAAAACTACGGCCTAAGCCAGTCAGATTTTTATCAGTTGTTCGCGTACGGTCAGAAATATCTTGGAGGGGAAGGAGACTTAGTGCTGATCTATCCGAGGCGAGCCTCGTTTCAGGAAGCTCTGCCAGGTTTTGAGTTTTCGGCTGGGTTGAGGTTGTGGGTTGTGCCGTTTGATCTCCTTGTAGGCCAGATGCACGGTCTGGAAATAAAAAAAACTGCGCCCAGACTTTGATTCCCAGATTTTAGATTTTAGATTTTAGATTTTAGATCTTAGGGCGTGGCATGATGATTTTTACAAGGCTCGGTTAATTTGCTCTCGATAGGTTGCTGCAAGTCTAGGTTGTATAGTGGACATGGAGTGGGTCGGTTTTCTGGTTGTAAGCGAGAATATCTCTTTTGATACGATATAACTGGTCGACAATGCTGGATAAAAAATCTTTTTAATTAATTTGGTTTTTAAGCTGGATGTTTTCATCGGACAGAATCTACAGCGTTTGATTGTAGTCCTATTCTTTAAGATTTGTAGGTATTCTCTGATTCGCTTTCGGCCTACTACTAATGTATCGAAAATTCGCCAGACTGAAGTTCGCCACCACTCAGCAGGCTCATTTTTGAAAGCGAATACTTATCGACACCAAGGTCACTATGGCATTGTGTTCAATATCACTCCATTTTCTGTGATGCCGCAGGATAGAGCTGCACTGCGTGAACTGTTTCTTTGTGAGCTGGGTGCCGAGTGTCATAAGGTGAGTGCGTTGATTGTTGAAATGTATGATCGGATGCTGGCTGGAAATCGCGCTTGCGAGATGGTGGTCAGTGTTACGGCACCGTTGCTTCGCGAGCAGGCAGACTTGCTGAATAGCCAGCGAGTCTCTGTGTCAAGGCTCATAAGTACAGCGATTGGCAGCGTTATCAAGCCTATCAACAGTATCGCTGCAGCGGTCGTTGCGGGCGCAACCAATCACGCGATTCAGGGGGGACTCCCGACTTATCATGCAGGAGATATCATCGTCTCTGTACAAGCTTCCGTCAGTGGAGGGATCGGGCCTCAACGATCATCCAGGTCTCTCCTGATCAAGTCCCGGATGGGCTCATGACGGGGCTCTTTCTTTTCGGCACGGCCCTGATTATTTCCTGCTTTTTGTTGCGACAGGTAAAGTCGGTTTTTCGCAGGAAGTGGCTTGGCATAGTGCTTGGGGGTATCGGCTTTATTGGAGTGGTCGCGACGCCGACGAGTTTTGAAGGGTTCGATCCATTCTCTACCTACCTTGTCATGTGGTTTACAGGGATGACATTGTTCGTTGATCGCAACCGCTATTCCGCAACCACGCCATAAACTCCGCTGGCGTCACGAGTGAGCGAGGCGAAAGTGGCGAGCAATTATGGAATGGTAGTGCTGTGGCGGTCTTGAGTCGAGAAAGTACCTTCGCGCTTTTCTTATAGTTAATGTGTCTAGTCCTGAAATAGGTTTACACCTATTTCAGTCTCAAAGCGCCCGATGCACCGCATCGGGCGTTTTGTATTTCAAGGACAGATGCGGCCGCTCC
>NZ_JAGTPK010000113.1 GCF_021147775.1 Pseudomonas californiensis
CGAACCTGCGTAGCTGCGCTCCGACTGCCTGTCCGGATGAGCGTGGAACGGGTGTCCGGATGTTGGTGGGCTGAGTGTCCAGATGGCGTGGAATCCGCAAGCATGTCTTCGGGTTTGATTCTGGCCACCTCTCATTGCGGCCTTAACACCAACTGACGCAATGGCCGCGACAGTGCCCGCTCTTGAATTATCACGACTGAGTCGGGTCGAAAATTCAGCATGGTGACGCCTCGAAGCCGACCCCATGTGATTCGAATCGCCACTCACAGACGGGCATCGAGCACGTCGAATCCCGACAAAGGAGCACACATGAACCGCCAGCAATTCATTGACTACGTGCAGAAAAAGTACGCAACAAAACCCGATCATCCGTGGGACAAATTTCCTGACTATGCCGTCTTCAGGCATTCGGACAATGACAAATGGTTTGCCCTGCTCATGGACATTCCGGCTGAAAAAATAGGCATTGAGCGAGATGAGCGCATCGATGTCATCGACTTGAAGGTCGAGCCCGAACTGGTGGGCTCCCTGAGAAAAAAACCGGGCATTTACCCGGCTTATCACATGAATAAAGAACACTGGATTACCGTCCTGCTGAACGGTCCGCTTGGTGCGAAGGACATCCACGCTCTGTTGGAAGACAGCTTTAATCTCACTCGGTGAACGCGCTCATGCACCGCCCTCCGCCAGTGGCTAATCGAGTGCCTGACGTGAGAGAAAGTCTTTCAAGTGGTCTATGAACGCGATGACCTTGCGCGTGGATCGATGGTGGCCTGGATAGACCGCCACCAGGTTCGGGCCGAATGCCTCAGGGTCAATCAGATAATCGGGCAGCACATTGACCAGCAGGCCCTGGGCGATCAGAGGCGCAGCGCTCCACTGCGGCACGATCAACAGGCCGCATCCGGCCAGTGCCTGGGTCAACAGAAAATCGTAGTTATCACACTCCACCAGCGGTCTTTTCGGAAACTGAAACTTGAACGGCTGGCCCTGATGGCTGGCTCGCCAGAATGTCCTGCTCAATAGCGGGTTGCGGTAAAGCAACCACGCGTGCGCGTGCAGATTATCGGGCGTGACGGGGCTGCTGTTACGGGCGAGATAAGAAGGACTGGCGCACAGGAAAACCGTATTGCGGGCGATCACTTTTGAAATGATTCGATCACTGTCGCCCACCTTCAATGCCAGGTCATAGCCTCCCTCATCCAGGTTTATCGGACTGTCCCCAAGCGTCACGCTCAGTTGAATATCCGGGTAGCTGGAAAGAAAATCGGCACAGGCCTCAGCCAAAAAAGCCTTGCCAAACGCCAACGGTGAAGCGATGCGAAGCGGGCCGTTGATTCCCCCGCGCAGCTGACTGATTTCTTCTGCCGCCTCCTCAAGGCTGAGCACCAGTTGCCTGGCGGTCTTCAGGTAAATAAAACGTAACCGCTCCATTAACCCCACATTCAAAGCACTAAGCTAATGCCAGATGCTGGGCTCCCGATTCTCTCAGGAGCCCATCGATCATGATGCGACCCGA
>NZ_JAGTPK010000114.1 GCF_021147775.1 Pseudomonas californiensis
GTACAACTGGGTTCGCCCCCATCAATTCAACGGTGGGCTGGCGCCAGCTCGGGCCGAAGAAAAACTTAACGTCGTGTCCGGGATTAGTTGACCACTACAAGGCGAATGGCGTTTGATTGCTGGTACGTAGTGCCGGAATTGACCGGTCGCACTATCGTCAACGAGTGGAGGAGGGCTGAAATATTCTGGATGAGCTGACGTTCAATCCGGAAAAGCAACTCAACATGCGTGCGTGGTGACGGCGGGGCATCGGTAACTCTCCAGAGCCGGCGATGAAAAAACAGCCGTAACCTTATGGTCAACCTTTCTTAAACTCCGTATGACCCAGAAGCTCTTGAGCTTCACCCCAAGCTCTATCGAAGAGCTGCGAACGGGTTTGCGAATACAGAGCGGGTGAATGGAAGCCTACCGCTGACTCAAGCTTTCCAGCCTTACCAAAATCGCTACTAGAGATCCAGACGGTATCAGGGGCAACCAGAACGGCCTTAGCCCCAATGTCGCGATGCACCGCGATCCTGAGCCAGGGTCTGGCCGCCTTGAGGGCCTGGGCAGCTTCAATGCAGTCAGTGTGTGCCACTATCCAGATATTATAAGGACGCTTATCCAGAATGTTTGTTATGTACCCAATATCGGCCAGGTCTCGGGTCAAGATCAGGATTTCTCCGGTGGCATTGCCGAGTTGACTCAATCGAGTGGCCCAAGTGGATGCGCCAATTGACATTTTCGCGTCCGAGCACGCGAAGGCGAAACCATCGTTGTCATTGCTGAAAGCCATCACGTTTCCTCATCGTTGTTTAGTGCCCGATCGTTGCACGAAAGACGCGTGTGGTCGACATGGCTGCTGGCGTTTCCTGGAACAAAATCAATCTCGCTCCCTCATACCCAGGCGCTTGATAGAATGCATACGCTCTTGATCATGAGAGTGATAATAGGTGTCTTGGGTGGTGCTGAGGTTGCTATGACGAAGATCTAACTGCAGGTCTTTCGCCTTGCGAAAAGGCGCGTCAAATGTTGCCGATGTATGTCTGAGCCAGTGAGCTGATGCTGACCGTAGACTGTTCATTTCGTACGCCTCGCGCCCCTCAGCCTTCATCTTAGCTAGAGCGTTGTCGAAAACGGACTGGAGGAGGGTGCGCACTTGTCGTCCAGACAAGCCCGCTCGGCCTTCCAGCGTCGTGAGTAGAGGAGTTCGTTCATTTTCCGCCGGTAAGTTCGGCAAGCCGAGAAAATTGCGATAGCGTCTGAGGTACCGATCAACATACTCGTCCCGCACTGCAATTTTTCCTGGCTTGTTGCCTTTTCCGATCACGTGATACCACCAGTTGCCTTCAGGGTCTTGGCGGAAATCTCCCATGCAAGGCTCCCAGTTCGACCGGCCAACTGGGGATTCCATGACCATCCGGACACCCATTCCACCGACATCCGGACACTGATTCCACGCTGATCCGGACACTCATTCCACAAGCATCCGGACAC
>NZ_JAGTPK010000115.1 GCF_021147775.1 Pseudomonas californiensis
CTGGTCTACGGCACTCAGCGCTTGAGCTACGCCGAACTGGACGCC
Organism: Pseudomonas californiensis; assembly: GCF_021147775.1. Lineage (GTDB taxonomy): Bacteria > Pseudomonadota > Gammaproteobacteria > Pseudomonadales > Pseudomonadaceae > Aquipseudomonas > Aquipseudomonas californiensis. The sequence continues at coordinate 46 of NZ_JAGTPK010000115.1, forward strand.
CGCGCCAATCAACTCGCCCATTGGCTGCAAGGTCAGGGCGTAGCGCCGGACGTGCCAGTCGCCGTTTCTGCCGAGCGCTCGGTGGAGCTGGTCGTCGCGCTGTTGGGCGTGATCAAGGCCGGTGGTGCGTATCTACCGCTGGACCCGGACCATCCGCGTGATCGCCTGCAAGGCATGCTCGCCGACAGCGGCAGCCCGTTGTTGCTGACCCAGACGCATTTGCTGGATACATGGGCAGGCGATGTGGGTGTGCCGGTGCATGCGCTGGAAAACCTGCCGTTGGGCATCCAGCCGCAGACTGCGCCAGTCGTTGATATCGGCCCGGAAAACCTCGTCTATTGCCTGTACACCTCAGGTTCGACCGGCAAGCCGAAAGCCGTTGGCAATCGCCACGCCGGTCTGCTCAATCGCCTGCAATGGATGCAGGCTGAATACGGTTTGACCGCCGATGACCGCGTGCTGCAAAAAACGCCGTACAGCTTCGACGTGTCAGTCTGGGAATTCTTTTGGCCGTTGCTCAGCGGTGCGGCGCTGGTCATGGCGCCGCCCGGCGCGCACCGCGATCCGCAATTGCTCCGCGAGCTGATCGTCGAGCACGGCATCACCACGCTGCACTTTGTGCCTTCGATGCTTCAGGCGTTTGTGTCGGCTGACGAGTTGTCAGCCTGCACTTCGCTCAAACGCATCATCTGCAGCGGCGAAGCTCTGCCTGCTGAGCTGCAACGCCAGGTACTGGCGCAAACCGCCAGCGAACTGCACAACCTATACGGCCCAACCGAAGCGGCCATCGACGTCACGTCATGGGCATGTCGCGACGACGGCAGCAGCGTGCCGATTGGCCGTCCGATTGCCAACACACAGATTCATATCCTCGATGCGGACCTTAATCCTGTCCCGGTAGGCGTGGCAGGCGAGCTGTACATCGCGGGCGTCAATCTGGCTCGGGGTTACCTGGCGCGTCCATCGCTGACCGCCGAACGCTTCGTCGCCAACCCTTATGGCAAGCCCGGCGAACGCATGTACCGCAGTGGCGATCTGGCCCGCTGGCGTGCCGATGGCGCCATCGACTACCTCGGTCGCCTTGATCACCAGGTCAAGCTGCGCGGCTTGCGTATCGAACTGGGTGAAATCGAAGCGGTATTGCTGGCCCATGAAAACGTGCAGGAAAGCGTGGTCATTGCCCGTGACGACAAACTGATCGGCTATTGGGTGGGCGATGCGACCGCAGAGGAAGCCCTCAAGGCGCACCTGGCCCAACACGTGCCCGAATACATGGTGCCGTGGCGCCTGGTGCAACTCGATGCCATGCCGTTGTCGGCGAACGGCAAGCTGGACCGCAAGCTGTTGCCGCAGCCGGAAG
>NZ_JAGTPK010000116.1 GCF_021147775.1 Pseudomonas californiensis
CTGTCGTCATGATCCTTGCCGACGACCTGAACGATGAACTTGTCGATTTCGCAGCATGGCCCGGCGCTCAGGCTTCCGATTCTCATTGGGTGGACTCGGTGCAGGTGGTTTGCAGCAGTTTTTGCAAGGCGTGCAAGCGTTGTTCTCCATGACTATTGAGCCGAAAGGTCGGTGGTTGAGATACGGGGTGCTGTGCACGCAGCGTGAGGTAGCGATTCATCAGTGACGGGTCTTCGGCGAAGCCGTGAACCATGCCTTCGTCCAGATAATCGAGGGCCTGATGAAAGGACGTACCGGTCTGTCTTTTCCACCACTCGAAGGCAAACCGTTCTTGCTCCTGGCGGCCCAGCGCCTGCTCATGGGCCGGGCTCAGGCGTGGCGGATTGGGCGGGGCGGGAGGCGTCCACTGTGCTGCGTGTGGATTGTCCAGGTGCAGCCAGCGCTGATTGTTTTGTGCAATATCCGCCCAGGTCCCGCCGTACCACGACAGCCGGAAAATGGGACCCAGCCAGGATGCGTTCGGGTGGTCTGAATCGCTGGTGAAGAAGTAGCTGGCGGTGACAGGGTTTGAATAGCGCAGCACGCCTCGACGTGCACCGTCGAAGTTGACGATCAACAGGTGTCGGAGGTGTGCGAGCAGGGTGTCATCTGGTGCGGGGCTTTCAATCACCAAACCCGGCCAGCGTTCGGGTTGCTTGTTCACAGCGTCCAGCAAGATCGCGTTGTCGGCTGCGTCCAGCCACAGCGGTCCTTGCTCCCTGTGTGCAGCCAGCTCGGTGTTGTCGAACAGCGATTTTGGCCTCGGGTCGGGCAGCAACTTGTACAGCGACTCCAGCAGCGAACCGGTGCGCTCCAGCAGCACGGACGTGGTCATGGCTTGCCCCCAGTATTCAGTGCTTTGCGACACCTGCAATCAGTCAACGGACAATCCATCGGCGTGCCGTTTTCAGGTTTTTGACAGAGCTCGGTGACCGGCATCTGCTCACTCAGCCGCTGCTTCAACAGCTTGCCCGCGATGTCTTTCGCGGCATCTTTTAAACGCCCTGGCAGCAACGGTGTAGATCCGGTTCCGGCAGAGGGTTTGCCTCCCGAATTGAGTTTCACCTGAGGCCCCGTCAGCGTGACGCCGCCGGGATCGATCTTGAAAAAGCTGCCGCCCACCTTGACGGTGATTTCCATGCCCGCTTCGATCACCACCTTGTCGCCTGCCTTGAAATGAATCTCTCGCCCAGCCTCTGCCAGCAGGGCTTCACCCACCTTGATATGCCGCGTCCCGCCCACGCTCAGGTGATCATCAGCCTTGGCCTCGGTCAGCCGATCACCGTCGACGGTGCGGTGTTCCTGTGCCTTGAACTCGCTGTAGCTGTTGGCCTCGACCCGGTCA
>NZ_JAGTPK010000117.1 GCF_021147775.1 Pseudomonas californiensis
GTCAGACCTCTGGCATCGGATTTTTTATGCCCATTCAGCAGCAATTGCTCGACCTCGGCGATCTCTTCAATTTTTCTGACCTAAGCACTTTTACTCAGAACATCCCCATCGAGTGGGTAGCGAGTGCGCTGAACCTCTCGGCGCAAGCCACGATACGGCGGCGCCGCTTGCCGAGCGATCAGGTTCTTTGGCTGGTTTTGGGCATGGCTCTGTTCCGCGATGAGCCGGTTCATGAGGTCGCCAGGCGTTTGAATATCTGCGCGCAAGGCTTGGCTTCTGATCAGTTACTGGCTCGAAGCGGGGTAACTGAAGCTCGCAAACGGCTAGGCGCTGACCCCGTTGAATCGCTGTTCCGTCAGACCGGTAAGCATTGGGGCAACGAGCGCTATGAGGCAGATGACTGGAACGGCCTACAAGTCTTCGCGGTGGACGGTGCATTGCTGCGGACCCCTGATTCACCTGAGCTCAGAGAGCATTTTGGCTCCGGCAATACCGGCACCGACCGTCAGACCCCGTTCCCGATGCTGCGGCTCGTTGCGCTGATGAATGTCCGCTCGCATGTCATCCTCGATGCGCAGCTCAGCCCTTATCGGGGCAGTGAAATGCGCTTGGCCGAAACGTTTCTGGGGCAAATTCCAGACAATTCGATCACCTTGTTCGACAAAGGCTTCTGGGGCGCGGATCTACTGCTAAGGGTGGTTGGCGGCGGCGCGAACCGACACTGGCTGACACCTGCTCGCAAGAATTTGGTCATGGAGGAAGTGGAGCGCTACGGCGAGCACGATCGTCTTGTGCGGATGAAGGTTTCTCCTCAGGCACGCAAACGAAATCCTGAGCTGCCCTTGAGTTGGGAAGTGCGTGAAGTTAGCTATGAAAGCCATGGAAAAGTCAGGTCGCTGCTTACCTCTCTGCCTGTCGAGAGCTATGACACAGCAGCTGTAGCTGAGCTGTACCTGGAACGGTGGGAAATTGAGCTGGGCTTCAGGGATATCAAAAGCTCGATGCAACAGAACGCGGTGACACTGCGCAGCAAGAAAGTCGAGCTGATTTATCAGGAGGTCTGGGGGCTTTTGCTGGCTTATAACATTATTCGTCGAGAGGCCAGCCAGGCCGCTGTAGCGTTCGGCCGCGCGCCTTCGGATATACGGTTCAAGCCTGCCTGCCAGTACATAGCGGTGCAGCTGATAGTGATGGCAGCAGCTAACCCGGTATCGGCAACAGGAAGGAGGCTAAGCGAGCTGAGGGGAGGAGTAGGTGGAATGTTTTTGGATTACCGCCCAAGGCCGGGAAGGCCAAGGACGGTGAAGATTTCTAAAACCCGGTACCCAGTGGACCGTAAGGCTGCTCCGCTTAAGTGAACAGCATTA
>NZ_JAGTPK010000118.1 GCF_021147775.1 Pseudomonas californiensis
ACCCACGAGATCGCACTCCTCAAGCGGCACCGGTTTGCCAAGCGCAGCGAGCAGATCAGTCCTGAGCAAGGCAGCTTGCTCGACGATCTGCTTAACATCGATCTTGAGGCTGTCGACGCCGAGCTGAAAGCACTGCTTCCCGCTCCAGCTCCAGCAGAGGCGCGCCAAAAGCCAAAGCGCGCGCCGTTGCCGCCACAGTTTCCACGCACCGTCATTCATCATGAGCCAGAAAACACCCAGTGCTCCTGCGGTTGCCAGCTCCAGCGCATCGGCGAGGACGTCAGCGAGAAGCTGGATTACACGCCAGGCGTGTTCACCGTCGAACAACACGTGCGTGGAAAGTGGGCCTGCCGTCAGTGCGAAACACTGATCCAGGCGCCGGTACCGGCCCAGGTGATCGACAAGGGCATCCCAACCGCAGGCCTGCTGGCTCACGTGATGGTGGCGAAGTTTGCTGACCACTTGCCGCTGTATCGGCAGGAGAAAATTTTCGGGCGCGCCGGTTTAGCGATCCCTCGCTCGACACTGGCGCAATGGGTTGGGCAGACCGGTGTGCAGCTTCAACCGTTGGTTGATGCCTTGCGAGAAGCTGTCTTGGCACAGCGAGTCGTCCATGCCGACGAGACGCCGGTGCAAATGCTTGCACCCGGACAGAAGAAAACTCACCGTGCTTATGTCTGGGCTTACTGCACCACACCGTTCTCGGCAATTAAAACTGTGGTTTATGACTTCAGCCCGAGCCGGGCCGGTGAGCATGCGCGTAACTTCCTCGGCACGTGGAACGGCAAGCTGGTGTGCGATGACTTTGCTGGCTACAAAGCAGGCTTCGAGAAGGGCATGACCGAAATCGGCTGCATGGCCCACGCCCGCCGTAAGTTTTTCGATCTGCACGTGGCGAATAAAAGCCAGTTGGCAGAGCAGGCGCTGCACTCGATTGGCGGCTTGTACGAGGTTGAACGCCAAGCGCGAGACATGAGTGACGAGGATCGTTGGCGAATCCGGCAAGAAAAAGCAGCACCATTGGCGAAAGCACTGCACGACTGGATGTTGACCCAGCGCGATCTTGTGCCTAACGGCTCAGCAACAGCCAAAGCCCTGGATTACAGCCTTAAACGCTGGGTAGCGCTGACGCGCTACCTGGAAGATGGGGCTGTACCCATAGACAACAACGCAGTCGAAAACCAGATTCGGCCGTGGGCACTTGGACGTTCCAACTGGTTGTTTGCCGGATCGCTTCGCAGCGGCAAGCGGGCGGCGGCGATCATGAGTTTGATCCAATCGGCGCGCATGAATGGGCACGATCCGTATGCCTATCTTAAAGATGTGCTGGCGCGGTT
>NZ_JAGTPK010000119.1 GCF_021147775.1 Pseudomonas californiensis
AGGATTACGAAGCCTTGCTGCCGTGGAACTGCGAACCTCGACTTCACAGCTAAGCGCTTTACCTATCTTTAGCCAAGTGGGGTTTATGGAGCGCTTACAGTAGACCTGCTACATAGCTTGCGGCTAATGCTGTCCCTCCGTGCCTGCGCTCCCTCGCAATCGAAAAGCGCGGCCCTGACGTCAGGCGCTTGTAGGGCAACCTCGTACTGCAGTTCGACGATGCTTGGCAACGTTTCAGTTTTCACGATTTCATTTGTCATTGTTCATTTCTCCAGAAAACGGATTTAGTTTGTGGGCATCATTCAATTTGGCAGTCAGTGCGGCCCTTGATGCGGTATTTTCTGGCATGCGGATGACATAGGTTACAAAGTTGCTGATACTCATGAGATTCGACCCGTAAGAGATTCATCGTGGCGTGGGTTCGCCGATGTGCAGATTTCTTTCACCAGATGATCCACGTAAAGGGCGTTTTCTAGCTCTGGCGAGTAAACAGTTCAGAAGGAGCTGCCTGCTGGTGAAGAACGACGATGATCAGTTTCGTTTCGTCGATCCGACCTCTCAGTCATCGCGGTGGAGTCTCCATTCACAAATGCGGATTCCCGGGTTAAGGATTGCCAAAAACAAACAGCTTCACGCGGAGCGGCGATTTTTCAAGTCCCAGGCTGCGCATCAGTGTCATCCAAGTGGCCCTCGAGTAATTCCTGTATGCGCTCAATAAGCCTCGCGTCACCTTTGGGGTCAAATATATTTTTAGTTTGATTCTGTCTGTTCGAAGTCCGTACGCCGGCAAAACGCCTTAATTCACTCAAGGATTCTGGATCGTGCTGGGCCTTCACGATAGTAACCGGGTCAATCCCATAACTGACAAGCCTTGTCGGGTCTGGAGAAGCGGCTAGTAGTCTGAGCCCCCAATCACGAAGCTCTTCGTTTGACATCGGTTCCATTCGCTCAAAACGTTCATATTGAATCTTCCCGATACGTTTAGATTGGCTGTAGGCCACATTCCGACCTAGGCGATGCTCCCAAAGATTCGTCCATAGCACGGTGCCGACTAACACAGCGATTGCAACAACCAGGACCACGCAGAGGGCCACGTAAAGTTGCAGAAGCACTTCCAGTAAAGTATCCAAGTTGAACTCCTGAAATTGGCTTATTGCTCAAGGCACCGAAGAGAAGTTTCAATCAACCAGTAGTCTGACGAATTGGCGCGTTTTTTCCCAGGCTTGATAATCTCCCATGCTAGGGTCTGTTCCCGTTTCACATTGGCAGCCACAGAAAAGCGCAGGCCATTGCTATGACGCTTTCATAGTTTCTCTTGAGTTTGTCGAATCGAGAAG
>NZ_JAGTPK010000011.1 GCF_021147775.1 Pseudomonas californiensis
CTTCTCGATTCGACAAACTCAAGAGAAACTATGAAAGCGTCATAGCAATGGCCTGCGCTTTTCTGTGGCTGCCAATGTGAAACGGGAACAGACCCTAGCTTGCGGAACTCCTCCGACCAGTTTTTCTCGGCAAACCTCTTTCTCACCAGTTTTCTCTGGTCGAGATACATACAGATGACGCCGATCGGAGGCTCTTGCGACTCTGCCATCTCCTTGGCCATGCCCGCGCAAAATTCAGTGTCCTCTGCGATTTCTTCCAGCAGCCGGATGATCGCATCCGCTTCAACATTGTTGGACAAGCTCAGAGTGCCGCTGTCATAGGCTTTTTTGCCTAACTCGCTGGTGTCGACCCAAGTGACCACATGGGACAGACACTCAGGCACTTTTTGCGAAAAATAGGCAGGGCTGGGTCGATAGCCGTTCTCAAGGTCGATGTCATAGAAAATCTCGTTAACCAGATCGCCAATGGCTGGGAGCATTCGATACTGGGTATTGAGCGTCGCCCGGGTGGCACGCCCATATGGGGATTGGAAGACTCGCTCGAAGTCGCTGCGCATGACCTGCTGGAATTCGGCTGACCCGCTGGTAACGCCCAGGGAACGGCCAATAGCTGCCTTATGTTCTTCCTCATACGTAGGGCGCAGTTGGTTGTGGTCGCCGACCAATAGAACCCGAGAGCCCACCTGCATGGCGATCGCCAATTCACTCGGCGCCGATCGAGCAGCTTCGTCGATGATGACCCAGTCGAAGTGGGTTTCCGCAAGCTTGAGATGTTGTAGCCCAATACCCACGCAGGTGCCGCAAACCAATGTCCTAGACCGCATCAGAAACTCATCATAATTGGCCCTGTTGCTCGACAGACGCTCAACGTACTCCTGAGAAAGTTGGATCAGGTCAAGGCAGTGTTTAAATTCCGGAGGCCGTACTCCATGAACGGTTTGGACATGGTCATAGATGCGCTCCAGCAATTCTTGGGGTGTGCTTTCGCCCTCAACCAGCTCGCCAAGAAACAAGCTGGCATTCAGATTCAGCTCGCCCACCAGAGAGGACTTCAGCGCTTGCAACGCCTTTTGATCTGCTCCGTTTCCTTGTGCATGCTGAATTTCCTCGTCCAGCTTTTTCAACGACCGAACCAAGTTGAACACTCGCTGATTCACATCCACCATCGTCTGGACAAAAGCTTTGCCCAAACCCAGCGACGACGCCATGGAACCCACGCGTTCCTTAAGTTCAGCGCTAAACCCATTTCTCTGGCGGTCGACGATATTGCGAGAATAAACGTCCAGTAGCTCCTCAGAGACAACCTGGTCACGGTTACTAAAGCGCACAACGTTCAGATCGGTGTCCAGTCGACGGCAGTGCGCGCGGATCCGTTCTGCTGCAGTATTCACAGCTTCATGAGACTGGCTGACAAGGAGGATATTTCGCACCCCGACCTTGCTTATCAGATAATGGATGAAGGCCGCAATGAACTCCGTCTTACCTGTACCCGGAGGTCCCTGCAAAAGACCCACTGGGCCTGTGGTGATAAGCTGCGTAAATGCGGCGCGCTGGGCCTCATTCAGTCCGATGACCGTGCCACTAGCAGTGGTGCGTTCGTACACTGCAAAGTCCGCATCGGTAGGCTCTTCAGCATACCCCCTTGGTGCCAGTTTGCATTTCTCGTCGAAGTAATCCATCAAATCTGGCAACACTGACTGCCGGTTCAGAATCCGCTCCATCGCACCACGACGACGTGTCATTGATGTCTTGTTCTGCTGGCTTTGTAGGAACAATTGGGAGTCAGCCTGTACGCGTTTCGAACGACTGGAGGCAAGGACGTAGACTGCATCACGCATGCTCATGCCCAGGTTGATCTCACCGATATCTATATCCTTCTCCCCGTCCCTGAGGATCAGTCGGATGTTGTCTCCCGCTTCAAAACCCTCAAGGGCCTTCGCATCCATGGCGTAGGGAATCAAAAGTCCTACGCCGTCCTTGTGGAAGTGTGGTTCTTCGGAAACACGGAAAGAAGGCTGGGCCTCAAGCTCAGTGGAGGTGATGGTTTTCCATATCTGACTGACAGGGAAACTGCGCACTTTCACAGTTTCTAGCTGCGCCTCATCTATGGCCAGTCCGTTGTCCTCGTCCTCACAGGTAATCGAGTCCGCAACGCTTTCACCGTCCTCAATCGCCGCTTGCTTACGCACTTCAGCGTCATGCACCTGCGCGGCGAGATTTAAAAACGCCTCGTCTTTGGCCAGAAGCTTGGTCAGCTCATAGACATTCACGCTGGTACCGCCCGAAATGCTGAACCGCGCCTCTATGTGGTGGTTTGCCTGACGCGCCAGATAGGCGGGAACCCGCATCTCCTGATGGGCCTTGAACGCATTTACAAACTGCTTGGAATCAGGATTGAACTCGGTCAGTAACTGCCCGCCGACACCCGCGAACGTCACCTCCAAGGCTTTGGTGGGGGCTCTTTGGTCGGGTTTAACGACAACAAATACTTTCCCGTTGTCAGGTAGGATCTCAAATGAATCGCCACTTCTGTTTCTTAGGACGACAGAGATGGTTTCAATGGTTTTTGCAGGCGTGAAAGCAGCTTCCAGAGCATCCTTGAAACGCTCCAAGGAAAGAAAGCCGGATTCAGTATCCATCTCGTGCGCGACGGCCGCCCTCAGGGCGGGAATGTCCTTTTGCGACGGCACATCCCAGTCCATGTCCAGGAGCTCAAACACCATTCTCATCACAGCAAAATTGTCTCGTTCTGCTGGGGTGCAGTTTTCCAATACGGGACTGTAGCGGGTGTTGACCGGTGACGCGCCTGAAGCCGAGAAATCCGGACAGTCGAGCAGGTAGATCTGGGTATTTTCGGGAGCCGAACCGACATTGACTTTGACGTTGTGTGGATGCAGATCGCCGTGGCTCAATTGCTGGCCATGCAACCCGTCGATTGCCTCGATTAGCCCATGGGCGACGACGATACGGGTCTCAACCGACAACTCCTTCAGCTCATCCCAGTGCTCACCCTCGATATGCTCCTGAGCCAGGAATGGGTTACCGCTGCGATCGTACCCAAAGTGTTCAATTTTTGGCAGAAAGGCGAAACCGCTGCCTTTCAGCTGTTCCAGGACCTCAAAGAAAGCCATCAACATCGGTCCTTGGCCGTCCTTGGGATCCCGGGCATTGATCGACGGCCACGATTTCACGACCAGGGCGCCGGATCGATAAATCAATTTCTCTGCTGTGTCGGCGATAGGGTCATCGTCTTCCCGGTAAGCGGAACTCAACCGTAGATCGGTAGAGAAAACGTCCAGCCTCCGGTTATCAAATTCAAAACTGGCAGAGTTGTCCGGTGTAGACTCGCTCAATGCCTGCTGAAATGCACCGGCATGATCGAACCGCTCCTTTGGATCATTCTGCAATGCTTGCACGAGGACGTTTGCAGGCCACTCTTCTGATGACTTAACCTGAGCTTGAATACTTGCAACGTAGGCGACATCAAGCTTCAGAGGCATTGGCCGGGCCTGAAGCAGATGCCAACCCATCAGCCCGAGCGCGAAGACATCACGACAAAATGGCGTACTGCCTTCCATCGCATTGTCTTGGTCTTCAGGAAGCGCGATAGCGCCGATGCTCAGCAGGGTACGCAAATCGCCGAGAGTACCTACAGGCCGGTAATAGGCACTGATGAAATTGGAAAGAGCGATCGATGACGATGGAGAGAACCACACGCTGTGGTCACCCAGATCACGGTGAGCAATGTTGAATCCATGTAGCCCGGCAAATTGGGCCAGTAGGATTTTGAAAAGCTGGACGCGCTCAAGCGCAGTCATCCGCTCCACAAAGCGGTTGATGAACTCGTTTAGGCGGTAATGCCCGTCCGGCATTTCAAGCAATTCGGCATATTGCTCGGTGACACTATCGGGGCTGGCATTACGCTTAGGGCGAGCACAGCGATTCATCAATTCCTGATCGCGCAGACGGAGGTAGACCATGACATCCCTCTCGCGCGACAGGATTCGGTACCGTCCTTCAGCCGTTCGAGCACGGGTGTCATCTAGCTTCGAAAAGTCCCAGAGCCGGACCATCGCACGGTCATCCTTGTTATGGATATTGACCGCGTCGTACTCTCGGTAGACTTCTGTGGGGTGTGTGAACACTGCTTGAGACTGCGCACGGTAGTCATCGACAACAAGCTCTTTGGGCTTGACCGTACCTTCATTGATGATGCCATCGAAGAAGCCGAAATGCTCGTTCAAGCCGATATTCGAGCGCGCGTTGAATCGGTCTTTAAACCGCTTAGGGTCAGCCATTTCCAGAAAGTCGTCCAGCAGCATGACATGCTGCATTTCGACGTCAGGAAGATTCAGGGTGCACTTACCTGTGAGCACAATGCAGAAGTCGATCCAGGGCTCTTTCCCATTAGGCAGCCGAGACTTTAGGCCCTTGATTCGTTTCCTCAGCTCAAAGGTTTTCCGACGGGTTTTGTCTACCGGCGAGACTTCTGTTTCCTTCCCGTCTTGGTGCCATTTACCGCCGTGGTTGGTGATCTCGCCGCGCCAGTGCTTAAGCTCGACAACAAGAATGAGGCTATGGGTGACAATAACAAGATCGAACTCCCCATCTGAGCCCCGCGAGTTCGCAAAACGAAAGCCTGCGTAGCCGCGCCAAGGCCATACGCCATGGCCTGCCTCAGGTTTCTTCAATTGTTTCAGGACGTCAAACGACTTCCCTTTCGTGGAGCCTGATCCCAGTTCCGAAGGAAGCTCTTTGGGCCCAAATGCTTTAGCTATCTTGTCGATAGCATCGATCTCAAAAGAAAGGAGACCTCCTTCCCAATAGCGTACGTCCATGTGATCCCCGAAACGTTTTTATAGTGGAGTCAATCTGCCACACGTTAAAGTAAATAATGGCGTATTGAAATCTAAGATCGGATGACTTGGCGATTTAGGATCCGTTTTTTTGAGATGCGCCCTACTCACTGTTTTCGCTTTCTAGGACTCACTTGACTCAACCCGCGCTCAAAGCTCGGCGTCTTGCCGATGACAACGACTATCCAGTCAGCGCCGACACAGCACACCACCGGCAGATTTCCCGAAAAATACGAGTCGACGCCAAGCCGCTGATGAATCCTTCAGGGACCATGATCAGGCTATGCACCGGATCGTTGAAGATCATGGACTGCCGCCTCTCCACTTCCCAGCGGCTGATGTAGCGAATGTCCGGCCGCACATCAAATTTGCCGACCGGTGTCGTCATACTTTTCTCCTCGGGTAAAAAACCGCTGCTCGTCGGGTTATCCAAATGCAGGTTAAAATTCGTTAAACAACAAGGAGATATTTCCATGAGGTTATTGATCACAGGCTGTGCCGTTGCGTTGCTGTCGGGCTGCGGCACTGTTAAAACACTGAGTGATGCACCTGGCGCTGCGGACGACCTGGCGCGCTGGCAATCGAACTGCAATACGATTCCTCGAGCCTACAGCGGAGCGTCTTATCAGTTCTGTAACTTGAACAGCCCTCAAAGATCCGGGTCCCACTGGAGCGCACCAACGATCGGCCTGGACCTGATCGTCTCTGGAATCGCCGATACCATCGTTCTGCCATACACGGGCTACCAGCAGTACCAGAAAGGCGATATTAAGGTTCGCAAAAAACAGTACTAAGGTGAAGCCGCGGACCAAGCAGGCGCAAAAAAACCGCACATCGGCGGCCGTGGGTGTGGCTGGAATTTATAGTCGTTACGCGGGGAGTTCCAGCTTCGGGAGCTCCCTAATGAACTCGGCCACTGTTGGCTGCTCTCGCTTACCCGCCACACCAGAGCTAACTGCTCATAGACGTAGGCACAGACCAGTGAGCGCCAAACACGGAAAGCGATGCCATCCTTCTAGAACTTCGGTACCGCTGGTTCCTCTGCATAGCTCACGGCCGTGGCGATGCTGTCGTAGCGGGCTGCGATTGCTGCATCATTGAGCTTGCCCTGCACTGCCCGTTCGAACTCTGCCATGGTAGCAGCCTGAGCAGCAGCAACTTGAACTGCCAGGTCAGCATCGCGCGCTGCCTTCTCTGTTGTTGTCATGGCAACCTGCTTACGTGCTACCTGAACGACTTGCGCTCAAAGTCAATGGTTAGCACCTCTGCATCCAACTTCTTGTTGGTGCCAAGTTCGCCCTCAGTATCCTCCTCGGGTGTAGTGGCATTGCGCTGAGGAAGGTGGTGGAGCGGACGGAAAAACGGGCAGCGACCGAGTAGTGCTGCTGAACAGCAGAGCTCTCGCCGCGCTCAAGTTCGCCCGGGAATACGCGGAGCGTCGGAAAAATGGCAAGGGCCGAGTGCTTGAAACCCCGTTTATTTTCCCGCCATCCAGGAACGCCGATTACGTGAAACAGACCTCAGACCTGCACAAACAGTGGGTGCCGGCACTGACCGCCCTCAACATCCTCCGTCACCCACCATGTCACTGCGGCCTCAGCTATGCGACAATGCGCGCCAATGTCTGGCATGAATTCTCACATTCATATCCCGGCAACGCAGCCATGACAGTCTGACGTTGCTGACGACGTCTGCCCGCTGGATCAGCTCAAGCTCAGCCATTGCTGGCTGGAAAGCCCCAGACTGGTCCCACATGGGTCCCAGCCCAAATAAGCTCATCCCAAGTTATTGAAGGTAAGGTAATTGATCTCCACAGCTAACATCACGATGCAGTTCGGCGCCAAACCCTTGTTCGAGAATGTCTCGGTCAAGTTTGGTGCCGGTAACCGTTACGGCCTGATCGGCGCGAACGGCTGCGGTAAATCCACGTTCATGAAAATCCTCGGCGGCGATCTCGAGCCTTCGGGTGGTCAGGTGATGCTGGAGCCGAACGTGCGTCTGGGTAAGCTGCGCCAGGATCAGTTCGCCTACGAAGAGTTCACGGTGCTCGACACTGTGATCATGGGCCATGAAGAGCTATGGAAGGTCAAGGCAGAGCGCGACCGCATCTATTCGCTGCCGGAAATGAGCGAAGACGACGGCATGGCCGTCGCCGAGCTGGAAACCGAGTTCGCGGAAATGGACGGCTACACGGCCGAGTCTCGTGCCGGTGAGTTGCTGCTGGGCCTGGGTATCGGCATCGAGCAGCACAACGGGCCGATGAGCGAAGTGTCGCCGGGCTGGAAGCTGCGCGTTCTGCTGGCGCAGGCACTGTTTTCCGATCCTGAAGTGTTGTTGCTCGACGAGCCGACCAACCACCTGGACATCAACACCATTCGCTGGCTGGAAAACATCCTGACCCAGCGTAACAGCCTCATGATCATCATCTCTCACGACCGTCACTTCCTGAACAGCGTGTGCACGCACATGGCTGACCTGGATTACGGCGAGTTGCGCCTGTTCCCGGGCAACTACGATGAGTACATGACCGTAGCGACCCAGTCCCGCGAGCAGTTGCTGTCGGACAACGCCAAGAAGAAAGCGCAGATTTCCGAGCTGCAGTCTTTCGTCAGCCGTTTTTCGGCCAACGCCTCGAAAGCCAAGCAGGCAACGTCCCGCGCCAAGCAGATCGACAAGATCCAGCTGGCCGAAGTCAAGCCTTCAAGCCGCGTCAGCCCGTTCATTCGTTTCGAGCAGACCAAAAAGCTGCACCGCCAGGCTGTTATTGTCGAGCATATGGCCAAGGGCTTCGATGGCGTCCCGCTGTTCAAGGACTTCAGTTTCACCGTAGAAGCCGGCGAGCGCGTTGCGATCATCGGCCCGAACGGTATCGGCAAGACCACCCTGCTCCGTACGCTGGTCGACGAACTGCAACCGGATGCCGGTACAGTGAAGTGGACCGAATCAGCGGAAATCGGCTACTACGCTCAGGACCACGCTCACGATTTCGAAGACGACAGCACGCTGTTCGACTGGATGGGCCAGTGGACTCAAGGTGGAGAGCAACTGGTTCGTGGCACACTGGGCCGCATGCTGTTCTCCAACGACGATATCCTCAAGTCGGTGAAGGTGATTTCCGGTGGTGAGCAAGGCCGCATGCTGTTCGGCAAGCTGATTCTGCAAAAGCCCAACGTACTGGTAATGGATGAACCGACCAACCACTTGGACATGGAATCCATCGAAGCGCTGAACCTGGCGTTGGAAAACTACCCGGGCACACTGGTCTTTGTCAGCCACGACCGTGAGTTCGTATCCTCGCTGGCAACACGCATCATCGAGCTCAGCCCAAGCGGCGTGATCGACTTCAGCGGTACTTACGACGATTACCTGCGCAGTCAGGGCGTATCGATCTAAGCCCTGCTGGCAGTGCAGAAAACCCCGTCTTCGTGACGGGGTTTTCTGTTTGTACGCCCTGAGTTACTGACCGGGCTGCGTCAGCATCTCGATCCAGAGCGCACCTTTACCGGACGGAGCCTCACCAACCCGCTGCAGCGATCCGTTCGCTCCAATGGCGTAACTGCCGACCTTCTCGCTTTTTTCCCCGGTGACCAGCAACCAGCGGCCGTTTGGCGCCACCGCGATATTGCGCGGCTGCTTTTCCTGAACCGGGTAATTTTCAACAAAGGTCAGCTTGCCATTTGCAGGATCGGTCTTGAACACCGACACGCTGCTGGTGGTGCGCTCGCTCATGAACAGCCATTTGCCGTCGGGTGAGATGCGCACGTCCGCTGCCCAGATTCGTGGCGTCGGATCATCTTTCAGATCATTATTACGGGCGTCACGCACCTGACCTTGGGCCAGCTTCAAGCGCTCCGGAATCCCGTTGGCCTGACTCACCTGCTTCAACGCACCGGTTTTTTCATTAATGGAGAAAGCGGTCACGGTGCCGCTCATTTCGCCTACGACGTAGACGTAATGGCCGTCTGGCGAGAACGCGAGGTGTCGCGGGCCGGTGTTTTGCGGGACACTGACGAAGCCCTCACCGATAGGTACCAGCTTGCCGTCCTTGGGTTCAAGACGATATTGCAGGACACGATCAACCCCGAGGTTGCCAGCGTAAACAAAGCGATTGCTCGGGTCGGTGCGCACGGAATGGGCATGCATGCCGGTCTTGTAGATCTCGATGCTGTCGCTGGGCCGATGCTGTGCATCGATGGGCTGCACGCTGAGGAGATCGCCGCCATAAGACGCGCCGAACAGGAAACGTCCGCTGCGATCAGTGGACAGGTAAGCCAGGCTCTCGGCCAACGGTGCCTGGGACAGAGGCTTCAAGTGCCCGGTCACCGGCTCGATGCTGTAGCTGACAACCTGAAACGGTTTGACACGCAAAGCGGCGAACAGCGCTTTGCCATCAGGAGAAATCGCCATCGGGTTGACTTGATCACCCGCCTTGGTCTGCTCGACCAGGCTCAGTGCGCCGCTTTTATCATCCAATTGGTACTGGGAAATCATCCCATCACCAGGGCTGGAGATGTAGGCGAAGGTCGACGCGTGGACAGGCAAACCGGTAGAACAACCGACCGCAGCGGCCAGCAACAGGTATTTTCTCATGGAAGACCTTTTTTGTTATTGTGTTGTGATCAGTCATCCTATGACTATCGAACAGAGACGGCAACTGTCTCCGAGAATGCTTGGCCGGGTTGCCGGTTAAAAGTGATCAAAAAACGTTAGCGTGCTTTCATTAAATCCCGGTGCAAGCCATGATGGGGCACTCCCACCGCCTGCCAGCGAAGAGTCCAATGCCCGCCGCCTCACCTCAGCAACCTGCCGCGCAGCCGAGTTCGATGACGATCACGCTGCAAATCGTTTCCATCGTTTTCTACACGTTCGTCGCCTTCCTGTGCATCGGCTTGCCGATTGCTGTGCTGCCGGGCTATGTCCACGATCAGTTGGGTTTCAGCCCGCTGATTGCGGGATTGGCGATTGCGTCGCAGTATCTGGCGACCCTGATCAGTCGGCCATTTGCCGGACGAGCGACTGACACACTGGGCAGCAAGCGTTCGATTATTTTCGGCCTGTGGGGCATTTGTCAGCGGGGCCATGACGCTGGTTGCGACGTTGCTGGAGCCCTTTCCGGTAGCCAGCCTGTCGATACTGATCCTGGCACGCTTGTTTCTCGGCTTGTCCCAAGGGTTGATTGGCGTGGGTACGATCAGTTGGTGCATCGGCAAGGTCGGCGCTGAACACACAGCGCGCTCCATCTCATGGAACGGTATTGCCTCCTATGGTGCGATTGCCATTGGAGCACCGCTGGGCGTGGTAGTGATCGCAGCCGTCGGGTTCAACAGTCTCGGGATCGCTCTGATGGTGATGGCGGGCCTGTCGCTGGTGTTGATCCGTAACAAGCCTTCGGTGCCAATCATCGTCGGCGAGCGACTGCCCTACTGGTCAGTGTTTGGCAGAATCGCGCCTTATGGGCTGGGCCTGACACTGTCGTCCATTGGTTACGGCACCCTGACCACGTTCATTACGTTGTTCTATTTCAGCCGAGGCTGGGAAGGCGCTGCGTACTGCCTGACCATGTTCGGGGTGTGCTTCATCCTTGCCCGCCTGCTGTTCATCGGGGCAATCAACCGACTGGGAGGCTTCAATGCGGCGATCCTCTGCATGGCCGTGGAAACCTGTGGCCTGATCATGCTGTGGCTGGCGCCTGACACGAGTGTTGCGCTGGCCGGGGCTGGTCTGACCGGGCTTGGGTTGTCGCTGGTGTATCCGGCACTGGGCGTCGAAGCCATCAAGAACGTCCCCACCCCTAGCCGGGGCGCAGGCTTGAGTGCGTATGCCGTGTTCTTCGACCTGGCTCTGGCGATTGCCGGGCCCGTCATGGGCGCCATCGCGCTGGGACAGGGTTATGACTGGATATTCTTCTACGCGTCAGTGCTGTCGGTCTGCGCATTGGGATTGACACTCTGGCTGGCTCGTCGAGCCCGCCAACAGGCTTGAACCATTGCATTGCATGGTCGAGAAGAATAACAGTTTCTCCGCTAATTCCATAAGTTACACGGCGTTACTGAAAAACTGCCGGCTGTCGGTCATTTTCTTGACGTTTATCCTGTTCGCCTCTTGACTTGATCACACGGGCCTGTAACAGGCCGCACAGCGGTCGTCGCCAGAACTCACGCGACGTTACTTGCGTGGCAGTCGGGCACGTAGCAAACCTTTGGTTGCCTCCCTGACCGCGTATCAGGGAGAGCCATTCATGAGACTCCGCCACCTTCCTCTGAGCTTCAGCGGCAAAGCCTTGCCCGTCGCCCTGCTGGTGATTGCATATCCGCATGCCGACGGCGCCTGCAACCTCGTGCCCATTGCCACGGGGGGTGTTCAGATCTGTGACAGCGGGAACAGCGGTCCTCTGACAAACCTTGACGGCAACAACACGCTGGTCTTTCCCACAGCCGGAACAGGTTCCATCATTGGCAATGTTGTGTTCGGCGCTGGCAACGACAGGATTGAGATGAACTCAGGCAGCATGGTCGGCGATTTCAATCTGGGGTCAGGCTCCGACGCGTTCACGATCAGCGCTGGCACGATCACCGGCAACGTCAATCAGGGTTTCGAACCTGACGACTTCGTCATGCGCGGCGGCATGCTCAGCTCGCTGACGCAGGGTGACGGCCAGGACACTTTCCTCATGACCGGTGGCACGATCCTGAACGCGTTCGAAGACGGTGATCAGGCAAAGATGACCGGCGGAACCATTGGCCGAGTGGACATGAAGCTGGATAACAATGTGTTCGAATTGTCTGGCGGAACCATCATCAACAATCTGGTGGCCGGCTTCGGCCGGGACACGATCACTGTCACCGGCGGCAGCATTGGCGGCGCCGTCAGCGTCAGCGGAGGTAACGATCGGGTATCAATCAGCGCTGGCGAGATTCGCGGCGGGATACGCACCAGCTTCGGCAATGACAGCTTCGACTGGTCCAGTGGTGGGTATGTACGTTCGAGTATTTTGATGGCCGAAGGCGATGACACAGCGCACCTCTACAACCTCAACGAATACTATTTGAACGCCAACCCGCTTCTCGACGGCGGGCCCGGCAACGATGCCCTGACCCTCGACGCTACCCACTCCACAAGCCCAACGCGATACACGAACTGGGAGACACTCAACCTGCTTGACGGCTCGCGAATGGACTTGAATGGCAACCTGACCCTGGGCGACGTTATCAGTGGCACCGGCATGATGAATGTCGATTCCGCCAGCACGCTGACGTCTGCCTCAGGCAGTATCAGGCCCTTTGATCCGTCAGGACTTGCCAGGCTCAAAAACTCAGGCACGCTGGATTTGAGCGCAGGCGACGCCACTGACACGCTGACCATTCAGGGCAGCTACATCGGGGACAAGGGTCAACTGCTGGTGCAATCTGTACTGGGCGACGACGCATCACCGAGCGACAAGCTGGTGGTGTTGCAAGGCGTCATCGCCGGATCGACCTCGATCACGGTCGACAATGCGGGTGGAACAGGCGCTCTGACCCGGCTGAATGGCATTGAAGTGGTTCAAGCCAGTAATGGCGCAACCAGCACGCCGGCGGCCTTCAGATTGCAAAACTCCTTGTCGGCTGGTGCTTACCAATACTATCTGTTCAAAGGCGGCGCCACGGCAGGCAGCGAAAACAGCTGGTTTTTGAGATCGTCGGTGCTTTCACCGCCGTTCGCGGCTTTCGCGCAGCCTGAATCCCCCAACGAACCGGAGCTCCCAAAGCCACCAGAACCAGCACCAGCACCCGACCCGACGCCTGATCCCCTACCAACGCCCACACCTCCCGCTGGTCCAGCCCCGACGGTTCCAGTTCCAGTTCCGACTCCAGCGCCCCTGCAACCGGCAGCCACCCTGCCCGTTCCGGCACCCGATACGCCACCCCTGCCAGATCCAGTGCGAGGGGCTGCGCCCATTGCCATATACCGTCAGGAAGTCCCCAACTATTCGGTGATCGCGCCAACCGCCGCCATGCTGGCGCTTTCATCATTGGGCACGTTCCACGAGCGCCAGGGTGAACAGGGTCTGTTGCGCAATACGGGAATCACAACTGCAGGCTGGGCACGCCTGTCTGGCAGTGACATCAAGCAGCAGTGGTTGGGAACAGTGTCACCCAAACTGGACGCCTCGCTGGCGGGCTACCAGATCGGCCATGACCTGTTCGCCTGGCCAACCGACCGCGGGTCTATACAGCGAGTCGGCTTCTTTGTTGCGCATAACCGTTTGAAAGGCCGGGTCGAAGGATTTGCAGGCGGTTTTGAAAACAGCCCGACCGGACGACTGAACATGCAGGGGGATAGCGTGGGCGGTTATTGGACAGTGGTCAGCCAGCAAGGCAACTATGTGGATACCGTGGTCATGGTCACCGATCTGGACGGTCGCAGCCGTTCTGATCGAGGCATGAGTGTGGAGACCGAAGGCCACGTGCTCAGCCTGTCGATCGAGGCGGGTCGACCCTTCACGATCGGCACCGACTGGGTCGCCGAACCGCAGGTTCAATTGATCCATCAGCGCGTTGACATGGACGACCAGAATGATGGCGTTTCGACGCTTGCGTTTGACAGCCAGCCTTCGACCACGGGCAGGGTCGGCGTGCGTTTGAAGGGTGATTATCGGGCGATACAAGTGCCTGTCGAGCCCTTCGTGCGAGCCAATCTCTGGCGCACCATGGAAGGCTACGACACCGTGACATTTGATCATTCAGAACGGATCAGAACCCGGCAAAAAGCGACCACAGCCAACCTCGGCGCAGGGCTGGTGAGCAGATTGTCACAGGACATCAGCCTGTACCTGAGCGCTGACTACAAACAAAATCTGGATGACAACGACATGGACGAGGTCAGTGGCAACCTCGGTGTAAGAATGGAGTGGTAACGTCAGGGACTGCATCGGCGCTTTCAGGTCAGCAACCTGAAAGCGCCGATGCGAGGCCTAGGTTTATTCCTGCGCAGCCTTCGGCTTGAGGATAAGCACCGCCAGGGGCGGCAGGTTCAGGGTCAGCGACACTGGCATGCCGTGAGCCTTATCTTCTGCGGTATGCACGTCGCCACCGTTGCCCAGATTCGAGCCTGCATAAGTCTCGGCGTCGCTGTTGAGCAGCTCAGTCCAGGTCCCGGCGAAAGGTACACCGACCTGATAACCTTCCCGAGGGACCGGCGTCATGTTGGCAACCACCAGCAATGGCTCACCTTCTTTGCTCCAACGCAGATACGCATAGACGCTGTTGGCCTTGTCGTCACCGATCAGCCACTGGAAACCCATCGGTTCCGCGTCCCGCTCATGGAGAGCCTTTTCTTCGCGATAAATGCGATTGAGATCACTCACCAGCTTCTTGATACCGACATGGTCAGCGTACTGCAGCAGGTACCAGTCCAGTTGCTCGTCGTGGTTCCATTCGCGCCACTGACCGAACTCGCAGCCCATGAACAGCAGCTTCTTGCCTGGATGGGTCCACATAAAGGCCAGGTAGGCACGCAGGTTGGCGAACTTCTGCCAACGGTCCCCTGGCATCTTGTCGATCAACGAATGTTTGCCATGCACTACTTCGTCGTGGGATATCGGCAGGATGAAGCGCTCGGACCACGCGTACATCAGGCCGAAGCTCAGCTCACCGTGATGGTGCTCCCGATGGATCGGGTCCTGCTCCATGTAATGCAGCGAGTCATGCATCCAGCCCATGTTCCACTTGTAATTGAAGCCAAGACCGCCCTGCTGGGTGTCCTGACTGACGCCAGGCCAGGCGGTGGATTCTTCAGCAATGACCATTGTGCCGGGCGCTTCCAGAGCGACTACATCGTTCAGATGGCGCAGGAAGTCGATGGATTCGAGGTTCTCGCGACCGCCGAAACGGTTCGGTACCCACTCGCCGGCCTTGCGCGAGTAATCGCGATACAGCATGGAAGCCACGGCGTCCACGCGCAGACCGTCGATATGGTAGTGCTTGAGCCAGTGCAGCGCCGACGCAAGCATGAAGCCGTGCACTTCGGTGCGACCCAGGTTATAGATAAGCGTGTCCCAGTCCTGATGGAAGCCTTCCTTGGGGTCGGCATATTCATACAGCGCGGTGCCATCAAACTGCGCCAGGCCGTGGGTGTCGGTCGGGAAGTGCGCAGGCACCCAGTCGAGAATTACGCCGATTTCGGCTTCGTGGCAGGCGTCGACGAATGCCGCAAAGTCAGCAGGCGAGCCATAACGGGCCGTCGGCGCAAATTGTGCGAGCAACTGATAACCCCATGAGCCGCCGAACGGGTGCTCCATGATCGGCATCAGCTCGATGTGAGTGAAGCCCAGTTCCTTGACGTAGGGAATCAGACGATCAGCCAGTTCGCGCCAGTTGAACTGCCGCGATTTGCCCTCTTCGTCATAGTCCAGTTGCCATGAGCCCGCGTGCAGCTCATAGATCGATAACGGCGCAGCAACGCTGTGCCGCTCGCCACGCGACGCAAGCCAGGCGTCATCGTGCCATTCGAACTGCAAAGGTGCTGACACCCTGGATGCGGTATCAGGTGGCAACGTGGTCGCCAGCGCCATCGGGTCGCTTTTCAACGGCAGAATACCGTGAGCACCCAGGATTTCATACTTGTAGACTTCGCCCGGCTCCAGGCGCGGAACAAAAATCTCCCACACGCCAGACGGGTGACGCAAGCGCATCGGATGACGGCGGCCGTCCCAGTTATTGAAACCGCCGACCACCGAAACACGCCGGGCATTGGGCGCCCATACCGAGAAGCGCACACCCTGCACACCGTTGACGTTGATAACCTGGGCGCCGAGGCAGCTACTGAGGTCGCGGTGATTGCCTTCGGCGAACAGGTACAGATCCATTTCACCCAGCAACGGACCGTAGCTGTAGGGATCTTCTGTGATCTGCTCGCCACCGGCCCAGTTGATTTTCAACAGGTAGGGTTGCGGGTGCTCAAGATGCCCAACGAAAAAGCCGGGCACATCGCTCATCTGCATCTCACCCAGATCGTGATGGCCGTCCTGAGCGAGCAGGCGCGCACTCAGGGCGCCTGGCAGATAGGCGCGGACAAACTGTCCGCTGCCGCCGTCACCATGTGGGCCGAGGATTGAAAAAGGGTCACGATGTTCAGCACGGATCAACGCATCCATGTCCACTGCGGCAGGCAAGGCCTTGCGGTCTGCGCCGGTTTTGTCAGGTGCATTCATGTTGGCTCTCCATCAGACAGGTGCAGCAATCCACGTAAACCTTGCAAAGGCACGGCCAACCAGCTCGGGCGATTCTCGGCTTCATAGATTACTTCATAAGCGGTTTTTTCCAGAGTGAACAGCTCAAGTGCAGCGTCCTCCCCGTTTGTTTCTTTCCAGGCGTGAGCGATGTCGCCCGAGGTCGAACGATAGCCTTCAATGAACGCGTCGCGAGCCTGCGCAAGGTAAGTGTCCGCAACGCGCTTGCGCGCTGCCGCGGCCTCTTGCGAGGTATCCACGCTCTGCGCACTGCGCACCGCCATGGCGGCAGCGTAGTCGAAAGATCGCAACACACCGCCGACATCCTTGAACGGGCTGTGCTTGGCGCGTCGTTCATCCAGCGGCCTTGCAGGCTCACCCTCGAAGTCGATCAGGTATGCATCACCCTTGACCACCAGCACCTGGCCCAGATGCAGGTCACCGTGGACGCGGATGCGCAGGCCCCCGACCGAGCGCCTGGCCAGAGTCTCGACATGCTGCTGGATACGTTGACGATTGTTTGCCAACTCAGTGATTAGCTTCTGGTCATCGGCACCAAGGTCGGCCTTGCGCTGATCCAACAGCAAGAGCGCCTTCTCAAGCTGCCCGATAATGCTCTTCGCGGACGCTGCAGCATCGTCGCTGCTGGTTACTTCGACGGCAAAGTCCTGATTCTCTGTGGCTTCTGCAAGAATATGGTGCATCTCACCCAGACGAGCACCCAACTGGCGAGAAAAATCGGCCAGCTCAAGCAATGCGTTGTAGTGCTGCTCTTGCTCGGAGACACCGCGCGCCAGTTCGTCACGAACCGCACGCTCCAGATTGTTCTGCGTCCACTCCCAGGCATCGCCCTGATTGTTCAGATAACCCTGAGCGATCATCAACAAATGCGGCTGCCCATCGTCATTGACGCGCACCACCGAGCCCAGCAAGGGCGAGATGTTGCCGTACCCGGCATTGGTGAGGTACGCACCCATTTCGAGTTCCGGATGCGTACCGGCACTGACCTTGCGGATCATCTTCAGGACCAGGCCGCTGCCGACCACCACCGAGCTGTTGGACTGCTCAGCGGACAGATAACGCACCTCTGACTCGTTGTTCAACCCCAGCGGTGAAAGCTGCGCGGTCTGCTCGAAACGCAGTTCGCCGTCACCGCACGGGATTACATCCTGTGACTGCATGCCTTGAATGACTGAACGTATGAAGGTTTCCAGAGTGAAGGCATCCGTGATCAAGCCCACCTGTCGGCCGCGGCGTACGCGGGCCAGCGCCAATTGTTGTGGCAGCGCACTGTGGATTTCGTCCTCGGCCAGCAGACCGAACGGCAATTGATAGCGCTCGGTCTGACCGCCTGCGGTCACCTCGATTTCGTTGAGCAACACCGGGTTCGCAGGGTCGCCGAAGCGCACTGCGTAAGCGATATTGACGTGCTCGATCGGTTTGTCCTTGCCGGCAAACCAGCGGCGTTTTGGCAAATAGACAGCCAGTGAAGTTTTTTCCATGGTGCTGCGAAGCGGCTCGTCGAGCAACTCCTCCAGACGCTTCTTGAGCACCAGGGTCGGGAAGTCCGGCATGCTCTGCGCGGGTTCAACGTGCCAGCTGGGCATTTGATTCTCCGAAGCCAATAGAAACCAGTAAAAGCCGTAAGGCGGCAATGTGAGCAAGTAATTCAACTGCCCGATCGGCGGAAAGGCGCTACCGCCCAACATCTCGACGGGCACGGTACCGGCGTAAGCCGACAGCTCAAGTTCGGCCGCCTGCGCGGCGCTTGAAACGTTGGCGACGCAGAGCACAATCTCGCTACGCCCGTCGCTACCTGTGTACTCGCGCAGGTACGCCAAAATGCGCCGGTTGGAGGGTGACAGCATTTTCAGGGTGCCACGACCGAACGCCTTTTGCTGCTTGCGCACGGCAAGCATGCGACGGTTCCAGTTCAACAGCGAATGCGGGTCGCGCTCCTGACTCTCGACGTTGACCGACTGGAAGCCGTACATCGAGTCCATGATCGGCGGCAGTACCAGGCTTGCAGGATCAGCGCGCGAAAAACCGCCGTTGCGGTCAATCGACCACTGCATCGGGGTGCGCACCCCATCTCGGTCGCCGAGGTAGATGTTGTCGCCCATGCCGATCTCATCGCCGTAATACAGCGTCGGCGTGCCGGGCATCGACAGCAGCATGCTGTTGAGCAGTTCGACGCGACGGCGGTCACGCTCCACCAAGGGTGCCAGACGACGGCGGATACCCAGATTGATGCGTGCACGGCGGTCAGCGGCGTAATAATTCCACAGGTAGTCACGCTCACGGTCGGTGACCATTTCCAGCGTCAGTTCATCGTGGTTGCGCAGAAAAATCGCCCACTGGCAGTTTTCAGGGATTTCCGGGGTCTGGCGAAGAATGTCAGTGATGGGAAAGCGGTCTTCCTGAGCCAGCGCCATGTACATACGTGGCATCAGCGGGAAGTGGAACGCCATATGGCATTCGTCGCCATCCGGACCATGACTGTCGCCAAAATACAGCTGGGTATCTTCCGGCCATTGATTGGCCTCGGCCAGCAGCATGCGATCCGGATAATGAGCGTCGATTTCGGCGCGAATCCGCTTGAGTACCTGATGCGTTTCCGGCAGGTTTTCGTTGTTGGTGCCATCGCGTTCGATCAAATACGGGATTGCGTCAAGCCGCAACCCGTCAATGCCCATGTCCAACCAGAAGCGCATGACTTCCAACACCGCATTCATGACCTGCGGGTTGTCGAAGTTCAGATCCGGCTGGTGGGAGTAGAAGCGGTGCCAGAAATACTGACCGGCTACCGGATCCCAGGTCCAGTTGGACTTCTCGGTGTCGAGAAAGATGATCCGCGTGCCCTCGTACTTCTGATCGGTGTCCGACCAGACATAAAAATCACGCGCCTTGGAGCCGCGCTTGGCATTGCGCGCTTTCTGAAACCACGGATGCTGGTCGGAAGTGTGGTTGATAACCAGCTCGGTAATCACCCGCAGCCCGCGCTTGTGCGCCTGGGCAATAAATCGCTTGGCGTCGGCCATGGTCCCGTAGTCGCTGTGAACGTCACGGTATTCGGAAATATCGTAGCCATCGTCACGGCGCGGTGATGGATAGAACGGCAGCAGCCAGATCGTATTGACCCCAAGCTCAGCGATGTAATCGAGCTTTTCGATGAGACCGGCGAAGTCGCCAATCCCATCATTGTTGGCGTCATAAAACGACTTCACATGAACCTGATAGATCACCGCATCCTTGTACCAGAGCGGGTCTTTGATGAACGTCGCATCACCGGCCTTTTTTGCCATTACGGACTCCTTGCGGTTTATTGCGCGGCCTGGATACGCCAGATTCCAAAAGGCTGATGCGACGGATCGATGCGCATCCACTGGACCTTGCCGTACCAGGACCAGCGGTGTCCGGTCATCAGATCTTCACCCGTTGTCACCGCATCGTCGGGCAGGCCCATCTCCCACAGCGGCAGCTCGAAATGGGCTTCCTGCACGTTATGCGGATCGAGGTTGATTGCCACCAGCACGAAATTGCTGCCGTCGGGCGAGCGCTTGCCGAAGTACAGAATGTTGTCGTTCCACGCGGCGAACAGCTTCAGGCCAAGGTGGGTGTGCAACGCAGGGTTCTGTCTGCGGATGCGATTGAGCTGAGCGATTTCGGCAATGATGTTGCCTGGCGCGGTGAAGTCGCGAACACGGATCTGATACTTCTCCGAGTCCAGGTATTCTTCCTTGCCAGGAATCGGAGCTGCTTCACAGATCTCGAAGCCTGAATACATGCCCCACAGCCCGGACCCCATGGTCGCCAGAGCAGCGCGGATCAAGAACCCGGCACGTCCTGAATCATGCAGGAAGTGCGGGTTGATATCGGGTGTGTTGACGAAGAAGTTGGGGCGGTAACAATCACGCAGCGGTGCTTCGTTGAGCTGGGTGAAGTACTCCGACAGCTCAGCCTTGGTGTTACGCCAGGTGAAATAGGTATAACTCTGGCTGTAGCCGACCTTGCCCAACCGCGCCATCATGGCCGGCTTGGTAAACGCTTCGGCCAAAAACATGACTTCTGGGTGCTGACTGCGAACCTCACCGATCATCCACTGCCAGAACGGCAACGGTTTGGTGTGCGGATTATCAACGCGGAATATTTTCACCCCTTCCTTGACCCAGCCAAGCACGACGTCGCGCAACTCCAGCCACAGGCCGGGAATCGCATCCGGCGCGTAAAAATCGACGTTGACGATGTCCTGGTACTTCTTCGGCGGGTTCTCCGCGTAACGAATGGTGCCGTCCGGGCGCCACGAGAACCAGCCCGGATGCTGCTTGAGCCACGGGTGATCCTGCGAACACTGGATCGCGAAATCGAGGGCAATTTCCAGACCGTGTTCAGCCGCAGCAGCCACCAGATTACGGAAATCTTCGCGGCTACCCAGTCGCGGGTGAATGGCATCGTGTCCGCCATCCTCACTGCCGATCGCGTAAGGGCTGCCCGGGTCGTTCTCGCCTGCGGTCAGCGAATTATTGGGGCCTTTGCGGTGCGCACGACCAATCGGGTGAATGGGCGGGAAATACAGCACATCAAAGCCCATGTCCCGAATGATCGGCAAACGTGAGTGCACGTCGTTGAACGTACCGTGGCGCTCCGGATCATCAGTGATCGAACGAGGGAACAGTTCGTACCAACTGGCAAACTGGGCAAGCTCACGTTCGATATCCAGCGGGAATTCGACACTGCGGCTCAAGAACGCGTGATTGTCGACCTGCTTCATCAACGTTGCGGTTTCAGCATGCAGCAACAACTCAACCCTGGCGTCGTTATCCGCCTGTTGCAATTGTGCCAATACGCCTTCGATCTGATGACGCTGCTCACCCTGACTGCGCTCTATTGCATGCACGAGGTGAATGCGGCCCTCCTCCAGCTCAAGCTCAATGGCTACGCCTGCACCGAACTTCTTCTCAAGCTCGTAACGATAACTGCCGAACTGATCGATCCAGGCTTCGAGCCTGAAAACGTACTGGCTGACAGTGGTCGGGGTGAATTCACCGATCCAACTGTCATTACCCAGCTCACGCATCGGCGCGGTGTGCCAATGCTCCTCATCAGCCGCACGCCAGCGAATGCTGACCGCCATCTTGTCGTGCCCGTCGGCGTAGACCTTACTGGTGACAGTAACTGGCTGACCGACAATCCCCTTCGCAGCGAACAGCCCACCGTCGATTACCGGGGCGGTGTCTTCGATCACGATTCGTGGCAGTTGCAGAGCCTGGGTCAATGAGAGGGGACGGTTGCTGTGCGGGACATCGGAGGCCAGAGAATCCGGACCGTATGACTGTTCATTCATCGAGCATCACTCCTTCACGCCCCAGGGACGCTCCTGTGCATTCCATGCAATAGATAGAAAGTTCACAATACGGCAGCTGACGGTGCACAACGGCAAGACACGCCTGTTCCGGCTGCCTAGGTTCCGAGCAGCCAGCGTTACGAAAGTTCAAAGGTTTGTGAGACGACTCGTGAGACGCATCAGAGCATAGCGCAGGCTTTGGCATCTGAAATGCACGATGTCCATTGGGCCAGAAGCTGCCACGGCGATCAAACGACAGGCCGGAAGCTTCAGTTTGAAACAGCGAAAACGATGTCTCTGCGCCGATCAGTCAACTGCGTTGAATTATCGGCAAACCGTGAGAGTCGTAAAAAGGCCAACAACAAGGAGGCTGCCCCATGAATCTACCGACACCACCCGAGCCAGGCGATCCAAACATCGACAACCCGACACTGCCCGACCCTTTGCCGGAGCCCGCACCCACACCGGAACAAGAGCCGCCGAGCGAAATACCGCCAACACCTCCCGTCGGCGATCCGCCGCCCAATGAGCCGCCTGTCATCACCTGATATCACCTGACAAACGTTGCCGGAACGATTGTCAGGGAGCGTTCGACCCGTCCTTTTTCGCAGGGTTTTCCAGGGGCGGGTCAACGCGCTCCACGATATGCGGCACCAGCCTTAAAATACCCAGCGCCAGCACGGTGCTCAGTACAGCCGTGGCCTCGCGCCCCAGCCCGGCTGCCACACCGATTGCTGCGGTCATCCAGAGCCCGGCAGCCGTGGTCAGTCCCTTGACCTGCCCTGCGCTTCTGACATTGTCCTTGAGTATCGTGCCCGCGCCGAGAAACCCAATCCCTGCCACCAGGCCCTGAATGACACGGCTGATCGCTGCGTCATCGGCTCCGGCTAGCCTGGGCACCAGCACAAACAGCGCCGCCCCCATGGCAACCAGCATGTGCGTTCGTACCCCCGCCGCCTTGCCCCGATGTTCGCGTTCAAAACCGAGAATACCGCCCAGCACCGCAGCGGTTACCAGCCGGACCGTGACACGCGTCAACTGCGTAGGGTCGGTAATGTCGGAAAATTCGGACTGTAACGTTGCCACCACTTGCTGCCACCATGCGTTCATTGCTGCTCCTTGAGTACTCGACGGGAGGATATGGACCTCAGATTCGTCGACGAGTGCTCCACGTCTGGCGGATGGGCAGAACATTGGTCCACAGACGCAGTCCCAGGAAAACAACGCATCAGGAGGGTCACGATATGCCAGTGGAATTCGATCAGGACACGATTACATGCGCCATTACTTTCGAGGGCGAGGTTTTGCAAAGCGCTGTTCCGGACGTAATCATTACCAACAGCCAGGACGCACATCACCCGTATGCGCTGATCAGTGGAAGATGAGTGCCGATCAATGAAGAAGAGGCGGATGCGCTGGCCATCAATGGCGCTCAGGACGAGCGACATCACAGCAAATATGCCCAAGGCAACGCGAACAGCCTGCCTTGACTGACTGATGCAGTATTAGCTGGAGGGCAAGAAACCTGGCGTCAGCGTCCGCCTGCCACATCGATGAAGGTACCTGTGGCGTAGGACGCCTTGTCCGACAGCAGCCAGATGATAGCTTCAGCGACTTCCTCAGCGGAGCCGCCACGGCCCATGGGCAGAGACCCTTCCAGCTTGCTGACGCGAAACGGGTCGCCGCTCAAGGCATGGAAGTCGGTAAAGATGAAGCCCGGCCGGACGGCGTTAACGCGCACTCCGTCCATGGCCACTTCTTTGGAAAGCCCAAGCGTGAAGGTATCCATCGCGCCTTTGGACGCGGCGTAATCGACATATTCACCCGCCGATCCAAGCCGTGCAGCAGCCGAAGACACATTGACGATACTGCCGCCGTGACCGCCGTGGCTGGGCAACATACGCAGCAACGCATGTTTGGTGCACAGCATGGGGCCGACCACGTTGGTCATCATCATCTTGAGCAGGCGAAACTCCGACATCTCCTCCACACGCGAGGCCTGTGCAGTGGTGCCTGCGTTGTTGACCAGATGAGTCACTCGTCCCAGTTCGGAGTCGACACGGGCGTAGAGCCGGATGATTTCGTCCTCGTTACTGACATCAGCCTGAACTGCAATCGCATGCGCACCCAATGCCCTGACCTGGTTACAGGTTTTTTCAGCGGCGGCATGATCGGACAGGTAGTTGATGCAGATTCGATAACCTTCAGCGGCCGCAAGCAGTGCCGTGGCAGCACCGATCCCGCGCGAGCCGCCAGTAATGATGAGGACTTTTTGCATGGGTGTGTCTCGTAGGTTTCCATAATGCGGGGAGAAGATCATGCTGCGCCATGCTGAAGCGCCCTGAAAACAGATCGTGCCAGCGTTTCGAACCGGACGCTATCGCTGCGTTCAGTCAACCCTGGCGATTTTCTCAGGCACTTCATCACTCAGGCGCGCTTCAACCACGCGAATATCATCGAGAAACCGCTGCGCTGGCAATGGATGGCCAAGCAGGAAGCCTTGCAGAGAGTCACAGCCCAGACGCGTCAGGAAGTTTTGCTGCAATGTAGTTTCTACGCCTTCCGCCACGATGCGCAGGTTCAGCGCCTGGCCTACCGCCACAATGGCCGAGACGATAGCCGCGTCATCGCTGTCATGCTCAAGATCACGCACGAAGCCCCGATCGATCTTGATCTCGTTGGCGGGCAGGCGTTTGAGGTACATAAGACTGGAATAGCCCGTGCCGAAATCGTCGATGGACAGGTCCACGCCCATTTCCGACAGCCTGTTCAGCACCGCGAGGCTTGCATCCGCATCGCTCATGGCGGTGGTTTCGGTGATTTCCAGCGTCAGGCAGTTGGCAGGCAATTCGTGTCGCGCCAGGGTATCGGCAACGGTCTTGACCAGCCCCGCGTGACAGAACTGCAAAGCTGAAAGGTTGACCGCGATACGCCAGTGTTCGTAGCCCAGTGAGTACCACTCGCGCATTTGCCGACACGCTTCGTCCAGCACCCACTAGCCGATCTGAATGATCAGCCCGGATTTCTCCGCGAGGCCAATGAACGTGGTGGGACCCAGCACACCCTTTTCAGGATGATTCCAGCGCAGCAGAGCTTCTGCGCCAACCGGCCTGCCCGTGCCTGCATGAAATTTTGGTTGGTAATACAGACAGAAATGTCGCTCTTTCAACGCAGTACGCAGGTCCTGCGACAGTTGCAACTGGTTACGCGCGTTGCTGTTCATCGATGCATCAAAAAAACTGTAGCCGTTCTTGCCTGCAGCTTTGGTGTGGTACATGGCAGCGTCGGCATTGACCAGCAACTCATGCTGGGATTCGCCATTGCCGGGGTACATACAGATGCCGATGCTCAGCGATATCTGCACCATGTGCCCACCGATATCGAATGGGTGGGCAATGACAGCCACCTGACGTGCCGCAACGGCAAGGGCGTCCTGCGCATCATTCAGCTCCATCAACAGCACGAACTCATCCCCACCGATCCGGGCCAGTGTGTCGTGGCGATGGAGATTTTCGCGCAGACGCAACGCGACTTCGCGAAGCAGCAGATCACCAATGTGGTGCCCGAAAGCATCATTGACCGGTTTGAAGCCATCCAGGTCCATGAACATCAGGGCGAAACAGCCGCCCTCCTCGCCGACTTTCTTCAAAGCCTGCTCAATACGATCCGTCAGCAGAACCCTGTTCGGCAGACCGGTCAGGTTGTCGTGCAGCGCCAGGTGCGTCAACTCGCGGCTGGCTGTGTTCAGGGAATGTGCCAGAACGGCGGTTCGCGCTTCAAGACGGGCGTCCAGGATGCACGCCAGCAGCGCGATAGTGAGTACCGCAAGGCTGGTCACCACGACCAGCTTGTCCAACCCGTCAGCACTCAGCCCATTGCCCCAGGCGCCACAGAAACTGCCCTCTGCAAAATTGGCGGCAGCCATGCCGGTGTAATGCGTACCGACAATGGCCATGCCCATGACAATTGCCGCTGCTGCTCGAGTCAACTGGATACGTGGCGCTTTTTGACGCAGGCGAAAGGTAATCCAGAGTGCCGCTGCCGACGCGATAATGGCAATCACCAGCGACAGGCTGAACAACGCGGGGTCGTAGTCGATACCGGGCTGCATGCGCATCGCCGCCATGCCGGTGTAATGCATCGCGCTGATACCGATGCCCATGAACAACGCGCCCAGCCCAAGATGCAGCGCAGGCATCTGCGGCTGCGCGACCAGCCACAAGGCAAACCCGGACGACAACATCGCGATCAACAATGAGCACAAGGTAAGCGGCAGGTCGTATCCAAGATTCAGGGGCAGGACGAACGCCAGCATGCCGATGAAATGCATCGACCAGATGCCGATGCCCATGGCAAAGGCTCCGCCGGCCATCCACATATAGACGGCGCGACCATTGGCAGAGGCAATACGACCGGCGAGATCCAGCGCCGTGTACGATGCAAGTATTGCAACGAGCACCGAAATCACGACAAGTGAGGGGATGTAACTGCCAATCAACATACGCGCACCCAAAGCAACGAACGCGTCCATGCCGATTTGATAAGGTGATTGTACCCAATAGACAGCAATTGTCGCGGCAGCTGGTCGAAAATATGGCAATGAGCCATTATATTTTTGACCAACCGGTCAACCTCAGCCAATTGTCCTACAACTGACTTGCCAGTCAGTCATTACTGGCGTGTCAGACCGCTCTCTGCGTCCCATCCGCCACCTAGCGCAGCGATCAGTTGCACGCTTGCGATCAAGCGACTTTGCAATACATTCAACACGCTGCGTTCATTGCTCAGGGCGGTGGCCTGCACGTTGACCACATCCAGATAGCCAATCAGACCTGCCTTGTATTGATTGCTGGTCAAGCGCAACGAATCACGCGCTGACTCCAGCGCCTCCTGACGAACCGAAGCCTCTTCCTCGTACACCTTCAACTGCACAAGGTAATTCTCCACTTCACGAAAACCGTCGAGCACAGCCTGACGGTATTGCGCGACGGTCACGTCATAAGCGGCTTCAGAGCGCTCTACCTCCGCTGAACGGCGACCGCCGTCGAACAGTGTAAGGGCCAGCTGCGGCCCTACTGACCAGAAGCGGTTCGGCAAGCTGATCCAGTTTGCGAACGAGCTGCTGTTGTATCCGCCACTCATGCTGAGGGTCAGGTCCGGGTAATAGGCAGCCTTGGCCACACCGATATTGGCATTGGCGCCCATGACCGCGCGCTCGGCGGCGGCGATGTCCGGCCGACGTTCAAGCAGTTGTGACGGCACACCGACAGGTATTTGTGGCAATTGAGGAACGGACGCGACGGTCTGCAGATTGAAGTCCGCAGGCGCCATGCCCATAAGTACTGCAATGGCGTTTTCGAACTGCGCACGCTGCCAGGCCAGATCGATCAGGTCGGCCTGTGTGCTTTTAAGCTGGGTCTGCGCCTGAGCAACGGCGTCACGACCGGAGATACCGGCGCGGTATTGATTCTGGGTCAGGGTCAGCGAGCGCTGATAGGTATCCACGGTGGATTCGAGCAGCCGCTTCTGTTCGTCGATCACCCGCAGTTGCAAGTAATTCTGCACCAGCTCGGACTGCAAGCTCAGGCGCATGGCTGCCAGATCAGCAAGGCTGGCCTGAGCATTGGCCGTATCAGCTTCCAGGCCGCGACGCAATTTGCCCCAGATATCAGCCTCCCAACTGACGCCCAACTGCGCGCTGTAGCTGTCGCGAATACCTGAGTTGAGGTTGCTGGACCCCGACGTGCTGCTGCCGGTGCCCTGGGCAGAGCGGGTCTTGCCGGTGGTCAGGTCGAGTGTCGGAAAGAATGCGGCACGGGAGCTGCGAACCAGCGCCTGCGCCTGACGGTACTGAGCTTCGTACTGAGCCACCGTCTGGTTGGAGCTGTTGAGGCGAGCCACCAGCGCGTTCAGCTCGGGGTCGCCATACACCTCCCACCATGCGCCACGGGCAATCGCATCACTGGGCGTCGCCTGACGCCAGCCCTGCGCGGCCTTGAACTGCGCAGGCGTGGCCATCTCCGGCTTCTGATAGTCCGGACCGACAGCACATGCGCTCAGCATCAGAGCGCAGAGCCCCAGACCGAGCGGGCGAATCAGCCGACGAAGGTTGAAGGTGCAAGCCAGGCAATCGGTCATAGCGGAGTTTCCAGAGCAGCATCAGTGCGCACGCCGCGCCATCGGCTGAAACGATGGCGCAGACGGTCGAGATAAAGGTAAACCACCGGGGTGGTGTAGAGAGTCAGCACTTGGCTGAAGACCAGCCCGCCAATAATCGTGAGACCCAGCGGCCTGCGCATTTCCGCACCTTCGGCAGTGCTCAGCAGCAGCGGCAAGGCACCCAGAATAGCGGCCATGGTGGTCATGAGAATCGGACGAAGCCGTTGCAGGCACGCGCTGCGAATCGACTCCTGAGGAGTCATGCCCTGCTCCCGCTCGAGGTGCAAGGCCAGATCGATCATCATGATCGCGTTTTTCTTCACCACCCCGATCAGCAGGAACAGCCCCAACAGCGAGATCAGGCTGAAATCGCTGCGCAGCACATAGATGGTCAGAAGAGCGCCTACCCCTGCCGACGGCAACGTCGACAGAATGGTCAGCGGATGAATATAGCTTTCATACAGAATGCCCAACACAAGGTACACCGCCAGCAGCGCCCCGAGGATCATCCACGGCTGGCTTTTCTGCGTGGCGGCGAACGCATTTGCAGTACCTGCCATCTTCGAGATGATTTCAGCAGGTAAACCAATCGCCGCGATGGAACGCTCAATGGCGACGGTAGCCTTGTCGAGGCTCACACCTTCGGCCAAATCGAACGAGATATTTTCCGAGGCAAACTGGCCGTCGTGGGAAACCCGATCATTTTCAAGGCTTCGTACGTAATGCGCGATGCTCGACAACGGCACGCGCTGGCCGTCGGCCGTGATGACCTGAACCTGCTCCAGCGTGACCGGATCCTGCGCATACTTGGGATTGACCTCCATCACCACCTGATACTGGTTCAGGCTGTCGTAAATGGTCGATACCTGGCGCTGGCTGTAGGCGTTATTGAGCACCGCGGTGATCATGTTCATGTCTATGCCGAGCCGCTTGGCGGTGTCACGATTGACCATGAGCGTGACTTGCTGGGCACCGCGCCCTTCCCGCGCATCAATGGCGGTGAGCTCCGGGAGTGACTTGAGCGCCGCAACAATCTTCGGGTACCACTCGCGCAGGCTGGCCAGATCGCCACTTTGCACAATGTACTGATACTGCGAACTGGTCTGCTCACGGCCACCGCCCAGCTGCAGGTCCTGATCCGGAGCAAGGAACAGCCTGCCACCGGGCACGTGGGGCAGATTCTTGCGCAAGCGCTCGACAACTTTTTCGGCCGACAGGTTACGTTCGCTGATCGGCTTGAGGCGCACGATCATGAAGGCATTGTTGGTACCGCCGCTGCCGCCAATGAACCCCGCCACGCTTTGTACAGCCGGGTCAGCCAGCACGGCACGACGGTAGATCTCCATCTTGGGCTGCATGACCGAGAACGACAGGCCGTCATCGCCGCGCACAAAGCCCATCAATTGGCCTGTGTCCTGCTGTGGCAGAAACGTCTTGGGCACCACTACATACAGCGCGATGTTGACCACCACCGTGATCAGCAGGCTCAACAGCGTCAGTCGTGGATGGCGTAACACCCAACCGAGCGTGCGGTCATAGCCCGCGACCATACGGTCATTTACCCGCTCGCTCCAGCGCTGAAAAGCGCTCTCTTCCTGCGCCTGACGTGGCTTCAGCCAGCGGGCGCACAACATTGGCGTCAATGTCAGAGACACCACCAGTGACACCACGATGGCCACCGACAGCGTGATGGAGAATTCGCGGAACAGGCTTTCCACCAGCCCGCCCATGAACAGGATCGAGATGAACACGGCGACCAGTGACACGTTCATCGACAGCAGCGTGAACCCGACTTCCTTGGCACCCAGAAAAGCAGCTTTCATCGGGTCGAGGCCGTTGTGAATATGCCGCGAGATGTTCTCCAGGACCACAATCGCATCATCGACCACCAGTCCGGTGGCCAGGATCAGCGCCATCAACGACAGGTTGTTCAACGAAAAACCGCACAGGTACATGATGGCGAACGTACCGACCAGCGAGACCGGAACGGCCAGAGTCGGGATCAACGATGCACGAAAGCTGCCCAGAAACAAAAACACCACCAGCACCACCAGCACGACGGCAATCAGCAGCGTCATTTCAGCTTCATGCAGCGTGGCGGTGATGACCGGCGAGCGGTCCATGGCAATGTCCAGCGTGACACTGGCCGGCAGTACTGCTTGCAGAGCGGGCAATTGCGCTTTGATCTGCGCCACTGTTTCGATGATGTTGGCACCTGCCTGACGGTTGATGACCAGCAACACCGCTGAGTTATCGTTGAAAAAACCGCTGTTGTAGCGGTTTTCAACTGCGTCGCTGACCTTGGCAACGTCCTTGAGCCGCAGCGTCGCACCGTCCTGATAGCGAATGATCAGCGGCGCGTAGTCCTTGGCTTTCTCCAATTGGTCATTGGCCTGCACCTGCCAATTATGCTGACCGTCTTCGACCGAACCTTTTGGCCGTCTGACGTTGGTGTTGGTGATGGCGGTACGTACTTCATCCAGCGAAACACCGTACTGGGACAGCATCTGCGGTTCCAGCTCGATTCTGACCGCTGGCAGCGAACTGCCGCCGATCTGCACCTCGCCCACTCCGGTGACCTGCGACAGGCTTTGCGACAGGATGGTCGAGGCCAAGTCATAGAGCTGACCTTTCTCAAGCACCGTTGACGTCAGCGACAGCACCATGATCGGCGCCTGGGACGGGTTGACCTTCTTGTAGGTCGGCATGCTGCGCATACCGCTGGGCAGCAGGTTGTGTGATGCGTTGATCGCCGCCTGCACTTCTCGCGCGGCGCCATTGATGTCGCGGTCCAGGTCGAACTGCAGAATGATCCGTGTCGAACCCTGGCTTGAGTTGCTGGACATGGTGTTGACGCCAGCGATGCTGCCCAGCGAACGCTCCAGCGGCGTGGCGACGCTCGACGCCATGATCTCGGGGCTGGCGCCCGGCAGACTGGCCGAAACCACGATCACCGGGAAGTCCATGTTGGGCAGCGGCGCCACTGGCAACAACCGAAAACTGACCGCGCCCAGCAGCATGATCGCAAGGCTCAGCAGTACGGTGGCGACCGGTCGGCGGATGAAGGGCGCTGAAAGGTTCATGCGTCAGCCTGTCCCAACCGCTCCGGGGACTGGGGCTTGCGGCTCCAGCGGCGGCCGAGTCGATCAAAATACAGGTAGATCACCGGCGTAGTGAACAAGGTCAGCACCTGGCTCAGCAGCAGCCCGCCAACCATCACCAGCCCCAGCGGCTGTCGCAATTCCGCGCCAGAGCCGGTTGCCAGCATCAGTGGTATCGCGCCGAACAGCGCCGCCAGCGTGGTCATCAGAATCGGACGGAAACGCAGCAGAGCCGCCTCATAGATCGCTGTTTCGGGATCGACGCCACGATTGCGCTCAGCGTCCAGCGCAAAGTCGATCATCATGATGGCGTTTTTCTTGACGATACCGATCAGCAGAATGATACCGATGATCGCGATCATCCCCAGGTCATTACCGCTGATCAACAGTGCAAGCAAGGCCCCGACCGCTGCAGATGGCAGCGTCGACAGAATGGTGATCGGGTGAATGTAACTCTCGTAAAGCACACCCAGCACGATGTACATGGTGACCACGGCCGCGAGAATCAGCAGCAGCGTACTCGACAGCGAAGCCTGAAAAGCTTCGGCCGCGCCCTGGAACTGCGTCTGCACACCGATTGGCATGCCGATGTCCTGCTGCACCTGCTCGATGACTTCGACCGCATTCCCCAGAGCGACACCGGGCGCCAGATTGAATGACATCATCACCGCAGGGAATTGCCCCAGATGGGCAATGGCCAACTGCGCCTGGCGCTGTTCAACCCGCGCCAGACTCGACAGTTTGACCTGCGCACCGTCGGTGGTCTTGACGTGTATCTGCTCCAGCGCCTCCGGCCCCAGCTCGCTGCTCGCTGCCGACTGGAGTACCACACGGTACTGGCTGGCCTGGGTATAGATAGTCGAAATCTGCCGCTGACCAAAAGCGTCGTACAGGGCGTCGGTAATATTGGCCACGCTGACCCCTACCCGACTGGCCGCGTCACGGTCGATCAGCAGATAGACCTGCAAACCCTTGTCTTGAAGGTCACTGGCTACGTCAGTCAGCTCGGGACGCCTGGCCAGCGCATCGACCAGCTTGCCGCTCCACTCGCTGAGCATTTCGGCATCAGGCGATGACATGCTGAACTGGTATTGGGTACGACTGACCCGGTCCTCGATGGTCAGGTCCTGCACCGGCTGCATGAACAGGCGAATATCAGAAAGCTTGTCCACTTCAGGCTGCAGTCGATGGATGATCTGCGTGGCCGTCAGGTCGCGCTCGCCATGGGGCTTGAGGTTGATCAGGAAACGTCCGCTGTTGAGTGTCGCGTTATCCCCGTCAACGCCAATGTAGGAAGAAAGACTTACCACTGCCGGGTCTTTCAAAATGATGTCTGCCAACGCTTGCTGACGCTCGCTCATGGCTTTGAACGACACAGACTGCGCCGCTTCGGAAGTGCCCTGAATGACGCCTGTGTCCTGAACCGGAAAGAACCCTTTTGGCACTGCCATGTACAGCACAACAGTCAGGGCCAGCGTGCCAATCGCGACCAGCAATGTCAGCGGCTGGTGCTTGAGCACCCAGCGCAACCTGCCTGCATAGACATCGATCAGCCAGTCGAGCCAGGCGCCGCTGGCACGGTAAAAGCGGCTTTGCTCCTCTTCCTTCGGCTCACGTTTGAGCAACCGGGCACACATCATTGGCGTCAGGGTCAATGACACAACAAGCGAAATCAGGATCGCCACAGCGAGAGTGATGGCGAACTCACGGAATAGCCGTCCTACAACGTCCGCCATGAATAACAGTGGGATCAGC
Organism: Pseudomonas californiensis; assembly: GCF_021147775.1. Taxonomy (GTDB): domain Bacteria; phylum Pseudomonadota; class Gammaproteobacteria; order Pseudomonadales; family Pseudomonadaceae; genus Aquipseudomonas; species Aquipseudomonas californiensis. The sequence continues at coordinate 32,425 of NZ_JAGTPK010000011.1, forward strand.
ACTGCAATCAACGACAGGGTCAGCGAAATCAGCGTGAAACCGATCTGCTTCGCGCCCTTGAGCGCAGCCTGCAGCGGTGTTTCGCCCTCCTCGATGTGCCGGGATATGTTCTCCAGCATGACGATGGCGTCATCCACCACAAATCCGGTGGCGATGGTCAGGGCCATCAAGGTCAGGTTGTTGATCGAGAATCCGGCCAGGTACATGACACCGAACGTACCTACCAATGACAAAGGTACCGCAATCGACGGAATGATGGTCGCGCTGACACGACGCAGGAACAGGAACGTCACCAGTACCACCAGCACGATAGCAATCAACAACTCGTGCTGAACATCAGTTACCGAAGCGCGGATTGTCTGGGTACGGTCTGTGAGTACTGCCACGTCCAGACCGGCCGGCAGGTTATCGGTGATGCCCGGCAGCATGGCCTTGATGCGGTCGACCACCTCGATCACATTGGCGCCCGGCTGGCGCTGGATGTTCAGTAATACCGCCTGACTGCGGTTTGCCCAGGCGGCCAGCCGTTCGTTTTCAGCCCCGTCGACAATCTGTGCGACGTCCTTCAGACGCAGCGGCGCGCCGTCCTTGTAGGCCAGAATCAGGTTGGCATATTCTTCTGGCGACTTGAGCTGGTCGTTGGCGTCGAGCATCGACACCCGGGTCGGGCCGTCAAAGTTGCCCTTTGGCTGGTTCACGTTTGAAGTGGCCACCAGCGTGCGCACATCAGCAAGGTTGAGGCTGTTGGCGGCCAGCGCCTCTGGGTTGACCTTGATCCGCACGGCCTGTCGCTGACCGCCGGCAATGCTGACCAGACCGACGCCGCTGATCTGGGAGATCTTCTGCGCCATGCGCGTATCGACCAGATCGTTCAGCTTGGGCAGCAACATGGTTTTGGAGGTGATCGCCAGGGTCAGCACCGGCGTATCTGCCGGGTTGACCTTGTTGTAGACCGGCGGCGCGGGCAGATCATTGGGTAGCAGATTGGTAGCCGCATTGATGGCCGCCTGCACTTCCTGCTCAGCCACATCCATGTTGATTTCAAGACTGAAGCGCAGCGTGATGACCGACGCGCCGCCCGAACTGGTAGACGCCATCTGAGTCAGGCCGGGCATTTGCCCGAACTGCCGCTCCAGTGGCGCGGTTACTGCGCTGGTCATGACCTGCGGACTGGCGCCGGGGTACAGGGTCATCACCCGAATGGTCGGATAATCCACCTGAGGCAAGGCCGAAACCGGCAACAGGCCATACGCGATCAGACCGGCCAACACGATAGCCAGCATGCTCAGCGTGGTAGCGACCGGGCGCAGGATGAACAGACGCGACATGTTCATACGCTTGATTTTTCCACCTTGCTGACTGCCGCCGACTTGTCACTGCCGCTGTCCGGCTTGCCCTGCAGTTTTTGCACCGGACCCGCCGGGACGTCCTTGCTGTCGCTGACCACTTCGACTTCGGCACCATCACGCAGACGATCGGTACCTTCCAGCACCACGCGCGCACCCGCTGCCAGACCTTCGGTGATCACGGTAGACGTCTCGTTGCTCGGCCCGGTCTTGAGCAGGTTGATCTTGACCTTCTTTTCGCCATCGAGCACATAGACGAACGTGCCGTTGGTGCCGAACTGCACCGCCGCAGTGGGTACCAGAACGGCCTGAATCAGCGTGTCGGCACGCAGACGCACATTGACGAACTGGTTGGGGAACAGCACCTCGTCACGGTTATCGAAACGGGCCTTGAACTTGAGTGTCCCTGTGGCCACGTCAATCTGATTGTCGAGACTGGCAAGCACACCGGTGGCTTGCAGCCTGGTGTCGCCGCGGTCCCAGGCCTCTACTGGCAGCTTGTCACCCGTGCGATAGCGCGCGACTACTTTGGACAGGTCTTTTTCAGGCAACGTGAAATTGACCGAAATGGGTTGGGTCTGGGTAATGACGACCAGTGCGGTGGTGTCATTGGCGGCCACCAGGTTGCCGACATCCAACTGCTTCAGCCCGACGCGGCCAGCAATCGGTGCGCGGATACGGGTGAAGTCCAGATTGAGCTTTGCCTCGGCCACTGCAGCCTGGTTGGTCTTGATGGTGCCCTGATACTGATTCACCAGCGACTCGGCGGTATCCAGCGTCTGCTTGGCGATGCTGTCTTCGGCGTACAGGCCACGATAACGATTGACATCCAGCTGGGCATTCTTGAGCAGGGCCTGATTGGTGGCGAGCGTGCCTTGGGCCTGCTGCAGTGCAACCTGATAGCTGCGCGGGTCGATTTCCGCGAGCAGGTCACCGGCCTTGACCATCTGGCCTTCCTGGAAATTCAGCTTCACCAGTTCGCCCGCAACCCTGCTGCGTACGTTAATGGTGTTCATCGCCGCAACAGTGCCCAGTGCCTTGTAGTAAATCGGGAAATCACCCTGGGTCACCGGCGCAACGCGCACGGGAACCGCAGCAGCAGATGCCCCGAACCCCGGACGCCCCATGCCATGTCCGGCACTTTTGCCAGCTTGCACGCCGGTGCCGGGCGTGGAGGCAGGCCAGAACCACCAGCACAGGCCGACGATGACCAACAGGATCAATAAACTGATCAACCAGCGACGGGAGTTACGGGAGCCAGACGATTGCATGAATAAATCAACCATTACAGATGGGGCTTTCTTTGAAGGGCGAACAATAAGCACAGATGAGCTGCAAGCAAAGCGCCTTTACCAAGCGCTTACTTTTGTTAAACGGTTGAGGCACACATAAAAAAACGGCCTGAACGGGTTCAGGCCGTTTATGTTGCAGAACGTTACTTCAGTACAGCCAGTGCAGCGTCATAGTTTGGCTCTTCGGCAATTTCCGATACCAACTCACTGTGCAATACCTTGTCGTTTTCATCCAGCACCACGACGGCACGAGCGGTCAGCCCTTTCAGCGGGCCGTCAGCGATCGCCACACCGTAGTTTTCGCTGAAGTCAGCGCTGCGGAAAGTGGACAGGTTCTTGACGTTCTCCAGACCTTCAGAGCCGCAGAAACGCGCCTGAGCGAACGGTAGGTCAGCGGAGATGCACAACACCACGGCGTTGTTCAGGTCGTTGGCCTGGGCATTGAACTTGCGAACCGAGGTAGCGCACGTCGGCGTGTCGACACTTGGAAAGATGTTCAGAATTTTGCGCTTGCCAGCGTAGTCAGCCAGGGTTACTTCGGCCAGACCAGCGCCAACCAATGTGAAGGCGGATGCAGCAGCACCGACGTTAGGTAATTCGCCATTGACTTGAACGGGGCCGCCTTTGAGGGTCACTTGAGCCATGAAACGAAATCCTTCTTTCAGAGTATGTAAAAGAGTAAGAAGTTAAACACGAAAGTGCGCTGCAACCTATATCGGATAATTCCGAATGTGCTCAGGAAACCAGTCGATCTCTGACTTCAGGCCGCGAACACAACTCGGCCAGCCAATCGACAAACACCCTCACCCGCCGTGACAACTGGCGATGTGGCGGATAAAGCGCCATCAGCGGCATGGCTGGTGGCCGGTATTCGCGTAACACCTCGACAAGGCTGCCGCTGCGCAACTGCGCGGTGATGTGGTAGCGAGGTGCCTGAATCAGGCCGAACCCGGCCTCACAGGCCGCCACGTAGCCTTCGGCACCATTGACCGAAAGCGAGCGGCTCAGACGAGGCTCGTGGACCTGTCCATTGACCATGAACTCAAGGCCATAACGTTTATTGGAAGGTGTTGAAAAGTACTCGATCACCTGATGCACTCCAAGCTCTTCGAGCGACAACGGCGTGCCGTACCGGTCCAGGTATGCCCTGCTGGCACAGGTGATTTGCGTGAGCTGGGCCAGCGGACGCGCCACCAGCGCCTCGTCCAGCGGGCTGCCGGCACGCAACACGCAATCCACACCTTCGCGAATCAGATCGACCGGGCGATCACTCATGCCTATTTCCAGATCGATTGATGGGTAACGTTGAGCGAATTCGGGCAACGCCGGCATCACGATCATGCAGCCGATGCTCATCGGCAGATCGACACGCAGCAGCCCCTTGGGGCCTGCGTTGCCGGGGGAAAATGCAGCCTCGGTGTCGTCCAGATCAGCCAACAGGCTCAGGCAGCGTTGATAGTAGGCGACGCCATCGGGCGTCGCGCTCACCTGCCGAGTCGTTCGTTGCAGCAGTTGTACGCCCAGATGAGCTTCAAGTTGCTTGATCAGAACAGTGACCGACGCCCGCGGCATCTGCAAGCTTTCGGCGGCGCGGGCAAAACCGCCCAGCTCGACGATTCGAGTAAAGACGCGCATGGCGTTGAATCGATCCATGATAGGCGGATGTCCATTGGGTTGGTTCGGGCCACGGTCAGCCGCTGTTTTAACGGTTTCTTGCGGGTCCTGTCGAGGCCTGAGTCGGTTATGCACATCTGTTGCAGCGCTGCGCGTTACGCGTCAGAAGTCCCGTTTGTAAAAGATGTCCAGCGAACTGGCGATTCCGCTGGCGGCTTCCAGGTACACACGCTTGCTGAGCAGGTAGCGCAACGCAATGGTGTTGGCAGGTTCGAACACCCCTACCCCATAACGCAGGCTGAGCTTGTCGGTAATCTTGCCACTGGCGACCACATTGGTCTTGTCTCCGGTGCCGGACGTATCCAGTTCGAAATCCTTGATTCCCAGATTTTCTGCCAGTTTGCCAGTCGTCGTAGAGCTGCCCGCAACGCCGAGTGCCAGTGCGGCCTGCGCGACCATGTTGTTGTCCTCGCCAGAGTTGCCCAGAGGCCGTCCCATGACCAGATAGGACAAGGCCTGCTCCTGACTCATGGCCGGCTCGGAAAACACTTCGGTGGTTGGCTGATCGGCGCTGCCAGTCAAGCGGATGCCCGCGATCACGTCATCGGTCTGGCGAATGGCTTCAATATCCAGATAGGGTTGGTCAACAGGTCCTGCAAACAACAGCCGTGCCTTACGAATGGTCAGCCGTTGTCCGTACGCCCGATAACGGCCGTTATTGAGGTTGAGCTCGCCACGAGTATCGAGGTTATCGCCGATATGCACACGCCCGACCAGATCGGCCGTAAGCCCGAAGCCGGTGAAGCTGAGTTTCTCCTGGCCGACCTCGACGTCGACATCGATGGCAACTGCAAGCGGTGCAGCCCCTTCCTCAGTCTGCTGCCCGACAATGACGGTGTCGCCCGAGAGCTTGACCGTGGAAGGCGGTAACTCACGCACGGTGATCGTGCCTTTTGGAATCAGGACCTTGCCAGAGACAGCCAGGCGCTCTCCCTTCATGGAGATTTTCAGATCAGGTGCCGCTTCGACCGCCACATAGGGTTCGACAGTGATGGGCAGACGTGTACCTTTAAGGCTCACATCGACGACCAATGTCTGCCCCCAGGCCACCTGCCCGCCAATCGAACCCTGCCCGGTAGTGCCGCTTTTCCAGCCACCGTTGATCTGCACGCTTTCGCCAGCAATCACTGCCTGAATCTTCAGGTCGCGCAGTTCCATCGGCAGTTCAGGCCCGGAAACTTCGCCGTCATCCAGCGTTACGTTGCCGTTGACCAGCGGCGCCAGCAACCCGCCCGACAACCGGCCGCTACCGTTCAAGCGGCCATTGAGCTTCTGCACCATTGGTGCAAACGGCCGGGCTACCGAAACATCCAGGCCCGAGAGGGTGAAATCACCCGTCAGCGTCTTGTTTTTTGCCAGCGGGTCGATTTGCGCGTTCAGCAGCAGGCGCCCAAGTTTTGCACCCTCGAAGTCCAACCGGGAATCGATGCGTTTGGGCGTCAGGGTGCTGGTCAGCTTGAGAGTCTGATAAGGGAAGTCCAGCCACTGATCCTTGTCACGAACCCGCAATGTCCCACCACTGGCATCCATCGAAATCTGCCCGCTGGGGCCTGCCGCTGGCAGGTCAAGCTGAACATCGGCGTTCAGCGCACCTTTCCAGGCAAAATCTCTGGGCAACCATTGTGCAAGACTTTCGATCGGGAAGTTCTTGAGCTGATAACGCAGCCGAGGATCGGGCAGCAGGCGCTGATCGCCTGCACACAGACTCGCCTGCCCAGACACCCAGCAATGCGAACCGACGTTCAGCTTGCCATCGGCCAGACGCTCGATCCTGGCGGGCTGTTGCAAGCGCCAGCTCTGGCCACCACTCTGCACATCGCCAGTGGCCAAGCGACCGCGCCAGTTACCTTTGTCCTGCCTGCCGTCAAGGGCCAGCCCCAGCTTGAGCAGCGGGCCTTGCAGGTTTATCTTGAGTTGCTGGGCCTTGAGCGTGCCCTGGCCGTCCACCGACAAGGTGCCCAGCCGTGTTTCTCCGGTCTCAATGCCTGTGCCTTTCAGGTCAAGTGTCGCGCGCTGTGCGGGGTCAAGCGTTGCGGCGAGGGTTAGGCCCTGCAAGCGATTGTCCTGCAAAGCCAACTGGCTGCCCTGGAGCGCAAGCTGCCCCTGAGGAGCCTGCGGCGTTCCGGCCAGATCGAGGCGACCCTTGACCTGACCCTGGAGCCGCGGCCACAACTGGGCAAGACGCGGCAGGTCGAGATCAAGCCGACCCTGAATCCGCTCGTGCAGGCTGCCGGTGCCTTGAATGCGATTGTCGCCCAGCCGAATATTCAGGCTATTGAGGTTCCACTGCTGCGCGCGGCCATCAGCCTTGGCCTGCAACACAGCTGGCTGGCCGCGAAGGCGCCCGTTCAGATCCAGGTCGGCGGTCAGCTCCAACTGCCCGTTCTTCATCTGACCTTTACTGCGCAGCGGTCCGGCCAACGTCCCCGGCAACTCGGCGACCCAGAACGAAGGGTCGAGCGCAGTCAGATCCAGCGCCGTATCCCATCCAATGCCATCGGCGAACTGCAGGTTCAAATGACCGCCGGCCTTGCCCTGACCTGCGACCATCTCAAGCTGCGGCAAATAGACGTTTTGCAGATCACCGCTGAAGGGGCTGCCCAAGGTAAACGCACCTGCAGGGCCATCAATGTTTGCATTGAAATGCCCCAGATACTTGCCATCTGTATAGGAAACCTCGCCTTTGAAGGCGCGCAAAGCGACTTGCGGTTCGGTCTCCAGGGGATAAAGCCGTTGCCAGGGGAAGTCCAGCCAATCGACGCTCGCGTCAGCAGAAAAGCCGGTTTCCCAGCTGAGTTTGCCGCTGACGGCCAGACGCTGTTTGTCACTGGCATTCAAGTCAAGCGCCGCAATGGTCGCGCCTTTGGCATCCGCAATTCCCTTCAGGGACAAGGCGATCGGCGCCTTGGCGGCCGGCAGACTGGCGCTACCGTCAATCTGGTATCCGTTCTGAAGATTACCTTCTGCGGTCAGCAATAACTGGTCGAGCTGCAAGGTATCGGGCAAACCTGCGCTGGGCTTGAAGTGTTCGGACGTCAACTTGAGACGCGCGGGCAGGTGCTCGGTCAAGGGTTCCAGCTCACCGGTCAACACGCCCACCAGGTAGCCGCTGCTGTCGGCCTTGAGCTGCAGTGTGTTCAGCAGTTCACCTTTAATGTCGAGAGCCAGCGACCATGGCTGACCATCCTGAGGCGGTAATTGCAGTTGCCCCGTGACGGCCAACGGCCAGTCGCTCTCGGGCTTCAAAAGCCCCTGAAGATCCAGAACAAGCGCGTCACGTTGCAGGTGCGCACTGTCGATCTGCAGCCCTTCGGCTGTCCAGTGCGCAGCAAGTTGCAGGTCACGCAGTTGTTCTACGCCACCCAACTGAATGCTGCCGACCTGCACGTCCTTGAGCTGAATCGATAACGGCAGCTTCAGCACCGGCAAGGTCGTCGGACCCTCACTGGCGGGTTGATTACCAGGAGGAAAGGTCAACAAGACCTGCCCCGCGTGCAGTTGATCGATGCACAACCTCATGCTGAGCAGACAACCTGGCGACCAGATCAATGCGGGCGACTGGACTTCGACGCGGTCTTCGCCCTGCATCCACACCAGACGATCAGCAGACCACTGCCCGCCCAACTGCCCATTGAAGTTCTCCACCGTCAGACCGGGCACCTGCGCCAGCGCCCATCGGCTGCCGCTCTGCGTACCCACAACCAGAGCAACGCCCGTCACCAGTAGCATGAGGATCACCAGCACGCCCAGCCCCGCGATCTTTGCGCCACGCTTGATATTCACACGGTTCACAATTCCGGCCCCATGGAGAAATGCAGGCGAATGCCGCCGTCATCGTCCAGCGGGTGCGCGAGATCCAGCCGCAGCGGCCCCACCGGCGAGACCCAACGGACCCCAAAGCCAACGCCGGTTTTGAGATTGGGAAGGTCAAGGCTGTTGAACGAATTACCCTGGTCGACAAAGGTCGCCAATCGCCATTTCTCGGCAATCGAATATTGATACTCGACACTCCCCGCGACCATGTACCGTCCGCCGACGCGGTCGCCGTCAGCGTTGGTCGGCGAGAGCGTCTGGTAGTCGTAACCGCGCACACTTTGATCGCCGCCAGCGAAGAAGCGCAACGACGGCGGAATCGACGTGTAGCTGTTGGTGAAGTTGCCGCCGAACTGGACACGTCCTAGAAAACGGTGGTTTTGCGCCACGGTCGTGAGGCCCTTGAGCAACACCGTGCCACGCACCAGATTGGCGTCGGACAACATGCCTTCCTTGGCCACTTGAGCATCAAACTGCAAACGGTAGCCTCTGCTTGGGTCGATACGATTATCGCTGCGCAGGTACGAATAGCTGACGCCGGGCATCAGCAAGGTGCTCAGACCCGAGTCGTCGCCCAGCCGGTACTCTTCGCGCTGCCACTTGAGCGAGAGAACGCGTTCCCAGCCGCTGGGCAGTTTGCTGTGCCACTCAGGACCTACGGTCAGCAGCTTGCTGAGGCTGTCGGTGCCGGCTATTTCTTCGTATTGATAACCACCGGCGAAGCGCAAATTGTCGGTCAGCGGCGGATCAAGCGGCACGTCGTACCACAGGCCGACGTTCTGGCGAGGCGCCGACAGTTCGGATTCAAAGCCATAACTGTGGCCTTCGGCGTTAGCCCAATGGCGCGTCCAGTTGGCCCTGCCACGCGGGCCGACGTCGGTGGAGTAACCCAGCCCCAGGCCCATCGTGCGAGGCTTGCGGGTTTCCAGTTGCACGGTCACCGGAATCACCTGGCCCACGGCTGCGGTCGGCGCAGCATCGACACGAACCCCTTCGAAATAACCGCTGGCCTGCATGGCCTGGGTCAGCTCAGCGATCAATTGAGAGTCGTAAGGGGTATTTTCCTTGAACGGGACCATGCGCTTGAGCAGGTCCTCATCAAAAGGCGAGTCGCCGCTGAACGCAACCTGACCCAGTGTGTAGCGCGGGCCGCTGTCAAATACCAGCTCGACATCAGCGACCCCGGCTCGCGGATCCACAGCCAGACGCTGCTGAGTGAAATGGCCGCTGAAGAATCCATAGCGGGACGCCTGATTCTGGATCAAGCGTTTGGCATCTTCGTATTTGCCGTGATTCAACACAGCACCAGGCTTCAGAGCATCACTTTTGGGCACCCTGAATGCCTTCAGCGATGCTGCAGGGCCGTCGACCCGTACAGTGACGTTACGCAGACGGATCGGTTCGCCCGCCTGAACAGTGATGACCAGCAGGGGCTCCTGGCCTTCCTGGATTTCGCTGTCGACCTGCGCCTGATAATAGCCCAGCGCCTGCGCAGCTTTCTGCGCCTGCTCTTCGGCGCCGATCCTGAACTGCCGCAAGGCCTGGGCATCACGCTCACCCGGTTCTCCCACATAGCCCTCAATGTTGGCTTTGAGGTCCGGGTTGGCCGGGGTAACCCTGACGTCAAGGCGCGCAGCGCAAAATGCTGCTGCGCTCATCGACATCAGGAGCACGCTGCCACTGAATAATCTGAAAAGCTTCATGGGCGTGGATGCTAACACGACCCGGGGGTCACGCTGAAAGACACTAAAATGACGGTTTTTCAAACCGTTGCGTCATGGATCGGTCGCGAAACCTGAGGGTTTGGGTGAAAAAAAACGTGCTCGCGAACCGGGCCCACTGCTATTTCGCCAATTTCTTCATAACCCTGTCGCTTGTAGAACTCAAGATAGCGGGTATTTCCAGTGTCCAGGACGATGCCTTGAGAGTTTTCATCCAAAGCGCACCAGTCGTGCAACGCCTGCAACAACTGCTCGCTGAGGCTCTGCCCAAGTTCCTGGCCCTGAAACTCCGGGTGCAGACCGATCAACGGCAATACGTGAACGGTTTCGGATGGCAGGCAGGCGAGCACCGCGTTGTAGTACGCCAGATAGCGCTGTGTGCAACTGAGCCCCGTATCGACCACCATTCGCAGGCGCCATGCCCAGCTTTCGGTGACACCCAGACGGCGCTGGGGCGGCGCGATCAGCACAACACCCACAAGACGATCCTCCAGAAACAATCCCAACGCTGGCTGGTTCTGTAGAAAATGCTGCTTGACCAGTTGCCGGATTGTCGCAAGGACTCGCTGGTCGTAACCCGAACGCGGCGCGTCGAACAGAAAGGCAAAGGTGGGATCGTTGCGATAGACCTTGAACAACAGATTCCGGGTTTCACGGGAATAGCCACTGTCGAGCTGGCGGATTTCGCCCACGGAGGCAGCAGGTTGGGACATGGAATGACCTCTCGATAACGGCGCTGCGTATGGTGCAGCACTCTTGGGGAGCATGGCTTCGAGTAATGGCACTTCACGACAGTTCCAAATAAATTGTCCTACAGACGATGCCTGCACCCGGCCTCCAGTCGTTCAACCACAGGACTGCACGCTGGCCCTGAGCCGGGAGGTCAGCTAGCATCGCGGTTTGTGTTTTCTCAGGACTGCTGTTTTATGAAAATCGTCTCGTTCAACATCAACGGTCTGCGTGCTCGGCCCCACCAGCTGGCGGCGCTGATCGAGAAGCACCAGCCTGACGTGATTGGTCTTCAGGAAACCAAGGTTTCGGACGAACAGTTTCCGCAGGCAGAAATCGAAGCTCTGGGCTACCACGTGCACTTTCATGGGCAGAAAGGCCATTATGGCGTCGCACTGCTGTCGCGCAACGCGCCGCTGACCCTGCACAAGGGTTTTGATGGTGACGACGAAGAGTCTCAGAAGCGCTTCATCTGGGGTACGTATGCGGACACCAATGGCCAGCCGGTGACCATCATGAACGGTTATTTCCCGCAGGGTGAGAGCCGTGACCACCCGACCAAATTTCCCGCCAAGCAGCGCTTCTACAATGACTTGCAGACGTTGCTTGAAACCCGTTTCAGCCACGATCAGCCGCTGGTTGTGATGGGGGACGTGAACATATCCCCGCAGGACTGCGACATCGGTATCGGCGCCGACAACGCCAAACGCTGGCTGAAGACCGGCAAATGCAGCTTCCTGCCGGAAGAACGCGAATGGATGGAGCGCCTGAAAAACTGGGGGCTGATCGACAGCTTTCGGCACCTGTACCCGGAAGTCGCCGATCGATTCAGCTGGTTCGACTACCGCAGTCGTGGCTTTGAAGATGAACCCAAGCGCGGCCTGCGCATTGACCTGATCATGACATCCACGGGGCTATTACCAAGAATCAAGGCAGCGGGAGTGGACTACGACCTGCGTGCCATGGAAAAACCGTCGGACCACGCACCGATCTGGCTCGAACTGAGCTGACACCAAGCGCCGCGCCGGTCTGCTCGTGTTCGCGCGCAGACCGAAACCAACTGACGGCAAATCGCATCAAATCGTCATTTTACCGTCATCTTTCCGTCTTATTCTTTCGACACTTTCCGTGATTCAAGGTGACGCCGATGCTGCGCGCTCTGCTTACGGCGCTGATCGTGTCGAGCGCCACCGTGCCCTGCCTTGTTCTGGCCGCCCTGCCCTTGCCCACAGGTGACGTGCCCGCATTGCGGATCCAAGGCTCCAACACCATCAATGCCCGACTGGGGCCGGCACTGGTCGAAGGATTGTTGCGCCAGCAGGGCCTGAAAGCGGTGCAAACGCTGCCGGGGGAGCGTGACAATGAACAGCGCGTGATCGCAACCACTGCAGACGGCCAGTCATTACGTATCGACATCGCGGCACATGGTTCGGGCACTGGATTCAGCGCTCTCAAGGACGGTAACGCCGACCTGGCGGCCTCATCAAGACCGATAAAGGATCAAGAAGCGAAAGACCTGAGCAGCCTGGGCGATCTTTCAAGCGCAGCCAGCGAGCAGGTCATAGCCATCGATGGGGTCGCCGTTATCGTCCATCCCGCCAACGTGCTGCGCCAGCTCGATACCACGCAACTGGCGCGCATTTTCTCAGGGGACATCAAGGACTGGAGCGAAGTGGGCGGCACCAGCGGAGCCATACATGTATATGCGCGCGATGAGCAATCCGGCACCTACGACACCTTCAAGGAACTGGTTCTGGCCAGGCAAGGCAAAAGCCTGAGCAAGTCGGCATTACGCTTCGAGTCCAGCGAATTGCTCTCTGACGAAGTCAGCAAGGACCGCAACGGCATCGGCTTTACCGGTTTGCCCTCGGTCAGGCGGGCAAGAGCGCTGGCCATTGTCGACGGCCATTCAAAACCGATGCTGCCAACCGTCAATCTGATTGCGACCGAAGACTATCCGCTGTCGCGTCGCCTGTATTTCTACCTGCCGCCTGCCAGCCATCAACGCTGGGCGCTGGCCCTTGTTCAGTTCGCGCAGAGCAAAGAAGGCCAGGCCATCGTCGCGCAGAGCGGTTTCGTTGCGCAGACAGTGCGCGCGATCACCGTACCAACCACACCGCAAATGCCGGTTGACTATCAAGCGCTGACTCGGAAAGCGGAACGACTCAGCGTCAACTTCCGCTTCGCTCAGGGCAGCGCGACGCTGGACAACAAGGCGCAACAGGACCTGAGGCGAATTGTCGATTACCTCAAGACCAACGCCCTGCTCGACCGACGTGTAACGCTGGTTGGGTTCGGCGATGCCAAGAACGACACAGCGCGTGCCGTTCTGCTGTCCCGATTGCGCGCCATGACCGTGCGACGTGAGCTGCAGAAGAGTGGCGTCATCGTTCTCGACGTCGTCGGCCTGGGTGATGAAATGCCAGTAGCCGCCAACGACCTGGACGACGGTAAAATCAAGAACCGCCGTGTCGAGGTCTGGGTGCAGTAACCCAGACCTGTGGCGTCGTTCAGGACCGGCTGCGCAACAGCTCTGCGGGTACGTACTTGCCCAGTTCGAACTTGCCAATCGCTGCCCGATGCACTTCGTCCGGACCGTCTGCCAGACGCAACGTACGCTGCATGGCGTACATGTAGGCCAGCGGGAAGTCATTGGACACCCCAGCCCCGCCATGCATCTGGATGGCGCGGTCAATCACCTTGAGGGCGACATTGGGCGCGACAACCTTGATCTGGGCGATTTCACTTTTTGCGACCTTGTTGCCAACCGTGTCCATCATATAGGCAGCCTTTAGCGTCAGCAGCCGCGCCATGTCGATTTCCATACGCGAATCGGCAATTCTGTCGATGTTACCGCCCAGCCTCGCAAGCGGCTTGCCGAACGCAACGCGGTCAATCGAGCGCTTGCACATCAACTCAAGCGCGCGCTCCGCCATGCCCACCGAACGCATACAATGGTGGATCCTGCCCGGACCAAGGCGTCCTTGCGCGATCTCGAAGCCACGGCCCTCGCCCAGCAACACGTTCTCATAAGGCACACGGACATTCTCGAACAGCACTTCGGCGTGACCGTGGGGCGCGTCGTCATAACCGAAAACCGGCAGAGGCCGGACGATCTTCACGCCAGGCGTATCCACCGGCACCAGAATCATCGAGTGTTGCTGGTGCCGCGGGCCGTCAGGGTTACTAAGCCCCATGAAGACAAGAATTTTGCAACGTGGGTCACACGCCCCGGAAGTCCACCACTTGCGCCCGTTGATCACCCACTCATCGCCATCCCGCTCGGCGCGCGCAGCCATGTTGGTTGCATCCGAAGACGCTACGTCAGGCTCCGTCATCGCAAACGCCGAACGGATTTCGCCACGTAACAGCGGCTCCAGCCAGCGAGTCTTCTGCTCATCGCTTGCATAGCGAACCAGGACCTCCATGTTGCCGGTGTCGGGTGCCGAGCAGTTGAATGGCTCGGGCCCCAGCAATGAACGCCCCATGATCTCTGCCAGCGGCGCGTATTCCAGGTTCGTCAAACCGGCGCCCAGTTCGGATTCAGGCAGAAACAGGTTCCACAGCCCCTCGGCCTTAGCCTTTGCCTTGAGCTCTTCCATGATCGCCGTCGGCTGCCAGCGATCACCTTGAGCTACCTGTTGTTCGAATACTGGCTCGGCTGGATAAACGTGTGCGTCCATGAACGCGGTCACACGCTCACGCAGCGCCTGCACCTTTGGGGAATATGCGAAATCCATGAGCAGTTACCTTCTCGTTCAGGGTGTCGAGGACATGAATTGAATGCTAGAGAAGGGTCGCGCATTTATCTAATCTATTCTCGGCGTGTATAAACATTCATAACCGATATATGATCCAGCTACGTCGCGGCACAAGCGATAACCCACAACAACAAGAAGAGGCGCCCCATCAATGAACCTGAGCAAGGTTGATCTCAATCTTTTCATTGTCTTCGACGCCATTTATACCGAAGCCAATCTGACCCGCGCCGGGCAGATTGTCGGCATCACCCAGCCGGCTGTATCAAACGCACTGGCGCGTCTGCGTGAAACGTTCAACGACGCCCTGTTTGTACGCACCGCCCAAGGCATGGTGCCCACGCCCATGGCCCAGAACATCATCGGCCCGGTGCGCAACGCCTTGTCTCTGCTGCGGGTCTCGGTGCAGGAAAGCCGCATTTTCAACCCGCAGCAGGCCATCAAGAACTATCGCATCAGTATGACCGACCTGACCGAGGCAGTGATCCTGCCGGTCTTGTTTCAGCGTCTGCGCCGCCTGGCCCCCGCTGTCACCGTCGAGAGCTTCCTGTCAAAACGCCGCGAAACCACCAAGGAACTGGCCGCAGGACGCCTGGACTTCGCCGTCGACGCGCCGCTCAACACTGATCCCCAGGTACGTCACGTCAAACTGATGGAAGACCGCTACGTCTGCGCCATGCGCAAGGGGCATCCACTCGCGAGCAAAACGGCGTTGACGCTTGACGATTATCTCGCCCAGGCGCACACCCATATTTCCAGCCGGCGCAGCGGCCTTGGCCATGTCGACCTGGCGCTGGGCAAGATCGGCATCCAGCGCAAGATTGCATTGCGTTCCCAGCACTATCTGATGGCCATCCAGGTTCTGCAACAGACCGACATGGTCATGACGGTGCCTGAGCGCTTTGTACGTCGCAACGATCTGCACTTTGCCAACCTGCCGGTCAACGACGTCCCCACAGTAGAAACCCACCTCTACTGGCACGAAAGCACCGACCAGGACCCGGCCAATCGCTGGATGCGCGAACAGATTATCGAGTTGTGTCAGCGCGTGACGGCCCAGGAACAAAAGCCAGAATCTGCATTAGGTTAATTTCTCATCCAATTGATTTACATATATTTAATTTATAAACCTAATGTTATTTCGAGCTTTTATTGCCTTTCTGACCGGCCAATCATGGCCGCCTGGCATGCTTGACGCTTACGTAAAGCAGCACGTAGCTTAACCTTACGTCTACCGTCGAGCCTTGCCATGAGCAGTACCACTTACAGCATTTCCGAACTCGCCCGTGAGCTGGATATCACCACCCGAGCGATTCGCTTTTACGAAGAGCAAGGCATGCTCTGCCCTGAGCGACGTGGCCTGGAGCGGGTCTACTCAGCCCGCGACAAGGTCACGCTCAAGCTGATACTGCGCGGCAAGCGAATCGGCTTTTCGCTTGCCGAATGCAAGGATCTGATCTCGTTGTATGACCCGAGCGGTGGCAATCAGAAACAGTTGCAGACCATGCTTGGCAAGATCACTGAACGCCGCGGACAGCTGGAACAACAGCTGCTCGACATTCAGCAGATGCAACTGGAACTGGATACCGCCGAAGAGCGTTGCCGCGCAGAGCTGGACAGAACCGCAGCCATTTCCCACTGACCCACACAGGCGTTGCCATGTCACTCCCTCAATATGTGAATATCGTCGAAGTCGGGCCGCGTGACGGCCTGCAAAACGAAGCACGCCCCATCAGCATTGCCGACAAGGTGCGCCTGGTGGACGACCTGACTGCGGCAGGACTGAGCCATATTGAAGTCGGCAGCTTTGTATCGCCCAAATGGGTGCCGCAAATGGCAGGGTCTGCGCAAGTATTTGAGCAGATCCAGCGGCGTGAGGGCGTTGTGTACTCGGCACTGGCGCCCAACCTTAGAGGCTTCGAGGACGCCTTGGCTGCCGGGGTGCGCGAGGTTGCGGTATTCGCGGCAGCATCCGAAGCGTTTTCACAGCGCAACCTGAACTGCTCGATCAGTGAAAGCCTGGAGCGCTTCGTCCCGATCATGGCGGCGGCTCGACTGCATGGCTTGAGGGTCCGGGGCTACGTGTCCTGCGTGCTGGGCTGTCCTTATGAGGGTCGCGTATCCGCCGAGCAGGTCGCCTCCGTCGCGAACGAGCTATATGCCATGGGCTGCTATGAGATCTCGTTGGGTGACACGATTGGCACAGGGACGCCGAGGGCCACTCGGGAGCTGTTCAACGCAGCCGCCGCCCAGATCCCTCGCGGCAAGCTGGCGGGGCATTTTCACGACACGTATGGCCAGGCTCTGGTGAATATCTATGCCAGCCTCGAAGAAGGCATCCAGGTATTCGACAGCTCCGTAGCGGGGCTTGGCGGCTGCCCTTATGCCAAGGGTGCGAGCGGCAATGTGGCCACCGAAGACGTGTTGTACATGCTGGAAGGTATGGGCATCGAAACGGGTGTCGATCTTGATCTGACGATCAAAGCTGGCCAACGCATCTGCGATGTACTGGAGCGCAGTAACGGCTCACGGGTCGCGAAGGCGCGGCTGTCAGCGTGAAGTGTCACCGGTCGGTAACCGGGTGCGACAACTTGTCACAGAGTGTTACCCTCCTCCGCGTCATGTCGAGGCAAACGGGTAACACAGAAACAATCGACAAGGAATTTGAACGACACGTGGCGGGTAAAAATCTTCAAACCCCTGTTCTACAAGGGTTTTAAAAAACTGGCACGGGTTCTGCTATATCTCTTTTATAACAAAAACAAAAAATGCAGCAATCCAATAAAAACAAAACGTACCGGCTCTGACATAACAAGAACAACACGGACAGAGACGCAGCTAACAGATTTTTTTGGAGTGGACAGCTTTTCTGAACAGTGTGCTCGTCACGCCGTTCGCAACCGGACAGAGAACAATAAAACTGCTTCAAGGCAGCGTCCAGACTGGTTGGATCGA
Source organism: Pseudomonas californiensis (assembly GCF_021147775.1). Classification (GTDB taxonomy): domain Bacteria; phylum Pseudomonadota; class Gammaproteobacteria; order Pseudomonadales; family Pseudomonadaceae; genus Aquipseudomonas; species Aquipseudomonas californiensis. The sequence goes on from NZ_JAGTPK010000011.1 coordinate 49,713, forward strand.
TTCGATAAAAGTGTGATCAGCGCTCAAAAAAATACGTTTGCTCTTGATCCCGAATGGGGATCGCTCAAAAAAGATGTGAAGGGCAAGGTCGACAAAAACAACAACAGGCCTCCCGACAAACAAAAACGAGCATAGCAATACACCTTGAAGGGGAGCCCAGGCTCCCCTTCGTGCTGTCTGGCATTCATGAATGTCCTGTCTCCTCAGGCCCCCTTCCCACCCCTGGCTAACGTCCGTTCGCGGTACTCGACGTACCAAGCTCGGCGTTGACACTGTCTCGCCACAGGTTTACGTTAACGTAAAGGTCATAGCTGATCCGTCCAAGAATAAAACAGGAACGCTACCCATGAGTTACCCCAGCCTGAATTTCGCCCTGGGCGAAACCGTCGACATGCTGCGCGACCAGTTGCAGTCATTTGTTGCCGCAGAAATTTCCCCGCGTGCCGCACAGATCGACAAGGACAACCTGTTCCCCGTCGACATGTGGCGCAAATTCGGCGACATGGGCCTGCTGGGCATCACGGTCGACGAAGAGTACGGTGGCGCAGGACTTGGTTATCTGGCGCATGTGGTCGCCATGGAAGAAATCAGCCGCGGCTCTGCGTCAGTTGCACTGTCCTATGGCGCGCATTCCAACCTGTGCGTCAACCAGATCAACCGTAACGGCACGCCAGAGCAGAAAGCGAAATACCTGCCTCGTCTGATCAGTGGCGAACACGTCGGCGCATTGGCCATGAGCGAACCGAACGCAGGTTCTGATGTGGTTTCGATGAAATTGCGCGCCGACAAGCGCGGTGATCATTACGTGCTCAACGGCAGCAAGACGTGGATCACCAACGGTCCGGACGCCAATACCTACGTTATCTACGCCAAGACCGATATCGAAAAAGCCGCGCATGGCATCAGTGCATTTATCGTCGAGCGCGACTGGAAGGGTTTCTCCAGAGGCAGCAAATTCGACAAGTTGGGCATGCGCGGCTCCAACACATGCGAGTTGTTTTTTGACGATGTCGAAGTTCCGGAAGAAAACCTGCTGGGCAAACTCGACGGTGGCGTGCGGGTGTTGATGAGTGGCCTGGATTACGAACGCGTCGTGCTGTCCGGCGGCCCGACCGGCATCATGCAAGCCTGCATGGACGTGGTGGTGCCGTACATTCATGACCGCAAGCAGTTTGGCCAGAGCATTGGCGAATTCCAGCTGATCCAGGGCAAGGTCGCTGACATGTATACCCAGCTCAATGCCAGCCGCGCTTATCTGTATGCGGTCGCCCAGGCGTGCGACCGTGGCGAAACCACGCGCAAGGATGCCGCTGGCGTAATCCTTTACAGCGCTGAACGCGCGACCCAGATGGCATTGGACGCAGTGCAGATTCTGGGCGGCAACGGTTACATCAACGAGTTTCCGGCCGGTCGACTGTTGCGCGACGCCAAGCTCTATGAGATCGGTGCAGGCACCAGCGAAATCCGCCGCATGCTGATCGGGCGCGAACTGTTCAACGAAACACGTTGATTCTGGAGTTCACATGGCTATTTTGCCCACCCGCATCAACGCACGCTCCCCAGAGTTCGCCCTTAATCAGGCCGCGCTGCTGGAACAACTCAACAACCTGCGCAGCCTGCTTGGCAAGGTCGAACAAGGCGGCGGCCCCAAGGCACAGGAGCGGCATACGTCACGTGGCAAACTGCTGCCGCGTGAGCGGATCAACCGCCTGCTGGACCTTGGCTCGCCGTTTCTGGAAATCGGCCAATTGGCAGCGCATGAAGTCTACGGCGAGGACGTTCCGGCAGCGGGCGTGATCGCCGGCATCGGGCGCGTCGAAGGCGTTGAATGCATGATCATTGCCAATGACGCCACGGTAAAAGGCGGGTCCTACTATCCACTCACCGTCAAAAAACACCTGCGTGCGCAGGCCATCGCTCAACAGAATCGCCTGCCCTGCCTCTATCTGGTGGATTCAGGCGGCGCCAACCTGCCACGCCAGGACGAAGTGTTCCCTGATCGCGAGCACTTCGGCCGGATCTTCTTCAATCAGGCCAACATGAGTGCGCAGGGCATCCCGCAGATCGCGGTGGTCATGGGCTCCTGCACGGCGGGCGGCGCCTACGTGCCCGCCATGGCTGATGAGGCAATCATGGTGCGCCAGCAGGCGACGATCTTTCTCGCAGGCCCGCCGCTGGTGAAAGCCGCGACCGGCGAAGTCGTCAGTGCCGAAGACCTTGGGGGTGCTGACGTACATTGCCGGACTTCCGGAGTCGCCGATCACTACGCTGAAAATGACGAGCATGCGCTGGCCATCGCCCGTCGCTGCGTCGCCAATCTCAATTGGCGCAAACACGGGCAACTGAACATTACTGTTCCCGTCGAACCGCTGTACGCCAGCGAAGAGTTGTACGGGATCATTCCTGCAGATACCAAGCAGCCGTTCGATGTGCGCGAAGTCATCGCTCGCCTGGCGGACGGTTCGGTCTTCGATGAATTCAAAGCGTTGTTTGGTGCAACCCTGGTGTGCGGGTTTGCTCATCTGCATGGCTACCCGATCGCCATCCTGGCCAACAACGGCATTCTGTTCGCAGAAGCCGCGCAGAAAGGCGCACATTTCATCGAGCTGGCCTGCCAGCGCGGCATCCCTCTGCTGTTTCTGCAAAACATCACCGGCTTCATGGTCGGTCAGAAGTACGAGGCAGGCGGCATCGCCAAGCACGGTGCCAAGCTGGTCACCGCGGTGGCCTGCGCGAAGGTGCCCAAGTTCACGGTCATCATCGGGGGCAGTTTCGGTGCCGGTAACTACGGGATGTGCGGACGCGCCTACGACCCGCGCTTTCTCTGGATGTGGCCCAACGCCCGGATTGGCGTGATGGGCGGCGAGCAAGCCGCAGGCGTGCTGATCCAGGTCAAATGCGAGCAGGCCGAACGCAGCGGACAGGCGTTCAGCCCCGAGCAACAGGCCGGGCTCAAACAGCCGATCCTGGATCAGTATGAGCGCCAAGGGCATCCGTACTACTCCAGCGCCCGCCTGTGGGACGACGGAGTCATTGACCCGGCACAGACCCGCGACCTCCTCGCACTGGCCATTTCCGCCTCGCTGAACGCGCCCATCGAACCCACCACGTTCGGCCTGTTCCGAATGTAAGCCGGGATGACACCATGACCTCATTTGCAACCATCGAACTGATTGACGATTCCCATGGCTTCGCCACGCTGTGGCTGAACCGGCCGGAAAAGAACAATGCTTTCAATGCCCAGATGATTCGCGAGCTGATCCTGGCCCTCGACGACGTGCAGAGCAATGCCGCACTGCGCTTTCTGCTGATACGCGGACGCGGCAGGCATTTCAGCGCAGGCGCCGACCTGGCCTGGATGCAACAGGCGGCGGACCTCGACTACAACACCAATCTGGACGATGCGCGCGAGCTGGCGGAGCTGATGTACAACCTCGCCAAATTGAAGATTCCGACACTTGCCGTGGTACAAGGCGCGGCATTTGGCGGCGCGCTGGGCCTGATCAGTTGCTGCGACATGGCGATTGCTGCGGATGACGCGCAGTTTTGCCTCTCAGAAGTCCGCATCGGCCTGGCGCCAGCGGTCATCAGCCCGTTCGTGGTGCAGGCGATTGGCGAACGCGCAGCCCGCCGCTACGCGTTGACGGCCGAACGATTCAGCGGCCAACGAGCGCGGGAGATTGGCCTGATCGCCGAATGCTATCCGCTGGCGGACCTGGAGTCGCAGGCGCTGCGCTGGGTCGATAACCTTCTGCTCAACAGCCCGCAGGCCATGCGCGCCAGCAAAGATCTGCTACGTGAAGTCGGTAGCGGTGCGCTGACGCCAGCGCTGCGTCGTTATTGCGAAAGTGCAATTGCACGAATCCGCACCAGTGCCGAGGGCCAGGAAGGTTTGCGCTCGTTTCTTGAGAAACGCCCCCCTGGCTGGCAGACCGCAGCACAAGGCCACGACGCCGAGCCCCCTGCCCCGGCGACCCCGAGCAAGGACTCTCACTCATGAGCACACCACCACTTGACACGCTACTGATCGCCAACCGGGGCGAAATTGCCTGTCGCATCATGCGCACTGCCAAACGAATGGGGTTGACCACCGTCGCAGTCCACAGCGCAACTGACCGGGACGCACGACACAGCCGAGAAGCCGATATTCAAGTGGACCTGGGCGGCAGCAAGGCTGCAGACAGTTACCTGCAGATCGACAAGCTGATCGACGCGGCCAAGGCCAGCGGTGCGCAAGCGATTCACCCTGGCTACGGCTTTCTTTCGGAGAATGCCGGCTTTGCGCGCGCCATCGAAAATGCCGGGCTGATATTCCTCGGGCCGCCTGCTTCGGCCATCGACGCCATGGGCAGCAAATCTGCCGCAAAGTCGCTGATGGAGCAGGCCGGTGTGCCGCTGGTGCCCGGCTACCATGGCGATGCTCAGGACCTTGCCACCTTTCGCAGCGCCGCTGATCGCATTGGCTACCCGGTACTACTCAAGGCGACAGCGGGCGGCGGTGGCAAAGGCATGAAAGTGGTGGAGCACGAAAGCGAACTGGCCGAGGCGCTGGCGTCCGCTCAGCGTGAGGCGCTTTCTTCGTTCGGTGACGAACGGATGCTGGTGGAAAAATACGTGTTGCAGCCTCGACACGTAGAAATCCAGGTATTTGCCGATCAGCACGGCCATTGCCTGTATCTCAACGAGCGAGACTGCTCCATTCAGCGCCGCCACCAGAAAGTGGTCGAAGAAGCGCCAGCGCCTGGTCTTTCTGCCGAACTGCGCCGCGCCATGGGTGAGGCAGCCGTCAAGGCAGCTCAGGCCATCGGTTATGTCGGCGCGGGTACGGTCGAGTTCTTGCTGGATGCTCGTGGCGAGTTCTTTTTCATGGAGATGAACACCCGCCTGCAAGTGGAACACCCGGTGACCGAGTACATCACCGGGCTGGACCTGGTCGAGTGGCAGATTCGCGTCGCCCGAGGCGAAACATTGCCCATCACTCAAGCACAGGTTCCGCTTATTGGACACGCCATTGAGGTGCGTCTTTATGCAGAAGACCCGGCCAATGACTTTCTACCCGCAACCGGCACACTTGGTTTCTATCGCGAACCTGCTGCCGGGCTGGGCCGCCGTGTCGACAGCGGTGTAGCCGAGGGAGACCAGGTATCGCCATTTTACGACCCGATGCTGGGCAAGCTGATTGCCTGGGGCGAAGACCGGGAAGAAGCGCGTTTGCGCCTGCTGGCCATGCTCGACACCTGTACCGTGGGCGGGGTCAGGACCAACCTGGCATTTCTGCGCCGGATCATCGCTCATCCGGCCTTCGCTGCTGCCGAGCTGGACACCGGCTTTATCCCGCGCCACCAAGCGCAATTACTGCCAGAACCTGCTGGCTTGAGCGACATGTTCTGGCAAGCGGCTGCCGCAGCGTTCAGCCAGAGCGAGCCGCCTCGGACGTGCCCGGCTGATCGCCACTCACCATGGGCGGTGAAGAGCGGGCTCCGCTCTGGTCTGCCCAGCGAAATCGATATGCACCTGGAATGCAACGGCGTGCGTAGCATGGTGCGGCTGCGGAATGCAGCCGCACCCTCGTGGAGGCTGACGGGAGAGTATCTGTGCGGCGACCAGGACGGCGTTCGACGCCAGCATCTGGCAGTTCGCCATGGCGCCACGCTTTACCTCAAATGGGAAGGCGATGTGCACGCAATCACCCGCTTCGACCCCATCGCAGAAGCGGATAGCAGCGATGGGCAACAGGGCGGCATGACCGCGCCCATGAACGGCAGCATCGTTAGGACACTGGTCGAGGTGGGTCAGGCAGTCGAGGCAGGAACGACGCTGGTGATACTGGAGGCCATGAAAATGGAGCACAGTGTTCGTGCGGCAACCTCAGGCGTCGTCACGGCGCTGTATTGCCGTGAAGGCGACATGGTCAACGAAGGCGCCGTGCTCGTAGAGCTGAAGGATCCCGACTGATCCAGTAAAGCCCACTACACACACAAAAATCATATACAAAAACGCCCTGAAGGGTCAGGGCGTTTATCGTTACAGCAATACAGCACACACCACAGACAAACGCTTAGTAGTAAGCGTTTTCTTTCTGCGTGTGGTCGGTGACATCACGTACACCCGACAACTCTGGAATGCGCTCAAGCAAAGTGCGCTCGATGCCTTCCTTCAAGGTTACATCGGCCTGGCCGCAGCCCTGGCATCCACCGCCGAACTGCAGCACAGCGATGTTTCTGGTTTCTTCCTCTACAACGTCGATCAGGGTCACTTGACCACCGTGGCTGGCGAGCCCCGGGTTGATCTCGGTTTGCAGGTAATAGTTGATGCGCTCGTTGATCGGGCTATCAGCATTGACCATCGGAACTTTGGCATTTGGCGCCTTGATGGTCAGTTGGCCACCCATGCGATCAGTCGCATAGTCGACAACGGCATCGCCCAGAAACGCTTCGCTGAAACCGTCGATCCAGGCAGTGAAGCTTTTCAGGCCGATGGCCTTGTCTTCTGGCTTTTCTTCGCCCGGTTTGCAATAGGCGATACAGGTTTCAGCATACTGAGTGCCGGGTTGGGTAATAAACACGCGGATGCCGATGCCTGGGGTATTCTGCTTTTCCAGCAGATCGGCCAGATAATCGTGGGCGGCATCGGTAATAGTGATAGCGGTCATGAAAATTCCTCGCAGACGTGCGTGCAGTTTACGCCAATCCCGTGCATCACACAAAGTCCCAGTAATTTTGTCAGGTTAATGCGTCCACCCTGCCACGCACCCGACGGCTGTCCAGCCAGTCCTTCATCCGGCGATACAGCCCCTTCTCGATCCACTCGTAACTCAACCAGGCGCCCATGGCAATAATCGGCACGCAGAAAGCGAAGACCACGTAGGGACTCAGTCCGAAGCGCTGCGCCATCAACAACCCGCCGTAAAGCACCAGCACATGCAGCAGGTAGACCGAATAGGAGCAGTCGCCGAGCACTTTGAGCAGGCGATTGCCTCGAAAATACGGTTCAAGCGAGATACAACACAACACGATCAAAGCGCTGGGCAGGCCCCAGTTGAGCAAGCGCTGGTCGTTGGTGAGGTGGTTGATCGCATACAAACCGATGCCAATACCCACCAACGGCAACCACAGCGCCTCCTTGATCCAGCCGCGGCGATAGAGCATGCCAATGCCGATACCCAGCAGGAATTCGTAAATGATGTCATTGCCGTAGAAGCGGCTGATCAACCCGGCGCGGGCCAACACTTCACTGACGGCAAACAGCGCAGCGGCGATTATCAATGGCCTGTAACGTTGCTCGAACAGGAAAACCATCGAGAACAGCAGGTAGAAGAACATCTCGTAGTTGAGCGTCCAGCCCACATTGAGTGTGGGGTACAAGCCGTAACCACCAGGGTTTTCCGACGGTATGAAAACCAGTGACAACAGGAAGTTCTGCCAGCCGATCACCTGATGCGGCAGCATCGGTGCCGCGGCCAGCAACAGCAGCGCCATGGCGGCGGTGTACAGCCAGTACGCCGGCACGATACGGATCAGCCTGTGCAAAATGAAACGCCCTGCGGGCATGTCGCTCTTTTGCGTTGAGAGAAAGATCACCAGCCCACTGATGACAAAGAATATGTCGACGCCGACAGCGCCTTTGGAGACAAAAAACTGGCCGAGCGGGCTGCTGGCCTTGAAATCAAAAAAGATCTGCATGAAGTGATGACACACAACGACCCACGCTGCGAATGCCCGTAAAGCCTGTACCGAAATCAACATCTAAAAAACCTCTGTTTCCTGTCTTTTCAAACCGGAATCCACACTGACGTTCAGCCATGGGTTCCATGGCGTGCACCGTCTCGGACCGCTTTTTTTGAAAAAAGATCGCAGAAAAAGAGATCTGTTCAGGAAACCAATAATGGCTGCAGGCCATGTACGTCGTGGCTTGCAGCCGCATCGCACCGGCCTGGAGGTTCTCGAAGCGGTTCACGTCGAACGCGGCTGCTTCCTGCGGATCGGTTTCCTGAAGGTAACGATTGAGGTCGTGGAACCAGGTCCAGAACAATGGATGCGTACGCCGGATGCCCCACCGTTGGATGACCTGCTCGAAGCTTGCCATATCTTTGCTTTGCTGCAGCGCATCGACAAAGGTTGATACTTCACTGGCGGGGTATTAAAGATGAAATTCGGGTAACTGTTGAGCACACCTGGCCAGATCGTGAAGGTGTCTAGCCCCGGAAGGCGTTGGTCAAGCCTGAGCACTGCGACAGAAAGACAGCACAGCCAGGCATGCCTGCAAGCGGGAGGGCATTTCATCAAAGCTCTACGGAAAAAATGGCACGATTCTAAAAGCGCAAGCACACCCTCAACATGAGCGATTTTCATGCAAAAGCGTCAACAACACTAAAACCTTTCCGGTTTGGTATTATTCCGTTCTTTATGCATCGACCTTCCCAAGGTAGCCCCCATGTCTGACCGCAGCGCCCGCCATCAAGCCTTCCTCAATGCTCTTAAACAGAGGATCCTCATTCTCGATGGCGGCATGGGCACCATGATCCAGAGCTACAGGCTTGAGGAGCAGGATTACCGGGGCAAGCGTTTTGCTGACTGGCCGAGTGACGTGAAGGGTAACAACGATTTGTTGATCCTTACCCGTCCCGACGTGATTGGCGCCATCGAGAAGGCCTACCTGGATGCCGGCGCTGACATTCTTGAAACCAACACCTTCAATGCGACTCAGGTTTCCCAGGCCGACTACGGCATGGAGTCGATCGTTTACGAGTTGAACGTCGAAGGCGCGCGTCTGGCACGCAAGGTGGCTGATGCCAAGACCCTCGAAACTCCTGACAAACCGCGCTTTGTTGCCGGCGTTCTAGGTCCGACCAGCCGAACCTGCTCGCTGTCGCCGGACGTCAACAACCCTGGCTATCGCAACGTAACCTTCGATGAGCTGGTCGAGAACTACACTGAAGCCACCCGAGGGCTGATCGAGGGCGGCGCAGACCTGATTCTCATCGAAACCATTTTCGACACGTTGAACGCCAAAGCGGCCATTTTCGCGGTTCAGGGTGTTTTTGAGGAACAGGGTTTCGAACTGCCCATCATGATTTCCGGCACTATCACTGACGCTTCCGGGCGCACCCTGTCGGGCCAGACTACCGAAGCCTTCTGGAACTCGATCAGCCATGCCAAGCCGATCTCCGTAGGCCTGAACTGCGCGCTGGGTGCCAGCGAACTGCGACCTTATCTGCAAGAGCTGGCGAACAAAGCCAACACGCACGTTTCGGCGCACCCCAACGCCGGGCTGCCGAATGCCTTCGGCGAATACGACGAGCTGCCAAGCCAGACCGCCAGCATCATTGAAGAGTTTGCCCAGAGCGGCTTCCTGAACATCGTGGGTGGCTGCTGCGGCACTACGCCGGCGCATATCAAGGCGATCGCCGAAGTGGTTTCCGGCTACGCGCCACGCCAGATCCCCGATATTCCAAAGGCCTGCCGCCTGTCAGGTCTGGAACCGTTCACCATTGATCGTCAATCGCTGTTCGTCAACGTTGGCGAGCGCACCAACATCACCGGCTCTGCCCGCTTTGCCCGCCTGATTCGTGAAGACAACTACACCGAAGCTCTGGAAGTCGCCCTGCAACAGGTCGAAGCCGGTGCGCAGGTGATCGACATCAACATGGACGAAGGGATGCTCGACTCGAAGAAGGCGATGGTGACCTTCCTCAATCTGATCGCAGGCGAGCCAGACATCTCACGCGTGCCGATCATGATCGACTCGTCGAAGTGGGAAGTGATCGAAGCCGGGCTCAAGTGCATTCAAGGCAAGGGCATCGTCAACTCGATCAGCATGAAGGAAGGCGTCGAGCAGTTCATCCATCACGCCAAACTGTGTAAGCGCTACGGCGCCGCCGTTGTGGTCATGGCGTTCGACGAACAAGGTCAGGCGGACACCGAAGCGCGCAAGAAAGAAATTTGCAAACGCTCTTACGACATTCTGGTCAACGACGTGGGATTCCCGCCGGAAGACATCATTTTTGACCCGAATATCTTTGCCATCGCTACCGGCATCGAAGAACACAACAACTACGCGGTCGACTTCATCAATGCCTGCGCCTACATCCGTGATGAGCTGCCCTACGCGCTGACATCTGGCGGCGTATCCAACGTGTCGTTTTCGTTCCGCGGCAACAACCCGGTGCGTGAAGCGATTCACTCAGTGTTCCTGCTGTACGCGATTCGCAACGGCCTGAGCATGGGCATCGTCAATGCCGGACAGCTGGAAATCTACGACCAGATCCCGGCCGAACTGCGCGATTGCGTCGAAGACGTGGTGCTCAACCGTACCGCCGACGGTACCGATGCGCTGCTGGCCATCGCCGACAAGTTCAAAGGCGATGGCAGCGTCAAGGAAGCCGAAACCGAAGAGTGGCGCAGCTGGCCCGTCAACCAGCGCCTGGAACACGCACTGGTCAAAGGCATCACGACGCACATCGTCGAAGATACTGAAGAATCGCGCCAATCCTTCACCCGGCCCATCGAGGTCATCGAAGGGCCGTTGATGTCAGGCATGAACGTGGTCGGCGACCTGTTCGGCTCGGGCAAGATGTTCCTGCCACAGGTGGTGAAATCCGCTCGCGTCATGAAACAGGCCGTAGCGCACCTGATCCCCTTCATCGAGCTGGAAAAGGGCGATAAACCGGAAGCCAAGGGCAAGATCCTGATGGCGACCGTGAAAGGCGACGTTCATGACATCGGCAAGAACATCGTGGGCGTGGTGCTGGGCTGCAACGGTTATGACATCGTCGACCTGGGCGTGATGGTACCCGCAGAGAAGATTCTGCAAGTGGCCCGCGAACAAAAATGCGACATCATCGGTCTGTCAGGGCTGATCACCCCGTCGCTTGACGAAATGGTCCATGTCGCCCGTGAAATGCAGCGTCAGGACTTCCATCTGCCGCTGATGATCGGCGGCGCGACGACCTCCAAGGCACATACCGCGGTCAAGATCGAACCGAAGTACAGCAATGACGCCGTCATCTATGTCACTGACGCGTCGCGTGCGGTGGGTGTTGCCACACAACTGCTTTCCAGGGAGTTGAAACCGGCGTTCATCGAAAAGACCCGTCTGGAATATATCGAAGTGCGTGAGCGGACTTCGGCACGCAGCTCGCGCACCGAGCGCCTCAGCTATGGCGCGGCCGTGGCGAAGAAGCCGCAATTCGAATGGGAAAGCTACACCCCTGCCCGCCCGACTTTCACCGGCACGCGGGTCTTGAACGACATCGACCTCAACGTTCTGGCTGATTACATCGACTGGACACCGTTCTTCATTTCCTGGGACCTGGCCGGCAAATATCCGCGCATCCTGACGGATGAAGTGGTCGGCGAAGCCGCAACCGCGCTGTTCGCCGACGCCCGGCAAATGCTGCGCAAGCTGATCGACGAAAAGCTGATCAGTGCGCGTGCGGTGTTCGGCTTCTGGCCTGCCAATCAGGTCAACGACGACGACCTTGAAGTCTACGACAACGCAGGCAAGCCGCTGGCGAAACTCCACCACTTGCGCCAGCAGACCATCAAGCCGGACGGCAAACCGAACTTCTCGCTGGCCGACTTCGTCGCCCCCAAAGACAGCGGCCTGACTGACTACATCGGCGGGTTCATCACCACGGCGGGCATCGGTGCCGAAGAGGTCGCCAAGGCCTACCAGGACAAGGGCGACGACTACAATTCGATCATGGTCAAGGCGCTGGCTGACCGCCTCGCCGAAGCCTGCGCCGAATGGCTGCACCAACAGGTGCGCAAGGACTACTGGGGGTACGCAAAAGACGAGGCGCTGGATAACGAGGCCTTGATCAAGGAACAGTACATGGGGATTCGCCCGGCCCCAGGCTATCCAGCCTGCCCGGACCACACCGAAAAAGGCACCCTGTTCGCCCTGCTCGACCCGCTGCCGGAAGGCACGCCGGAACACACGCCGGGCAAAAGTGGCGTTTTCCTCACCGAGCACTATGCGATGTTCCCTGCCGCAGCGGTCAGCGGCTGGTACTTCGCCCATCCGCAGGCGCAGTACTTCGCGGTCGGCAAGGTCGACAAGGATCAGGTCGAAAGCTACACCGCTCGCAAGGGCCAGGACCTGAGCGTGACTGAGCGCTGGCTCGCACCAAACCTGGGTTACGACGAGTAAATCAGATGTCCCGGGGCCGACGCAGTATCTGGCTCCGGGTATGTCGGCCAATCATCTGCAAACCCGATTATTCTTCTGCGATGGTTCCTATCGCTCGCCTCCGGATTTCTTGCCCTCGGGCTGGGCAAGCGGCAGCATATTTTTCAGCGAGAACGGCGAGTCTTCGCCGACACCACTGACGTTAAACGCTTGCCTGTCAAGGCGGTACCGCTCATCCCGAGTGGCTTCAAGAAAACGTTGCGCATCCTTAAGTTCCACCACATGCAGAACATCAATCGTCCTGGCCCCCACCTGCTTTCGCGCCTGTGGATGCGCAGTGTCATAGCGGCTCAGCAAAATCATTGCCCAGCCACCCAACGTAAAGTGCCCCGTCGCAACCACACCCAGACTTCCGTTCAACTGGGCGCGCAGCGACAACGCGGTGCCGTTGATGGCGCTGAAAAAAATATCTTTGCCGGGCTCGCCACCGCGCTCACGCAGCGCATCCATTGCGCCGAAGGCCATCTGCTCGTTCGCGGACCAGACCAGCCTGATCCCGGGATAGCGCTTGAGCAACACTCGGGCCTGTTCCAGCGCGCGGTCACGGCGCCAGCCACCCAGTACAATCTGGCGCAGATGCACTTGCGGGTGTTCAGCGACCGCTCGCTGCATGCCGTGCTCACGCTGTAGCGAGACCGGCGTGGAATTGGTGCCCGAAAATGCCAACAACTCAACAACATCACCTTCGGGCACAGACGGAGCCAAAGCGATCAGACGCTTGGCGGTAACGTAGCCGCCCTCCTCATCGTTGCCGACCAGACTGCCGATAAAATCAGGGTAACGGGCAGGCAGATCGCCGAGAATGCGAATTTGATCTGCTGTCAGCGTGTTATTGACCGCGAACAACTTGACGCCGCTGCCTTGTGACAGACGCAGGATTTCCGGCGCGACGTTCAGTTCGTTGGAAAACACCAGGTAGTCAGGACGCGCATACCCCTGCAATGTGTCACGGGCCATACTCAGCAATTTGCGTGTGTCTCGGTCCGAGTGCAGGACTGTCAGCGACATACCGGTAGTGTTCGCGGCGGCCTGCATGACATGTACATAGCTCTGCCAGTAAACGTCGTTCTCCGTGCCGGGGCTGATAAACACCACAGACGCGGCCCACGATGAACTGGCCCACGAACAGGCAAGCGCAATCAACCAGCGGGCAGAGACCTTCATATTGTTGAACCTTGGGGCGCCGGGGATAGATCAGCGTATTCCTGAGCTATCGGCTGCTACCCCCGGGTTCTGGAGTGCAAACTGGGCTTTCGGCAGATTTATCTAGCGGCTACTGGCCCAGAAGATGGCAGCGCCCACCGCAAGAATCACGATAAAAAGAATGGCCCAGGTGTCAACGGAACCCCCTGGCTTGGTCGTTTTAGGGTGTTTGCTCATCGCATCGCCTCTTGTCTGTCTTATGGGTGATTGCATATGAAAAGAGAGGTCATGCCTCTCATCAGGCTTTCATCAAGGCTCAGTAAAGCCGACACTTGCCCATACAGCAAGAAGGGGCATTGGCGGCGACTGATTTGCTTATCGCTTTTAGTGATTTGCATATATATAAACATCACTTTTATCGATATCTGCAAACTGATATCTTCGCCTCCGCTCCGTAGGGAGTGCGCGACCGTGCGCGCAGAATTGACCAAATGAAGCCGGGCCCAGTGGACGATCAGCAGCTGCTATCCAGCAAGCCATGCTGATAACGCCCGCCCCGGCTCCATGACGAAGCCTGAGAACAGGACCTATATGTACGTATACGACGATTACGATCAGAGGATCATCGAGGACCGCGTCAAGCAGTTCCGGGATCAGACCCGACGCTACCTGGCGGGAGAACTGAGCGAAGAAGAGTTTCGACCGTTGCGCCTGCAAAACGGTCTTTATGTCCAGCGCTTTGCGCCAATGCTGCGCGTTGCCGTTCCGTACGGTCAGCTGACGTCGCGCCAGACGCGCATGCTGGCGAAGATCGCCCGTGATTTCGACAAGGGCTATGCCCACATCAGTACCCGCCAGAACGTACAGTTCAACTGGCCCGCGCTGGAAGATGTCCCGGACATTCTCGCCGAACTGGCAACAGTGCAAATGCACGCCATCCAGACCAGCGGCAACTGCCTGCGCAACGTGACCACCGATCAGTTTGCCGGTGTCGCCGCTGACGAGTTGGTAGACCCTAGGCCATGGTGCGAGATTGTTCGCCAATGGACCACCTTCCACCCCGAATTCGCCTATCTGCCGCGCAAATTCAAAATCGCGATCAACGGTTCGACCAGCGACCGTGCAGCGATCGAAGTGCACGACATCGGCCTTGAGCCGCTGCGCAACGAAGCCGGTGAGCTGGGCTTCCGCGTTCTGGTTGGTGGCGGTCTCGGCCGTACGCCAGTGGTTGGTGCGTTCATCAATGAATTCCTCCCGTGGCAGGACCTGCTGAGTTACCTGGACGCTATTCTGCGCGTTTATAACCGCTATGGTCGTCGGGACAACAAATACAAGGCGCGGATCAAGATCCTCGTCAAGGCACTGACACCTGAAGTGTTCGCCGAGAAGGTTGATGCGGAAATGGCCCACCTGCGTGGCGGCCAGACCACGCTTACCGAAGTCGAAGTCCTGCGTGTGTCGAAACACTTCGTCGACCCGGAGTACAAGGCACTGACCGATCAGCACGCCGAACTGGCAGCGCTGGAAGCTCAGCACCCTGGCTTCGCTCGCTGGCGTCAGCGCAATGTGCTGGCTCATAAAAAGCCGGGCTACATAGCCGTTACCCTGTCGCTCAAACCGACTGGCGTAGCGCCGGGCGATGTGACCGACAAGCAACTGGACGCCATTGCCGACCTGGCTGATCGTTACAGTTTCGGTCAACTGCGCACGTCTCACGAGCAGAACATCATTCTCGCCGACGTCGAGCAGGCTCAACTGTTCACGCTGTGGAATGAGCTGCGCGACAACGGTTTCGCCACGCCGAACATTGGTCTGCTGACCGACATCATCTGCTGCCCCGGCGGTGATTTCTGCTCACTGGCCAACGCCAAGTCGATTCCCATCGCCGAGTCCATCCAGCGTCGCTTCGACGATCTGGACTACCTGTTCGACATCGGTGAGCTGGATCTGAACATCTCCGGCTGCATGAACGCCTGTGGTCACCACCATGTGGGCCACATCGGTGTGTTGGGCGTCGACAAGAAAGGTGAAGAGTTCTATCAGGTGTCGCTGGGTGGCAGCGCCAGCCGTGACGCGAGCCTGGGCAAGATCCTTGGTCCTTCTTTTGCCCAGGACGCAATGCCCGACGTGATCGAGAAACTGATCGACGTCTACGTTGAAAAACGTAATGAAGACGAGCGTTTCATCGACACCTACCAACGTATTGGCATTGACCCTTTCAAGGAGCGCGTCTATGCAGCGAATCATTAAGAACAACGAAGTCGTCGACGAAACCTGGCACTTGCTGCCCAAGGACACGACGTTCGACAGCCTGTCCAACTGCGACGACCTGATCGTTCCGTTGGCACTTTGGCGTGAACACGCCCATGCACTCAAAGCCCGTGATGGCGGCTTGGGTGTCTGGCTGGACAGCGACGAGGAAGCCGAGGAAATCGGTGACGATGTGGACCAGTTTCAAGTCATCGCCCTGAATTTTCCGGCGTTCACCGACGGCCGCAGCTTCTCCAACGCACGTTTGTTGCGTGATCGCTACGGCTACAAGGGTGAACTGCGCGCTATCGGTGACGTGTTGCGCGACCAGTTGTTCTACATGCACCGCTGCGGCTTCGACGCCTTTGCAGTTCGCGCCGACAAGGACCCATACGAAGCTCTGGAAGGTCTCAGGGACTTTTCGGTCACGTATCAGGCTGCCACCGACGAGCCACTGCCGTTGTTCCGCCGTCGCTGATCGCCGTATGCAGAGCCAAAGCCCGAACCCTTCTGAAGGGTTCGGGCTTTTTTATCGCTGGACGAGATACAGAGCTGAGGCTTTCAACGAACAGGACAACCGATTCGTCAGCAAGCTGACCTCCACAGATGACACACTTCAAGCGAGCTTGCTCGCGAAAGCTGACTGAAGTGCATCCGAGAGATGTACCGCGCTGCTCCCGAACGAGCTGAAAACCGTTCGAGTCACGCTTCGGTGACAGTCGTCTGCACAGCACCCGTCACTCGGCGTTTACCAGAAACGCTGTTGCGTCAGGCGGCTCCACCATTTGCTCGCCAGGTGGTCAGCAGATTTTGCTGCAGCCATGCCCATGCGCTCTTGCAGGCTTTTGCGCTGCACGTAGTGCAGGTGAAATACGTCAGCATCGCGGGCGCGTTCAGCAAGGTATTCATCGCTGGTCTTGAGCTCATCGACCAGTTGCTTGTCCAGCGCGGCCATGCCCAACCAGACTTCACCAGTGGCCACTTCGTCAATTGACAACTGCGGGCGGTAGCTGGCGACGAAGTTCTTGAACAAGTCGTGAGTGATGTCGAGATCCTGCTGAAACTTCTCGCGGCCCTTTTCGGTATTTTCGCCAAACACTGTCAGGGTGCGTTTGTATTCACCGGCGGTGAGCACTTCAAAATCGATGTCGTGCTTTTTCAACAGACGGTTGACGTTGGGCAACTGAGCTACAACGCCTATGGAACCCAGGATGGCAAACGGCGCGCTGATAATCTTGTTGCCAATACACGCCATCATGTAGCCGCCGCTGGCCGCGACCTTGTCGATACAGATAGTCAGCGGGATGCCAGCCTGACGGATCCGGGCCAGTTGCGAGGATGCCAGACCATAGCTGTGAACCATGCCGCCGCCGCTTTCCAGACGTAGAACCACTTCGTCCTTGTCGGTGGCAAGGGTCAACAGCGCAGTGATTTCGTGACGCATGCTTTCAGTGGCTGACGCTTTGATATCGCCGTCGAAGTCGAGCACATAAACACGAGCCTTGGGCTCGGCCTGCTTTTTCTCAAGCTTAAGTGCTTTGCCCTGCTGCTTTCGCAAGGCCTTCAGCCGCTCCTTGTCCAGCAGCGACTGCTCAAGACGCTCGCGCAAACCCTTGTAGAAATCATTCAGCCTGGTGACCTGCAGCTGTCCGGCCGTCCGGCGGCGGCCCTTGCCTCGCATGGACGCAATGGCAACCAGCACCACAACGATGGCAATCACCAGCGTCACTGTCTTGGCCAAAAAACTTGCGTAATCAACAACAAACTCCACGGACATTCCTCACGTACGTTGCGCCCTTTCCAATCAAGAGCTGCGATGGGCCAGCATACCGGCGCCTCCTGCCGTTAACCAGCAGACGACGGTTACCAGCGATTAAAACGAGGATTTCAAACGCTCGTATGTTTTTTATTGACAGCCCCCCGACATCCCTCATAACCTCGCCAAACCTTCAACGTACCGAGATGACACGGACGTGGGCAGCATCTACCTGATACGACATGGCCAGGCCTCATTTGGTGCCGACGATTACGACGTCCTGTCGCCTGTGGGCATTCGCCAGGCACAAGTGCTCGGCGCTCACCTTGTCGATCTGGACATTACATTCGACCGCTGCATCTCGGGCGAACTGAGCCGCCAGCGAGACACCGCGCAGAACGCACTGGCCCAGTTCACGCAAGCCGGTCTTGATGTTCCACCTCTGGAAATCGACAGTGCGTTTGATGAACTGGACGCTGAGGGCGTTATCCGTGCTCTGATCCCCGCGATGCTTTCTGAAGAACCCGAAGCGCTGAACGTGTTGCTCAACGTCTCACAGCACCCTGCCGAGTTTCAGCGCCTGTTTGCCTTGATCATCGGTCGCTGGGTGGGCGGTCAGCATGACACGCTTGGGCTGCAAAGCTGGCTGGGATTCGTGGCGCGGGTCAAGGCGGGACTGGACCGAATACTCGAACAGGCAGCACCCCATGAGCGCATTGCCGTGTTCACATCCGGCGGCACCATCACTGCGTTGATTCATCTGATAACAGGCATGCCTGCACAACAGGCTTTCGGGCTTGGCTGGCATATCGTCAATACTTCACTGCACCGGCTCAAGTTCAGTGGCAGCGAAGTGACTCTGGCTTCCTTCAACAGCTACACCCATTTGCAGTTGTTGAAGACGCCGGAGCTCATCACTTTCCGATGAGCCCGGCCAATCGCGCTCTCTAAGGCGCAAGAACTCACCATAAAAGGATCAAGACATGACCTCAGTAGCCGACGCCGTTCAGACCATGAAAGCCAAGTTCAACCCAGCTGCCGCTGCCGGCCTGGACCTGATCTTTGGCTTCCACATCACTGACACAGACCAGCATTACGCACTGGTCGTGAAAGACAGCACTTGCGAACTGCAGGAAGGCGAAAACCCTGATGCAAACGTGACCCTGGTCATGGACAGCGACACTCTCAAGGGCATCGTCAGCGGCGAGACCGATGGCATGCAAGCGTTCATGGGCGGTAAATTGCGCGCCGAAGGCGACATGATGCTGGCCATGAAGCTCAGTGAACTGTTCCCGGTCTGAGTAAGCACATCATGTGACATATCAAAAACCGAAGCCGCCGCTTCGGTTTTTTTTCGTCTGCCACTGGCGCTGATCAGCCCTGATGATTGGTCTGCAACACGCTAGCCTATAAAGCTGCCGGTGACTTGTCCGGGCACTCAGCGCCCATTAGATTAGTCAATGATTCAGCTTCACCATAATAAGCAGAAGGGATAAGCATGGCGCTGATTGACCAGTCAACTGACGTTCGCACCGGCGAAGAGCTGGACATCGCTCTGATTGATCCATACCTGAAAAGTCAAATCCCGGACCTGCAGGGTACGCCAGAGGTCAGCCAGTTTCCGGGCGGTGCCTCAAATCTCACGTATCTGATTCGATACACGAGCCGGGAGCTGGTACTGCGCCGCCCGCCGTTCGGACACAAGGCCAGATCGGCTCACGACATGGGCCGCGAGTACCGAATTCTCAACCAACTCAAGGAAGCTTTCCCCTACTGCCCTACGGCGTACGTGCACTGCACTGACGAATCACTGATCGGCGTGCCGTTCTATGTGATGGAGCGGGTCAAGGGCATCATCCTGCGTTCGGAGATGCCACCGGAGATGGGCCTCGATGCTCAGCGAACCGAACGGCTGTGCAAGAGCTTCGTCGACAAACTGGTCGATCTGCACCGCGTCGATTACAACGCGTGCGGCCTGGGAGACCTGGGCAAGCCGCAAGGCTACGTGCAGCGTCAGATCGCCGGCTGGAGCGAGCGGTATGAGAAAGCCATGACGCCTGATGCGCCCGCCTGGGAAAAGGTGAAAGCCTGGCTGGTGGAAAAAACGCCCGATGACTCGCCAACCGCAAGCATCGTGCATAACGACTATCGGTTCGACAACGTGATCCTGGACCCCGACAATCCGATGCGCATCATTGGCGTACTGGATTGGGAACTCACCACGCTCGGTGATCCACTGATGGACCTTGGCAACACACTGGCTTACTGGATTCAGGCTGACGATCCGGCACCGGTCCAGTTGATGCGACGCCAGCCCAGTCACTCGCCTGGCATGCTGACCCGTCAGCAGTTTGTCGATTACTACGCCGAACGCGCGGGCATCAAGATCGACAATTTTGACTTTTACTACACCTATGGCCTGTTTCGCCTTGCCGGTATTGTTCAGCAGATTTACTACCGCTTCTATCATGGTCAGACCCAGGACAAGCGCTTCGCCCAGTTCATCCAGATGAACAGGCTGCTGGAGCAGATGAGCCTGAACGTGATCGCCAAATCCAGCCTTTGAAGACACCCGCAAGGAACAGACATGTCCAGAACCCAGCTATTTGATCTAGACGGCAAGATCGCCTTCGTTTCCGGTGCCAGTCGCGGGATCGGTGAAGCCATCGCCAGACTGCTTGCGCAGCAAGGTGCGCACGTCATTGTGTCGAGTCGCAAGATTGAGGGCTGCCAAAGCGTTGCAGACGCGATCATTGCCGAAGGCGGCAAGGCAACCGCGCTGGCCTGCCACATCGGCGAGATGGAACAGATCAGCCAGGTGTTCGAGCAAATCCGCCAGCAATTCGGGCGGCTGGATATTCTGGTCAACAACGCAGCCACCAATCCGCAGTTCTGTAATGTCCTGGATACTGACCTGAGCGCGTTTCAAAAGACCGTAGACGTGAACATCCGCGGTTATTTCTTCATGTCGGTAGAAGCCGGAAAGCTGATGCGTGAAGGCGGTGGTGGCAGCATCATCAATGTTGCCTCCATAAACGCCGTGTCGCCTGGCGCCTTTCAAGGCGTCTATTCGATGACCAAGGCCGCCGTGATTAACATGACCAAAGTGTTCGCCAAGGAATGTGCAGGTTTCGGCATTCGCTGCAACGCGTTGCTGCCCGGCCTGACAGACACCAGGTTCGCCTCGGCACTCGTCAAAAACGATGCGATTCTGAAAACAGCACTGGCGCAGATTCCTCTCAAACGCGTCGCAGCGCCCAGCGAAATGGCCGGCGCGGTACTGTATTTGGCCAGTGAAGCCTCAAGCTACACCACCGGCGTGGCGCTGAACGTCGATGGCGGGTTTCTCTCCTGATTCCGAGCCTCCACAACGCCTCAATGGAAGCCTTCGAGATGCCTGCGAGCACTTATAAAGAGAATTAATATTCCATTAGCTAATTTTATGGAATATATTTTCCGCATAACAACTATCCTTTCTGGAGACTGTCATGCGGGAAACCTCGTCCAATGCTCGACCGACACTCGGTATCGGCCTGATCGGCACCGGCTTCATGGGGCGCGCACATGCCCTGGCCTTCAGCAACGCAAACGCTGCGCTGGAATTGCCCGCCCGCATTCGCCTCGCAGCACTGGCAGACGCAGACAGCGCACGCGCAGAGCAGTGTGCGATGGCATGGGGCTTTGACCGCAGTCACAGCGACTGGCAAACGCTGATTGCCGACCCTGACGTCGACATCGTTGCGATTACTACCCCCAACCACCTGCACTTCCCCATGGCAATGGCCGCCATCGCCGCAGGCAAGGCGGTCTACTGCGAGAAGCCTCTGGCTGTAAGCCTGGCTCAGGCCGATGAAATGCGCCGCAGCGCAGAAGCCGCAGGCGTCGTCACCCAAGTGGGTTACAACTACCAGCACAACCCGATGATTGGCCTCGCCAAACACATGATTGCTGCCGGTGAGCTGGGCGAGATCGTCAGCTTTCAAGGCGAATTCAGCGAAGATTTCATGGGCGATGCGGGCTCACCCTGGTCGTGGCGCTGCGAGGCCGCCCATGCGGGAGGTGCCCTGGCAGATCTCGGCAGTCATTTGTTGGCCATGGCCCGCTACCTGCTCGGTGATATCGAAGCGGTCTGCGCCGACGCCAACACAGTTCATCGCCAGCGACCGGCAAGCGTCGGCAACCCGGAACAGCGAAGCATCGCGGTGGATGATCAGACCCATGCCCTGCTCCGCTTTGCCAATGGTGCACGCGGAACATTCAGCACCAGCTGGCTGAAGCACGGCTACAAGAACCACTTGAGCTTTGAAATAAGCGGCACCAAAGGCACGCTGGCGTTCGATCAGGAGCGCCTGAACGAATTGCGTGTCTACCGAAGCGGCGCGTCTGGGCGCGACGGCTTCCAGCGACTGCTGGCAGGTCCACATCTGCCGGGATATGCCGCATTCTGCCCGGCACCGGGTCATCAATTGGGTTACAACGAGCTCAAGGCGCTCGAAGTCCAGTCACTGATTCTGGCCGTGTGCGGCAGAGGTGGCAGCGGACCTGATTTTCAGGAGGCCTGGCAGATCGAGCGTCTGGCCACTGCCATCCGCCAGGCTGCTGCGCAACAGCGCTGGATAAAGCTTGAGGACGTCTGAGCCGCTTCCTGCATGACCTGGGAAGGGAGTAGAATGCGCGGCGTTCGGACAGCCATTCTGCCCTCTGCCCTCTGCCATAAGCCTGATTTTTCCATGCCTTTTGAACTCAGCGTCGATCTGACCACCCTCGCCATTCTTGCTGTCGTCGCATTTGTGGCGGGCTTCATCGACGCTATTGCGGGCGGTGGTGGGCTGTTGACGACTCCGGCCCTGATGACTGCCGGGCTGCCCCCGCATCTGGTGCTCGGCACCAACAAGCTCAGCTCGACCTTCGGCTCGGCGACCGCCAGCTTTACCTACTTTCGCCGCAAGCTGTTCGAACCACGACAGTGGGTACACGCAGCAGTAGGCACTGCAGTCGGCGCTGCCATCGGCGCAGTGATCGCCCACTACCTGCCCGCCGAATTCATCAACCAGATGTTGCCGGTGATCGTCTTTGGCTGTGGGTTGTACCTGCTGTTTGGTGGCACGCCCAAGGCACCGCTGGACAGCGCAGCGCCCATCAAGAAGAAATGGCAGTTGCCCCAAGGCTTGAGTCTGGGCTTCTACGACGGCGTCGCAGGTCCGGGCACTGGCGCATTCTGGACGGTCAGCACAGTGCTGATTTACCCGGTAGATCTGGTGAAAGCCAGTGGCGTAGCGCGCAGCATGAATTTCGTCAGCAACGCGGTGGCGCTGTCGGTGTTCATGTTTTCCGGTCAGGTGGATTACGTGATCGGGCTGTGCATGGGCCTGGCAGTGATGCTCGGCGCCTACTTCGGCGCGGGTACGGCCATCAAGGGCGGTGCCAAATTCATCCGCCCCGTGTTCATTACCGTTGTCATGGGGCTAACGGTTCGACTGGCCTGGCAGCACTGGTTCGGGGGCGCCTGATCGCTTGGCAAGATAGGCTTCGATCAGGTAGCGAGCGATAGACCGGTTGGCCGGCAGCAGCGGCAGATCATCGATGCGGAACCACTGCGCGTCTTCGATTTCATCCGCCTGAGGCACGATTTCACCGCTTTCGTATTCCGCGTGGAAGCCAAGCATCATGGAGTGTGGGAACGGCCAGCACTGGCTGCCCATGTACTGAAGGTTCTTGATGCGAACCTGAACCTCCTCCATGACTTCGCGATGCACGCAGTCTTCCGCAGACTCCCCTGGTTCGACGAACCCTGCAAGCGTGCTGTAGACGCCGGGAACAAAGCGTGGAGAGCGCGCCAGCAAAACCTCGTCTGCGCGAGTGATCAGCACGATCATGCTGGGTGAAATGCGTGGGTAGAAACGCAGGTTGTCATGTTCACAGTACATCGCCCTCTCGCCAGGGACCTGCACAGTAGGTCGCCCGCATGCCCCGCAGAAGCGATGCTCTCTGGCCCAGGTAGCGATCTGCGCGGCGTAGCCCAGCTTCTGGAACACCGCAAAATCGCCTTCCAGCATGAACTGGCGCAAGCCCTGCCATGAACAGCCTTCAACCGGCACAGAGCGCTCCAGCACCAGCAGATACACTGGCTCGCCATCAAAATACCCGATGCCATGTTCGCTTTGCACCGGCAGATCCAGCCCCTTGAGCCATGCTCTGGGGAACATTGCCCCCTGGCTGTCCAGCAGAAATCCCTGATCTCCCTGGACCACAGCCCATCCACCACTGGCTTCGATGTCCAGAACGGCAGTTGTCCAACGCACCGCCTGCGTCATGGCATGACTCCTTTGCTTGGCCTCAAGCTTTCAGTGCATCAATTGTCGAATACCGGCGTCTGTCTGCTCATCTGCGCAACCATCGCCAGCTTCAGGTCCGCTGATTGCAGCATGGCCGCGTTCCAGATAGCAACGTGTTCAAGTCCATCCTCGACCCGATGGTCACGCATGTAACCAATCATCTGCTTGGTGCCTTCAATGGCAATCGGGGACTTACTCGCTATTTGACGCGCCACGGCGAAAACACCTTCAAGCAGACTCGCATGGTCGCTGAAAATGCCATTGACCAGACCCATTCGCTGCGCTTCGTCAGCCTCGACTGTCCGTCCGGTGTAGGCGAGCTCGCGCATGACCCCGTCGGGGATGATGCGCGGCAGACGTTGCAGAGTTCCCACATCAGCCGCCATGCCCATGTCGATCTCGCGGATCGCAAACTGCGCGTTGCTGGCCGCATAACGCATGTCGCAGGCTGAGACCAGATCAATCGCACCGCCCAGACAATAGCCTTGAATCGCCGCCAGGACTGGCTTGCGGCACTTGTCCACGGCAGTAAACGAAGCCTGCATACCTTGAATCTTGTGCTTGAGCATTCTGGCGTTACGCCCCACGTCCTTGCCCATCTGATTGGCAACGCCGGCCAGCATTGCCAGATCAATACCCGATGAGAAATGCTTGCCTGCGCCGCTGAGTACTACCACCCGTACTTCATCATTACCTTCGACCCACTGGAAGACCTCGATAATCTCGGTCCAGAAAGCCTCGTTCATTGCATTGAGCTTGTCGGGCCGATTGATCTGCACATGGGCAACGTTGTCGGCCAGTTCAACAATAAACGTCTGGTAATCGGGCACGGTCTGTTCCTCGTCGAGCTTTTTATTGATCTCCAGACTATAACAAGCTCTTGGCTGTGCCCGTAAGGAGACTGATGTGACATTCGCCGGACCTCACGTCATCCGTTCGGATGTATTGAAGGTCCATGTTGTTACAAATAGTATGAACCGCGAGAGTGAGCCGAGGTCCAGTATTGGGTGGCTTCCTTACCTCATAAGGTCATTAGAGGGCGATAATTGAATACGTCAAAAGCGGCAACCGGCATTGAAGGACTGGACGACATACTCTCCGGTGGTTTTTCACGCAGTCACGTTTTCCTTTTGGAAGGCGAGCCCGGAACCGGCAAGACAACCGTTGCGCTGCAGTTTTTATTGGCAGGCGCAAAAGCGGGTGAAGTTTCTTTATATATAACGCTGTCCGAAACCGAGCGGGAATTACGCGATGGTGCGCGCTCCCATGGCTGGGAACTCGATGAACATATCCAGATATTCGAGCTGACCCCGCCGGAAAGTTTTCTGGACGGCGATCACCACCAGAGCCTGCTGTATTCGGCCGATCTGGAACTGGGCGAAGCAACACGGCAGATATTTGAAGTAGTCGAGCGGGTCAAGCCATCACGCGTGGTCATCGACAGTTTGTCGGAAATCCGCCTGCTGGCGCAGAGCTCGCTGCGCTATCGTCGACAGATCCTGTCGATCAAGCACTATTTTGCGCGTTACGACGCGACCGTTGTGCTACTTGATGACCTGACGACCGAATCCCTCGACAAGACAGTCCATAGCGTGGCTCACGGCGTCATTCGGCTGGAGGAACTCACACCGGATTACGGCGCAGAGCGTCGCCGCCTGAAAATCGTCAAGTTTCGCGGGCAGAAATATCGCGGTGGTTTTCATGATTTCACCATCGCTGCGGATGGCATTCATGTCTTCCCGCGTCTGGTGGCAGCGGAGCACCGTTCGAACTACACGCGCACGCAGTTCAGCAGCGGCATTCAGGCGCTGGATGACTTGCTGGGTGGCGGGATCGAGACCGGTTCCAGCACACTGATTCTCGGCCCGGCAGGTACCGGTAAATCGCTGATCAGTCTGGTCTTCGCTGCTCAGGCGGTGGCACGAGGCGAGCGCGTCGGGCTGTTCATTTTCGACGAGGAACTTGGCCTGCTGTTCGAGCGGATGCGCAAGATCGGCATCGACCTGCGCGAACTGCAGAAGACCGGTAATCTCATCATCGAGCAAATCGATGCCGCTGAAATGTCGCCGGGTGAGTTTTCTCACCGCGTGCGCCGTGCCGTCGATAAAAAGCAGATCAAGACCGTGGTCATCGACAGCATCAATGGCTACCAGGCATCCATGCCGGAAGAAAGCGCGCTCGTATTGCACATGCACGAGCTGCTGCTGTACCTCAACCGGCAGGGTGCCTCCACGTTCATGACTGTCGCTCAGCACGGACTGGTTGGCGATATGCGCTCGCCGGTCGACATTACCTATTTGGCGGACAGTGTGATTCTCTTGCGTTATTTCGAAGCGCTTGGCCAGGTACGCCGAGCCATCTCCATCATCAAGAAGCGTACCGGCAGCCACGAGTCAACCATCCGCGAATACCGGATTGGCTCTGGCGGCCTGAAAATCGGCGCACCGCTTGAAGCGTTCCAGGGCGTGTTGCGCGGCGTTCCTACCTACTTGGGTGAAAGCAAACCACTGATGACGGACGATGACTCGTGATAACGCCTGGGCAACAGTCAGAACGCGCAGTCATCCTGGCACCCAGGGGTCGTGACAGCCAGATCGCGGTGATGATCCTCAAGGAGGCCGGTTATCCGGCCACCGTTGCTTCCAATCTTGACGAGCTGGTCCGCGAAATCAGTACCGGCGCCGGGCTGGCGATCATTGCCGATGAGGCGTTGCGCAGTCATGACATCAGCCCGCTGGTTGATTTGCTGAGCAGCCAGCCAGCCTGGTCAGACCTGCCCATCGTGCTGCTGACTCACCATGGCGGCCCGGATCAGAACCCTTCAGCGCGTATGGGCAGCGTGCTGGGTAATGTGACCTTTCTGGAGCGGCCTTTCCATCCCGTCACGCTGGTCAGTCTGGTCACCACGGCAGTTCGCGGCCGACGACGTCAATACGAAGCCAGGGCACGGATGGAAGACCTGCTTGAAGGCGAACGGCGGTTGCAGAACGCACTGAAAGCAGGACGCCTGGGGTCTTGGCAGCTTGAAGCCGAACGACTCCATCTGACCTGCTCAGCCATCACCAAAGCGCATTATGGACGTGATGACCGTGAGTCCTTTGGCTACGACGACTGGCTGTCAGTCGTGTATTTCGAGGACCAGCCTCGCATGCAGTCCGCCCTCCAGCGCAGCCTGGACACCGGGGTCGATTTCATCATCGAATACCGCAACATCTGGCCGGACGGCTCACTCAACTGGGTTGACGTACGCGCCAGAGCAATTCGCAACAAAACGGGTCTGGTCACGGCCCTGGCTGGAGTAACCTCGGACATTACCGAGCGCAAGCAGGCCGAATCACAGCTACGACGCCTGAACGAGACACTTGAACAACAGGTGGAAGAACGTACTTCACAGTTGCGGCACAACGAAGAAGTCCTGCGGCAGTCGCAGAAAATGGAAGCCGTCGGTCAATTGACTGGCGGTATCGCTCACGACTTCAACAATATGCTGACCGGAATTATCGGCAGCCTTGAATTGATCAGGCGGCGACTGGCCCGCGGTCGCACGGAAGACATCGACAATCTGATCGACCTGGGCGTGACGTCGGCCAACCGCGCCGCCGCCCTCACCCATCGTCTGCTGGCCTTTTCGCGGCGTCAGTCGCTGGACTCCAAGCCTGTCGAGATGAACCATCTCGTCACCGCCATGGGTGAACTGATCAAACGCAGCGTCAACGAAAGCACAGTGCTGGAGATGCGCCTTGCCGATGATCTGTGGACCGCCGAGGCAGACCCCAATCAACTGGAAAATGCGCTGCTCAATCTGGTGCTGAATGCCAGAGACGCCATGCCGGACGGTGGGCTGCTTGTGGTCGAGACATCCAACCAGCAACTCGACCGATCATTTACCAATACTTACGAAAACCTGCTGCCAGGTGACTATGTGGTCTTGAGCGTGAGCGACAACGGCTGTGGCATGCCGGAAACAGTCATCAGTCGCGCTTTCGACCCGTTCTTCACCACCAAACCCATTGGCCAGGGTACCGGGCTCGGGCTGTCGATGATTTACGGGTTCAGCAAGCAATCTCACGGTCACGTGTCGATCAAAAGCGAAGTGGGACGCGGCACCACCGTGCAACTGTTCTTGCCGCGCTTCCAGGGTGCCAAGGAAGAAGATGAGCAGAATTTCCAGAGCAATGCGGTATACGCGAAGGAAGGCGAAACTGTATTGATCGTAGAAGACGATCCGGCCGTCAGAGCGCTGGTCAGTGAAGTGCTCAGCGAACTGGGCTATGCCTATATCGAAGCCGGCGACTCCGTGGGTGCGGTGCCAGTACTGGAATCCGGGCAACGCATTGACCTGCTGATCAGTGACGTGGGCCTGCCCGGCATGAACGGTCGCCAGTTGGCAGAAATTGCCAGGCAGTTACGCCCGGAGCTGAAAGTCCTGTTCATCACCGGCTACGCGGAGCACGCAGCAGTACGAGCGGGTTTTCTGGACACCGGCATGCAAATGATCACCAAGCCTTTTGCTTTTGATCATCTGACGTCAAAGGTTCGGGAAATGATCGAAGCCTGAACCGTAGTCCGGCTTCGCCGTCGCGCTGCCGGTCAGGCCAGCAGGTCCTGGATCTGCGATTGCAGGGTTTCCATCGTAAAAGGCTTGGCCAGAATGGGCGCCCTGGAAGCAATAGGACTGCCGGAATCGACGATTTCCGCAGGATAGCCACTGATGAAAATCACCTTGAGCTCGGGACGCAGTTTGACTGCAGGCTCAGCGATCTGCACGCCTGAGATACCACCTGGGAGACGGTAGTCGGTGATCATCAGGTCAAGGTGCGGCTTGGTCGCGAGAATCTCGAACGCTTGCTCGCCATTCTCTGCCTGCAGGACACGATAGCCCTCACCCGACAGATAATCGGCCAGCAACATCAGGATCAGGGGTTCGTCTTCCACGATAAGTACGACGTTTTCTGCATCAGCGCTCATTGAACTGCCTATGATCTGGAAATAGCTGCCATTACGACCACGGCCTGCATCGTAGGTTGCGCCAAAGTGCGATAAATCCCTGTCGCCAGTGACTTTATTTTACAGCGGCAGACAAACGCGGAAGGTCGACCCCTTGCCTTCCTCGCTTTCCACTTCAATCCGGCCGCCATGGGCCATCACGATCTGCTCGGAAATGAACAGCCCCAGGCCCAGTCCGGCAACCGCATGATTGGCCGTTACGCGCTCGAACTGTTGAAAAATACGCTTCTGGTTTTCAGGTGTGATCCCGATTCCCTGATCCCTGACCTTAACATAAGCATGGCCAGCCTCGCAATACACGCGGACCTCGATCGGCTTGCGTGCGCCATAGCGCAAGGCATTGGTCAGCAGGTTCGCAACCACCTGCTCGATGCGGAACTCGTCCCATACGCCTATCACAGGCTCCTGCGCAACGAGCGTGATGCTGGAGTGCGCCGCCGCGATCTGCGCTGCGAAGTTTTCCAGCAACTGGCTGACCAGTTCGCTCAGATCAAAAGGGTTGGGGCGTATGGACAGCTTGCCGGTACGAATGCGTGACACATCCAGCATGTCTTCGATCAGCCTGATCAGGCTCTGGATCTGACGCTCGTCACGGTCGACCATGGCGCGCAGCTTGTCGAGTGTGAACGCGGCAGAGTTGTCCTTGGCCAAGTGCAGCTTGCGCAGTTGAGTTTCAAGGATCAGGCCGTTGAGCGGCGTACGCACTTCGTGAGAGACGATAGACATGAAGTCGTCACGCATGCGTATGGCATGCTCAAGCTCGCCCTGAGTGACTTGCAGGCGCTTGAGCAGGATCTCTTGCTCATGGCGACTCTGTTCGAGCGCTTCGACCTGCAGCTTCATGGCCTTGCGCTGACGATAGAGGTCCACGAAAACATTGACCTTGCTCTTGACCGCATGAATGTCCAGCGGCTTGTGCAGGAAGTCGACTGCTCCGCTCTCATACCCTTTGAACGCGTAGTTGAGTTCACGGCCCGCGGCGCTGACAAAAACGATGGGGATACTTTTGGTCTTTTCGGTGCTGCGCATCAGCTCGGCGAGCTCGAAGCCGTTCATGCCTGGCATCTGCACGTCGAGAATGGCCAGCGCAAATTCGTGCTGCAACAAGAGCGACAACGCCTCATCTGCCGAGAGCGCCTTGAATACAAGACGATCTTCGCGCTTGATCAAGGCCTCGAGCGCCAGCAGGTTTTCAGGCAAATCGTCGACGATCAACAGCTTGGCCTGGATGTCATTTAGCATGCGATTCGTTCCAGCTCGACCAGCAACTGGCCAATATCGTTCAAAGACAGAAGGTAGTCTGGCGAGTGCAGCGCCAGAGCAGCTTCAGGCATGGTACGTGCCTGAGCCTGCACGGGGTCCTGGACAACCGTGAAACCTCGATAATTCTTGATCTGCATCAATCCTGACGCGCCATCATTGTTGGCACCCGTCAACAATACCCCGGCGAGCCGGTCACCGTAGGCGTCCGCCGCCGAGCCGAACAGAATGTCTATGCTGGGGCGCGAGTAAAACACTCGCTCCTCCTGGCTCAACGAGAGGCTGTAGTCCGCCTCGACCGACAGATGATAGCCCGCCGGTGCAAAATACAACGTGCCCGCAACGATGTTTTCCTTGTCGTCTGCTTCCTTGACCGGAATCGGCAGTCGGTTCTGGAACACATGCGCCAACTGGCTGCGACGATCATCAGGCAAATGCAGAACCGTGAGGATCGGCAGCCGGAACCCGGGTCTCAGCCTGCTGAAAATACGTAACAACGCCTCGACCCCTCCGGCTGACGCGCCCACCACGATGGCGTCGACGACTGGCAGACCGTTATCGATAGAAGCGCCGTCAAAGGTCGTTCTCATGATTTGCGGTAGATCCGCTCTGACTTCACCATCGTCTCGAAGGCATGGCTGTAGCCAGAAAAATCCAGGGTCTCCTTACTGCCCAGGGCCAGAAAGCCTCGATGGCACAGTGATTCATGAAACAACCCAAACGCACGATCCTGGAGCTTTTTATTGAAATAAATCAATACGTTACGACAGGAAATCAGCTGCGTCTCGGAGAATACACTATCCGTGGCCAGGCTGTGATCGGCGAACGTGACATTTTCACAAAGCGTTTTGTCGAAGATCGCGTGATCGTAGGCGGACGTGTAGTAGTCGGTGAAGTCGCGCTGCCCACCGGACCTGCGATAGTTCTCGGTATAGGTGGGAAGATGTTCGACCGAAAAGATGCCCTGCTTGGCTTTTTCCAGCGAGCGCGGGTTGATGTCGGTGGCGTAGATGATGGTCCGCTCCAGCAGGCCTTCCTCGCGCAGCAGAATAGCCATCGAATAGACCTCCTCCCCGGTGCTGCAGCCTGCGATCCACACCTTGATCGAGGGATACGTACGCAGCAGCGGCACGACTTCCTGACGGATAGCCAGAAAGTGCGAGGAGTCACGAAACATCTCACTCACCGGGATCGTGAGAATTTGCAGCAATTGCATGAAAGCTGCCGGGTCGTGCAGCACACGCTCCTGCAGCGCCGAAATGGTGGCGCATTCAAACTGACGCAGGGCATGCGCCACGCGGCGCTTGACCGAAGCACCGGAATAATCGCGAAAATCGTAGCTGTATTTGAGGTAGATCGCCTCAATCAACAGCCTCAACTCGATCTCGGCGTTTCGATCAAGATGCATGGACGGGCTCGGCAAAGTAGTCAGACTCGTTCGGTTTGGCCGCGATCATTCAAATACGTTCCATCTTCGGCAGCCATACCCGGATCAGCGAAAACAGTCGATCCAGATCGATGGGCTTGGCCAGGTAATCGTTGGTGCCGGCCTGCAGGCAGCGCTCCTGATCATCCTTCATGGCTTTTGCGGTGACGGCAATGATCGGCAGCTTGCGCCAGCGCGGGTCCTTGCGAATCTCGATGGTGGCTTCATAACCGTCCATCTCCGGCATCATCACGTCCATCAGAACCAGATCGATGTCTTCGACTTCGTTAAGCTTGGCAATCGCCTCAAGACCGTTGCGTGCGATTTCGACTACAGCGCCCTTGTGCTCCAGCGCACTGGTCAAAGCGAAGATATTGCGCACGTCATCATCGACCACCAGGATCTTGCGCGCCTCGAAGACCTTGTCACGACTGCGCGCGGTCTTGAGCATCTTCTGACGTTCACTGGACAGCTGCGATTCGACCTTGTGCAAGAACAGCGTCACTTCGTCGAGCAGACGCTCTGGAGAGCGTGCACCCTTGATGATGATCGAGCGTGAATACTTCATCAGCTCGGCTTCTTCATCACGGGTCATGTTGCGTCCGGTGTAGACGATCACAGGCGGGAACGAGCAGATTTCCTCGGTGGACATTCGCTTGAGCAACTCATCACCGAGCATGTCCGGCAACTTGAGGTCGATGATCATGCAGTCATAAACCGTGTCGCGCAGCAGGTCCAACGCCTCCTGGGCGAAGCCCACGGCGGTGATTTCAATGTCGTCATCGCCAATAAGCCGCGCAATGCTGTCGCGCTGCAAGGCATCGTCTTCGACCAGCAGGATGCGTTTGACCTTCTGGGTAAGCTTGGCTTCCAGCTTGGCGAACACATCCTTGAGCTCTTCGCGGGTGGTCGGTTTGACTGCGTACCCGATCGCGCCCATGTGCAAAGCGGCTTCCTGGCGGTCTTCGACCGAAATCACGTGCACAGGAATGTGACGAGTAGGTGCCAGTTCCTTGAGACGCTGGAGCACGGTCAGGCCCGAGTGGTCCGGCAGACGCATGTCCAGGAGGATGGCGTCCGGCGTGAAACGCGCCGCCAGATTGAAACCGTCGTCAGCGGCATGCGCCACCAGACAGTAGTAGCCCAGCTCGTGTGCCAGATCGAACAGAATCTGCGCAAACCGGACTTCGTCCTCGATCACCAGAATGCAGCGTTTGTCGAAAGGCGCCTTTTCACGGTCATCGTTGAAGGTAATCAACGGCTCCTGATACACCTCAGGCACAGGCACAGCCTTGGGTGGTGCGGGCAATACGGCGACCGGCGCGGGAGCCACAAGCGCAGACACTGCGCCGGGTTCCTGAGCGGGTTGTTCGAGGTACTGCTCTGGCAGCACCAGGGTGAAAATACTGCCCTGCCCCGGTGCGCTGGTGACACTGATCGAGCCACCCAGCAAGGCCGCCAGATCTCGTGAGATCGATAACCCGAGACCCGTGCCACCGTAACGACGGTTGGTGGTGCCGTCTGCCTGGCGGAATGCCTCGAAGATGCTCTGTTGATGCTCGTCGGCAATGCCGATGCCTGAATCGCGAACGGTAAAGGCGATACCCGCGCCCGGCTGGCGCGAGACAATCATGCTGACGGTGCCGGTTTCGGTGAACTTGATCGCGTTCGACAACAGATTCTTGAGAATCTGCTCCAACCGTTGCCGGTCGGTAAACAGCATGGTCGGCGTACCTGCCTGCAGCTCGACCGTGAACTGCAGACGTTTCTCTGCGGCCAAAGGCTCGAAAAGGCCACGCAGCCCCTCCACCAAGCGCGACACGCTACTGTTTTCAGGGCGCACTTCGAGTTTGCCGGCTTCGACTTTCGAGATGTCCAGAATGTCGTTGATCAGGTTCAGCAGGTCATTGCCGGCAGAATAGATCGACTCGGCAAACTTGACCTGTTCAGCGGTGAGGTTTTCCGCCGGGTTCTCAGCGAGCAGCTTGGCAAGGATCAGCGAACTGTTGAGCGGCGTACGCAGCTCGTGGGACATGTTGGCCAGGAACTCTGACTTGTACTTGCTGGAGCGCTGAAGCTCGTCGGCGCGCGCCTGCAACTCCACCTGAGCCAGATTGAGCTCCTCGTTGTTACGATCCAGTGCATCACGCTGATCGGACAGCGCCTGGCTCTGCTCGGCCAATTGTTCGTTGGTCTGCTCCAGTTCGGCCTGCTGGGTTTCCAGATGGGCCTGGGACTCCTTGAGAATGCGTGACTGCTCTTCGAGCTCTTCGTTGGCGGTACGCAGCTCTTCCTGCTGGACCTGCAACTCTTCGTTGAGCTGCTGGGTTTCAGCCAGCACTTCCTGAAGACGCTGACGATAGCGAGCGGATTCGATCGAGGTGCCGATGTTATCGGCCACCAGTTCCAGAAACTCCACGTCCCTCTCACTCAACGGACGCAGGAAACCGAGCTCGACTACACCGTTGACATGGTCATCGTTGCTGGTCGGCACCACCACCACACTGCGTGGCGAGCCTTCGCCCAGACCGGAGCTGACCTTGAAATAATCGCTCGGTGCCTCTTCAAGGCTGATGATGCGGTCCTGCCGCGCGGCCTGGCCAACAATGCCTTCATCACTGTGAATGGTCTGCTCGCGCTCTTCCTGCTCGCGGGAAAAACCATACGAGGCAACACGCGTCAGTCCACCGTGCTCCTGGCGAACATATACCGCCGCGACGGCAGCGCCGAGATAATGGGTCAGAAACTGCAGGATATTGCGACCCAGCAGGTTCAGCGTCAGTTGGCCGAGTACCTGTTCAGCCAGCTCACTCTGACCATTGCGCAGCCAGGCAACCTTCTGCAGACGTTCGGAGTTGATTTCCTGGAGCCGAAGATTCTCGCTGTAGGTCGTTGAAAGCGCGAGCAAGTCACGACGACCGATGTACGCCAGAATCCCGCTGACCGTCAGCACAAAAATCAGGTACAGGGTGACTGACATAATGGTGGTGCGGGTGACCTCGGCATTGCGGTTCAGGCGCAGTTGCTGCTCCATCGAAATCGCCTGGTCATACTCAGTGCGAATTTCATCTGTAATACGCTTGCCACGCCCCGACTGGGTCGGCGTCAGATAGTCACCGCCGTTGCGCCGCAGGTCGATCATCTCCTGAGCGAAACGGTTCCATTCCAGCTGCAGCGTCGACAAGCGCCGAAAGCGATCCAGTTGCGTCGGGTTATCTTCGACCAGCTTGTCCAGACCGGCAAGCTCGGCGGTCAGCACCGGCTTGGCGACTTCATAAGGATCCAGAAAGTGCTCGTCGCCGGTCAGCAGGAAACCACGCATCCCGGTTTCCATATCGATGGAAAGCTTCATGGAGCGGTTGGTGTTGTTGATGACCCGGTCTGTATGCTCGACCCACTGAATGACGGACAGCAGGTACGTGATCAGCAGCACGAAAAAAGCTGCGCTCAATACACCTACACCCAGAGGTAAGCTAACGTTACGCCCAAGCAGTTTGCGGAAGCGTTGCTCATCGACGGCAGACGTTTGAATCATGAGTAGTCCTTGGCGACCGGATCAAAACGATGGAGTTTGCCGTAAAGCCACAAAAAAGACTCTAATTTCTGACATATAGGATTGAAATTTCACACATAAATCGGCGATAAGCTCGCTTGCAGCAACAGGTTGGGCACTCCGGCGCGCAGGACGGCGTTCTGTCTCGACGCCAAGCGTCGCCGATTGAACTTATGAGTGTGTTTTATTTACTGATACAGGGACGTATAAAAAGCGGACAGCTCTGCACCACAGCAGCTTGTCCGACCGCGTTCAATGCCTCTGTACCGTTCACGCAATCATATTTTTTCAGGTTTAAGGAGTTCGCCATGCCGGAAGCAACCAGCATCATTCTTGTCGTCGAGGATGACAGCATCGTGCGCATGCTGATTGTTGATGTTCTGGAAGAGCTGGAATACAAGGTTCTTGAAGCCGATGACGCCACGACAGCGCTGGATATCATCAGGAGCGATCAACCTATCGACCTGCTGATGACTGACCAGGGCCTGCCTGACATGAAGGGCACCGAACTGGCAAAACGAGCGCGCGAATCACGTCCGGTGCTGCCCGTGCTGTTTGCCAGTGGATACTCGGAAAACATTGATGTGCCGTCGGGCATGCACTCGATTGGCAAACCCTTCTCGATCGACCAATTGCGCGACAAGGTAAAAAGTATTCTTGGCCAGCCCTGACGCTGTACCCGCACTTGGCTGCCCGGCACCCGGGACACGATTACTGATCATTGGTTACGTCTGGCCAGAGCCGCGCTCCTCGGCGGCCAGCGGCCATGTCATGCAACTGATCCGGTGCTTTATCGAACAGGGCTGGCAGATCACCTTCGCGAGCCCGGCCAATGAAGGCGAAAACCGCGCCGACCTCGTGAGCCTGGGCATCGACGAAGTCCATATCCAACTCAATAACAGCAGCTTTGACACGTTCATTCGCCAACTCGAACCTGATGTTGTGCTGTTCGATCAGTTCATCATCGAAGAACAGTTCGGCTGGCGTGTCGAACAGCAGTGTCCCAATGCGCTGCGGGTGCTGGAAACATCGGACTTGCAGAGCTTGCGCCATGCACGTCATCTGCGGCTCAAGAGCCTGCTGAGCCAGGACGCGCAAACATCCGACACCACCGGACTGTTCAATCAGGATCACGCAGAACTGTTTTCGAACATGGCCGACAGCGACCTGGCGCAACGTGAAATTGCCGCGCTTTACCGCTGCGATTTGAACCTGATGACCTCGGATGTCGAAATCGACCTGCTGGTCAGTGCATTCGGACTGCCCGCCTCGCTCCTGCACTGGTGTCCACTGATGGTCGACGGAGTGCCTGAAAGCGCTCCATCGTTTGCACAACGAGAGCACTTTCTCAGCATCGGCAATTTCCGTCACGCGCCCAACTGGGACGCCGTGCTGTGGATGAAAACCGCAATCTGGCCGATGATTCGCAAGGCGCTTCCCGACGCACAGTTGCATGTCTATGGCGCCTACACGCCGCCCAAGGCGACCGCGCTTCACAATGCGGCGCAAGGGTTTCATGTGATGAACTGGGCCGAGGATGCTCTGCAGGTAATGTCTGCGGCGCGTATATGCCTTGCACCGCTGCGCTTCGGCGCTGGTATCAAAGGCAAGTTGGTGGACGCCATGATATGTGGCACGCCGTCAGTGACCACGCCAATTGGCGCGGAAGCGATGATCGCCGGGCAGCCATGGCCGGGGCTGATTGCCCGTGATCCGGCCGAAATTGCCGACGCGGCGGTTCGGCTCTACACCGACGAAACGCTTTGGAACGAGGCCAGGGCCGCAGGCTGGACCCTGCTGAATGAGCGCTACCAGCACTCGCAACACTGCACCAGACTGATCGCCCGTATCGACGAGCTTCGCAGCAATCTGCCCGCTCATCGCCTTGCCAACTTCACGGGAGCAATGCTGCGCCATCACCATCACAAAAGCACGCGATACATGGCGCAATGGATCGAGGCCAAGAACAGCAAGGCTTCAGTCTGAGACGTTGCGCCAGCCCTGAGCTAAAGCGGTCTGCGCAGCAAGTAAGTGTCCATGATCCAGCCTTTGCGGCTTCGGGCTTCGGCACGCAGCCGTTTGATCGGCTCGCACACGTCATCCAGCTTCCCGGCTAACAGTATTTCGTCGGGCGAGCCCAGGTAAGCCCCCCAGTAAATATCCAAGCCCTGACCGACAAACCGCTCGAACGCACAGTGCGCGTCCAGCATCACTACAAGGTTGGCAGAGTCATCCTCAAGCCCTCCAGCAACGCGCCGCCCGGTGCTGATGTGGATCGGCTCGCCAATGCGATTGAGCGCAATTCGATGCCGGGCCGCCAAAGCCTGAACGCTGGTAATGCCGGGGATGACTTGATAGTCGAAGACTTCCTGCCCCCGCGCCAGCACGCGACCCAGAACTCGCAGGGTGCTGTCATACAATGATGGATCGCCCCACACCAGAAACGCACCGACACCG
The DNA here is from genome assembly GCF_021147775.1 of Pseudomonas californiensis. GTDB lineage: Bacteria > Pseudomonadota > Gammaproteobacteria > Pseudomonadales > Pseudomonadaceae > Aquipseudomonas > Aquipseudomonas californiensis. The sequence goes on from NZ_JAGTPK010000011.1 coordinate 87,092, forward strand.
TCGGCCTGCAGTTCGTCACCGATCAGACGTTCGAACAACACGGCACGTTGCTCATGCCATTGCTCGACACCCCGTTCGTAGCGCTGCGGATCGTCTTCGCGCCGCGGATCCTGTACCTGCACCAGCCTGCAATGCTCATGGTTGATATAACGCTGGCAAACGTCCTGCCGGGCCCGCAGCAGATCATCCTCGACGTGACCCTTGTCGAGCAAGAAAACCACCTGAGTGCGCTCAAGCGCCTTGATGGCTTGCACGGTGATGTGATCAGGGTCACCCGCGCCCATGCCGATAAGCAGGATCTGTTTCATTGAACAAGCGCTCCATTCAGGCGATTGGTCCATCAAACAAGCCAGCCCAAACGCTTTTTTTCAGGTTCGGTCGGGCAAGGATTAAAAAAATAAGGCACATTATGGCCCTGGCAACCTATGCAAGCAGCCACGTCATGACCAAAACAACAAGAATTGCTGACCCTTCGTATGAACTGATGGACGACCACAATGGCCTGTCGATCATCTACCGCGAGCATGGTTTCCCTTGTCCGCTGGTGCGTTGGCACTTTCACAAGGAATACGAGCTGCACCTGATCGTCGCCAGCTCAGGGAAGGTGTTCGTTGGCGATTACATCGGCAACTTCAACCCTGCAAGCCTGTTCCTGACCGGTCCCAACCTGCCTCATAACTGGATCAGCCAGATTGATGAAGGGCAAGTGGTTCCCAAGCGCGACATGCTGGTCAATTTCACCGACGACCTGCTGGAAGGTGGCAATCAGGTCTTTGCCGAACTCAGAACCCTTGCCCCTTTGCTGGAGCGCGCTCAATACGGTATCGAGTTTCGTTGCAAACGCACGATACGTGAGGCAACCCGACTGATGCAGAAAATCGCCGATTCTGGCGGGATCACCCGGCTCGGGCATTTTTTTATTCTGCTCGAACTGCTGGCGGCCAGTGACGATTATCAGTTGCTGTCCGGCACGGCCGTCAATCCATCGGCTGACGAGCACAGCATCGACCGGACCAACCGGGCGGTGGACTATATCTTTGCCCACTATGCACGAGAGCTGCCCTTGGAAGAAGTGGCCGAGTATCTGGGCATGAAGCCAAGCTACTTCTCACGGGTATTCAAACAGGCCACCGGCCGCTGCTTTGTCGAGTTCGTCAATCGACTGCGCATCAGCAAGTCCTGCGAGCTTTTGGCGGACGGCGAAAAGCCGGTTACCGACGTCTGCTTCGAGTCCGGCTTCAATAATATTTCCAATTTCAATCGCCGCTTTCAGCAGCTCAAAGGCATGACGCCGTCGCACTATCGTCGTCTGGCCGTACAGCGCCTTACCGAGCAAAACCTGTACTGATTTGCCCTCCCTGCGCACTCATGGTCTACGCTTGTGCTGCGTCAACGCCCACCCGAGGGCGTTTCGAGCGCATGCGCATCCTGCAGGCCAGTGCAAAAAAGTATCAGTGACAGTGCTGTGCAGGATTTGTCTTTCAGACCGAACGTCGATGTAATCAGCCCACATCTTCCTCTCTCCGGAAGAGACAAAAACAATAACCTGCCTTCTGCCGCTCACTGGGCGTGGAAGAGGAGTGATCAATGAAGACCTCAGCAAAACTTCTGCTCGCAAGTTCCGTCCTCAGCACCTGTTTCATGGCCAGTGGCACTGCCTCTGCCGGGACCGTGACTATCGCCACGGTCAACAACAGCGACATGATCCGCATGCAACGCCTCTCCAAGACCTTCGAAGAAAAGCACCCTGATATAAAACTCAACTGGGTCGTGCTCGAAGAAAACGTTCTGCGCCAGCGTCTCACCACTGACATCGCTACCAAGGGCGGCCAGTTCGACGTGCTGACCATCGGCATGTACGAAGCCTCACTCTGGGGTGCCAAAGGCTGGCTGCAAGAGATGAAGGACCTGCCCGCCAACTATCAGTTGGACGACGTGTTCCCTTCCGTGCGTGACGGACTGTCGGTGGATGGCAAACTCTTCGCGCTGCCGTTTTACGCGGAAAGCTCGATCACCTATTACCGAAAAGACTTGTTCAAGGACGCTGGCCTGACCATGCCGGAGCGCCCGACCTGGACGCAGATCGCCGAGTTCGCCGGCAAGTTGACCGACAAGTCCAAAGAGCAATACGGCATCTGCCTGCGCGGCAAGGCCGGCTGGGGCGAGAACATGGCGTTGATCACCACCGTCGCCAATGCCTACGGTGCGCGCTGGTTCGATGAGCAGTGGAAACCTCAGTTCGATCAGCCTGAATGGAAGAACGCGCTGAATTTCTACGTCAATACCATGAAGCAGTCCGGCCCGCCCGGTGCTTCCAGCAACGGCTTCAATGAAAACCTGGCGCTGTTCAACAGCGGAAAATGTGCAATCTGGGTCGACGCCAGCGTCGCCGGCTCGTTCGTGACCGACAAGACCCAAAGCAAGGTTGCCGATAACGTCGGCTTCACCTTCGCACCGCATGAAGTGACGGACAAAGGGTCGGCGTGGCTGTATTCGTGGGCACTGGCGATTCCAAACAGCGCCAAGAACACGAAAGATGCCGCCGAGTTCACTCAGTGGGCCACCTCCAAGGAATACGCCGCGCTTGTCGCCGAGAAAGACGGCGTTTCCAACGTACCGCCTGGCACCCGCGCGTCGACTTACAGCGATGAATACAAAAAAGCAGCACCGTTTGCCAACATCACGCTGGAGTCGCTGAAAGCTGTCACCCCCAAATCGCCAACACTCAAGCCAGTGCCTTATGTCGGCATCCAGTTGGTGACCATTCCTGAGTTCCAGGCGATTGGCACCAGCGTCGGCCAGCAGTTCTCTGCTGCACTCATTGGCCAGTCCACGGTCGACAACGCCCTCAAAACGGCGCAGACCGCGACCGAACGTGACATGAAACGAGCGGGCTACCCTAAAAAGTAATCGCGACGGCACGGGGCACGAGCTGACGCTTGTGCCTCGTCGCCCTCAGGCGTAACCCTCAGGTGCAATCCGGTTCGGAGCCCCCTATGAAGACCTCAGCCACTTCTGATCGCGCGGACGTGTCCGCCGTATCGCCCCAGAACAAACCCGCTCGTTTCAAACCGGGATGGTTTCTGGTCAGCCCTTCGGTGGCGTTGCTGCTGGTGTGGATGATCGTGCCACTGGGCATGACCATCTACTTCTCGCTGATCCGCTATAACCTGCTGTCGCCCGGCGAGAATGAGTTCGTCGGTCTGGAAAACTTCGAATACTTCGTGACTGACAGCGGCTTCCTGCCCGGCGCAGGCAATACTCTGCTGTTGGTTGGCAGCGTACTGGCGATCAGCGTGATTCTTGGTGTTCTGATTTCCGCGCTGCTGGAAGCCAGCGAATTCTTTGGTCGGGGCATCGTACGGGTGCTGCTGATCTCACCGTTTTTCATCATGCCGACAGTCAGCGCACTGATCTGGAAAAATCTGATTTTCCATCCGGTCTCCGGCGTGCTCGCTGCTGTATGGAAATTCTTTGGCGCTGAACCCATCGACTGGTTCGCGCACTATCCCATGCTGTCGATCATTATCATTGTGTCCTGGCAATGGCTGCCATTCGCCATCCTGATTCTGATGACCGCCATGCAGTCGCTGGACCAGGAGCAGAAAGAAGCCGCCCGTCTCGATGGCGCAGGCCCCATTGCGATTTTCTGGCATCTGACCCTGCCGCACCTCGCGCGTCCGATCGCGGTGGTGGTGATGATCGAAACCATTTTCCTGCTGTCGGTGTTCGCGGAAATCTTCACCACCACCAACGGCGGTCCAGGCTTCGCGTCGACCAACCTGGCGTACCTGATCTACATTCAGGCCCTGTTGCAGTTCGACGTGGGCATGGCCTCGGCAGGCGGCTTGATTGCCGTCGTCATCGCCAACATCGCGGCGATCATCCTGATCCGGATGATCGGCAAAAACCTCACCGACAAGTCATGAGGACCTTGCCATGATGACTCTCAAACAATCACGCCGTGTTCAAAGCCTGCTGCTCGGGACTCTGTCCTGGATCATCGCCGCGCTGGTGTTCTTCCCGATCTTCTGGATGGTCCTGACCAGCTTCAAGACCGAGATCGACGCGTTCGCCACGCCGCCGCAGCTGTTCTTCACGCCCACGCTGGAAAACTATCTGCACATCCAGGAGCGCAGCGATTATTTCCACTTCGCCTGGAACTCGGTGCTGATTTCATTCAGCGCCACCCTCCTGAGCATGCTGGTTGCCATTCCTGCGGCGTACTCGATGGCGTTTTTTGAAACCAAGCGCACCAAAAGCACGCTGTTGTGGATGCTCTCGACCAAAATGTTGCCGCCGGTGGGCGTGTTGATGCCCATTTACCTGCTGGCCAAGACCTTTGGCTTGCTGGACTCACGACTGGCGCTGATCATCATCTACACATTGATCAACCTGCCGATTGTGGTCTGGATGATCTACACCTACTTCAAAGACATTCCGGGCGAAATCCTCGAAGCCTCGCGCCTTGACGGGGCCAGCACCCGCCAGGAGATTTTTCGCGTCCTGATGCCGATCTGCAAGGGCGGCCTGGCCTCCACCGCGTTGCTTTCACTGATCCTGTGCTGGAACGAAGCTTTCTGGTCGCTGAACCTTACCTCTTCTGCAGCAGCACCGCTCACTGCCCTGATCGCATCCTACTCAAGCCCCGAGGGTCTGTTCTGGGCCAAGCTGTCGGCGGTGTCGACACTGGCGTGTGCGCCGATCCTGATTTTCGGCTGGATCAGTCAGAAACAACTGGTTCGTGGCCTGTCGTTCGGCGCCGTCAAATAGCCCCGACCCAAGAATAACAAGGAGTCCTTCATGGCTAACCTCAGCATCAGAAATCTGCAAAAAGGCTTCGACGGCCACCAGATCATCAAAGGTATCGACCTGGACGTGAACGACCGCGAATTCGTGGTCTTCGTCGGGCCGTCGGGCTGCGGCAAATCCACCCTCCTTCGCCTGATCGCAGGGCTTGAAGAAGTGACCTCCGGCACCATCGAACTCGATGGCCGTGACATCACGCAAGTCACCCCTGCCAAACGCGATCTGGCCATGGTGTTCCAGACCTACGCGCTGTACCCGCACATGACCGTTGGTAAAAACCTGTCCTTCGCGCTGGACCTGGCAGGCGGTGACAAGGCCGAGATCAAGAAGAAGGTCGATGAGGCCGCGCGCATTCTGGAACTGGGACCGCTGCTGGAGCGCAAGCCAAAACAATTGTCCGGTGGTCAGCGTCAACGGGTTGCAATCGGCAGGGCCATCGTGCGCAACCCGAAAATTTTCCTGTTCGACGAACCACTGTCCAACCTCGACGCTGCGTTGCGCGTGCAGACTCGACTGGAACTGTCACGTCTGCACAAGGAGCTGCAGGCCACGATGATTTACGTGACCCACGATCAGGTTGAAGCCATGACCCTGGCCGATAAAGTCGTGGTGCTCAACGGCGGCAAGGTCGAACAGGTTGGCTCACCGCTGGAGCTGTACCACCACCCGGCAAACCTGTTTGTCGCGGGTTTTCTCGGTACGCCGAAGATGGGCTTTCTCAAAGGCAGGATCAGCCGGGTCGACAGCGCGGGTTGCGAGGTTGAGCTCGATGCAGGGACGCGGATCAGCCTGCCAGTCAGCACTGACGGTTTGTCCGTGGGCGCACCTGTCACGCTCGGCATACGCCCGGAGCACCTGAATATTGCCCAGAGCGGCGATTGCCAGATGCAAGTGATCGCCGACGTCAGCGAACGGCTGGGCAGCGATACCTATTGCCACGTTCGCACTCATTCCGGCGAAGCGCTGACCATGCGTATTCGTGGAGACCTGGCCAGCCAGTACGGCGAGACCCTGAATCTGCATTTGGATAGCACGCAGTGCCATCTGTTCGACGCCCAAGGTCTGGTCATTGCCAAAGCCTTGCAGACTGCCGCCGCCTGAGCCCTGGAGTACCTGTCATGAAACTGAACAAACAGAACCTGACGCGACTGGACAACTCTGTCGACCTGCCCGCCTATTCACCTGGCGGCATCCGCCAGGGCATCGCTCATATCGGGGTGGGTGGTTTCCATCGCGCTCATCAGGCGTTTTACACCGATGCACTGATGAACACGGGCGAAGGTCTGGAGTGGGGCATCTGCGGCGTCGGCCTGCGCCCGGAAGACCGCGGCGTGCGCGACGCGCTGGCAGAACAGGACTATCTCTACACCCTTTATGAGCTGGGCGACACGCCCGACACCAAGACCCGCATCATTGCCTCGATCAGCGGCATGCTGCTGGCCGAAGATGACGCGCAGGCGCTGATCGAAAAGCTGGCTGATCCCGATATCCGCATCGTCTCGCTGACGATCACCGAAGGTGGCTATTGCATTGACGACAGCAACGGCCAGTTCATGTCTCACCTGCCGCAGATCAAGCATGACCTCGCTCACCCGAACGAACCGAAGACTGTTTTCGGCTTCTTGTGTGCCGCTCTCGATCGCCGCCGCGCCAAGGGCACGCCTGCCTTCACTGTAATGTCCTGCGACAACCTTCCGCACAACGGTGCCGTGGCTCGCAAGGCGCTGCTGGCCTTCGCTGTATTGCGCGACGCCAACCTGCATGACTGGATCGCCGCGAACGTCAGCTTTCCCAACGCCATGGTTGACCGCATCACGCCGATGACCAGCGCGGCTCACCGCTTGCAACTGGCCGATGACAAGCATGTTGACGACGCCTGGCCGGTGGTCTGCGAACCCTTCGTGCAATGGGTGCTGGAAGACAAGTTTGTCGCCGGTCGCCCCGCGTGGGAAAAGGTCGGTGTGCAGTTCACTGACGACGTCACGCCCTACGAAGAAATGAAGATCAAGCTGCTCAACGGCAGCCATCTGGCATTGACCTATCTGGGGTTCCTCAAGGGCTATCGCTTTGTTCACGACACCATGAACGACCCGCTGTTCGTGCGTTACATTCGTGCCTACATGGACCTGGACGTCACGCCACAACTGGCATCGGTACCGGGCATCGATCTGGAAAGCTACAAAGACACCCTGATCGAGCGCTTTTCCAATCAGGCGATCGCCGACCAGTTGGAGCGAGTGTGCTCGGACGGCTCGTCGAAATTCCCCAAATTCACTGTTCCGACCATCAATCAATTGATTCAGGATCACGGCAACCTGCAGCGCGCTTCGCTGGTGGTCGCTGCCTGGGCCTTATACCTCAAAGGCGTTGACGAGAAAGGCACGACCTACAAGATACCCGACCCACGCGCCGAGTTCTGCCAGAGCCTGGTGACCGACGATGCACTGATCGCAGAGCGTCTGCTGGCTGTTGAGGAGATCTTCGGCGTGGCCATTCCTCAATCCAGTGAGTTCGTGGCCGCCTTTGAGCAAAACCTCAATGACCTGCGTGAGCTGGGCGTGACCAGAACGCTGGAAAAATTGTTGGCCAACGGCCTCTGAGGAACTGCAATGTTTCTAGGAATCGATTGCGGCACTCAGGGCACCAAAGTGCTGGTACTGAATGCTGAAACAGGAAAAGTGCTGGGCGAAGGCTCGGCACCGCATACCTTGATCAGCGACCACGACGGCCGTCGCGAGCAGGACGTGCAGCAGTGGCTGGACGCACTGCAGGTGGCCACACGTATTGCGCTGCAAAGCTCAGGCGTCGACGGCAACGAGGTTCTGGGCATTGGTGTTTCAGGCCAGCAACACGGCCTGGTAATGCTGGATAACGAGGGTCAGGTGCTACGCCCTGCCAAATTATGGTGTGACACTCAGACCGCTCCGGAAAACCAGCGTCTGCTCGACCACCTGGGCGGCGAGCAGGGTTCGCTGGAGCGCCTTGGCCTGGTGATCGCTCCCGGCTACACCGTGTCCAAGTTGCTTTGGAGCAAAGAGCAGCACCCTGATCTTTTCGAGCGCATCGACAAGATCCTGCTGCCGCATGACTATCTGAATTACTGGCTGACCGGGCGCTGCTGCACCGAATTCGGCGACGCGTCGGGCACCGGCTATTTCAACATCCGCACCCGCGAATGGGACCTGGCCCTGCTGGCGCACATCGACCCCAGTGGCCGGTTGGAAAAAGCCCTGCCGACGCTGCTTGAGGCGAGACAGCCAGTGGGCACACTGCGCCCTGATATCGCCACTCTGCTGGGGCTCAACCCTGACGCGGTGGTATCCAGTGGCGGCGGCGACAACATGATGGGCGCCATCGGCACGGGCAACATCCAGCCTGGGCTGATCACCATGAGTCTGGGCTCTTCGGGTACGGTGTATGCGTACGCCGATCAGCCACAGGTCAGCGAGCACGAATCGGTCGCGACCTTCTGCTCATCGTCCGACGGCTGGCTACCGCTGATTTGCACCATGAACCTGACCAACGCCACCACCGCCATTCGCGAGCTGTTTGCGCAGGATATCCCAGGGTTCAACAACGCGGTCGCCAGCGCACCCATTGGTGCGGAAGGCGTGCGGATGCTGCCGTTCCTCAACGGCGAGCGCGTACCCGCCCTGCCCGACGCGACGGGCAGCATCATCGGGCTGGACAGCACCAACCTGACCCAGGCCAATCTGTGCCGGGCTGTGGTCGAAGGCACCACTTTCGGCCTGCGTTACGGGCTGGACCTGCTGCGCGCCAGTGGAATCAAAAGCGAACGTATCCGGCTGATCGGCGGCGGCTCCAAGAGCGGAGTGTGGCGTCAGATTGTGGCTGACATCATGAACACCCCAGTGATTTGTACCCAGTACGCCGAAGCTGCGGCCCTCGGTGCAGCCATTCAGGCCGCGTGGTGCTGGTCCGGCGAAAAAGGTGGGGTTCAGGATCTGGCCCAGCTTTGCGAGCGATGCGTGAGCCTCGATCCGGCCAGCGAAACCCAACCAGTCGCGCAGAACGTAACGGCCTACGAAAAGGTCTATCAGCACTATCAGGCGCAATTGCACGCAATCTGACCTCACGTGTTTTCATGGAGCTTTTATGTTTCTGGTTTGCGGCGAAGCCCTCTTCGACATTTTCACCCGCGCGGACAACGGCGGCTCTCTCAACAAACTCGGGTTTGATGCCATTGCTGGCGGCTCCCCGTTCAACGTAGCCATCGGCCTGCGCCGTCTGGGTGTCGAAGCGGCTTTCTTCGCAGGCCTGTCCAACGACTATCTGGGATGTCGCCTGCGCGCTGTACTGGAGCAGGAAGCCGTAAACCCCGACTACCTGATCGACTTCGACGCACCCACCACGCTGGCCATGGTGGCAGTGGGCGCAGACGGCTCGCCTACCTACAGTTTCAGAGGCGACGGCTGCGCGGACCGCCAATTGCGTCTCGAACATCTGCCAGTCCTCGACGACGGTATCCGTGGCATTCATGTCGGCTCGTTTTCACTGGTCGTGCAACCGATTGCCGATACCCTGCTGGCCCTTGTCGCACGGGAGAGCAGTCGCTGCCTTATATCGCTTGACCCGAATGTACGGTTGAACCCTGCACCGGACATTCAGCGCTGGCGCACCCAGATTGCAGCCTTTGCCGAACACGCACATCTGATCAAGGTCAGCGACGAAGACCTCCACCTGCTTTATCCCGACAGTGACCCGCAACAGATCGCACAAGGCTGGCTGAGCAAGCGCACCCATCTCGTGATCGTGACGCGCGGTACCCAAGGGGCGAGTATCTTTACTCGGCAGCAGGGCACCTGGTCTGTGCCCGCAAAGAATGTGGTGACGGTCGACACGGTAGGCGCCGGGGATACCTTTCAGGCCGCGTTGCTGACGTTTTTAAGTGAGCACAAGCTGGACACGCCCGAAAAGCTGGCGTCGCTGTCGCGGGAAACCCTGGACGAGATGGTTGAATTCGCCGTGTCCGCGGCCGCGCTGACCTGTACCAGAACGGGACCGGACCTGCCGTACCGACATCAGCTGGGGTAGCTGAAAGGGCCGCGAATACTTGCAGGAAGGTGAGCGGGAGATGATGCGTTCCAGTGCAATGCACTGAAACGCTCATCCAGGCCATCAGGCCAATATTCCAGCCTTGATGCCTCTGATGCGGGTGTTGATATCATCCGCCACATCATTCTGCTTGTCCTTGAGCGCATCCTGGACTTTCTGGTCAAGAGCCAGTTGGTCCTGAGGCGTCATGGAGTCGTAGTCCTTCTGACTGACACCGGTCAGCTTTTCACGGACTTTCTCTTCAGCGGTCTGCTTAAGAATGTCCATGAATTGCTGCATTGATCCAGTGGAGGTCGCGCCGGTAGCGTTGGCGTCAGCCACCGAACCGATAACGCCGTTATCACGATCGGCGGTCTTCTCGGACAGCGAGGTATCACCGGCTGCCTTGAGGTTGACCATCATCCTTGCAAACGATTCGTTGTAACCCTTGTTGTCCTGTGTACTGTCCTGCGACACAGAGCTGTTGTTTTGCAATGTAACCGGTGCCGCGCCCTGAAGAAGGCCTGCAGCGGCGACCGAGCTGAACGCGTCCTGAGACACTTCATCAACGGTCTTGCGCCCCACAGCACGGGAAACCAGCTGTTCGAGCGCACTGTTACCAATAATCATCTTCCACCTCCTGATGATATGGGTGCACTGGTTTAATAGCAAAAGCAGTGCCAGTTCGCTAGAAAACGCTTAAGACGCTGATTCAAAAGACTAAATTCTTGACAGCCCGTGTCAAAACGATGACACAGGCACTGCCGACTGCCGCCTGCGGCAAAACACTGCCGACAACCGGAGGATCGCTGCTAATGCAAATGCCCGCTGGCCGTCAGCTTTTCCATCGGCACCGGGGCGGAAAAGTAATAACCCTGCGCCTGTCCAGCACCTATCTCGCGCAACATCTCAAGGGTCTGCAGATCCTCCACGCCTTCGGCGACCACACTCAGGTCCAGCGACTCCGCCATGCGCACAATGGCCCGCACGATCGCTCGGCTTCGAGCACTGGTTGCCAACTCGAAGATGAACGATTTGTCGATTTTCAGGCCACTGAAATGGTACTGGTGCACATAGCTGAGGGATGAAAAACCCGCGCCAAAGTCGTCCAGAACCACTGACATCCCATGTTCGGCCAATTGTTTCATGGACAGACGTGCCTGCTCGGGGTCAGCCACCAGCGCACCTTCGGTCAACTCCAGACACAGGCGACCAGGTGCTACTGCCTGCTCGGCAAGCATGGCCAGCCCATCCCGCCGCCGCCCTGCCCCATCAGACGCTTCTGCTCGCCCGCAATATAGAGCGCCCAAGGAACGTTCGGTATGCGTGCTCGCGCGCCCTGCATCACGTCGTCGAGGGCGTTACGGCTGGAAAATCGGCCATAACCCTCGTGCTGCGCCACGCTGGGGTCCGCGTCAATGTTGGCCGAAGGGGAAAGACCTGAGGTCATGGGGGGTACTGTCATGAAAACACCGGCTCCAGAAACGACGGCTATATTCGACGGCCAGGCGTCGTGCTGGCAAGCCCGTTATAGCCTTATCGCCACCTTTACCCGCAAGGACTGTTCCTGCCTCAGGCCCCCACGCATCGGTATTTCGAGACCCGCACCACTTGAACCGTCCCTTGCCGCCTGAACCGCGCACGACGCCAAGCATCGCACGATGCAAGCGCCGAAGGGTCTACAGGCACTCAGGCATATTGCGCACTATGCTGTGCATCGATTTCAGCCACCACACACTGACGAGGTGATCGCAATGGTCAAAACATACAGCTACGCAGCCCAGAGCCCGACAGACCGGCTCAAGCCTTATCGCTTCGAGCGACGTGCGCCCGGTGCGGACGACGTGCAGATCGACATTCTTTATTGCGGCGTCTGCCACTCCGACCTGCATACCGCGCGCAATGAATGGAAGAACACGTTGTACCCGTCCGTGCCGGGCCATGAAATCGTCGGACGCGTCACGGCGGTGGGCGCCAACGTCACGAAATTCAAGGTCGGCGATCTTGCGGGCGTCGGCTGCATGGTCGACAGTTGCCAGACCTGCGTCTCTTGCGCCGAGGGTGAAGAGCAATATTGTGAGAATGGCTTTACCGGGACCTACAACGGCCCCGTATTCGGCGGGGAAAACACCTTTGGCGGTTATTCCGACACGCTCGTCGTGAAAGAAAAATTCGTGCTGCGCATTTCCCACAGTGACAACCTGGCGGCCGTCGCACCGCTGCTGTGTGCAGGTATCACGACCTATTCCCCGCTTCGCCACTGGAAGGTGGGGCCTGGCAAGAAAGTCGGCATCGTCGGTCTTGGTGGCCTGGGCCATATGGGCGTCAAGATTGCTCATGCGATGGGCGCAGAGGTGGTGCTGTTCACCACATCGCCCAACAAGCGTGAGGACGGATTGCGCCTTGGCGCCAATCAGGTGGTGGTGTCAAAAGATGCGAAGGAAATGGCCGAGCAGATCAACAGCTTCGACTTCATTCTCAATACCGTAGCGGCCCCTCACGATCTGGACGCGTTTCTATCGCTGCTCAAGCGCGACGGCACCATGACGCTGGTCGGTGCGCCTGCCGAACCACATCCCTCGCCGACCGTCTTCAATCTGATCTTCAAACGTCGCAGCCTCGCAGGCTCGCTGATCGGCGGCATTGCCGAGACGCAGGAAATGCTGGATTTCTGTGCCGAGCACGGAATCGTGTCTGATATCGAAACCATTGCTATTCAGGACATTAATGAAGCCTACGAACGGATGCTCAAAGGCGACGTGAAGTATCGATTCGTCATTGATATGGCGTCGCTGAAGCAGGAAGCCTCTGCCGCCTGACGCTTGGCGCATCTCAGGGCCGTTCAATGAGCGGCCCTCTTATGATCAGATCGACTTGCTCTTCAGAGCCGTCCGTCGCGATCCTGCGCGGTTCGTCACTACAAACTTGATCTGCACCTTTGCGGGGCGCCAGATAGAGCCCTGCTCATCGCTGAGACAGATGCACACCTCTCGAAGCTCGCGTTTCCGCGACCTCCCCCTTCCATTGCCTGCATCACCGCAGCGTTGGTCCACAGCGTTTTCTGTTAGCTGACATGGCACCAAATATGCTTGCTCAGCTTAAGATGAACTTTTTATTACAATTTAGTGACTATTTAAGCCTGCGCATGGGTCTCAAGTTCATTAAGTCCTTGCAGATACTCATGGTAATGGACGTTAGACAGGTGAATGGATATGAAAGAACGAGCAACAGTCATCTGCAAACGTGACGGCCAGGTCCTGTACGTGCGCAAACCAAAATCCCGTTGGGCATTGCCAGGCGGCAAAATCGAAGCGGGGGAAACTCCGGCTGAAGCAGCAGCGCGTGAGCTGAACGAAGAAACCGGTCTGGAGAATCTGGACCTGCTCTATCTGGCCGAATACGAGAAAGACAAGGTTACGCACTATGTGTTCGTGACCCGCGTACCGGCGAGCAGCGAGCCTTCCCCACAGAACGAAATCTCGGCCTGCAAATGGCTGGCATCCAAGAACGTTGGCGACCTCAAGGCCAGCAGCGCCACAAAGACCATCGTCAAATCGTTTGCCAGACAGGCCTGAATGCTCGGGTTGCTGTTCAAACCGCCTGGTGACAGGCGGCCTGGGCAGGCACCTGCAATTAAAAAGAGCCGAAACGAAAAAGGGCCAACCTTTCGGTTGACCCTTTTGCTACCGCCCAGCAGAGCGGATTTTGTTTGGTAGGCGCGATTGGACTCGAACCAACGACCCCCACCATGTCAAGGTGGTGCTCTAACCAACTGAGCTACGTGCCTGCTGTGGGTCGGCATTCTACGGATATTCAAATAGCTGTCAACGGCTTTTTCGCAGTAACTCTCTGAATACGCAAATTTTTTGCGCTCCAAAGCAGCGCGCCCTGGCTGCGTGTGACATGCGATCGCTCATCCCTGAATCCTGCCCATCCAGTGCGAGCGAACTTGCGAGGACTTATTCAGGACGGGACAGCAAAAACAAAAAGGGCGACCCTTTCGGATCGCCCTTTTCCTACCGCCCAGCAGAGCGGATTTTATATGGTAGGCGCGATTGGACTCGAACCAACGACCCCCACCATGTCAAGGTGGTGCTCTAACCAACTGAGCTACGTGCCTGCTGTGGGTGTGCATCCTACCTGCATTCGCAGGCGTGTCAACCGGTTTTTGACGCTAACCCTATGAATTGATGAAGCTTTTGCGCAAGGCGCCACTCGAAGTGTTTTTCGGTTGTGCTGGCAGAGCGATTTCATCTCGGGTAGGATCGACGCAATCGTCAAGAATATTAAACGGAGTTCCAGTATGGCGAACACGCCCTATCCGCAGTCCTATTACGCAGCTTCGGCCAATCCGGTACCGGAACGCCCAGTCTTGCAGGGTGAGGTCGAGACCGATGTGTGCATTATCGGCGCGGGTTACACAGGGCTGTCCAGCGCGCTTTTCCTGCTGGAAAACGGTTTCAAGGTGACTGTCCTGGAGGCGGCAAAAGTCGGCTTCGGTGCGTCTGGTCGCAACGGAGGGCAAATCGTCAACAGCTACAGCCGCGACATTGATGTGATCGAGCGCACTGTCGGGCCTCAGCAGGCGCAATTGCTGGGCCACATGGCCTTTGAAGGCGCAGCCATTATCCGGGATCGCGTATCCCGCTATGGCATTCAGTGTGATCTGAAGGATGGTGGTGTGTTCGCGGCGCTGACCAGCAAGCAGATGGCGCATCTCGAAGCACAGAAGCGCCTCTGGGAACGTTACGGCAACACCAGCCTTGAACTGATGGACAAGCGCCGGATCAACGAAGTCGTGGCTTGCGATCAGTATATAGGTGGCCTGTTGGACATGAGCGGCGGTCACATCCACCCCTTGAACCTGGCGCTGGGGGAAGCGGCTGCGGTCGAGTCGCTGGGCGGCACGATCTTTGAACAGTCGGCGGCCATCCGTATCGAGCGAGGCGCAAGCCCCGTGGTACATACCGCACAGGGCAAGGTCCGCGCCAAGTTCATAATTGTCGCGGGCAATGCATATCTGGGCAACCTGGTGCCGGAGCTGGCAGCCAAATCGATGCCCTGCGGCACTCAGGTAATTACCACCGAACCGTTAAGCGACGACCTGGCCAAGACCCTGCTCCCGCAGGACTACTGCGTCGAGGACTGCAACTATCTGCTGGACTACTACCGCCTCAGCGCCGACAAGCGGCTGATCTTTGGTGGTGGTGTCGTATATGGCGCCAGAGACCCTGCCAACATCGAAGCAATCATCCGCCCGAAGATGCTCAAGGCATTCCCGCAGCTCAAGGACGTGAAGATCGATTACGCCTGGACCGGTAACTTCCTGCTGACCCTGTCGCGCCTTCCTCAGGTCGGACGACTGGGCGACAACATTTACTACTCGCAAGGTTGCAGCGGGCACGGCGTGACTTATACCCACCTCGCGGGCAAGGTGCTGGCTGAAGCACTGCGCGGCCAGGCAGAGCGATTCGACGCTTTTGCCGACCTGCCTCATTACCCGTTCCCTGGTGGACAGTTGCTGCGCACTCCAATGACTGCTTTGGGCGCCTGGTACTACAGCCTGCGCGATCGACTCGGTTTCTGATCGGCGATAAAAACCGGCATCTTCGGATGCCGTTTTTCATGACGTGCGTTTATTTCATTTAACGCTTTGGGTCATTTACCACCCCGATTCAGTGTTTTCACAGCTTCACCCGCCGCCTGCTCCTGCCCTGCCCTCGCCAGCTCGTCGGCAGCCTTGAGCCAACGCTGCTGATCGACGTGAGCGGGCAACTGACGTGGCGACTGGATCAGTACCGCCCAGCCACCGGCATCCTTCCAGGCCGAACTGAAGCTGCTGAAGCTCATCACGTAGCGCCGGTCCATACCTGCGTGCAGCAGGACGGTTTCCTTGACTCGGTTGTAACCGACCAGCACGGCATAACGCGGCCCCTTCCAGAAAGCAGAACCCTGCGCAAAGCGCAACATCACCGGATAACCCGCAGAAACCTGCGCCAGTACGGACTGCAAGTCACTGTCGACGGGATAGACCATGAATCCGTATTCGCGGGCGACTTTCTGCATGTTCTGCTCCAGACGATCTTCGGCGCCCGGCAATTGCAGCGGTTTGTCCAGCAAGCCAGGAGTGGTCTGAACATTCTGATTGGCCAACATGCTGGCCAGCGCTCCAGGGCCACTCTGGTAGATATTGCCCCGGAAGAACGGCACCGAGTTGAGTTCAACCCGATCCGGGAGCTGTTTGATCTGTGGGGTAACCATGGACGTGCAGCCCGCCAGCGTCAGCACAAGCGCAACGGTGAGCCAGGGTTTGAGGGATCGGGTGGCGCAGGAACGAAACAATACCGGCAACATGTTTACTCACTTCAACAGACGTCGAGCAGCCCACAACCCGACTCGGACTCCGATCATAGAGCGGTCCAAGGACCGGGTATAGCCTACAACCGCAGTCAATGCATTCCAATAGACCAAATCGGTCATAGCGGATCGCCATTGGTCAATTAACCGAAACATGGCCAGTAGTAGACTGTCAATTATCAGAAGTGCAACACACAGCATGAATGTGGAGGCAGTGATGAGCCTGGAATTGACAATCGTGATGCTGATAGCTTCGTGGCTTGCCGTAGCGACTGCAATGTTGTGGGGCGTACTGCGCATCTCGCGCCGTCACCATCCCCGCAGTGTCACGCAAACGACTGTGGCGCGCGGTCGTGAAATCACGCACCCGAAAACGCAGCCTGCTGCCGCGCATTGAGCGGGCTGGCGGCATGATGGTCAGTGGACACAAGTCTTTCTGATCCGCCATAAAAAAGGGCCGATCCGTTTTGCCCGGATCGACCGTTTCATTCAGCGGGTCTGGGATCAGGCGTTGGAAACCTGTTTCGCAGCCTTCTTGCGTTTTGCCTTGCGGACCAGCATGTTCAGGCCTTCGATCGCTGCCGAGAACGTCATGGCGGCGTAGATGTAGCCTTTCGGAACATGAGCACCGAAGCCTTCGGCGATCAGTGTCATACCGATCATGATCAGGAAGCCCAGCGCCAGCATGACGACCGTCGGGTTCTCGTTGATGAACTTGGCCAGCGGGTTGGCCGCGACCAGCATCACGATGACAGCGGTCACTACAGCGATGATCATGATCGGCAAGTGTTCAGTCATACCCACAGCAGTAATGATACTGTCGATGGAGAACACCAGATCCAGCATCAGGATCTGCACGATTGCCGCACTCATGCTCAACGCCACGGTGGAGCTGAGAGTTTTCTCTTCCTCGGTCTTGACGTCCATGCTGTGGTGAATTTCTGTCGTGGCTTTCCAGACCAGGAACAGACCACCCGCGATCAGAATCATGTCTTTCCAGGAAAACGCCTGACCGAAGACTTCGAGCACCGGCTGAGTAAGCTGGACAATGTATGCCACGGTGCTGAGCAAGCCCAGACGCATGACCAAGGCCATACCGATACCCAGTTTGCGGGCCTTGTTACGTTGATGCTCCGGCAACTTGTTGGTGATGATCGAAATGAAAATCAGGTTATCGATACCCAATACCACTTCCATCACAACGAGGGTTGCCAGCGCGATCCAGGCGGCCGGGCTTGTTGCAAGTTCCAAAAGGTATTCCATAGATCACTGCCCTGCTTAAGCCAATAGGTGGACGTCAGATTTCTTTATCGGACTTGCTTTCTTTTTTATCGGAGCTTTGTGCCGGTTCAAGCACTGAAAGTTCCTGCCTGGCCTCATCAAGGGCCTTTGTTGCAGCCTGATGGGTGTCGTCAATTGCCTGCTTGGCTGAATTGGCCGCCGTATCAAGCATCTGCTTGGACGATGACTCAATCTGATCGCACCCTGCCATTACAGCAAGCGAACAGGCCAGAAGTACAGCGTAAACCGGTGTGTTCATGATTTCCTCGATAGGCAGAGCCGGACAGCGAGTTTGGGTCCGGCGTTGGAACAGCATTCTAATGAAGCCGAAACATCCGGAAAATTCGATTTTATAAGGCGTACACTTCGGCTTTTACGAATCGGGAAATGTCGATGCTCAATTACCGGCAGTTACACTATTTCTGGGTCGTGGCCAAAACCGGCAGCATCGTGCGCGCCTGCGAGCAATTGAACCTTACCCCGCAGACCGTCAGCGGGCAGATCAGCCTGCTCGAGGCATCTTTGGGCGTTGATCTGTTTCAACGAGTAGGCCGGCAGTTGGAAATGACCGAGGCGGGTCGAGTCGCCCTGCCCTACGCAGAGCAGATGTTTCAGCTGGGTAACGAACTGGAAAACCTGTTGCGCTCCCAGCCTGATGAACAACAACTGCTGTTTCGTATCGGCGTAGCGGATGTGGTGCCCAAATCGATCGTGTACCGATTGATCGCACCGACCATGGACCTCAACGAATCGATGCGAATCACCTGCCGCGAGGACAAACTGGAGCGATTGCTCGCCGACCTCGCAATACAGCGGCTGGATCTGGTGATTTCGGACAGTCCGATGCCGCCGCACCTGGATATCAAGGGGTTCAGCCAGAAGCTGGGAAAATGCGGTGTCAGCTTTTTCGCGACGCAAGAAGTCGCCGAACGGCTCGGGACTGATTTTCCAAGGTGCATGCATGGGGCGCCGCTATTGATTCCAGGTCCGGAAACAGTGGTCCGCGGGCGACTGATGCGCTGGTTCGCCGAGCAGAAAATACAGCCGCGTATCATTGGCGAGTTCGACGACAGTGCCCTGATGAAAGCCTTCGGAAAATCAGGCAGCGGAGTTTTTGTAGCGCCCGCAGTGATCGCTGACGAGGTCCAGAGCCAGTATGGCGTGCAGCTGATCGGTCACACAGATGCCGTCACCGAATCGTTTTATGCTATTACGGTGGAGCGCAAGGTCAGGCACCCTGGCGTTGTCGCTATCGCCGAAGGTGCCCGAAACCAGCTATTCACCGACGCGCTTTAAGCCGTGGCGGTCGCCGGCTGGCCTTTCATCAGCAGCAAGGCCAGCAGTATCGCCAGGACGATGATTCCGGCTGCCGCGAACCCGAGGCTGCCAAGCCCCAGGTGATCAATAACCCGGCCACCGATCACTGCGCCGATGCCTATACCCAGATTGGCGCCAGCGATGTTCAACGACGCGCCGAACGCGGGCGCTTGGGGCGCGGCCTTGATAAGCCGGACATGACTGACCAGAAAAAGGGCAGCCTGGGTGATACCCCATATCGCCAGTGCGAGGGGCAGCGCATAAACAGAGTGAATGCTCGGGACCACAGCGACCATACCCACCACCATGAATGCGCAGAACACCAGACTGGCGACCAGCGGATGACGGTCGACCATGCGCCCGCCCAGCGAGTTGCCGAGCAATCCCACCGCACCGAAGCCCATCAGGCACCAGCCCACCAGGTTGCCATCAAACCCGGCAAGGCGTTCCAGCATGTCCGCCAGGTAGGTGTATGCCGTAAACATGCCGCTGAACACCAGCACAGACAGCAATACGTGCCCCTGCATCAGCGGGCTGCGCAGCACGCCGAACTGGCTGAGGATCGACACCGGATCTTTTTTCGCGTCCGTTGCGGGCAGGAATACCAGCAGCAACAATGCCTTGGCAAACGCCAGCACTGACAGCAAGGCAAACACAGTGCGCCAGCCGAACGCATCGGAGATCAAGGTGCCCACTGGTATGCCGAACACTGTGGCGCAAACAATCCCGAAGCCGATTCTGGCAATCGCGCGCCCGGCAAACTCAGGGCCGACGATGTCGACGGCAGTCTCGCTCGCCAGTGCCCAGAACACCGGCAGGCCTAACGCCGGGATCAGCCGCGCGATGCCCATGATCGCCATATTCGGCGCCAGCGCCGCCAAGGCGTTTGAAAGCCCGAACAGAATCAGGATGCTGATAAACAGACGCTTGCGATCAAAGCGCGAAAAAAAGGCAGTCAGAAACGGACCAAATGCAGCGACGGTAAAGGCAAACAGCGTGACGAGCAGCCCGGCCTGAGACACCGTAACCCCGAGGTCGCGCGCCATTGCAGGCAAAAGACCGACGATAACGAACTCCGTGGTCAGCACCGTGAACCCGGCAGCCGACAACAGCAGGATGGGTAACATGAAAACTCCAGAACAGCGACGCAGAAAGCCTCGGATCGAGCCACTGCGGGAAAGGCAAATTACGAGGATTGATCTTTTGACCGGCCCATCGCGTGTTTGTACACACGCAATGGACGGGCTTGAAGCGTGCAGTCAGCCAATCAGGCCAATCAGAACTTGCCCATGAAATCGCGCTTGCCGATTTCAACGCCGTTGTGGCGCAGCAGGTCATAGGCTGTGGTGACATGGAAGAAGAACTGTGGCAGCGCATAGCTGAGCAGGTACGCCTGACCGTTCAAACGCTTTTCCTTCTCGGTGCCAGGACGCAGCACAATTTCGATGCCTTCGTTGCCATCGACCTGTTCAGGCTTGATGCTGCCGATGAACTCAAGCGTCTTGGCAAGCAGCGCCTGCAACTCCGCGAAAGTGGTTTCGCTGTCTTCGTACTGTGGAATTTCAACGCCAGCCAGACGAGCCGAAGCGCCCTTGGCGAAGTCGACTGCAATTTGAATCTGACGGGTAAAGGGCAGCATGTCCGGGAAGAGACGGGCCTGGAGCAGCGCTGGAGGCTGGATTTTCTTCTCGGTCGCGTGGGCTTCGGCTTTGGTCAGAACATCGTTCAACGCGTTGAGCATTTGCTGAAAGACTGGGATGGACGCGGCGTACAGGGAGATAGACATGACATATCCTGAGTGAGAAAGGCGCAATTATAGACCTTGCGCAGATGAAAACATGTGAGAGTTTCAGTCTCATTGATGGCTGTGAGAAAATCGCAGCGCAATGTCAACGCCGTAATGCATGGCGAAAACTGCCTGGTCATAACCAGCCGGGTACAGCTTTTGAGCCCTGTACATCCAGCAACCGACCTGGCTCCTGTCAGCGCGTCGAGCTGGCAATAATCTCTCTCACCCCCTACGCTGGCTCACCGTCATCACTCAGGGAAGCGTCATGTCCATCGAACCCTCCTCTCCCGACTTGTCCCAGAATGCCCAGGCGTTGCAGCTCAACAGCACCGAAGTGCGGATTCTCGGCAGCCTGATCGAGAAACAGGCCACAAGCCCCGAGACCTATCCGCTGACCCTCAACGCGCTGCTCATTGCCTGTAATCAAAAGACCAGCCGCGACCCGGTCATGAACCTGACTCAGGGTCAGGTCGGCCAGAGTCTGCGTGCACTGGAAGGTCGTGGGCTCACGCATCTGGTGATGGGCAGCCGAGCCGATCGCTGGGAACACAAGGTCGGCAAGGCGCTGGAGCTGGTGCCTGCGCAGCTGATTCTGATCGGCTTGCTGTTATTGCGAGGGCCGCAGACCGTCAGCGAATTATTGACCCGCAGCAACCGCATGCACGACTTCGACGACAGCGAACAAGTGGTGCATACGCTGGAGCGGTTGATTGCACGCGGCCTGGCGACGCTGATACCGCGCCAGTCCGGCCAGCGTGAGGATCGCTACATGCACCTGCTGGGCAGCCCGGAAGACCTCCAGGAACTGCTCACCACACGCCAGAACCCGCCAGAACGTGCGCCTGCAAACGCTGCCTATAGTGAGCGACTGGAAGACCTGGAGGCGCGAGTTCTGGCACTCGAAGCGCGCCTGGCAAAACTCGAATAGTTGATGCAGTCTGCCCACCTGAAATGGCGGGCAGACTGTTGCGCCTCAACTTCGGGCAAACGCTGCGGCCTGCTGATACTGATCATCGGTCGGACGAACACCGGTGTATAGCACGAACTGTTCCAATGCCTGAATCGCGGCCACTTCATCACCACTGATGACCCGTTTGCCCAGCCGTCGCGCCGCCTTTATCAACGGCGTATCGGCGGGGATCGCCACCACATCAAAGATAGTGTCGGCGCTATTGATAGCGGCCTCGTCAAAGGCCAGCTCATCCGCTTGCGGGCCTGTCATGCCCAGAGGTGTGACGTTCACCAGCATTTGCGGCCGCTCACTGCCAAGCTCGGCCTGCCAGCGCAAGCCACAGGCTCGCGCCAGGTTACGCCCGGCCTGCTCGTTGCGCGCCACGATGATACCGTCGGTGAACCCGGCATCACGCAAGGCAAACGCCACTGCCTTGGCCATGCCGCCGCTGCCACGCAAGGCAAATGTGCCGTGTGGCACAGCATGGCTCTGCATCAATTGGGCAACTGCTATGTAGTCGGTATTGAAAGCTTTCAAGTGCCCGTCGGTATTGACGATGGTGTTGATCGACTGAATGGCCGCGGCGGATGCGTCCAGTTCATCGACCAGCGCAATGCAGTCTTCCTTGAACGGCATCGACACCGCACTGCCTCTTATGCCCAGCGCGCGTATACCGGCCACGGCGGCAGCCAGGTCGTTGGGGGCAAACGTCTTGTAGTAGAAGTTCAGGCCCAACTGTTCATAGAGATGGTTGTGAAAACGCACGCCAAAGTTTCCTGGACGCGCGGCCATGGACATGCACAGCAACGTGTCCTTGTTTGCAGTAATGGGCATGTTTTTTCTCCCGAACGGTATTGGATTATTTCTGTCAGGCAGGCGTACACTTCGCTTCGTTGCCAGCCACACAAGTCGCTGAGCACCTTACATAAAATTTACTCAACGATTTCGCAGTTTTTAACAATTTCGATGTCTTAGAGTTATCCCGTGGCAGTGCTTGAGAGTAGTGCAGGCCCGCGACAACGGGTTGAGAGCGAGGAACACTCATGATTCGTCAAATCCCCAAAATTGCCTTGTTCATAGGTGCCTTGGCCCTTGCTGGCCAAGCGAATGCCGACCGTGGCTGGGGTGGCCCTGCCGTGGTAGGAGCCATCGTAGGCGCTGCCGTTGTAGGCGCAGCGGTTTCGTCCAGCCGTGACAGGACCGTCTATGTAGAGCGCGAGCCGGTTTACGTGCAACAGGCGCCGGTCTATTACGCACCGCCTCCGCCGCCGGTCTATTACCAGCCCACTTATCAAGTGGTGGAGCGTTACCCGGTACCGGTACCGGGACCACGCTACTACTATCGTCACTCAGGCTATGACCGGCCGTATGGCACGCCTCCAGGCCCTGGCTATTACTACGGCCCGCCCCGTGGCCGCTGGTAAACACAGCAGTTAAAAAGAACCCGCCTTTACTGGCGGGTTTTTTTAACTGCACATACGCGGTCCTGCCTCGGCAACCCTGCTGCCCCACGCTTGTATCAATGATGACTATTGAGAGCGTTGATTTCTACCTCTGTCCATCACGCCTTAAAGTGGCGACATAGATTGGTGGAGGTTAATCATGAACAAGGTTCAAATCATGTCCGTAGTCGGCAGCGCTGTTCCGGCCCCACTCAGGGAACGCGGGCTGTTGGCCTGCTGGTACCTGATACAGGATGGCGAACCCGTCAGCGGTCCGTTCGCTTCTCTGCCGCTGGCTCAGGCGCTTTCCGAGAAACTGGAAAATCATTCGCTCAACAGTTGACCACTTTCATCCCCGATTTTCGTGAGACTCGTGCGTTGCTCCGCACTCCGTTGACCGCATCCTTCGATGCGGTTTTTTTTGCCCTGATTTATCGGCTTCGGTCTTCGGTCTCAGGCACGTTCGGCCATGGCCGCGTTGACCTGGCAGCGATGGGTGAGCTTTTGCAGGCGTTTTTCCAGCGCCATGAACACCACCCGGTCGGTACGCCCACTGTCCAATTCGTCGATCAGGTCGTTGGCCACCTGACGCAGTTCGAAAGCCAGTACCACCCGGTCATCGTTGAGATCCTGCTTGTGGGACTCGAACAGCCGGTGCAGATAATCCTGCAGCGTGTATTTCAGACTGTGCCGGTCGCTGGCTCGCAAGTGCGTGAGGTTCAACTGCGTGCGGGCCTGAACTTCGCTCAGTTCGCCACACAGATACTGCATGCGACGCGCATAGCCTACTTCCCTGTCGCGGATCTGTTTGCGGTTCTGCTCCGCATCCTGCTTGCGTTGAATGGCCGGTACCGCAACGGCCACCATGATGCCGACAATCAGCCCAATCGCCTGCATCCAGCCCGCCCAGTCAGCGGGACGCGACACGAAGCCTGCGCCCAGCAGCAGTACGGCAACCAGAGAAGCGACGATTACCAGTACAACGTAATCCCTGCCGATAAACCCCTTGAGCATTGCATGACTCCTTGAACCCATGACCTACGTAGCCGGGAATGCTAATCGGTGCAGGCTTCAGACACCATGAAAATTCAAGGTGCAGCCTCTTTTGTGCGCGCTTGCTACTTAACGGCAACTTAACAAGATCCTGTTTTCGAGCAGTATTAGCGAAACGCCCTACAGCGCCCATCGACATTAACGAAACTCTGCTCCTAAAATGCAGCGTTTTTTCTTGTTCCTTCCGTTAACACACTTTATCGAGTGAGCCTTGCTCTTGAAAATCCGTCTGCCTCTACTGGGCCTATTATGTGTACTTACAGGTCCAGCATTTTCTACCTCTGTTCTGGCAAACGAAACCGCCGCTCTGAACCGTGACCCGTCCAATCTGCATCTTGCGTCCGGCAGCGCCATGGTCATTGATTTGCAGACTGACAAAGTCCTGTATTCGAGCAACCCGGATGTGATCGTGCCAATCGCTTCAGTCACCAAGCTGATGACAGGCATGGTTGTGCTGGACGCCAAACAATCGATGGACGAAATCATCCCGGTCAATATATCCCAGACTCCGGAAATGAAAGGCGTGTTTTCCCGGGTCAAACTGGGCAGCGAACTGAGCCGCAGGGACATGCTGCTGATCACCCTGATGTCCTCGGAAAATCGGGCTGCGGCCAGTCTGGCACACAGCTATCCAGGCGGTTATCCGGCGTTCATTCTGGCGATGAACGCCAAAGCCAAGGCATTGGGCATGAAACACACCGCTTACGTCGAGCCGACCGGCTTGTCGGTGTATAACGTTTCGACGGCGAGGGACCTGACAAAGCTGGTGATGGCGGCACGCAAGTACCCGATGCTGAGCGAACTGAGCACCACTGAGCAAAAGACAGTGACCTTCCGCAAACCCACCTACAGCCTGGGCTTCAGCAACACGGACCATCTGGTACGCAAGGAAAACTGGGACATCAAGCTGACCAAGACCGGCTTCACCAACCAGGCTGGCCATTGCCTGGTGCTGTTGACCACCATGGCCAACCGTCCGGTTTCCGTGGTGATTCTGGATGCATTCGGCAAATACACCCATTTCGCCGACGCCAGCCGTCTGCGCAAATGGATGGAAACCGGCCAGAGCGGCCCGGCGCCAGAAGTGGCTTTGCAGTACAAGAAAGAGAAGAATCTGGTCATGAAGCAGACCGGGATCCAGGCCCGCGACTGATCACCTGCCGTATGAATGATGCTACAAACCAAAAACGGTCGGCCTGTGCAAACAGGGCGACCGTTTTATTTTACCTTCCGACAATCAGTTGTACTGAGTGACCAGCTTGGTGTTCAGATAAGCCTCGATGGCCTCTGTACCACCCTCCGAGCCGTAGCCGGAGTCCTTGATACCGCCGAACGGGATTTCTGGCAGGCCAATACCCTGATGGTTGATCGACAGCATGCCCGCTTCGATGTAGGTACTCAGTGCCTGAGCAGTCTTCATCGATGTGGTAAACGCATAGGATGCAAGACCGAACGGGACACGGTTGGACTCGGCAATTGCCTCCTCGACGGTATCGAATGGCACCAGCAGCGCAACAGGGCCGAACGGCTCTTCGTTCATGATGCGCATGTCACGGGTCAGCCCGCTCAACACAGTGGGTTCGAAGAAATAACCAGGGCCATCAATGGCCTTGCCGCCCGCTGACAAGGTAGCACCAGCGCGAACCGCATCGTCGACCAGATCCACAAGCGCAGGAATTCGGCGTTCGTTGGCGACCGGCCCCATGGTTGTGCCTGCTTCCAGACCATTGCCCACTTTAATCTCACGGGTCAGGCCGACGAATTTTTCGGTGAAGGCTTCCAGCACATTGCGCTGCACCAGTATCCGCGTGGGTGATACACAGACTTGCCCGGCATTGCGGAACTTGGCGGTTGCCAGAACACGAGCAGCCAGATCAATGTCAGCGTCTTCGAATACCAGGGCCGGCGCATGACCGCCCAACTCCATGGTCGCGCGCTTCATGTGCTGACCGGCCAGCGCAGCCAACTGCTTGCCGACCGGCGTGGAGCCGGTGAATGTCACTTTGCGGATGACCGGATGCGGAATCAGGTAATTGGAGATTTCCGCCGGAATGCCATACACCAGACCGATCACGCCCGCTGGCACACCGGCGTCAGCGAAGGCGCGAATCAGTTCGGCAGGCGACGCCGGGGTTTCTTCCGGGGCCTTGACGATGATCGAGCAACCGGCAGCCAGCGCAGAAGACAACTTGCGCACCACCTGGTTGATCGGGAAGTTCCAGGGCGTGAACGCCGCCACCGGACCTACTGGCTCCTTGATGACTTTCTGCTCGATGGAAACGCCGCGCGACGGCACGATACGCCCGTAGCTGCGACGGCCCTCTTCAGCCAGCCATTCGATGATATCGGCTGCAGACATGGCTTCCATGCGTGCTTCCGCCAAAGGCTTGCCCTGCTCTTGGGTCATGATGCGCGCGATGCTGTCGGCCCGTTCGCGAACCAGCGCAGCCGCTTTCTGCATGATTTTGTAACGGTCATAGGCGGACGTGGCGCGCCAGGTCGCGAAGCCGCGCTCGGCAGCAGCCAGCGCTTCGTCCAGATCGGGATTACTTGCGTGAGCGACAGTGCCGATCGACTCACCGGTGGCGGGATCGATGACCGGCAAGGTACGGCCGTCGCGACTCGCGCGCCATTGGCCGTCAATATAAAGCTGTACGTCGGGGTACATGGCAACTCTCCATAGGTCGTTGCAAGGGAGCGTGAGATTCGCTCAAAAACTGCCCAGAGCCAAAACTGCCCAGAATTTAGGGGCGTATACCCGTATTGGTCAAGCGACCTCATCGACAGCGGCCGATTGGTGCTCTTGAGACGATGCAAATACGGGTCAAACGGCAACAAAGGCATGAGCCTTCAAGGTGGCCATACTCATGGGACTTTATGAATATCGGGTCGATAAACGAGGATTCAAGTCATTCAGTTTGAATCAGGCAGGATCGGTAGTGGTGCAAGCGCCTGCTGGTCACCCATGGCCTTGTATTTCTTGCGCAGCGCCCGGAGCTCTTTCTGATCAAGATTGTCCAGGCTTAACAGTGCGTTCTGCGCATCCTTGGTGACTCGCAGCAATTCATCCACCTTGAGGTGCAGCACATCGTTGTCACGGTTCTGAGTGTTCTGAGTCAGGAACACCATCAGAAACGTAATGATCGTCGTCGACGTGTTGATGATCAACTGCCAGGTGTCGTTGTAATGGAACCATGGGCCGGTGCTGGCCCAGACCCCGATAAGGACAACGGCGACGGCGAATGTGCCGGGGCTGCCTGCCCATTTGGAAAGGGATTGTGCAAATTTTGAAAATTTCATGAGGACCTGCCTGACATCAAGTGTTACTGCATAGACATCCGACGGTTTGTGAAATTTCCTTTGATTTCAATGAAGTGAATACCGAGGCGGTGCCCGGAACAGGCACCGCACTCACAGGATTTACAGAATCGGTTTACCGCCGGTCACGCCGTATCGCTCGCCGGAAATATAACTGCCCTCATCGGACGCCAGCAGCACGTAGATAGGCGACACTTCGACCGGTTGGCCAGGGCGACCCAGTGGCGTCTGACTGCCGAAGCTTTCGACTTCCTCAGGCGACATGGTCGATGGAATCAGAGGCGTCCAGATCGGACCGGGCGCGACGCTGTTTACGCGAATACCCTTGGGGCCCAGCAATTGCGCAAGACCGCCGGTAAAGTTGGCAATCGCGCCCTTGGTGGTGGCATACGGCAGCAATGTGGCCTTGGGCATGTCGGAGTTGACCGAGCTGGTATTGATGATCGAGCTGCCCTTGGCCATGTGCGGAACCGCGGCCTTGCAGATACGAAACATCGACGTGATGTTGGTATCGAACGTCTTTACCCACTCTTCGTCCGTGATCTCCTCAAGGGTCTCGTGGCTCATCTGAAAGGCGGCATTGTTGACCAGCACATCAATGCGACCGAATTCCTCGACCGTCTTGCTGACGATGTCTTCACACTGTTGACGTTGCGCCAGATCGCCTGGCAGCAGCAGGCATTTGCGACCGGCCTCTTCTACCCAACGCGCCGTCTCCTTGGCGTCGTCGTGCTCATTCAGGTAGGAAATCGCGACCTGCGCACCTTCGCGGGCAAACGCAATAGCCACCGCGCGACCGATACCGCTGTCAGCACCGGTAACCAGCGCGATCTTGTCCTTGAGACGTCCAGAGCCGGTGTAGCTCTGCTCACCACAATCCGGGTACGGGTCCATTTTGGCTTGAGAGCCGGGGACAGATTGAGGCTGCTTGGGGAACGGTGGTGTTGGATACTCTTGTTTCATTTGAAGATCTCCTTGAGATTGACGACTCTCGCCCACGCCTGACCAGGCGCGGCAGAGGTTGATTGACGCGCCACGGCGTCAGGCAGCTGGCTTGAGAACCACTTTGGTCCAGCCATCATCACGGGCGTCGAAATGCTGGTAAGCCGAAGGGCCTTCAGACAGTTTCAAGCGGTGGGAAATAATCTGGGAGGGCGTCGCTCGACCATGATGGATCAGTTCGGCCAAGCGACGGTTGTAGGCTTTGACGTTGGCTTGCCCGGTGCGAATCTGCTGACCCTTGAACCAGAAAGCGCCGAAATCGAAGGCCATCTTGCCCTCTTTGGCCAGTTCGTTCTGAGCGCCCGGATCCTGCGGCACGAACACGCCCACGACGCCGATTCCGCCGGTCGGTTTGGTCGATGCCACCAGGTTGTTCATGGTCAGATGGTTAGCCTCTTTGCCATGACGATCACAGCACTGATAACCCACGCATTCACAGCCCCGGTCGGTGCCTTTGCCATTCGTGAGGTTGAGGATCTGATCCACGGCGCCCTGCTCCACGGAATTGATCGGCGTCGCACCCATCTTCTCTGCCAGCGCCAGACGATCCGGGTGGCTGTCGACGACAAATACCTGCGAGGCACCCTTGATCATGGCGGAGTGCGCAGCCATCAGACCGACTGGCCCGGCTCCGTAAATCGCAACGCTTTCGCCCGGCAGCAAACCCGAAAGCTCAGTGGCATGCCAGCCAGTCGGAAAGATGTCTGACAGCATCACATAGTCGTCTTCGCGTTCGACGGCGTCCTCGGGAAGCAGCAGGCAGTTGAAGTCCGCATAGGGCACGCGCAGCAGTTCGGCCTGTCCGCCTTCATGGCTGCCCATGTCGGCAAAACCATAGGCAGCACCGGCGCTCCCCGGGTTGGCGGTCAGGCAGTAACCGGTCAGGCCTTTTTCGCAGTTTTCGCAGAAACCGCAGCCGATATTGAACGGCAGGCAGACCCGGTCGCCGACCTTGATGCGGTCAACGCCCGCGCCGACCTCAATGACTTCGCCCATGTTTTCGTGGCCGAAAATGCGCCCGGTTTCAAACGATGTACGGCCTTCGTACATGTGCAGATCCGAACCGCAGATATTGGTAGTGGTCACCCGGACAAGAGCGTCTGTCGGCTTCTCTATCTTCGCATCCGGTACGTTTTGAACGCTGACGTCACGCGGACCGTTGTAGACGATGGCTTTCATTCATGGCTCTCCAGACAGTGAAAAAAAACGTGAGCACGCTGCGGCTCACCGTATTTCTGTCACGACAGAAGCAGCCATGTTCAAAGTGATTGCCCGCACACCTGACGAATGGTCGTGATCGTTCACCAGCAAGCGAAGCGGTCTGGCCCGATGTTTTCCACGCACAGGGCGGTCGTGTAGCCCCTGAACGAGCGCACGAATAAAGCATATGCACGCCCAGTCTTATGGTATACCATCATACGAAATACAACTGCGCTTGATTCAGGAGTCCTGCATGAGCTTTGATATCCGCAAAATAGTCAATTACACCGAAGAAACCTTCATTGAAGGCGACAAAGCGACCGACAAGCCTGTGACCATGGTAGGCCTGGCCGTGGTGATCAAGAATCCTTGGCTCGGTCGTGGCTTCATCGAAGACCTCAAGCCTGAGATCCGCGCCAATTGCTCGGATCTGGGTGAGCTGATGGTCAAGCAACTCACTGACGCGATTGGCGGTGCGGACAAGATCGAGGCCTACGGTAAAGCTGCCGTGGTCGGTGCAGATGGCGAGATCGAACACGCCTCTGCCGTGATCCACACCCTGCGCTTCGGCAATCATTACCGCGAAGCAGTCAAGGCCAAGAGCTACCTGAGTTTTACCAACAAGCGCGGCGGCCCGGGTACCTCCATCCAGATTCCGATGATGCACAAGGATGACGAAGGCCTGCGCTCGCACTACATCACCCTGGAAATGCACATCGAAGACTCGCCGCGTGCCGACGAGATCGTTGTGGTGCTGGGTGCTGCAAACGGTGGACGTCTGCACCCGCGCATCGGCAACCGCTATATCGACCTGGAAGAACTGGCCGCCGAAAAGGCGCAGTGATCCGATCATGTTCACGTCTGCGCAGGAGCGATCCATGAGTCAGCTCACCGCTGAACGCACCCCGGCCGGGACCAGTTATCTGGCCACCGGCCAAGGCCACCCTGTGGTGTTGATTCACGGGGTGGGCCTGAACAAAGAGATGTGGGGCGGCCAGATCGTTGGGCTGGCATCGCACTACCAGGTCATCGCCTATGACATGCTGGGGCATGGTGCCAGCCCTCGACCCGACCCCGAAACCGGGCTGCCCGGTTATGCGCAACAACTTTACGAATTGCTGGACCATCTGGGGCTTACCCAGGCCAGCGTCATCGGCTTCTCGATGGGCGGTTTGGTCGCCAGGGCGTTTGCCTTGCAGTTCCCGGAACGCCTGTCCGGCCTGGTAATTCTCAACAGCGTGTTCAATCGCAGCCCCGAACAGCGAGCCGGCGTCATCGCGCGCACCAGCCAGGCGGCCGAACACGGTCCGGACGCCAATGCAGGCGAAGCGCTGTCGCGCTGGTTCAGCCGCGAGTACCAGGCGGCCAACCCTGCACAGATCGCTGCCATTCGGCAGAATCTGGCCAGCAACGACCCGCAGGGTTACTTGACCACCTACAAGCTGTTCGCGACGCAGGACATGTACCGCGCCGAGGATCTGGGCGATATTCGCGCACCGACGCTCATTGCTACCGGCGAGCTGGACCCTGGCTCAACGCCAGAAATGGCCCGCGAACTGGCGATGCGCATCAAAGGGGCGGAAGTCGCGATTCTGCCCGATCAGCGTCATATGATGCCGGTTGAATCGCCACGGCTGGTGAATCAGGTGCTGCTGAACTTTCTCGACAAGTCAGCAGCTGTTCACAACTCGATGAAAGGGATTGTTGCATGAGCCTTACCCGCTTCCAGATGTGCATCGACGGCCAATGGGTCGATGCGCTGTCAGGCAAGACCTTTGACAGTCTGAACCCGGCGCTGGCGCAGCCCTGGGCGCAGTTACCCGACGCGGGCGAAGACGACGTGGAGCGTGCCGTACAGGCCGCTCAACGCGCTTTCGAAAGCCCGGCATGGCGCGGTCTTACAGCCACTGCCCGAGGCAAATTGCTGCGCAGGCTGGGCGATCTGATTGCCGATAACAAGGAACAACTGGCCCAGCTGGAAAGCCGTGACAACGGCAAACTGATTCGTGAAACCCGCGGTCAGGTCAGCTACCTGCCAGAGTTCTTCCATTACACCGCAGGTCTTGCCGACAAGCTGGAAGGCGGCACCCTGCCCCTCGACAAACCGGATCTGTTTGCCTACACGGTGCACGAGCCGATGGGCGTGGTGGCCGGTATCATTCCCTGGAACAGTCCGCTGTATCTGACCGCTATCAAGCTCGCCCCAGCGCTTGCCGCCGGTAACACCATCGTCCTCAAGCCTTCAGAACACGCTTCCGCGACGGTGCTGGAACTGGCCCGACTCGCACTTGAGGCTGGCATTCCAGCGGGTGTGGTCAACGTCATCACCGGCTACGGCCCGACTACAGGAGCGGCGCTCACCCGCCATCCGCTGGTGCGCAAGATCGCCTTTACTGGCGGCGCAGCAACGGCCAGGCATGTGGTGCGCAGCAGTGCGGAAAACTTCGCCAAGCTGTCACTGGAACTGGGCGGCAAGTCTCCCAACATCATCTTTGCCGATGCCGACCTGGACAGCGCCATCAACGGTGCCGTGGCAGGCATTTATGCCGCGTCGGGCCAAAGCTGCGTGTCGGGCTCGCGGCTGCTGGTTCAGGACGAAATCTACGATACCTTCGTCGAAAGACTGGTCGAGCGCGCCAGCCGAATCCGCATTGGCAATCCGCAGGACGAAAGCACCGAGATGGGCCCCATGGCTACGGCGCAGCAGCTAGCCGTTGTCGAAGGTCTGGTGGCCGATGCACTGGCCGAAGGTGCGCGTCTTCGCCTGGGCGGCAAACGCCCTTCTATGGCCGGCGAGGGTTGGTTTTATGAGCCAACCCTGTTCGAATGCGACCACAACTCGATGAAAATAATGCAGGAAGAAGTCTTTGGTCCGGTGGCCTCGGTGATTCGGTTCAAGGATGAGGCAGAAGCGTTGGCGATTGCCAACGACTCCCAGTTCGGGCTGGCTGCTGGAATCTGGACCCGTGACCTGGGTCGCGCGCACCGTCTGGCGCGTGACATCCGCTCCGGTATTATCTGGGTCAACACCTACCGTGCCGTTTCAGCAATGGCGCCTATCGGTGGTTTCAAAAACAGCGGCTACGGCCGTGAGAGCGGGATAGACTCCGTGCTGGCCTATACCGAGCTGAAAACGGTATGGATCAACCTTTCGCAGGCGCCCATGCCTGATCCATTTGTCATGCGTTAACGAGGCTGCTGCGATGATCGAACCCGGTATCTACAAAGAAGTGATGGCGTCTTTCCCATCAGGCGTGACGATAGTCACCACGCTGGACCCTGAGGGCAATCTGGTCGGCATCACCGCCAGCGCCTTCAGCGCCCTGTCCATTGACCCTGCGCTGGTGCTGTTCTGCCCCAACTATGCGTCGGACACCTACCCTGTGCTGCGCGACAGCAAGAAGTTCGCGATTCATCTGCTCTCTGCGGAGCAACAGCCCGAGGCTTATGCCTTTGCCAGCAAAGGCAAGGACAAGACCAAAGGCATCGAGTGGCACCTGAGCGAACTGGGCAACCCGCTGCTCAGCAAGGCGACGGCTATCATCGAATGTGAGCTGTGGCGCGAATACGACGGTGGTGACCACGCGATCATCGTCGGTGCGGTAAAAAATCTGATATTGCCTGCGATTCCTGTGACACCCATGGTCTATCACCGAGGCAAGATGGGCGCGCTGCCAGCGCTGGTCTGACAACGTCAGGGGCGTTTTGTTGGTTGCGGGCAACGGCGTGATAAACTCGGCCGCGACCCGGATTCAATCGTCCGGGCCATGCTGTAGCCCGCCTCGACAGCGGGTTGCCGACATGAGCGAGGCCCTTTGCCGGGGCCACGTTTTTCCACTTTGACAGCCTACTCTGAGCGCACCTGATGAAACGCCTGCCACTCGACGACAACTTCAAGGTCAACCGCAACCCCGTGACTCTGCGCGAGATCGTGCTCGACAAACTGCGCAGTGCGATCATGAATTTTCAGCTGCTGCCAGGGGATCGGCTTGTCGAGCGGGACCTGTGCGATCGACTCGGCGTCAGTCGCACGTCGGTTCGCGAAGCACTCCGCCACCTCGAGTCTGAAGGCCTGGTCGAATTTGCTGACGCAAAAGGGCCAAGGGTCGCCATTATCACCCTGGCGGACGCCTGCGACATCTATGAGCTGCGCTGCGTGCTGGAAGGGTTGATCGTTCAATTGTTCACCTTGCGTGCCAAACCCAAGGACATTCGTGCGTTGGAAAAAGCCCTGGAAGACAATCGCAAGTCACTCAAGGAAGGTGAGTTGCAGCAGGTCATCGATTCGGTTCAGGGGTTTTATGACGTGCTGCTCGAAGGCTCGGGCAACCATGTTGCTGCGACTCAACTGCGCCAGTTGCAAGCACGGATCAGTTACCTGCGCGCCACGTCGGTTTCCCAGGAAAACCGCCGCGAAGCCAGTAACAAGGAAATGGAGCTGATGGTAGAAGCCATCAAGAGCGGCGATCCACTGGCCGCACACCAGGCGTGTGTCGATCATGTGCGCAAGGCGGCTCACGTGGCGTTGCAGTATCTGAAGTCCAAGCAGGACGACGACGCAAAAGTGCGCGATATCGTGGCGCCGGTCGCGCTCAAAGAACCCCGTATGGGCCGCTGACATGGGCACACGTCCACCGCGTTTTTGCCCGCAATGCGGCAGTGCCGAACTCGGTCAGCGCGTTCCGCCAGGCGATACGCATACGCGGTGGATGTGCGCAGGTTGTGACTACATTCACTACATCAACCCCAAGATCATCGCCGGCTGCATCATCGAGCAGGAGGGCAAATACCTGCTGTGCCAGCGTGCGATCCCGCCTCGCCCTGGCACCTGGACTTTGCCTGCCGGGTTCATGGAAGGAGGTGAGACTACCGAGCAGGCGGCCCTGCGCGAAGTCTGGGAAGAAAGCGGCGTGCGCGCCGAGATCATCTCGCCCTATTCCATTTTCAGCGTGCCGCAGATCAGCGAGGTGTACATCGTCTTTCGCGCCGTTGCGATCGAGATTACCGGCCAGTTCGGCCCGGAAACCCTGGACTACAAGTTCTTCGCCCCCGAAGACATTCCCTGGGACAGCATTTACTACCCCGCCATCCGCCAGATTCTCGAGCGCTATATCGAAGAGCGTCAGGCGGGCGTTTACGGGATCTACATCGGCAATGACGACACCGGCAAGGTGCACTTCATTCGATAAAGCGGTGCGCAACCGTCAGTTGCCCGCAAACCCTTCGACAATGACGATTTCTGCCCTTGCAGCGCCCTGCCGGTAACTCATTGCCTGCTGATACTCAGCCGATTGATAACAGGCGACCGCCTGCTCGTAAGACTCGAACTCAATGACGACGGTACGCTGCGGAGTAGCCCGCCCTTCCAAGGCGTCGGAGCGGCCGCCCCGCGCCATGAATTTGCCACCAAATAGTTGGAACGCCGCTGGCGCTCGCTGGGTATATTGACTGTACTGCTCAGGGTCAGTCACGTCGACGTGCGCAATCCAATAAGCCTTCATCGTGATCTCACTGTTTCATTGATAGGGAATCTGTGAAATATTCTGTCTTATGGTATACCACGATTCATTCATCCATAACACCGAGATCCGAGCATGGCATTCGATCGTATCGAAGACATCATTGATGACTTCCGGCAAGGCAAGATGGTCCTGCTGGTCGATGACGAAGACCGGGAAAACGAAGGCGATCTGTTGCTTGCAGCGGATTGCTGCACGCCTGAGGCAATCAGCTTCATGGCCCGCGAAGCACGCGGCCTGATTTGCCTGACGCTGACCGATGAGCATTGTCAGCGTCTGGGGCTTGAGCAGATGGTTCCCAGCAATGGCAGCGTGTTCGCAACAGCCTTCACCGTGTCTATAGAGGCGACAACCGGCGTCACTACCGGTATCAGCGCCGCCGACCGTTGCCGAACGGTTCAGGCGGCTGTCCACCCGGCTGCGGCGCCGGAAGACCTGGTACAACCGGGCCATATATTCCCGTTGCGCGCCCGCGAAGGCGGCGTATTGACCCGCGCTGGTCACACTGAAGCCGGCTGTGACCTGGGTCGTCTCGCCGGTTTGACGCCCGCTTCGGTGATTGTTGAGGTCATGAATGATGACGGCACGATGGCCAGGCGCGATGACTTGATAAGGTTCGCCAACAAGCACGGGATACGCATCGGCACCATCGCCGACCTGATCCATTACCGACTGAGTACCGAACACACGATCGTCAGGATCGGCGAGCGCGATCTGCCCACCGTGCACGGCACGTTCCGCCTGTTCAGCTACGAAGACCGCATCGAGGGTGGCGTACACATGGCCATGGTGATGGGCGACATCAAGCCCGATTTCCCGACACTGGTGCGTGTCCATGTGGTCGATCCACCGCGTGATCTGGTGGGGGCCGAATACACCGGGCCTGCCAACTGGACGCTGTGGGCGGCCCTGCAAAGAGTCGCGGAAGAAGGTCATGGCGTAGTCGTGGTACTGGCCAACCACGAGTCATCTCAGGCCTTGCTGGAGCGTATCCCTCAGCTTACCCAGCCACCGCGACAGTACACCCGCTCCCAGTCACGCATCTATTCCGAAGTGGGGACCGGCGCGCAGATCCTGCAAAACCTCGGTGTCGGGAAGTTGCGCCATCTGGGCCCACCGCTCAAATATGCAGGTCTCACCGGCTACGATCTGGAAGTCGTTGAAAGCATTCCGTTTCCTGGATAACGCCCGCGCAGCGCTGGTGAATATCAGCCATGAGTCACAAGCCGCAGGCTTTGGGCATCCCACTGAGATCGATTAAAAACGCCGAATCCGAGCGTTTCGAAAGGGCAAAGTGCTTGCACAAAGTTTGGAATACCATAATATGATATCCCGTAGACCGATTGTTTTGTCAGGCGCCCCCGCTCTGGGACAGCCCAATAAAAGCCCTGACAGGTCGCCAGTTTCAACGGTCCTCTGGACCTACTGCTCCCGAATACGCGGGCAAGAAAAGCCCGCTCAAAACACAACAAATGAGGGCGTGAAAATGGTGTTGAACAAACGTGCAACGGCAGTCCTGGCGGCTGGCGTTCTGGCCCTTTCAAGTGCAGCCGCCATGGCCGCCGAAAGCGTCAACTTCGTAAGCTGGGGTGGCTCCACACAGGACGCCCAGAAACAGGCGTGGGCGGCTCCGTTCACCAAATCCAGCGGCATCACCGTCGTGCAGGACGGCCCGACTGACTACGGCAAACTCAAGGCCATGGTTGAAAGCGGCAACGTGCAGTGGGACGTCGTTGATGTCGAAGCCGACTTCGCCCTGCGCGCCGCTGCCGAAGGCCTGCTGGAGCCTCTGGATTTCAATACCATCAAGCGCGACAGAATCGACCCGCGCTTTGTGTCCGACCACGGCGCCGGTTCGTTCTTCTTCTCCTTCGTGCTGGGCTACAACGTAGGCAAGGTTGGCGCCAAACCGCCGGTCGACTGGGCAGCCATGTTCGACACCAAGACCTACCCTGGCAAACGTGCAATGTACAAATGGCCGAGCCCAGGCGTGCTTGAGCTGGCTCTGCTCGCCGATGGTGTCGCAGCCGACAAGCTCTACCCTCTCGACCTGGACCGCGCCTTCAAGAAGCTCGACACCATCAAGAAAGACATCGTCTGGTGGGGCGGCGGTGCCCAGTCGCAACAGTTGCTCGCGTCCGGCGAAGCCGTCATGGGCCAGATGTGGAACGGCCGCGTCTACGCCCTTCAACAGGATGGCGCCCCGGTGGGTGTGAGCTGGAAGCAGAATCTGGTTATGGCCGACTTCCTGGTAGTGCCAAAAGGCGCCAGGAACAAGGATGCCGCAATGAAGTTCATTGCCGAAGCAACCAGCCCACGCGGTCAGGCTGACTTCTCCAACCTGAGCGCCTACGCCCCGGTAAACCTCGACAGCGTGGCACGCCTGGACTCAACGCTGGCGAAAAACCTGCCGACCGCCTATGCCCCGGACCAGATCACTCTCGACTTCGCATACTGGGCCAAGAACGGTCCGGACATTGCGACACGGTGGAACGAATGGCTGGTCAAGTAAAAATGACGGCTGCGGTTACCCGACCTTCCAACCCGGCCGGGGGTGCGTCCAGCACCGCCGGTGCGGCTATCAAAAAGGCGGCGACCATGCAGCCCTCCACCTCCCTTGCCCAGCGCTGGCGTGGCAGTCGTAATCTGCTTCCGGCGCTGATCTTCCTGGGTCTGTTCTTCTTCGCACCCTTGATCGGCCTGTTGCTGCGCGGCGTACTGGAGCCCACACCGGGCCTTGGCAACTACGAGCAACTGTTCGCCAACTCGGCGTATTCGCGGGTGTTGCTCAATACCTTTTCGGTCGCGGGCCTGGTCACGCTGTTCAGCCTGTTGCTGGGCTTCCCGCTGGCCTGGGTGATTACCTTGGTACCGCGTGGCTGGGGCCGCTGGATTTTCAACATCGTGCTGCTGTCGATGTGGACCAGTCTGTTGGCGCGCACTTATTCCTGGCTGGTGCTGTTGCAGGCATCCGGGGTCATCAACAGGTGTCTGATGGCGATGGGCATCATCGATCAGCCACTGGAAATGGTTCATAACCTGACAGGCGTGGTGATCGGGATGAGCTACATCATGATCCCGTTCATCGTGCTGCCCCTGCAGGCGACCATGCAGGCCATCGACCCGATGGTGTTGCAGGCCGGTTCGATCTGCGGTGCAAGTCCATGGACCAACTTTTTCAGGGTATTCCTGCCGCTGTGCCGTCCGGGGCTGTTCTCCGGTGGTCTGATGGTGTTTGTCATGTCGCTCGGTTACTACGTCACCCCGGCACTGCTCGGTGGGGCGCAGAACATGATGCTGCCTGAGTTCATCGTCCAGCAGGTGCAGTCGTTCCTCAACTGGGGCCTGGCCAGCGCCGCTGCAGCGCTGCTGATCCTGATCACCCTGGTGCTGTTCTACTTCTACCTGAAGCTCCAACCGGAATCCCCGGTCGGCGCCAGTAATGCGAGGTAAGCCGCCATGCTCCTGACACCCAATGCCATGAGCCCAGGATTGCGAACAGGTCTTTACCTGACCACGGGCCTGATCGCACTGTTCCTGCTGTTGCCGATCCTGTTTATCGTCCTGCTGTCTTTCGGCTCCTCCCAGTGGCTGATGTTTCCGCCGCCGGGCTGGACGCTCAAGTGGTATCAGCAGTTTTTCTCAAACCCCGAGTGGATGGCCGCTGCGGCATCCAGCTTCAAGGTCGCCATTCTGACCACCATCAGCGCCGTGGCGCTGGGCCTGCCGACTGCTTTTGCCCTGGTTCGCGGCCGTTTTCCTGGTCGTGACCTGCTGTACGGCATCTTCACCCTGCCGATGATCGTTCCTTTGGTGATCATCGCCGTGGCGGTGTACGCGCTGTTCCTCAAGCTCGGGTACACCGGCACGCTGTTTTCCTTCGTGGTCAGCCACGTAATTGTCGCCCTGCCCTTTACCATCATCTCGATCATCAACTCGCTGAAGCTGTTCGATCAGTCGATTGAGGATGCAGCGGTGATCTGTGGCGCATCGCGTCTGCAGGCCATTTACAAAGTGACCTTCCCCGGCATTCGTCCCGGCATGATGGCCGGTGCGCTGTTCGCGTTCCTGGTGTCGTGGGACGAAGTGGTGCTGAGCGTGATGATGGCCAGCCCGACCCTGCAAACCCTACCCGTCAAAATGTGGACCACGTTGCGCCAGGACCTGACACCTGTGATCGCCGTCGCCTCGACGCTGCTGATCGCCCTGTCGGTAATGATCATGTTCATCGCCGCTGGCCTGCGCCGCCGCAACGAAGCCAGGAGTACCTCATGAGTGCCGTGATCAAAGACCCCGCACACGCCGACCAGAAGCCTCTGGTCAGCCTCTGCAACCTCAACAAGCATTACGGTGATTTTGCTGCCGTCGACGACATTTCGCTGGACATCCAGAACGGTGAGTTTCTCACGTTTCTGGGCTCCAGCGGCTCGGGCAAGAGCACCACACTGTCGATGCTCGCCGGCTTCGAGACACCCAGCTCAGGCGAAATCCTGGTCAACGGCAAGTCACTGGTGAATGTGCCGCCGCACAAACGGGACATCGGCATGGTGTTTCAGCGCTATTCGCTGTTCCCGCATTTGTCGGTGCGCGACAACATTGCCTTCCCGCTGGCGATTCGCAAACTGCCTGCGGCCGAGCGGGAAAAGCGAGTCGACGCAATGCTCAAGCTGGTGCAACTGGAAGCGTTCGCGCACCGCCGCCCTTCACAACTGTCTGGCGGCCAGCAACAGCGGGTTGCTATTGCCCGGGCGCTGGTCTATGAGCCACGCATTCTGCTGATGGACGAACCACTGGGCGCGCTTGATAAAAAACTGCGCGAAGACCTTCAGGACGAGCTGCGTCAGTTGCACAGACGACTGGGCATTACCATCGTCTATGTGACCCACGATCAGGAAGAAGCCATGCGCCTGTCGCAGCGTATTGCGATCTTCAGCCACGGCAAGATCGTTGGGCTGGGTTCGGGTTACGACTTGTATCAGAACCCGCCAAACGCTTTTGTCGCCTCGTTTCTCGGCAACTCCAACTTTCTCCGGCTCAAGGCGCAGGGCAACGCGGTGGCAACATTCGAGGGCAGGCCGCTGACCATTCGCCTGACCACCGGCCTGAAGACCGATCAGGACGTGTTGCTGATAGTTCGTCCGGAAAAGGCTCAGGCGCTGAGCGTGGAGCAGGCATCGGCCAACCCACTGGACGCGGGCTGGAACGAAGTCACCGCCAACGTCACCGAGGTACTGTTTCTGGGCGAAAGCCAGACCTGCTCAGTGGTGACATCCGGCGGTACAGCGATGACTGTCAAGGCGTTGTCGGCGACCGGCATGCCGCTCAAGGCAGGCGATCCGGTGCGCGTGCGCTGGGCGGCTGCGGATGCCTGTATTTACACCGAATGGGCAGACAGCGACCTGAACAAGGCAGCAGGCGCGCATTGAGTGCGAGCCGCCGACCCCTTCCTCAAGGGATTGGCGGCGTCAGGCCTCGGACATTCCGGGATGCTGAGCAAAAAACTCCCGCAAAAACTCTACCGTCACCCGCACTTTGGCCGAGCTCATCAGGGGTGAGGTGTGCACCGCCCAGATGTCAGCGTCCTGACGATACTCGGGTAATACGTGCACCAAATGCCCTGCGGCCAGATCGGCGCGCACGTCCCACAGCGAACGCAACAGCACGCCTCGCCCATCAAGACACCACTGCCGTGCGATTTCCCCATGATTGGTCGACAGGCTGCCGGTGATCTTCACCGTTTCTGCGCCACTGGGACCGTGCAGGTGCCAGATGCCGAACGGGCGGTCCCGCTCCTTGATCACCAGACAATCATGGTTGGCGAGTTCTGCCAGGCTGACAGGTATGCCGCGTTGTGCGAGGTAGCCGGGGCTGGCGCACAGCACTCGCCAGTTGCTGGCCAGGTGTTTGGCACGCAGGTGCGGAGCAATGTCGTTGCCTACGCGGATGTCCAGATCAACGCCCTCCTCGATCAGGTCAATCAGCCGGTCCTGAATATCCAGGCGTATATCCAGTCGTGAATAGCGCACGGCCAATTCAGAAAGCGCCGGGGCGACGAAGCGGCGACCGAACCCCTGACTGCTTACAACCCGTAGCAGCCCGCTCGGCTCGCCATGCAGGGCCGCGACTTCGTCACCCATTTGCTGCACCGATTCAAGAATGCCTTTGGCCCACTCGTACACCCGCTCGCCATCTTCGGTGATCGATACCTGCCGGGTAGAACGGTGCAACAACACGACGCCCATGTTCTGTTCCAGCAAACGAATACGTTTGCTCACATAGGCCGCAGACATCCCGAGCTCACCGGCGGCACCGACAAAGCTGGAGCGGCGCGCCACATGGATGAACACGTTGAGGTCATCAAGGCTTGGGTAATTGTTCACGAATCGTGTTCCTGCAATCCATTAATTGGCTGATTATCTTTGCTTCGTGAGCTTATAGCATGGCAAGCCTGTGCAACCCATCGAGAACGCCCCACCATGAACAACAAGAAACTGCGTATCGCCGCCATCGCCGGTGACGGGATTGGCCTGGAAGTGTTGCCGGAAGGCGTCCGCGTGGTGCAAGCCGCCGCTGAACGACATGGCCTGGAGCTGGAATTCGAATACTTCGAATGGGCCAGCTGCGACTATTACCTGGAGCACGGCAAGATGATGCCGGACGACTGGTTCGAGCAGCTAGAAGGCTTCGATTCGATTTTCTTCGGCGCAGTGGGCTGGCCGGACAAAGTGCCTGACCACATTTCGCTGTGGGGCTCGCTGCTTAAATTCCGTCGCGAGTTCGACCAGTACGCCAATATTCGCCCGGTGCGCCTGTTCCCCGGCGTTCCCTGCCCGCTGGCCAACCGCAAGCCAGGCGACATCGATTTTATCGTGGTCCGGGAAAACACCGAAGGTGAGTACTCGTCACTGGGCGGCATCATGTTCGAGAACACCGAAAACGAGTTCGTATTGCAGGAGTCGGTGTTCACCCGCCGTGGTGTCGACCGCATCCTCAAATACGCCTTCGAACTGGCCAGCAAACGCGAGCGCAAGCATGTGACATCGGCGACCAAATCCAACGGCATGGCAGTGAGCATGCCGTACTGGGACAAACGCACCGAGGCCATGGCCAGCCAGTATCCAGCGATCAGTTGGGACAAGCAGCACATCGACATTCTGTGCGCGCGCTTTGTGCTGCAACCGGAACGCTTTGATGTCGTCGTAGCGTCCAATCTGTTCGGTGACATCCTCAGCGACCTGGGTCCGGCATGCGCCGGCACCATCGGCATTGCGCCTTCGGCGAACCTGAACCCGGAGCGCAACTTCCCTTCGCTGTTCGAGCCGGTACACGGCTCCGCTCCGGATATTTTCGGCAAAAACATCGCCAACCCGATTGCCATGATCTGGTCCGGTGCCTTGATGCTGGAATTCCTGGGCCAGGGCGATGCACGCTTCACCGCTGCGCACGACGAGATCGTGACCGCGATCGAGCAGGTGATTGCCAGTGGCGATGTCACGCCGGACCTCGGTGGCCAGCGATCAACTCAGGAAGTCGGTGCAGCGATTGCCCGGCGTGTGTCAGCGCCTCGATAAGCGCCTGCCAGCGTGTCAGCCGCTCTTCAGCGGCTGCGCACGCGATGGCCCGGAGTTCGCCATCTGGTCTTCAACCAGTTGCACAAAGCGCGTCAGGCTTTGTGAAACGGTGCCCCGCCGCCAGATCAACCAGGTATTCAGATAACGAAACGCTTCAGACAACGGCCAGATACTGACGGCAGAGCAGCCCGGCATGCTTTCCAGCATGCTGCGCGGCATTAACGCCAGGCCCGCCCCGGCGCTGACACAGGCCAACATGCCGTGGTAAGACTCCATTTCATGGATCTTGCCTGGCACGGCCGCATCCTCGCTGAACCAGCGCTCGAAATGATGCCGATACGAGCAGTTGGGACGAAACGCATAAATGCTTTCGCCACTGACATCCCGCCCGCGTGTGACCGGCGCATGGTGCAGCGGCGCGATGATGACCATCTCTTCCTCGAATACCGGCACCCCTTCAAGCGACGGATGCAGCACTGGCCCGTCCACGAAGGCAGCTACCAGGCGTCCCGCCAACACACCGTCGATCATCGTCCCGGACGGCCCGGTCGACAGGTCCAGTTCGACCTTGGCGTATTGCTGGTTGTACGCCGCAAGCAAACCGGGAATACGCACTGCCGCAGTACTTTCCAGCGAGCCCAGAGAGAACGGTCCTTGCGGTTCTTCGCCCGACACAGCCAGACGTGCCTCCTGCACCAGATCAAGAATCCTGCGGGTGTAATCGAGAAAATTCCAACCTGCGGGTGACAGCCGCAAGCGTGCTTTCTCACGGATGAACAGCTCGACGCCCAGGTCTTCTTCGAGTTGCTTGATACGCGTGGTCAGGTTCGAAGGCACACGATGAATATGCTGGGCCGCAGCGCTGATGCTGCCGTGCTCGGCAACAGCCTTGAAAATCTCCAGCTGGACAAGATCCATACTCATTCTCCAAACGTGAACATATCGCTCATTATTATTCAGTTTTAGAAAGCATTGCACGCGGATATTCTGGTTCCATTCCCACTTGAACAGGATGGCGCCATGACCACCTTATCCAGCAACACCCACGCGCTCTCGATCAACCCCGCCACCGGCGAGCAGATCGGCCAGTACGCCTATGAAACCGACGCTGCACTCGATCAGGCACTGACACGTGCGGCAAGCAGTTTCGTCAAATGGAAACGCGAGCCCATCGAAGGGCGCGCTCAGCGAATCGTCGCCCTGGGCCAGGCCCTGCGCGACGAGGCTGACACCCTTGCACGCATGATCAGCAATGAAATGGGCAAGCCCATCGCTCAAGCAAAAGGCGAAGTCGAAAAATGCGCCCAGTTATGTGACTGGTACGCGGCACAAGGCCCGGCGATGCTGGTGGCCGAATCGACTCAGGTCGAAAACGACAAGGCCCGTATCGAATACCGCCCGCTCGGTCCGATCCTTGCGGTCATGCCGTGGAACTTCCCGATCTGGCAGGTGCTACGCGGCGCCGTCCCCACTTTGCTGGCTGGCAACACCTACGTGCTCAAGCACGCACCCAACGTAATGGGCTGTGCCTATCTGATGCAGGATGCGTTCAAGCGCGCCGGTTTTCCTGAGGGCGTGTTTGAAGTGATCAACGTGACCCAGGACGGCGTGTCAAAAGCCATTGCCGACCCACGGATTGCCGCCGTCACGCTGACCGGCAGCGTCCGGGCGGGCATGGCCATCGGCGCTCAGACCGGCGCTGCGCTGAAAAAATGTGTTCTGGAACTGGGGGGCTCCGACCCGTTCATCGTGCTCAACGATGCCGACCTGGATCAAGCGGTAAAAGCCGCCGTGATCGGCCGATACCAGAACACCGGACAAGTCTGTGCAGCGGCCAAGCGTCTGATCATCGAAGCAGGCGTGGTTGAGGCTTTCACCCGCAAGTTTGTCGAACAAACGCAGGCACTGGTGATGGGCGATCCTTTGGCTGCCAATACCTATATAGGCCCGATGGCGCGTTTCGATCTGCGTGACGAACTGGACGAACAGGTACAGGACACGCTTGCCGAAGGCGCCACACTGCTGCTGGGCGGCGAGAAAGTTGCAGGCCAGGGCAACTTCTATGCACCGACCATACTGGGCGGCGTGACCGATCAGATGACTTCGTTCAAGCAGGAACTGTTCGGTCCTGTGG
Organism: Pseudomonas californiensis; assembly: GCF_021147775.1. Lineage (GTDB taxonomy): Bacteria > Pseudomonadota > Gammaproteobacteria > Pseudomonadales > Pseudomonadaceae > Aquipseudomonas > Aquipseudomonas californiensis. The sequence continues at coordinate 131,891 of NZ_JAGTPK010000011.1, forward strand.
CCTCTATCATCACGGCTCGTGACGCCCGTCATGCCTTGCAGCTGGCCAATGACAGCGAGTTCGGCCTGACCGCCACGGTCTACACCCGCAACCTGGAGCTGGCCGAACAACTGACTGAAGAACTGGAAACCGGTGGCGTATTCATCAACGGCTACAGCGCTTCGGACCCGCGCGTCAGCTTTGGTGGCGTGAAGAAAAGCGGCTTCGGGCGAGAGCTGTCGCACTTTGGCGTACGCGAGTTCTGCAACGCGCAAACCGTCTGGCGTGATCGCAACTGATCTGAAGTCGTTGAGCGAAAACGGGGAGCCATGAGCTCCCCGTTTTCGTTGATGTCACTCGACAACGTGCGCTTATGACTCGTCGGTTTCCACAATGGCAGGCTCACCAATGGTGTAGAAATGCCCGCCTGCAATGTAATGCAGGCTGCGCCATTTGGGATCGGCTTTTTCAAACTCCCAGTGGCCATCGTTGAACACACGAGTATCAGCCCAGGCGCCGACGACTTCGGCGATGAACAGGTCGTAGGTCTGCTGGTTGTGTGGCTCCGGAATGACTTGGCAGATCAGCCAGGCAGAGCAGCCTGCCACCAGCGGTGTATCGTGATCTTCGATACGGAACAGCTCAACCCCGGCTTTGTCGAGTTTGTCCGGAGCGAACACCAGGCTTTGGGTGCCGACTTCAAACGTCAGGTTAAGTTGATCGACGTTAGGGATCTGCAGCGCAAAATAGCCGCTCTTTTCAACCAGGGTGCGGGTTTTGGTCATCTTGTCGATGACCAGCGTCACCTTGGGTGGCGAGAAGTCCAGCGCACACGCCCAAGCGGCTGACATGACGTTGTACACACCATCATGACTGGAGGACACCAGTACGGTCGGGCCGTGGTTGAGCAAGCGATAGGCTTTTTCCAATTCGACCGGGCGGATGTGATTGTCCACTAGAAACCCTCAAAAGACATGAATCGAGCCACTAACGACCCGGCAGCGAAATGAGGCATTGTACGTGCACCGCACTGCCAGGAACCTGCTGTGACAGTGCTGAGACGTGTACCCCTTGCTTCCTCACCTCTTGATAAGGATTCGGATTGACCAGCATAGACCGCCCGATTCCCCAAGTGTTCGCCCTCATTCTCGCGGCGGGCCGCAGCACCCGCTTCGAGGGCGACAAACGTCAGGCGCTTCTGCCCTGCGGCCGTTCCATGTTAACGGCGAGTATGGAGGGTGCCAGAAAAGCATTCAGCAACATTGGGGTGGTATTACGCAATGACGATGATGCAGATGCGCTCGGCATACCGTCCAGCGTGCAGGTCATTCGCAGCGAGCACGCGCACTTGGGCATGGGCCACAGCCTTGCAAGCGGGATTGAAGCGCTGATGTTGTCTCCGTTCGACGCGGTGGCGGTTTTGTTGGCAGACATGCCCTGGATACAGACGCAGACCTTGCGCGACCTTGCGAAGATGGCCGATCCACAACGCATCGCGCTGCCCACGCATGACGGACAGCGAGGTCATCCGGTGATCATCGGCCGGGCATTCTGGCCTGCCCTGCTGACGCTCGAGGGCGATCAAGGCGCCAGGGCCGTGATCGCCGCGAACGCCGCACAATGTGATGTGATGGCGTGTGACGACCCCGGCACGCTACGCGATGCCGATACCCGCTCAGCGCTCGAGATTGCCTGTCAGCAACACCTCACAATGCCTCGCGACTGACGCCGTTGGCGACCCTCAGCACGTCTGCCATCACGGCTATTGCAATTTCAGCAGGCGTTTTACTGCCCAGATTCAACCCGATCGGCGCATGAATGCGCGCCAGCGCCTCTTCATCCAGCCCGCCGATGCGCGTCAGCCGCTCGAGGCGCTTGCCGCTGGTGCGCATCGAGCCCATGGCGCCAATGTAGAACGCCTCGGTGCGCACGGCTTCCAGTAGGGTGAGGTCATCCAGTTTTGGATCATGAGTCAGCGCCAATACCGCGGTGGACGCATGGCAACCACCTTCGGCGATAAACACCGCAGGCAACACGCCACGTACTTCCACGCCCGGCATGGAAAACCCGGCAGTCACCTCGGTTCGAGGGTCGCAAACGATGACCTCGTAGCCCATGGCAACGGAGAAACTGGCACAGAATTCGGCCACGGGTGATAACCCTGCCAACAACACCCGATACACCGCGCCCATACGGATGCTGATGCGCTCATTGTCGACGCGGACCCGCGCTTCACCCAGCGTGGCCGGGCCCAGATTTCGCTGACCGCAGCCCAGCAGCACGTTGCGGGTCAATAACTCACGACCTGCCAGCGCCTGCTCGACAGCCGCCAGATGTCGGTCCGCATCGGGAGAGGGCTTAATGCACTCGATCAGCACATCCAGTACACCGCCGCATGGCAAGGCCATCGTAGGTGCAAGCCCACCCTCCCCGTAACGCACGATCTGGTTGATCGGGTCAAAACCGCCTGCGGCCACTCGCTCGAGAAAATCCTCTTCCACGCAGCCACCGGACAGCGAGCCACGGTGCTCACCGTTGTCGAGCGCCACCAGCATGGCGCCCGGCCCGCGCGGGGCTGAGCCGAACGTCGACAGCACGGTGCACAGCCACACCGGTTTGCCGACGGCCAGCCAGTCACGCGCCTGCTGAATGACCTGCAAATCGAGTTGCTTCATTTCTACAGCCCCGCCATCAGCTTTTCCTTGGTGATGGGCAGGCTGCGCACCCGTTTCCCGGTGGCGTGATACACCGCGTTGGCGACTGCGGCAGCCAGCCCGGTCACACCGATTTCGCCAATGCCACGCGCGCCGAACTCACCCAGGTTGTAATCCGGATAATCGAGCAGCATGACGTCGATATCGGGCTGGTCCGCATGCACTGGCACCACGTATTCGGCGTAGTTGTTATTGACCGGCAAACCGTTGCGTGGGTCGAACTCGCCAGCCTCGAACAAGGCCATGCCGATGCCCATGACAATCGCGCCTTCAACCTGGTTACGCGCCGCCAACGGGTTGACCACCTTGCCGACGTCGATTGCGCTGACCACGCGTGAGACACGCAGGCTGGAAATGCCCGGATCCCAACGCACTTCCACGAAGTGCACACCGAACGACCGGAACGAGTACTTGCCCTTCTCCGGCAGACCACTCTGGAAATTGCCTTCAGCCCGCGACAAGCGCTGGCCGTTCAAGATGTCGGCGAAGGTTGCACGCTGCTCGCCTGACACCAACCGGCCGTTTTCGACGGTGATCGACTCAGGATCTTTTCCGGCAAAAATCGCGTCTTTGCCGACCGCGTACTGACGCATTTTCTGCAGGGCTTCACGGGTAGCACCGGCGATCGCGGGCATCACGCTGGCCGTCACCCACGAGCCACCGGACACGGGTCCAGGCGGGAAAGACGAACTGCCCAGTTCGACTTCAACCCGCTCCACGGGAATTCCGGTCAACTGGCTGACGGTCTGGGCGACGATGGTGTAAGTGCCAGTGCCAATGTCCTGCAAGCCACACTGGGCAAGCGCGGTGCCGTCAGCGCGCAGAATCACCCGGGCGTCAGTGGGCACCTGATAGGCCTCCCAGTTACACGCCCCCATGCCATAACCGATGATTTCATCACCTTCACGCATCGAACCCACTTGAGGCTTGCGAGCGTGCCAGCCAAAACGTTCAGCTGCCTTGTCGATGGCCTCAGGGAGGTGATTACTGGACCACGGCAGACCGACGCTCTGGTCCTTGTCCGACAGGTTCAACTGACGGAACACCAATGGGTCCATACCGGTGGCCAATGCCATTTCGTCGATGGCCGATTCCAGCGCAAACAACCCTGGCGCAGCGCCCGGCGCGCGCATCGAGGTCGGCGTACCCCGATTGACCTGGGCGATTTTGTGGCTGACCAACACGTTGTCGCAGGCATAAAGGCTCTTGGTCACGCCGCCACAGTTTTCGGTGTAATCGTCCAGCGTCGACGTGGTGTTGAACGACTCATGGCGAATCGAAAGCAGCTTGCCGTTGGCATCCGTTGCCAGCCTGAGGCGCTGACGGGTTTCCGGGCGATGGCCCACAGTGGTGAACATCTGCGCACGCGGCAACACGAATTGCACGGGGCGGCCGGTGACTTTCGAGGCAGCGCAGACGGCCACAGAATGCGGCCATGGCCAGAGCTTGCCACCGAAACCGGAACCTATGAACGGCGCGCGAACTTCGACCCTATCCGGAGGCAGATCGAACACATTGGCCAAAAGATTACGGTGGTTGACCACGCCCTGAGTGCTCTCGTAGACGTAAAGCTTGCCGTCCTGCCACCAGGCGGTGCTGGCGTGCATTTCCATCGGGTTATGCACTTCAACCGGAGTGGTGTAGGTCTGATCGACTTTGCGGGCCGCGCCCAGAAATGCGCGATCCGGGTCGCCACGATGATGCCCTGCACCACCGTCGCGGGCGCCATTCTTGCGCAAGCCTTCTTGCAGGTCCTTGACCGCAGGTGCCTCGTCGTAATCCACGGTCACACGATAGGCCGCAGCCCTCGCCTGCTCGAAACTTTCGGCAACCACCAGCGCCACGAACTGACCGGGGTAATAGACGCGATCATCTTCGAACGGCAAACGGTGTTCATCTGTTTTGCTCGCCGAGAGCATTTTGGCGAAGCTCAGGGGAGCATTCGGGGTACGGTGCAGCGCCGGGAAATTGCCATAGTGAAAAATCTCGACCACACCCGGCATCGACCGGGCCTGCTGGTCGTTGATCGCAGTCACTCTGCCGCTGGCGATGGTGCTATAGACGCCATACGCATACAGCATGTCTTTCATGGCGTGATCGGCTGCATAAAGCGCCTGACCACTGACTTTCTTGCCGCCGTCGATACGACGCTGTGGCGTACCGATGACCTGCTGATTCTGCTCGCTCATGAAAAGCTCCTACGCCGTAAGGTCACGAAGATTGCGGACGATGACCTGCTGACCCAGCGGGACCTTGAAGGCATTGTGTTCGTAGGCGCGCGAGCCTTTCATCGCCAGCGCTGCCACTTGGGCAAAGGTGTCCATGTCGGCTCGCTGACCGATCAGTGCGCGCTCGGCCTCGACTGCGCGCCACGGTTTGGTACCCACGCCGCCCAGCGCAATGCGCGCGTCGCTGATGCGCTTGCCGTCCATCACGACAATCACAGCGCTTGAAGCGAGCGCAAACTGATACGAGGTACGGTCGCGCAATTTCAGGTAGCTGGAACGACCACCCGACAACGGTGCGTCCAGGGTCACATGTGTAACCAGCTCGCGAGGCGCCAATGCATGCTCACGCTCTGGCGTGTCGCCTGGCAGCAAATGGAAATCGGCAAACGGGATGTCTCTGGACCCGTTCGCGCCCTGCACTGTGACCTGCCCGCCAATCGCCGCCATGCCCACGCACATGTCCGATGGATGTGTAGCAATGCAATGATCGCTGGTGCCCAGAACGGCATGCACGCTGCGGTTCAGACCGCCGATGGCAGCGCACCCGGAACCTGGCTGGCGCTTGTTGCACGCCGAAACACCGTCGCGGAAATACGGACAGCGCACCCGCTGCATAAGGTTGCCTGCCGTAGTGGCCTTGTTGCGAAGCTGGGTCGAGGCACCCGCAAGGATCGCCTCGGCGAGCACCGGGTAGCGTTGCTGCACCAGCGGATGGCTGGCGAGGTCGGTATTGCTGACCAGAGCACCGACCCGCAGGCGGCCATCAGACAGCGACTCGACCTGCTTGAGTGCCAGGTGATTGATGTCCACCAGTTGCTCTGGCTGCATCACGTCGAGCTTCACCAGGTCGAGCAGCGTGGTGCCGCCCGCCAGATAAAAGCGCTCGCCACTGCCCGCTGCGGTAGTGATTGCCTGAGCGGGCGAGGCGGCCCGCGCGTAATCGAATGTCCGCATCAGACTGCACTCCCCATTTTGGAACGCGCCGACTGCACGGCCGTCAGGATGTTCTTGTAAGCGCCACACCGGCAGATATTGCCGCTCATGGCCTCTTTCACGCTGGCGTCGTCTGAACCTATGTTGGGATCCTTGAGGATCGCCACTGCGCTCATGATCTGGCCAGATGTGCAGTAACCGCATTGGTAGGCATCGTGTTCCCAGAACGCTTCCTGCACCGGATGCAGCTTGCCGTTCACGGTCAGCCCTTCGATGGTGGTGATGCTGTCGCCATCATGCTGAACAGCGATCGACAGGCAGGAGTTGATGGCCACGCCATTCACCAGCAGCGTACAAGCGCCGCACTGGCCGTGATCACAGCCCTTCTTGGTACCAGTCAGTTGCAGCCGGTCGCGCAGCACGTCCAGCAGAACCGCATTGGCCGGAACATTCAGGGTGTGCACCTGACCGTTTACCGTCAGTTGGATACGATGCTCACCTGCACCCGGTGCGCTGTCGTCATTCACCACAGATACAGGCGCAGCGAGAGGTTCAGCCTGCAGCATGCCGTCAGCCGGTATCCAGGTCGACAGCGTGACGGCGGCGATGCCAGACGCACCGAATTTGAGAAAATTGCGTCGCGAAGGCTGCACGGTGTCAGTTTCGGCAACAGGTTCCTTCCGGGTCTTGGGTTCGTTCATCAGGATCACTCGGTATCAGCCATCGCTTCTGTAGGGCGACGGGCATTATTGTGGGACAGCGGCCTGGGCGTACTCCTGCTCGCTGACCTGTTGCTTCCAATCGACGACCTTGCCCTGCAGCGACTCTGCAATGGCAATGTGAGTCATGGCGGTTGTTGCGGTTGCCCTGTGCCAATGAAGCACGTTGGGCGGGATCCAGACCGTATCGCCAGGACGGATGCGCTGGGCCGGTTTACCGGCTTCCTGCACCCAGCCACTGCCAGCAGTCACAATCAGGGTCTGCCCAAGCGGATGCGTGTGCCATGCAGTACGGGCACCGGGCTCGAATGTCACCGTTGCGCCGCTCACCCGGGCTGGTTCAGTGCCCTTGAAAGGTGAATCGATACGAACGGTGCCAGTAAAGTAGTTCCCGGAGCCAACGGCAGACGGTTGATCACCATTCACTTTCACCGTCACGGCGCTCTGGTTTTGCGCACTGTCAGCATTGGCATGCAACGCCAAAAGCGATAACGACAATACAGCCCACGAAAATCTGATCACGGCAATCCCTGTCTTCAAGTGGCGCGCCTGACCTGGCCACCATCGCTGGCTGCCTAGTGTTTAACTGGCCAGCACGGCGAAAGTTCCACGTTTCTGCCAAAGCGCGACTGTTTATGGGGTGGTATTAAACGCCCATGACCGGGCGCCGATGAAAGAAGAAAACTTCGTCCATGCCCCACCGAGCCTAACAGCGGGACACTTCGAGCATTAGCCCCTAGAATTAGCTAACACTGCTGAGTTTTTCTCAACAATGCGGGTCTATGGGCTTAGCCATCGAAGGGCTCATCTCGCCAGAAGATTTACGATAAAGGGCAGGAATTCAGACGTGCGGAGCACGGTATTTCGGCCAGTTGCTCAAGATTGAAGCCTGGCGGGCGATACAGCCGCTTAGGCGCTGCGAGGCGTCTGTATCAAGCGTTTCCGGGGCGATGTGATGATGTCACCTCGCATCAGAGGGCCACAGTGTGCCAAAATGCCGCGTCTTTGCCGAAATGGCACCATGATGTGGCGCTGACTGCGCAGACGAAAAAACGCCACAGAGCGTGTCTTCATGGTTCCGTCAGGCGTCCAAGACTCCGTGAACAGGCTGACCAGGTGTGTCGCACGAGCGTGTGACGGGGACCTGATCCCCTTGCGCAGCGATACATCAATAGAGCACATGTCACTTCATGACGCTGAGTCCAACGACGATAAGAAGCCAGCGCAGTAGGACATAAACTGAGGTCTCGAGCGGTATTGTATTGGCCTTGTATGTCCACCTCTAGTCCCTGCAGGTGCGAGCGTTTGTCGCATGCTTCGTTGCACGCGAAAGCACCCGGATCCTCAGGGGCAGTCGGCGGATGGCGTTTATCAAATGGATTACAGTATGTTTAAGAAAGTGAACACGGCCCTTCTGGGTCTGGCGATGTCGCTGGGGCTGACGCCTCTGCACGCAGCCGAAGCCAAGAAAGTTGATGTACTGCTCGTCGGCGGCGGCATCATGAGTTCGACCCTGGCGGTCTGGCTCAATGAGCTCGAGCCAAGCTGGTCGATGGAAATGGTCGAGCGCCTCGATGGCGTGGCCGAAGAAAGCTCCAACGGCTGGAACAACGCGGGTACCGGTCACTCTGCTTTGGCTGAGCTGAACTACACCCCGGAAGACAAGAACGGCAACGTTGATATCTCCAAAGCGATCGAAATCAACGAAGCTTTCCAGATTTCGCGCCAGTTCTGGTCCTAGCAGGTCAAGACCGGCGTGCTGAAAGACCCGCGCTCGTTCATCAACTCCACGCCGCACATGAGTTTTGTGTGGGGCGACAACAACATCCAGTTCCTGCGCAAGCGTTACGCCGCCCTGCAAGCCAGCCCGTTGTTCAGCGGCATGCAATACTCGGAAGACCACGAGCAGATCAAGAAGTGGGTTCCGCTGATGATGGAAGGTCGTGACCCTGCGCAGAAGCTGGCCGTGACCTGGACGCCAATCGGCACTGACGTGAACTTTGGCGAGATCACTCGTCAGTTCGTGGCCAACTTGAAAACCAAGTCCAACTTCAGCCTGAAGCTGTCGAGCGAAGTCGAAGACATCAGTCATAACGACGATGGCACCTGGCGCGTCAAATACAAGAACCTGAAAGACGGTTCTGTGACTGAAACCGACGCCAAGTTCCTGTTCATCGGCGCGGGCGGTGCGGCTCTGCACCTGCTGCAAGAGTCGGGCATTCCTGAAGCCAAGGAATACGGCGGCTTCCCGGTTGGCGGCTCATGGCTGGTCACCGAGAACCAGACGCTGTCCATGCAGCACATGGCCAAGGCCTACGGCATCGCATCGACCGGTGCGCCACCCATGTCCGTTCCTCACCTGGACACCCGTGTTCTGGACGGCAAGCGCGTGATCCTGTTTGGCCCGTTCGCAACGTTCTCGACGAAATTCCTGAAAAACGGCTCCTACTTTGATCTGTTGACCAGCACGACGACTCATAACGTCTGGCCAATGACCAAGGTTGGCATCGCGCAGTACCCGTTGATCGAATACCTGGCGGGTCAGGTAATGATGTCTGATGACGACCGTTTTGCTGCACTGCAGCAATACTTCCCGAACGCCAAGAAAGAAGACTGGCGCCTGATGCAGGCCGGTCAGCGCGTTCAGATCATCAAGCGTGATGAAGAGAAAGGCGGCGTTCTGAAGCTGGGTACCGAAATCGTTGCATCCAAGGACGGCAGCATTGCCGGTCTGTTGGGTGCATCGCCAGGTGCTTCGACCGCAGCGCCGATCATGCTGGGCGTACTTGAGAAAGTCTTCAAGGACAAGGTAGCGACACCAGCCTGGCAGGAAAAACTGCGCCAGATCGTTCCAAGCTACGGCACCAAGCTGAACGAAAACCCGGATCGGGTTGCACAGGAATGGGCTTACACCGCCGAGACCCTGCAACTGACTCCACCGCCACCGGTCAACAAGGCTTCCGCCGCAGCTGCTCCAGCGCCTGCTGGCCAGCCTGCACCGAAGCGTGAAAGCAACCCTGCCAGTGACATGGCGCTTTAAGGCTCACACCGCTTGAAGCAAAGCCCCGTCAGACGTCGTCTGGCGGGGCTTTTTTATCGCCTGCTGCCTGGGCTCAGCGGCTCTCGCTTACTTGGCGAACAACTGACTCATGTCCTTGAACGCCTTGAACTCCAGCGCATTGCCACACGGGTCAAACAGAAACATGGTGGCTTGCTCACCGACCTGGCCCTTGAAGCGGATATAGGGTTCGATCACGAATTGGGTCCCCAACGACCGCAGTCGTTCAGCCAATGCCTCCCACTGTTCCCAATGCAGGATGATGCCGAAGTGCGGAACCGGTACATCGTGACCGTCCACAGCATTGCTGTGCACGTGCTCTTGTGACGATGTTTTAGGGTGTTCGTGGATCACCAACTGGTGCCCGTAAAAATCGAAATCGACCCATTGCTCGCTGGAGCGGCCCTCAGACAAACCAAATACATCGCCGTAAAAAGTGCGCGCGGCGGCAAGGTCGTAAACAGGTATCGCCAGATGAAAAGGAGAAAGGCTCATCAGTTGCTCCACGGTCAGGTTTGGGGTTGACGTATCGGGGCGTCGATGGCGCCCTCTTCGTTCATCGCGAAAATCATAGGCCAGGCGACTGACCAATAAAATCAATATATATTTCTCTGATACACAAAAGAGATCTATCAATGATTCGCGAATTGAAGACCCTGGTAGCCGTGGCTCAGGAAGGAACATTCGCTGCTGCAGGCAACCGGATCGGTCTTACCCAAGCGGCGGTCAGCGCGCAAATGCAGCGCCTCGAAGCGCAATTGGGCTTCACACTCTTCGACCGCAAGGGCCGCTCGGCGCACCTGAACAAAATGGGCCAGCAGACGCTGCTGCAGGCGCAGGAGCTGATCCGCCTCTACCACAGCCTCGGCACGACACCGGCTGGCCCACCGGCCACAGTACAAGTGACCATCGGTGCCATTGCCTCCATGCAATGCTCGCTACTGCCCGACGCTCTTAGCGCCTTTCATCGCCACTGGCCGCAGTGTCGAACACGGGTCATTCCGGGCGTTTCGATGAACCTGATCAATCAGGTTGACGCCGGTGAGATCGACCTGGCGGCAATCATCCGACCACCGTTTTCGCTGCAAAGCGACTTGCGCTGGACAAGCCTGGCGCACGAGCCCTATCGGCTGATCGTGCCCAGCGAATTGCCGGGTGATGACTGGGTAGAACTGCTGTCATCCCAGCCATTGATTCGCTACGACCGTACCTCGTTTGGCGGAAGACAGGTTGATCGATTCCTGCGTCAAATGCATTTCAGCCTGCGTGAGGTCTGCGAACTGGATGAGCTGGAAGCCATTATCAAGCTGGTTGCGCGAGGCATGGGCGTGGCGTTGATTCCGCAGACCGCCAGCCATCGGGACTGGCCCGAGGGGATCCGCGCCCTGGATCTTGGCGAGCACACCTTTCATCGCGATGTAGGGCTGGTGCACCGCGACCGTCGCAGCCTTGATGAACAGACCGCCTTGCTCATCGAACTGCTTGAGCGCAATGCCAGTGGACAGCAGCCGACCTCCGCACCGCCTGCTGATCACAAGGCCCGGTGAAAAACATCGAACTCGCCGGCCCGCCTCGCCCTCCAACGCTGACACCATCAGTGAGGAATGGAAATGACTGACCACGACGCAACACCACAGAAAGAGCGCGACAACGACAAGCCTTATACCCCCACCGTCGATCAGTCGGGCAAGCCAGTCGAGGTTGTACGCGAAGACATCGAGCGTGAAGGTCTGGACACTAACGGCGTGGACAAAGTCGTCACGCCAACGGCCAACAAGGAAAAGGAACAGGACGCAGAAACGCTCAAGGAGAAAAACCGGGAGGTCGAACGCAAGCTGGCTGGCAAGGATTGACCAGCGGGTTATAAACCGTCGCGGACCACGCTTATTGCCGACCCGTTAGGCTGGAAACACAGGCCAGCAAGTCAGTCCGCGGCAGGCTTTCCAGGCCCCAAGAGCCATACGCCAGACGCCCAGAAGTCAATACAGCACCTTCGCTGCCTCGCGCATGAAGATTTCAACCGTTTTGGGACCAATACCATCAAACGCCTTGAGGCGCGTTTCGAAGTCCGCCCGATTTTCGCTCGCCTGATGAATATTCCCGACTTTGCCGCCGTAGTCCTCGTTGAGCCTGGCACATAACGCCGACAGACGATCCGCTGTGGATTCGTCATAACGCACGTAGTGCGCTTCGCCCAGATAAGCGACCAGTTGCGCATGAGTGCAGTTCGCCAGTTTGCGAGGCGTGTCACGACCATGCTGTTCGACGATCACTCTGTACGCCTCGCAGGCGATTTCGGCTTGAATGCGCTTGCCCATCAAGAAGCTGGCGACAAGCCATTTGAACAATGAGTGTTCCAGTCCAGCTTGGGTATTGCCGCTGAAATCAATCTGCAAGTCCGCTGCGCTGATGGATCGATTCATGACGCCCTCATCGAACAGTCGATGGCCGTGACACCCAGGACATGAGCGCTGAACGACCGCCGATTATTTGCTTTGCTCGGCCTTGCCGTCCTGCATTTGCACCGAAGACTTGGTGCCATCGGTGTTGTCCTTGGTTTCGTTGCCTGAATTGTCGAAGCAGCCCTGCAAGGCCAGCAGACAGAATATTGTCAAACAGACACCTGGCTTGTTCATGTGCATGTACTCCTGATTCCTGGTTGTGGCGCAAACACGCAAAACCGCATGGCCTGCGAATCGATGAAATGAAACTGTTCGCACAGCTTCGCGTCTCCATCAGCAGACCGTTGCAGAACGATCGGGGTTTGCAAAATTCACCCGACAGCGCGACCAACGGTCGCCGCAGAGAGCCTATGGCGCGCCAAACAACATCGTCCAATAGACCCCGTAATCGGTATTGGACCCGGTGGCGTAGGCTGCGCCGACCTCAGTGAACAGAGGGTTCATCAGATTCGCGCAATGGCCGGGACTGGCCAGCCAACTGGCCATCGCCTTTTGCGCGGAGCCCTGCCCTGCTGCAATATTTTCGCCGATCTGCCGCCCGCCATAGCCGGCGGCTCGCGCTCGGTCCGCTGGTGAATCGCCGTCAAATCCTCGGTGGGTGAAATAGTTCTCGCTCGCCATCGACTGGCTGTGGCCCTGTGCCGCCAGCTCAAGCGTTGCGTTCCACACCAGAGGCCGCGCCGACGCATACGGCGTCTTGCCGCACACGCGCGGCTTGGCTCGTGCCGCATTCACCTGCGCCAGCAATAGCTGTCCGGATGAGCGCCCCTGGGCCAACTGCCGGTCCAGCAATGGCTTGGCAAGTACCACGCGCCAGTCATCACGGTCCTGTGTGACGCCGATATCGGCATATTGCGCATCAAGTAATGCACCGCAATAACGACGTTTGAGCATGCCGAACGCCTCATTGACATCCTGCGCACCCACCAGCCGGATGGTGCGCACGGTGACTGCCTGATAGCCGAAAGCCTTCAGGGCGTCTCGCGAGCTGCCACTGAAATCAAGGGGGAGCGCGACATTTGCGTTTAAAGTCAGCGGTCTGGTGGCCTTGGCCGTGGCTGTTTCGCAGCGTTGCGGTTGCGCGCGATAGTCGTTGATTGCCTGAACCAGTTGCCGCTCGCCGTTGGCGCTGGCCGGACTGACGAGTAACAGAAACAACGATCCGGCACACATCCCGCTGCACCAGATTGAACGAGGAATGAAAGACATGGCGCACAGGCTCTGAGAAAGATCGGCCGCTGGCTGACATACCCGGCGGACCCTGTTTTTCAGGGCCCGGATGTGACCCCGAATTCAGCACAAGGTTCAGGGCAAAACAGGCGACACCTCTGCATCAGGCTCAAAGCTTGCCGATTTCTCCTGTGGCCTCACCCAGTGTCGCCAGCGTTTCCTCGATGTCGAAAAGTGCCTGCTGCAGCCTGGCGAACGATTGCTGGACAGCTTCGCGATCATCAACCGTCTGATGCCCTCGCAACTCCTCCACACGCTCAAGTTCGCTGCGCTCAAGCGCCTCCACACCGTCGCGCAAGGTATGCAAGGTTGTGCAGACAGAGCTGAACAACTGATGACTGCTGGATTCCACGTTGACTCTCCTGATCAGCAGGTTGTACGCCTGACTGAATCCAAAATGACCGACTGCCTCAGACCGAAACTTGACCATCCCAGCCCAATTGACGCTTGATTGCTCGGCGATAAGGCGTATCGATTTGCTCGGGGACCTTCTCGAAGTAAGTACGGGCGTGATCCAGCGTGTCTCCTGACAGGCTGCCCAAGTACTCCAAAGCGTCATCGAGCGACGGGATACGACCTTCGATTCCGTTGATCCGGGGCGGCAATGCGGTCCAGATGATTGCGTCGATGCCCCGCTCCTTCGCCCAGCGCATCATCAACCCCTCAGATAGCCGGGCGGTCAACAAGGTGCCGATGCCGTCCTCGCGCTGCACCGAAATCTGTTCACGTTCGCGCAATGCCTCACAGGCCTGGGCTAGTGTGTCGGCGGCGACCAATGCCCAAAAGACTTTCACCGGGGGCGCATTGAGGCAGATCGCCGTGGCCAGCTCTCCGCTGTCGCCTACCCTGGCAAATTCGATTGGCAGACTCGGCCCGTCTGAATACCACTCCCCCGCCAAAGGCAATGCACCCGGCACCCAAATCAAAGATCCCCACCCCAGGCAAGCAATGTTCAATTGCGCGTCTCCCATCGTCCGTTCCAAGGCGCAACCGAGTGCGCCTTTCGTTGTATGCGTGTTCAAGATGGGACAACGTCAGGCGTCGATACGCTCACACTTCCAGACCGACAAGCCGAACAGATCATCACGGTTACCCTCAGCGGTCACGCAAGGCAAATGACTGAACCAAACGGGAACAGCAACTTCAACAGAACACAGTTTGGGAATGTGCGAAGGAGTTGAATCATGAGCGATCTGGATCTGCTGCAACGACTGCTGCAGGCACGAGCGCCGGGAGGCGAAGAAAGCGAGGTTCGCGCCATCTGTCATGCAGAAATCAGCAAGCATTGTGACGAGGTCAGAATTGACGACGCAGGCAACCTGATCGGCGTGATACGCACCCCTGCCCGGCCAGATGCGCTTGAAAATGCCCCCGTATTGATCCTCGCCCACCTGGATGAAATCGCAATGATGGTGAAGCGCATTCAGCAAGATGGCACGCTGGAGGTCACCGCATTGGGCGGCATCAACCCGGTCAACTTTGGCATGTGCCCACTGGACGTCATGGGCGACCGGCAGACCGTCGCAGGGGTGTTGTCATTCGGCAGCATGCACTTGACGTCGAAGTCTCCTCAAGGCAGCGACGTACAGAACGGAACAGTCGGCTGGAAAGACGTGCATGTCGTCACCCGCCGCAGTGCAGCCGAGCTGGAACGCCTGGGCGTGCGGCCCGGCACGCGCGTGGTGCTGAGCCAGCACTGGCGCAAGCCCTTTGCGCTGGGCGACGCTACCGCTGCACATTTCATGGACGACCGAGCACCCATCGCTGCTGTGATCGAGACAATCGAACGTGTTGCGCAACAGCGTGCCGACCTCAAGGAGGATGTCTACTTTGTGTTTACCACCATGGAAGAGGAAACCAACGCCGGCGCACTGTTTGCCGCCCATCACCTGCCCTGCAAAACCGCCATAGCAGTCGAAGTGGGCCCGATCGCAGATGAATACGGGACGCAGTTGACGGTCGACCCGATCATCGTGGCAGGTGACGAGAAGGGCCAATATACCCGTGCTTTGACCGATGCCCTGATCGAGTCGGCGCGCGCTGTGGAACTGCAGCCACAAGTCGCCCTGCTGGTGGATTTTGCCTCAGACGCCAGCGCGATTTTGAGCGCAGGTGCCATGGGCAAGGCGGCATGCATTGCAATCCCGACAGAAAACACACACAGCTTCGAGATCGTACTGAACGATGCGATATCCGCCTGTGCCAGCACATTGACCGAGTTCCTGACAGGCAAGGCAGGCGCCGCCCGTCCGACGCGATTCTGATCGTTTTGAATTTCTGACAGATGTGACGATCTTTTCGAGACACACACCGAAGGAAATCGGTGACAGTCACATGCTTTACGGGAGGGACGATGACTGCCGTAACCGAACGACGACAGCGCGCCAAAGAATCGCTGATCAACAATGCTGTTCAGCGCGTCAAATACCTGCTTCGACTGATTGCACGTGAACTTCGCCCCGAGGCGCCGCGCAAGCGCCTGCTCAGACGATGCCGAAAATCACGCGAAGACCGGTGAATCACTCGTCGTGAGTCGACCGCATCTCAGCGGTCGTCGCAAGGTTCAGCAGGAATATTCGTAAAACCCGGATGCGTTACAAAGCGCAAAAGATTCAACCAGGGCAACAGGGAGGTGATGTGCGTATTCATCATTTGAACTGCGGGTGCATGTGCTCCATCGGAGGCGCGCTGTTTGATGGTTTCAGCCGTGGCCTGACGGCACAGCTGGTGTGCCATTGTCTGCTGATCGAGACTGATCGTGACGGTCTGGTGCTGGTGGACACGGGTTTTGGTCAGGAGGATGTGGAGCACCCATCGCAGCGACTGAGTCGATTTTTTCGATACTTCAACAATATCCGGCTTGAGCATCGCTACACCGCGCTGCAACAGATAAGGCAGTTGGGATTTCGCGCCGAAGATGTGCGCCATATTGTAGTGACCCACCTTGATTTCGACCACGCGGGCGGCCTGCAGGATTTTCCGCTCGCCCGGGTTCATGTAATGCGCGATGAAATGCAGGCCGCCAGCCATGCAACTGGCTGGCGGGACTCAAGGAGATTCCGGGCAGCCCAGTGGCGCGGGGTCAAGGACTGGGCGCTTTATGACTGTGAAGGTGAACGCTGGAACGGATTCGATTCAGTACGCGCGGTGCTTGGGTCAAGTAATGAAGACATTCTGCTGGTCCCGCTGCATGGTCACACGGCCGGGCACGCGGGTATCGCTGTACGCACTTCTGAAGGCTGGCTGCTGCATGCCGGTGACGCGTATTTCTACCGAGGCGAAATAGGCTCACCGCAACGACAATGCACACCGGGCTTGCGGTTCTACCAGCGAATGATGGACACCGATCATGCAGCGCGCGTCGCCAATCAGGCACGCCTGCGCGACCTCTCACTGTCCAGCAACGGGCAGGGTTTGCGCATATTTTGCAGCCACGATGCCCTGGAGCTTGAACAAAGCATCGAATATCGCTCGGCTGTCATGGCTGAACAGCAAGCAAGGAATCCAGCTGACGTTCAGCGTGACAAATAGACAGAACGTTCAAGCGCAACGTCGCTCTCAATTCTATAAATCAGAAATATCTGCACCAACCTGCGGGCATTGTCGACCTCTTGAAAGGATTTCTCATCATGAACACCAATAGCACTGCTTCATTGCGGCGGGCGATCACCGCGCCCATGTTGATGCTGTTCATCCTGGGAGATGTGCTGGGCGCAGGGGTCTACGCATTGGCGGGCACCATCGCCGGACGCGTCGGTGGGGCCATTTGGGCACCGCTGCTGATTGCACTCTGCTTTGCGCTGCTGACCGCAGCCTCGTATGCCGAACTGGTCACCAAGTATCCCAGAGCAGGCGGTGCGGCAATGTATGCCGAGAAGGCATTCGGCAAGCCCCTGCTATCGTTTCTGGTCGGCTTTTCAATGGTCGCTGCAGGCGTTACCAGCGCGGCCGGACTGGCCGTCGCGTTTGCCGGTGACTATCTGCAAGCGCTGGTGGCGTGGCCTGCACAATGGGTCTGCGTCGGCTTTCTGGTCATTGTCGGCCTGCTTAACGCGCGAGGGATCAAAGAGTCTCTGAGCGCCAATCTGTTGATGACGACCATCGAACTGAGCGGACTGGCCATGGTGATCGCGGCAGCAATCTGGTTTGTCAGCCAGGGCCAGGGTGTCCCGCAACGGGTGCTGGAACTGGACACTGCCTCACCCGCTACTGCGATTCTCGCCGCGTCCCTGTTGGCGTTTTACTCATTTGTCGGCTTCGAAACCTCCGCCAATCTCGCCGAGGAAATCAAGGATGTACGCAAGGTGTACCCACGCGCCCTGTTCGGTGCACTGCTGATTGCGGGCGTCATCTACATGTTGGTGGGCGTCGGTGCGGCAATGGTGCTGCCTGTCGAGCAATTGAAAGATTCCGAGGCCCCGCTCCTTGACGTCGTCAAGGCCTCGGGGCTCGGGATTCCCGGCTCATGGTTCGCCGTGATCGCACTCATCGCAGTGGCCAACGGTGCGTTATTGACCATGATCATGGCAAGTCGACTGACCTTCGGCATGGCGCGCGAAGGATTGCTGCCTGCGGTCATGGGCGCCGTACTGCCAAAGCGCCGCACGCCCGGGTTCGCCATCCTTGCGACCACCCTGGTGGCAATAGCACTTTCTTTTACCAGCACCCTGACGACGCTCGCTGAAACGGTCGTGCTGATGTTGTTGTTCGTGTTTGTCAGCGTCAACGTGGCAGTGCTGGTACTCAAGCGAGACAAGGTCGACATCGATCACTTTCAGGTGCACTGGGTCATTCCTGTGCTGGGAATAGCATCATGTCTGTTACTGCTCACTCAGCAAGGTCCGCAAACCTGGATGCGCGCCGGGATCATGCTGGTGGTTGGTGCCGTGTTGTATGGGCTGACACGCCTGGGACACACGGCGTCTGTTTCGCAACCCCGCTGATCAAGCGGGATTGCAGCACAATAGCCCCGAGGCATAACACCGCCGGAAGTGCTGGAAAGTCAGTGCGCTCACCAGGCCTTCATACGCGGGGCACCTGAACGCGGGGTTTTCGACTGTCTCTTACCCATTCTGGATGTCGCTGTCCTACTAAACTGAAAATGCCCTTGTCAGAGTTTCGACAAGGGCATTTTTTACGACTTGATGCCGGGCTTCAACGACGCTTCATCCGGTCAATGATCACGGCCAGCAACAGGATCGTGCCGCGAATCACGTATTGGTAGAACGTGTCGATGTTCTTCAGGTTCATCGCATTCTCGATGATGGCCAGGATCAGCACGCCCGCGATCACGTGGCGGATCATGCCGATGCCGCCGCTCAGCGAAACACCGCCCAGCACGCAGGCAGAGATGATCGTCAGTTCGAAACCCTGCCCGACCATTGGCTGGCCGGAGGTCATGCGCGAGGCGAGGATCACGCCGGCGAGTGCACCAATGAGACCGTGTACGGCAAAAATAATGATCTTGGTGCGGTCAACGTGGACGCCGGCCAGCAAGGCGGCTTCCTGGTTGCCACCGATGGCCATGGTGTTGCGACCGTAGGTGGTGTAGTTGAGCAGCCAGCCAAAGAAGATGAAGCAGGCAATGGTGATCAGGATCGGCACCGGTACACCGAACAGCTGGCCATTGCCGAACACGAAAAAGTCTTCGTTCGATACACCGACCGCTTTGCCGCTGGAGAAGATGTACGCCAGACCACGCACGATCTGCATGGTCGCGAGTGTGGCGATCAGGGCATTGATGCGCAGCTTGGCGATCACGATGCCGTTGATCAGCCCGACCACCAGGCCCATCGCCAGCGCTGCGGAGATGCCGAGAAACACGCTGTCGGTGTCACGGATCACGATACTGGCGATGACGCCCGAGCACGCCAGCACCGAGCCGATCGACAGGTCGAAGTGCCCTGACGCCAGGCAGTAGAGCATGGTGCAGGCAGCGATGCCGACCGTGGAGATGGCCAGCCCCAGACCGCGCATGTTCATGGGCGACATGAAGTTGTCGATGAACACCGCGCAGAGCGCAAAGACACCCACAGCGGCCAACAGCATGACCCATTCATCGGCAAAACGGCGCAGGTTCAAGCCCTGACGGGGAGCCTTCAGGCTGGATTCGGTAGACATACGCACCTCTTTTTATTGTTCATGGTCGAGGACCAGTGGTTCAGCCGCGCGTGCGTGGCAGAGCAAGTTGCAGAAGTCGCGATTCGTCAGCCTCGTCGCGATTGAGTTCGCCAGTGATTGCGCCTTCGCTCATCACCAGAATACGGTCCGAAATCCCCATGACTTCCATCAGGTCACTGGACACCACGATGACCGCAATACCATCGGCGGCCAGGTTGTGAATGATCTGGTAGATTTCGGATTTGGCACCAATGTCGATGCCTCGGGTCGGCTCGTCCAGCAGCAGGACTTTCATGGGCATCGACAGCCAGCGACCGAGAATCGCCTTCTGCTGGTTGCCGCCCGACAGGAATATGATCTGCTGGTCAGGCGATGGCGTCTTGACGTTCATCGACTGGATCTGGGTCCGTGCGTTATCCCGCTCCCAGCGACCCTGGATCAGGCAGCCCAGGTTCACGTGACGAGGCCTGGCGCCAATATTGATGTTTTCAGCCACGCTGGACAGCGGCACGATGCCTTCTTTCTTGCGGTCCTCCGGACAAAGCAGAATCCCGGCGGCAATGGCGTCGCGAGGTGACTTCAAATCGAGCGGTTTGCCATCGAGTTGCAAGGTCCCCGCAGTGCTGCGTGTCAGCCCGGAAAGAATCCGGAACAGTTCGGTGCGACCGGCACCTACCAGACCAAAAAAACCCAGCACTTCGCCCTTTTGCACGGCAAACGTCATCGGTTCCTTCAGCCCTGGCCCCAACAGCCCGGTGACGCGCAGGCTTGGCCCGTGATGCTCACGAGGCCGATAGTTGTAGATGTCCTGAATGTCGCGCCCGACCATGCACGTCACCAGGCGGTCGTGGTCCAGATCAGCCATTTGCTCGAACGTGCGCACAAACCGCCCGTCCTTGAATACGGTCACGGCATCGCAGACGCGGAAGATTTCTTCCATGCGATGGGAGACATACAGAATCACTTTCCCTTCATCACGCAGGCGCACGATGATTGCCATCAGACGGTCGATTTCGCGTGCCGACAGGCTGCTGGTGGGTTCGTCGAACGCAATGACATGAGCGTTACGCGACATGGCCTTGGCGATTTCCACCAGTTGCCGTTGACCCAGAGACAGATCGCCCAGGCGCGTGCCCGGATCGATCTCGTCTGCCAGCCCCTTGAGCAACTCACCTGCACGGCGCTGCATGGCCCGACGATTGATCAAACCAAAACGGTTGGGCATGTGCCCGAGCAGCAGGTTTTCGGCGACGGTCATTTCCGGCACCAGATGCAGCTCCTGGTGAATCACCGCAATACCTGCCGCAATGCTGTCGGCAGTGGATTTGAACTGGTGAGTCTGACCGCCAATCTGCAAGGCGCCGCTGTTGGGCTGGTAAGAGCCGCCCAGAATCTTCAACAGTGTGGATTTGCCCGCACCGTTTTCACCCATCAGCGCATGCACGCTGCCAGGCTTCGCCTCGAACGTGATGTCAGACAGTGCCTTGACGCCTGGAAAGACCTTGCCGATGCCTTCGAAGCGCAAAGTACCGCTGGTGGGTTGTTGCTCGATAGCCTGTTGCATGAAGCCGACCTCCTCGCAGGTTTGAGGGGCCCGGAATCAGGCCCCTCGTTCAGCTCACTTCCAAAGACCGATTTTGGTCAGGACTTCCTGGAAGTTGGCGCGGGTGATCAGCGTCACGTCGTCCATCGCAGTGTACTTCGGCGGCTCGGTGCCTTCAGTGACCCACTTATACATATACAGCGCGGTGTTGTAGCCTTCCTTGTCCGGGCTTGGCAGCATAGAACCAAAGAAGCCGCTTTCCTTTTTCTTCAACTCGTCGATAGCGTCGGTGCCGTTGATGCCGATTCCGATCACGTTTGCCGGTTTGAAGCCTGCGCCAGCAGTAGCACGTACGCCACCCAGAACAGTGTTGTCGTTCATGCCGCCCACGATCAGATTTTTCGCATCACCCGGCAGCTTGGGCAAAGCCGCGTTGGTCGAGTCCATGCTGCCTGGTACGTCGAGGGTTTTCTGAGGCGTGAACAGAATGTGGTCTTTCGGCAGGCCAGCCTTGGTCAACGCATCGACCGAACCGTCAGTGCGCTTCTTGCCAGTGTCCAGCTCGTTGTAGGTGTTGATGATTGCGTAAGTGCCCTTCCAGTCGCTTTCATCCCACTTGCGGTTCTTGGCTTCGGTCGCCATCGCCGCGCCCTGCTTCTGGCCCACTTCAAACGCGGCCATGCCCAGATACGGCACGTCCTCCATGAACTTGCCTTTGGCGTCGACAAAACGATCGTCAACCGCCATGACTTTCATGCCAGCAGCCTTGGTCTTGGCAACGATGGCCGGGCCGAGGGATACATCAGGAGGACAGATCACAAAGCCTTTGACGCCATTGGCCGCCAGGTTGTCGATAGCAGACAACGTCTTCTCGCCGTCGGGTACGGCGATCTTGATGACTTCAAAACCATGGTCCTTGCCTGCCTTTTCGGCAAAGGCCCATTCCGTCTGGAACCATGGCTCTTCAGCCTGCTTGACCAGAAAGCCGATTTTCACTTGTTCGGCAGCGGAAACGGCGCCGTTCATGCCCAGGATGGCGGTGGCGACAGCAGCACAGCACAGGGAACGGATCCCATGACGACTCAACATAGCTAACTCCTTATTTTTATTGACTAGCTACAACGTTCAGCAAGGTTCGATTCTGCAAACACGGCTGCGTTCGAGAATCGATTAAATAGTCATACCATATTATGAATGACCGCTATGTAACCTAATGTCACGCCAGCCCGAGACAAGGCCTTTTCATCTCTACATGCAGCGCGTTCAACCTGCAAAGCGGTGGCACGGCTGTCCGGCGATACCCACATCAGCCTTCAGCACCGCACCATCGAACTCACCGTGAGCGTCGGCGGGTGCGGCGCTGGTGACGTACAACGTTTTCAGCTCAGGGCCACCAAACACACAGCTGGTCGGGTGGCTGACAGGCAGATGAATGATCCGGTCGACGCTGCCGTCGGGGGCAAAACGGATCAGGCAGCTGCCGCCCCAGCGGGCATTCCAGACGTAGCCATCGGCGTCCATGGCCGAGCCATCGGGCGAGCCGCGATCATGCTCCTGCGCCCACACCTGTCGAGCGCCCAGCAGGCCGTCGGCCTGAATCGGGTATTGATAAATGACGTCATCGAGGGTGTCGGCGCTGTACAACACGTCTCCCGCGGCACTCCACAACAAGGTATTGACGATGCCCTGGCCATCCAGCAATGGCGTGACGTTTGCGTTTGCGTCGACCCGGAACAAGCCACCGGAGCGACGCACCAGCGGAACGTCGCCGCCCCGAGCATCGAGGTTGTTCTGCATGCTGCCGAGCCACAGGCGGCCCTGCGCGTCACATCGCGCCTCATTGGCGCGATTGCCAGAGACAGGGTCTGCAACACACAGCAGGGTCAAAGAGGTTTTTTCGGCGTTCAGGTCCAGACGGTAGACGCCACTGGCCAGCGTGACCAGCGCATCGCCCTGCTCGGTGGGGATAAACGCGGACACCGGCTCTGGCATGCGCCATTGGCGGTACTGGCCGTCAATGAGCCGGCAAGCGAGAAAGCCTGCGATGTCGACCCAATAAAGGGCTTGTTGCTCAACGTCCCAGCAGGCACCTTCGGCCAGCTTGAAACGGTGCTCGGATATAGGCGACCAATGCATGAAAATGTCCTTTGTTATTGTTGTAAAGGCTCTTTTCCAACGTGACGGAGTGTGCAGCGCGATGCAATTTCAACCTTGAATCAGTTGGGGTCAGCCCACCACCTGAAGCGGCGTCTTCTGCCGGGCAAAGAACGCATCAATCACCCCGGCCGCCTGTTCGATCAGACTCATGCAAGCCCACACTCCACGTGCGGCATCGCGGCTGGCAATCGCATCGGCAAGGTCCTTGTGCAGCGGCAGAGTCTTGCCCAATTCGCCCGGCACCGCCGAGGTCACCTCGAACGACACCGCCAGCAATGCGCCCAGAGCAGGCAGCATCTGCTCGATGAACTGGTTGTGACTGGCGGCCAGTACCGCTTCGTGAAAACGTCGGTCGGCCAGGTTGTAATCGCCTTTGTCCGTGACCGAGGTCTGCAGCAGGCGATACGCTTCCTGGATCTCGTCAATCTGCTGCGCAGTGGCCCGCTCGCAGGCCCAGCGCACCGCCATAGGCTCGATGGTTCTGCGTAAATCCAGCAAATCGCGTACGAAGCTCTCCGGCAAACCCTTGCGCGCCAGCCAGCCCACAACCTGCGGATCGAACAGATTCCAACTGCGCAACGGCAACACCCGTGTACCGACTTTTGGACCTACTTCCAGCAGCCCTTTGGCCACCAGCGTCTTGATCGCTTCGCGCAATACCGTGCGGCTGACACCCAGTTCCTCGCACAAGGCCGCTTCGACCTTCAGCGTCTGACCGGGCTCGACATTGCCTGCAGCAATCCAGGCGCCCAGCCAGTCCACCGTTGAAGCGTGAAAATTACCGCGCATATCCTGTTGCCCCATAGCCGACTCGGCGCAATCAGGCTAATCATCATATGAATAGCTGTCAAACCGACGAAGGTCGCAAATCCGCTGCTGGCAACTCTGCCATTACTAAATAGTATTACAATTCATTTTTCAAGCAGCATTTTTTGGTCTATAAATCCATTCATCGGATAAAAACCGATCAAATAGTCTTACCAATAAAAATAAAAGCGGGTAAAACAGATGAAAAAGCATGCTCTTCTCAGCACCATCGGACTGTCCTTGATGATCAGCACCTTGACCGCACACGCCGCAACGCTTTCCAGTGAACACAGCGCTTTCGGTCAACTGCCAGACGGCACCCCCGTCGAGAAATACACCCTGCGCAACAGCCACGGCATTGAGGCCAACGTCATCACTTACGGGGCAACGCTGCAGTCGCTGCTGGTCCCGGACAAAAACGGCAAAGTGGACGACATCGTGCTGGGCTTCGATGACGTACAGGGCTATCAGAACAACGGCACCGTGTACTTCGGCGCCACCATCGGTCGCTTCGGCAATCGCCTGGCGGGCGGAAAATTTCAGTTGGACGGCAAGACCTACCAGGTGCCGCTCAATGACAAAACCAATGCGCTGCATGGTGGCAACCAGGGCTTCGACAAACGTTTGTGGAAGGCCGAGAGCACCAAGACCGGTGATTCGGTCGGTGTGAAACTGACCTACCTTTCTCCGGACGGCGAGATGGGTTTTCCAGGAGCGTTGCTGACCGAAGTCACCTATAGCCTGAATGAACGCAACGAGCTGAAGATCGACTACCGCGCCACCACCGACAAGCCCACCGTGCTAAACCTGACCAACCACAGCTACTTCAATCTGGCAGGCGCAGGCAGTGGCGATGTCCTAAAGCAGGTCGCCACCCTCCACGCTTCCCACTACACGCCGGTCAATGACAAGCTGATCCCGACCGGCGAACTGCCTGCTGTGGCGGGTACGCCCATGGACTTTCTGAAGCCGACGGCATTTGGCAAGCACATCAAGGATGACCATCAGCAGCTCAAGTACGCCGAACCCAAGCAAGGGGGTTTTGACTTCAACTGGGTGCTCGACACCAAGGGCGACGTGAAGAAACTGGCGGCCGAAGTCAGCGATCCGCAATCCGGCCGCAAACTCCAGCTGTTCACTACCGAGCCCGGCGTGCAGCTGTATACAGGCAACTTCCTAGACGGCAGCATCCACGGCAAGGCCGGCAAGGTATATCCGCACTGGGGGGCGTTCACGCTGGAAACCCAGCACTACCCTGATGCACCCAATCAGCCGAAATTCCCCAGCACACGACTGGACCCGGGCAAAGCCTATACCCAGACCACTGTTTTCAAATTTTTGAATAACTGAGGCACGGTCGCGCAGCGTCTGCCCGGGCAGAGCTGCGCAAATGTCAGCAACTCGCAGGCAAGAGCACATGTCAGGTTCGTTGAGGTCGAGCACCGTGACGACAGGCGGACAGCTCACCGGTACGGGGCAAGGGATGGAGGCTATATGACGTGAGCGAGCGGTGTCGAGGTGACCGGCACCGCCGCCAGGTCAATGCGAATTACGGATGGCGCTTAAGGATGCTGCTTCATGGCGGCGAAAAGGGTGTCGACGTTGTAGCGGAACATCTTCGCGTAGGTCGGTGCAGGGCCATCGGCTGGCGACAGCGCTTCAACGTAAAGCTCGCCACCCGGTTGCGCACCGCTGGCCTCGGCAATCTGCTTGACCAAACGTGGGTCACCGGAATTCTCGAAGAAGTAAGCACTCACGTGCTCGGCCTTGATCTGACGAATCAGCTTGGAGACGTCTGCGGCAGAGGCTTCAGACTCGGTCGACAAACCCAGTGGCGACAGGAAGGTCACGCCATACGCATCGCCGAAATAACCGAAGGCGTCGTGAGACGTCAGGATCTTGCGATTGGCCGCTGGGATCGCCTTGATCTGGTCACGCGCATAGCTGTCCAGTTGCTGGAGTTCTGCGATATAGCGGTCGCCATTGGCCTCATACTGGCTGGCGCCGTCAGGGTCGGCTTTCTTCAAGGCGGCAACAATATTGCGCACATAGATCACACCGTTTGCAGCGCTGTTCCAGGCGTGTGGGTCGGTGATGCGCTTGCCGTCTTCATCCATGCTGCGAGTCTTGATGCCTTCGGACAGCACCACTGGCTTGCCTTTGTAACCCGAAGCCTTGATCAAACGGTCCATCCAGCCTTCCAGGTGCAGACCGCTGACAAACGTGACATCCGCCTTCTTCAAGGCCTGAGCGTCGGTCGGGGTGGGCTCGTAGACATGCGGATCGCCGTTGGGCCCGATCAGCGAGGTGACATGCACGCGGTCGCCGCCGACAGTGCTGACCATGTCGGCAATCACCGTAAACGAAGCGACGGCTTCCAGCGGTTTGGCCTGGGCCATGGAAGCAAAGGCCGACAACGCCATTGCCGCCATCGAACTCAACAACATCAATCGTTTCATGACATACCCTTTCAATGAGCCAGGTGAGGTTTGGGAAACAGCCGACGCACGATGCCCGTGCGCCCGAACAGCAGGGAGAAGCCATAAAACGCGCTGGCGGTCAGGACAATGGCAGGTCCCGACGCAACGCCCAGATGATAGGAAACGATCAGGCCGATCAGCCCTGACAGGGTCGCCAGTACGGTCGAGATCAACATCAGCGCACTGAGCGAGTTGGCCCAGAAGCGCGCCGCGGTGGCGGGCAGCATCATCATGCCCACGGCCATCAGCGTGCCCAGCGCTTGGAAGCCTGCCACCAGGTTCAGCACCACCAGCAGCAGGAACAACACGTGATACAGCGATCCGCGCCCACCGACGGCGCGCAGAAACCCCGGATCAAAGCACTCCAGCACCAGCGGCCGATAGATCACGGCCAGCAGCACCAACGTGAACGATGCAATGCCGCCGACCATGTAGATAGAAGCGCTGTCGATGGCCAGAATGGTGCCGAACAGCACGTGCAGCAGGTCGACACTGGAACCATGCAAGGACACGATCAGTACCCCGGCGGCCAGAGACGTCAGGTAAAAGCTGGCAAAACTGGCGTCCTCGCGCAACGCAGTGAGCCGGCTGACCAGGCCTGACAACAGCGCCACCGCCAGCCCCGCGATCAGCCCGCCAAACCCCATGGCCGGCAACGACAACCCGGCAATCATGAAACCCACCGCCGCGCCAGGCAGCACCGCGTGGCTCATCGCGTCACCGACCAGGCTCATGCGGCGCAGCATCAGCAACACGCCGACCGGCCCGGAGCCAATGCCCAGCGCCAGGCAGGCGACCAGTGCACGGCGCATGAAGCCGAATTCGACGAAGGGCTCGACAATCATGGTGTACAGCATCATGTGCGCTCACCTTCGTCATCACACAGCAAGGCGTCAGGGCTCCAGTATTCGGCCATGTCGCGGGCCTTGCGCAAATTGGCGACGCTGAGCACATCAGCCGTGTCGCCCCAAGCAATCGCTTCACGGGCCATCAGCAGGGTCTGCGGAAAGTGCTGACGCACCTGCTCGATGTCATGCAACACCGCAATCACCGTACGACCCTGACCGTGCCAGACACGTACCAGCTCCAGCAGATCGCGGGTGGTGCGTGCATCGATGGCGGTAAACGGCTCATCCAGCAGAATGACCGAAGCGTCCTGCAACAACAGCCGCGCAAACAGCACGCGCTGGAACTGACCGGACGATAGTGAACCCACGCTACGTACTTCGAATCCTTCAAGCCCGACGGTGCGCAGCGCTTCCTGAGTCTGTCGGCCATGGTCACGGCTCAAGCGCCGAAACGGGCCAATACTGTGCCAGGCGCCCATGGCCACTGTGTCCGCCACGCTCAAGGGAAAGGAGCGATCAATTTCGGCAGCTTGCGGCAGATAGCCGATGGTGCGGGTCGCAAGGCGACCACGGTCCACACGACCCTGCGCAGGTTTCATAGTCCCGGCGATGGCTTTGATCAGCGTCGACTTGCCCGCTCCGTTGGGGCCGACAATCGCCGTCAGGCTACCCGCCTCGAAGCGACCGCTGATGTGATGCACGGCAGGACGGCGCTCATAGGCGACGGTAAGGTTTTCCAGGCCGATGGCTGCGCTCACGGAATGGCCACCGACCAGGCGATGGCCAGCCACAGCAGCGCCAGAATGGCGACAGAAAAAAGGACTCGCTTCCAGGCTGATTGAGCCAGAACCGAGCCCGCAACGGACGGGGTATTGGGAGTCTTCACGTGCACATAACCTGCAACTATTTGTTACAGTATTACACGCCGCACAATGAAATGTTATTAAATAACATTCATCCTTGATCGACTGGCGACAGACACGCTGCAAACCCCCGTTGCAGGTCGTCGATCAATGTCGACAAGTCCTCCAGACCGATGTGCAACCGCAGCACGCTGTTCAACGCCCTGTCCGCCGCACTGTCGCGATCACTGACGTCAGCCACGGTAATCAGGCTTTCGTAGCCACCCCAGGACGCGCCCAGACCGAACAGCTGCAACGCGCCGATGAAGCGCTCGGGCAATCCGGCGTCGCTATCCTTCAACTCAAACGACAACAGCCCGTTGCTGCCGGTGAAGTCTCGCCGCCACAGGGCGTGGTGCGGGTGTTCAGGCAGCGCTGGATGGAAGACACGATTGACCTGTGGATGGGCTGCCAGCCAGTGCGCCACCTCAAGCGCCTGTCGCTCATGGGTGTCCATGCGCGACGCCAGTGTGCGTGCGCCACGCAACACCAGCCACGCATCATCAGGGCTGACTGCGTTGCCAAACGTGTCGCTCATGCGTCCTAGTTGCGGCCAGACCGACTCATGGGTGCAGACACTGCCCATCACCACATCGCTGTGCCCACACAGGTACTTGGTCAGCGCCATGATGGAAATGTCCGCGCCCAATGCCAGTGGCCTGTAGAGGTAGCCCGAGCCCCAGGTGTTGTCGACCGCCAGCAGGATACCGCGCGGCTTGCACAATGCGGCAATCGCTGGCAAATCGCACAGTTCATATAGCAACGAGCCCGGCACTTCGGCGTAGACCATGCGCGTATTGGCTTGCAGCTGAGCTTCCAGCCCTTGCCCATCGGCGGCGTAATAGCTCACTTCGATCCCGAACGGCTGAAGAAACTCGCGAGCAAGCCGCCGGACCGGCGAGTAAACCGCGTCGGTCAGCAACACATGATCACCGGGACGCAGGTACGCCAGAAAGGTTTGCGCCACGGCCGCAAGCCCAGTGCCAAACAGGCGTGTGCGGTAGCCACCTTCCAGCTCCGTGACCAGGTCTTCCAGGGCAAACGCGGTAGGGTTGCCCCGCGCGCCGTAACTCAGCAGCCGCTCGCTGTCCCGGCGTTTACGCACGTCGCGCATCTCACCGAGACTGTCGAACAACACCGTGCTCAGGCGCGTAACCGGCACGTTGACGCCTCGCGCCCCGCTACCTTTTGCGGTGCGCGCAGCGTGAACCAGACGCGTGCGAACCGGCGTCTGGCCGTTGTGCGCTGGGGTGGGCTGAAGCGGTTTGAAGCTGGCGATTTCCTGTTCGGTCATTTGTCCGAGAAGGCCGATTTCCCACGCCAGGTACTGACGTGCGGCGTCCTTGTTGCCTGAATGCCGATCATGGGTGTAAAACAGAAAGTCGATGCAATCGGCATCCGGCAGGCTGCCATTGTCTTCCTGGACAGGCAGGCCTGCGGCTTGCCAGGCCTGAACCCCGCCTTCAAGCAGGCGAACCTGCTGTCGCTGGGCTATGGGCAATTCCTGAACGGCAAGCTGTGCGACCGCAGGGTCGTCGGCCACCAGCACCACCGGCCGGGTTTCCAGTGCCAGCGCCCCGGCCAGCTGCGAACGAATCGACTAGCGGGCGCCTTCGATGTGCGCCTTGCGGTAGCTCATGCTCGGGCGCAGATCAATCACGGCCACTGCGGCATCTTTCTGCGCATCGACCAACGCCTTAACACTGATCACCGGCAACGCAGGCAAAGGCTCTTCACCACAGGCTGGCAGCGACAGATCTGCGTTGATACCCTGAGCCAGCACACACGCATCGTGCCCGAGCTGTCTTAGCCAACCGGCAATAATCGGTGCCCGGATACCTTCGGCATCCAGCACCACCAGCCGGGCCTGACGCACACCCACGTAAAGATCGGTCGACTGCACCAACTGGCCGCCCGGCGTGTGCTGCGCGCCTGGCAGACTGCCCGCAGCAAACTCTTCAGTAGTGCGCACATCACACAGAAACAGGCTGCGATCCGGTTCGCTCGCCCAGCGTCGCACCTGTTCGGCATCAACGGTTTGCACCTGAGCACGTTGGGCCAGGGCGTGCGCCGCTTCACGCTGGCGCCCATGATGGTCAGCCGACACCTGATCCGGGTAATGCCGGGCGCTGCCGTGCTCCAGTTGCAGGTCGGCCAGGTACCAGCCCTGAGTACCGTTCTCCAGGGCATATACCGGGTTTTTCACGCCCAGATCGATCAGTGTCTGCGCGCCGATAATGCTGCGGGTTCGGCCGGCGCAATTGACCACGATGGGCGTGCTTTCATCCCTGACCAGCTCCGGCAGGCGATAGCCCAGCTCGCCGTTGGGGCAGCAGACTGAACCGGGAATGGTCATCTTGCGGTATTCATCCAGCGGCCGGCCGTCGAGCACCAGCAATGGCTCGCCACGCGCCTGCCACTGCGCCAGTTCGGTCGCGCTCACATGCGGCGTGTGGCTGATCTGCTCGACCAGCTCACCGAACGCCTTTGACGGCACATGAACCCCGGCGAACAGCTGGCGACCCGAGGCCTGCCAGCCCTGCGCGCCACCTTCGAGAATGTACACGGTGCGATAGCCCAACGCCTTCAAACGTTGGGCTGCCCGTGGAGCGACATCACTGCCGTGTTCATCGTAAATCACCAACCGCACGGCCGGGTTGGGTGCCAGTCGCCGGATATCCAGTTCGAGGCGACTGTAGGGCAGCGTCACCCCATGAAACAGATGCGCTTCGCCGTACTGGCCATGCTCACGAACGTCGAACAGGGCGATTTCCTGTCCGTCGAACAGCCATTGTTGAAGGGTATCTGCGCTGATGGTCTGGCTCATGAGGGGCTCAGTGAATTGAAGGGATCAAGGCGATGGCCGACGCCCGCCGTTGCACATGCGCAACGATTGCGCCGACGCTTCAGTAGGCGCGGATCGAAGGCACCATCTGTGAGGCGTTGTAATTGAGTACGCGCCCGTCCGGGTTGACCCCGAAACGGCGGTTGAGCGATTCCAGCGGACGGCCATACAGGTGGAAATGCAAGGTGGGCTGCTCACCTTCGACCTTGATGCCATGCAGGTCATCGCCGAGAAAACTGATCGGCGTGCCGGGCTGAACCACCACTTCCTGCTCCAGTTCCAGTCGGGCAAACGCCGGATCACTGCCGTCATCGGTGCGCGCCCAGACATAGTTGATTTCCTGCCCCTGCACCGCGACGATCACCGCCCAGGTTTCATGGTTGTGCGGCACCGTGCTTTTGCCGGGCAGCAGCGAGTTCATGTACAGCGTCGGGGTCTCGCCATCGTCGTTCAGGCGATAACGGAACGCAGTGTCGCCCTCGCCTGGCACCGGAGCCGGAAACTCGGCGAAGTTGAACAGGTCATGCCGCTCGGCCAGCGTTTCGAGCAGCGCAACGATTTCCTGCAGGGCCGCACGGTCTAAGCCGCGCTGGTGGATCACTCGCACTTCTTGCAGAAATGCTTCGATGGCCTGGGTTCGGTCAGAAAGGCTCATTCAGTTACTCCCGGTTTCTTTCGGTTGGCGGTCGCGCACGTCATTCAAGGCGTAGGCGGTCTTGTCGCAAAGGCTTAAACGGACAGGCTGTAGCGGCTGATATTGCTCAGCAGGAATGGGTCACCCGCCCTCGAACGTCGACGTCCGGAATCCCCCAGCGCGTGGTGCAGAAACTGGGCAGTGCGCTCACTGATAGGGCGCTGGAAGATTTGCTCGGCGCTGCCGTGCTCGACAATCAGACCGTCTTCAGTGAAATACACCAGGTCACTGATCTCTTCGGCAAACCGCATCTCGTGGGTCACCAATACGCAGGTCATGCCCTCCTCAGTCAGCTCGCGGATCACCGCCAGCACTTCATCCACGGTTTCCGGGTCCAGCGCGGAGGTCACTTCATCGAACAGGATCAGTTCCGGACGCATGGTCAACGCGCGCGCGATGGCCACGCGTTGCTGCTGCCCCCCGGACAGTTGCCCTGGGTATGCATCCGCCTTGTGCTCCATACGCACCTTGGCCAGCAGCGCCCTCGCCTGCTTCTCGGCCTCGCCGCGCTCCAGGCCCAGTACCTTGCGCGGTGCGATCACCAGATTTTCCAGCACTGACAAATGCGGGAACAGGTTGTACTGCTGAAACACAAAACCGACGCGCTTGCGCAACTCGACGTGCTCGGCCTCACGGCTCAGCGTATCAACGCGTGTGTCACCTACCCGGATGCTGCCGCGCTGCGCTTTCAGCAGGCCGGTGATGCAACGCAGGATGGTCGATTTACCCGAGCCGGACGGTCCGATGATCGACACTGCCTGGCCGCGTCGCACATCAAGGTCGATGCCCTTGAGCACCCGATTGCTGCCGAATGACAGGTGCAGATCACGCAGGCTGACCAGCGGCTCGGCGACAGGATCAAAGGAAGGCATAACGTCGCTCCAGGTAGTGGGTCAAGCGGGAGATGGGGTAGCAATAGGCGAAAAACAGCACCAGCAGGCTCAGGTAGACGAGGACCGTGAAGCCGGTCTGGTTGACGGTATTGCTGGCCATTTGCGCGGTGTCGATCACGTCATGCACGCCCACCAGCGAAGCCAGCGCAGTGCCCATGGTGATCACCGCATACAAGTTCATCCAGGGCGGCAACATGCGCTTGAGGCACTGCGGCAGGATGATCGAACGGAAGATCTGCCCGCGCGTGAACGCCAGCGAACGTGCAGCCTCCCATTGCGCGCTGGGGATCGACGCCACGGCGCCGCGAAAGATCTCGGCCACATTGGCGCTGGCTGGCAATGCCAGGCCGATGGTGACTTTGACCCAGTCCGGAAAGGAGATGTAGCTGCCCGCAATCCTGATCTCGAACGGAAACACGTACGTCGAAAAGTAGATCAGCACCAGCCACGGCGCATTGCGAAACACCTGCACCCAGATCCGTGCCGGCAAACGCAGAATCCGAAACGGCGAAAGCCCCAGCGCGCCCAGGATCAGACCGAAGCAAGAGCCCAGGCCAATCGCGACCAGACTGATCAAGATGTTCTTGCCGAACCCTGCGGCCAGTGCGGGTGACCACTGCATCAAAGCACTGAACGCCGGACTGTTTGCGGCCCAGTACACCAGCACGAATACCACCGGCAGCGCAGCCGCCCCCAACAACAAATGACGTCGTGGCCAGGCGACTGGCGCTGCGACCGAAGAATCAATGTCCATAGCCGGGCATCCTCAAGCGGGTTTCCAGGGCGCGCCCTGCGCAATTGACCGCAAAGCTGAGCAGCCCGAAGAAGCTCAGGATCAGAATCATCAGTTCCAGCACATTGTCGCTCTGGGTCCAGATCATGATCGAGGCGTAAGTGATATCACCCACCGCGATGGCCGAGGCCACTGCCGTCATCTTCACCAGATCGATCAGGTTGTTGACCAGTGACGGCAAGGCAAAACGCAGCGCCAGGGGCAACTGCACGTTCCACAACAACTGTCGGCTGTTGAACGCCAGCGAGCTGGCCGCTTCCAGCGTCACGGCGGGTACGGCTTCGATACCGGCACGCAAGGCTTCGGCGTGGAATGCGCCCTTGTGCAGGGAAATCACAATCACCACCCAGGCGAACGGGGTCAACGGGTTGGCGGCACCGACGGCCTGGGTCAGCAACATGTTAAGCACCAGAAACGCGCAATACAGCTGCACCAGTGTCGGCGTGTTCCGGGTCACTTCGATGAAAATCCGCGACGGGGTCGCCAGCCACGGCTTGCCCGAGGTCAGCATTGACGCCAGAACAACCCCGACCAGCAGGCTGCCGATCCCTGTGAACAGGCACAGCCACACGGTGGTCAGCGCGCCATCGAGCATCGTGCCGCGCTGATAGGCATCGAGCAGAAAGGCATAGTTCAGGCCGAGGTCAGCGGTCCAGCGCACGAACACTTCAAGCCAATGGCTCATGACGCGTCTCCTTCATGCAGTTGTGCGCAGGCCAGCGCAATACGCCGTCCAGCTTCGCGGACCGTTTCAGTCGCCGTCGCGATGGACAGGCGAAACCACGGCGACAGGCCATAGGCACTGCCCACCACACTGGCCACCCCACACTCCAGCAGCCAGGCGACCACATCGGCGTCGCTGTCCAGACGCTGGCCGTCCAGCCGACGACGTCCCAAAAGCCCCGCGCAACGCACAAATACAAATAAGCCGCCGTGCGGCATCAGCACTTCAAGCCCAGAGACCTGACTGAGTGATTCAACCAGCAGATCACGCCGCAACCGATAGGCCGCCACCTGCCCGGGCAGAAAATCCAGACCTCCCTCGAAGGCTGCCAGCGCAGCGGCCTGGCCAATGGACGATGCACCGGATGTCGACTGCGATTGCACCACCGCCATCGCATCGACCAGGCGTTTCGGCCCGGCCGCCACACCGATGCGCCAGCCAGTCATGGCGTAGGTCTTCGACACACCGCCTACCCACAGGCAACGCGGCTGAAGGTCCGGGGCAACATTCAGAAGACTCAGCGGCACTTGCCCATCGAAACGAATGTGTTCGTACAGTTCATCCAGCAAAATCAGCACCTGCGGATGGCGTCGTAATACGTCGGCCAGCGCCAGCAACTCGGCTTCGCTGTACACCGCGCCGCTGGGGTTGCCGGGGCTGTTAAGAATCAGCCAGCGAGTCCGCACATTGATGTGCTGCTCCAACTGCAGCGGGGTCAACTTGCAGCCCTGCTCCAGACCGCATTCGATCAATACCGGTTCGCCGCCGTTGAAACGCACACTGTCTGGAAATGAAGGCCAATACGGCGCTGGCACCAGCACCTCGTCCCCATCGTTCAGGGTCGCGGCAAATACGTTGAAGATGATCTGCTTGGCGCCATTGGCAACCACGATCGAATCCAGCGAATAGTCCAGCCGGTTTTCCCATGCGAGCTTGCGTCGGACGGCCTCACGCACTGCGCGTACGCCGGGCGTCGGCGTATATTTGGTATCACCCCGCTCGATGGCCGCGCAGGCCGCTGCCTTGATGTGTAACGGCGTATCGAAGTCGGGCTCGCCGGTGGTCAGGTCGAGAATGTCCAAGCCGGCTTCGCGCAATGCCGTTGCCTGCGACCTGGCCGCCGCGTTGGCAGATAGCGAGACCCGCTGCACGCGTTTTGAAAGAATGAAAGTCATGCCCGAGCCTCCAGCACTTTGCCAGGATTGAGCAGATTGAGCGGGTCCAGCACCTGCTTGATACGGCGCATCAGGTCCAGCTCTACCGGGCTTTTGTAGTGTGCCAGCATCTCCAGCTTGCGCTGACCGATGCCGTGCTCGGCGCTGATCGATCCGCCATGGGCATGCGCGCTGTCGTGCACGATCTGACTCAGCTCGGCATAACGGGCCATGTGCGCTTCGATACTGCAACCCAGCGGGTGCGCGACGTTGTAGTGCAAGTTGCCGTCGCCCAGATGGCCAAAGGTGAAGTTACGAACACCGGGGAAATGGTTCTGCAATAACGCGTCTGTCCGGGACACGAACTCAACCACACGGGAAATCGGCACGGAGATATCGTGCTTCATGTTTCGTCCATGGCGTTTCTGCGCGTCACTGAGGTTTTCGCGCAACAGCCAGAAGGCCGCGCTTTGGGCCAGGCTCTCGGCAATCAGCGCATCGGCCAGCAGACCGAACTCAAAGGCTTGCCCCAACACCGCTTCGAACGATGCCCGGGCGTGTTCATGGCTGTGGTTGTCAGACAGCTCCAGCAAGGCAAACCAGGACTGCGGTGCATCACGAAACGGCTGTGCACCGCCCGGGAACTGCTCGCGCAACAACGCCAGACAATCGGCACTCAACAATTCGAAGGCCGTCAGGCCTGCGCCAAAACCCGCCTTGGCATGGGACAGAAAGCTGACCGCATCGCTCAGCGAATCGAAGGCCAGAAACGCGGTGGTGACGGCCTTTGGCAGTGGAAACAGTTTCAGCGTGGCGGCCGTGATGATGCCCAGCGTACCTTCACTGCCGATGAACAGATCGCGCAGGTCATAACCGGTATTGTCCTTGCGCAGACCGCGCAACCCGTTCCAGATTTCGCCCTGGGCGGTGACCACTTCCAGCCCCAGCGTGAGCTCGCGCATATTGCCGTAGCGCAACACTGCATTGCCGCCTGCATTGGTGCCAAGGTTGCCACCGATGGTGCAGCTGCCCTGTGAACCCAAGGTCAACGGAAACAGGCGGTCCGCCTGACGCGCAATGTCCTGCACATGCTGCAACACGCATCCGGCTTCGACAGTCAGTGTGTCGTTGTCGACATCAACCTCGCGCACCCGGTTCATGCGGTCCAGCAGCACCAACACCGCCGTGCCATTCGCGTCTGGCGTCGCGGCGCCCATCAACCCGGTATTGCCGCCTTGCACCACCACAGGTGCCGCATGTGCCGCACACAGCCGGACCACCGCTGCAACCTGCCCGGTATCGGCTGGGTGAACCACCGCCACCACCTGCCCGATGTAGCGCGCCTGCTTGTCGATCAAACGCTCACGCGATTCGTCAGCACGTTGCACGTGACGGTCGCCCAGCACGTTCTGCAACGCCTCGAACAGCTGCTCACTCACGGTGCAACGGCCAGCGGTGCAGCGTTACGATATTTTTCGTGCAGCGCCAGCAGCGCAGACGACGGCGCCATTCCGGTACGGTTGCCCAACTCGATCAACCAGGCACTGCGGTGCCAGTCGCGGACGATGGCATCCAGACGCGCCTGAAGATCAGACTCGCCCTTGCGCACCCAGATAACCGACGGCGAAGGGATCAGGTCGGTCGGTAACGGAAACTCGTAATCAGACCATTCGCCCTCACCCAGCAGGGTGCGCATGGTCGGGCTCACATGCACTGCCGCCACACAGCCATTGCCCCGCAACGACAACAGAGACTCCGACTGGCTGCGGAAGGCCTTGATCTGGGCGCCGTACACTTCCTGCAAGGGCTTGATGAGGTTGCTGCCCTGCGACACGCAAACCGGCTTGTCCTTGAGGTCTTCCCAGCGCGTAATGCCCGCGCCTTTGCGAACCAGTGCCGCGCCACCCACTTCTTCGTACGGGGTCGGCACGTAGTCGAGGATCTGCGCACGCTCTTCGGTGAGCTGCATGTTGGCGATCAACAGGTCGACCTTGCCCTGCTGCAGAAACTGCACGCGGTTGGGCGCCAGTACCGACACCGTTTCTGCATCGACATTCAGGCGTTTGGCGATCTCTTTCGCGAGCTCGACGTTATAGCCCTGATGCTCACCGGTTGCCGGGTCAATGGTGCCGAATGGCGGGCCGCTGAGCATCACGCCGACGCTGACCTTGTGTCGCTCGCTGATCCTGTCCAGTGTCGCGTCGGCCTGGGCAAAACCGGCACACAGGATCAGCCCTAGTGCGGTCAGTGTCTTGATCGATAACATACGGTTCATGAGGGTCTTCCTTGAGGGCCGACACACTGCGCGTCGGCCAGGGAATTGAAGGCGTGGGCGCGACGATCAGGCGCCCTTGAATTGCTCATGCAACTCAACCAGCGCAGGCGATGCAGGGGTGATGTTGTGACGCTTTTCGACGTCGATCAGCCAGCCGGTGCGATGCCAGTCCTGCACGATGCTGTCGAGACGTTTCTGGGTATCGGTTTCGCCGGAGCGGGTCCAGATCACCGACGGTGCCGGGTTGAGTTCCGGGGTAATGGCGCGGTAATCCTTCCACTCAGGGTTGCTGGCGAGTAACGGGTTGATCAGCGTAGCGTCATGCACGGCGGCGACGCAGTTGCTGCCACGCAATGCCAGCAAGGACTCGGCTGAACTCTTGAACGCCTTCAACTGGGCACCGAACCCGGTCAGCGGCTTGATGTAGCTGCTGCCCTGAGACGTGCACACCGGTTGATCCTTGAGGTCTTCCCAGCGCGTGATCTTGCTGTCCTTGAGCACTGCCGCAGTGCCACCCACTCGATAGAAAGGCGTGGGCACCGAGCCCAGCAACTGCCCGCGCTCCGGCGTCCACTCCATGTTTGCAATCAGCAGGTCGACCTTGCCCTGCTGCAGAAACTGCACGCGATTGGCGGTCAGTACAGACACCAATTCGACCTCGACGCCCAGTCTGCGCCCGATGTCCTGAGCAAGGTCCACATTGACGCCTTCCGGAGTTCGCGTGGCCGGATCGATGGAGCCAAACGGCCCACCGGACAGCAGCACACCGACCACCAGACGATGACGCTCCTGGATCTTGTCCAGCGTTGCATCAGCCCACACTGCCCCGCTGACCGCCATGGCAGACACAACCCCCAACAGGGCCGGAAGAAAACGAGAGACGGTTGAGCGAGTGTGCGACATGGATTTCCCCTGGCAGATGATCGGCGTACCCCGACCTGATGCCGCGACACTACGGATCGCCGTGGCTTAACGGAAATTCAAATATCAAATATGGTTATAACTTTCAGTGCGGCTCTGCGCTTGACGCTTACGCATGCCCCGTATTTGCTGGGCTTTCTTTGCCGACTCTGAAAGAACTACACAGCATCCATAAAGATCCGTAATGTATTTACCTGCCAACCTGATATGAAATCGGTCCAAAAGCTCATGCCTGATCTGCCTCGCTCCCCTTCAACCCTGGACCTGGAACTGCTGCGCACTTTCGTGGCAGTGGTCGATCACCCAAGCTTTGCTGAAGCGGGCGTCAGCCTGTCGCGCACGCAGTCGTCAGTCACTCAGCACATGCAGCGTCTGGAACAACAAGTGGGCGTGACGCTGTTTCAGAAACAGGGACGCCAGAAGCAACTCACAGAGCCCGGCCGACAACTGCTGCGCCACGCCCGACAGATGCTGTCGCTCAACGACGACGCGTTGAATTCATTGCGCGAAAACAGCCTCAGCGGCGTCTTGCGCATCGGTTCACCGCATGACATTGCCGACACCATCCTGCCGCCGCTGCTCAGCCATATCGCCCGCTCGGCACCGCAACTGCGCCTGGAGATAGACGTCGGGCGCAGCCCGTTCCTGATGGAAGACCTGCATCGCGGCAAAGTCGACATGGTGATTTCTACCCGCGAAGATCCGACGCTGGAAGGTTTTGCGCTGCGCACCTCGCCCGTCTGGTGGATCTGCTCGGCGCAGTACATTCATGTGCCGGGCGAACCATTGCCCCTGATTCTGGTGGACGAACCCAGCATTTATCGGCGCTATGCCTTACAAGCGCTGGAAGCGGCCAATATCCCGTGGCGGCAGGCGTACCTGGCGTCCAATCTGATCGGCATCAAGGCGGCAACGCGTGCAGGCCTGGGTGTCACCCCGCGCAGCATGGAGATGCTTGGGCCAGACATGCGCGTCCTCGGGGAAAGAGAGGGATTGCCACGCATGCCGGACGTCACGTACCACCTGTGGATCAGGCCCAACACCGTCAACCCGCTGGCACGCAAGGCGTATGAGTTGATCCGCACCAGCCAGGGCTTGTAACGCTATACGGTACTTGTGCCTGACCAGCCGACCCTATACTGTACATGCACACAGTAATAGGGGCATTTCATGCAGCTCATCGACAAGCTCAGCATTCTGGCGGACGCCGCCAAGTACGACGCGTCATGCGCCAGCAGTGGAGCCCCCAAGCGCAGCTCTCAGAATAAATCCGGGCTGGGCTCCACCAACGGCATGGGTATCTGCCACAGCTACACGCCTGATGGCCGTTGCGTGTCGCTGCTGAAAATCCTGCTGACCAATTTCTGCCTGTACGACTGTCAGTACTGCGTCAATCGTCGCTCGAGTGACGTGCCGCGTGCCCGTTTCAGCCCTGAAGAAGTGGTCACCCTGACGCTGGATTTCTACCGCCGCAATTGCGTGAGCGGCCTGTTCCTGAGTTCGGGGATCATTCGCTCGGCGGACTACACCATGGAGCAACTGGTCGAAGTTGCCCGCCTGCTGCGCGAAGTGCACGAATTTCGTGGCTACATCCACCTCAAGACGATTCCGGACGCAGACCCTGCGCTGATCGAAAAGGCCGGCCGTTATGCAGACCGACTGAGCGTCAACATCGAACTGCCCACCGATCTCAGCCTGCAGACCCTCGCGCCGGAAAAAGACGTCGCCTCCATCAAGCAGGCGATGCAGACGATCTACACTGGCGAGCAGACCGTGCGCAACGAACCGCGCTCACCGCGTTTCGCACCTGCTGGGCAAAGCACGCAAATGATTGTGGGTGCCGACGCCACAGACGACAGCACCATCCTGCACAGCGCACAGTCGCTTTACAGTAACTTCAAGCTGCGCAGGGTTTACTACTCTGCGTTCAGCCCGATCCCCAACAGCCCCAACAGCGTGCCGCTGGCCGCCCCGCCGCTGATGCGCGAACACCGACTGTATCAGGCTGATTTTCTGTTGCGCGGTTACGGTTTCACCGCAGGCGAACTGCTCAACGGCCCAGGCGATCTGGCACTCGATATCGACCCGAAACTGGCGTGGGCCCTGGGCAATCGGCAGGTGTTTCCGCTGGACCTGAACAATGCCGACCCGGCGCTGATCGCTCGCGTGCCGGGGATCGGCATCCGCACCACACAACGGCTGGTCGAGTTGCGCAGGCAGCGGCGCATTCGTTACGAAGACCTGACCCGCATGCGCTGCGTGCTGGCCAAGGCCAAGCCGTTCATCATCACCAGTGATTACCACCCGCCGCAGGCCGAAACCACTAGTGAGCTGCTGCACCACCAGTTGCGCGACCGGCCACAGCCACAACAGATGGGCCTGTGGGGATGATCTGCCTGGACTGCGACGACTTGTTCGACACCTGGCGCCAGCAGGCTCGCTGGCTATTGAGTCATGAAATCGACCCGAGTCGGGTCAGCTGGACGTCACCCGACGCCGCTGACCTGTTTGCCAGTGATGAAGAACTTCCCCAGACCCAAGGCCCCTTTCAGGCACGTGCCCCGCTTGCGTTGCTTGAGTTGCTGCAAAGCGCATCGCGCTACCGGGGTGAACAGCGCTGGAGCCTGTTGTATGAAGTGCTGTGGCGCGTCAGCCATGGTGATCGAACCGCCATGATGGCTGGCTACAAGCTGGGCAGTGAACTGCATCGTCGCCTCAAGTCGATCAGCCGTGAGGCGCATCACCTGCATGCGTTCCTGCGCTTCGTCGCGCTGCCACCTTCGGACAACGAGGCAGAAATACTGCGCCCCCAGTATGTCGCCTGGCATGAACCGGCCCACGACATCCTGCACAGCGCCAGCGAGCATTTCATCGGCCGCATGGGTCAGCATCGCTGGTTGATTGCCACGCCACAGGACGGCGTTTACTACGACGGCAAGCAACTGATTCATGAGCGTCGCTGCCCGCAAGCATGGGCCACAATGGCTCGCCAGGTAGAAGACCCACACGGCGAGCTGTGGCTGACCTATTACAGCCACATCTTCAACCCGGCGCGGCTGAACCCCAAGGTCATGGAAGGCCATTTTCCGTCACGCTTCTGGAAAAACCTGCCCGAAGGTCCGCTGATCCCGGCACTCATCAGCCAGGCCCGGACCGGCAAACAGCGCGATGGTCAGGCCAGCGATATTGCTGCCAGAAGGGGCAAGAAAATCAAGACTTCCGGAGCCTGAACATCCGCGAACCGGGCCCTTGCGCCCCCCCCATGCAAGAACCTCAGTACACCCCCTTCAGTGAGCGTGCTCACGAAGACGCCCGGTACATCTGTTACATATGCGCTGGCTATGCATCAGCCTTCGCCAACAAGCTTGCTCTCTCGTCAGTCAGGTCTTAGGTTCTGTACGAAAAGTCGGCGAGCGAAGGTCAGGCAAGGCAAAAACAGGCGAGGAAGCGGAGTCTACTGGCTGTAAATGAGCATTCTGAGCCTGTTTTTAACGCAGCATCACCGAGCGCAGCCACTTTTCGTACAGAGCCTAGAGCAAAACACGTCCATTGATGCAGGTCACGGTTGATCCGCCTACCCAAATGTCGTCACCTGTTTTTGTGATCGTCAGTCTGCCTTTGCGCCCCATGGCAGTGCCTTGGCTGACCACATAGCTGTCCGGCGCCAGCCCTTCGCTGAGTAGCCAGCGGGCAATGCCGGCATTCAAGCTGCCGGTCACCGGGTCTTCGGGCATTC
Organism: Pseudomonas californiensis; assembly: GCF_021147775.1. Classification (GTDB taxonomy): domain Bacteria; phylum Pseudomonadota; class Gammaproteobacteria; order Pseudomonadales; family Pseudomonadaceae; genus Aquipseudomonas; species Aquipseudomonas californiensis. The sequence goes on from NZ_JAGTPK010000011.1 coordinate 174,106, forward strand.
CATCGCCTGGCACGAAGGCACGTACTTCAAATTGCGCCTCGTCGCCGTCCACCCGAACATCCCAGGGCGCAAATACTCCGAATTTAAGTCCGCTCAGCTGTGAATAATCCGGCTGTAAAGCCAGAACACTGGCGCGGTCCGCCAGGCGAATCGCAATCCAGTCAGCGCCGTTGCTCACCCAGCGGGCGTCAAGGACAGCACCATGAGCGAGTCCCAGACCGTGGCGAATCCTCTCGATTACCTCGGTGTCTACTGCGCCGAAACGCAACAACGGCGGCGCGGTAAAGGCCAGTTGTGTGCCTTCCTTTCGTATCCGCACCAGACCGATGCCGCATTCCTGAATGATTTCATCGCCACGCGCAATTCCGCCCGCTTCCAGCCAGGCATGACACGTGCCCAGTGTCGGATGGCCGGCGAACGGCAACTCCTCAAGCGTGGTGAAGATCCGTACACGGTAATCGGCGCGTGGATCCACAGGCTGGAGCAAAAAAGTGGTTTCGCTGAGGTTGGTCCAGCGTGCGAACGCCGCCATCTGTTCATCACTCAGACCATCCGCACCGAGCACGACAGCCAAGGGGTTGCCCAGCAGTGGCTTGTCACTGAAAACGTCCAGTTGCTTGAAATCGAACGATGGCATCAGAAGCGTCCCTTGCAGATATGAAAGCGCTAGATTGCCACGCAAGGTCCTGAAGATACACATGACTGTTGCGCAATATTTCAGGTCAGCTGTACGACACGACTTAGCCGGACGTCCGCTAACGTTTCAAGTGATTCGCCATCAGATTCGATAAGGGACCGTCGTGATGCCTGATCTCCAGACACTGCTTGTTTTCAGTGGCGCCATCGGGCTGCTGCTACTGTCACCCGGTCCGAACATGGCGTTCGTTCTCAGCCATTGCGTGGCTTACGGGCGGCGTGGCGCGACAGCCGTAGCATTAGGTATCGCATTTGCCGACAGCATACTGACCGTTCTGACCGCGACCGGTGTGACCGGGCTGGTCGCGGCATGGCCACCGTCGTTCGACATCATTCGTTACTGCGGCGCGTTTTACCTGCTGTGGATGGCCTACAAGACACTGCAAAACGGAGGCTTGTGCAAGGCACAGATCGAACAAGAAATTTCCACACAGGCGATTTTCTGGCGAGCCACGCTCAACAGCCTGCTGAATCCAAAGGCGCTGCTGTTTTTCATTATATTTTTGCCACAATTTGTGAAACCAGACGCGGACAGAATTGCCCAACAGTTACTGGTGCTTGGGGCCTTGCTGACAATACTGGCCCTGATCTTTCATCTGGTGCTCGGGATCTTCGGGCACTCGGTGAGCCGGATTTTCTATGCCAACAATCGCTTCTCCCGGCTTCAGCCCAGGCTACTTGCTGGAATGCTGACGTTGCTGGCGGCGCGATTGTTGGTGATCTCCCGAACTTGAATTGCAAGCCATCCGAGGTTTGACATGCTGGACAGCCCAACCCGCAATATGCTCGACACTCTTGGTCAGGCGTTGGCCGAGCGGTCGTTTCTGGTCGTCACCGGGGCTGGCATAAGTACTGCGTCCGGCATCCCCGATTACCGGGACAAGGAAGGTGTTAGGCGCGGCAAGCAGCCGATGATGTATCAAGAGTTTGTCAGCAACCCTGCAGCCAGGCAGCGCTATTGGGCGCGCGCCATGCTGGGTTGGCCGCGCATTCGGACAGCCCAGCCCAACGCAGCGCATCAGGCGCTGGCGGCCCTGCAAAACCGCGAGGCAATTGCTGGTTTGATCACGCAGAACGTTGACGCGCTTCACAGCCAGGCAGGCAGTCGCGACGTTATCGAACTGCATGGCAGTCTGCACCGGGTGCTGTGCCTCGACTGCCATACCCGAAGCGACCGTGCTGCGATTCAAGAGGTAATGGTTGAGCAGAACCCTTATCTGGCGGACGTCCACGCCATACAGGCGCCCGATGGTGATACGTTGCTGGAGCCCGCCTTCGAAGCCGGTTTCAGACTGCCCACCTGCCCACATTGCAACGGCGATCGGCTAAAACCCGATGTGGTGTTCTTCGGAGAAAACGTGGCACCGGAAACCGCCGCCAAAGCGATGCTCGGCGTGAGGCAAGCTCGAGGGCTGCTGGTTGTCGGCACGTCGCTGATGGCCTGGTCGGCGTTCCGCCTGTGCCGGGCCATGGCCGAGCAATGCAAGCCGATCATTGCCATCAACTACGGCAAGACACGGGCCGACGAGTTGCTGGACATGAAGATCCAGGCGCCCTGCGAGCAGGTCCTGCCGTGGCTGGCGGAGCACTTGGAGGCGTATCAGAACAACCCCAGCTGACCGCCGATCAGAGTACTGAAGTCATCGTCCACGAACGGCAGAATGGCGTCGGCCAGTGGTTGCAGTTGGCGCGTCACATAGTGGTCGTAATCGATGGGTGCGTGACGAATTTCCAGCGGCTCGGGACCGGCGGTGGTCATCACATAGCTGATCCAGCCGCCGCTCTGATACTGGCGCGGCCGCCCTTGCTGGTCGTTGTACTCGTCGGCAATTCGCGCGGCGCGCACGTGTGGCGGCACGTTACGCTGATAATCGTCGAGCTTGCGTCGCAGGCGCTTGCGGTAGATCAGCAGATCATCCAGCTCGCCTGACAGCGTGCGTTGCACGTAATCACGCACATAGTCCTGATAGGGCTGACGTTTGAAAATGCGCAAGTACAGCTCCTGCTGGAACCGTTGTGCCAGGGGCGACCAGTCGGTGCGTACGGTTTCCAGGCCCTTGTAGACCATTTCATCGGTGCCGTCGGCGCGAGTAACCAGCCCCGCGTAACGTTTCTTGCTGCCCTCCTCTGCGCCACGCACGGTCGGCATCAGGAAGCGCCGAAAATGCGTTTCATATTGAAGTTCCAGAGCACTGTGCAGACCATATTCGCTGTGCAGATGTTCGCGCCACCATCGATTGACCTGTTCCACCAACATCTTGCCGATGTTCGCAGCTTCCTCCTGGCCATGCGGACGGCCCAGCCAGACGAAGGTCGAGTCGGTATCGCCGTAGATCACGGTGTAACCCTGCGCCTGGATGAGGTCGCGGGTCCTGAGCATGATTTCATGGCCACGCAGGGTGATGGACGACGCCAGGCGCGGGTCGAAAAACCGGCAGCCGCTGGACCCCAGCACACCATAGAAAGCGTTCATGATGATTTTCAGCGCCTGCGACAATGGCGCGTTCTTCTCGCGCTTGGCCGTTTCCCGGCCCTGCCAGACGCGCTCGACGATCGCCGGCAGGCTGTGCCGCGTGCGGGAAAAGCGCGCACCGCGAAAGCCCGGCACCGACTCGTTGTCACCCGGGTTGCGCATGCCCTCGATGAGGCCGACAGGGTCGATGAGAAAGGTACGGATAATCGACGGATAAAGGCTTTTGTAATCGAGCACCAGCACCGACTCATACAAACCGGGTTGCGAGTCCATGACGAATCCGCCAGGGCTGGCTTCCGGCAGGCGCTCACCCAGATTGGGTGCCACGAACCCTTGGCGGTGCATCAGCGGAATGTACAAATGGCAGAACGCCGCAACCGATCCACCACTGCGATCAGCAGGCAGACCGGTGACTGTGGCGCGTTCCAGCAGAAAGGTCAGCAGTTGGGTCTTGGCAAAGATCCGCGTCACCAGCTCGCAATCCTTGATGTTGTAGCGCGCCAGTGCGGGTTTGTCCTCGGCGAACATTCGGTTGATCTCGTCCATACGCTGGTAGGGCGTGTCGATGGCCTTGCCCTCGCCCAACAGGGTTTGCGCCACATATTCGAGGCTGAACGAGGGAAAGCTCCAGGTCGCAGAACGCAATGCTTCGATACCGTCAATGACCAGACGCCCGCTGACCTCGGCGAAGAAATGATTGTTGCGGCTACCATGCTCGCGCCAGCCCATGGCCTCCCCGCCGCGTCCCAGGCGCAACGGGACATTCAGGCGCTGGGCGTGTTCGTGCAGCACTCTCAGATCGAACTGCACCACGTTCCAACCAATGATCGCATCTGGGTCGTGCTCTGCCAGCCAACCGTTCAGCCGCTCCAGCAGTTGCGCGCGGGTGTCGCAGTAATCGAGCTGAAAATCCAGCGCTTCATTGCCTCCGTTTGCTGGGCCCAGCATGTACACCTGACGCTGGCCGCACCCTTCGAGCGCTATGGAATACAACTCGCCTCGGGCGGTGGTCTCGATGTCCAGCGACACCAGTTCAAGCTGCGGGCGATAATCCGGGGCGGGTCTGATCTGCGCGTCGCACAGCACACCGTCCTCGTTCGGTGTACCGCTGAATTGCACGGGCGCAGTGATGAAGCGCTCCATCAGGTAGCGCTCGGGCGGACGAATGTCAGCCTCGTAGACATCCACGTTACCTTTGCGCAGCAGTTTTTCGAGATTCATCAACTGACGATGTTGCTGGCAGTACACCCCCAGCACAGGCCGATGGCGGAAGTCGCACAGCTCAAGCGGGCGAAGCTCCACACCGCGCTCCGCACGCAACAGCGCCTGCGCACGGTCACGCTGCTCGGCCGGGACAAACGCAACGGAGGGCTGGCAGGCCAAGCGAATGTGACGAGGCCCTGCATCGGTTGCCAGCCAGAAATCGACTTGCGTGCCGGCAGGTGTGTCCTGCCAGTGCCGACTCAGGATAAAACCCTGCTGTAAATCCAACGTTGCAACCTCGTTCAAATCGTTTCAGGGGCTGATTCTACTTGGCTATGCCGGCAAAGGCCCGGCTGATGGTCGGTTCAAGAAATATTCGTCCACGCCGATAAATTCGCATAACTACCGATCAAGGACGTTTGTCAGTCGGGCAGGCACGTGATGCTTGATCAACCGTTTCCAGTTGTCGAGGGATGAGCTGCCTTTGACCCTGCGGACGCTAATGAACGTGGAACCGCAATGATAAAACCGCCCGCTCCGTTTTTTGCTCAGTCAGAGCCTATTGCCCGCAGTCGGTCCCTGGCCAAACGCACCCTCGGCTCAATGGCAGGCCTTCTGCTGACTCTGTCCGTCGTCACTGTCGGCTCGCTGTTTTATATCGCCTGGGAACTGAATCAGCAGGCCGCACGCCAGAGCCAGCGGCTGGTCGATAACATCTGGCAGTCCCGGCAGGCAGCGCTCATCAGCAATCTCAAGGACTACGCATTCTGGGGTGACGCTTACCGGCATCTGCATATCGAGGTCGACAAGGACTGGGCCTATACACGCAATAACCTTGGGGCATCGCTCTACAGTGATTTTCAGCTTGAGGGCGTGTTTGTCATCGACGCTCATAACCAGACCTCCTACGCGGTGGAGAATGGCGAGCTGACAACAACGCAGCTTCGTGACTGGATGGACGGCGACCCGATGCCGCTCGTAGAGCAGGTGCGTGACAGCGGTGACGATGCGGTGGTAACCAAGGTGCGTCATGTCCGAAACGACCCCGTCCTGCTGCTGGCTGCGCCATTGTCGACCGGTGGCGACGAAGCCGTGCAGCCCACTGCGCCGCCCCAGTCTGTGCTGGTGCTGGCCTACGTACTCACGCCTGAAAAATTGCTTGCTCTGGGGCGTCAGTACGACGTCGACGGCTTGCGTGAACCGTCCAGTATCGAAGACGCGGCGCAGTTCCCGTCGACGGAAGTCAGCCCAGGCCTGGTGCTGCGCTGGAACCCCGAGCGCCCCGGTGCAAAGCTTGTCGGTGGATTGCTGCCAGTCCTGATCGTTTTTCTGCTGACGCTTGCCTACCTCGCCCGACGTGAGGCCAAAAAAGCGCTGGCCAATGCAGAGCGCATGGACCTGCAGCTTGAGCTGCTGACCCAGAACCAGACAGCACTGGCAGCCAGCGAAGAGCGGTTTCGTAACGTGGCGGAGACAGCGTCCGACTGGGTATGGGAAACGAACGCGCAATTACGCATCACCTATCTGTCGGAGCGCTTCACACGCGTCACCGGGCATGCTTCAGAACCCTGGATCGGCCGCTACCTGACTCAACTATTGTCCTGCCCGAACCAGTCGCTGAGTGATTGGATACGCGAGGAACGACCTGCAGATGCGCGCGCTGTGTTGCGCTGCAGCCACTATTCGGTACAGGGCGCACCGCGCACCAGCGCCATTGCCGTGAGACCTATCAGGGTCAACGAGCACATCGTCGGTTATCTGGGGATCGCTTCGGACATTACCCGGGAAGTCGAGACTCAGGCACGGCTGTTTCACCTGTCCCAGCATGACGCGCTGACCGGCCTGCCCAACCGGACCCAGTTGCAGGCGTTTATCAATCGTCATCTGGATTGCGGACCTGACGCTCCGCAGGCCATGACCGTGCTGAATCTGGATCTGGACAGCTTCAAGCCGATCAATGATGTGTTTGGCCATGCTGTGGGCGATGGGGTGCTGCGCGAAGTAGCGGAGCGCCTGTCGCAGTGCCTGCCTGTGGGGGGGCTGCTGGCCAGACAAGGCGGCGACGAGTTCATCATGGTGGCCACGTCCATGACCTCCATCAGGGAAGTCGAACACCTTTGCGAACGACTGATCGAGAAGATCAGCAGACCTTTCAGCGTCAATAATCAAGAGGCATTGATGGGCCTGAGTATCGGCGTGGCGCTATGTCCTCAGCACGCAGGCGACAGTCAGAACCTGATCAGGTTTTCCGACCTCGCCTTGTATCAGGCCAAGAAAGATGGAGGCAGCACCTGGCGCCTCTATGAGCAGGACATGACAGTTCGCATCACGCAGCGGCGTGAACTGGAAAAAAATCTGCGTCTGGCGATTCGAAACGACGAGTTCAGTCTGCGCTATCAGCCCAGATACAACATCCAGAGCGGCGAGATCTCCGGCGCCGAGGCACTCATCCGTTGGGAACATCCAACCCTGGGCCTGTGCATGCCGGACCAGTTCATCGGCTTGGCCGAAGAGAACGGCCTGATCCTGTCACTCAGTGACCGGGTGTTGCACCGTGCCTGCAGCGACGCAGCTTCGTGGCCCGCCACACTCAGGGTCTCGGTGAACATTTCAGCAGTCGAGTTCCGCACGCCGGGGCTGGTTGAGCGGGTGCGCCAAGCGTTGGCCAGTACGGGCCTTGCCAGCGATCGCCTGGAGCTTGAAGTCACCGAGCGTGTAATGATCGACGACGCCCAGTCGGCCTTGAAGCTGATGACCGAGTTGAAGGCGCTGGGCATCAGGTTGTCGATGGATGATTTCGGCACCGGTTACTCGTCATTGAGCTACCTGAGGATGTTTCCGTTCGACGCGTTGAAAATTGACCGCAGCTTTATCAACGAGCTCGACAAGAGCACCCAGAGCCAATCCATTGTCCACGCCATCATTCACCTGGGCCGCTGCCTGTCGATGACCATCACTGCTGAAGGTGTGGAAACAGCTCAGCAACTGGATTGCCTGCACACGCTGGCCTGCGATGAAGCGCAAGGTTACTACCTGAATCGACCCATGCTGCTTGCCGCCTTCAATGACGCCGTGAAGGCTCAGGCCCGCGTGTCATGAGCCACACCCTTCATGCCTCGCTGAAATGCGACCATTTTCCTGCTTGCTCGAACCCGCGCAGTCTACGATTCTGTACACGGCACCGTTATCGTTCTGATACAGCGCGTGTCGACGCCAGCAGGGGCGCGTTTGCCAACCCGGCGTCCTTATCATCACGGAGAGCACCATGAAAACCGTCGCCCAGTTGCTGAAATTGAAAGATGAGCAGAACCAGCAGGTGCACACCATCGGCCCGGATCAGATGGTGCTGGACGCGCTGAGACTGATGGCAGAAAAAAACATCGGTGCCTTGCCGGTCGTCGAAAACGGCGTGGTAGTAGGTGTAGTCAGTGAGCGCGACTACGCGCGCAAGATGGTGCTTCAAGGACGCTCTTCAGTGGGTACGCCGGTCAGGGCGATCATGAGCAGCAAGGTGATTACCGTTGACCCTCAGCAAACCGTGGAAGGCTGCATGGGGATCATGACCGACAGCCACCTGCGTCACCTGCCGGTGGTGGAAAACGGTCAACTGCTGGGCCTGCTGTCGATTGGCGACCTGGTCAAGGAAGCGATAGCTGAGCAGGCCAGCCTGATCAAGCAGATGGAACAGTACATTCGCGGCGAATGAGCTGACAACGCTGATCTGACCGCCGAGCGCGCCGGCCGCACGCAAGCGACGCTCGAGGGTTTCGATCAATCGTCCAGCGTCTTGCCGGGCCCGGCCTTGCCGGGTTTGGCTGCTTTCTCGGCTGGCGCGGGTTTGGCTTGCGGCTCTGGAGCAGGCGCAGCGGCCTCCTGTTCACGCATCGGCATCTGATCGATGGTGGCGAAGATCTCTTTTGGGTCAACCGTGCCCGACTTCTCGATTTTCTTCTCTCCGTCCTTGCCGACCAGAATGACCTTGGTTTGCGCCCCGGCCCCCAGTTTCAGCTCGCGGATCAAGGCCATGGTCGATTGCGCGTCCATGGTTTTGCCATTGCGCTCTCCAATGGTATTGATCACCGTGAACAACACCATGTTGCGTTGCGCAAACGCTTCACGGTTGGCCGGCTCGTCGAGCGCTTTTTTGAGGCTGACCAGGGTCGGATCGACCGTGCTCGGCGCGATGATGATCAGGGGGCGCGACTTGCCGCGCTCCTGCGTCAGAGGGTTGTCGCTGTCGGCGGCAAACACCGGACCGGCAGCGACAAGCAGCGTGGCGAGGGTCAGAGACCGGATTAGCATGGAGGGCTCCTTTTGAATCCATGGGAGATAGTCACTGCGTGGACATCCGCAATGCCCGTCCCGTTCTACCGCAAAATCATCATGGCGGTATAGCCCAGAATAGTCCGCATGCTCAAACCTTCACCGCGAATCGTCTCCTCATGCAGACTGCTCAAGCGCTGGCAAAGCGACATCCCTTAGTACCGCAGCAATACCCTGAACGATGCTCTCAACCTCAGCCGCATCCAGTACCAGCGGCGGCAACAGGCGAATGACCTTGCCCCGCGTAACGTTTATCAACAGACGGTGATCGTGCGCCGCCAACCGGGTCAGATCGGGAATAGCGTCCTTCAGTTCGATACCAACCATCAAACCGCGACCGCGTATTTCAAGCACCTGCGGGCTATCGCCAAGCACAGCCCGCAACCGCTCAAGCAAGTGTTGCCCTTGCTGACGGGCATTATCGACGAGCCCCTGTTGCTCGATGATGTCGACGACCGTGCAACCGACCCGGCACGCCAGTGGATTGCCACCGAAGGTGCTGCCATGACTGCCGGGCGTGAAAAGCCTGGCAGCCTTGCCCCGTGCCAGACACGCACCAATGGGTACGCCATTGCCCAGCCCCTTGGCGAGCGTCATGACGTCCGGCAGGAAATTTTCATGTTGAAAGGCAAACCACTTGCCGGTACGGCCCATGCCCGTCTGTATTTCATCGAGCATGAGCAACCAGTCGCGCCGGGTACACCGATCACGCAAGGCTTTCAGGTAGCCAGCGGGCGCGACCGATACACCGCCCTCGCCCTGAATCGGCTCGACCAGCACGGCAGCAATCCGATGACCATACGTCACGCACACGTCATCGAACGCTGCCAGATCCCCGAACGGCACCTTGATGAAGTCCCCCGGGAGGGCGCTGTAACTCAAACGGACCGCCGGCCCGTCGCTGGCGGACAGCGTGCCCAGGGTACGACCGTGAAAGGCATTTTCCATCACCACCACCAGCGGTCGCTCGATGTACTTGTGCCAGCCATGCAGACGCGCCAGCTTGAGGGCGGTCTCGTTGGCTTCGGCTCCGGAATTATTGAAAAAAGCCCGATCCAGTCCGGACAGTGCGGTCAGCTTCTGCGCCAGACGTTGCTGCCAATCGATGCTGTACAAGTTGGAGGTGTGCAACAAGAGACCTGCCTGATCGCGAATCGCCTCAACCAGCACAGGGTGCGAATGGCCAACATTGGTCACTGCAACGCCTGCGACAGCGTCCAGGTATTCGCGCCCGTCCTGATCCCACAGGCGCGTACCCAAACCGCGCTCGAAGCAGAGCGACATCGGCTGGTAGGTAGTCATCAGGCAGGGGGTGGTCATGAGGTACAGCTCCTTGGGTGCAATGTGTAATTGCAGTATCGTTAGCAACCTGAGCTGGATAAACACCTGAATACTTCAATCATTTTAAAGCTGGAATTCATAATGGATTTGTTTCAGGCAATGGCCGTGTATGTGAAAGTCGTAGAAGCAGGCAGCCTGACCGGCGCTGCACAAGCCTGTTCGATTTCAACCACCATGGTCGGCAATCACTTGCGTGCACTGGAGCAGCGTCTGGGCGTCAGCCTGCTCCAGCGCACCACTCGGCGCCAGCGCCTGACCGAGTTCGGCACGGCCTATTACGAGCGCTGCCTGGAGGTGTTGGGGCTGGTGGCCGAATCTGAACAATTGGCAGAACAGGCACAAGGCGCTCCAACCGGTACGCTGCGTATCACTGCGCCACTGACATTCGGCTCGGAAGTACTGGCCCCGGCACTCTGTGAGTTTTCAAGGCGCTTTCCGGCGCTAAAGTTCGATCTGGTGCTGAGCAACCAGCGCCTGGACCTGATTGATAACGGTTTTGACGTTGCCATTCGACTGGGCAGTATTGCGCAGGCATCACCGCTGATTGCGCGCCCATTGCACGACTACACACTGACTTTATGCGCCTCGCCCGACTATCTGGCGCGATACGGCACGCCGACCAGCCCCGAGGAGTTGAGCACACATAACTGCCTGGCGTTCGCTTATCCGGTGGGCGACGACTGGAGCGATGCAGGCACCCGCTGGCGCATGAGGGGTCCCGACGGCGAGGTGCTGGTTGACGTCAACGGTTCGATGCTGATCAACACTTCATCAGGCCTGTATCAAGCCGCTCGCGCCGGGATGGGCATAGTGATGCTGCCGGATGCACTGGTGCAGCGCGATTTGCTCGATGGCAGCATGGTTGCTCTGCTGCCGGGTTATCACTTGCCGCGAAGACCCTTGAATCTGCTTTACGTGCAGGATCGTTATCGTCTGCCAAAGCTGCGCAGCTTTGTGGAATACGCGCTGCAAGTGTGGGGGCGTTGAGCACCTTGCCGCGGTGCAGACTTGTTGCATGAAAGAGGCTGCGAAGGCCAGGCGACCGCGTTTGTTCAGCGCCCCTCGACTGCTGTGTACAGGACACTGTAGTCAGGCGTCGTCTGGCTCACCGTGGCGGCTTTCGAGGTGTCCTGGCCGTTAAGCAGCATCTCGGGCGAGACTTCAATGCCGAAATGTGGAAACGGTTCCTGCGCCACCCACCCTCCTGCAGCCAGAACCAACAACAAGAACACCCCTGCAACAGGCTCTTTGGGTCCGCACATTTCCGTTCCTCCAGTCTTTTGAAAATGAAATCGCGCCGGGCGATTCATAAAGCGCGCCGACCCTCGGCGTGCCGTCCAACACTGAACCCCTCACTCACTGGCTATTCGCCTTCCTGCTTGGTGCGATGCAGCATGCGGCCTGGCCACAGCGTTTTCTTGCTGCTGAAAATACGACAGCCAACGACGGGCTGGATCGTCTCGCAAAACAAGCGAAGGGCAGAGAGGGCTGACATCGCGTAACCCACTATAAGTAAACCGAACGGTACGCTTCAGAAAAAAGATAAGCAACCTCTCTTTTCGGTATCTGCGAATGTGAATGGCTGTTTGCGCAGCGCAGCGCAGCGCACCGTTGCCAGATTGCCAGATTGCCAGACGCTGGACCCACCGCATCGTTGGCCTCTAGACTGAACGGCCACTGACTCCATGGATGAATCGAAGTGCACGCGCCCTCCTCTCAGATCATCATCGAACGGTTTGCCGAAGTTCACATCGAGGGCGTATCTGCGCTCTACAACGATCCGGCTGTCTGTCGTCAGGTCTTGCAGATGCCTTACCAGTCCATTGAAATCTGGCGCAAACGCCTGGTCGTCGACAATGAGCGACGGGTACAACTGGTGGCACAGCACGCCGACGATGTGATCGGCAATATCGGCCTTGAACAATACGCCCGCAGCCGTCAAAGCCACGTCGGAAGCATCGGCATGGGGGTCGCTGCGGCGTGGCAAGGCAAAGGGGTGGGCTCCAGAATGCTCGCCGCCGTGCTCGATGTCGCAGACAACTGGATGAACCTGCGACGTGTCGAGCTTACGGTGTTCGCCGATAACGAACCGGCGCTCGCGCTGTATCGCAAGTTCGGGTTCGACATCGAGGGGCGGCTGCGCAACTACGCAGTGCGCGATGGCGTACTGGTCGATGCGCTGAGCATGGCGCGCTTGCGCTGATAATCAGGGCGTTATCGTCCACTCCTTTCTCATATGAGGTCCGGCATGAAAATCGGCGTTATCTCCGACACCCACGGCCTGCTGCGGCCCGAAGCCATCGCTGCCATGCAAGGCTGTGAGCGCATCATTCACGCCGGTGACATCGGCGGTCCGGACATCATCGAGCAGCTTGCAGCCATTGCACCGCTGCACATCGTGCGTGGCAACAATGATCTGGATGCACCGTGGGCAACGACCATCGCCGACCATCTGCGCTTCGATCTCGACGGCTGGGGCATTCTGCTGGTACATGACATCGCCGACGTTCCAGGACTGCTGGATGGCGACGTCAGACTGATTATCACCGGACACTCCCACAAGCCCGTCATCGAATGGCGCGGCGAGCGGTTGTACCTCAATCCGGGAAGCGCCGGGCGGCGACGCTTCAAACTGCCGGTGACGCTGGCAATTCTGGACACAACACCTTCGCTACTGGAGCCGCGCCTGATCCATTTGCTGCAATAAGATTTAACAGGTGCAGACGTCACTCCTGACGCTTTGCGCAACATCGCACTAAAGCACGCGGCTCATCAACGAAAGCTCTCGTCCCCAGGCGTGCAAACGCTCACGCTCCGTCCAGCCACGTTTGGCGTAGTAGGCTTGTTGGTCCTGAGTATGCAGATACAACGTCGAAACACCGGTGCTGCGGGCGCGCATGCAGATCCCTTCGATCAACTGCGCCGCCAGCCCTCTTCCGCGCGCTTGAGGTGTCACGAAGACGCAGGCCAGCCACGGATATAAATCAGGACGATCGGACAGATCCTCACTGGCCAATGCGGCACAACCCAACAGCGTTCCCTGCTCCAGGGCGATCAGGCACTGCCAGTGACCATTGTATTGACCCTGCGAAAATTCATGCTGCCAATCGGCCAGCGATTGCTGGGCAAACTCATGGCTGAACTGTTGGTGAAGCCAGAGCGCCAGGGTGTCGCTGTGCTCCATGTGGTTGGCGAGCCAATCCAGGCTGATCATGGGCAGTCCTCGTTTGCGGTTCGTTCATGTTTGCGACACAACGATAAACCGGTGAGCCCGGCAAGGCTAACGTCATCTCAAAACCAGCGCATTGACCGTGCAGCGGGCGCCGCACGAAACAACGCGCAAAGCTGGTCGGCGCTGGCTGTCCTGTCCCTGGGGTCCGACGCCAGTGCGCTGCGTAACGTGGCCCAGCATGCGGTTGGCAGACTCTCGGGTCTTTCGAGCCGCCGGTCAGATCGAGGCTTGCCGACGGATACATCGGTTGCAAGACCGAACGGATGCTCACCGGACGCGAGTTCATACAACACGCACGCGACGGCATAAACTTCGGCCTTTTCAGTCAGCGATGCTCCATCGCATCGCTCAGGCGCGGTGTAGCGCGGAGTCCAGGCACGGAGCCCATTTGGGTGCAACTGCGGCAGGCCTGCCTGAACGCCCTCCAAGGGGTGAGCCAGGCCAAAATCAAACAGCCGTAAACCCTGCTCGGTCAGCATGATATTGCCGGGTTTGACATCGCCATGCAGGACACCCCGCTGATGAGCGTGGCCCAACGCATCGAGCAGTGTCACGGCGATGCTCTGCAGCTCATGCCAAGGCAATCCCTCGGGCCGTTCATGCATAAGGCAGTCGAGCGTCAGGCCGCGCATGAGGTCCTGAACCAGAAAAGCGCCGCCTGAGGCAATGTCCACATCAAACGCGTGGATACGAAGGATGTGGGGATGATGCAACTGGCGTGTCAGGGCAAACTCTCGATAAAGCAAAGTGCCTGCGTCAGCAGTATGCGCAAGGTCATCGTTCAGCACCTTTATCGCGACACGCGAATCCGGCTCGCCAAACTGTTCATGCAGCAGATCGCGGGCCTGGTAGACCGCGCCCATCCCGCCAGCGCCCAACAGACGTTCAATCCGGTAGCGTCCAGCCAGTACCTCGGGCAACGTACTGCTGGACTTGTCTGGACTGCGAAGGTTTTCAGCGTACATCAGAGTTGTGCAGGCATACGGAAGCTGCGCAGCACAGACATGTCGAACGGGTTCGGTGAACGCTGGCTCATCAACAGATAGTTGGCGCGCATTCCGCCCAGATCGGCCTTGAGTACCAGTACATCCCGCCCTTTCAATGGCTCGGTCTGCATCAGGTCAAACAGTCGAAAAAGCGACCATGGGCCGGTATTTTTTTCCAGCCCCAAGGGCCGCCCTGCGCTGCGATCCAATACCAGGCTGGCGCGACCATCATCGACATCGGTTGGCCAGGTAAACAGTGCTGACACAATCGGACCGTGCCGGTACTCCATGGACTGATCGCCCAAGCGAAACTCCGCTCTGCTGACACTTTGATCCAGCGTATAAGGCTCAAGCTTGAACTGCACCTGCGGTTCTTGCGTGTCGCTGGCGAAAAAGCTCTTGCGGATCCGGCTTACCTTGGCCATCTGATCCAGATAAGCACGGCTCATCGGCAGACTGAGGCCATCAATACTCCGTAAGCGATAGTGCCCGGGATCGCCGCTGACAAAGGGTTTCAGGTAGCTGTCAAAAAACCGCTCGGCGAGGCCCTGCGACTTGAAAAACTCCCGAAAATCGTTGAGTGCCACATCGCTGCTGCTATGCGCATCAAAGGGATAGCGTTTGTCCAGCGCCTGGCCGTAAAACGTGTAGAGCTCATCCCTGTAGCGTTGATTTAGGTACTGATGCGATTGGTAAAGAACATGGCCCCAAGTGCTTTCAGCCAGATCGTTGAGCCAACCCGCGACCGGCTGGGGTAACCGGGAAGCGGTCTGGCGCAGTTGGCTCAGCGCATCACGCTGGCCGGCCAAGCGTGCCTTGGCCATCTCGTAGGCGGCCAATTCAGGCTGGCCTGCACGCGCCAGGGCAGCCATCTGTAGCTGAACGTCGTTGAGCGCAGCCAGCAGCGCATCCAGATCAGCAGCCGGACCACCTTCGTTATCCAGCAGCCGATGCAGAGGTGTGAAGCGCCGCAGCAGCGCTCTCTTGGCGTTGTCGGGCATAGTTTGAACACCGGTCTCCTGTATCAGTCCATTCGCGGCTGCGACGCTGTCGGGCGCACCCACTTTTTTCAACGCCTGCACAGCGGCGGTCGAAGGCTCACGTGCCATGTCCGCCAACACCGGAAACAGGGTGTTTTCACGAACCTCAATCAACAGTTGCAGTAGCGGAGAACTGGCTGATGTCAGGCCAGCCATGAGGACCGCCCCCTGCCTCGCGCCTTCAAAGGGCTGTAGAGACACTTTGCCTACCAGCTCTGCCCAATGATCTGCGTAATCGCCAAAGTACAATTGCTCCAGTTCAACCATTAGCGCATGCAACTGCAACGGATTCAGCGTCTTGCCTTCGCCCAACACCCAGTTGTCGCGCAGAATTTCACTGACGACTGCACTGCCCTGGCTGATGAAAAACTGCTGATAGCCTTTGCGCGTGTAAAGACCGGGAAGGCGGTAGTCTGCACCCGCTAACAACGCGCCCTGCGGTCCGATGTGTTGAGCCAGGCTGTACTCGGGAAGAACACGTGCCTTTTCCACGAGCGCGCGGTAGACCAGATGGGCCATCGACTCGCTGCGCAACACCTGACGCGCCTGAGCCACAAGCGCAGCATTGAAAGGATGAGCGAAGGGTTGGGTGAGCAGGCGTGCAAAGTGGTCCCCCAACTGCTGCTGCGCCGCCAGGTGCCCGCTGTAGCGTAATGACCAGTCCGAGGCGAGTCGCGCTTTCAGCCATGCAACGTCGCGGCGCTCAGGATCGCGAAGCATCAGATAGGCACGCAAACTGTCCAGTAGTTGCTGGCGATCACTCAGGTTGGCCTGCATCTGTGTTTCGAGCATGCGTGCCACACGGGGCAACATCTGCGCCTGCAACTGTTGGTGATACGCTTGCTTGAGTACGATGTTCGCTGGCTCGCCCTGATAAAGACCATTGCGCTCATACACCGCGGTCTCATCGGTTGCAGGGAACACACGGGACGCCTCATAAGCCGTGTTCAAGGGCTGCAGAACCGTAAGCAGGTCGTCCTGCTCACGGACGGAAGACCACTGCTGCGTCAGTTGCCGGGAAAGAAGACGCAGCGTTTCCAACCGTTCGTGGTTGGCATTGAAACCGAGAGCCCAAAGCGTACCGAAAACGGCCAGCAGCCCCAGAGCTAAACCCTGCAGGCCACGCTGGCGCCAGTTGATCTTTCGACGGGCGCGGCTGTCGAGGACTGCCAGGCCCGACTCGGGAAAGATGACTCGGCTCAACAGATCATGAATGAAACGAGCGCGTCCAGCGTGCAGCTCAGGCAAACCAACGATGCGCTCCTGCGTGTCTTGTATGGCTGCAGCAGCCTTGCCTATGACATGGGGCGCACGTGTCAGGTAAAAGCCCCTCAATTGACTGCCCCGCTGATAACGATTGCCCGAGAATGCCTGTTCAACGAACACCTCCAGGCGGTACCCAATGCGCGCGAACTGGTTGGGGAAATCGAGCATCCGGCCCCGTCGTTGCGTACTGCGTTCCTGATGGATGCGGGTAATCAGTTGACTGGCCAGACGCTGCAACAGCGCCTCGAACTCTTGGCGCAGCACCTCAACGTCAGTGCCAGCCTGCCCGTTTCGGAAGGTCACCCCCAGCACCTGTTCGCTTTCCTCCTTGGACAGCTGCTCGAAAAACTCATCGAAACCGGTCAGCGAATCGGCTTTGGTCAACACCAGATAGACTGGAACATCGACATGCAGTCGTTGATAAACCTCATAGAGTCGACGACGCACTGTTTCGGCCAGCTCATCCAGAGGGTTGTCAACATCGTCGTTGAGCAGCATGTCAATCGGCAGGGTCACCAGGATGCCGCTCAGCGGACGCACACGACGGCGATTGCGCAACAACCCCAAAAGACTCGTCCACGCGCTGCCGTCCACCTGCGATGCAGGTTGTTTAAAATAACGGCCAGCGGTGTCCATGATCACGGCCTGATCCGTGAAGTACCACTCGCAATCCGAAGTGCTTCGGGTGTCACGCGTCAGCTTGCGCTCGGAGCGGTTCAATGGAAAATCGAGCCCCGAGAAATCCAGCAGGCTGGTTTTACCGCTGCCTTGCGGCCCGATCAGCAGATACCAGGGCAACTCCTGGCGCCATCGTGCGCCGCGAGCACCGTACAGGCTGGACTCCTTCAGAACGCGCAACACATCCTTGAAACGAGTAGCGAGCGCCTTGCGCTCTTTTTCAATCAACACGTCCTGACGCACGCGCTCATGATCGGCAGCACTGTCGCCCTTTCGCCCACGGTTTTTGCCACGTCCGCTTAAAAAGACCATCGCCAGCCCCCAGAACAGAAACAGCAGGCTGATCGTCGTCAGGCGCGAGGCAGCGCTTGCCCAGAACCTGTTATCCGAAACGGCCAGTTCCTGTCCGAAAAGCCAGATTGAAACGGCCGCCAGCAGTATCAGCAGCAATGACCAGACCCACGAAGTCGCGAGCAGGCACACCAGTTTGTTGAAGAAGATTTTCATTACGTTTCTCGGGTCACGGCTGAAGCACAGGCGCAGCGGATTCAAATGACTGATAGGGTTTGAGAACGGTCTCGCGCTGTTTGCCCAGCACCCAGGCAAACCCCGAATACATGATCGTCAGGGTCATCGCGGTAAACAGTACGACCAACCATAAGGGCACGATGCGGACATGATTGACGCTTGTCGGCTTGCTGCCTTGCCACTGAGGTGAAAGCATTCGGGGAATGTCACCTCGCGACTGCCGTATCTGCCGATAAAGCCTGTCACGGACCACTTCAAGTTCTGTGTCACCGCGGTGAGCGACACGGTATTTGCCTTCAAAACCAAGTGCGAGGCACAGGTACATGAGTTCGAGCATGGGCAGATGCTTGCGCGGGTTGCCGGACAAACGCTCGAGTAGCTGGAAGAATTTTTCGCCCCCGAATGTCTCGTTGTGAAAGCGGCTCAGCAGGCTCATCGTCGACCAGTCACTCGAACTGCCCCACGCGCTGGTAAGCACCGTTTCATCCAGGACGGTGCACAGCACGTAGCGGGCAACCAACAGCTGGTCGTTTTCAATTGCATGGTGCCGGGCAGTCAGTTCAAAAAGCTTCACCTGTTCCGACAGCCGAACATTCAACGAGCGGATATCCGTCCGTTGGTCCACGTCGGCCAGGCTGACCATTTCCACCAGTAGCTCACTGGCCGCAGCCACTAGCGGATTGATATGCAGGTCAAGCCGCTTGCCGGAGCCCAGACGGGCGCTGTCCATCAAGCGCTCCTGCAGGTTTTCGAATCCAGGCGAGTCGGCCTTGTCGGTCAAGACAGGATGGGCTGCCGTCTGATCACGGTGATACAACACCGTTTTGTCGCCATGGTTGTTTCTCATGCTGTTCATCCGTTTCTGATCGCCCAAAATTGCAGTTCAAGGCCGGGAAATTCTCCGGACACATGAAAAGCAAAACCGCCCGAGTTATCGATACGGGCCTGCTCCTGATCGTCGATATCCAGAATGAAATAGGTCTTGTTGGCGTGGAACGGAATCTGCCGCGGGGCAACGGGAAGCGGCCGCAGCCTGATACCGGGCAAGTGAAGGCTGACCAGCTCGCGGATACTTTCCACAGAGCCTGCCTTGAGGTGCGCGGGCAAACGATGGCGTAAATCTTCCGCCTCGCAATGCGCCTGCGCCGCCAGAACAAACGAAGCAGAGCCCAGCAACTGTCGGTCTACACGCGGTGATACCAGGACGCCGTACTGGCGCTGCTGCAATTCAAGCTCCATCGCATGCTGTTCCAGCACCATGGACAATGCCTGACGAATGGCTGACATGACTGCCCTGAACGTCGCGCCCTGATTACTATGCTGATAGCGGCTATCCAGTTGCGGACGCCGTGTCTCAGCACCGAAAGTGGCCAATTCACCCACTAGCGCAAGCAACTCGCGATAAAGCGCTTCGGGATGAACGTTGCCCGTGGCCAGGTAATGCTGAAGCAGCAACTGGGCACGATTGATCAACTGCAACATCATGAAGTCACCGACTTCCGCACTGCCGCCCTTGCCATTGGAGCGCATCCGGCGGGCAATAGCGTCGCCTCGGTGCTCCAGCAGGCTGACCACCTCCTTCAGGCACGACATCAGATAAGCCGAGCCGCTGGCGTTGATGAACGTTGGCGAAAAATCAGTATCCAGCCGTAATGCCTTGTCCGGCGTGCTGATCAGCACTTGACACAGCTTAAGCATTACCTGGGCGTTGTCAGCGGGCTGCTCGCCAATCAGCAAGCGAAACTCGGGGCGCGCGCACAGAATCGTTGTGGCAGAAACCACTCCGGCATTGGAGTCAGAGACGTTGGTCGAATAAGCCGTGTAGCGGGCCACAGTATCTGGTTGATCGGTCGTCCTCGCCTCGATGCAATTCCCGCTCACCATCGGCAGCGCCAGGTAAACCGCCTTGTTCGCGGTATTGGCGGGTATTTCCAGCGCCAAGGGCCTGTCACGGTCGCCCAGATCGAACACGCTACCGTCAGGCAGCACGCCTGCCGCCTGGTTGAGCACGATCTGGCCTGATTCGAGAAACTGCGGATCGATTTCCAGCGCCGTGAAACCCCAGATATAGCCGCCAGCCAACCGGGTTCGGATCCTCAGTTGATGGTCGTAATACCGATCGTTATGCTGAAAATGCTGCGGTCGCAGCAACATGCCTTCCTGCCAGATAACCTTGTGGACATTCATGATCAGCGTCCCGCTCCTGCCAGTAACGCGTCGGTGCGGTGCAAGCCATCTTCGTCGAGGGCAAGCTCGGCACGGGTCTGCGCTTCGGGCTGAAGCTGAACCACGTAACGCCATCTGACGTGTGGCAGGTTGCGATAGGCCGCCAGCACACCTACGTAGCGACTGCCGGGCAGCACGCTCAACTTCAGATCAACGCGCTCGCCCGGACGCAACTCAAGCTCCTCGCTGATAACGAGGTCCCGGGAAAGGGTTTCCTCGCCGCGTTCATACAAGTCAAAGAAATCATTTGTTTCAAAAGCCACCGGATGCTTCAGCTCCAGCAGCCGCAGAACAACAGGCGACGGTCGGCCATTCAGGTCCGGATTGAGCTGATCGCTCGCGGTCAGCCCGAGCTGCAGTCGAGTCTGCGTCGAATAAGGTGAAAAGGCCGAACACCCGGCCAGCAGTGAAAACAAGACCAGCAAGGCGGGTGTCTTGCAATGAAATTTCATGTGCGTCATTCCGGTAAGCCTGAGTGAAGGGTATTGATCAAGCGAATCTGCTCGTCGTAGGCCTGAGCGAAATCCTGGGCCATGAACCCGTCGCTCTGTTGAGCCTGGCAAGTCAGCGTTTGATGGTGGCGCTGATAAGCACGCCAACACCTGCCAGCGGTGGTCAGCACCGGCCAGTTGGCCTCAAGCCCGAATTGCAGGCGCAGCTGTTTCGGGGAAAGGTTTTCCAGGAGGGCGCGGGTCATCGCACGACACCCGGCCAGCATGGCGACCTGATGCGCCTGTGCATCTCGAAACGCCTGTGCAATCAACCGTTCAGAGTCTCTGGGTTCGGGCTGCTTTAACAGGAGTGTCACAAGCGTGGAACGGGTGTCTCCGGTCTCGAACGGGTCGTCACCATCAGCGGTAATACCAGACAGCCCGCCACCCCATTCTTCTGCCAGCTCGTTACGCGTCCAGGCGCCTTGGCGCAGGCCTGTTACGCAATGCTTGAGCAAACCGGCGACCCGCTCGGCCAGGGCTTCACGAGTGGCGGGATCCAGCTCACTGACATTCATACCCAACGCGACACCAAACCGGTTCCAGAACAGGTCTGGCTGTGTCGCCAGGACCTCCGTCATACGGTGAGGCAGTCTGGGTTCCCCACAGGCAACCAGCTCCGGCAAAGGCAAATGCTCTCTCTCGGGACGAGCGTAGCAAGAGCCCTGACCAGGTTCGCTGGCACCTGCGATGAACGACGAAAGACCATCCATGACGCCACACACCGGGGCATGTGCCTGTAGCGCGATCAGCGGGTCAAGCTCGTCTGATCCGAGGCCTTGCAGTACGCTTTCAGTCATGAGCGAGCAGGCACTCTGGCTGCGATTCACTGCGCCGAGATACGCCTCGATTTCGACGTCGCCCAACTGGTATCGACTGCCTTGGCGGACGCGCTGCGGATAACCTGTGCGCAACGTTTCCGCCTGGCTTGTTGCGGTTCCATTGCGACTGATATCAGTCAGGTAATACTCGCCCTGGCTGTAGGTGATCTGTGCGTGATGCCTGGACACGTGCTGCCCCGCATCCTCGATACGCCAGTCACAATCAGCGGCGCGACCTATGACTCCGCCGCCGGGGCCGCAGGTCCATGACATGGCCCTGCCCTCCCTCAGGCTGTGCGGGTTGATGACTTCAAACACCAGTTCCATGAATTCTTCTCTTGCGCTCATTTATCGCGATTGACTGACGCTGGATCGCCCAACGGGCGATACTCGTCATCACTGAATGTGTAATGGCCCGTGCAACCGCCGACGGTCATCAACATGAACAACGACAAAAAACGGGCAAGCCGGTGACGGGAAGTCATCAGAGGATCTCCAGAAAAAGAAACAAATGTGGGTGGTCGGATGCCCGCTAGGCTCGCCCTGACTCTGCTGCGCCTATGTTGAAATGGGCGATGCGATACAGCAGCGTGCGTCTCGATAATCCAAGGGTGCGGGCCGTAAGACTTCGGTTGCCTGCGCTGCTGCGTAAGCACTCCAGTAAAATGCCGCGCTCAAAATGCTCCAGGCGGTCGCGCAACCTGGGGCTGGTAAACGGTGTGGAGGTTTCGAGGCCCACGGGAAAATGCTCCGGCCCCAACACCCCGCTGTCACATAACAACACTGCGCGTTCGACAAGCGACTTGAGCTCCCGGACGTTGCCGGGAAATGCATAATTCGCAAGGCTTGCGAGCGCCAACGGAGACCATTCGACGGCGTCGCGCTTCAAGCAGATGCAAGCTTTTTCAGCGAAATGCCTGGCAAGCGTTTCAATGTCCTCACCGCGCTGACGCAGAGGCGGCAACTCGATGGGAAACTGGGCCAGTCGGTAGTAGAGGTCTTCTCTGAACTTCCCTTCGGTAATCAGCGTTGGCAAATCCCGGTGTGTCGCGGCAATGATCCGTACATCGACCTTGCGCACCTCGTTGGAGCCCAATGGGCGAATCTCTCCCTCCTGTAAGACACGGAGGATTTTTGCCTGCAGCGCAAGGGGCATGTCGCCAATCTCATCCAGCAGCAATGTTCCGCCGTCGGCCTCTTCAAAAAGCCCGCGACGGTCGCGATCAGCACCGGTGAAAGCGCCTTTGCGATAACCGAACAGCTCGCTCTCCAGCAACTGTTCGGGGAATGCCGCACAGTTCTGTACAACGAACGCTTTGGAGCGCCGAGGACCGCATTCATGCACCGCGCGCGAGACGACCTCCTTACCGGTGCCTGTCTCACCAGTCAGCAAAATGATGTAAGGACTGTGCAGGACCTTGCTGATCAGATGACAGGTCTGGCGCATCACCGCGCTCTTGCACATCAGACCGTAATCCATGGAGGGTGCCAGTGGATCGGCAGGCGAGCGGATCATGTGTGGTGGGTTCAAGCGCCGTAACAACGATCTTTGGCGTAGCGCGAAAGCACCCAGCGAACCCAGCGACACAGCAAAGCCCTGCAATGCCCGACGTTCGCTGCTGGCACAGACCAGCAACGCCTTGGGAACACCATCACGGTTGAGCAGCGGCACGCACAGCAGCGACCTCCACGCTTTTTTTCGCGCAGGCAGAAAACCGGTCTGGTACAGGCTCGAACCCAGGTCATCCAGGTCAACCGCCCGATTCTCGGCAAGGCTGAACTGAAGTAACTGTTCGGTGCTGTAATCAATCTCCCCTTCTTGGGACGCCGACGACTGAACAGCGCCGCCAAGCACTGCCGCACCCAGGACAAGCCGCTCATCGTCAACCAAAAAAACCTGGGCCAATTCACACTCGCTGAGTTCAGATGCAGTACGAACAAAATCATGCAACAAGGCCTCGCTGTCGCCGAGTTGCGACAATGCTGCGTAGTGCGAACACAGTTTCTGCGCATACCCAAGTGGCTCGTGCACAGCCAGGAACATTGAACCCATCCTAGGCACACTCACAGACGATACAGCCAGCGCCATCAAGCGTGACATGGAGCTGACTGACAGGCTCGCATCGCGACATGGCGTCCAGCAGACGGTCAGCGATGGCGGGTGTCACACAGGTATCAAGGACGTGATCGATCATTCGAGCACCGCTGTCGCCGGACGAGCAGCGTTCAAGCACACAGGTGACCAGCGTCGGCGAAAGGCTTAATGACACGCCTCGGTTTTGCAGACGATCACCCAGGCGATTCAGCTTTATGTCGACCAGTTCGCGAAGCACCTCGTTTCCAATCGGGTAATACGGCACCACAGACATTCGAGCCAGCAATGCAGGCTTGAAGTGCGCGCTCAACAACGGTCTGATTTCCGCTTCCAGCACGCCGACGTCAGGTCGTTGCTGATTGTGGCAGAGTGCACTGATTCGCTCGCTGGCCAGGTTGGAGGTCATCAGGATCAATGTGTTGCGGAAGTCGATCTCTCGCCCCTCCCCGTCATTGACCACACCCTTGTCGAAGATCTGATAAAACAGATTGAGTACATCGGGGTCGGCTTTTTCGACCTCGTCGAGCAGGACCACTGAATAAGGCTTATGCCGCACGGCTTCGGTCAGCATGCCGCCCTCGCCATAACCGATGTATCCTGGAGGCGCGCCGATCAGCCGGGACACGGTGTGCTTTTCCTGAAATTCGGACATGTTGATGGTGGTCAGAAAGCGCTCGCCGCCATACAGCAGATCAGCCAACGCAATTGCCGTCTCGGTCTTGCCCACACCGCTCGGGCCAACCAGCAGGAAGACGCCCACCGGCCCCTCTGGCTTGTTCAAACCCGCTGCAACTGCCCGCATGGCCCGATCAAGCGCTTGAACTGCCTGATCCTGCCCACGAATGCGCGCTCGCATATTGCTGGCAAACGTCGCGACCGTTGCACTGTACTCCTGAGTCAGCTGTGAGCGCGGAACGCCAGTCCATGCGCTGACCACGTCTGCGACCATCGTCGGGCAAACTTCGACACTCACCAATCGTTCGGTGGGGGGGATATCAGCGAGAGTCTTGTAGAGCAAGGCCTGTTCGGCTCTCAGCTCAGTCAGCTCAAGTTCGGATACCATTGCCAGCGGCGCTGGAGATGCGTCTACCGGACTAGCCTGGTATTGCGATATCTGCCGACGCAGGTCAAGCACTCTGCCGGCAGAAATACGTTGCTCATTCCAGCGACTCTCCATCAGGACGGCCTGCGTACCGAGTTGCTGCAACTGAACCGTCAGGGTATCCAGAACGTTCTGATCCACAGACAAACCTGCCGCTGCGTCACGAGTCATTGCTTCCAATTGGCGCTGCCCCCGAACACATTCGGTACGAAGGCTCTCAAGCTGCTCGGGCAGCGCGGCCAGTCCGATACGAACACGCGCACAGGCCGTGTCGAGCAAGTCCACAGCCTTGTCAGGCAGTTGTCTGCCACTGAGATAGCGAGCCGAGAGACGGGCCGCGGCGACCACCGCATCATCACGCAGATAAACGCCGTGGCTCTTTTCGTAAATCGGCGCCAGCCCACGCAAAATAGTAATGGCCTGATCAACCGTTGGCTCAAGCACCCGGACCGGCTGAAAGCGACGGGCCAGCGCCGGATCCTTCTCGAAATATTTCTTGTACTCAGACCACGTGGTGGCAGCGATTGTCCGCAGCTCCCCACGTGCCAGAGCAGGTTTCAGCAAGTTGGCGGCGTCGGAGCCACCGGCTTGCCCACCCGAACCAATCAGCGTGTGGGCTTCGTCGATAAACAGGACGATGGATCGAGGCGAAAGTCTTACTTCGTCCATGACGCCCTTCAGGCGTCGCTCGAACTCCCCCTTGATGCTGGCTCCCGCCTGAAGCAGGCCCATGTCCAGCGACAGCAGCTCTGCACCCTGCAATGACTCCGGCACCTCCCCCCGGACGATCTTCAACGCCAGACCTTCGACAATCGCAGTCTTGCCGACACCGGCCTCGCCGACCACAATCGGGTTGTTCTTGCGCCTGCGGGACAGGATGTCGATCATCTGACGAATCGAGTCGTCACGGCACAGCACCGGATCAATTTCTCCGTCACGTGCCTGACGTGTCAGGTCATGGGTGAAGCGCGCCAGCAAGGATTCCTGTTCGAGGCTCGCGGCGCCCGCACCGGATGCGGGTTGTTCACTCAGGGCGAAATCGCGCAGACGATCGCTGTCTATTCTGGCCAGCAATGGCTGGTAACGGCTTCCGGCATAGCGCAAGGGATTACGCAGGACTGCAAGGATCAAAGCGGCCTGATCAATGTGGTTTTGCCCCAGTTCCAGAGTGGCCACCAGCAAGGCGTCCTGAAGCCATTGAACAAGCTCGGGAGCGAAAACAGGGTTGCAGGTCGCGCTGTGTTCGATTGCAGGCTGCAACTCGCATGTCAGTTGCGCATGTTCGACCCCTGCATCTTTCAGAGCACGGGCCAGCAAGCCCTGAGGCCGGTCCAGCAATGCCTGCAACAGGTCTTCCACTAGAATCCTGCTTCCACCACGGGCCACGCAACGCTCTGCCGTACCTTCCAGGTCTTGCCGGGTCACAGCGTCCAGCGCCTTGACCAGTTGTTGCAGATCCACGTTGATCATGGATAACTCCTCAAAAAATCGGTCTGCCAATTACTACTAAGCCATCGGCCTCTTCGCGCCCCAGCCATGTGGTCCAGCCGAGGTGACACGTGTTCATCTCGCCGATGCGCAGCGACCGGATGTCTTCATGAAGCAGTTGCAGGCAGATGTCGTAATCCAGGGGATCACGCAGCGTGAACCGCACCAGCGCGCCCAGTGGGGAATAGCCCGAGCCGGTCGGTAGAAATTCATGAAAGCGGTCCCAGCCAAGCTGCTTGATGTGTACGCGAAACTTGCCACTGCGGTCGCGAACCCGCTCGCCCAGCACAGCATCCTCACCCAACTGATGATTGGCTTTACCCAGGCGATTGAGCTGCGTTCGCGAAATACTTACCGAGCGCTCGACACACTGTTCAATGAACAAAGCGGGATGTTTGAAGTAGTAACGCAGTACAGCCTCGACCAGCGCCGCCGAGTGCGCCCGCAAACTCAACAGCCCCAGATAAGGCAATAGCCGCTTCCAGTTAAGCGCTTTCGCATCACGGATCCTGCTGCCGCCCAATCCAATCAATGCAAACAATTGTTCGGAGAACGGGTCACGTGCACCGTTCAGGAACATCGCGTGATAACGGTACTTGCGCCATACAGGCACCATCAGTTTTTGCAGCCTATGGTGAAAAACATCCATGAAGTCACGCGTCGTGTTGATCTTTTCGCTGTACCCCAACGCTTGTTCTGCATAAAAAACCGGTAACGGCGACGCCGCACCAATCAGGCCGATAACGTTGAGGCGCAGCTTTACGCGTAACAGCCCGTGCTCTTCAAATACCTCCAGCCGATCAATGTCGCTGCCCGGGAACCCGAAACTCGGGTTGGCCTGGAGCTCAAGAAAATCATGAAGCTGTTCCTCATTCAGACCAGGGTAAATCTCAGCCAGCGAGTTCAGAATCAGCGGTATCGCCTGGTAGATGGAATACTCACGGACCACTGGGCCGAGTGCTGCTAAAGCAGCGGTTGCAGCCCCATGCGTGGCGTCCATTGATACATTCCTCCTTGAGTACTTTTGACCTGCAATTCATGAAACGAGTTGAGGCTGGCGTACAACGCGAAAAACTCGTTGATGACCGACGCGAACAGAAACAGATGGCCTTCGCCCACATAGCCACTGGGGTCGATGACCAGTTCGGTTTTTACACCCCGCAATGGGAGGCCCTGATACAAACGATCAACCGATTCATGGCGAATCGATTTAAGGGCGTTCATGAGATGCTGGCTGATGCGCTCTGCCTGCTGGTCGTGATGGCGAGGCAAGTCATAGGTTTCAAGAATGACTTTCAACGCATCGACGTTCGCCAGCGACAGGTAGTTGAGTGACATGTTGCTGATCACCCGCCAGAAAAAATCACGGTCAATGGGCGGGGGATAACTGGGAGTCGCTTTGGTTATATTGCGAAACTTCAAAAAGTCTGGTGTACCTTCACAAGACCGACAGATTCCGCCCGCGCTGATCCGCGCAGGCAAATCATGATTGGTGCACGTCAGTTCAATCGAGACTGTTTCAAGCGGCTGTGCTCCGCGCTGGCCAAAACTGAGGTAGGTATCAAGACCGTCGTGGTGCAGCGACGGCTTGTGTCTGACACTGTAATGGCCACAGTCGGCCTTGGCTCCGAATGCAGGATCATGCTCGAATGATTCAAAGGGCACATAGTGCTGATAGCCCAGCCCACCCGGCTGCCACCCGGTAACTTTGTCGACCGAATAAACGCCGCAACTTCCCTGACCTTCATGTGAAGGGCTAAGCAGGTATTCGTCCTGCCTGGCATCAGCGAGAACAGGTATGGCGTCCTGCTTGAAAAGATTCACCACGGGCGTGCAATACAGCTTCACATTGTCGATCGTCGGGCGCAGGTTCTGAATGTCACTGCTCGCCATGTCAAAAACCAGTTGCACAGCGCGAGTCTGTTCAAGCACCTCACCCGTCAACGAACCCAGCACCTCAAACCCTGATACATCGACAAACAGAAACTTCTCCGGAAAGAAAAAATACTCCTGCAAGTAGCGATACCCCCTGAACGTATTCAACGGATAAGGAATCAGCGCTTCATCTTCAGCAAAACCGACCGGCCTGACCTGATCGACAGGCACGTCGAGCTCAATGATGTTTGCGCTGTTGTCGAGCAGAGGCGCGCCCTGCGCATCAAGGGGAATCAACCTTATACTCAACAGCTTGCGCAGCAGTCCAAGATACAACTCCTGACTGACCATCCGATCACCCGCGAGATGCAACCGCACCCGACGCAAATCCAGATCACCCAGGTTGCCGTCGCAGTTGAGCTCCAGCTGCACTTTTATTACCGCCCCCTCACCGTAAGCCGAGCAATCAAAACGCGTCAGCTTCAACGGCAAAACCTCCGTCGCAAAACAGGTACGAAAGCGGCAGATCTGGCCGCTGACAGGCTCGCTCTCCACCGGGGTATCGCGCTCGACGGTCAATCCGGGTCCAGGACGATCCAATGGGTCGAACTGAAGCATGCTGACCGAAGGCAGCGGTCGCATGTAGTTCGGCCATAACAACTGCATCAACGAATGAGTCAGCTCGGGCAAATCATCATCCAGCTTCTGACGCAAGCGACCGGTCAGAAAAGCGAACCCCTCCAACAATCGTTCTACATCCGGATCTTTTCCAGGCTGGCCGAGAAACGGAGCCAGGGCCGGATTGCGCTCGGAAAAACGGCGACCCAATTGACGCAACGCCGTCAGCTCATTCTGGTAGTACTGGTTGAAAGACACGACTTGCCCACCGGATAATTTGAAAACAGGGATCGATATTTGTACTGCCGGAAACAGCGTCAGGTGTGAATCACCCTGACCTCGCCACTTGAGCCCAGGTTGGCGGTGAACTTCACCGCCCTCTTCACTCCGCCTACCTGCAGTGAAGCCTTGATACCGAACGCACGCCTGAGCGGGTCATTGTCTTCGTTGAAAGCCGTTACAACGACATCGGTCAAACGCGGTTCGTAGCGCTGAATGAGCGCTTCAATAGCCAGCCGAGCCTGAGTCCGCGTTTCGTTGAGACTCAGCTTCATATCGTTCAGGTCTGGGAGGCCGTAGTCAGGCACTGTCTGCACACTGCCAACGCGCACACTCAGCATCTTGCCAAGGTGGGCGCTGACAGAGCGCATCACACAGCTTTCTCGATCCAGCGGATCTGATGCGTCAGGCTCTTTGAGAAGCCGCTCGAACAGGCTGCCTTCGCGGCTCATCTCAGCGCTCCGCTGTTCATTCCTTATCCATCTTCCCCACCAGGGAAAGCGTGATATCTGCACCCATGTATTTGAAATGAGGACGGACGTTCAAACTCACACGATACCAACCTGCCTCACCTTCAACGTCACTGACCGTGACCTGCGCGGAACGCAGCGGACGCCTTCCGCGCGTTTCCGCACTGGGGTTGTCCTGATCAGCGATGTACTGACGAATCCACTTGTTCAAATGGAGTTCAAGGTCCGCGCGCTCCTTCCAGGACCCGATCTGCTCTCGCTGCAGAACCTTGAGGTAATGCGCCAGCCGGTTGATGATCATCATGTAAGGCAGTTGCGTGCCCAGCTTGTAGTTGAGCTCAGCGGTCTTGCCTTCCGGGCTGTTGCCAAAGAATTTGGGCTTCTGCACGGAACTGGCCGAAAAGAACGCGGCGTTGTCGCTGCCCTTGCGCATGGTCAGCGCAATGAAACCTTCTTCGGCCAGTTCGTATTCACGACGATCCGACACCAGTACCTCGGTCGGAATCTTGGTCTCGATTTCACCCATACTGTGAAATCGATGCAATGGCAGGTCATCGACCGCACCGCCGCTCTGTGGCCCGACAATATTCGGGCACCAGCGGACCTTGGCAAAGCTGTCAGTCAGTCTGGTGGCAAACGCATATGCTGTGTTGCCCCATAGATAATGCTCATGGTCAATCGACACGTTTTCTCTGTAAGCAAAACTCTTGACCGGATTTTCTTCCGGATCGTACGGGCTGCGAAGCAGGAAACGCGGCACCGTCAATGCGAAGTAACGAGCGTCTTCGTGCTGACGAAAGCTCTGCCACTTGGTGAATTGGGGACCGTCGAAATGATCCTTGAGGTCCTTCAGATCCGGCAGACCGGTGAATTGATCAAGACCGAAGAAACGCGGACCTGCTGCAGCAATAAACGGGGCGTGGGCCATGCAGGCGACGCTGGAAACGTACTGCATGGTTTTGACATCGGGGGCGCTGGGCGAAAAGAAATAGTTGGCAATGATCGCGCCGACTGGATTACCGCCGAACTGGCCGTATTCTGCCGTGTATACATGCTTGTACAAACCCGACTGCATGACCTCCGGCGAGTCTTCGAAGTCTTCCAGCAAGTCCTGCTTCGAAACACTCAACAGCTCGATCTTGATGTTTTCACGGAAGTCAGTGCGATCAACCAGCAGGTGAAGTCCGCGCCAGGATGACTCCAGCGTCTGAAACTCGGGATGGTGCAGAATCTCGTCCATCTGAAGGCTCAGTCTGGCGTCGATTTCAGTGATCATACGGTCAACCAACGCCTTTTTCACGGGCTCCTGGCTGTTATGTGGCTTCAGCAATTCTTCGATGAAAGCCGCCACGCCGCGCTTGGCGATGTCATAAGCATCTTCACCAGGGGCGAGCTTGGTCTGCGCAATAATCTGATCGAGAATTCCGTTGTCCAAAGCTTGATGACTGTTCTGTTGTGCAGGGTTGGTGCTCATACATTCACATCCTGTTGTGGATCAAACGCCTTGTTCAGACGCTGCATCAAGGCCCAGCTCTTTCAGTACTCGATGCCGTGACTGGTCATCCATCAAGACACTTTCAATAGCCTTGCGAAAAGCGGGTGTGTTACCCAGAGGCCCTTTGAGCGCCATCAGCGCTTCGCGCAGCTCCATGAGCTTTTTCATTTCAGGAATCTGCTCGACGAGATTGGCCGGATTGAAGTCCTTCATACACGTCACGTTGATGCGCACCGACAGATCCATACCGTCACTGCTTTCATCCAGCCGATTGCGGACACTCAGAGAAAGTGCCAACTCCTGCTTCTCGAGCACATCATCGAAGTTATTTTTGTCGACACTGATCGACTTGCGATCTTCGAGCTTGCGCTCATCACTGCGCTGAACAAAATCACCCAGAACCAGAAGTTTCAACGGCAGCTCAACTTGTTGCTGAACGTCACCCGTTGCTGGTTTGAATCTAATGTTTACGCGTTCTTTGGGCGCGATGGAGCCTTCTTTGGCCATGAATTTTCCTTGATTAAAATTGAACTGCCTAGTTTTTACCCAGCACGGTTTCCAGATCGTGATAACACAACCGTCGATACACGTCCTTACCCAGACTGGAATCGTTATTTTGCGGAAGCCGTTGATAACACAGGTGCAATAAGCGCCAGACGTTTAAAACAACATCAGGCTCCCATGCGTGAAGATCAAGTGCCTGAATCTGCTGATCCAGCATTTCAAGTTGCACTCTGGCCAACTCGTATTTCTTCGCTTCGTAACAGATACGGGCCAGCGTAAACTGCCAATAAAAACAGGCTCTACCGCCACGAGCATCACCAATGTGCTGCTTGATGATACTGACCGCGGCTCTGAAGCCGCCTCCCCGTAAACCGGGTACAAGTTCATGATAAACTGCATCCCAGGTGGGCTGTTCATCCACACCCGAAGCACTTGTAACAGGCTGTGAAGGCATTACAATTGGCAATACGTGAGCGGCTATCCAGTCCCGGGTTTCAGTGTCGGCAAACGGCTGGCCGTCCTGAAAGCGCAAATCGATAAGTGTCGGTATCCGTTGCAGCAACACCGCCAACTGAACTTCAACTTCTTCCGCTGCCGAGTCGGCATTCAAACCTTTCAAGCACTCCCAGACAATGCGTTGACCTTCCAGCCAGAACGGGCATCCCGTCAGACTGGACTCGACCCGTACAATCAAATCTGCGTAATGACCTTGTTCAAGCCGCTCCCTGTAAATCTTCACGCCGTCTGACGGCACGCCGCGCAGTTCGGTAATACCGTCGGCATTACTGGGAGGCGCATTCTCGATATCCAGCCAGAGTACGGTCCGGTTCAGTCGCAAGGCACGCAAGTCTGTTGTCTTTTGCTGCAACCACCATGCTGTGAGGCAATAAGCAGACTCTCGATGGGCGCTCCACGCCTGACGAGCATCTTTTTCGCTGCCTATGGCTTGGCTTTTCGAAAACAGTTGAGTCGCCACATGCCTGACCTGCTCTGTGACGGTCGGCCTTGCTTCCTCGTTCTGGGCAGCCTGTTGAATGACGCGTGTCAGTCGACGCCGCAGTGGCAACAACAGAGGAGCATCATTGATCAAATGGCGACCCAGCAGGTCATCCAGATCCCCCAGATAAACGGCCAGTTTCTCGAACAGCGACCGCTGCTTTTTTATCGATACGTCTTCAATCGGAATCTTTTCAAGACGCGAGAACAACCATCCCATCGCGGCTGCACGAGTTCTCGACTTGCGGGGATGTAATACTTGCCACCGTTGCTCACAAAGCCAGTGCAACAACCCCATGCCGGCCAGCAGACCTGGAAACGAATCACATTGATAGAGCGCCCACACCAGCCAGCACGCAACTCGCAGATCCTTGGATTGTTCGCAAAGAATAGACTCACATCCCTGTCGAACCTTGATCCAGTCAACGTTGCTGCTGCGCAAACCCGACTCGGTAATATTGAGCTCAGCTTCCAACGCATCGAATTCCGGCGAAAAACGAATATCTTCTCCTGCGTCGTCAAGCCCGTTTATTGGACGCTGTGCAACACCAATAAACTGATTCAAGAGTTGATCCAACTGAGCCACCACTTATTCCTTACCAATGACTGGTTTAAAAAGAGAGTTGACTGTCGGCGCCCTCTTGCAGAAGGCCAACACTAAGGTTGTACAATTTTTTTCACAAGCCTATTTTTCAACGCCTGATAAATATCAGACTTTTCCTACAAGCCAGAAAAAATTAAATGTAGGAAATCGAGAATAATCTGGTTACCCGACACACAGTCACCTTGCCAGTTCACGAATGACAACAAACGGGCAAGTGCGCAAAAAAATGCGCACCAAAAAAGCCAGAAACAGTTGAAAAATGCCTGAAACCTACGACATACCGGGTTGAATAACACGTGCGCAAGTGCTGACAGCAGCTGGCACAATATTGCGCAGTCTCTGATCCGCCCGCCAGCCAAACCCATAAGAACTTGACGAACAACTTGCCTTACGGCTTGTTCTATCAGGGACCTGAAAACTGGCATGGTCCTTGTAAGAACAACGGTAACCGCTCCATTAACCCCACATTCAAAGCACTAAGCTAATGCCAGATGCTGGGCTCCCGATTCTCTCAGGAGCCCATCGATCATGATGCGACCCGAC
>NZ_JAGTPK010000120.1 GCF_021147775.1 Pseudomonas californiensis
TGAACGAGCCCCATGAAAGACAGGACACCGTTTCCCCCTTACGATAAGGGATAGGCAAACGGTTATGTTTATGACTAACAGCAACGATAAGAGTGGGGAGCTTTTGGGCCAGGAGCGGCGCCGCCGCTGGAGCCCGGAGCAAAAGCTGGTCATGGTTCGCGAGAGCCTTGAGCCAGGGCAAAGTGTGTCGGTGGTCGCTCGGCGCAACGGCATCAATGCCAACCAGTTATTCCTGTGGCGCAAGCTGTATCAGGACGGCAGCCTGTCGGCGGTCAGTGCTGGCGAAGCCGTGGTGCCGGCCTCCGAGCTGAGCGATGCGCTCAAGCAGATCCGTGAACTGCAACGGATGTTGGGCAAGAAAACGATGGAAGCAGAAATCCTCAAAGAGGCAGTGGAGATCGCTCGGTCGCGAAAATGGATTGCGCACTCACCCTTGTTGCCGGGGGACGACCAGTGAAGCTGGTCAGCGAATGTCTCGGTGTGGCGCGCTCGCAATTAACGGTTCGAATCAAGCAATCAGTGTCGCCCAAAGTACGGCGAAGTCGACTCGTGAACGACACGGAATTGGTCGCCGAGATCAAGCAGCAAGTCAGCGAACTGCCCAGCTATGGCTACCGTCGTGTCTGGGGATTACTGCGTCGCGCCCGTGAAACCCAATTGCTGCCCGCGATCAATGTGAAACGGGTCTACCGGGTGATGCGTGATCACAACTTGCTGCTTGAACGCCGGATCAAACAGCCCGGCATGCCGCGTCGGCACGAAGGCCGTATTGCGGTGGAAACCAGCGATACGCGTTGGTGCTCGGACGGCTTTGAGTTTCGTTGCGAAGACGGCGCCAAACTGAGCGTGACCTTCGCCCTGGACTGCTGTGATCGCGAAGCCATCGGCTGGGTCGCCAGTCCGACCGGCTACAGCGGCGATGACATCCGTGACCTGATGCTGGAAAGCGTGGAGAAGCGTTTTGGTGATCAACTGCCCACCACGCCGGTGCAATGGCTAAGCGACAACGGCTCGGCGTACACCGCAGAACAGACGCGCCTGTTTGCTCGACAGATCGGCTTGCAGCCGGTGACCACACCGGTGCGCAGCCCACAGAGCAACGGCATGGCCGAGAGCTTCGTGAAGACGATCAAGCGCGATTACGTGGCGCACATGCCCAAGCCGGATCGAGAAACGGCGCTGCGTAACTTGGCAATTGCCTTCGAGCATTACAACGAGCAGCATCCGCACAGCGCTTTGAAATACCGTTCGCCGAGGGAGTTCAGGCGCTTGGCAGTCGGATTAATTTAACGGGGAGTTGGTGTCCGGT
>NZ_JAGTPK010000121.1 GCF_021147775.1 Pseudomonas californiensis
ATCGGTGTCCGGATGCTTGTGGAATGAGTGTCCGGATCAGCGTGGAATCAGTGTCCGGATGTCGGTGGAATGGGTGTCCGGATGGTCATGGAATCCCCACTCATGGGCGGCTCGGATCAGGTGGTCAGGCGTATTTCATCATATTCGGGGACTTGTTCGGAGAATCCCTAGCTGTGACTACCTACGTACTGTGGGCCAAAGGCATTAGCAAGAGGCGACCTTCGGAACGTCTCCCAGCGCAGCTGGCCTACAAGGACCGAGTCCGGATTAGATGGAATCCTTCAAGGCAAAACCAGTCCGAATCTCAAAGTCCCTCATATAGAGCGGTCTTCCACGAATTGGGATCACGAGCATGGCGTGTGTTGAACTGCCCGTGAAGATGCAGCCGAACTCCATACCCGCCTGCCGCAGTACCTACTTCTTCCAGTGATGCCTGGTCAAACATCCACACCGAGCTCACCGACAACACGGCGATTAGGCTGCTTTCAAAGTTCTATCTCGGACCCGATATTGAGGCGTACCCGCCTGAATACGAAGGTATCTGGGATAAACTATCGGCGCGCCTTTGTGATGACGACGCTTTGATTTTAAGCTTCGACGGCTTTGGAGAGATAGGGGATAGGGTCAGCAATTGGCGCACCGAAAAGCGGTACTCGCTGTCTCCACTGATAGAAGACTTTACCGAGCTGCCAGCCTGGCACGCACTGACTTGGCTGCCCGCACTTGAAGCTGCCAAAGACGAAGACAACTCGGTCGCTTGGGATGCGTTCAGGCGTGGCAGGGATCTGGCCTGCTTGCTAAAAGCGAAATTTTGGCGGCCTCATTCCCGTCTCTTTGAATGGACTCTAGCTCAAACCCGATTTTCAGTTACATTGCGCAATCTGATTGTCGAAAAAAGGGGGTTCCCTCTTCCAAATATGCGATCAGTGCGCGACGCGCTGCGTTACAACGAGAGCTACATCGAAAGAGCATTCGCATTTGGGTCTCGGTGCGCTGAGCAGGATGGTGAGCTTGCCGCATTCGGCTTTGAGTTGGGTTTTCGTTATGAGCAGGATTCTGGCGACTACGAGGATTCGGCAAATCGTTGCGCAGCCTTAACCAAGCGGGGATTTCGAGTCCCTCACGAGCTGCTGCTCATCGCGCGTGGAGAATTGCACCCTAGTTAAGTGGACTCGCCCCTACAAGACCGGACACCAACTCCCCGTTAAATTAATCCGACTGCCAAGCGCCTGAACTCCCTCGGCGAACGGTATTTCAAAGCGCTGT
>NZ_JAGTPK010000122.1 GCF_021147775.1 Pseudomonas californiensis
GTCGGGTCGCATCATGATCGATGGGCTCCTGAGAGAATCGGGAGCCCAGCATCTGGCATTAGCTTAGTGCTTTGAATGTGGGGTTAATGGAGCGGTTACTTTTGTAACACGCCGCTGCCGTCGAGCAGGTTGGCGGCGGCGTCGTAGGCGAAGGTCTCGTTCTGGCCTTGAACATTGTCCTGGCTGGCGATGATGCTGCCGGTGGCGTCGTAGTGCAGCAGTTAGCGATGATCGCCACGTGGCTGTTGATCGAGACTGCCGATCAGATTATCGGCCGGATCGAACTCGAAGCGCTTTTGGGCGGGGGCCTGTCACATGGCTCGACCCTGCTGCGCGAACCCTCAGCGGTACTGCCCGATATCGACCTGGCTTGGCTGGGGCGGGAGGTGCTGTATCGCGATGGTGAGATGAGGCTGGTTGGGTGAGGAATCGTAAATTTTCCCCGCATAAATTAAGTTGAAGCATAGTCATCACAATTTGATAGCGTTACCGGATTTTCCAGTCACTTGTGAAAGGGCTTTTAGGTAAATTGAATAAAAAAATAGCCAGCTTCGGCGCCTTCATCGAGCTTTTTAGCTCGGTGGTCTATAAACAGATAGCCCATCCCGTCGCCAAAAATACCCTCGTGCCGCGGACTGACTTTGCGAATGGTGTATTCGCTTATCTGGGCGAGAAAATAATAGCTAGGAGGCTCAGGTATCATATCTTGAAGCCAATGAGGCCTTCCAAGGAGTTTGCTCATTCCCGCGCCGTTAGTGTCGTCTTCCAGTTCCTCTGCGTCATCTTCGTCAGTGAATTCATCAAGAGCAACGTAGGCAGATTTCAGGTAATTTCCTACAGGTTCTGGGAACAGCTCTTCTTTTGAGCGCTTGTGCATGATGACTTTGCTGTAGCCTTTCCTCAGATTTTCTACATCGCTTTCTTGATTGACTGTTAATTTTCTTATGGATGACAATTTAAAGCCATCCGCCGAACGCTCGACTGATACAAAGACGGTAGCGACCATACCTTTTGCCAGGAAGGGAATACTTAATACTCGGTCGGTCAGCATTAAAACCGGCAGCATCAGTGCACCGGTATCCGGGTCTCGTGGCCACAACGTAGTGTCCTCTAACCAGGCCCCACCGCCAAATTGCCCAAACGATTCATCGTAACCGCTCCATTAACCCCACATTCAAAGCACTAAGCTAATGCCAGATGCTGGGCTCCCGATTCTCTCAGGAGCCCATCGATCATGATGCGACCC
>NZ_JAGTPK010000123.1 GCF_021147775.1 Pseudomonas californiensis
TGTAGTGGTCTAATGAAACCGGACACCCATTTAGGCGAGAATGCTCGCCAGATCGAGGTGTCAGATGACCAAACAACGCCGTTCCTTTTCTGCTGAATTCAAACGCGAGGCTGCCGACCTCGTGCTCAAGCAAAACTATAGCTACATCGAAGCCAGCCGTTCACTCGGCATCGGAGAGTCGGCCCTGCGCCGCTGGGTTGATCAGGTTCAGCAGGAACGCCAAGGCGTCACTCCGCAGAGCAAAGCGCTGACCCCGGAACAGCAGAAAATCCAGGAGCTGGAAGCCCGGATCGCCCGCCTTGAACGGGAAAAGTCGATATTAAAAAAGGCTACCGCGCTCTTGATGTCGGAAGATCACGAGCGTACGCGCTGATCCATCAGCTGAGCGTCCATGAGCCGACTGATTGGCTGTGCAAGGTGTTTGAAGTCCCCCGTTCGTGCTACTACGCCCAGCGCCTTCGGCGCCGCACGCCAGATGTCGAACGGCTTCGGTTGCGCAGTCGGGTGAGCGAGTTGTTCACGCAAAGTCGTAGTGCAGCGGGCAGCCGTAGCATCCTGTCGCTGATGCGTGACGACGGTGAGCAGCTCGGTCGGTTCAAAGTGCGCAGCCTGATGCGCGAGCTTGACCTCGTCAGTAAACAGCCCGGATCACATGCCTATAAACGAGCGACCGTTGAACGGTTGGATATCCCGAACATCTTGAATCGGGAGTTCGATGTTCCAGCACCCAACCAGGTGTGGTGCGGCGACATCACCTACATCTGGGCCCAGGGGAAATGGCATTACCTGGCTGTTGTGCTGGATCTCTGCACACGCCGGGTAGTGGGCTGGGCGTTGTCGGAAAAGCCGGACGCCGATCTGGTTATCAAGGCGCTGGATATGGCGTACGAGCAACGAGGAAGACCTCAGGGCCTGCTGTTTCACTCGGATCAAGGGTCGCAGTATGCGAGTCGTTTATTTCGCCAGCGGCTGTGGCGTTATCGCATGCGCCAGAGCATGAGTCGCCGGGGGAATTGCTGGGACAACGCGCCAATGGAGCGCGTGTTCCGCAGCTTGAAAACGGAGTGGATACCGACCACGGGTTACCGAACGGCTCAAGAAGCCCAGCGCGATATCAGCCATTTCTTGATGCATCGGTACAACTGGGTTCGCCCCCATCAATTCAACGGTGGGCTGGCGCCAGCTCGGGCCGAAGAAAAACTTAACGTCGTGTCCGGGATTAGTTGACCACTACA
>NZ_JAGTPK010000124.1 GCF_021147775.1 Pseudomonas californiensis
AATCCCGATGATAAGGGCGATGGTGTCCACATATTTTTTAAGTGGAGAACATCGTCCTTATTGCAGGGATCGGGTAGGTGACTTCGCCGGACGGTTACGCTATGGCTGAGCACAAGGGGTGAAAACCACCCTGACGGTTCGTGAATATGCCCGGCTTACCACCAGTCATATTTCTAGCCCTACGCTCGATGTCGCGCAGGTAACGCCGTCGGCTTTCGATTGGTTGTGTAAAACGAGTTCGCAATTTAGCAAGGCCGGGGCTGCTCTGGTCCAGATTGAAGGCCGTCAGTGGCTAAAGCTCGATAACTACGTAGGAGCGCTGGAAACACCTTGTGGAACGCGCATTGAAATTCTGCCCAAGCATTTCGAGCAAGGCGACTGCATTCAGCAAAGCCGTACCTTACTGCGGCGAATGATTCAGAAGTCTCTGGACCTGCCCACTCGTAAAGTCGGGGCAACGGACTTGCAGCGTTTCGATGCTCCGTTGACTGAGTGGGTAATGCGCAGCTTCCTTGACGCGTTAGACCATTTAATCAAAAGGGGCCTGCGCTTCGACTATCAGCGGGTTGAGGAAGAGCAGCGGTATCTGCGAGGCCAACTCAATACGGCCCGCCAAATGCGTCAGCCCGCTGGTAGGCAGCATCACTTTCAAATCCGTCACGATATATTCCTGCCTGACCGCCCAGAGAACCGGCTGCTCAAGACGGCGCTAGAGATTGTCTGCAAAACCACGCAAGACCCCAGCAACTGGCGCCTCTCCCATGAGTTGCGTTCAGTCCTGCTAGATATCCCAGCCAGTAGAGACACCACGCAAGATTTGAAACAGTGGCGCCATGACCGCCTCATGGCCCACTACCAGCCGGTAAGGCCTTGGTGCGAACTCATCATCGAACAACAAACGCCCTTGGCGATTGCAGGCGATTGGCAGGGCATGAGCCTCTTGTTCCCCATGGAAAAACTGTTCGAACGGTACGTTGCCGCTTGTTTGAAGGATTCTTTACCTTCTGACGCAACGCTGCACACCCAGAGCAAGAGCGAATATCTATGTACTCATCAAGGCAAAAAAGTTTTTCGACTCCAGCCTGATCTGATGATCACACTGTAGTGGTCAACTAATCCCGGACACGACGTTAAGTTTTTCTTCGGCCCGAGCTGGCGCCAGCCCACCGTTGAATTGATGGGGGCGAACCCAGTTGTAC
>NZ_JAGTPK010000125.1 GCF_021147775.1 Pseudomonas californiensis
ACCCGCTTAAAAGGCTAGAGCTGGTGCCCACTTAAATTTAAGTGCACACCATGTCTTGGCTTTGCGGGGCTGGGTAGATGACTTGGCCGGACGCATACATCGAAACAGCAAAGAGACTGGCTGATCAATGGAGGCAAGAATGAAAGAAAAAATTTTCGATTACGACCCAGCAGCAGCCCTTGACGGGCCTGAGGCAATCGCTATTTTTATCTCTGACGCATTTGAGACGGGGGATGCGGAGTACATCGCGAAGGCTATGGGGGTTGTTGCAAGGGCCAAAGGGATGAGCGAGCTTGCGCGTGAGACAGGTCTTTCTCGAGAGCAGCTTTACAGATCGTTCAGTAGCAAGGGCAATCCAACCTTAAAAACGATGTTGGCGGTAATGAGAGCCCTGGGCGTGGACATGACAGCTCGAATGCACTGATCCCCTGACCCTAATTTTAGGGGCAGGGGATCAATAGAACAGAATAACCGTGAACGATCACCTAGCGTAGCCTAGCGCTTTTTCAAACTCTGGAGTTCAAGCTCAGTCAGTTGTTCACGGTGTATGTAATAGCCTTCAACCGGTGGAGGCTCATGTAGCTTTCGACCACCTTCCCCAGGAAATATCGGAGCGATCAGCCCTACAACGGCTGTTTGGCCTTTCGCATCAGGCGATTTTAGGGCCCAAGCTGCCACTTGGTAGAGAATCGGGGGATCGGTCGGTTTAACGCCGTCGTGTCGAAAAAACCAATCTTGAGTAGGCGTAATTTGCGTATACGTCATGTCAGTTCCTTTTCGTTTCTAAGTCAACAAGCGTATGGCATACCGTATCTAGGGAGCAACCCTATTAACTTGGTCACTTAGCTTTTACGACCCACAACTGATCAAGCCGTGTCGTGTAGCTCTGGCTCATCTGCTCACGGCGCATGCCCCAATCTGGGGTGACTGGTACTGAGCCTGTACGCAGCGTCCCACGTCCCCACTTGCCGTTGATTGAGTCCAAAGCGGCCATCAGCCGATCTGAACTCACCGGTTGATTGACCGCGAACAGGTCATCGGTAAATTCGCCTGGCTGGCAAATATCCATCAGGGGTTGTACGCCCAAACCCCAGATTTTTTTGTTGGACTGAATGACGGCCCCCAGAAAGCTTCGTCATCCCACATCCATTCCTTCAATTATTATATC
>NZ_JAGTPK010000126.1 GCF_021147775.1 Pseudomonas californiensis
TCAAACAGCAGAAAGGCGATGAACAGAAGCCCCACTGCCACAATAGCCGTTGACAAAACCTTCAGTACAAAGAGCGTGGCGACGGCGGCAAGCAAGAACGGGATACCGCCCAGCACATAAAACACCACCCCCTGAATGCCCAACCAAATATCAGAAAAACTGGCGTCGAAGATATCGAACTTCATAGCCCCTATCAGGGCGGTCAGGTTCGAAACATACACAACGATCAGACTGTCGATCTGGTTGGTTTGCGTGCCCTCCTGGCCGGACAAGATGCCCCCCATCCAGTTGGGGAAGCCGGTGATAAAGGGCACTATCGTTTGCACGTACCACTGCAGGTTGAACGCACAACCCGCAATACACGCCATTTTCAAGATTTCTTTGGCCACATCTTCAAAGGCGACGTTCATGCCCCGGTACAGCCATTGCATGTTGCGAAGCGTGAATTGGATCAACCACATGGTTCCGAAGAGCGCTCCAAGCCCCAGCATTACCTTGGCCATCCCAGTGACCAAGGCGCTTTGCAGGGCGGCATCAACGAAATCGAACAACGTCTGGGCTATTTTGGTTACGTCCATGCCGCCTCCGTCATTTTGATCGTGTATAGGTTATGTTGTCGAAATAGATGACATCGCCTTCCAAACGCATGGTTACAAGACCACCACGCATACTCAGTACCGTATCCGACTCGGCCTTGGCTTCTGACAGCTTTATGCTTTTTTCTCTTTTCCCATTCCCCATAAGGTCTTGTGTGGTTTCACGATTTACGTGAAACACTTCACCGTCTTTTGAGATATCCATGACAAAGCTTGGCTTGAACATTCTTGTTTTGTCTTCGCCAGTCCATCGCCCAACAAATCCATCCCCTTTGCTATCGAAGCAACCCGACAGCGCCAGTGCAAACAGGACCAAGCAAGAAAAAGCAGTCATTCTTTTAAACATGGGTCATCTTCCCTTTTGAATTTATTGGTTAATCAATCGTAGCTAGGCCGCACGCTCGTTTTACCGTTCATGTAGTCACGGAACGCTTGGGCGCGTTTTTCGTTTTCCATTTTCTCTTGCTGCTGCTGAAGCATCTGCATGTTGGCCAGCCGCATCTGCTGGTTTTGCAGCTCGATCAACTCCTGCTGGTAGCGCAGCTGTAAATCCTCCTTCTGCTGTGGGGTC
>NZ_JAGTPK010000127.1 GCF_021147775.1 Pseudomonas californiensis
TTCGCCGATGCGCTGAAGCTGACACCCGCAGACACACTGGGTGTTCTCAGGCTCGTGACGAATGACGGTACGTGGGAACTGCGGCGGCAGCGGCGCGCGCTTGGGTTTTTGGCGGGTTTCGTCCGACGTTGGGGCGGGACGAAGTGCGTTCAGTTCTGCCTCGATAGCCTCAAGGTCAGTGTTGAGCAGGTCATCGAGCAAGCTGCCTTGCGCCGGGCTGATCTGCTCGCTGCGCTTGGCGAACTTGTGGCGCTTGAGGATGGCAATCTCGTGAGAGAGCTGCTCGATGATCGTCTCGTCACGATGGATTTTTCGGCCCATGGTGTCGACCTTCGACAGCAACTGCGCAGCGAGTGCGCGCAGTTGTTCGGGTGTCATTTGGTCGAGATTGGGAGAGGAAGTCATGCCGTGGATTTTACCAAAGCGATCCACCTGCCA
Organism: Pseudomonas californiensis; assembly: GCF_021147775.1. Taxonomy (GTDB): domain Bacteria; phylum Pseudomonadota; class Gammaproteobacteria; order Pseudomonadales; family Pseudomonadaceae; genus Aquipseudomonas; species Aquipseudomonas californiensis. The sequence goes on from NZ_JAGTPK010000127.1 coordinate 439, forward strand.
CAGCTGAAAAGCAAGGCTAAATCATTGTGATTGCGCCGTTAGCGCCAACTCGCTGCCATGGCAAACCGAGCACCAGCGCTTGAAGTTGTTCAGCGTCGAGCCCGACTTCCAAACCGCGATGAGTTCCAGGCCAGTGAAACTTGCCTTGGTTCAAGCGCCGTGCGGCAAGCCAGATGCCCACGCCATCGTGCACCAGCACCTTCATCCGGTTGGCCCGGCGGTTGGCGAACAGATAAGCGCAGTGCGGCTTCGCCGCACCGAACACGGCGACCACGCGGGCCAACGCAGTTTCGGTGCCGGCGCGCATGTCCATGGGCTCAGTGGCGAGCCAGATGGCGTCGATGCGGATCATTGCGAGAGGCTGCGGATAAAACGTGCGCAGCCGTCCGGGTCGGTGATGGGCCATTTGACTGTGATGGATTTGTCGCCCAGCGGCAGTGCGATCACCACGGCTTCATCAGCGTGCCGTTTAGGAATCGGTTGCAGCGGTACAAACGCGGGAAATGGCGCGACAGGTTTATCACGGTAAATCGGCAGCCACTTGCGAATCACGTTGGCATTGATGCCGTGGCTGATGGCGACGCTGGAAACTGAGGCACCGGGTTTCAGGCATTCCTGCACAACCTGGGCCTTGAAGGGTTTGGGATAGGAGCTTCGTTTGCGCATGGAAATC
>NZ_JAGTPK010000128.1 GCF_021147775.1 Pseudomonas californiensis
TACAACTGGGTTCGCCCCCATCAATTCAACGGTGGGCTGGCGCCAGCTCGGGCCGAAGAAAAACTTAACGTCGTGTCCGGGATTAGTTGACCACTACAAATATTTATTGATTCGATCAGCGAACCTTCGCTTAGGGCGCTTAGATCCAAAGCTGAACTCGCAGGGGCGGATGAATCCTTCATGACTCTGATATTCTTGTAGCCTTTCTTCTCTGCCTGTTTTAAGCCTTCAGTAAAAAAGAGTTCGGAAACTTCAAGTGCGTCAATATTTTCATTGTAGGAAAATTTCTTCATGTCATATCATACCTTTCCGCATCCTTTTGATGCTTTGAATTTTTTGTTCAGAGTATTCGCAAGTCTGTCGACTTTTCTCCGGGTTTTTATGTCGGCAGCTTCGTAAAGTTTTTTGCCGGGCGAGTTGAGATGTGGATCATTTGCGAAGGCGCTGGAGGCGCGTGCATCGTACTTCTCCATCAGCCGATGCTCTACCATGAAACCTAATTTACTATCGCCAAAATCTGCATGAGCAAATTGTTTTGTATTGGCGCGTCCTTTGATCCTGGCACGCATAGAGCCCAAGGCTCGTGCCCAAGGCCCTTTACCAATGTAGGAGGTGGCTCCATCACTAAATATATACGTGCCCGTCCAGCCTAACGGATCAATAAAGGTAAAAGGGTTGGGTCCGTAAGTGTACAGGTTCTCCCCACCCGCCAACCCAATCGGGTCCGGCGTGGTGAAGCGTCCTATGTCGGGATCATAAGACCGGAAGGTGTTGTAGTGAAGCCCTGTTTCGCGGTCCAGGTATTGGCCCTGGAAGCGCAGGTTCTGTTCTTCAATGTAGTAGGGCTCGCGGATTTCTTCGACGGTGTTGCCCCAGACCCGATAACGGGCCTGCCAGACGGTGTGGCCGTCAGGTTCGGTCAGTTGCTGCGGCAGGCCGTTGAGGTCGTTGTGGTAGTAGCGGATTTTTTGTAAGTAAGCGCTCCATAAACCCCACTTGGCTAAAGATAGGTAAAGCGCTTAGCTGTGAAGTCGAGGTTCGCAGTTCCACGGCAGCAAGGCTTCGTAATCCT
>NZ_JAGTPK010000129.1 GCF_021147775.1 Pseudomonas californiensis
AGTTACGCGGTTGAGGCTTTCTCCCCCATCAAGCGATTAGCGGGTGGCTCCGTTCTTCAGCATCCGACAAAAAAATCTGGGGTTTGGGCGTACAACCCCTAATCCAGAATCCCAAACCGCCGAAAATCCCGGTCTGTCACGTTTAGTGTTCTTTCGGTACCTGAATGACGCCATCAGCAATACCTTGGGCCAGGAACTCCATCATCTGCGCGAAGCGAAGAAAAGGGTCGATCCTGTTGACCAGGAGACTGAAAATACTTCATCTAGGTCAACTAGAGCGAGGGGTATTCCTGCCTAGCGTGGATGACGTTCACGACCTCGATGCGCTCGATGGTCACACGGTAGACCAGCACGTAATTTGGGTGAGCTACCAGCTCGCGAGTGCCAGGCACTCGCCCAGGACGGTACAGGTATGGATGATCGGCCACCGGCAGTATGGCCGACTGTAAGCGCTCCAGAATGGCTTGGGCGGCTTTGGGGTCTTCGTTGGAGATATACCGGATGATCTTAGCCAGGCTCATGCGCGCACGTTGCCGCCAGATGATTTGCATCAGCTGACCTTAGCCCGATCCTGTTGACGCTTTTCTGCCTCGGCAATGATTGCGTCCATTTCCGCCATGACCTGATCGTGCGGCACACCCGGACTGGGGTCGTCCAGTGATGCTTGCACCTGGAGCCGAAACCACCGGTCGTAGCTTGCTGCCTGTTCATCGGTTTCGAATTCCGAAACGATGGGTGAGAGGTTGGCCATGTAGCTTTCTCCAGTTGGGAGGGTTTTACATCACGTTTACATCATCTGCACGTCACAGACGGGTACTGGACCAAGCGGCACCTCAGACATCTGCCTTAGCCGTTAGGTACTGCGCCCAAACACGTTTTACCTGGCTGACGCTGAACCCCGCCAGTCGCGCAGTCTCGGCAATGCTACTCCCGCCGCGTTTAAGGGCAATGATCCGTTCATGCACTTTAGCATTTGGTTTACGTCCTTTATATCGACCAGCGCTCTTGGCCAGGTCG
>NZ_JAGTPK010000012.1 GCF_021147775.1 Pseudomonas californiensis
GTTGAGCTAACCAATACTAATTGCCCGTGAGGCTTGACCATATAACACCCAAGCAATTTGAGTCGAAAGGCCAGATTGCGGTGACTGTGAAGACGACACAAACCGAAAGTTTGTCTCGCAAACAGCCTGATCTATCACATACCCATTTGCTGAAGCGTGCCGCAAGGCCACGACTCGGTACCCGAATTTCTTGACGACCATAGAGCATTGGAACCACCTGATCCCATCCCGAACTCAGCAGTGAAACGATGCATCGCCGATGGTAGTGTGGGGTTTCCCCATGTGAGAGTAGGTCATCGTCAAGATTAAATTCCGAAACCCCTCATCGCTTACGCGATGAGGGGTTTTGTTTTTGTGGATCAGAAAAACAGCTTTTGGTTTCTATGCATCATGCGTGCGCGTGGCTATCATGCGTGCCTCATTGCCAGGCGATCTATACATGCTGACGTTGTTAAAGCTTCTTGCTGACGGTGCCTTCCATTCCGGGCAAGTGCTCGGAGAGGCTCTTGGGGTTAGCCGAAGCGCCGTCTGGAAGCAGCTTCAGCTGCTCGAAGCTGATCTGGGTATTGAGATTCACAAGGTTCGTGGGCGCGGCTATCGGCTCGCCGCGCCGATCTCGCTTTTAAGTAGTGGTGCGATTACCCGCTCTGGGCTTCCTTCGGATTGGTCAGTGCATATCGTTGACTCCATCGACTCGACAAACGCCGAAGCGGCTCGCCTTATTGAAAATGCCAGCGGCATGCCGATGCTTGTGCTCGCGGAGCGCCAGCTTGCCGGTCGAGGGCGGCGGGGCCGCAAGTGGGTCAGTCCTTACGCCGAAAATCTCTATTACAGTCTCGTGGTGCGCATTGATGGCGGAATGCGTCAGCTCGAAGGTCTCAGTTTGCTCGTGGGGCTTGCGGTCATGAGTGTTCTGCAGGAGATCGGTGTCAAAGGTGCAGGCCTTAAATGGCCGAACGATGTTCTCGTGGGTAAACAAAAGATCGCCGGCATACTGCTCGAACTGATCGGAGACCCAGCTGATGTCTGTCATGTGGTTATTGGCGTGGGTATCAATGTGAATATGCAGGTGACGACTGAGGTTGACCAGTTGTGGACGTCTGTTCGCCTGGAGACTGGTCGCATGTCGAATCGTAATGATCTTGCGGCGCTTCTCAGTCAGAAGCTCGAGTCATTTATGCATAGGCACCGTCAGGAGGGCTTTTCGGCATTCCAGGAAGAATGGGAGCGTAATCATCTGTGGCAAGGTGCCCCGGTGACGTTGCTTTCTGGGATGGATGCTGTGAAGGGGATCGTGATGGGAATCGATGCGCTTGGTGCTTTGCGCCTCGACGTTGGTGGTGTAGAAAAAAGCTTTAGCGGTGGCGAGCTGAGTCTGAGGTTGCGCGATGATTCTTGAACTCGATTGCGGCAACAGCTTCATCAAATGGCGGGTTACCGGTAGAGGCACCGCTACCGTAATAGCCGGAGGGGTCGTGGACTCCGATGAAGCGTTGCTTCGATGTCTTCGCGAGTACCTTGGCCTGATGTTGAGTCATTGTCGTCTGGTGAGCGTGCGCAGCACTGAGGAGACAGACAGGCTTATGGCGGCCCTGTCGGATGCGTTCTCTATAGTACCTGTCTGTGCAGCGTCGGCTTCAAGCCTCGCAGGCGTGAAAAACGGTTACGAAGAATTCGAACGTTTGGGTTTGGATCGTTGGCTTGCACTTGTTGGCGCCTATCACGGGGCAGGGCAGGCGTGCCTGGTGATTGATCTTGGTACGGCTGTTACATCAGACTTCGTAAGCGGTGACGGAGAGCACCTCGGGGGGTTCATATGTCCTGGCATGCCTTTGATGAGGAGTCAGTTGCGTACGCACACGCGTCGAATCCGCTATGACGATGCCACCGGTCAAAGGGCCTTGGTGAGCTTCATTCCTGGCCGTTCAACCGCGGAGGCTGTAGAGCGAGGGTGTTCCTTGATGTTGCGTGGGTTTGTTTTGACTCAGGTCGAAATTGCGCGCGGATATTGGGGGGAAGATTTCACTGTTTTCGTTACTGGTGGGGATGCTGGTCTGGTCGTGGATGTACTTCCTGACGTCCGCATCGTTCCGGATCTGGTGTTCGTCGGCCTGGCATTGGCTTGTCCGTTAACCTGAGGTGTCTATGCGCTGGTTATTTCTCCTTCTGCTGATGCTGAACGGTTTGTACTACGTCTGGCATCAGCAGGAAGCTCCATTAAGGGCAAAAGAGGTTATGCCCTTGTCGTTGCATCGCGCTGCTCAGCAGGACATCCGCCTTATAAGTGAGTCCGATCCGTCTCGTCTATCCAGGGATGTCGACTCAAGCTGTCTCTATCTCGGCGGCCTGCCCCGGCAAGAGGATGCGCGCGCAGTTGAACAGCGTCTGACAAGTCTTGATATCCAGTCTCGGCTTGAGAGCTCGCAGTCAGCCTCTGCTGCGGGTTACTGGCTAAAAATTGCCCCGGAAAGCCGGCGGCTTGTTGAGGCTGGAGTCATAAGCCAGCTGACGCAGGATTTCCCGCAATTAAAAAACAAAATAATGTCATGCGAGGGCGTTGCAACTGCCGATTAGTTTGCATAGAATGGCGCCCGCTTCGCAGTGAGCTGTAAATCTCGCGAACGAAGTGAGTATCGTCAACGCTTGTAAGCTCAGGTTTTTAATGAGAAAAAGGTTGACAGAAGGGTAGCATGAGTTGAGAATGCTGCCTCGCTTAGGAGGGGTTCCCGAGCGGCCAAAGGGATCAGACTGTAAATCTGACGTCTACGACTTCGAAGGTTCGAATCCTTCCCCCTCCACCATATTTAGCGCGAGCTGCAAATTGCGCGGGTATAGTTTAGTGGTAGAACCTCAGCCTTCCAAGCTGATGATGCGGGTTCGATTCCCGCTACCCGCTCCACGTTTGCGGTTCAAGCAAGTTGTTTTGCTCTTGTAGCTCAGTTGGTAGAGCACACCCTTGGTAAGGGTGAGGTCAGCGGTTCGAATCCGCTCAAGAGCTCCATTGCTAAAGGCAGATATGAGAATATCTGCCTTTGTTTTAAGTGGTCCGGTTGTGCTTGGTCCGCTTAAGCTTTGTTCGGTTTGCTGCTCAGTGATGGGTAGATATGAATGAAGTGTTGAAAAACTCTCGTCAGGTCCGCATAATGTTCGGCCTGATTTTGCTTTTAGGTCAGTAGCTCAATTGGCAGAGCGACGGTCTCCAAAACCGTAGGTTGGGGGTTCGATTCCCTCCTGACCTGCCAGATTCTCTAGATGTAATCTGGCTTTCTTTTCACAGGATCTCCGTAGATGAATCCCAAGGCTGAAGCATCAGACTCTCGCTTTGATTTGCTGAAATGGCTCTTGGTAGTCGTTTTGGTTGTCGTGGGCGTTGTCGGCAATCAGTACTATTCTGCTGAGCCGATCCTGTATCGTGTTCTCGCTCTGCTTGTTATTGCTGCTGCTGCTGCGTTTGCAGCGCTGCAGACCGGCAAGGGCAAGGCTTTTTTCGTTTTGGCGAAGGAAGCTCGCGCAGAGATTCGTAAAGTCGTTTGGCCTACTCGCCAAGAAACCACGCAGACCACGCTGATTGTTGTCGCGGTTGTGTTGGTTATGGCGTTGCTGTTGTGGGGGCTTGATTCCCTGCTCGGCTGGCTTGTTTCCTTGATAGTTGGCTAAGGGTGTCCCGTGGCTAAGCGTTGGTACGTAGTGCATGCTTACTCGGGTTACGAGAAGCATGTCATGCGCTCGTTGGTCGAGCGTGTGAAGCTGGCAGGCATGGAAGATGGCTTCGGCGAAATTCTGGTTCCCACTGAAGAAGTGGTTGAAATGCGTAATGGCCAGAAACGCAAGAGCGAACGCAAGTTCTTCCCAGGTTATGTGCTTGTTCAGATGGACATGAACGAGGGTACTTGGCACTTGGTCAAGGATACCCCGCGTGTCATGGGCTTTATCGGCGGAACTGCTGATAAGCCTGCGCCTATTACCGACAAAGAGGCGGAAGCAATTCTGCGTCGTGTTGCTGATGGTAGCGATAAGCCAAAGCCGAAGACGTTGTTCGAGCCGGGCGAGGTCGTCAGAGTTACGGACGGTCCGTTCGCCGATTTCAATGGCACGGTCGAAGAAGTAAATTACGAAAAGAGCCGTATTCAAGTGGCGGTGCTCATTTTCGGACGCTCTACTCCGGTAGAGCTTGAGTTCAGTCAGGTCGAAAAGGCATAGCTGAGCTGGAATCCCACACCCCGCAGCCCTAGGCTGTGGGGTTTTTTCGTCACTGGGAAATACGCGTAAGTAACCGGGGAGCCTTTGTTGGCGTTCGAACCCGTAATTGGAGTGCCTCATGGCCAAGAAGATAACCGCATACATCAAGTTGCAAGTGAAAGCCGCTCAGGCTAACCCAAGCCCGCCAGTTGGCCCGGCCCTGGGTCAGCACGGCGTGAACATCATGGAATTCTGCAAAGCCTTCAACGCCCGTACTCAGGGCATTGAGCCAGGTCTGCCGACTCCAGTGATCATCACTGTCTACAGCGACCGTAGCTTCACTTTCGAAACAAAAAGCACCCCTGCTTCGGTTCTGCTGAAGAAGGCTGCAGGCTTGACCAGCGGCTCGGCTCGCCCGAACACCGTTAAAGTTGGCACCGTGACTCGTGCTCAGCTGGAAGATATCGCTAAAGCAAAAAATGCGGATCTGACTGCTGCAGACATGGATGCGGCCGTGCGTACTATCGCCGGCTCCGCTCGTAGCATGGGCCTTAACGTGGAGGGTGTGTAATGGCTAAGCTGACCAAGCGTCAAAAGGCTATCGCTGGCAAAATTGAAGCTGGCAAGTCGTACAATTTCGTAGACGCAGCTGCTCTGCTGGCTGAGCTGTCGACTGTCAAGTTCAGCGAGTCTGTAGACGTTGCTGTCAACCTGGGCGTTGACCCTCGCAAGTCTGACCAGGTTGTTCGTAGCGCAACAGTTCTGCCGCACGGCACTGGTAAAACTGTACGCGTTGCAGTGTTCACCCAGGGTCCTGCTGCTGAAGCTGCTTTGGCTGCTGGTGCTGACCGCGTAGGTATGGATGATCTGGCTGCTGAAATGAAAGCTGGCGATCTGAACTACGACGTCGTAATTGCTTCTCCGGACGCAATGCGTGTTGTGGGTCAGTTGGGTCAGGTTCTCGGTCCTCGTGGCCTGATGCCTAACCCTAAAGTCGGTACCGTTACTCCTGACGTTGCTAACGCCGTCAAGAACGCCAAGGCTGGTCAGGTTCGTTATCGCACCGACAAAAACGGCATCATCCACACTTCCGTTGGCAAGGTCGGTTTCGACGCTGTCAAGCTGAAGGAAAACGTTGAAGCACTGATCGCTGACCTCAAGCGTATCAAGCCAGCTTCTTCAAAAGGTATTTACGTCAAGCGCGTTACCCTGAGCACCACTATGGGCCCGGGCCTGGTCATCGACCAAGGTTCGTTGGACGCGTAAGACGCAGGCGACACGCTGATGTGTCGTTGAAAAAATTGGGGTCCCTGCCTGGCGGGGGCTATCCAAGACCGTAGGCGACTCAGGTCTTAAAAGAACAGCCTACGCAGATGGTGCTCCCGGTTCCTTACCGAATCAGACACCAAAACGACATCTGGCCTTGGTCAGATGAAACGGTAACAAGCAGGAGTTAAACCCGTGGCAATTAAACTCGAAGACAAGAAGGCCATCGTCGCTGAAGTCAACGAGGCTGCCAAAGTCGCTCTGTCCGCTGTTGTGGCTGATGCCCGTGGCGTGACAGTAGGTGCAATGACCGGACTCCGTAAAGAGGCTCGTGAAGCTGGCGTTTACGTACGTGTTGTACGTAATACCCTGCTCAAGCGCGCAGTTGAAGGTACTGATTACAGTGTCCTCAACGACGTGTTCACAGGCCCGACCTTGATCGCTTTCTCCAACGAACATCCAGGCGCTGCTGCCCGCTTGTTCAAAGAGTTCGCGAAAGGTCAGGACAAGTTCGAGATCAAGGCAGCTGCGTTCGAGGGCAAGTTCCTCGCAGCTAATCAGATCGACGTGCTGGCAACCTTGCCGACCCGTGACGAAGCAATCTCCCAGCTGATGAGCGTGATTCAAGGCGCTACCAGCAAGTTGGCTCGTACTCTGGCGGCTATTCGCGACCAAAAAGAAGCTGCTGCAGCCTAAGGCTCCGCACCTTCTCTCGCGTATTTTTGTTTATTTCGATGGTCGCGTAGGCCGTCCCCCAATTCAGGAATTAGATTCATGTCTATCTCTCAAGACGATATCCTCAACGCAGTTGGCGAAATGTCCGTTCTGCAGGTTGTTGAGCTGATCAAAGCCTTCGAAGAAAAGTTCGGTGTTACTGCCGCTGCTGCTTCGGCTGGCCCAGCTGCTGCTGCCGCTGTTGTTGAAGAGCAAACTGAATTCAACGTCATGCTGCTGGAAGCTGGCGAGAAGAAAGTTAACGTGATCAAGGCTGTTCGTGAGCTGACCGGTCTGGGCTTGAAAGAAGCCAAGGCAGTAGTTGACGGCGCTCCAGCAATGGTTCTGGAAGCAGTTGCGAAAGACGCTGCTGACAAAGCCAAAGCTACTCTGGAAGAAGCAGGCGCTAAAGTCGAGCTGAAATAAGCATCGATTTGAGTGTCCAGCCAACGCGTTAAGCGAAGGGCTGATGGCTGGTGGCTTTTGCCACCGGCCTTTTTCCGTTACGGATGATTGGCAATGCCAGCGTCCTGACGTGCAAGAGCCACCGATGACGGTGGCGCAAACCAAGGGGTTTGCACGATTTTCTGGCTGCTTCCGTCGGGAGGGAGCCAAACAAGCAGGTGACCAAGCTGGGGAACGCTGATGGCTTACTCATATACTGAGAAAAAACGTATCCGCAAGGACTTTAGCAAGTTGCCGGACGTAATGGATGTGCCGTATCTATTGGCCATCCAGCTGGATTCGTATCGCGAATTCCTGCAGGCGGGAGCGACCAAAGATCAGTTCCGCGACGTCGGTCTGCATGCAGCCTTCAAATCCGTTTTCCCGATCATCAGCTACTCCGGCAATGCTGCGCTGGAGTACGTAGGTTATCGCTTGGGCGAACCGGCATTTGATGTCAAGGAATGCGTGCTGCGTGGTGTTACATACGCTGTACCTTTGCGAGTCAAGGTTCGTCTGATCATCTTCGACAAAGAGTCGTCGAACAAAGCGATCAAGGACATCAAAGAGCAAGAAGTCTACATGGGTGAAATCCCCCTGATGACTGAAAACGGTACCTTCGTAATCAACGGTACCGAGCGCGTTATCGTGTCTCAGCTTCACCGCTCCCCTGGCGTATTCTTCGACCACGACCGTGGCAAGACGCACAGCTCCGGTAAGCTTTTGTACTCCGCTCGTATCATTCCTTACCGCGGTTCGTGGCTGGACTTCGAGTTCGATCCGAAAGACTGCGTATTCGTCCGTATCGACCGTCGTCGCAAGCTGCCTGCGTCCGTACTTCTGCGCGCGCTGGGTTACACCACCGAGCAAGTGCTCGATGCTTTCTACACCACCAACGTTTTCCATGTGCGCGGTGAAAATCTGAGCCTGGAGCTGGTGCCACAGCGCCTGCGTGGTGAAATTGCCGTCCTGGATATTCTGGACGACAAGGGCAAGGTCATTGTCGAGCAGGGTCGCCGTATCACTGCCCGTCACATCAACCAGCTGGAAAAAGCCGGGATCAAAGAGCTGGAAGTACCTCTGGACTACGTCCTGGGTCGTACGACTGCCAAGGTCATCGTGCATCCTGCCACGGGTGAGATCATTGCTGAGTGCAACACCGAGCTGAACAGTGAAATCCTGGCAAAAATCGCCAAGGGTCAGGTCGTTCGCATCGAGACTCTGTACACCAACGATATCGACTGTGGTCCGTTCGTTTCCGATACGTTGAAGATCGACTCCACCAGCAACCAACTGGAAGCGCTGGTCGAGATTTATCGCATGATGCGTCCTGGTGAGCCACCGACCAAAGACGCTGCTGAAACACTGTTCAACAACCTGTTCTTCAGTCCTGAGCGTTATGACCTGTCTGCTGTAGGTCGTATGAAGTTCAACCGTCGTATCGGTCGTACCGAGATCGAAGGTTCGGGCGTGCTGTGCAAGGAAGACATCGTTGCGGTCCTCAAGACCCTCGTTGACATCCGCAACGGCAAAGGCATTGTCGACGACATCGACCACTTGGGTAACCGTCGTGTTCGCTGTGTTGGCGAAATGGCCGAGAACCAGTTCCGTGTCGGTCTGGTCCGTGTTGAGCGCGCTGTCAAAGAGCGTCTCTCCATGGCAGAAAGCGAAGGCCTGATGCCTCAGGACCTGATCAACGCCAAGCCTGTTGCGGCAGCGGTCAAAGAGTTCTTCGGTTCCAGCCAGCTGTCCCAGTTCATGGACCAGAACAACCCGCTGTCCGAAATCACCCACAAGCGTCGTGTTTCTGCACTCGGCCCTGGCGGTCTGACTCGTGAACGTGCCGGCTTTGAAGTTCGAGACGTTCACCCGACTCACTACGGTCGCGTGTGCCCGATTGAAACGCCGGAAGGTCCGAACATCGGTCTGATCAACTCCTTGGCGGCTTATGCTCGCACCAACCAGTACGGCTTCCTCGAAAGCCCGTACCGTGTTGTGAAGGAAGGTCTGGTTACTGACGAGATCGTGTTCCTTTCGGCGATTGAAGAAGCGGACCACGTCATTGCACAGGCTTCGGCCGCAATGAACGACAAGCAAGAGCTCATTGACGAGCTGGTTGCTGTGCGTCACTTGAACGAATTTACGGTCAAGGCGCCTGCCGATGTAACCCTGATGGACGTATCGCCCAAGCAGGTAGTTTCGGTAGCAGCTTCCCTGATCCCGTTCCTCGAGCACGACGACGCCAACCGTGCGTTGATGGGTTCGAACATGCAGCGTCAGGCTGTACCTACTCTGCGCGCTGACAAGCCGCTGGTTGGTACTGGCATGGAGCGCAACGTTGCGCGCGACTCCGGCGTCTGCGTCGTGGCTCGTCGTGGCGGCGTGATCGACTCGGTTGATGCCAGCCGTATCGTTGTACGTGTTGCTGATGACGAAGTTGAAACCGGTGAGGCGGGTGTAGATATCTACAACCTGACCAAATACACCCGTTCCAACCAGAACACCTGCATCAACCAGCGTCCGCTGGTGAGCAAGGGTGATCGTGTTCAGCGCAGCGACATCATGGCGGATGGTCCTTCCACCGACATGGGTGAGCTGGCGCTGGGTCAGAACATGCGCATCGCGTTCATGGCCTGGAACGGTTTCAACTTCGAAGACTCCATCTGTCTCTCTGAACGTGTTGTTCAGGAAGACCGCTTTACCACGATCCACATTCAGGAACTGACCTGTGTGGCCCGTGATACCAAGCTTGGGCCTGAAGAAATCACAGCCGACATCCCGAACGTCGGTGAAGCGGCTCTGAACAAGCTCGACGAAGCGGGTATCGTTTATGTCGGTGCCGAAGTTGGCGCTGGTGACATCCTGGTGGGCAAGGTCACTCCGAAAGGCGAGACACAGCTGACACCAGAAGAAAAACTGCTGCGCGCGATCTTCGGCGAGAAGGCCAGCGATGTTAAGGACACCTCCCTGCGTGTGCCAACCGGCACCAAAGGTACTGTCATTGACGTACAGGTCTTCACTCGTGACGGCGTTGAGCGTGATGCACGTGCTCTGTCGATCGAGAAATCGCAACTCGACGAGATCCGCAAGGATCTGAACGAAGAGTTCCGTATCGTTGAAGGCGCTACCTTCGAACGTCTGCGCTCCGCGCTGGTCGGTCGTGTAGCAGAAGGCGGAGCTGGCCTGAAAAAAGGTCAGGACATCACCGATGAAATTCTCGACGGTCTAGAGCATGGTCAGTGGTTCAAACTGCGCATGGCTGAAGATGCTCTGAACGAGCAGCTCGAGAAGGCCCAGGCCTACATCGTTGATCGTCGTCGCCTGCTGGATGACAAGTTCGAAGACAAGAAACGCAAACTGCAGCAAGGCGATGACCTGGCTCCGGGTGTGTTGAAAATCGTCAAGGTCTACCTGGCAATCCGTCGTCGCATCCAGCCGGGCGACAAGATGGCCGGTCGTCACGGTAACAAGGGTGTGGTCTCTGTGATCATGCCAGTTGAAGACATGCCGCATGATGCCAATGGCACGCCGGTTGATATCGTCCTCAACCCGTTGGGTGTACCTTCGCGTATGAACGTTGGTCAGATTCTCGAAACTCACCTGGGCCTTGCAGCCAAAGGTTTGGGCGAGAAGATCAACCGCATGCTCGAAGAGCAGCGTAAAGTTGCTGAACTGCGCAAGTTCTTGAACGAGATCTACAACGAAATCGGCGGTCGTCAGGAAAGCCTGGAAGACCTGTCCGACAAGGAGATCCTGGACCTCGCCAAGAACCTTCGTAACGGCGTGCCTATGGCAACTCCGGTATTCGACGGAGCCAAGGAAAGCGAAATCAAGGCAATGCTCAAGCTGGCAGATATGCCGGAAAGCGGCCAGATGCAGCTGTTTGATGGCCGTACGGGCAACAAGTTTGAGCGCGCTGTAACGGTTGGCTACATGTACATGCTGAAGCTGAACCACTTGGTGGACGACAAGATGCACGCGCGTTCCACTGGTTCTTACAGCCTGGTTACCCAGCAGCCGCTGGGTGGTAAGGCACAGTTCGGTGGTCAGCGTTTCGGGGAGATGGAAGTGTGGGCGCTGGAAGCATACGGCGCGGCGTACACTCTGCAAGAAATGCTCACAGTGAAGTCGGACGATGTGAACGGTCGTACCAAGATGTACAAAAACATCGTGGACGGCGATCACCGTATGGAGCCGGGCATGCCCGAGTCTTTCAACGTGTTGATCAAAGAAATCCGTTCGCTCGGTATCGATATCGATCTGGAAACCGAATAACACGTGACGCGAATCGGGGGCAGGGCGGTATTGCCTGCTCCCTGCTCCGCCAGGAGGAAAAGCCTTGAAAGACCTACTGAATTTGCTGAAAAACCAGGGTCAAGTCGAAGAGTTCGACGCAATCCGTATCGGACTTGCATCGCCTGAGATGATCCGTTCATGGTCGTTCGGTGAAGTTAAAAAGCCGGAAACCATCAACTACCGTACGTTCAAACCTGAGCGTGATGGTCTGTTCTGCGCCAAGATCTTTGGCCCGGTAAAAGATTATGAGTGCCTGTGCGGTAAGTACAAGCGCCTGAAGCACCGCGGCGTCATCTGCGAAAAATGCGGTGTTGAAGTGGCTTTGGCCAAGGTTCGTCGTGAGCGTATGGCTCACATCGAACTGGCTTCCCCAGTTGCACACATCTGGTTCCTGAAATCGCTGCCGTCCCGTATCGGCTTGCTGATGGACATGACCCTGCGTGATATCGAGCGTGTTCTCTATTTCGAGAGCTATGTCGTTATCGATCCGGGCATGACCACCCTTGAAAAAGGTCAGCTCCTGAACGACGAGCAGTATTTCGAAGCGCTGGAAGAGTTCGGTGATGACTTCGATGCCCGCATGGGTGCCGAGGCTGTCCGTGAGCTGCTGCATGCCATCGATCTGGAGCACGAAATTGGCCGTCTGCGCGAAGAGATTCCGCAAACCAATTCCGAGACCAAAATCAAGAAGCTGTCCAAGCGTTTGAAGCTGATGGAAGCTTTCCAGGGTTCTGGCAACCTTCCTGAGTGGATGGTGCTGACCGTTCTGCCGGTTCTGCCGCCAGATCTGCGTCCTCTGGTTCCGCTTGACGGTGGTCGTTTCGCGACCTCTGACCTCAACGATCTGTATCGTCGAGTGATCAACCGTAACAACCGTTTGAAGCGTCTGCTGGATCTGTCCGCTCCTGACATCATCGTGCGCAACGAAAAGCGCATGTTGCAGGAAGCTGTCGATGCACTGCTCGACAACGGCCGTCGCGGTCGTGCTATCACCGGTTCGAACAAGCGTCCTCTGAAGTCCCTGGCTGACATGATCAAGGGTAAGCAGGGTCGTTTCCGTCAGAACTTGCTCGGTAAGCGTGTTGACTACTCGGGTCGTTCGGTAATTACCGTGGGGCCGACCCTGCGTCTGCACCAGTGCGGTCTGCCGAAGAAAATGGCTCTCGAGCTGTTCAAGCCGTTCATTTTCGGCAAGCTGGAAATGCGTGGCCTGGCAACGACCATCAAAGCTGCCAAGAAGATGGTTGAGCGTGAGCTGCCGGAAGTGTGGGACGTTCTCGCCGAAGTGATTCGCGAACACCCAGTGCTTCTGAACCGTGCACCGACGCTTCACCGTCTGGGCATCCAGGCGTTTGAACCTGTACTGATCGAAGGTAAGGCTATTCAGCTGCACCCTCTGGTCTGTGCTGCGTACAACGCCGACTTCGACGGCGACCAGATGGCTGTTCACGTACCTTTGACGCTGGAAGCCCAGCTCGAAGCGCGTGCGCTGATGATGTCGACCAACAACATCCTGTCGCCAGCCAACGGTGAGCCAATCATCGTTCCTTCGCAGGACGTTGTATTGGGTCTGTATTACATGACTCGCGAAGCGATCAACGCCAAAGGCGAAGGTCGTGTGTTTGCGGATCTGCAGGAAGTCGACCGCGTATTCCGCGCCGGCGAAGCGGCTCTGCACGCCAAGGTCAAGGTTCGCATCAACGAAACCGTCAATGATCGTGATGGTGGCAGCGTCAAGAACACTCGTATCGTCGACACCACTGTCGGCCGTGCGCTGCTGTTCCAGGTGGTTCCGGCCGGCCTGTCTTACGACGTCGTCAACCAGCCGATGAAGAAGAAAGCGATCTCCAAACTGATCAACCAGTGCTATCGCGTGGTTGGTTTGAAAGAGACCGTCATCTTTGCTGACCAGTTGATGTATACCGGTTTTGCCTATTCGACTATTTCGGGTGTTTCCATCGGTGTTAACGACTTCGTTATTCCGGATGAAAAAGCTCGCATCATCGACGCGGCGACCGAAGAAGTAAAAGAGATCGAAAGTCAGTACGCCTCCGGCCTGGTAACCCAGGGCGAGAAGTACAACAAGGTAATCGACCTTTGGTCCAAGGCAAACGACGAAGTCTCCAAGGCGATGATGTCGAACCTGTCCAAAGAGCGTGTTATCGACCGTCACGGCGTCGAAGTTGATCAGGAATCCTTCAACTCGATGTACATGATGGCTGACTCCGGTGCTCGTGGTTCGGCAGCCCAGATCCGTCAGTTGGCGGGTATGCGTGGTTTGATGGCCAAGCCAGACGGCTCGATCATCGAAACGCCAATTACTGCAAACTTCCGTGAAGGCTTGAGCGTACTTCAGTACTTCATCTCAACTCACGGTGCTCGTAAGGGTCTTGCGGATACCGCGTTGAAGACAGCTAACTCCGGTTATCTGACTCGTCGTCTGGTAGACGTCGCGCAGGATCTGGTGGTTACCGAGGTTGACTGCGGTACCGAGCACGGCCTGCTGATGACGCCGCACATTGAAGGCGGTGACGTTGTAGAGCCTCTGGGTGAGCGCGTGCTGGGTCGAGTAATCGCTCGCGACGTATTCAAACCAGGTACTGAAGAAGTCATCGTGCCTGCAGGCACGCTGGTCGACGAGAAGTGGGTTGAGTTCATCGAGCTGAACAGCATCGACGAAGTTATCGTTCGCTCGCCAATCAGCTGTGAAACCCGCTATGGCATCTGCGCCAAGTGCTACGGTCGCGACCTCGCACGCGGTCACCAGGTCAACATCGGTGAAGCTGTCGGCGTAATCGCTGCACAGTCGATCGGTGAGCCGGGTACTCAGCTGACCATGCGTACGTTCCACATCGGTGGTGCGGCAAGCCGGACCTCGGCAGCAGACAGCGTTCAGGTCAAGAATGGCGGTACCGTCCGTCTTCATAACCTGAAGCATGTTGAGCGCGTCGACGGTTGCCTGGTAGCGGTATCCCGCTCCGGTGAACTGGCTATCGCTGATGACTTCGGTCGTGAGCGTGAGCGTTACAAACTGCCATACGGTGCAGTGATTTCGGTGAAGGAAGGCGACAAGGTCGACGCTGGCTCTATCGTGGCCAAGTGGGATCCGCACACTCACCCAATCGTTACCGAGATGAAAGGTACTGTTACCTACGTCGGCATGGAAGAAGGCATCACGATCAAGCGTCAGACAGACGAATTGACCGGTATGACCAACATTGAAGTGCTTGACGCAAAAGACCGCCCAGCTGCCGGCAAGGACATCCGTCCAGCCGTCAAGATGGTCGGTCTGGATGGCAAGGATCTGCTGTTGCCAGGTACTGACGTACCGGCTCAGTACTTCCTGCCGGCAAACGCCCTCGTTGGTGTTGCTGACGGTGCTCAGATTGCGATCGGTGATGTTATCGCTCGTATTCCGCAAGAAACTTCGAAGACCCGTGACATCACCGGTGGTCTGCCGCGTGTTGCCGACCTGTTCGAAGCTCGTCGTCCGAAAGAGGCGTCGATCCTTGCTGAAGTCAGCGGTACCATCGCATTCGGTAAAGAGACCAAAGGCAAACGCCGTCTGGTCATTACCCCGAACGACGGTAGCGATCCGTACGAAGAGCTGATTCCAAAGTGGCGTCACCTGAACGTCTTCGAAGGCGAACAAGTGAACCGTGGTGAGGTTATCTCTGACGGTCCTAGCGATCCACACGACATCCTGCGTCTGCTGGGTGTAAGTGCGCTGGCCAAGTACATCGTCAACGAGATTCAGGACGTATACCGTCTGCAAGGCGTGAAGATCAACGACAAGCACATCGAGACCATCCTGCGTCAGATGCTGCGTAAAGTTGAAATTGCCGAGTCTGGCGATTCCAGCTTCATCAAGGGCGACCAGATGGAGTTGACTCACGTACTCGTAGAAAACGAGCGTTTGAGCACGGAAGACAAGTTCGTCTCCAAGTTCACTCGTGTGTTGCTGGGTATCACCAAGGCATCGCTGTCCACCGAGTCGTTCATTTCCGCGGCCTCCTTCCAGGAGACTACCCGCGTACTGACCGAAGCGGCTGTGACAGGCAAGCGCGACTACCTGCGCGGCCTGAAGGAAAACGTGGTTGTGGGTCGTTTGATCCCTGCCGGTACCGGCCTGGCTTATCACAGCGAGCGCAAGCGTCGCCGTGAAATGGACAAGCCTTTGCGTGTCAGCGCCAGCGAGGTAGAAGCTGCCCTGACCGAAGCGTTGAACTCCAGCGGTAACTGAGACTAGAGCCTCGGCATTTTTCTTCGACAAACAGCACTATTGTGAGGTTTGTCGGGGGAGGAGGTCGGGGCTTTGTCTTGACTGGGGGCAGGATCCTCTTTAGACTCTTGTACCCCTAAATTTGGCGGGGCTTGCGCCCTGTCATTTTGCTTTTCTTGCAAGACAATAGCGTCGCAAGACAACAGTGGAGCTAGTAGATGGCAACTATCAACCAGCTGGTACGTCAGCCGCGTAAGCGTATCGTCGAGAAATCCGACGTGCCTGCGCTGCAGAACTGCCCGCAACGTCGCGGTGTGTGCACTCGTGTGTATACCACCACGCCGAAAAAACCTAACTCGGCATTGCGTAAAGTCTGCCGTGTGCGCCTAACCAACGGTTTCGAGGTTTCCTCGTACATCGGTGGTGAAGGTCACAACCTGCAAGAGCACAGCGTGGTACTGATCCGCGGCGGTCGTGTAAAAGACTTGCCAGGTGTTCGTTATCACACCGTTCGTGGTTCTCTGGATACTTCCGGCGTTAAAGGCCGTAACCAGGGTCGCTCGAAATACGGTACCAAGAAGCCTAAGTAGTAATTGGCTTCTGTTAAAAATTGCAGATTTCTATTTTTCTGAGTCGATAAGAGTAAGGTCGGGCGCATCCTTTTTTGGATGGTGGTCCCGAGCTAACCTGAAGACCGTTTGAGGGCTTATCCATGCCAAGAAGACGCGTAGCAGCCAAGCGCGAAGTGCTTGACGATCCAAAATACGGAAGCCAAATTCTGGCCAAGTTCATGAACCACGTTATGGAAAGCGGCAAGAAAGCCGTTGCCGAGCGTATCGTTTATGGCGCGCTGGAAAAGGTTAAAGAACGCAAGAACAGCGATCCCCTGGAAATCTTCGAGAAAGCTCTCGACGCCATCGCTCCGCTGGTCGAAGTGAAGTCGCGCCGTGTAGGCGGTGCTACTTACCAGGTTCCTGTCGAAGTTCGTCCGTCCCGTCGTAATGCTCTGGCAATGCGTTGGCTGGTAGACTTCGCGCGCAAGCGCGGTGAGAAGTCTATGGCTCTGCGTTTGGCTGGCGAACTGTTGGACGCCGCCGAAGGTAAAGGTGCTGCGGTCAAGAAGCGTGAAGACGTGCACCGTATGGCCGAGGCCAACAAGGCTTTCTCGCACTACCGCTTCTAATTTCAGCGTCACTAATTTTGCGAGGGCTTTATGGCTCGTACTACTCCGATTAACCGCTACCGTAACATCGGTATCGTTGCTCACGTGGATGCTGGTAAAACCACCACCACCGAGCGCGTCCTTTTTTACACTGGCGTAAATCACAAGATGGGCGAGGTGCATGACGGCGCCGCGACCATGGACTGGATGGTGCAGGAGCAGGAGCGTGGTATTACTATCACCTCCGCTGCAACCACGGCCTTTTGGTCGGGTTCTGCCAAGCAGTTCGACAAATATCGCTTCAACATCATCGATACTCCCGGCCACGTTGACTTCACTATTGAAGTTGAGCGTTCGCTGCGTGTACTCGACGGTGCTGTCGTTGTTTTCTGCGGCACCTCAGGTGTTGAGCCTCAGTCGGAAACCGTATGGCGTCAAGCCAACAAGTACGGCGTTCCGCGTCTTGTTTACGTAAACAAGATGGACCGTGCTGGTGCGAACTTCCTGCGCGTGATCGGTCAGATCAAGCAGCGTCTGGGTCACACCCCAGTGCCTATCCAGTTGGCTATCGGTGCAGAAGACAATTTCCAGGGTCAGATCGATCTGATCTCCATGGAAGCTGTCTACTGGGATGATGCTGACAAGGGTATGGCTGCTCGTCGCGAGCCGATCCCTGCTGAATTGCAGGAACTGGCTGAAGAGTGGCGCAGCAACATGGTAGAGGCTGCGGCCGAAGCCAACGAAGAGCTGATGAACAAGTACCTCGAAGGTGAAGAGCTCACCATCGAGGAAATCAAGGCCGCTCTGCGTCAGCGTACTATCGCTGGCGAAATCGTACTTGCTGTTTGCGGTTCTTCGTTCAAGAACAAGGGCGTGCCTCTGGTTCTTGATGCTGTTATCGACTACCTGCCTGCACCGGTCGACATTCCTGCCATCAAGGGTTCCGACCCGGATGACGAGACTGTTGAAATGGAGCGTCACGCAGACGACAGCGAGCCGTTCTCGGCTCTGGCGTTCAAGATCGCTACCGACCCGTTCGTAGGTACCTTGACGTTCGCTCGCGTTTACTCGGGTGTTTTGAGCTCCGGCGACGGCGTGATCAACTCGGTAAAAGGCAAGAAAGAGCGCGTGGGTCGTATGGTGCAAATGCACGCAAACACCCGCGAAGAAATCAAGGAAGTACGCGCTGGCGACATCGCGGCCTTGATCGGCATGAAGGACGTCACCACTGGTGATACTCTCTGCTCCGCTGACAAGCCAATCATCCTGGTTCGTATGGACTTCCCGGAGCCGGTTATTTCGGTTGCCGTTGAGCCTAAAACCAAGGATGACCAGGAAAAAATGGGTATCGCTCTGGGCAAGCTTGCTCAGGAAGATCCATCTTTCCGCGTCAAGACTGATGAAGAGACTGGTCAAACGATCATCTCTGGCATGGGCGAGTTGCACTTGGACATCCTGGTTGACCGGATGCGCCGTGAGTTCAACGTTGAAGCCAACATCGGTAAACCACAGGTTTCCTATCGTGAGAAGATCACGAAGGCTTGTGAGATCGAAGGCAAGTTCGTTCGTCAATCCGGCGGTCGTGGTCAGTTCGGCCATTGCTGGATTCGTTTTGCACCTGCTGACGAAGGTCAGGAAGGTCTGCAGTTCGTGAACGAAGTGGTTGGTGGTGTTGTTCCCAAGGAATACATCCCTGCCATCCAGAAGGGTATCGAAGAGCAGATGAAGAACGGTGTTGTTGCCGGCTATCCGCTGATCGGCCTGAAGGCTACCGTTTTCGATGGTTCTTACCACGACGTCGACTCCAACGAGATGGCGTTTAAGGTGGCAGCCTCCATGGCGACCAAGCAACTTGCTACCAAAGGTGGCGGTGTTGTTCTTGAGCCGATCATGAAGGTTGAAGTTGTAACACCTGAGGACTACATGGGTGACGTGATGGGTGACCTGAATCGTCGTCGTGGTCTGATCCAGGGTATGGAAGATACGGTTTCTGGCAAGGTAATCCGCGCCGAGGTTCCGTTGGGTGAGATGTTCGGTTATGCGACCGACGTCCGTTCCATGTCTCAGGGTCGCGCGAGCTACTCTATGGAATTCTCCAAATACTCCGAGGCTCCGTCGAACGTCGTCGAAGCTATCGTTAAAAAACAAGGCTGATTCAGCCCCTTTAGGCTAGGAGTTAATTGTCGTGGCTAAAGAAAAATTTGATCGTTCCCTACCGCACGTCAACGTTGGCACAATCGGTCACGTTGACCATGGTAAAACCACTCTGACTGCTGCTCTGACTCGCGTCTGCTCCGAAGTTTTCGGTTCGGCTCGTGTTGACTTCGACAAGATCGACAGCGCACCAGAAGAAAAAGCTCGTGGTATCACCATCAACACTGCTCACGTTGAATACAACTCGGCTGTGCGTCACTACGCTCACGTTGACTGCCCGGGTCACGCTGACTATGTGAAAAACATGATCACCGGTGCTGCCCAGATGGACGGCGCGATCCTGGTTTGTTCGGCTGCTGATGGTCCGATGCCACAGACTCGCGAGCACATCCTGCTGTCCCGTCAGGTTGGCGTTCCGTACATCGTGGTCTTCCTGAACAAGGCTGACCTGGTAGACGACGCTGAGCTGCTGGAACTGGTTGAGATGGAAGTGCGCGATCTGCTGAGCACTTACGACTTCCCGGGTGACGATACCCCAATCATCATCGGCTCTGCCCGTATGGCGCTTGAAGGTAACGACGAGAACGAGATGGGCACCACTGCCGTCAAGAAGCTGGTTGAGACTCTGGATAGCTACATTCCTCAGCCTGAGCGTGCTATCGACAAGCCGTTCCTGATGCCTATCGAAGACGTATTCTCGATCTCCGGTCGCGGTACTGTTGTGACTGGTCGTGTTGAGCGCGGTATCGTCAAGGTCCAGGATCCTCTGGAAATCGTTGGTCTGCGTGACACTACCGTCACCACCTGCACCGGCGTTGAAATGTTCCGCAAGCTGCTGGACGAAGGTCGTGCTGGTGAGAACTGTGGCGTTCTGCTGCGTGGCACCAAGCGTGACGACGTTGAGCGTGGCCAGGTTCTGGTCAAGCCAGGCACCGTCAAGCCGCACACTCAGTTCGAAGCTGAAATCTACGTTCTGAGCAAAGAAGAAGGCGGTCGTCACACTCCTTTCTTCAAAGGCTATCGTCCACAGTTCTACTTCCGTACTACCGACGTAACTGGTAGCTGCGAACTGCCGGAAGGCGTTGAGATGGTAATGCCAGGTGATAACGTTAAAGTTTCCGTTACCCTGATCAAGCCAATCGCAATGGAAGACGGTCTGCGTTTCGCTATTCGTGAAGGCGGTCGTACCGTCGGCGCTGGCGTCGTAGCCAAAATCATCGCGTAAGTGATGAGTTGAAAAAAAGCCCCCGCTTGCGGGGGCTTTTTTATTGGGTTGACACCCTGTTCGCTCGTCTATAGAATTGCGCCTCCTTTTAACGGGCGTATTGCGCTCGGTGGGAACAGCAATCTGGAGTCTGAATCCAATGCAAAACCAGCAAATCCGTATCAGGTTGAAGGCTTTTGACCATCGCCTGATCGACCAATCAACCCAGGAAATCGTGGAAACCGCGAAACGTACTGGTGCACAGGTGCGTGGTCCGATTCCACTGCCGACTCGTAAAGAGCGGTTCACCGTTCTGGTTTCCCCGCACGTCAACAAAGACGCGCGCGACCAGTATGAGATCCGTACTCATAAGCGCGTCCTGGACATCGTCCAGCCAACGGATAAAACCGTTGACGCTCTTATGAAGCTTGATCTTGCGGCCGGTGTGGAAGTTCAGATCAGCCTCGGCTAAGACTTGGGTCTTAGTCGTGTAACGCTCTGAAATGGGCGGCCATAGCGGGTGAAAGCCCCGTACACTCATGAGGTTTACAACATGACTATTGGTGTAGTCGGTCGTAAATGCGGTATGACCCGTATTTTCACCGAAGAAGGTGTCTCCATTCCGGTCACGGTCATTGAGATCGAGCCGAATCGCGTCACTCAGTTCAAAACCGAAGAAACCGATGGCTATCGTGCAGTGCAAGTCACTGTCGGCGAGCGTCGTGCTTCGCGTGTTACAGCCGCGCAGGCTGGCCACTTCGCCAAGGCGAACGTAGCTGCCGGTCGAACCGTAATGGAATTCCGTCTTGAAGAAGGCGACTACCAGGCCGGCGACCAGATCAACGCTGAAATCTTCGCTGCTGGTCAACTGGTTGATGTAACCGGTCAGTCCAAAGGTAAAGGCTTCCAGGGTACGATCAAGCGCTGGAATTTCCGTGGTCAGGATAACACCCACGGTAACTCCGTCTCCCACCGCGTCCCAGGCTCTATCGGCCAGTGCCAGACTCCTGGTCGTGTATTCAAGGGCAAAAAAATGTCCGGTCATATGGGCGCTGAGCGCGTGACCGTGCAGTCCCTGGAAGTAGTGCGCGTGGACGCTGAACGCAATCTGTTGTTGGTCAAGGGTGCTGTTCCTGGCGCTACTGGCGGCAACCTGGTTGTACGTCCGGCAGCCAAGGCTCGCGGTTAAGGGGAAGCTGACATGCAATTAAATGTAAATGACGCTCAAGCAATCGAAGTTTCCGAACTGACATTTGGCGGCGAATTCAACGAGACGCTGGTTCACCAGGCAGTCGTGGCCTACATGGCTGGCGGTCGTCAGGGTAGCAAGCAGCAAAAGACCCGTTCTGATGTTTCCGGTGGCGGTAAGCGCCCGTGGCGTCAAAAGGGTACTGGCCGTGCTCGTGCCGGTACTATCCGTAGCCCAATCTGGCGTGGCGGCGGTACCACTTTCGCAGCTCGTCCACAGGACCACTCTCAGAAGCTCAACAAGAAGATGTATCGCGCAGCACTGCGCTCCATCCTTGCTGAACTGGTTCGTACTGATCGTCTGGTCGTGGTTCAGGATTTCGCTGTTGAAGCACCGAAAACCAAAGACCTGCTGAACAAGCTGACTGGCATGGGCCTGACTGACGTCCTGATCGTGTCTGACGCTGTTGACCAGAATCTGTACCTGGCTGCTCGCAACCTGCCGCACGTTGATGTACGTGACGTTCAAGGTTCCGATCCAGTTAGTCTGATCGCATACGACAAGGTGTTGATCACTGTGTCGGCCGTGAAGAAATTCGAGGAGCTGCTGGGATGAACCAGGAACGCGTATTTAAAGTTCTACTTGGCCCGCACGTTTCCGAGAAGGCCACGGTTCTGGCTGACAAGAAAGGCCAGTTCGTTTTCAAGGTTGCAACTGACGCAACCAAGCTGGAAATCAAGAAGGCCGTCGAAAGCCTGTTCAGCGTGAAAGTTGAGCGTGTTACTACCCTGAACGTTCTGGGTAAGAGCAAGCGCACTGCTCGCGGTCTGGGCAAGCGTAATGACTGGAAGAAGGCAGTTATCTCCCTTCAGCCAGGCCAAGATCTCGATTTCAGCAGCAGTGCTGAGTAAGGAAGGGGTGCATCATGGCAATCGTTAAATGCAAACCGACTTCCCCTGGCCGCCGTTTTGTGGTCAAGGTGGTCAACCAGGAGCTGCATAAAGGCGCTCCTCACGCACCGCTGCTCGAGAAAAAATCGAAGTCTGGTGGTCGTAACAACAATGGCCGTATCACTACCCGTCACATCGGTGGTGGCCATAAGCAGCATTATCGTCTGGTCGACTTCCGTCGTAACGACAAGGATGGCATCGCTGCCACTGTCGAGCGTATCGAATACGATCCAAACCGTACTGCTCACATTGCTCTGCTGCTTTACGCAGACGGCGAGCGCCGCTACATCATCGCCCCTAAAGGCGTGAGTGCTGGCGACCAGCTGATTGCAGGTGCTCTGGCACCAATCAAGCCGGGCAACGCTTTGCAACTGCGTAACATTCCAGTTGGTAGCACCGTACACGGCATCGAATTGAAGCCAGGTAAAGGCGCACAGATCGCACGTTCCGCTGGTGCATCCGCACAGCTGATCGCTCGTGAAGGCGTGTACGTTACCCTGCGTCTTCGCTCCGGTGAAATGCGTAAAGTATTGGCTGAATGCCGTGCGACGCTTGGCGAAGTCTCGAACTCCGAGCACAGCCTTCGTTCGCTGGGTAAAGCTGGTGCCAAACGCTGGCGTGGCGTTCGCCCAACCGTTCGTGGTGTTGCCATGAACCCGGTTGACCACCCACATGGTGGTGGTGAAGGTCGTACCTCTGGTGGTCGTCATCCGGTATCGCCGTGGGGCTTCCCGACTAAGGGCGCGAAGACTCGTGGTAATAAGCGTACCGACAAAATGATCGTCCGTCGTCGCAAGTAAATAGAGGGATACGACAGTGCCACGTTCTCTGAAAAAAGGTCCTTTTATCGATCTTCACCTACTGAAGAAGATCGAAGTGGCGGCGGAAAAGAATGATCGCAAACCGGTGAAAACCTGGTCGCGTCGTTCGATGATCCTGCCACAAATGGTCGGTTTGACCATTGCAGTGCATAACGGTCGTCAGCATGTTCCCGTTCTCGTGAGCGAAGACATGGTCGGCCATAAACTGGGCGAGTTTGCCGGTACCCGCACATATCGTGGGCACGTGGCAGACAAGAAAGCCAAGCGTTAAGGGGTAAGGAACGATGGAAGTAGCCGCTAAGTTGTCGGGCGCTCGAATCTCCGCCCAGAAAGCCCGCTTGGTCGCCGACCAGATCCGCGGGAAGAAGGTGGGCGAAGCGCTCAACCTGTTGGCTTTCAGCAGTAAGAAAGCCGCCGAGATCCTGAAGAAAGTGCTGGAGTCGGCTGTAGCCAACGCCGAGCACAACGAAGGCGCAGACGTTGATGACCTCAAGGTCTCCACCGTTTTCGTCAACGAAGGGCGTTCGCTGAAGCGCATCATGCCACGTGCTAAAGGCCGTGCTGATCGCATCGTCAAGCGGTCTTGCCATATCACTGTCAAGGTTGCTGACAAGTAACGGAGTCGAAGAGATGGGTCAGAAAGTACATCCCATTGGCATTCGCCTGGGAATCGTCAAGGAGCACACCTCCGTCTGGTACGCAGACGGTCGGACTTATGCGGACTATTTGTTCGCTGATCTGAAGGTGCGCGAGTATCTCCAAGACAAACTAAAAAGCGCGTCCGTAAGCCGTATCGATATCCATCGTCCGGCTCAGACAGCACGTATCACCATCCACACCGCTCGTCCTGGCATTGTGATCGGGAAGAAAGGTGAAGATGTTGAGAAACTGCGTCAGGACCTGACCAAGCAAATGGGTGTGCCTGTGCACATCAATATCGAAGAGATCCGCAAGCCGGAGCTGGACGGTATGTTGGTTGCGCAGAGCGTAGCTCAGCAGCTGGAGCGTCGCGTAATGTTCCGTCGCGCTATGAAGCGCGCTGTACAGAACGCCATGCGCATTGGTGCCAAAGGCATCAAAATCCAAGTGAGCGGTCGTCTCGGCGGTGCTGAAATCGCACGTACTGAATGGTATCGCGAAGGTCGTGTGCCATTGCACACACTGCGTGCCGACATCGACTATGCCAACTACGAAGCTCACACCACTTACGGTGTGATCGGTGTAAAGGTTTGGATCTTCAAAGGCGAAGTAATTGGTGGTCGCCAAGAAGAACTGAAACCACAAGCACCAGCGCCTCGTAAAAAAGCTGCTAAGTAAGGGGTACGCCAAATGTTGCAACCAAAGCGTACGAAGTTCCGCAAGCAGATGACCGGCCACAACCGTGGTCTGGCACTGCGCGGTAGCAAAGTCAGCTTCGGCGAGTATGCGCTGAAGTCTGTTGCTCGTGGTCGTCTCACCGCTCGTCAGATCGAGTCAGCGCGTCGTGCACTGACCCGTCACGTTAAACGTGGCGGCAAGATCTGGATCCGTGTATTCCCGGACAAGCCAGTTACCAAGAAGCCCCTAGAAGTTCGTATGGGTAAAGGTAAGGGTAACGTGGAGTACTGGGTTGCCCAGATTCAGCCAGGCAAAGTCCTGTATGAAATCGAGGGTGTTTCTGAAGAGCTGGCGCGTGAGGCTTTCGCCCTGGCTGCTGCAAAGCTGCCGCTCGCCACCTCCTTTGTTAAGCGGACGGTGATGTGATGAAAGCGAATGAACTTCGTGAAAAATCAGCACAGCAGCTGAACGAGCAACTGCTCGGCCTGCTGCGCGACCAGTTCAATCTGCGTATGCAGAAAGCAACTGGCCAGTTGGGGCAGTCGCACCTGCTCTCGCAAGTCAAGCGTGACATTGCTCGCGTGAAGACTGTGCTCAACCAGCAGGCAGGTAAGTAATCATGGCTGAAGCCGAAAAGAACGTCCGTACGCTGACTGGCCGTGTTGTCAGCGACAAAATGGACAAGACCATCACCGTTCTGATTGAGCGTCGCGTCAAGCACCCAATCTACGGTAAATACGTTAAGCGTTCGACTAAGCTGCACGCGCACGACGAAACCAATCAATGCCACATCGGCGACAAAGTCACGATTCGTGAAACTCGTCCGGTAGCCAAGACCAAGTCTTGGGCGTTGGTTGATATCCTCGAACGCGCTGTGGAAGTCTAAGGACTAGGGGTCGGAGAAATTATATGATTCAGACTCAATCCATGCTCGATGTGGCCGATAACAGCGGCGCTCGCCGCGTTATGTGCATCAAGGTGCTGGGTGGCTCCCATCGTCGTTACGCTGGTATCGGTGACATCATCAAAGTGACCGTCAAGGAAGCAATTCCGCGCGGCAAGGTGAAGAAAGGCCAAGTGATGACTGCAGTAGTAGTCCGCACTCGCCATGGTGTTCGTCGTGCAGACGGCTCCATCATCCGCTTCGATGGCAACGCTGCTGTTCTGTTGAACAACAAGCAAGAGCCGATCGGTACCCGTATCTTTGGGCCAGTGACCCGTGAACTTCGTACTGAGAAGTTCATGAAGATCGTCTCGCTCGCCCCAGAAGTTCTGTAAGGAGATCCGACATGCAAAAGATTCGTCGTGACGACGAGATCATCGTGATCGCCGGCAAAGACAAAGGTAAGCGCGGTAAGGTGCTCAAGGTTCTCGCTGATGACCGTCTGGTCGTTGGTGGGATCAACCTGGTGAAGCGTCATACCAAGCCTAACCCGATGTCGGGCGTACAGGGCGGTATCGTCGAGAAAGAAGCGCCACTGCACGCTTCCAACGTCGCCATTTTCAACGGCGCAACCAACAAGGCTGACCGCGTTGGTTTCAAAGTTGAAGACGGCAAGAAAATTCGTGTCTTCAAGTCGACCCAAAAAGCGGTTGATGCTTGAACACTGCTAGGTAGAAGACCATGGCACGACTAAAAGAGATTTATCGGAAGGAAATCGCTCCGAAGCTTAAGGAAGAACTTAAGCTCGCGAACGTGATGGAAGTTCCGCGCGTTACCAAAATCACCCTGAACATGGGTCTGGGCGAAGCGATCGGCGACAAAAAAGTCATCGAGCACGCTGTTGCTGACCTGGAAAAGATCACCGGTCAAAAAGTCGTTGTGACTTACGCTCGGAAATCCATCGCTGGCTTTAAAGTCCGTGAAGGATGGCCGATCGGCGTCAAAGTGACTCTGCGCCGCGATCGTATGTACGAATTCCTGGATCGTCTGCTGTCGATCTCCCTGCCTCGGGTTCGCGACTTCCGCGGCCTGAATGCCAAGTCCTTCGATGGTCGTGGTAACTACAGCATGGGCGTGAAAGAGCAGATCATTTTCCCGGAAATCGACTACGACAAGATCGATGCTCTCCGTGGTCTGGACATCACCCTGACCACCACTGCCAAGAACGATGACGAAGGTCGCGCATTGCTGCGTGCTTTCAAATTCCCGTTCCGCAACTGATTGGAGTAGGAAAATGGCCAAGAAGAGCATGAAGAACCGTGAGCTGAAGCGTCAGCTCACAGTTGCCAAGTACGCCAAGAAGCGTGCTGAGCTGAAAGCTATCATCGTTGATCTGAACGCAAGTCCAGAAGCGCGTTGGGAAGCTACCGTAGCTCTGCAGAAGCAACCACGTGATGCAAGCGCTGCGCGCATGCGTAACCGTTGCCGCATCACTGGTCGTCCACACGGTGTTTACCGCAAGTTCGGCCTCGGCCGTAACAAGTTGCGTGAAGCAGCTATGCGTGGCGACGTTCCAGGTCTGGTTAAAGCCAGCTGGTAAGGCGTACTTCTCGTTTCTTTCCGATCGGCGGCGCAAGTCACTGGTCGGGATGAAGCCTGAATTTGAATCAAGCCCCTTTTGGGGCTTGATTCATTTCTGGGGTAGGACTAGAATTGCCGGCTCGCCTGAGCCCGTGTTTTTACTTGCCCGGAAAAATCTCGGCGATAAGCTGTAGCCGTAAGGCTAATTATTTTGTTTTAGGAGCGTCTAGCCCATGAGTATGCAGGACCCGTTAGCGGACATGCTAACTCGTATCCGTAATGCCCAGATGGCTGAAAAGCCCGTCGTAAGCATGCCATCTTCCACGTTGAAGGTTGCTGTAGCCAAAGTCCTCAAGGACGAAGGTTACATTGCGGGTTATCAGATCAGCAGCGAAGTTAAACCATCGCTGTCCATCGAGCTTAAGTACTTCGAAGGCCGTCCGGTCATTGAAGAAGTTAAGCGCGTCAGCCGCCCAGGCTTGCGTCAGTACAAGTCCTCCGACGATCTGCCAAAAGTTCGTGGCGGTCTCGGTGTGTCTATCGTCTCCACCAACAAAGGTGTGATGACGGATCGTGCTGCGCGCGCTGCCGGTGTCGGCGGCGAAGTGCTTTGCACTGTGTTCTAAGGGGGGGATAAGCATGTCACGCGTAGCTAAGAACCCCGTTAAGTTGCCATCCGGCGTCGAAGTTAAACTCGTCGGCCAGCAGCTTTCGGTGAAGGGTGCCAAGGGCACTCTAGAACTGAACGTCCATTCGTCTGTTGAGATTGTTGAAGAAGCTGGTGAGCTGCGTTTCGCTGCTCGCAATGGCGATCAACAAACCCGCGCAATGGCAGGCACGACTCGTGCACTGGTTAACAACATGGTCCAAGGCGTAAGCCAAGGCTTCGAGCGCAAGCTCCAGCTGGTCGGTGTTGGTTACAAAGCGCAAGCAAAAGGCACGGTCCTGAACCTGGCACTTGGCTTCTCGCACCCGGTGGATTACGAATTGCCGAATGGCATCACCGCTGAGACCCCCAGCCAGACCGATATCCTGATTCGCGGTATCGATAAGCAGTTGGTTGGTCAAGTGGCCGCTGAGATCCGCGACTTCCGCCGTCCTGAGCCTTACAAAGGCAAAGGTGTGCGTTACGCGGACGAAGTCGTCCGCCGTAAAGAAGCCAAGAAGAAGTAGGGCATAGCAAATGACCGTCAAAAAAGTTACCCGACTGCGTCGCGCTCGCAAAGCACGCCTGAAAATGCACGAGCTAGAAGTCGTGCGTCTCTGCGTGCACCGCTCTTCGCAGCACATTTATGCCCAGGTCATTTCGGCCGACGGCAGCAAAGTCCTGGCAAGCGCCTCGACTTTGGACAAAGAACTGCGTGATGGCGCCACTGGCAACATCGACGCGGCCACTAAGGTTGGCAAGCTGGTCGCCGAGCGTGCAAAAGCCGCGGGCGTATCGCAAGTGGCTTTCGACCGTTCTGGCTTCAAGTACCACGGCCGTGTCAAAGCGCTGGCTGATGCTGCTCGTGAAGGCGGGCTGGAGTTCTAAGTTATGGCAAATAACGACCAAAAACGCGACGAAGGCTACATCGAGAAGCTGGTTCAAGTTAACCGCGTGGCCAAAACCGTAAAAGGTGGCCGTATCTTCACTTTCACTGCGTTGACCGTAGTGGGTGATGGTAAAGGGCGCGTTGGCTTCGGCCGTGGCAAGTCACGTGAAGTGCCTGCTGCAATCCAGAAAGCGATGGAAGCTGCACGCCGCAACATGATCCAGGTTGATCTGAACGGCACCACTCTGCAGTACGCAATGAAGTCCGCTCATGGCGCTTCGAAGGTGTACATGCAGCCTGCTTCTGAGGGTACCGGTATCATCGCTGGCGGCGCTATGCGCGCAGTGCTGGAAGTTGCTGGTGTTCAGAACGTGTTGGCCAAGTGCTACGGCTCGACTAACCCGGTAAACGTGGTTCACGCTACGTTCAAGGGTCTGAAGGGCATGCAGTCTCCTGAGTCCATCGCTGCCAAACGTGGCAAGCGTGTTGAGGAGATCATCTGATCATGGCTACCGTTAAAGTAACGCTGATCAAAAGCATGACCGGCCGCATCCCTAACCACAGACTGTGTGTTAAGGGTTTGGGTCTGCGTCGCATCGGTCACACTGTAGAAGTCCTGGATACTCCCGAAAATCGCGGGATGATCAACAAGGCTTACTACATGCTGCGAGTCGAGGGTTAATCGATGAAACTCAATGATCTGAGTCCAGCGCCGGGTTCCCGTCGCGAAAAGCATCGTCCGGGCCGTGGTATCGGTAGCGGTTTGGGTAAGACTGGTGGCCGCGGCCACAAAGGTCAAACCTCCCGCTCCGGTGGCACCATTGCTCCGGGCTTTGAGGGCGGCCAACAGCCGCTGCATCGTCGCCTGCCAAAATTCGGTTTCGTATCCCTGAAAGCCATGGATCGCGCAGAAGTGCGTTTGTCCGAGCTGGCTAAAGTGGAAGGCGACATCGTAACTGTGCAGTCCCTGAAAGATGCCAACGTGATTAACCAGAACGTTCAGCGTGTGAAAATCATGCTGTCGGGCGAAGTTACTCGCGCTGTCACCATCAAGGGTATCGCCGCCACCAAAGGTGCGCGTGCGGCTATCGAAGCAGCTGGCGGCAAGTTCGAGGAATAAATGGCTAAGCAAGGTGCTCTCTCAGCGCTCAGCAAAGGCGGGTTATCCGAGCTCTGGGCTCGACTGCGTTTTCTATTCCTGGCGATTATCGTCTATCGGATAGGTGCGCATATCCCAGTTCCCGGTATCAACCCAGATCGGCTGGCGGAACTGTTTCGACAGAATGAGGGGACCATTCTTAGCTTGTTCAACATGTTTTCCGGTGGTGCGCTGGAACGGATGAGTATCTTTGCATTGGGGATCATGCCGTACATTTCGGCATCGATCATCATGCAGTTGATGACCGCCGTCAGCCCACAACTGGAGCAGTTGAAGAAGGAAGGTGAGGCTGGTCGTCGTAAGATCAGCCAGTACACCCGCTATGGCACCGTCGTCCTGGCCCTGGTTCAAGCGATCGGCATGTCCGTTGGCTTGGCCGGTCAGGGCGTTGCTTTCTCTGGCGACCTGGGTTTCCACTTTGTGGCCGTTACCACCTTCGTGGCTGGTGCGATGTTCATGATGTGGCTCGGGGAGCAGATTACAGAGCGCGGTGTTGGCAACGGTATCTCGATGTTGATTTTTTCGGGTATCGTCGCCGGTCTTCCGAGAGCAATAGGGCAGTCTTTCGAGTCTGCACGTCAGGGCGATATCAATATCTTCGCTCTGGTTGCGATCGGTTTGCTGGCAGTAGCGATTATCGGTTTTGTGGTGTTCATTGAGCGTGGCCAGCGTCGTATCGCTGTTCACTACGCCAAGCGTCAGCAGGGCCGCAAGGTCTTTGCTGCGCAGACCAGCCACTTGCCGCTGAAAGTGAACATGGCTGGTGTGATTCCAGCTATTTTCGCGAGCAGCATCTTGCTGTTCCCGGCTTCGTTGGGTTCCTGGTTCGGTCAGTCTGAAGGTTTGGGCTGGTTGCAGGATATCTCGCAGTCGATCGCTCCTGGTCAGCCGTTGAATATTCTGCTGTTTAGTGCAGGGATTATTTTCTTCTGCTTCTTCTATACGGCGTTGATGTTCAATCCGAAAGACGTAGCGGAAAACCTGAAGAAGTCCGGTGCCTTTATTCCGGGTATCCGTCCAGGCGAGCAGTCTGCGCGCTACATTGATGGCGTTCTGACTCGCTTGACCATGTTCGGTGCTCTATATATGACGGCCGTGTGTCTGCTTCCCCAGTTTCTGGTGGTTGCGGCAAACGTACCGTTCTACCTTGGCGGGACCTCGTTGCTGATCGTGGTCGTGGTTGTGATGGACTTTATGTCTCAAGTGCAATCCCACCTCGTTTCGCACCAGTATGAATCCCTGATGAAGAAAGCCAACCTGAAGGGCTACGGTGGCAGCGGCGGTATGCTGCGCTGAAGCACCCCTAAGGTTCGAGGAGTTGGTGATGAAAGTTCGTGCATCGGTGAAAAAGCTGTGCCGTAACTGCAAGATTATTCGCCGCGAAGGTGTTGTTCGAGTAATTTGCAGCGCGGAACCACGTCATAAGCAGCGCCAAGGCTGATTGTGATTTGTGCTTAAGCCCAGCAGCTAGTGCGCTGCTGGGTTGATTATTTGTTACTACAGCGATATTATCTCGCGCCCTATTTCTTGGCTTCCGGGGCGTAGGTAGCTGTCAATTGGAGTCCCACTGAATGGCCCGTATTGCAGGCGTTAACATTCCAGATAACAAGCATACTGTTATCTCGCTGACCTACATCTATGGTGTTGGTCGCACCACCGCACAGAAAATTTGTGCAACCACCGGGGTTAACCCGGCGGTGAAGATCAAAGATCTGAGCGACGAGCAGATTGAACAGCTGCGTGGCGAAGTGGCGAAGTTCACCACTGAAGGTGACCTGCGTCGCGAAATCAACATGAAAATCAAGCGCTTGATGGACCTGGGCTGCTATCGCGGCCTGCGTCATCGTCGTGGTCTTCCAGTGCGCGGTCAGCGTACCAAGACTAACGCGCGTACTCGCAAAGGTCCGCGTAAGCCGATCCGCAAGTAATCGCTCCAGCGCAACGACAGGAATTTAGTCATGGCAAAACCTGCTGCTCGTCCTCGTAAAAAAGTTAAAAAGACAGTGGTTGATGGCATCGCCCACATCCACGCGTCTTTTAACAACACAATCGTCACCATCACCGATCGTCAAGGTAATGCGCTTTCTTGGGCTACCTCCGGCGGTTCGGGTTTCCGTGGTTCCCGCAAGTCCACCCCGTTCGCTGCTCAAGTAGCTGCTGAGCGTGCTGGTCAAGCTGCGCTGGAGTACGGTCTGAAGAACCTCGACGTCAACGTCAAGGGTCCAGGCCCAGGTCGCGAATCCGCTGTCCGTGCATTGAACGGCTGTGGCTATAAGATCGCCAGCATCACCGACGTGACGCCAATCCCGCACAACGGGTGCCGTCCGCCGAAGAAGCGCCGCGTGTAATCCAGGAGACTGTAAAAAATGGCTCGTTACATTGGTCCAAAGTGCAAGCTTGCTCGTCGTGAAGGCACCGATCTCTTTTTGAAGAGCGGCGTTCGCGCTATCGAATCCAAGTGCAACATCGAAGCAGCTCCAGGCATCCACGGTCAGCGCCGCGGTCGCCAGTCCGATTACGGTACTCAGCTGCGTGAAAAGCAAAAAGTCCGTCGTATCTACGGCGTTCTCGAGCGTCAGTTCAGCGGCTACTACAAAGAAGCCGCCGGCAAGAAAGGCGCAACAGGTGAGAACCTGCTGCAGCTGCTCGAATGCCGTCTGGACAACGTTGTATATCGCATGGGCTTCGGCTCTACTCGTGCAGAATCCCGTCAATTGGTTTCGCACAAGTCGGTTAGCGTGAACGGCAAAACCGTTAACGTTCCTTCTTACCAGGTTCGTGCTGGCGACGTAGTTGCTATCCGCGAAAAGGCTAAGAACCAGCTGCGTATTGTCCAGGCTCTCGATCTGTGTGCCCAACGTGGCCGCGTAGAATGGGTAGAAGTAGACACTGAGAAGAAATCGGGCGTTTTCAAAAGCGTACCAGCTCGCAGTGATCTGTCCGCCGACATCAACGAAAGCCTGATTGTCGAGCTCTACTCCAAGTAAGGGCTAGAAAATAGGTGCATCCATGCAGATTTCGGTAAATGAGTTCCTGACACCCCGCCACATTGATGTGCAGGTTGTCAGTCCAACCCGCGCCAAGATCACTCTCGAGCCTCTCGAGCGTGGTTTTGGCCATACCCTGGGCAACGCGCTTCGCCGCATTTTGTTGTCCTCCATGCCCGGCTGTGCAGTAGTCGAGGCCGAGATTGACGGTGTACTCCATGAGTACAGCGCCATCGAAGGTGTACAGGAAGACGTCATTGAAATCCTGTTGAACCTTAAAGGTCTGGCTATCAAGCTGCACGGTCGAGACGAAGTTACGCTGACCTTGTCGAAGAAGGGTTCGGGGGTGGTTACCGCTGCCGATATTCAGCTGGATCATGATGTCGAGATCGTTAATCCCGATCACGTAATCGCTAACCTGGCGTCTAACGGCGCCTTGAACATGAAGCTCACCGTAGCTCGTGGTCGTGGTTATGAGCCGGCAGACTCGCGTCAAAGCGATGAAGACGAAAGCCGCAGCATTGGTCGCTTGCAGCTTGACTCTTCGTTCAGCCCGGTTCGCCGTATCGCATACGTGGTGGAAAACGCCCGTGTCGAGCAGCGCACCAACCTGGACAAGCTGGTTATTGATCTGGAAACCAACGGTACTCTAGATCCTGAAGAGGCTATTCGCCGCGCTGCAACCATTCTGCAACAGCAGTTGGCTGCGTTCGTCGACCTCAAAGGTGACAGCGAACCAGTGGTAATCGAACAGGAAGACGAGATCGATCCGATCCTGCTCCGTCCGGTTGACGATTTGGAACTGACTGTACGTTCGGCTAACTGCCTTAAGGCGGAGAACATCTACTACATCGGCGACCTGATTCAGCGCACCGAAGTAGAGCTGTTGAAAACTCCGAACCTTGGGAAGAAGTCTTTGACTGAGATCAAAGATGTTCTGGCCTCCCGTGGTCTGTCCCTCAGCATGCGCCTCGACAACTGGCCGCCGGCATGTCTTAAGAAGGACGACAAGGCTACGGCCTGATCGTCGTAATCACCGAACGTGAGTTTGGTAAGGAATGAACCATGCGTCATCGTAAAAGTGGACGTCACCTGAGCCGTACCAGCTCGCACCGCAAGGCCATGTTTCAAAACATGGCGGTGTCGCTGTTCGAGCACGAGCTGATCAAGACTACCCTGCCGAAAGCCAAGGAACTGCGCCGCGTTGCCGAGCCGCTGATCACTCTGGCCAAGGAAGACAGCGTAGCTAACCGTCGTTTGGCTTTCGACCGTACTCGCTCGAAAGAAATCGTCGGCAAGCTGTTCAACGATCTGGGCAAGCGTTATGCAACCCGTCAGGGCGGCTATCTGCGAATCCTCAAGTGCGGTTTCCGTGCTGGCGACAACGCGCCAATGGCGTACGTCGAGTTGGTTGATCGTCCTGTTGGTGGCTCTGTAGAAGCCGCTGAATAAGACATCAGTTTGTACAAAAGACCGGGCCTAGTGCCTGGTTTTTTGTTCATGGAAATTGATGAATGCTATCGACTTACGACAATTAATAAATTTCCTTGTTTTTCGCTCATGCACGATACTTCGCCTCAAGCCGATTAGCCGGCTCCAAGAGAGCCTGAGGAAAAAATTGCATGAGCCAGAAGACGCTTACGACCGCCAGTGGTGCGCCAGTCGCCGACAACCAGAACTCTCGTTCGGCGGGCCCCCGTGGTCCTTTGCTGTTGGATGACTTTCATCTTATCGAGAAGCTCGCCCACTTCAATCGCGAGAACATTCCTGAACGTCGCGTTCATGCGAAGGGTTCGGGTGCTCACGGTACGTTTACCGTTACCCGCGACATCACCCCCTACACCAGCGCCAACCTGTTCAATACCGTTGGCAAGCAGACTCCAATCTTCCTGCGTTTCTCCACCGTGGGTGGTGAGCGTGGATCGGCTGATACCGAGCGTGACCCACGTGGTTTTGCGGTAAAGTTCTATACCGAAGAAGGCAATTGGGACATTGTTGGCAACAACACGCCTGTGTTCTTCATTCGCGA
Organism: Pseudomonas californiensis; assembly: GCF_021147775.1. Classification (GTDB taxonomy): domain Bacteria; phylum Pseudomonadota; class Gammaproteobacteria; order Pseudomonadales; family Pseudomonadaceae; genus Aquipseudomonas; species Aquipseudomonas californiensis. The sequence goes on from NZ_JAGTPK010000012.1 coordinate 34,093, forward strand.
CCCCTTGAAGTTCCCGGACTTCATTCACACCCAGAAGCGCCTGCCTCAGACAAATCTTAAAAGCCCGCAGATGATGTGGGATTTCTGGTCGCACTCGCCTGAGGCGTTGCATCAGGTCACTATTCTGTTCTCGGATCGCGGTATTCCTGATGGCTACCGTCATATGCACGGCTTCGGCAGTCATACCTACAGCCTGATCAATGCTGCCGGTGAGCGGTACTGGGTGAAGTGGCACTACAAGAGCAAGCAAGGCATCAAGAATCTGACGCCCGCTGATGCTGCACGTATCGCGGGTACTGATCCGGATTACGCCCAGCGCGATCTGTTCTCCGCCATTGAACAGGGTGATTTCCCTAAATGGCAGGTGTGCATTCAGCTGATGACCGAAGCTCAGGCGGCGAGTCATCACGAGAATCCGTTCGATGTGACCAAGACCTGGTCGCAGAAAGAGTACCCGCTGATTGAAGTCGGCGAGTTGGAGTTGAATCGCAACCCTCTGAACTACTTTGCCGAAGTCGAGCAAGCGGCTTTCGGCCCGAGCAACATGGTCCCAGGTGTTGGTCTTTCCCCGGACCGTATGCTGCAGGGCCGCGTGTTTGCGTACGCTGATGCCCATCGCTACCGCGTAGGTACCAACCATCAGCAACTGCCTATCAACGCTCCGAAGAACCCGGTCTACAGCTACCAGAGAGATGGTTCGATGGCTTTTGGTACCAACGGCGGCGCGGCGCCTAACTACGAGCCAAACAGCTACACCGACGCGCCGAAACAGGATTCGCGTTATGCAGAACCTGCGTTGTCGCTGAGTGGCACGGCTGATCGTCACGATCACCGCGAAGACACTGATTACTACAGTCAGGCGGGAAAGCTATTCAATTTGATGGATGCCGATCAGAAGGCGTTACTGATCAACAACATTGCGGGTGCTATGGGGGGCGTATCCAGCGACATCGTCCAGCGTCAACTCCAGCACTTCTACAAAGCTGATCCAGCTTATGGTGAGGGTATTGCGAATGCGTTGGGCGTAAAGCTTGGCTGAGTCGAAGTGAGAAACAGAACCGCCCTCATTTGGGCGGTTTTTCGCTTCTGAACGGCGTAATATCGACGCTTTTTGTCTGTTTATTGCGTTTTTCTCAGTGACCTCAGGCAGCGCTTGGTTCAAACTGTTGCCTTTGAAGCAGGAGATCTGGTGCGATGCAAGGCCACCCGGACGTAATCGATTATCTCAACACATTGCTCACCGGCGAACTGGCGGCTCGTGACCAATATTTCATCCATTCACGCATGTACGAAGATTGGGGTTTCGCCAAGCTTTACGAGCGCATCAATCACGAAATGGAAGAAGAGGCGCAACACGCTGATGCGTTGATGCGTCGGATCCTGATGCTTGAAGGTACGCCACGCATGCGTCCAGATGATCTGGACATCGGTACGACGGTACCTGAGATGCTTGCCAGCGATCTGCGCCTTGAGTACAAGGTCAGGGCCGCGCTGTGCAAGGGCATTGCGCTCTGCGAGCTTCACAAGGACTACATCAGTCGGGACATTCTGCGTATTCAGTTGGCTGACACAGAAGAAGATCACACTTACTGGCTGGAACAGCAGATGGGGCTGATCAAGTCCATCGGACTGCAGAATTACCTGCAATCGCAGTTCTGACTTCACAACCGCATAAAAAAGCTCCTGCACGCAAGTGACAGGAGCTTTTTTGTATCCCGGGTCTGAGCGAAGTCAGACCCGGTTATTCACACTACGACACCTTAAGCCCTGTCACGTATCAACAGCGGTTTGAGGTAGTGCCCGGTATACGATTGCTCCATCTCGGCCACTTGCTCCGGTGTGCCGGTTGCAATGATCTGACCGCCTCTGGAACCGCCTTCCGGCCCAAGGTCGACCAACCAGTCCGCTGTTTTGATAACGTCCAGGTTGTGCTCGATCACTACGACCGTATTGCCGTGATCGCGCAGGCGATGCAGCACATCGAGCAGTTGCTGAATGTCGGCAAAGTGCAGGCCGGTAGTAGGCTCGTCCAGAATGTAGAGCGTCTTGCCGGTATCGCGCTTGGACAGCTCACGCGACAGCTTGACCCTCTGCGCTTCGCCGCCTGAAAGCGTCGTCGCCGACTGACCCAGTTTGATGTAGGACAGCCCCACATCCATCAGCGTCTGAAGTTTGCGGGCCAGCGCGGGGACCGCGTCGAAAAACTCACGCGCTTCCTCGATGGTCATTTCCAGCACTTCGTGGATGTTCTTGCCTTTGTACTTGATTTCAAGCGTTTCACGGTTGTAACGCTTGCTCTTGCACACATCGCACGGCACATAGATGTCCGGCAGAAAGTGCATCTCTACCTTGATCAGGCCATCGCCCTGGCAAGCTTCGCAGCGGCCGCCCTTGACGTTGAAGGAGAAACGCCCTGGTCCATAGCCACGCGAGCGCGACTCTGGCACGCCAGCAAAGAGTTCGCGGATCGGTGTGAACAACCCGGTATACGTCGCCGGGTTGGAGCGCGGGGTACGGCCGATCGGGCTTTGGTCGATGTCTACGACCTTGTCCAGGTGCTGCAGACCATTGATGCTGTCGTGCGTCGCAGCTTCGAGCGTCGTTGCGCCATTCAGGGCCGTGGCGCTGAGCGGGAACAGCGTGTTGTTGATCAGCGTCGATTTGCCCGAGCCGGAAACCCCCGTCACGCAGGTCAGCAAGCCAATCGGGATTTCCAGATTCACGTTCTGCAAGTTGTTGCCGCGTGCGCCTTTGAGGGTCAGCGACAGCTTCTTGTTGCGAGGCGTGCGTTTGGCAGGGACCTGGATTTTCACGCGGCCCGACAGGTATTTGCCCGTCAGCGAGTCAGGGTGCGACATCACTTCATCGGGCGTGCCCTCGGCAACGATATGCCCGCCATGCACGCCAGCCCCAGGGCCGATGTCCACAACGTAGTCGGCCAAACGGATGGCATCTTCGTCATGCTCGACCACGATCACCGTATTACCGATGTCGCGCAGATGCTTGAGCGTGCCCAGCAACCGGTCGTTGTCGCGTTGGTGCAGGCCAATGGACGGTTCGTCGAGGATGTACATGACCCCGACCAGCCCTGCGCCAATCTGGCTGGCAAGCCGAATACGTTGGGCTTCGCCGCCCGATAGCGTGTCGGCGCTACGGTCGAGTGTCAGGTAGTCCAGGCCGACGTTGACCAGGAACTGCAGGCGCTCACGGATTTCCTTGAGAATCTTGTCGGCAATTTCACCGCGTCGCCCTGTAAGCTTCAAACCATCGAAATAGCTGGTGGCGTCGCCAATCGGAAGATTGGTTACCGCAGGCAGCGTCTTCTCACCCACCCACACATGGCGCGCTTCACGGCGCAGACGTGTGCCACGGCAATCAGGGCAGGGCTGGGTACCCAGGAACTTGGCCAGTTCTTCGCGCACAGTGGCTGATTCGGTTTCGCGGTAACGGCGTTCTAGATTGGGCACGATGCCCTCGAACGGGTGTGCGCGTTTGACGATGTCACCGCGATCATTCAGGTAACGGAAGTCGACATTCTGCGAGCCGCTGCCGTTGAGCAGAATTTTTTGCTGGTCGGCGGGCAGCTCCTTGAACGGTACTTCAAGGCTGAAGCCGTAATGCTTGGACAACGAACCGAGCATCTGGAAGTAGTAAACGTTTCGTCTGTCCCAGCCGCGTATTGCACCTTCGGCCAGTGTCAGCTCAGCGTTCACCAGTCGCTTGATGTCGAAAAACTGTTTTACGCCCAGGCCGTCACAGGTCGGACATGCGCCAGCCGGGTTGTTGAACGAGAAAAGCTTGGGCTCGAGCTCGCTGATCGCATGACCGCAGATCGGGCAGGCGAAGCGTGCGGAGAAGATGACTTCCTCGCCTGGTTCGTCATCCATCGGCGCCACCAGGGCGATACCGTCCGCCAGTTTCAAGGCGGTTTCGAACGATTCGGCCAGACGCTGTTGCAGATCGGCACGTACCTTGAAGCGGTCGACGACCACGTCAATGGAATGCTTTTTCTGTTTATCCAGCTTTGGCAGCTCATCCAGCTCACATAACCTGCCGTTGACGCGGGCACGCACGAACCCTTGCGCGCGCAGCTCTTCGAAGACAGAAAGGTGTTCGCCCTTGCGCTCACGAATGACCGGCGCAAGCAGCATCAGCTTGCTGCCCTCAGGTTGAGTCAGCACCAGATCGACCATCTGGCTGACCGTCTGGGCTTCGAGTGGGATATCGTGATCAGGGCAACGAGGCTGACCGACTCGTGCGTACAACAGACGCAGATAGTCGTAGATCTCGGTGATCGTCCCGACCGTCGAGCGCGGGTTGTGAGACGTGGATTTCTGCTCGATGGAAATCGCCGGCGACAAACCTTCGATCGTATCGACGTCCGGCTTTTCCATCATCGACAAAAACTGCCGTGCATAGGCCGACAGCGACTCGACATAGCGCCGCTGCCCTTCGGCGTACAGCGTGTCAAAGGCCAGCGATGATTTGCCAGAACCGGACAGCCCGGTAATGACGATCAGCTTGTCGCGTGGCAGGGTGAGGTCAATATTTTTCAGGTTGTGGGTTCGAGCCCCACGAATCAGGATCTTGTCCAAAATGGCCTCGCACGGCGGGCGTCGAAAACGTAGCAGTATACGGGTAAATACTGGATGGATACACACTATCCCATCCGCTTTGCCGCTGCTGATGAAGACTCTGTCATCTAGACGCGTCAAAGCGTCGCGATATACCCCGTCAATCGATGGGACTGGTAGAATCGCCGCCGGTTCACACGAGGTTTATCCATGCACGATCTCCACAGCGAACGAATGAGCCGCGGCGAGACCCGCGCTGCAGGCGGTCTGGCGCTTGTGTTCGCGTTCCGCATGCTCGGCATGTTCATGGTGCTGCCGGTATTGGCAACCTATGGCATGGACCTGGCGGGCGCGAGTCCTGCACTGATTGGTCTGGCCATCGGCGCCTATGGCTTGACTCAGGCCGTTCTGCAGATTCCCTTCGGTATTATTTCCGACCGGATCGGCCGACGACCGGTTATCTATCTCGGCCTGATAGTTTTCGCCATTGGCAGCGTCGTGGCAGCAAGCGCCGATTCAATCTGGGGCATCATCGCGGGTCGCATTCTGCAGGGCGCCGGCGCTATTTCCGCAGCAGTCATGGCATTGCTCTCCGACCTGACCCGTGAGCAGCATCGCACCAAGGCGATGGCCATGATCGGCATGACCATCGGTCTGTCGTTCGCGGTTGCGATGGTCGTGGGCCCATTGTTGACCGGCGCGTTTGGCTTGTCCGGGTTGTTTCTGGCCACTGGCGGCATGGCGTTGCTGGGTATTCTGATCGTCGCTTTCATCGTACCCAAGGCCAACGGGCCGCTGCTGCATCGTGAGTCCGGTGTCGCCAGGCAAGCACTGGGCGCGACATTGCGTCATCCCGACCTGTTGCGTCTGGATTTGGGTATCTTCGTGTTGCACGCGATGCTCATGTCCAGTTTCGTGGCGTTACCGTTGGCACTGGTGGAAAAAGCCGGTTTGCCCAAGGAACAGCACTGGTGGGTCTACCTGACGGCTTTGCTGGTTTCGTTCTTCGCCATGATTCCTTTCATCATTTACGGTGAGAAGAAACGTCAGATGAAGCGCGTCCTGCTCGGGGCCGTATTCCTATTGATGCTGTCTGAGCTATTCTTCTGGAAGTTCGGTGACACGTTACGGGCACTGGTAATCGGTACAGTGGTATTCTTCACCGCGTTCAATCTGCTGGAAGCGTCTTTGCCGTCGCTGATCAGCAAGGTATCGCCGGCTGGCGGAAAAGGGACGGCGATGGGGGTTTATTCCACCAGCCAGTTCCTTGGTTCGGCGGCAGGTGGGATACTGGGCGGCTGGTTGTTCCAGCATGGTGGGCTCGATGTGGTGTTCCTGGGTGGTGCAGCCATGGCCGCCGTCTGGCTTGCTTTTGCAATGACCATGCGTGAACCGCCTTACGTGACCAGCCTACGTCTGCCGTTGGCGCCAGAGGCGCAGCGTGATGCAGGCCTGGCAGAGCGTTTAATGTCCGTAGCAGGCGTAACGGATGCAGTGGTGGTTGCCGAAGAGGCAGCTATCTATATCAAACTCGATACAAAATTATTGGATCGTGCCTCTCTCGAACAGCTGGTCAACCCGGCATCAGAAGCGCGCGAAACCTAGGAGAACGTTATGGCCCGTGGGGTTAACAAAGTCATATTGGTCGGTACATGCGGCCAGGATCCCGAAGTTCGCTACTTGCCTAACGGTAACGCCGTGACCAACCTGAGTCTGGCCACCAGCGAACAATGGACTGACAAGCAGAGCGGTCAGAAAGTCGAAAAGACCGAATGGCACCGTGTTTCGATGTTCGGCAAGGTTGCTGAAATTGCTGGCGAGTACCTGCGCAAGGGTTCGCAGGTCTACATCGAAGGCAAGCTGCAGACACGCGAGTGGGAAAAAGACGGCATCAAGCGTTACACCACCGAAATCGTCGTCGACATGCAAGGCACCATGCAATTGCTGGGTGGCCGTCCACAGGGCGACGCTCAACAAGGTCAGGGTGGCGGCAACTACAATCAGTCAGCTCCTCGTCCTCAGCAGTCGCGCCCGCAGCAGTCGGCACCGCCACAGCAGTCCTACAATCAGCAACCGCCACAACAACGCGAATCCCGCCCTGCGCCGCAGCAGCAAGCGCCGCAGCCAGCTGCTGATTTCGACAGCTTTGATGACGATATTCCGTTCTAGCGGTCACCTTAGACTTTTTTGTAAAGTTTTGTCTGGAGCCCCCGCACTGCGGGGGTTTTGCTTTTATAGCGAACTGCGATCGCGCCTCAGATACCACTTACACAGCGGGCCGCTTGTAAGTCATGCGTATTCAATGTGAATGCCGCGGTGTGCCGCTGCGGGCGATCACCCGCATGTGCAGGGTGGCGGGTTCCAGGCAGCCGCCTGTGGACAACTGGCCTACCAGTTGGCGGTAGAGTTCCTGCCAGGGCGTTTGTGACGGTGGGATCGAGGGCGTCCAGGCTTCGCGGCGCCGGACGAGTTCGTCTTCGTCGACCAACAGGTTGACCGAGCGGGCGTTGAGGTCAACGCGCAGTCTGTCGTTGGTGCGCAGCAGGGCAAGGCCGCCGCCGATGGCCGCTTCTGGGGACATGTTTAGGATTGACGGGCTGGCGGACGTGCCGCTTTGACGGCCATCGCCGAGGCAGGGCAGGGAGTCGATGCCGCTTTTGATGAGCGCGGCGGGCGGGTCCATGTTGACCACTTCAGCGCTGCCGGGATAACCGACGGTGCCTGCGCCGCGAATGACCAGGATGCAGCGCTCGTCGACGTCCAGCGCCGGGTCGTCGATTCGGGCGTGATAGTCCTCCGGCCCTTCGAACACGATAGCGCGGGCCTCGAAGCTGTTCTCGGCGCCGGGCTCGGACAGGTACGTCTTGCGGAAGGCTTCGCCGACGACCGACATCTTCATGATCGCGCTGTCGAAGAAATTGCCGCTGAGCACGATGAATCCGGCACTGTGTTTGAGGGGCGCGTCGTAAGGCAGAATCACCTCTGTATTGCTGGTGACTGCTGTGCGCACGATGTCGCCGATGGTTTTGCCGCTGACCGTGGCGCATTGTTCATGCAAGCGCCCGGCTTTTTGCAACTCATGCATCACCGCAGGTACGCCGCCTGCACGGTGGAAGCCTTCGCCGAGGTATTTGCCTGCGGGCATGCAGTTCACCAGCAGAGGGACGTCGACACCGATGCGCTGCCAGTCATCGAGGCTCAGCTCCACGCCCATGTGCCGCGCAATCGCGATCAGGTGTGGCGGGCAATTGCTCGAAGCGCCCAGTGCCGAGGCGACGGCAATCGCATTCTCGAAAGCCTCGCGTGTCATGATCTGTGACGGCCGCACATCCTGCATGACCAGTTCACAGATGCGCTTGCCTGTTGCATAGGCCATTTGCCCGCGCTCGCGATACGGTGCAGGGATGCTGGCGCAACCGGGTAACGACATGCCAAGCGCTTCGGCCAGCGCGTTCATCGACAGGGCGGTGCCCATGGTGTTGCAGTGGCCCACCGATGGCGACGCGGCGGTGGTCATGTCCATGAAACCTTCATAGTCGATTTCTTCCGCTGCCAGCAACTTGCGTGCATGCCACAGTACCGTGCCCGAGCCGATCAGGTCGCCCTTGTAATGGCCGTCGAGCATCGGTCCGCCCGACAGCACGATTGCGGGCAGGTCGGTGGTCGCAGCGGCCATCAGGCAGGCAGGCGTAGTTTTGTCGCAGCCGGTAGTGAGCACTACGCCATCCAGCGGGTAGCCGTGCAGAATCTCCACCAGCCCCAGGTAGGCCAGGTTACGGTCCAGCGCGGCGGTCGGGCGGCGGCTTTGCTCGGCAATCGGGTGTACCGGGAACTCCATCGGAATCCCGCCTGCGTCACGAATGCCCGCCTTTACCCGCTGGGCCAGTTCGATGTGATGGCGGTTGCAGGGCGTGAGGTCGCTGCCGGTCTGGGCGATACCGATGATCGGGCGACCGGACTGCAGCTCGCTGCGCGTCAGGCCGTAATTCATGTAGCGCTCGACGTACAGCGCAGTAAGGTCGGCATGTTCCGGATCGTCGAACCATTGCTGGCTGCGCAGTGGGCGTTTCGGGGGCAGGCTCATGGGCATGTTCTCTTGTTATGGGCTGATATCGGAGTGGTGCGCGAGAATGGTTCAGCGATTCAACAATCCTCGCGCCGCCAGATTATGGAACAGCGCGCCGAGGCCGAACGTCCAGGGCGTGGCCGCGTCACTGTAGGTGACCTGATTGTGCAGGCTGCCCAGCAACGGGCTGCTGATGCTCACGCGGTCGCCTTGTTTGTGGGTGAATCCGGCGCCGGGATGATCACGGTCCTGGGTGGGCGCGAACAGCGTTCCGAGGAACAGCACCAGCCCGTCGGGGTATTGGTGATTGGCGTTCAGCGTCTGCGCGACAATGTCCAGTGGATCGCGACTGATCTGATCCATCGAACTGGCACCGTGCAGCACATAGCCGTCATCGCCTTGTACCTCTAGATCGATAACGCTGCGACGCACATCGTCCAGGCTGAAATGCTCGTCAAAAAGACGAATGAACGGACCGATTGCACATGACGCGTTGTTGTCCTTGGCCTTGCCCAGTAACAAAGCACTGCGGCCCTCGAAATCGCGCAGGTTGACGTCATTGCCCAGCGCCGCGCCATGAACCTGACCACGGCTGTTGACCGCCAGCACGACCTCGGGCTCCGGGTTGTTCCATAGCGAACCGGGGTGAATACCGATCTGGCTGGCGCTACCCACTGCCGACAGCACCGGAGCCTTGGTGAAAATCTCGGCGTCCGGGCCGATGCCGACTTCCAGATATTGTGACCACATGCCTTTTGCGATCAGCACGGCTTTCAGGCGCCTGGCTTGTTCGGAGCCTGGCTTGACGGCGCGCAGGTTGTCGCCGATGACCTCACGCACCAGCGTTCTCACGCCCTCGGCCAGCGCCGCGTCCCCTCCGGCTTTTTCCTCGATCACGCGTTCGATCATGCTGGCAGCGAAGGTCACGCCTGCGGCCTTGATGACGTGCAAGTCCAGCGGCGCAAGCAGATAAGGTTTGGCCGGGTCGGCGTGTGACCCGGTGTTGGCCAGCAAGGCATCGATGCTGGTGACGAATTTGCCCGGCGCCTGCCGCACGGCCTCTAGAGGTGAGTCCCGCTCCAGCAGTTCGCTGACGGTGGCAAAGTGCGCGGACAGGTCGAACACCCCGTCAGCCCGCAGCACAATGGGCGAGGGGCCAGCCAGTGTGCCGGGGATCCAGGCGCGCCCGATCAGCGTGGCAGGTGAGCCATCCTTGGGCAGGGTATTTTCGGGCGTTAGGCTTATCGGCATGACACGCATCCTGATCCATAAAACCTGCACGCTAGGTCGCCGGGTGGATAAACTCCAATGGCAAATTTTCACTTATCGATAACCTGACGTTATTACCATGCCGAGGTGAGCCCTGTGTCCGATCTGTCGTTTTCCAGTTTCTGCAACTGGCTCAAATTCCGTCATTTGACGCTGATCGATACGTTGGGCCGTACCCAGAACATGCACGCGGCTGCTCAGCAGATGAACCTCAGCCAGCCCGCACTGAGCAAAATGCTCAAGGAAATCGAAAGCTTGTTGGGTTTTGCAATTTTCGAACGCTTGCCGCGCAGCATGGTGCCGACGTCACTGGGTATTCAGGTGGTGCGCTACGCCCAGTTGGCCCTGAACGATGCACGGACGTTCGTTGAACAGATCAACAACCTCAGCGCGGGCGGACATGGGCACCTCAAGGTTGGCGGGATCTTTGCCGCCACCGCGGTTGTGCTGCCCGAAGCGATTGTGCAGATCAAGGAGCGCTGGCCCCTGCTGGCAATCGAGGTGGTCGAGCAGACCAGCGACCACTTGATGGAAATGCTGGAAGAACGCACGCTGGACCTGGCGATCGGACGTTTTACCGAGCAGGGTCAACAACAACGCTACGACTTTCAGGCGTTGGCGCCAGAGCCGTTCAGTATCGTGGTCAACAGCCGTCATCCGCTGTGCGAAGCGGGGCCGATGACGTTGCGTCAGTTGGTGGACTGGCCTTGGATGCTTTACCCCAACGGCACGCCGATCCGCGGTCGTATGGAAGAGGCGTTCGCCAACGCAGGCGTCGATGTGCCTCGCAACACCATCGAAACCATCTCCATGCAGACTTTTTTGAAAGTCCTTCAGAGCGGCCCGATGATCGGCATGCTGCCCGATGCCATGGTGGCGCAGCATCTGGAGAGTGGCCTGCTCAGGACCCTGGAAACGCAGATGCATCTGGTCCCGCAGTTCTACGGCATTCTGACCCGCAAGAGCGAGCCGCTGACGGGCCCGGCATCTGAATTTGCCGCGATTCTGTTGGAAAACGCGCGCCTTACTCAAGCAAAAAACAACTGATTGCGCTGTTGACTCGATAACCAGAAGTTATCGTTTAATCAGCAAATGCCATTGGGATTGAATCGATCCCTGACCTAGATTACTGACCAGCACCTGCAACGGGGCGGTCAGTGATGTGTGCAGTGCCGCTCAGCCAGACCCACTCAATAAAAACAATGAGGCATGCCTGCATGCCAAGGGTTATTCACATGCAAACGAATGCCGAGCCGAACGCTCACGACGCTGATTTCGAGGACCGCACGTACCGTAAAGTCATCCTGCGAATTCTGCCGGTCCTGCTGCTGTGCTACATGGCCGCCTACCTGGATCGGGTCAACATCGGTTTCGCCAAGCTGGATATGCTCAACGACCTGCAATTCAGCAACACTGTCTATGCGCTGGGTGCGAGCATGTTCTTCTGGGGCTACTTTCTTTTCGAAGTGCCCAGCAACCTCTTGCTGCACAGGCTAGGCGCACGCTTCTGGATCGCCCGGATCATGTTCACCTGGGCGCTTGTGTCTATCGCAGTTGCCTTCACCGTGCCGCTCGCCCGATTTTTCCACATCGAATCGAGCACCATGTTTTACGTGCTGCGCTTCCTGTTGGGTATATGCGAAGCCGGCTTTTTCCCCGGCGTGATCCTGTACCTCAATTACTGGTTCCCGACCCATCGGCAAAGCCGCGTGATGTCGGGTTTTCTTATGGCGTTGCCGGTCAGTCTGACGCTGGGCGGCATGCTGTCGGGATGGTTGATGACCAGCATGAACGGCTGGCATGGCATGGCCGGGTGGCAGTGGATGCTGATCGTCGAGGGCATTCCGTCGATCATCATGGCGGTGGTGGTCATCGGTTTTCTGTGTGACAACATTGATTCAGCCAAATGGCTGTCAGCAGCCGAAAAGGCCATGCTCAAGGCTAACCTTCTGGCCGACAATACGGGCAAGGCTTCGAAGCTCAGTGAAGTCTTCTTCAATCCGCGTGTCTGGCTGCTGGTACTGATTCTGCTGACCTTCAATACCGGGTTTTACGGGCTGGCATTCTGGATGCCATCGATCATCAAGAGCGCCGGTATCGCCAATACTTTCCACATTGGTTTGTTGACCGCCATCCCTTACAGCATTGCAACCGTCGCCATGCTGCTCAATGCACGGCACTCCAATCGCACCGGCGAGCGTCGTCTTCATGCCGCGATCCCGGCGTTCATTGGCGGTGTTGGTCTGATTCTCAGCGCCTACTTTGCACACAACCTGGTGCTCTCCGTGCTGTTCCTCAGCGTGGCTGCATCCGGCATTCTCAGCTTGATGCCGATCTTCTGGACGCTGCCTGGCACCTTGCTTTCCGGTGTGGCGGCGGCAGCCGGTATCGGCATGATCAACGCCATCGGCAACCTGTCCGGTTTTACCGGTTCGATGATTACCGCCGTTGCGGAGACGATGACCGGCGACATCAATAACGGCACTTATGTGCTGGCGCTTTGCTTGCTGGTCAGTGGCGGGCTGATCCTGATGATCCCGCGCAGCATGTTGGGCAGAGCAAGCGCGGCCAAAGCCGCTGACGCATCGACCATCCTCGGCATGGAGAAAGCATGATGATGAATAACAAGCGCGTGCTGATCACCGCAGCCGGTCAGGGCATTGGTCTGGCCAGCGCCAGGGCGTTTGCCATGGCTGGCGCAACCGTTGTCGCAACCGACATTGAGCTCGGCAACCTTGAGGGCATCGAGGGGGTTGAGGCCATCAAGCTGGACGTGACGTCAATGCAGGATATCCAGGCTATCAGTGAACGTATCGGCCCGATCGACGTGCTGTTCAACTGCGCAGGCTACGTTCATTCCGGCACGATTCTGCAGTGTGACGAGGCGGCGTGGCAGCGTTCGATGGACCTCAACGTCACGGCGATGTATCGCATGATTCAGACGTTTCTGCCCGGCATGCTCAGTCGCGGCGGTGGCTCTATCATCAACATGGCCTCGGTAGCGTCCAGCGTCAAAGGCGTGCCCAATCGGTTTGCCTACAGTGCCAGCAAGGCAGCGGTTGTTGGGCTGACCAAGTCGGTCGCCACCGATTTCATTGGCCAGGGCATTCGCTGCAATGCTATTTGTCCGGGGACGGTGGACTCGCCCTCGCTGCGCCAGCGCATTGCCGCTCAGGCCCAACAGCAGGGTGTATCCGAGGCACAGGTTTACCAGCAGTTCGTTGACCGCCAACCCATGGGACGCATCGGCAGCGTCGAGGAGATTGCCCAATTGGTGCTCTACCTCGGCTCCGACGCCTCGTCCTATACCACAGGCGCAGTACATGTCATTGATGGCGGTATGAGCGTTTGACCCTGCTGCATTTGGGTAAAACGCAACGCGACCGCATGCACTTTGTTCAGAACAGGAGAACCCGATGAAATTGCTACGTTACGGTGACAAAGGCGCGGAAAAACCCGGCCTGCTTGATGCCAGCGGTCAGATTCGTGATTTGTCTGCGCATATCAAAGACATCGCAGGCGACGCGTTGACGCCAACCGGTCTCGCGGCGCTGGCGGCGCTTGATCCTGCCAGCCTGCCTGTGGTGTCAGGTCAGCCGCGCATTGGCGCCTGTGTCGGGAAGGTGGGCAAGTTTGTCTGCATTGGTCTGAACTACGCCGACCATGCCGCCGAGTCCAACATGGAGGTCCCGAAAGAGCCGGTGATCTTCAATAAATGGACCAGCGCCATCTGTGGCCCGAACGACAACATCGAGATCCCGCGTGGCTCGGTCAAGACCGACTGGGAAGTAGAACTGGGTGTGGTGATCGGCAAAGGCGGGCGTTACATTGATGAAGCCAATGCCCTGGAGCATGTGGCTGGCTATTGCGTGATCAACGATGTGTCCGAGCGGGAATGGCAACTGGAGCGCGGTGGTACCTGGGACAAGGGCAAAGGTTTCGATACGTTCGGGCCGCTTGGGCCCTGGCTGGTAACGCGTGATGAAATCGCCGATCCGCATGCGCTGGATTTGTGGCTGGAGGTAGACGGCCATCGTTATCAACAGGGCAACACCCGTACGCTGGTGTTTGGTATCCCGCAGTTGATTGCCTACCTGAGTCGCTGCATGAGCCTGCAACCAGGTGATGTGATTTCTACAGGCACGCCGCCGGGTGTCGGACTGGGCGTCAAGCCTGAGCCGGTATTTCTGCGCGCTGGGCAGCGTATTCGCCTGGGGATTGCGGGTTTGGGCGAGCAGAACCAACTGACCGTGCAGGCTGATTGATTCCGCGCGGTCCGATGAATGGCAGCCGCCCTCAAAGCGGATGCCATTCCCGCAGCAGGGTCAGCTTGAAACGAAGGCCAGCAGGTCTTCATTGAGCTGTTGGGCGTGAGTGACGGCGAAGCCGTGAGGTGCGCCTGTGTAAACCTTCAGCTCGGCACCTTCGATCATCGAAGCTGCTGCCTTGCCTGTGGTCTCGAATGGCACGACCTGATCGCCATCGCCATGAATCACCAGCGTCGGCACATTGATCTTCGCCATGTCCGGGCGGAAATCGGTCTCGGAAAATGCCGTAACGCAATCCACAGTACCTTTCAGCGACGCCATCAGTGCAATGTTCAAGGTCTGGGTCAGCACGCCGTCCGACACTGTCTGGCCTTTGTTCAGGCCATAGAACGGGGTGGAAAAATCAGCGATGAACTGCGCGCGATCTTTCAACAAACCTGCCTTGATACCCTCAAAGACTGACTTGTCGACGCCTTCAGGATGGTCCGCTGTCTTGATAAAAAATGGCGTTACGGCACCCAGCAAGGCCAGTTTGGCGACGCGTCCAGTGCCGTGGTTTGCAATGTAGCGCGTGACATCACCGCCGCCCATCGAAAAGCCCACCAGCGTGACGTCGTTCAGGTCGAGATGTTCGATCAGTTGCGCGATGTCATCGGCGAACGTGTTGTAGTCATAGCCTGTCCACGGCTGGCTCGATCGACCAAATCCGCGGCGGTCGAAGGCGATGGTGCGGTAGCCTCGGCTGCTCAGGTATTCCATCTGGTATTCCCACATGTCTGCGTCCAGCGGCCAGCCGTGGCTGAACAAGACGGGTTTGCCGGTGCCCCAGTCCTTGAAGTAAATCTCGGTGCCGTCTTTGGTCGTGAAGGTGCTCATGCAGATTCCTCTCGTGTCGGGTTTATGGACAGACGCTGTGGTCTGGCTGCGCGATGTCAGTATTCACCCATGTCGCAAGCAGTAATTGCGCGGATGTGCTCATCTGATTCAGTGCTGAACTCGGCACATCCAGACAATTTCTGGCAGCAGGCTCGCCGCATAATTCCCGTGAATCAATCCCCGCAAGAGACTCCGGATCATGCTGCCAACTGCACCGCACCATCAGTTCGACGCGAGGCTGCCGAGCGCTTCGGCGACGCTGGCCTGGGGCCTTTTATTCATGCGGATCAGCGTTTCGCTGTTGCTGCTGGTCGTGCATGGGCTCCCGAAGCTTTTCAACTGGAGCACCGAAGTACACCGCATCGAGGATCCGTTCGGTCTGGGTGGCAGCCTGACGCTGGGCTTGGCAGTGTTCGCAGAAGTGATCTGTCCGCTGCTGCTGATACTGGGTATTTATGCACGTCTGGCGTGCCTGCCGGTGCTAGCCGTGCTGGCGATCGCGGTGCTGGTGGTGCATCCCGAATGGTCGCTCGAACAAGGCCAGTTCGCCTGGCTGCTGATTATCCTGTTTGCCGGTCTGGCGCTGACAGGCCCCGGCCCGCTTGTCTTGAGGGTGAAATGAGCGAATCGCCAGTCACCTGACGTCTTGATTTCGACGAACTCCTGAAACATCGGCTCATGTATTTCCCCGCCAAAAACGAACTTGCCGCGCTAACGGGAATCAGTTTCATGGGGTTAAAGTCCCCCTCGATCTGTCCCCTGGAGAAAAACGCGTGGCGTCTCAGCTGAAAACCTTGATCCTGACGGGTCTGCTGTTGTTCGCGGGCAGTTCCCATGTCCAGGCGGCCGACGTGCCGTTACTGCCCATGGGGGCAGCGGTGCCTCAGGACAATAAGGCGGCCGAAAAGGCCGACGCGAAAGCAGATGCCAAGGCGGCTGACAAGCCTGCGGCGAAAGCCGACGAAAAGACTGTCGAAAAAGCAGACGCCAAACCGGAAGAGGGTACCGACGCTGCGGCGGCTGAGCCAACTGCGGAAATCCTGGTTCAGGGTGGTCTGCTCGGTGCCATAAGCTCAAGCATTGATGACATCCAGCAAAAGCTCAATCTGGATGACAACCTGCTGGATGCCTGGCAAGTTCGGGCCGACAAGGCTGCGGACGAACTCGACAAGCTGGTCAACAAGCGCACGACTCGCTCGCCCTGGAGCGTTGTCGGTGACTTCCTGATCCTTTCTTTTGTGTGGATCGCAGCCTTCGCAATTTTGACCACCAGTGGCCGGTTTCTGGCCGTTCGACTGTGCCGAACGGCCTTCCTCCGCGTTCGTCAGCGCAGTCAGGCGTTGCTCAAATACGTACTGCCTTTCACGTTGCCCGCGATTATCTGTCTGCCGCTGACCCTCTACGTCAGTCACTTCATGCCGTCGTCGGTCGGCCGGGCCCTGGCCCTGTGTTTTGCCTACGCCACCAGCAGCGGCATTGTTTCCACATCCGTGCTGCTGTGCGTGATCGTGATGTTCAACTCGGGCCACAAACGCGCAGCCGTGCGCATGATTCGCCGTTACTCACCGAGGCCGCTGTTTGTGGTCGGCTTTCTGGCTGCGCTGAGTGATGCGCTGACCAGCCCGCAGATCGCCCGCCAGTTGGGCAGCAACGTCACCACCAGTGTCGCGGTGTTTACCGGGCTGTTTGCGTCCGTAGTGTTCTGCATGCTGATCATCAAGGTGCGCCGTCCGGTGGCGCACCTGATCCGTAACCGCTCGCTCAGCAGCCGATTGCAGCGGCCAGCGCTGCAACAGTCACTGAAAGTGTTTTCCAGCCTGTGGTATTTGCCGATTCTGCTGATGATTCTGGTCTCGGCAATCAACCTGATCGGCGCAGGCGAAGACAGCCAGGAGGCGTTGCGCTGTGCGCTGCTCACCACCATTCTGCTGATCGCTACGGTGTTTTTGAGTACAGTCTTTCAACACCTGTTCAAGCCTGCTGAAGCACTGGGTCGCGGCGGGCATGCCTACAAGGCGCGCCTGCTGAGCCTGTTGTATGCCGTGCTGCGGATTGGCCTGGCAATCACGTTCATTGAAGTGCTGGGTCGGATCTGGGGCTTCTCGATGTTCGAGTTCGCTCAGCGCAATACGTTGGGACGCGTGATCAGTGATTCGCTGAGCAGCATTGGTCTTATTTTCGTGGTCACCTGGTTGCTGTGGGTGGTGCTGGACACGGCGATTCAGGAAGCGCTCAAGCCGCCGCTCAACCATCGCAACTCCCGTCAGCCCAGTACCCGGATCAAGACCATCCTGCCGTTGCTGCGTAATGCCGTGAAAATCATTCTGGTGGTGATCTGTGCGATCACGACCATGGCTAATCTGGGCATCAACGTCGCACCGCTCCTGGCGGGTGCTGGTGTGGTCGGTCTGGCGATCGGTTTCGGTTCTCAACAATTGGTACAGGACGTGATCACCGGTCTGTTCATCATCGTCGAAGACACCTTCTCCATTGGCGATTGGGTCGTGCTCAGTACCGGGCACTCCGGCACCGTCGAAAGCCTGACGATCCGTACCGTACGCCTGCGCGACGGCAAGGGGTTTGTGCATTCGGTACCGTTCGGGCAGATCAAGGCAGTCACTAACCAGTCGCGCCAATTTGCTTACGCCTTCTTCTCGGTGCAGTTCACCTACGACTCTGATATTGATGACGCACTCTCGTTGATTCGTGAAGTGGGGCAGTCGATTACCGAAGACATTCTGCTCAAAAACAATCTGCAAGGACCGCTTGAAGTCTTCGGCGTGGACCGCATGGACCTAAATGGTGTGGTACTGACGGCACAGTTTCGGACCTCGTCGGGTGGGCAGTACGCAGTCGGGCGTGCATTCAACGAACGGCTCAAACGGCTTGTGGATAAACATCCTTCGGTACGGTTCGCCCAGACTTATCCACAGATGGTCATGAGCCCTGGCTTCAATTCGCCTCAGCCCGGCACCGAGGCCGAAGGGCCGCCCGCGCCACCCGCTTCTTCCGCACCGCTTGGGTTGCCCAAGGGCGGCGGCACACCTGGTCCGGCGGCTCAATAAACCCCCAGGCAACGCATCTGGTGTCGAGGCTGTATGGCTTCAATACGGTCGCGCAGCGCCATTAACCTGTCGGGCAGCGCAACTGTTGGGGGTTGGCGGCCAACGTGTTATGTTTGCAGGCGTTTTTCATTTGTTAATTTGACGATTCTGATACCGAGCCTGCTGACTCTATGCGAATGCGCCTTATGCTATTGGGCGGCGGGAATGCCCTCGGGCAGGCGCTGATCCGTCTGGGTGCCGAGGAAGACATTGGTTTCCTCGCGCCGCGTCCACCGCAAGACGGTTGGGATGTGGCGAGCCTGACGCAACTGCTCGATGACACCCGTCCTGATGCCCTGATCAACCTTGCTTACTACTTCGACTGGTTTCAGGCGGAGACCGTGAGCGAATCGCGTCTCACCCACCAGGAACGTTCTGTCGAACGCCTGGCCGAACTGTGTCAGCACCACAGCATCACGCTGGTCCAGCCTTCCAGCTATCGAGTCTTCGATGGTTCCCGTGCGACCGCCTACAGCGAAAAAGACGAGCCAGTACCGTTGGGCCTTCGCGGTCAGGCGCTATGGCGGATCGAGCAGAGCGTGCGCGCGACCTGTCCGCAGCATGTACTGGTGCGCTTCGGCTGGTTGCTCGATGACAGCGCCGACGGTGTACTGGGGCGGTTTCTTTCGCGTGCCGAAACCCCTCAGGAGCTGCTGCTGGCCGATGATCGGCGCGGCAATCCGACACCTGTGGACGATGCAGCCCGTGTCATCATCTCGGTCCTCAAACAACTCGATTGCGAGGCGCCCTTGTGGGGCACCTATCATTACGCTGGCCACGAGGCGACCACGCCGTTGGCGCTGGGCCAGGCGGTACTGACCGAGGCGCGTCTGCTGCGCGCGTTGGCTGTCGAAGCGCCGACCGCTCAGGCACATGCCGCCCGTCCCGATGCGGGCGAAGAGCCGCAGCACGCGGTGCTGGCCTGCAAGAAAATTCTCCATACCTTTGGTATCAAACCCCGCGCCTGGCGTGCGGGGCTGCCAAGTCTGCTGGATCGGTATTATCGACATGTCTGATGCACCTGTTCTGATCACTGGTGGCGCGGGATTTATTGGCTCGCACCTGACCGACGCATTGCTGGCTCAAGGGCACGCTGTGCGTATCCTTGATGACCTGTCAGCAGGCAAGCGCAGCAACCTGCCGCTGGACAATCCCGCCGTCGAACTGATCGTCGGTGATGTGGCGGATGCGGCGCTGGTAAAACGCGTGGCGCAGGGCTGCAAGGCGGTCGTGCATCTGGCGGCTGTCGCCTCGGTGCAGGCGTCGGTGGACGACCCGGTAAGGACGCACCAGAGCAACTTCATTGGCACCCTGAACGTGTGTGAGGCCATGCGCGAAGCAGGTATCAAGCGTGTGGTCTTCGCCTCTAGCGCTGCGGTTTATGGCAACAATGGTGAAGGTGAGTCAATCCACGAAGACGTCACCAAGTCGCCGCTGACTCCCTATGCTTCGGACAAACTGGCTGGCGAGCAATACCTGGATTTCTATCGTCGTCAGCACGCGCTTGAACCGGTCATTTTCCGTTTCTTCAATATTTTCGGCCCGCGCCAGGATCCTTCTTCGCCTTACTCGGGTGTGATCAGCATCTTTGCCGAGCGCATCGAGAAGGGACAGCCGATTGTGGTGTTTGGCGATGGAGAGCAGACGCGTGATTTCTTCTACGTCGGTGATCTGGTCAAACTGCTGCTTCAGGCGCTGAGCCTGGACCACGCCATCGAGGGCGCGATCAACGTCGGCCTCAACCAGACCACCTCGCTCAACGAGCTTCTGGCGGCGCTGTCGCAGGTGGTGGGCAAGCAGCCAGACGTGACCCATCAGGCTCCCCGCTCAGGTGATATCAAGCATTCACGGGCGAGTAATCAGCGCTTGCTGGAGCATTTCGATCTGGGCGAGCCAACGCCGCTGCAGGTTGGTCTGAAGCAATTGTTGGGGCGCTGAAAGCAAGCCTGTCGTTGACGCTGATGTAGGTCTTATAGGTTGTCGTCGTGGGCTTTTCTTCGTCACCCGGTAGGAAGTGTCCGAGTTTTTTGTAGTGGGGGCGTTCAAGGTTTTCAGGCTTTGAAATGGCTCTTAGCATCCGTCGTCCTTTTACACTGGACGTACGGCATGCAAGACGAAAACGAAGTTGATACCCGCAAGAAAATTGCGGTTCATTCCATGCCCTGTGAACTGATCGTCCCGGGTTTTACTGACGAGTATTCGGCGTATCTGCGAGCGGACGGCGCCGACGGCTTTGGGTATGGCTTCGTCACCATTCTGGGCTTCATCCTGCTGGTGCTGGGCGGTGTCACGATCTTGCTCGGTCCTGACTCGATTTGGCTTGCCTATGGTGCGAGCCCTACCTTCTTTGAGTACATTCAACTCTATCCTGGCCCGATCGCAACGATCGGGGGGCTTCTGCTCGCTTTCGGCAAATCCATCGACAGTCATGACGCAAACCTCACGATGACGCCGGAACAGTTTCTGGTCAGCGCTTATCAGCTGAGTTTGCCGGAAAACACGGACCTCGAAAAAACGCTCACGATCACCCATGTCGAAGCCGGGTTGTTTGAGCTCGACGATATCTGATCCGCGCCCGGGAACGAAAGAGGCACCCGATAAGGGTGCCTCTCCTGTTGGTAAAGAGCGATCAGGCCGAGGTCAGAACTTGTAACCCACGCCAACCATATAGACCCACGGATCAATGTCCACGTCGACTTTGGTCTGGCCGACCGCCAGGGCTGAAGGACCGTCCACAGTGGCCTTGGTGTCGATGTCCACGTACCAGACCGAGGCGTTGACGAGCACGTTGTCAGTGATCATGTAGTCCATGCCCAACTGTGCGGCCAGACCGACCGAGTCCTTGAGCTTGAGGTTGCTGAAACCCTGGCTCTTGCGATTGCTGGCCAGGTCTTCATCGAAGAACGTGGTGTAGTTGATGCCAATACCGGCATAGGGCTGGAACCGGGAAGACGGCTCCATCGGGTAGTACTGCAACGACAGGGTCGGTGGCAGGTGTTTGACATCGGCCAGCTTGCCGTCAAGGCCAGGGCCCAGGCCTTTGACCGATACGGTGTGGTTGAACGGGGTGGCTGCGAGCAGCTCGATGCCGACGTGCGAGGTCAGCATGTAGGCGAAGGTCAGGCCCAGTTGGGTATCACCGTCGAGCGTGCCCTTTGTGCCGGAAACCTTGGCACCGTCGAGCCTGACTTCACCGCTGTCTTCGTTGGGCTGGACGTGTGCGGCACCCGCGCGGACGATGAAGTCTCCGGGCTCGTAGGCGTAGGCTGCGGTGGGCGCAGCGATGGAGAGCGCGACGAAAGACGCGCGTAGCAAATGCTTGTTCATTGAGGCTCCAGGAAATCAGTCAAAATTTATGGGCGTAATGTTAAAGCGCTGTCGAGCGGCGACTTTGACTCAGCTCAATGAAATCGCTGGGAACCTCGTTCTCCTTATGTGTCTGGCAATTCGTAGACAAGAATCTTGTCTGCCTGCATCTGGTAACCCGCTTCTGCCAATTCGCTGGTCGACGATTTGGCCTGCATCGGTCCCTCGATCCAGTACGGCTGATACAGCTCATCGACCTTCACGCCCAGCTCACTCGTGACATGCACGATCTGGTTCGCTGGTGGCGGCGGCACATGGATGCAGGCGCCGAAATACGGCACCAGCAAAAACTCCGTCACTCTGCCTTCCTCACTGACCTCCAGCGGGACGATATAACCCGGCAGACGCACCTGCTTGCCATCCAGCGCCTTGACCACCGGTGCGTGCGGAGCCAATTGGCTGGCCGCTGGTGCCTGCTCCATGGCCAATGCATCGGACATTTTCGACAGGTCATGCATCGGGGTCGTCACAGGCTTCACGACAGGTGCGTCAGGCGGAATCATCTCGGCCCAGGTCAGTACACGCGGCTCGGCGGCCCACAGCGATGTGGTAACCGAGAGCAGCAAAGTGAGTAGCATGCGCCGCATCATGAAGGTCCTCATAAACGAATTGACAGTCCATCGGCCAGTGACTGCCTGTAGGCTCGCCAGGCTGGCACGGTTCCCATCAACAGCGCGCAACCGAGAATGCCTGCCAGCAGTTTCCATTCATATTGGCCAGGTGGCATAGGCGAGAGGTATAAACCGTAACTATTCACTACATAGTCCTGAGCCAGAAAGATACCGATATTGAGCAGTGCCAGGCCACTGATGACGCCGGTAAGGGCTAGGGCAAAGGCTTCAAGAATCAACAGGCTTGCGATGTGCCAGGGCCTTGCACCGACCGAGCGCAAGATTGCCATTTCGCGGCGTCGCTCGTTGAGGCTGGTGAGAATTGCGGTCAGCATGCCGATCAGCCCTGTCAGCACTACGAACAATGAAATCACGAACAGGGCTTTTTCAGCAGTGCCCATCAGGCTCCATAGCTCTTGCAACGCCACGCCTGGCAGAATCGCCAGCATGGGTTCGCCGCGGTACTCATTGATCTCGCGCTGCAGGCTGAAGGTCGAGATCTTGCTGTTCAAACCGAGCATGAACGCGGTGATTGCTGCTGGCGTCAGGTCCATGTTGCGCGCCTGATCGGCGGAAATACGCTCGTTGCCACGCGCCGGTGCGCCGTTGTGCCAATCGATGTGGATCGCTTCCATCCCGCCCAGGCTGATGTGCAGCGTGCGGTCTACCGGCGTGCCGGTGGGCTTGAGAATCCCGACCACCGTGAACGGTTTGTCGTCGTGTTTGACGAGGCTGATCGCCGCGACGCCATGGGCCAGCACCAGCTTGTCGCCGAGCTTGTAATGCAGGGCCTTGGCCACTTCAGAACCCAGCACCACTTCAAAGGGATCGGTCTGGAATTCACGCCCTTGGGCAAGCTCCAGATGCTGCTGACGGCCGAACTGATAATGCTCGAAATACGCAGCGCTGGTGCCCATCACGCGATAGCCGCGATGGGAATCGCCCAGCGAAACAGGTATCGCCCATTTGACCTGCTTGCTGTTGGCAAAATGCTCGAAGCTGTCCCAACGGATATTGTTGGTTGCATTGCCGATACGAAACACCGAATACAGCAGCAGATTGATCGAGCCGGAACGTGCGCCGACGATCAGGTCCGTGCCGCTGATAGTGCTGGCAAAGCTGGCACGTGCTTCGGTGCGAACCCGTTCGACGGCCAGTAACAGGCAGACCGAAAGGGCGATGGCGAAGGCAGTGAGAAACGCAGTGAAACGGCGATTGGCCAGACTCGCCAGGGCCAGACGAAACAGATACATCTCAGATCTCCACGGCAACGGCGGCGCGATTGAGGTCGCTCAGGGACAGGTTGCGATCAAACAGCGGGGCCAGGCTCTGATCGTGGCTGACAAATAGCAGGCTGGCACCGGCCTCGCGGCATTCGGCAAACAGCAAGCGGATAAATGCTTCACGTGAGTCTGCATCCAGCGCCGACGTCGGTTCGTCTGCGATGACCAGCTCAGGCTGACCAATCAACGCCCGAGCCGCCGCGACACGTTGCTGCTGGCCGATGGACAGCGAGTCCGCGCGACGCAGCAGCATCGCCGGGTCTTTCAGCCCCAGGTGGGCGAGCAGGGTGGTCGTGGCGTTCTCGACGCTGCCGTGCCGCTGCTTTGCCCGCTCGGCACGGACCTTTGAAAAGTGACAGGGTAGCTCAATGTTTTCGCGCACCGAGAGAAACGGCAGCAGGTTGAATTGCTGGAAGATGTAGCCGGTGTGATCGACCCGGAAGCGGTCGCGGGCGGCAGCCGACAAAGCGGACAAGTCCTGGCCCAGCAAACGGATACTGCCACTGGTTGGCTTCTGCACGCCGCCCAGCAGACCCAGCAGTGTAGTTTTACCGCTGCCGCTGGGGCCTTTGAGAAAAAGAGTCTCGCCTGTCTCCAGACGAAAGGTGGGGATGTCCAGCAACTGCGGTTGCCCAGGCCAGTTGAAGCTCAGGTCCGACAGTTCGATCAGTGCTTGGGTCATGGCTGACTCACGCTCGCTTTAAATTAAAAGACCGGGCCATGCCCGGTCGTTGCACCCTGCAAGGCGATCAGAATTTCAGAGTGGGGTTCGCTGCAATCACTTCTGCACCCGACTGGCCACTTGGCGAGATCAGTTGTACCTGAAGCTTTTTGGTATCGGGGAAGGTTTTGAAGATTTGCGACAGATCGAGCTTTTTCAGAATGGCCGGTGCATCACACACGAATTTGTAATGGCCGTGTATTTCGCTGTGTTCATGATGATCGGCGTCGGCGCCCTTGGCGTGATCTTCGTGATCGTCATCCTTGTCACCGAACAGCGGGCTTTCCAGTTTTACTGAGGTAGCCGAGCAGTTCGCTGCGTCGGCAATGCTGAACAATGCGTTCGGCTTGAGCAGCAACTCACGAGCCTTGGCCACTTTGGCCTTGTCTTCGGCGGAGGTCGGCAGATGCTCGAAACCCACGATGTTCATCGCCGGGCTGTCAAACTCGAACTCCAGCGTCTTGCCTTCCAGTACTACGTCCAGGCGACCCACGCCGTGTTCATGGGCACCAAGGCTGCCATGTTCTGCGCCGTGATCATGGTCATGTTCTTCTGCAGCATGAGCGACAGCAAGGGGCAGCAGGGCAAAAGGCAGAGCGAGTAGCAGACGGCGCATGGCGGACTCCGGGTAGGCTTTCGAAAATTCTGTTATGTGATCTTATAACAACTGATGCTCTGAAGCCGTTGTTTTTTGTTCGCCGACAATCGGTTTGGCGTGTATCGAGGCCTCGCTTCGCGAATGGAATAGTCAGCATCGGGCTCATGCCAATCCGGTCTCTCGATACCGGAAAACCCGACCTATCCTTGGTCAGAGTCAGCCTGTTGATGCCGGATGCATTGACGGTGCTTTGCCAGGCATGAAGTTTCAACGCGCACCAGGACCCGCGATTTGGCGTTCGTCAAACGCACTATCAAGGAAGAAGATCACATGAAAAAGCTCCATGCGAATGTAGAAACCCTGCGCGCCGTTTACAAGGATCTGACGCGAATTGCCGAGTTCGCTGACAACGACATCGTGCTGCATAAAGCTGACCGTAGCAGCTGTCGAAGTCTGTCGATGATCATCGGCAAGCTGGCGGTACGCAACCACCAGCTCGACCTGATCGAGCACAGCCGGCAGACCCTGTACATGGACGTTCAGGAGATCGTCGCGAATGATCATTTTGGTTCGGTCCTGGGCCACATGCGCACCAGCTGTGAGCGCAAGACCATGGGTATGCCGTTCTGTGGCCTGTGGCGCTTTCGTGACGGCAAGATCATCGAGCATTGGGAGAATGTCTACGACAGCCAGGCGCTGGGCAGTTTTCTCATGGGTGAGGAGCCCCGCGTCAACCGCTGGCTTTGCAACTGAGCGTGGGCACAGGCGTCAGCCTGTGGGAGCATGCGTGCTGACTGTCAGCAGGGGTGCATCATGTTGCGTATTCGGGGAGCCGTGGGCCAGTGGCCGGTGGATTTGACCATTGAACTGGACGAGGGCGATTGGGCTCAGTTGGGCGCGCAGCTCAAGGCGGCTGCGCCGGAAGCGCCAGAGGTCTCGGCGCAGAGCAAGCCGCTCAATCAGGACGACAGGTTGTGGCAGGTTGCGCAGGACGTGCTGCAGAAGGCTGGTCAACTCAGTGGGCCGGATCTGTTGGCACAGCTGGAAGGCTTGGCGGGCAGCACAGCGGCGGGCAAACGTCTGTTGGTACGGTTACGCCACTGTGCGACGGTGAAAGTCGATAGTGGCGCAGATGCGCCGCTTTACAGCTGGGTAGAGCCTGCCTGATGTAAGGTCGCCGTCATGCAGGCACCTTTGCGTGCCTGCTGACAGCGCGGGCACATCAGTACAGCGCTGCGAACAACTTGCGACGATAGGTCGTGACCAGTGGGTGATCGTTGCCCAGCAGGTCGAACACCTGAAGCAGCGTCTTGTGCGGCAACCCTTCCAGGTAGTTGCGATTGCGGATGAACAACTTGAGCAGGCCTTCCAGCGCCGCTTCGTACTGTTGGCGCGACAGTTGTTGTACAGCCAGTTGATACGCCGCTTCGTCGTCCTGTGGGTTCTGCGCCAGACGGCTTTTCAGCTCGGCAGCATCCGGCAGCGTTGCTGCTTCGGCCAGGAACGTGAGCTGCGCCTTGGCACCTGCCAACTCGGCCTTGTGTGCGTCGCCTGTCACGGCGTCCAGCACCGTACGCGCTTCGCCCAGCTCGCCACGCTCTGCCAGGCAGCGGGCATACAGGATCAGGGCTGCTGCGTTGGTGTTGTCTTCACCCAGCACGACTTTGAGCACGGCTTCGGCGTCGGCAAAGCGACTGTCCGCAAACAGCTCTTGGGCCTGTTTGAACGGATCGGCAGCTGGCGGCGGAGGCATGACCACGTGCTGTTCGAGGATCTTGCGAATCTCGGACTCCGGCTGCGCACCGGCAAAACCATCCACCGGCTGGCCATCCTTGAACAGCACAACAGTGGGCAGGCTGCGAATGCCGAAGCGGGCAACAACGTCCGGCTCAAGGTCGCAATTGACCTTGGCCAGGAGCAACTCGCCCTGATAACTCTCGGTAATTTGCTGGAGCAGCGGCATCAACACCTTGCAGGGCGCACACCACTCGGCCCAGAAGTCGACCAGTACCGGTTGATCGAATGACTTGTCGATCACCAACTGATCGAACGTTGCCGTGGTTGCATCAAAGATGTAAGCGGTGTCCTGGCTCATTGCGCGTCTCGGAGAATCTGAATGGCGCCAACTATAAAGCCCGCAGGGCAATGCTGAAAGCGGCGCGGTAGTGAGTGGCGATATTGTCTGCGGTGCAGATGCTTGCTGGGCTGCAGGCGAAATTCAGCCGCGGGCACTTTATCCTCGTGCGCTGTGATACAGACTCACGTCTCTGAACTCATGTGGCTCGGCCAGATCCGGCAGTGTATGGGCGTTGAGCACCGCCATGCGTTGATAGGCCGGATGCTTGAAGTCGCGAACCCTGGAGTCGGCGACCAGCGCCTGGCGGCCGCGGCTCAGGAAGTGATCCAGCAGCGGCAGGTTGGCGCGGTCGTACAGCACGTCTGCTACCAGAATCAGGTCGAAACGATCGGCCTCGGCGAAGAAATCACCCGAGCAGTCGAGTTGCACCTGATTGAGTTCGGCGTTTGCCCGGCATGCAGCCAGTGCCAGAGGGTCAAGGTCACAGGCGACCACTTCGAGCGCTCCGGCCCTTGCCGCTGCAATAGCGGCAACGCCTGAGCCTGCACCGAAATCCAGCACTCTCTTGCCATACACCCAGTGCGGGTGCGATGCCAGAAACCGCGCCAACGCAAGGCCGCTGGCCCAGCAAAAACTCCAATAGGGTGGCTCGTGCAGGATCCGGCGTGTTTCGTCGGGGCTGAAGGCGCGGTCCATATTGTCGGCGTCGATCAGCCACAGCTTCAAGTCGGTATCCGGAAGTGCCGTGACGGCCAGTCGTGCGTCGCCGAGCAATTCGCTCAGTGCCTGTTGAAGATATGGCGGTGCGATCATGGCGCGCTGACGAACTGCAACTGTCCGAGCGCCTGAGTGGTCGCCTGTTCAATACGCATCGACGGAAGATGCAGAATCAACTGACCTGACTTGCTGGCCCGACCTCGCAGTTCGACACGTCCGCCCACTGGAAAGGCTTCCGGGTTGAAGCGCAATTGAAAGGGCAGCGACTGACCGTTGCCCTTTAGCAAGGTGCTGGTCAGCAGTTTCTGCGGACGCCCGCGCTCATCAATCACCAGCATCGCCAGTTCGACTTCAGCGCCAGCCGGCACGCCCAGCAATTGACCGCTGAGCTCACGTTGATAAGGCAGCAGCGGTCCGGGCCCTGCAGGGATTTTCACCGCGGGGGCGGCTGGTTTGGCCGGCGCAACCTGAGGGGTATCGTTGCTGCTGCAGGCGGCCAGAAAACCGAAAAGGCCAAGCAGGACAAGGGGTCGTAACGTCATCAAGAGCTCCACAAGACAAAATTCGAAAGGCTGTACGACGCTGGCGGCTGTTCCAGTATTGCCGAGCTCTGGCAATTGCACATCGCATTGTTGGCGTCTATATACCGTAAACCCCAAGCCTTGTCTTGCGAGCGGGATGCGCTACCATGGCGTTCCTCTTTCTTTTGTTGCCTGCCACCATGCACTGTCCCTTCTGCGGTGCCAATGACACCAAAGTCATCGACTCCCGCCTAGTCGCCGAAGGCGAGCAAGTACGCCGACGTCGCGAATGTCTGGCGTGCGGCGAGCGCTTCACTACATTCGAGACCGCCGAGCTGGTCTTGCCGCGTCTCATCAAGCAGGACGGCAGCCGCCAGCCCTTCGATGAAGAAAAACTGCGCGCAGGCATGCAGCGCGCCCTGGAAAAACGCCCGGTGAGTGTCGAACGTCTCGAAGCCGCGCTGGTGCACATCAAGCACAAGCTGCGAGCGACGGGCGAGCGCGAGGTCAAATCCCTGGTGGTGGGTGAACTGGTCATGACCGAACTGCAAAAACTCGATGAAGTGGCCTATATCCGTTTTGCATCGGTTTACCGACGCTTTCAGGATCTCAACGAATTCCGCGAAGAAATCGACCGATTGGCGCGTGAGCCGGGCAAGGAATAAGTGCATTGCTGACTGAACAGGCTGCTCTGGACGTTCACTATATGGCTCGCGCGCTGGAATTGGCGCGCAAGGGGCTCTATTCCACCCATCCCAATCCGCGAGTCGGTTGCGTGATTGTGCGCGACGGCAAGATCGTCGGTGAGGGCTGGCACGCACGGGCCGGTGAGCCGCACGCCGAGGTCCACGCCTTGCGTCAGGCCGGCGAGCTGGCCCGGGGTGCGACCGCCTACGTCACGCTTGAGCCTTGCAGTCACCACGGTCGAACCCCGCCGTGCGCCGATGCGCTGGTCAACGCCGGGCTGTCGAGAGTGGTCGCTGCCATGCAGGACCCCAATCCAGAAGTCTCTGGTCGCGGTTTGTTGCGCCTGATCACTGCCGGCATAACAGTGCAGTGCGGTGTACTTGAAGCTGAAGCGCGAGCGCTGAACAAAGGCTTCATCAAACGCATGGAAACCGGGCGTCCGTACGTCAGGATCAAACTGGCGATGAGTCTTGACGGTCGCACCGCCATGGCCAGTGGCGAAAGCCAATGGATCACCGGGCCGCAAGCACGTTCGGCGGTCCAGCGACTGCGTGCTCAATCGAGCGTGGTGCTCACGGGCGCTGACACGGTACTGGCCGACAAGGCCCGCTTGACCGTGCGGCCTGATGAGCTGGGGCTCAATGCCGAGCTGACTGCACTGGCCTCCGCCCGGCCGCCATTGCGGGTGTTGATCGATGGTCGTTTGCGCGTGCCGCTGGAGGCGCCTTTTTTTCAGGCAGGCAGTGCCCTTGTGGTGACCTGTGCTGCAGCATCGGCGCGGGGCCGTTATCACGACGACGGTCATGAGATGCTTGCGTTGGCTGACAGCGCCGGTCACGTCGATCTGCGTAAACTGATGAACGAGCTGGCAAGCCGCGGCGTCAACGAAGTACTGGTTGAAGCAGGTCCGCGTCTGGCAGGTGCATTCACACGTCTGGGGCTGGTCGACGAGTTTCAGATTTTCATCGCAGGCAAGTTTCTTGGCTCATCGGCTCGACCGCTGCTTGATCTGCCGCTGGCGCAGATGAGCGAGGCGCTGGAGCTGAAGATTGTGGAGATGCGAGCCGTTGGTGATGACTGGCGAGTCATTGCTCTCCCTGTCCGCCCAGCCGGCGTATAATTCCAGGCTTTCGCTCAGCGCGAAGCCCCTGTTGTCCCGGAGGACCCATGTTTACCGGCATTATCGAATCCATTGGCAGCATCCGCGCTTTGACTCCAAAAGGCGGCGACGTCCGCGTTTATGTCGAAACCGGCAAACTTGATCTGAGCGACGTCAAATTGGGCGACAGCATCGCCGTCAACGGCGTGTGTCTGACCGCCGTCGAATTACCAGGCGATGGCTTCTGGGCTGACGTCAGCCGCGAAACCCTGACCGTTACCGCGTTTGTCGATCTGAAGAGCGGCAGCCGGGTCAATCTGGAAAAAGCCCTCACGCCGACGACCCGTCTTGGCGGCCACCTGGTCAGCGGCCATGTGGACGGCGTCGGCGAAATCGTTTCGCGTGAAGAGAACGCCCGAGCGATTCAGTTTCGCGTACGTGCGCCGCGCGAACTGGCCAAGTACATCGCCCACAAGGGTTCGATCACCGTCGATGGCACCAGCCTGACCGTCAACTCGGTCAACGGCGCCGAATTCGAGCTGACCATCGTTCCGCACACTTGGAGCGAAACCATCATGGCCGACTACCAGCCGGGCCGTAAGGTGAACCTGGAAGTCGATCTGTTGGCGCGCTATCTGGAGCGGCTGCTGCTGGGCGACAAGGCAGCAGAACCCGGCCACGGCACGATCACTGAAAGCTTTCTGGTCGAGAACGGCTACCTCAAATCCTGAATTGATTGAAGGGGGTGCCGCGTGGCGCTCAACAGTATCGAAGAGCTGGTCGAAGACATTCGCCAAGGCAAGATGGTCATTCTCATGGATGACGAGGATCGCGAAAATGAAGGCGATCTGATCATGGCTTCAGAGTGCGTCACGGCCGAGCATATCAACTTCATGGCGCGCTTTGCCCGCGGCCTGATCTGTATGCCAATGACCCGTGAACGCTGTGAAACGCTGAAGCTGCCGTTGATGGCGCCGCGCAATGGCTCGGGGTTCGGCACCAAGTTCACCGTGTCTATCGAAGCGGCAGAAGGCGTCAGCACCGGCATTTCCGCAGCGGACCGTGCGCGCACCGTGCAGGCGGCCGCGGCCAGGGACGCTAAGGCTGAAGACATCGTCAGCCCCGGTCACATCTTCCCGTTGATGGCGCAGCCTGGCGGCACGCTCGCGCGCGCAGGCCACACCGAGGCGGCCTGTGACCTGGCGCGCATGGCGGGTTTCGAGCCCAGCGGCGTGATCTGCGAAGTCATGAACGATGACGGCACCATGTCTCGTCGGGCCGAACTTGAAGCCTTTGCTCTCGAACACGACATCAAGATCGGCACCATTGCCGACCTGATCCATTATCGAATGATCCACGAACGTACCGTTCAGCGGATTGCCGAGCAGCCGATGGACAGCGAACTGGGTCATTTCAACCTGGTGACCTATCGCGATTCGGTTGAAGGCGACGTGCATCTGGCCCTCACGCTGGGCAAGATCTGCGCTGAAGAGCCAACACTGGTGCGTGTGCACAACATGGACCCGCTACGCGACCTGCTGATGGTCAATCAGCCGGGCCGCTGGAGCCTGCGGGCCGCCATGAGCGCGGTTTCCAAGGCTGGCAGCGGTGTGGTCCTGCTTCTGGGGCATCCGCTGGATGGTGATGTGCTGCTGGCGCATATTCGCGAAACTGCCGGGCAACAACCGATCAAGACGCCGACTACGTACAGCACGGTTGGCGCCGGTTCGCAGATCCTTCGTGACCTCGGTGTGCGCAAAATGCGCCTGATGAGTTCGCCGATGAAGTTCAATGCGATATCCGGTTTCGATCTGGAAGTTGTAGAATACGTGCCCTCCGAATAAATAACGGCAGGTTGGTACATGCAAACGCTGGTTTTTGCATGTTTTGGCCTGACGGTTGCGATTCGTGGCCTAATATCCCTCAAAGTCCGCCTCAAGGCGGGCTTGCTCTTTAATACGAGACTCACCGAATGACCTTGAAGACCATCGAAGGTACCTTCATCGCCCCACAAGGCCGCTATGCCTTGGTAGTAGGCCGTTTCAACAGCTTCGTCGTGGAAAGCCTGGTGAGCGGTGCCGTTGATGCGCTGGTACGCCATGGCGTGAGCGAAAGCGACATCACCATCATCCGCGCGCCGGGTGCTTTCGAAATCCCGCTGGTTGTACAGAAAGTCGCTCAGCGCAGCGAGTTCGCAGCCATCGTCGCCCTGGGCGCGGTCATCCGTGGCGGCACCCCGCACTTCGAATACGTTGCGGGCGAGTGCGTCAAAGGCCTGTCTCAGGTGTCCATGGAATTCGGTGTTCCGGTCGCTTTTGGTGTATTGACCGTCGACTCGATCGAACAGGCCATTGAGCGTTCCGGCACCAAAGCCGGTAACAAGGGCGCAGAAGCTGCGCTGTCCGCCATTGAAATGGTCAGTCTGCTGTCGCAGCTGGAGGCCAAGTGATTTCCGACGATAGCGATCAGTTCAACCCGCGCGACGCCAAGTCGCCCGAAGCCGCCAAAGGCAAGAGCGCCAAGCGTCGCGAAGCGCGTCAAATGGCCACTCAGGCCCTGTATCAGTGGCACATGGCAGGCCATTCGCTGAACGAGATCGAAGCTCAGTTTCGTGTAGACAACGATTTCAGCAACGTCGATGGCACTTACTTCCGTGAACTGCTGCACGGTGTGGCGACCAACAAGACCGAGATCGACACTGCGCTCTCGCCTTGCCTGGACCTGACCATCGAAGAACTCGACCCGGTTGAGCTGGCCGTTCTGCGCCTGTCCACCTTCGAGCTGCTCAAGCGCATCGACGTGCCTTATCGTGTCGTGATCAACGAAGGCATCGAGCTGGCGAAAGTCTACGGCTCAACCGACGGCCACAAGTTCGTCAACGGCGTGCTGGACAAACTGGCGCCGCGCCTGCGTGAAGTCGAAGTGAAGGCCCACAAGCGCTGATCAGCGCCTGACCTGCATGGGAGAGTTCGAGCTGATCCGCAATTACTTCGCCGCTGCGCCATGTGCGCAAGCGGGCGGAGACGTTGCACTGGGGATCGGCGACGACTGCGCGCTGCTGGCGTTACCGCCCGGCGAGCAGTTGGCGATCTCGACCGATACCCTGGTTGCCGGGGTTCATTTCCCGGAAATCTGCGATCCATTCCTGCTCGGTCAGCGTGCGCTTGCGGTGTCTGCCAGTGATCTGGCGGCTATGGGCGCCCGTCCTGTTGCGTTTACCCTCGCTCTGACTCTGCCTGACGTGAATGTCGATTGGCTGCAAAATTTTGCTCGCGGTTTGAGCCATATGGCGCAGGGCTGTTCGATGCGCCTGATAGGTGGTGATACCACGCGCGGTCCGATGAGCCTTACGTTGACCGTCTTCGGCGCGGTGCCCTCTGGGCTGGCCTTGACGCGTGGCGGTGCGCTTGCAGGCGATCTGCTCTGTGTCGGCGGCGCTCTGGGCGATGGTGCGGGTGCGCTTGCACTGGTGCTCAATGAGCGTATTGCCGAACCTGCAATCGCCGAGCCGTTGCTGGCTCGCTACTGGTCACCGCAACCCCAGCTTGCATTGGGGCAGGCGTTGCGTGGCAAAGCCTCCGCTGCACTGGATATCTCTGACGGCTTGCTCGCCGACTGCGGCCATATCGCCTTGGCGTCAGGTGTGCGGTTGTTGATCGAGCGCGATCGGCTGCCGTTATCCGATCCGCTGCTGGCGTTGTTCGACATGCCCGCTGCGCAACAGGCGGCGCTGAGCGGTGGGGATGATTATGTGCTGGCGTTCACGCTGCCCGCCGAACATTTTTCCCGACTCAGAGACGCTGGCTGGCCTGTGCATGTGATTGGACGAGTAGAAGCCGGGGAAGGGGTGGTTCTGGTCGATGCTCTGGGGCACGACGTCACCCCCGTCAGCCGTGGCTATCAGCATTTCCGGGGCGAGCAGTGATTACCGGTCTGGGCTATATACATCGAACATTACGATCTGAATGCCCGGAAATTCAGCCTGAGCGTCTGCCAGAACCTGCTGTTACAATGCTCTCCTTGCGAATTTACAGTCTTCATACTGATTAGGAGCACCCGGTGCCCGTCGTATTTGTCGCCGCTTCCAAGCTGCCTACACCTTTTGCAGAATTCGCCATGCATGGCTTTATCGAGTCCGCGACCGGACGCGAGCACGTTGTCCTGAGCCTGGGCGACGTGGCAGATGGCGCCCCTGTGCTTGGCCGGATTCATTCTGAATGCCTGACCGGCGACGCCCTGTTCAGCCAGCGCTGCGACTGCGGCTCTCAGTTGGAGGCCGCATTGCGAGCCATCGCCACCGAAGGTCGCGGCGTTCTGCTGTATCTGCGTCAGGAAGGGCGCGGTATCGGCTTGATGAACAAGATCCGCGCTTATGAACTGCAGGATGGCGGTGCAGATACCGTTGAAGCCAACGAACGCTTGGGTTTCGCTGCAGACCAGCGCGATTACGCGATCTGCCTGCCCATGTTGCAACACCTGAATGTGGAGTCGTTGCGTCTGATGACCAACAACCCGCGTAAAGTCAAAGCCTTGACTGATATGGGTATCAAAGTTGCTGAGCGGGTACCGTTGCACACAGGACAAAACCCGCACAATCGGCTTTATCTGGCGACGAAGGCGGGCAAGCTGGGCCACATGATGGGTAATGAGCATCAAAGCGAGGTGGGGCCCGTTTGACGCGCAGTCAGGTACGTCAGCGGCTGGAAATGGCCTGGTGGCGCCAACTTGGGCTGACGCTCGCACCGCTGCTGGTTATCTGTGTGTTCTTTGGCTCCAACGAACCGATCGTGTCCGTGCTGGCTATCCCGCTGTTCGTGGCTGGTTTGGGTTCTATGTTTTTCAGTCTCAAGCCATTTGGCGCTTATCAGCGCGCATTGGCCGCCACGCAGACTTCTCTGGATACGCCTGATGAACCCGCCGCGTGGCTTAAGCTGGCGGCCGTACGCCGTATGGCTTTTCTGATCGCGGGTCTTCCTGCCTGGATTGCCGCCGTCGCGGTGCTCTTCGGGCTGCATCCTTTGCCTGTCTGTCTGTTGATGATCTGCAGCGTTGTCCTGCTGATGCTGTATCGAATCCCGCGGAAATTGAGCTGACGTTCGCGGTTGAAGTGGTCAGCGAGCCTGGCGATTGCTTCACCAGAAAAATATCGGGCACAAAAAAAAAAGGCGCTCGATGAGCGCTTTTTTCGTTTTGCATCAATCAGCCAATCAGAACAAGTCGCTCGTTGATCGCCGCTTCGATGCCGGCGGCATCAAGCCCGCACTCGGCAAGCATCTGTGCAGGTTTTGCATGTTCGACATAGGCATCCGGCAGACCCAGGTGCAGCACTGACTTGAGGATGTTTTCCCGGGCCAGGAACTCGCTGACAGCAGCGCCAGCACCGCCCATCACTGCGTTCTCTTCGAGGGTCACCAGCAGCTCGTGACTGGCGGCTGCTTCACGCACCAGTGCTTCGTCCAGCGGTTTGACAAAGCGCATATCAATCACCGTGGCGTCCAGCTTTTCAGCCACTGAAAGCGCCTGAGCCAATTGCACGCCAAACACCAGAATGGCAGTGCCCTGACCCTGACGACGCAAGATACCTTTGCCGATTTCAATGGGCTCCAGATCGTTCTCGATCAGCGCATTCGGACCGGTGCCGCGCGGGTAGCGCACCGCCGCCGGGCCGATATGCAGATAGCCCGTGCTGAGCATCTTGCGCAACTCGTTCTCATCACTCGGCGTCATGACCACGATGCCGGGGATGCAACGCAGATAGGACAGATCGAAGCTGCCCGCGTGAGTCGGGCCGTCTTCGCCAACCAGTCCGGCACGGTCGATAGCGAACAGTACGTCGAGGTTCTGCACCGCCACGTCATGCACCAATTGGTCATAACCGCGTTGCAGGAACGTGGAGTAGATTGCCACGACCGGTTTACTGCCTTCGCAGGCCATGCCTGCCGCCAGGGTCACTGCATGTTGTTCGGCGATGGCTACATCGAAATAACGATCAGGGAAGCGCTCACTGAACTCGACCAGATCCGAGCCTTCTTTCATGGCCGGTGTAATGCCGACGAGCAGAGGGTCCGCCTCGGCCATGTCACAGATCCACTGGCCAAACACGCTCGAATACTTTGGCCCGCCGACTTTTTTGGGTACAGCAACAGGGGCATTCAGCGGCTCGAGCTTGGTGATGGCGTGGTAGCCGATGGGGTCGACTTCTGCTGGTGCAAAGCCTTTGCCTTTCTTGGTTACGACATGCAGAAACTGCGGACCTTTGAGGTCGCGCATATTACGCAACGTGGCGATCAAGGTCGGCAGATCATGGCCGTCGATAGGGCCGATGTAGTTCCAGCCCAGTTCCTCGAACAAGGTGCCAGGGACCAGCATGCCTTTGGCGTACTCTTCGGTGCGGCGGGCAATTTCCCATGCGCCGGGCAAGCGCGACAGCACTTTCTTGCTGCCTTCACGCATGCTGGCGTAGGTGCGACTGGACAGAATCTTGGCCAGATAATTGGACAGACCGCCTACGTTGCGCGAGATCGACATGTCGTTGTCGTTAAGGATCACGAGCATGTTCGCGGCGACTTCCGGAGCATGGTTCAGCGCCTCGAAGGCCATGCCGGCGGTCAACGCGCCGTCACCGATCACGGCAATCGACTTCCGATCACTGCCCTGCAGGCGTGAGGCAATCGCCATGCCCAGCGCGGCAGAGATCGAGGTGCTCGAATGACCGACTCCAAATGTGTCGTACTCGCTTTCGCTGCGGCGGGGAAACGCTGCCACACCGTCTTTCTGACGTAGCGTGGACATGCGCTCGCGGCGTCCGGTCAGGATCTTGTGCGGGTAAGCCTGATGACCCACGTCCCAGACCAGACGGTCGTCCGGCGTATCGAATACGTAGTGCAGCGCAATGGTCAGCTCGATGACGCCGAGGCCGGCACCAAAGTGCCCTCCGGTCTGGCCCACGGAGTAGAGCAGTTCCAGGCGCAGTTCATCGGCCAGGGTTTCCAGCTCGGCTTCAGCCAGGCGGCGCAGGCCATCCGGTGTGTTGGCGCGGTCGAGCAACGGCGTAACCGGGCGCTCGCGGGGAATGTCTTTGAACGTCGTGGGCATCAGGCGAATCGTTATTAGTAAAAGAGGCGGCAGTTTACCTTATGCATCGCAAGCTGCCCATGAAGTGCATCAGTGGCGTCCGAAGTGCACCGGACCTGATGACTGTGACCCGATGAACCTCAGTTGATTCATCGGATTTCGATAGTCGGTATCGCGATCAGTGACGACGCTCGACGATGTATCTGGCCAGGTCGCGCAGAGGCTCGGCGGCGCCGTCAAAGGTCTGCAACGCATACAGCGCCTGATCCCTTAGATCCACGGCATAGCTCTTGGCTGCATCAAGGCCCAGCAATGCCGGGTAGGTTGGCTTGTCGCGAGCGATATCCGCACCCTGACGTTTGCCCAGTGTGGCGGTATCGCTTTCTACGTCGAGGATGTCGTCCTGCACCTGAAAAGCCAATCCAACCGCCCTTGCATACGCTTGCAAGGCATTCAGTCGGGTCTGATCAGCATGGCCGCTGGCGAGTGCGCCGAGCCTGACGCTGGCCTCGATCAACGCGCCTGTCTTGTGGCGATGCATGTATTCAAGTGCCGCTTGATCAAGCTTGAGCCCTACCGAGCCCAGGTCAATGGCCTGGCCGCCCACCATGCCGGATGGCCCTGCCGCTGCCGCCAGCGTACTGACCATTTGCAAGCGTGTTTCAGCATCCCGCGACGTCAGACCGGGGTCGAGCAGAGCGGTGAACGCCAGGCTCTGCAGGCCGTCACCGGCCAGAATCGCGCAGGCTTCATCAAACGCTTTGTGAGTGGTCGGCTGGCCCCGGCGCAGGTCGTCATCGTCCATGGCTGGCAAATCGTCATGCACCAGTGAATAGGCATGGATCAACTCAACCGCACAGGCCGCGCCGTTGGCATCATCCGGAACACCACCGAGAGCTTCACAGGCTGCATATACCAACAGGGGGCGCACGCGTTTGCCGCCGTTCATCACGCTATAACGCATCGCGTCATAAAGACGATCGAGCTCCGGGCCGGGCGCCTGAAACAGCGCTTGAAGTGCCGCGTTGACGCGAACCTGGCTTTGCGCTTGATAGCTCGCGATCATTCAGGCAATTCCGTGTCGTCAAACGGCTCTTCAGCCAGTTCACCATCACGTTCGAGCAATACCTGTACCTTCTGTTCGGCTTGAGTGAGTGCGCTTTGGCAGTCACGCGTCAGGCGCACACCTTGCTCGAAGGCCGTCAGCGAATCTTCGAGCGACAGTTCACCATTCTCCAGCCGCTCTACCAGTGTTTGCAGATCAGCGAGGGATTGTTCGAAATCCAGTGCAGCTTTCTTGCGGGCCATTAGGAGCGTTTTCCGGTAGGTATTGAACCGAGCGACACTAGCAGAGCGAGGGCCTCCGGGCAAATGACGCCGACCTGCGCGCGGTCGGCAAGGTGCCTGTAAAGGGGGCTTGCAGAGCGTTCTGCGCCGCTCACCCTGCCGTGAAACCGGCCTGCAGGTCGGCGATCAGGTCATCTGGGCTTTCAAGGCCGATCTGTAATCGCAGCATAGGGCCGTAGCCCTTGCTCGGGCCGTGATGTTCAACCTCTGTGACAAGACTTTCAAAGCCGCCCCACGAATAACCGATACCGAACAGCGTCAACGCGTCGACAAATCGATCCAGCACCTGGCGATCGGTGGTTGTGAACTCGAAACTGAGCAACCCGTTGCAGCCATGAAAGTCCCGCTTCCAGATAGCGTGACCCGGATCGGTCGGCAGCGCCGGGTACAGAACCCGTGCAACCTGTGGTTGGTCCTGAAGCCATTGTGCGACCTGCATCGCGTGGCGTTCATGCATGGCCATTCGTGCTGCCAGACTGCGAGCGCCGCGCAGTACCAGATAGGCATCGTCAGGACTGACGGTATTGCCCACCGCGGTGTTCATGGTCTTGAGCGCCTTCCAGTGCACTTCGGTCGTACTGACGCTGCCCATCATCACGTCGGAATGCCCCGCCACGTACTTGGTCAGGGCCATCAATGAAATGTCCGCACCCAGCTCAAGCGGCTTATACAAAATGCCTGAGCCCCAGGAGTTATCCACAGCGAGCAACAGGTCGTTTGCTTTGCACAATTGTGACAAGGCAGGCAGGTCACACAGGTCGAAGGTCAGTGAGCCCGGCACTTCGGCGTAGATCATGCGCGTGTTGGTCCTGATCATCGATTCCACATCGCTGCCGTCGGCCGCGTAGAAATCGAACTGGATGTCGAATGCTGTCAGCATCGTCCTGACCAGCCGTCGTACGGGGCCGTAGACCGACTCTGTAATCAGCACATGATCACCGGGCCGCAGGAATGCCTGGAACATCTGCGCCACCGCTGCCAGCCCTGTCGGGTACAAGCACGTACCATGCGCACCTTCGAGTTCGGAGACAAGGTCCTGCAGTGCAAATGCAGTGGGGTTGCCGTTGGCACCGTAAGTCAGGGAGCGCTCAGGCCCGGCAGTCAGAACCTCAGCTTCACGCAGACTGGCAAGGCTGTCGAACAGCACGGTACTCAGGCGAACGACCGGCGGATTGACCGAAAGCCCCGCGCCGCTGGTAGCGCTGCGGCCACGTTGCGATAGCGCAGTATGGGCGCGAGGGTCTTTGTCTTGCGGCATTTGATGCTCCGTGTGTGCGAAAGCGGGCAGGTCAGGGGTAGCCAGAGTCCCGGCTGCTTGCGCTCGATCAGTCCGATGGCGAAGTGCTTACCTGACAAGGCTACCAAAGGATGGCTCACAGGAGGGAGTGGGGCGCCCATTCATATGAGCGCGTGCTGGCTGTTCACCTCAATGACTTGGCTGGATCAGCCGTCATCAATCCTCCTGCGACGAACTGTTCACCGCGTAAAACTCCTGGAGCTTGGCCAAGAGCAATTGTTTGTCCGGCAGTCGTGTCTGGTATTCGGCGATCAGGGCGGGTGACAACGAGCGATTGAGCGCGTACTCAACCATCTCATCGTTCTTGCTGGCGCACAGCAGCACGCCAATGGCCGGATTTTCATGAGGTTTGCGCTCGTTCTGATCGAGCGCTTCCAGATAGAAATTCAACTTGCCCAGGTATTCCGGTTCGAACGAGCCCACCTTGAGTTCAAACGCCACGAGGCAATTGAGCCCTCGATGGAAAAACAGCAGATCAAGTGCAAAATCCCGTCCGCCGACTTGCACGGGGTATTCAGAGCCGACGAAGCAAAAATCCCGACCCAGTTCGATAAGGAAGTTTTTCAGGTGAAGCAACAGGCCTCGATGCAGGTCGACTTCGGCATGACCGGCAGGCAAGTCCAGAAATTCGACCATGTACGCGTCGCGAAATACGTCAAGCGCTGCGGGTCTGGTCTGCTTCAAGAGAGCAGAAGCTGCGGCTGGTTGGGTGACGCTGCGTTCGAACAGGGCGTTCTTGAACTGGCGTTCGAGCTCCCTGCTTGACCACTTCTCCTGGATCGACATGCGCACGTAGAACTCGCGCTCTTCCGTGCGCTTGCTTTGCCCGAAAATGATCAGGTGATGGGTCCATGGTAATTGTGTCAGCACTGCTGACACTTTCTCGTTATCCCGATAAATCTCGTAGAACTGCCGCATGCGGAACAGGTTTCGCCGGGTGAAACCACGCAACCCCGGCTGAGTTCGTGCCAGATGCTCGGCCAGTTGAGTGACCACCGCATCACCCCATTCGGCTTTTTCGATCTTCTGGCTGATGTAGGCGCCTACCTGCCAGTACAGCTCGATCAGGCGTGTATTGACCGCTTTTGCAGCGTGCTGGCGGGCCGTTTGGATCATGGCCAATACTTCATCGAAGCGGTCGTTCGCAGACGGTTGAGCAGGGGTAAGCGAGGGCATGTGTGCGCGCCCGTGGGCAGTTTATGGAGGCGGCGGATTCTAACCGACCTCCATAAGCCTCCATTGCATAACTATTTACCGACATGTTGCCGTAACTTCGTGTCTCATCTATCCAGGTCAGAGGCCTGGTGCCGCTCCGATACCTGACCAGACTCTTCGCCCCAGGTCCTGTTGACCTTCTTGCCACGGATGACGGCCGGCCGCGCGGCGATCTCCTCAGTCCAGCGGATGAGGTGTGGATACTCATGCACGGACAAAAACTCAGCCGCCGAGTAAACCGCGTTCTGCACCAGCGCGCCGTACCAGGGCCAGACGGCAATGTCTGCGATGGTGTAAGTGTCGCCCGCCAGATAACGGCTTTCGGCCAGGCGCCTGTTCAGCACATCGAGCTGACGCTTGGCTTCCATCGCGAAGCGGTTGATCGGGTATTCCATTTTCTCCGGCGCGTAGGCATAGAAATGTCCGAAACCGCCACCCAGATAAGGTGCCGCACCCATCTGCCAGAACAGCCAGTTCAAGGTTTCGGTACGTCCTGCCAAGTCGGCAGGCAGAAAGCTGGAAAATTTCTCGGCCAGATAAAGCAGGATTGAGCCTGACTCGAATACCCGGACTGGGGTCTCATGACTACGGTCTACGAGTGCAGGTATCTTGGAGTTTGGATTGACCTCGACAAAACCGCTGGAGAATTGATCACCCTCTGAAATACGGATCAGCCAGGCATCGTATTCGGCGCCGCTGTGACCCAGCGCCAGAAGCTCCTCCAGCAAAATGGTGACTTTCACGCCGTTGGGCGTTGCCAGCGAATAAAGCTGGAGCGGATGCTTGCCGACGGGCAACTCCTTGTCATGCGTCGGCCCGGCGACAGGGCGGTTGATACTGGCAAACGTGCCGCCTGAGGACGTTTCGTGCTGCCAGACCCTGGGCGGGGTATACGGGGTGGTTGTCATGAGTGAACCTCTCGTGTCACGTCAGTCATTGGCAGGGCGCCGTTTCCATGAGACAGCTCATGCATCCGGGCAGCTCAACCGCTTCAGCCATCTACCTTATCCGCTGGCGGCATCATCGGGTAGCACCTCGGGAATCGAAGGGGTTTGCGGCCAGCATAGAGGTTCATTTAAGCGCCGTGGAAAATCATGGAATATTCCTACAGTCCTTGAGGCCGTGTCTTATAGCCCTTTGCAGGCAAAAAAATAGATCATGGCTCGAAGCAGTAAATGATAGGAACACAGATGATCATCATGCTGTAGTGAATAGTTGAACTCAGTCTCTCTTGACTACGGGACATTCCATGTCGTTAATAAAAAAAACAGGCGTCATTCAGTGGCGAGACCTGGTCTTTAATCTTGTGGCAAAGGAAATCAAGATTCGCTACATGGGCGCTACATTAGGTTTCATGTGGTCGTTGGGTAATCCCCTGGTAGTAACACTCACGTATTACACTGTATTTACCTATATTTTACCCAGTGGTCTAGACCGTTTTGCACTTCACTTGATCACAGGTATTGTCCACTGGATGCTTCTGGCGCAAACGCTCACTCAAAGCGGTGAGTGGCTGATCAATAACAGCAACCTGATCCGTAAATTGCGTTTTCCACGGATACTCCTGCCGCTGTCAGGTGCGATTACAGTCCTTGTGTTCTGGGTCGGCTGCATGGTCGTCTATGCTGCATTGTTCAAGTTTCTGGGTGGGGTTGTGACGGTTGCATTGCTGTTTTATCCCCTGGTGCTGCTTTCTTATATGGCACTTATCATGGGGATTGGTTTGGCATTGAGTGTCATCCAGGTCACAGTCCGCGATGCCAAGCATTTGATGGATGTATTTTTGCCATTGGTGTTCTGGTTAACGCCTATTGTATGGATGACATCCTCTCTGCCTGCCGGTATTGCCAGCGTTGCTGCCTACAATCCGTTAGCACTTTATTTCAACAGTTTCAACGAAATTCTCCATCAGGGTGTCATTCCGAACGCCGTCAATTTGACGCTGTGCATGTTGTTGGGTTTTATATCTCTTGTTACAGGTCTCGCCCTGTTCCGCAAGGTTGATCACATCGTGGAGTATTTATGAGCGATATTGTTGTCAGCGCAGAGAACCTGACCAAGCAATTCACTCTTCGTCATAATCGAGGGGGACTCAAGAAAAAATTCATGGGGCTCTTTGATGCTGAATGTCGCGAACGCGTGGAGGTATTCAGCGCCGTCAATGACGTCTCGTTCACGCTGCGAAAAGGCGAGTCATTAGCGCTGGTTGGCCATAATGGATCAGGCAAAAGTACGTTGCTGCAGATGGTTTCCCGGATCCTTTTGCCCTCCAGCGGACGTCTTGCTACCGTCGGCCGCGTCGCTCCCTTGATTGAAATCGGTGTGGGATTCCACCCTGAGCTGACGGGCGAGGAAAATATCTACCTCAACGCAAGTCTGTTTGGGCTGAGCAACAAGGAAATACGGGGTAGGCTCAACGAGATTATTGATTTTTCCGGGTTGGGTGAATTCATTGATACCCCGGTCAAAAACTATTCGTCGGGTATGTACATGCGGTTGGGTTTTTCGGTAGCGGTCCATGTCGAACCACAAACATTACTTGCAGACGAGGTGTTGGCTGTGGGTGATGAAGCGTTCAAGAAAAAATGCCATGTTCGAATCCGGAGTATGCAGGATGATGGAATGGCATTGATTCTTGTCACCCACGCAGTGGAGGAGGGGCGTGCTTTCTGTCAGCGTTACTTGACCCTCGAGCGCGGCAGGGTTATCGATCAAGGTAGTTATTGATTCTACATCTATCAAGCTTTCGCGTCGGATTGGCATGGCTGAATACTTAAAGGATTATCATGTTGTAGATTATTGTTCCAATGGCTGGAGCCGGAAGTCGCTTTGCTGTGGCTGGGTATAAAGATCCGAAACCTTTGATTTCTGTACATGGTGTTCCGATGATCAAATTGGTCATTGATAATTTGACGCCGGACTGTCCACACAAGTTTATTTTTGTTTGTCAGGCGTCGCATGTCGTGTCCTACGCGTTAAGAAAAAAGCTCGAAGCCTGGGCGCCCGGCTGTGACATCTTAGAGTTGTATGGGTTGACTGAAGGTGCAGCGTGCACTGTATATGCGGCAAGGCACAGCATCGATATGAGCCAGCCTGTCATGATTGCCAATAGTGATCAGTATGTTGATGTTGATATTGACGATTATTTGCACGCGTTGCATGAAAGCGCTGCAGATGGCTTGATCATGACAATGAAAGCCTCGGATGCAAAATGGTCATTCGTTGGGTTTGATGCTGATGGGCATGTCAATAATGTCGTTGAGAAGGAAGTCATCTCCGATGAGGCGACTGTCGGGATTTATAATTTCCGACGCGGAGACCAACTGATCACCGCGATCGAGTCGATGTTCACCAAAAATCTTCGTGTCAACGGCGAGTTCTATGTCGCACCTGCCTATAACGAGCTCATTGAGCGGGGCGCTAGAATTATTCACTACAGTATTGGTTCTGAAGGTCATGGGATGTATGGCCTCGGTATTCCGGCAGATTTGAATCATTTCCTGTCGCTGCCGTTAAGTGAGCGCGCCTGCTCACGTGCCGAAGGCTGATATGCGGATAATCAGCCACCGTGGCTACTGGCTGCAAAAGCCGGAGAGGAATCTGCCTGAAGCATTCCATCGATCATTCGACCTGGGTTTTGGCACCGAGACCGATGTACGAGATGTCGCCGGGGAACTGGTGATTTCGCACGACATGCCCGCCGGTAACGAGATGACTCTCGACGATTTACTTGAGCTGATGGCAGGGAGAAATCTGCCGCTCGCGATCAACGTCAAAGCAGACGGATTGGCTCAGTCGCTAAAAAAGACGTTTTCCCGCCATGGGCACACCAATTGGTTCGCCTTCGATATGGCTGTTCCTGACATGCGCAGCTACTTTCAAGCGCTTCTTCCTGCGTACACACGGCTCAGTGACGTGGAGCCAGTGGCCGCCTGGCTCGAAAGCGCCGCAGGTGTCTGGCTTGATAGTTTTGGCACCGAGTGGTTCCCCAACAAAGTCGTTGGCGATCTTCTCTCCCAAGGCAAGCCAGTCTGCATTGTCTCTCCTGAACTTCACCAACGTAACAGTGCAGCGTT
Organism: Pseudomonas californiensis; assembly: GCF_021147775.1. GTDB lineage: Bacteria > Pseudomonadota > Gammaproteobacteria > Pseudomonadales > Pseudomonadaceae > Aquipseudomonas > Aquipseudomonas californiensis. The sequence goes on from NZ_JAGTPK010000012.1 coordinate 78,939, forward strand.
GTGGCAGCAGTTGCTCGAATTCAAGGCCGAGAGTGGAGTAACGCTGTGCACCGATCTACCCGAAGATGCAGCTAATTTTTTCAAGTGAGGCAGTCATGATCAAGGCAGTTATTTTCGATATGGATGGTGTTCTCATCGAGGCCAAAGAGTGGCATTACAACGCTCTGAACAAGGCGCTTAATCTGTTTGGCTACAACATCAGCCGACACGAACATCTGACCGATTACGATGGTCTGCCAACGTCGCGCAAACTGGACATGTTGAGTGTCGAGCGCGATCTGCCGACCGGCTTGCACGCGTTCATCAATGAGATGAAGCAGCTGTACACCATGGAGATCGTTCATGGGCAATGCAAGCCGACATTCGTGCACCAGTATGCGCTGTCATCGCTCAAGAACCTGGGCTACAAGCTTGCGGTTGCGTCCAACTCTATCCGCAACACCGTCGAGGTGATGATGGACAAAGCTGATCTGAGTCGATATCTGGACCTCCAGCTTTCCAACGAGGATGTATCACGCGCCAAGCCTGCCCCTGATATTTATACCAAAGCCATTTTTGATCTGGGCCTGACGCCCGAAGAGTGCCTGATTGTTGAAGACAACGAGAACGGCATCAAGGCCGCCAGGGCTTCCGGTGCACACGTCTTGGTCGTGACTGAAACGTCTGATGTGAACCTCACCAACATTCTCGAAAAAATAACAGCGCTCAACTTCGAAACGGTGACTGTCTCGTGAGTACATTGAATATCCTTCTGCTTTCAGGCAAACGAGCCGACGTGGCACTTGGCGATGGTGAATACCCTGAGTACCTGCGTGAGCACAATGGCAAGCCGCTGATCCATTCCTTGATTGATAACTGCGCGAAGCTCTATCCCGCAAAGATTATCTGCACGTTTTCTAACGGGGACATTTCCCGCCTGCATTTGCGTCACATGCTTGAGCAGATGCACCCCTCGGCCAGTGTTCTTCCCCTTCACAGCACGACCCAAGGCGCTGCATGCACTGCGCTTCTCGCGAGTGAGCAGATAGACAACAGCGACGAGCTGCTGATTCTTGGCGTCAGCGACCTGCTGGAGGTTTCACTGACCGACATCGTAAGTGCCTTCCGCAAGAACGGTGACGATGCAGGTGTCGTGATATTCAATTCCCTGCACCCTCGCTACTCGTTTGTTCGTCTGGACGCCGAGAACCGTGTTATCGAAGCTGCCGAAAAGAAGCCGATCAGCGCGAATGCGGTCGCGGGTATGTACTGGTTCAAGTCGGGTTCACTTTTTGTTTCTGCAGCAAAAAACATGATTCGCAAAGATGCGAGGGTCAATGACAATTTTTTCATTGCGCCTGTACTGAATGAGCTGGTGCTTCAACACAAGAATATAGGCACGTGTCGCGTCGAGCCTCACCACTATCGTCCGTTAAAAACCCAAACTCAGCTTCATGCCTTCGAAACAGGTGATGCTCGATGAAAACGGCAAGGCTGGAAAACATGGTCAAAGGGTGGTTTGTGGGTGGATTTGAGCCTGCTGTTTTCAGTACCCAATCCTGTGAGGTTGGAGTCAAGCATTACAAGGCAGGAGACAGGGAAGCAGCTCACTATCACAAGGTCGCAACCGAGCTGACGGTCGTGCTTTCAGGTTCGGTCCGGATGTGTGATCAGCTTTGGGGTGAAGGTGACATCATCGCTCTGGCGCCTGGTGACATAACGGCATTCGAGGCGCTCACCGATGCCATTACGGTAGTCGTGAAGCTGCCGGGCGCCCTTGATGACAAGTACATCGTCTGAATATGCAGAGCATTCATCTCAATCATCATCCGCGTCTTGGTTACATGTCTGCGAACGCGTTACGTCACCTTCCTGCTGAGTTGCAATTGCCACTCGGGTGCTCGAACTTCATATCCTTCCGCAAGCACCCCTCCAGAAAGGCCGATACCGTTCTCAAGGGACTGCATGCAGCGCAACGGCCTTTGGCGATTTATGGTGACGGGGCGTTCTGCTTTTTCGGTGTTCAAAGCGATTCGCCGCTGGCGCCTTTATTGCTGTGGGACGGAGCTCATTTCCTGCATGTCGGTCAGACCGTCACGGTCATGGAGGACACGCCCTTCGAGTGTTATCTGGATCGTGAATACTTTTCAGCGTCGCTTAAGGTCGTCTCACGCTCAGCGACCTCGGTTACCTACGAAAAAGTGTCCAGACTTGCCGCAGAATCCAATGATGACCTCGACAGCTGGACCTTCGGCATTCCGGTTGGTCCCGAGGATGCTACGGTTCTGAACGCCGTCGTGAAGCGCATTCTGGAGATCGACATTCCTGACAAGGAAATACTCCTGTGCGGTACGCCTGGCAGCAACTTCGCCTATTTTGACAAGGTTAGAATTGTTGGCGAAGACATCACTGCGCCGCCCGTACAGATCTGCAAAAAGAAGAATCGCCTTGCTCAGGAAGCTCGGTGCAACAATCTCGTGATCCTGCATGACCGCGTATTCCTGCCCAAACACTTCGGAGAAATGGTTCGTCGCTTTGGGCCGCGCTATCCACTGATGACCCTGCAAAGCATGTTCTTTGACAATCCGTTCAGCATGCATCCCCGTCGATACTCTGATTACGGGATGGTGATGGGGGAAATTGCTCAAGGATTGTTGGGATTACATCGGAACAGCGGTAAGGCAGTCGCGTTTGCCCCTTCAATTTTTACTGAAGTGGATCGCACCGGATTTCGATTCGCCAACCCGATGCGTTACAATAGCGACTTCAACTATCCAACTGGCAGCCTTTATATATGCCGCAAGGAGGTTTGGAATAGCTTTCCACTGGATCAATCTCTTTATTGGGTTGAGTTTGAAGATATTGAACATGCACTGCGTGCATCAAAATCGGGTATTCCAAGCCGCGTAAATCCATTCGGTATTACACAATCAATTACTTCAAGAGCGCTTTTAGGGTGCAATGCGTGCGTAGAGTCTGTGTCAGGGGGCAATGCACTGACCGGTCCACGGAATCTTTCGATGTTAAAAAAGAAACCGCTTGTAAGGGTTTCCAGTGAGATTGCATTGAGCAAGCTCCGCCAATTTGCTGCCAAATACTCGGTGGTTTCAACTACGGTCACTATTCCGACTGGCGCGGCAGGTATGAGCCCCCGGGCATGGCTGGAGCTGATCAACAGTATTATTCACCAGTCTGCGTTTAAAAATGATATTGAAACGGTTGAGGAGTTTATTGGTGACTTTGAAAGGCTCATTCTCATGGATCAGATGAGCTGTACCAGTAAAGAACTCCTGGTTCGCCATTTTATGGTGGATCCGGTACAAGCCAAGCAGAACCTGATTATCCACAGTGCAGAAATCTGTAATATGCTTCGTCAGCGCGCTTCCCAGTCTTGGTTTGCAGACGACTTGAGCGACTTCTTCCATGTCGAGGCGCTGTCGCTCCCAGGTATTTTGCTCTCAGCTCTGCGCGCTTATTACAGTAACGACCATATATTCTATTTTGAGAGTTTCCGTGGGGCAGTAAGGGCTATTTATAATTCTACGCCCTTCAAGTCTTATGCCAAGGGCCCGAAGTGAATATATTTGTCGTGTCTCACAGCAATTTAAAGGCTGACCGTCAGGCGTTAATCAATGAGTTGTCTCGTATCCAATTTGAACCTTCAAGGGTAACGCCCGTGGTGGTTGTAGATCAATATTACAACCTGTCTGAGCTGCCCGGCGAAGCGCAGCCAGAAGTCTATGTGAATTTTGTTCTCGCAAATTTTCTCTCTCCTACTGTTGGCAGTGTTGAACCTAATAGAATAGCCCACTGTATAGGCACCGCTGATGCTGACTGGATACTGATCGATTTCGATCAATATGATGCATCTATATACCTTGATTTTATAATAAAGCTTGGCCGTTACAACTATGTCAGTCCGCGACTTCGTAAATGCAACTTGGTGATTACCTTGCCAGCCGTTCACCTTTGTAATGTTGCAAGAGCATTTAATGCTTCGTTTAATAATTTACCTCTGAGTGAGGAGCAAGGCGCTAGCCTGTATCAGGTGAAGAGGATGTATTTACGAGCCTATGCGGAAAGGCTTTTCGCCAGTTTGCCTTTGCCGGCGGTGATTCTCCGCTTCGTCAAACTTTTCATTTTCGGGCTGTATCGAATTCTGAGGCGCATGGTTTAAGCTCGTTTTAAGCTATCTGCAGTTATTGTCGATAGGCTAGGCGTGCGCTTGCCAGATTACTTGGCCTTGAGTGGGTTTTTAGATGTTTATGAGATATAAAGTTTATGCGTCAATTAGCAGTTGTTGATTCCAGAGTAATAAGCGTCATCATTCAAGGGCCGTTGTGCCGTCAGCTCAGCCCCGAAAGAAATATTTTCACGTGCATTTCCTCAATCAGAAAGTATCTGCCTGAGGCGGAAATCATCGTATCGACCTGGGATCATGAGGATACCTCTGGAGTCCAGGCTGAAAAAATCCTGCGTTTGGAAGACCCTGGTTGCTTTGTCGAGCAGTCGGGCAATCAGATCAATACCAATCGCATGTTGAAATCGACCTTGGCAGGTATTCAGGCCTCGACCAGGCCCTACATCATGAAGTTTCGCGCCGATCATAATTTGACCAGCGCTGCTCTGGCGGTGATCGGCCTGCCAGTATCTGAGGTTGGACCGCAAAAGCTGTTCGACCTTCCTGTCACCATGACAACGCTCTTTATTCGTAATCCCAGGCGAGTACCGCTGTTGTTCCATATTTCTGATCTGGTTCAGTTCGGCACCCGAGAAGCCATGCTCGCGCTGTGGGATCAGCCGTTGCTCAAAAAAGAAGACATTCTTCACCATCGGCCGTTTCGTAATCCACTTGGTAATTTCGTAGGGTTCTCTGCCGCTTACCGTATTGCAGAGCAGAGTTTAATGCTGGGCGCGATGCAGAAGCAGGGTATTAACGTTCGATTGAATCGCCCTTGCCAGGTCCGCTTGGGCAATTTGAAGCTCTGGGATTGCGTCCTGAGGCTTAACTTCACGGTACTGGACCACGACAAGGCTGGTGTAGATTTCCCGGAACGGTTTTTCATCGTCGCCTCTGCCGCGAAGACACTTTATACCGCTTCGGATATTGAGCGCCTGCCTCTGACGGGCTCGTGGAGCTACCGTTTACGGCTTGCGGACATCTGGTTCAATCAATACGTGCTGAGCTGTATGCGACTCAATTGGTGGGTTTCGCTGGCATCCATCATCCTGTTCAGTAACGCACCTGGTCTTGCAAAAACCTTGCGCTCTTACTGGAGAAAGATCAGGAAGGTAACTCACCCTGATTCTCATCGGACTTAGGGTTGCGATGCCAAGGGTGCTGCAGCTTGAGGACGAACCTCCAGGGGCTGTGATAAATTATTACAGGCATTAAAAAGCCGGCTTGTGGCCGGCTTCTCGTGGGCAATCCTGGTTTATTTTTGGTAAACCGCAATCGCCTGCAACAGTTTGCGTCCGCAAGGGATGCTGATAGGTAACAGGGCAGAGGTGTCGTTTGCCGTGTTCTGACATCGTTTGCCATGGGCGTTGATGCGTTCAGATGGCCGACAGGATACCGGGGTTTGCCACTTCTGCCCAGACTTGAGTGTCACGCCAGCGACGTCACAGCAGTAACATGGCGTTACGGCGGCTGTTCAACGTAGACCACCAGAACACCCATCCCAGAATGCGGATGTTTTCGCGTTCTATGTCTTCGGCGCTGAAGATTTCATCGGGGTATTCGACATCGTTGTGGCTTCGCAGTCGCAGGCCGCCGTTGGGCTGGCGATAGAGATAGCGCACACGCAGTATGCCGCCGTGCTCGATCGCGTAGATTTCCCCGTCGATGACTTGGGTGAGCTCGCGGTCTACACCGAGTATTGAGCCGTCCTGAACCTTGTCTGCCATGCTGTTGCCGACCATGGCCACGCACATGCAGTTTTTAGCATCGATGCCCATGGTCTGCAGCACTTGCAACGGGAGACGGATTTTCTGCCCGGGCGCTTCGGCGAGGACGGTTTTACCGACGCCGTGGGTGGACTCGATTTCCTTGAATATCTGAATTTCCACGTCCCCACGCAGAACGTTTTTTCCCTGATGGCTGATCAGACGGGTTTCGCCGCCGGTGTTTTCATTGGCGGAGTCAGAAGGGTGTTTGGGGCCATCGCCTGTGCGTAACCAGCGGGCGTTGACGGTTAATAGTTCAGCCACCTCGTCAATACGTGCCATGGGCACACCGCGTTTGAACCAATTATTGACGTGTTGCGGGGTGATTTTGCGGTTGGCGGCAAAATCAGTCGCAGTGAGATGGCACTCCCTTAGGAGGACGCGTAGTCGATCACCTGATGTATTCATGGGGTGAAGTTTACGGCGGGTATGACCTCCTTTAAATGAACGAGGTGTTGAGATCGACATTATCCCCAGACCGTTGCGGCTAATGGGATTACAGACTATATGAATATCCTGTGGTCCCATTCCGTAATCGCTGAGATTGGATTAAACGCGGGGTGTCACGTTTACCTTGGCTATACGGGCATTAACGAAGTGTTTATTACGGCCATGGCGATCGGCGTATTTCTAAACGTCTTTTTTGAAGGCGCCAGGTATCTGTACGGTCAGGTTCGCGGCCGGTTGGTTGTTTCGATGGCGAAGTTACAAGAAGGGGGCGGTATGGGTGATGAATCGGGATACCTGCTTTGAGGTATCCCGAAAGGGGATCGATGATCAGCCTTTGAATGCTTCAACCGATTTCATGATTTCGGCGCGGGCAGCATCAGCGTTGCCCCAACCTTCGATCTTGACCCATTTGCCTTTTTCGAGATCCTTGTAGTTCTCGAAGAAGTGCTTGATCTGCTCAAGCAGCAGCGCTGGCAGGTCGGTGTACTCTTTCACATCAACATACAGCTGGGACAGCTTGTCGTGCGGCACCGCAATAACCTTGGCATCGCCGCCGCCATCGTCAGTCATGTGCAGGATGCCGACCGGGCGTGCACGGATGACCGAGCCAGGAGAAACCGGGTAAGGCGTCACGACCAGCACGTCGAGGGGGTCGCCATCGTCAGCCAGGGTATTGGGGATGAAACCGTAGTTGGCCGGGTAGAACATTGGGGTGGCCATGAAGCGATCAACGAACAGGCAATCGGTGTCTTTGTCGATTTCGTACTTGATCGGCGCATGGTTGGCCGGGATTTCGATCGCGACGTAGATGTCGTTCGGAAGGTCTTTGCCTGCCGGAATCTTGCTGTAGCTCATTGGGCATTGCCCCCATAGTTGACCAGACAGATTTTGGCGCGAACCGCCAAAAAGTGGTCCGAATTATAGGCATATTCTGTTTTGGTTGCCACGCGCGACATTGGATCAATGGTGGCTATGGTGATGGCTTTGATAGGCCGGATCCTGCTGCTGCAACGCCTTGAGTCGCGCCAGTGTGTCCTGTCGATAAAAGGCTTTCAGTTGCGCGTAGACAGCGGGATAAGAGCTGTGGAGCAGGTCCGGGGCGCTGAAGAAGTATTCACTGGTCACAGCGAAGAACTCGGCGGGGTCTTGCGCCGCATACGGGTCGATGACGGTATCGACTTCAGGGTCCAGGTCCAGTTGGCGGTTCAGGTCGTCGTAAGCGCTTTGCATGGCGCTGGCCCAGTCGGTGATCCGCATGTCGCTGTGCAGCGGCGGCAGGCCGTTGGCCTCGCCGTTGAGCATGTCGAGTTTGTGCGCCAGCTCGTGAATCACCAGGTTATAGGCGTCCCAGTCGCCGCTGGACAGCACGCCGGGCCAAGCCAGAATGACCGGGCCCTGGTACCAGGCCTCGCCACTGTGTTCGCCGTCCCATTCGTGCTCTATACCACTGGCGTCGCGATGGCGTTGCGGGCTGACGAAGTCTTCGGGGTACAGCACAATCTCGTGAAAGCCCTGATACCAGTTCAGGTCACCCAGACTCAGTAACGGAAGTTGGGCCTGTGCCGCGAGGAACAGGCGTTGCTCATCATCCAGCTCTACGCCCGGCAGCGCCGTCAGGTGTTTGTCTTCGAGAAACAGGATGCAGGCATCGCACAGCTGCGATGCCTGCTCGTCGCTCAAACCGTCAAGGATCGGCAAACGCTGGCGGATCGCTTGCCACAACTGTGGGGCGACCGGGTTTTTAGCCAGCGTGCGTTGCCTGCGCCAGTGACGGAATGACCACATGGTTCAGCGGGCGTCGACAGAACGGCCTGTGCGGCTGCGGACGAGGCCTATGATCATCGGCAGCAACGACAGGACGATAATGACCAACACCAGAAGCGTCAGATTTTTCTTGATGAAAGGGACGTTGCCGAAAAAATAGCCCAGCGTGACCAGGCTGCCGACCCACAGGATCGATCCCAATACGCTGAAGCCCACGAAGCGCGGGTAGGCCATTCGGCCAACGCCTGCAACGAACGGCGCGAAGGTGCGGATGATCGGCAGAAAGCGTGCAAGCGTTACGGTCTTGCCGCCATGGCGCTCGTAAAAGACCTGGGTGCGCAGCAGGTAGTCGCGACGAAAGATTCGGGACTTGGGATCACTGAACAATTTTTCGCCTGCGGTACGGCCGATGACGTAGTTGGTGCTGTCGCCAAGAATTGCCGCGAACATCAGTAGCCCGGCAAGCAATACCGGGTCCATGCCGCCACCGGCTGCTACTGCGCCTGCAATGAAGAGCAGCGAGTCGCCAGGCAGAAAAGGCATGATGACCAGCCCGGTTTCGCAAAAAATGACCGCGAACAGAATCGCGTAGATCCAGGGGCCATAGTTGGTCACCAGCAGGTCGAGGTAGACGTCGAGATGCAGGATGAGGTCGAGCGGGTTGAATTCCATTGAAGCACCTGAGGCGAGAACCCTGAGCAGGTTCGCATGCGGAAGAAACTACGTGTGCAGTACGCGCGGCATTATAGAAGGAGAATGCAGCAAGGGGACCGTCAAGATTTGATACGGTTTTGTGCGGTGTGAATGTTGGCTGTCGCGAGCGCCCGAAAAGGTCGTGCGCCCGTGAGTCGCCGGTCAGTCTGGCTGGATGGGCAGTACGTAGTTTTTGAACTGGGTGTCCTCTTTGAAACCGATGGACTCGTAAACCTTCTGCGCGACTTCGTTGTTGCTGCTGGTGGAGACGCGCATGCGGATAGCCTGGGTTTCCTTGGCCATTTTCTTGGCTGTTTTCATCAAGTGATCAGCGACCAGCTGGCGTCGCGCATCTTCTGCCACGTAGATGTCGTTGAGAATCCAGACGCGCTTGAGCGACAGCGAGGAATAGCTTGGGTAAAGCTGACAGAAACCCAGTAACCGGGTGTCATCATCGTCTGCCAGTGCCAGGTAGATGATTGATTCCTCACGGCGCAGGCGCTTTTCCAGAAAGTCCCGTGACGAGTCCGGGAAGGGCATTTCGCCATAGAACTCGCGGTATTTCACGAACAGCGGGCAGAGCAGGTCCAAGTGTTCAAGGGTGGCTTTGATTATCCGCATGGGGGGCCTCAACTTCACTATGGGCTAATGCAGCATAGGCTAATGCAGCATAGGCTAATGCAGCGCGCCTGAAAGGGTTCTGGGGATGCTGCCTCGCAGCTTTAGAAAGCGCAATCTAATGCGGGTCGGCAGGGCCGTCGAGCAGGAAATTGCTGCCAGGGTTGATTGAGTTATCGGCGCCGTCGCTTGATTCCAGAGTCTTCAGTTCGGCCTCATCCTTGAGGTTAACGCCGGAAACCTGCCGACGACAGGCTTCGCGCATTAGATAAAGCAGGCGATGAGCAGCCATTGCATAGCTCAGGCCTTCCAGACGTATGTTTGAAATGCAGTTACGGTGAGAGTCATTCAATCCGACCTTGGGCGCGTAAGTGAAATACAGCCCCAGGCTATCTGGCGAGCTGAGTCCAGGGCGCTCTCCGATCAGGATTACCACCATTTTTGCGCCGAGCAATTCGCCAATTTCGTCTGCTACGGCGACGCGGCCCTGCTCGACCATGATCACCGGCGACAGACTCCAGCCGTCTGCATTGGCCTGTTCTTCCAGGCGAGTCAGGAAAGGTACCGCATGGCGATGAACTGCCAGCGCAGAAAGTCCGTCAGCCACCACTACCGCAAGGTCCAGCCCGCCGGGGTGAGAGGCGGCGTACTCGCGAAGCTGGTGCGCTGACTCTTCGTTCAGGCGTCGTCCCAGATCAGGACGTTGCAGGTAACTGTCACGGTCCGCGGCCGCACTGTGAAGGCGCAGCGATTCCCGGCCCTTTTCCTTTAACTGAGCGCTGATCGCTTCATGATCGAACGCCAGATGCACGGCATCGCGTGCCTGAGCGTGAGCCAACTGGAAGTCCAGCTGCGCAGCGGTGGGCAGGCTGGTGCCAGTGCGTCCCAGTGCGATGCGCGCAGGCGTCAGGCGTCGCAACTCCAGCCAGGGATTGGGCGGTAGTGTGTCTGAGGTGACGTGTTTGTCCTGATCGTTCATGGGGCGTTCGCTCATGCCAGATGCGCCAGTGCCTGGCGAAAGGCCGGTGGCAGGCTGTCGCCGAAACGCACACGTCCATCGGCCTGAGTGAAAATACCCATGCGTTCCAGCCAGGCTTCGTATTCCGGGGCGGGGCGCAGGCCGAGGCTTTGTCGGGCATACAATGCGTCGTGAAATGAAGTGGTCTGGTAGTTGAGCATGATGTCGTCGGACCCGGGAATGCCCATGATGAAGTTGATTCCAGCAACGCCCAGCAAGGTCAGCAGGGTGTCCATGTCGTCCTGGTCGGCTTCGGCATGATTGGTGTAACAGATGTCACAGCCCATCGGCACGCCCAGTAATTTGCCGCAGAAGTGATCTTCGAGACCAGCGCGAATGATCTGTTTGCCGTTGTACAGGTATTCCGGGCCAATAAACCCGACCACTGTGTTGACCAAAAACGGGTTGAAGTGCCGGGCCACCGCATACGCGCGCGTTTCACAGGTTTGCTGATCGACACCGTGATGGGCGTTGGCTGACAGCGCGCTGCCTTGGCCGGTTTCGAAATACATGAGGTTCTTGCCCAGTGTTCCGCGATTCAGACTCAGGCCCGCTTCGTAGCCTTCTTGCAACAACTTCAGAGTGATGCCAAAGCTGGCATTAGCGGCTTCGGTGCCGGTAATCGACTGGAACACCAGATCGACAGGCACGCCACGGTTGATCACTTCTATAGAGGTCGTGACGTGAGTCAGCACGCAGGACTGGGTCGGAATTTCGTAGCGCTGCACGATCGCATCAAGCATTTCCAGCAGCGCGACAATGGAAGAGGTGCTGTCCGTGGCCGGATTTATACCAATCATGGCATCGCCATTACCGTACAGCAGTCCATCAAGCACGCTGGCCGCAATGCCAGACGGGTCGTCGGTAGGGTGGTTGGGTTGCAGGCGCGTCGACAGTCGACCACGCAGGCCCACGGTGTTACGGAAGCGGGTCACGACGCGGATCTTCTGTGCCACCAGCACCAGATCCTGCACACGCATGATTTTCGACACCGCCGCTGCCATCTCGGGCGTCAGGCCAGGTGCCAATGCGCTGAGGCTGCTTTCATCAGCCTGGTCACTGAGCAGCCAATCACGAAAGCCGCCTACGGTCAGATGACTGACCGGCGAGAAGGCCTGTGTGTCGTGGGTATCAATGATCAGGCGGGTGACTTCATCCTGTTCATAAGGGATCAGCGCTTCTTCAAGAAAATGCTTGAGCGGGATATTGGCCAGCGTCATCTGCGCGGCGACGCGCTCGGCGTCGTTTTGCGCCGCCACTTCAGCCAGAAAATCACCAGAGCGGGCAGGGCTGGCTTTGGCCATGACTTCTTTGAGGCTGTCGAAACGGTACGTCAGCGCACCGACAGAATGGGAAAAGCTCGCCATACAGATTCTCCATGACGTCCTGCTGCTTGCAGTGGACGTAGTCTTTCGGCCAAACCGGTGACGTCCCGGTTCAAACGACTGTGGGAAGCGATGTAAGCAATTAATACTCCATCCCGGCCGGGAGTGCGAGTTTACGGGACTTGAATGGCATCCTCGCGAGCGCTGTGCCTCAGCGAAGCGCCTCGCGTCCATGCATCGCGCACAGCGTTGGTGCGCAGTACAGACTGCTCCCGGAAGACCGGAGCGCGTCCCGGAGGCGGGACATCAGCCCAGCTCCCGGGTGCACGGTCGGAAGAATGTCAGGCGATCAGAAGAAGCCCAACGGATTGGTGTCGTAGCTCACCAGGAGGTTCTTGGTCTGCTGATAGTGCTCAAGCGCGATCTTGTGGGTTTCGCGCCCGACGCCGGACTTCTTGTAACCACCAAACGCGGCGTGGGCCGGGTACAGGTGATAGCAGTTGGTCCAGACGCGACCCGCCTTGATCGCCCGGCCTACGCGGTAGGCGCGGTTGATGTCACGGGTCCACAGGCCAGCGCCCAGGCCAAACTCGGTATCGTTGGCGATGGCCACAGCTTCGGCTTCATCCTTGAACGTGGTCACGCTGACTACTGGGCCGAAGATTTCTTCCTGGAAGACGCGCATCTTGTTGTTGCCCTTGAGTAGCGTCGGCTGGATGTAATAGCCGCTGGACAGGTCGCCTTCCAGTTTCTCGACCTTGCCGCCCGTCAACAGCTCGGCGCCTTCGCCCTTGGCGATGTCCAGGTACGAAAGAATCTTGTCGAATTGTTGCTCGGACGCCTGAGCACCGACCATGGTGTCGGTATCCAGCGGGTCGCCGCGCTTGATCTTCTCGACCTTGCGCATGACGGCTTCCATGAATTGTGGATAAATCGATTCCTGGACCAGCGCGCGGGAGGGGCAGGTGCAGACTTCGCCCTGATTGAAGAACGCCAGTACCAGACCTTCTGCGGCTTTCTCGATGAACTCCGGCTCGGCGCTCATGATGTCTTCGAAGAAGATGTTCGGCGACTTGCCACCCAGTTCCACAGTGGACGGGATGATGTTGTCCGCTGCCAGTTTCATGATGTGCGAACCCACAGGCGTCGAACCGGTAAAGGCGATTTTGGCGATACGTTTGCTGCTGGCCAGCGCTTCGCCCGCTTCACGGCCATAACCCTGCACGATGTTCAGCACACCAGCGGGCAGTAAATCGCCAATCAGCTCGATCAGTACGCTGATGCCCAGCGGAGTTTGTTCGGCAGGCTTGAGCACAATGCAATTGCCCGCCGCCAGCGCTGGCGCGAGTTTCCAGGCGGCCATCAGAATCGGGAAGTTCCACGGAATGATCTGCCCGACCACGCCCAGCGGCTCATGGATATGATAAGCGACGGTATTGCCGTCGATCTCGGCGGCGCTGCCTTCCTGCGCACGCAATACGCCCGCAAAGTAGCGGAAATGGTCGGCGGCCAGCGGGATATCGGCGTTCAGGGTTTCGCGAATGGCCTTGCCGTTGTCCCAGGTTTCAGTGATCGCCAGGGTTTCGAGATTGGCTTCGATGCGGTCGGCAATTTTCAGCAAAATCAGCGAGCGCGCCTGCACCGAGGTCGAGCCCCACGCCGCAGCGGCAGCATGTGCAGCGTCCAGTGCTTTATCAATGTCCTCAGCGGTGGAGCGAGGGAATTCGGCGATGGCCTTGCCGGTAACCGGCGAAGTGTTGGTGAAATACTGACCTTTGACCGGGGCAACGAATTCGCCGCCGATGTAGTTACCGTAGCGTTCCTTGAAATTGACGATGGCGCCTTCGGTACCGGGATGAGCGTAACGCATGGTGATGTCTCCTGATTCTTTTTGTGAGGGAGTCTGTATCGATTCAGCGTTCAAGCGTCTGGCAGGGAGTTCTCAAGAGTAGGCTATTTGCAGCCCGCCCGTGGTTTGAACTTTAGGCTTATGTCAGAGCTTCGAAAAGCCCCTGCTTCGCGACGCCGCGGACAAACTCAGGGTGCCATTTCAGCGTCCCTACGTTAACCTGCGCGGATGTTCTGAGAGGTTGGTCATGCATATTCATATCCTTGGTATCTGCGGCACGTTCATGGGTTCGCTGGCGGTGCTCGCCAAAGAGTTGGGGCACCGGGTCACGGGTTCTGACGCCAATGTCTATCCGCCGATGAGTACGCAGCTCGAAGCTCAAGGCATCGAACTGACCCAGGGTTATGACCCCGCTCAACTGGACCCTGTTCCGGATCTGATCGTGATTGGTAATGCGTTGTCGAGGGGCAACCCCGCGGTGGAACATGTCCTGAACAAGGGCCTGCCTTATGTGTCTGGCCCACAATGGCTGGCTGACCATGTGCTGCAGGGCCGTTGGGTGTTGGCAGTTGCCGGTACGCATGGCAAGACCACCACCAGCAGCATGTTGGCCTGGGTACTGGAACATGCTGGCATGAGCCCCGGCTTTTTGATTGGCGGCATCCCGCAGAACTTCGCAGTGTCCGCTCGGCTGGGCGACACGCCGTTTTTCGTGGTCGAGGCTGACGAATACGACAGCGCTTTCTTCGACAAGCGCTCCAAGTTTGTGCACTACCGGCCACGCACGGCGATCCTCAACAACCTTGAGTTCGACCACGCCGATATTTTCCCTGACTTGCCAGCCATCGAACGTCAGTTTCACCATCTGGTTCGCATCATCCCGAGTGAAGGCCTGGTGATCCACCCTACGACCGAGCCCGCGTTGTCGCGTGTGATCGGGATGGGTTGCTGGACGCCGGTGCAGACCACTGGTGAAGGCGGGCAGTGGCAGGCACGGCTGTTGAGCGAAGACGGATCGCGTTTTGAAGTGTTGTTCGACGGTCAGGTCCAGGGCGAAGTCGACTGGGGAATGACGGGGCAGCACAACGTTGCCAATGCTCTTGCAACGCTTGCGGCTGCGCGGCATGTAGGCGTGGTTCCGTCGCTGGGTGTGCAGGCGTTGAGCGCTTTCAAAAGCGTCAAACGTCGTATGGAAAAGGTCGCCGAGGTGCGCGGCATCACGATTTATGATGATTTCGCCCACCACCCGACCGCCATCGCTACGACGCTCGACGGGCTGCGCAAAAAGGTCGGTGATGCGCCGATCATTGCCGTGGTCGAGCCGCGCTCCAACTCCATGAAGCTCGGCGCGCACCGTGATGGTCTGCCGCAAAGCGTACAGCAGGCTGATCAGGTGGTCTGGTATGCGCCCGCCAACCTGGGCTGGGACCTTGGCGCGACGGCCGCTGATTGCACCGTGCCTGCTGTGGTCTGCGACTCCATCGAGGCAATCATTGCGCGGGTCACGAGCCAGGCTCAACCGGGCACTCACATCGTGATCATGAGCAACGGTGGTTTCGGCGGGCTGCACGGCAAGCTGGCCGAGGCCTTGAAATGAGCGGCCCGGAGCGCATTACGGTCGCGATGACCGGCGCCTCCGGTGCGCAATATGGTCTGCGTCTGCTGGACTGTCTGGTGCGTGAAGACCGTGAAGTGCACTTCCTGATATCCAAGGCAGCGCAACTGGTGATGGCGACTGAAACCGATGTCCGCCTGCCGCCCAAGCCGACGATGATGCAGGCATTTCTCACCGAATACACCGGTGCTGAAGCCGGGCAGATCCGGGTATATGGTCGTGACGACTGGATGTCGCCGGTGGCGTCGGGTTCGGGCGCGCCCAGTGCAATGGTCGTGGTGCCATGCTCGACCGGCTCTTTGTCGGCGATTGCTACCGGGGCTTGCAACAACCTCATCGAGCGCGCCGCTGATGTCACGCTGAAAGAGCGTCGTCAGCTGATTCTGGTGCCTCGCGAGGCGCCGTTTTCCAGCATCCATCTGGAGCACATGCTCAAGTTGTCGAATATGGGCGCGGTGATTCTGCCTGCGTCTCCCGGTTTCTATCATCAGCCGCAGACTATCGACGACCTTGTGGATTTCGTCGTCGCTCGCATTCTCAATCTGCTGAACATTCCACAGGACATGCTCCCGCGTTGGGGTGAGCACCATGTGGGTGGCGATGAATAAGCTGGTGCTGATAGCGCTGGCGCTGGCAATGACCGGCTGCGCCACTGCGCGTACGCTCAACGCTGCCCAGCCCGGCGCGCCCGTCGTATACGCGGGCACGCGCCTTGATCTGTATGCCATGCAGGGCGGTTGCTGCGCGAAGGGCCGGTTCGGTGCCGAGGCGCCGGGCTATCCGGGGCTGGATTTGCCTGGCAGCGCTGTGCTCGACACCTTGTTGCTACCGTTGTCTGTGCTGACCGCGCTGGGTTTGGGTGTTCAAGCCTCGGGCGGTCTATAGCTTTCGCTCGTACGAGCCGTTATTTGCCCAGCTTGCGAAGCTCATCCGACTCGACAATCCGCTCGCCCGCCTGCTCTTCCAACGCCAGTCGCCACATGGCACGTGCCAGTTGGCAGGCTTCTATGGCGCCATATTTGCCGGGTATCAGCTTGGCAATAGGGGCCGCGAGTTGTTCAACCCAGCGGGTTTCAGTGCGATTGCCGACCAGCAGCGATGGGCGGGCAATGGTTAGCTGCGGCCAGCCCTGAGCACGGAGCGCCTGCTCCATCTCACCTTTGATACGGTTATAAAACACACTCGATGTTGCGTCTGCGCCAATGGCGCTCACGACCAGAAAATGCCGGGCACCCAGTTCGCGTGCGCGTCTGGCGAAAGCCACGACCAGATCCAGATCGACGGCTTTGAAGGCATCCTGTGAACCGGCCTGCTTGATGGTGCTTCCCAGGCAGCAGAAGGCGATATCGACCTGGCCGTCCAGTGACGACAGAAGGGCATTGACGTCGCCGACAGGGTTTTCCAGATGAGGGTGCTCTGCGAGCGGACGACGGGTTGGCGCCAATACACGGCTGACAGTCGGTTCGTTAAGCAGGCGATCCAGCAAGTGCTCACCCGTCAGGCCAGTGGCCCCTGCAAGCAGGATGTGTTGCGGCGTCAAGTACATAATGTTTCTCCCTTGATACGGATAAGCCTAGCGGCTAGTGGAGGTCTTCGCTTCCTTGCGAGTCAACGTCGTATTCAACGCGCGTTCGGCCTGATTCTTGCGCAGCAGTTGCCAACGGGCAATAACGCCTTTTGGAGCCCATATCTGTGGCTCTGAGGCCTCGAAATTGTCTTCGATTTCTCGCTGCGCCACATAGTCTCTGGCCTCACTGAATGCCTGCTGCAAGTCATCCGTTTCGACCAGCGCCTTGCCAAATAGTGCATCGCCAAAATACGTGAAGTCGGCCTCCTCCGAGCACCCGAAGGACACGCGGTCTGCGCGCGACGCCGTTATGATCATCGTCCGCTCGTCTTTAAGGTCCGGGATGAAACCGCCCGAATAGCAGGCGGAAATAACCACCACCTTGTCACGGTTTTTAAGTGGCGCGAGTGCTGCGGCCAGTGCATCGGCTGGCAGGTCGGCGAGCGAAAGACGCGGTTGATCGAGCACCAGTTCGTGGTCCTGAGTGCCGTGGCTGGTCAGATAGATGAACACCAGGTCTTCCGGTCCGGTGCGCTGGGCGAGGGTTTGTACTGCGCGGGTAATGGATTCGCGCGTCGCCATGGGACGATCGTCCATGTGATCACGGTGATTGTCCAGACTGATCTGCCCGACTGCGCCAAACCTCGAGGCCAGTAAGTTGCTGACGTAATCGGCTTCGCGCAGGAACACGCTTTGCTTGCCGTCGCCCGCTACTACCAGGCTGTAAAGCTCGGGTACAGGGGTCGAAACCGGCACCGAGGCCAGCGCCTTTTCAAGCAGCGCGCCCTGGGCGAGCAGACCAGCTTCCAGCATGTCCGGGAGCAATTTGCCCTTTGCGTCGCGTATGCGTTGCCCGTTTGCCCAGATGCCCTGCTGCACCTGGCCGTCCGGCGAGGTCAGCGTGCCGTCGCCCTGATAGGTGTCGTCGGCAAACTGGCCCACGTAGCGGCTGCCATCGGCCAATAACAGATGACCCTGGCCTTCGAAGCGCCAGTTGTTGAAGTCGCCTTGATAGCGACTGCCATCGGACCCGATCAACTCGCCTTTGCCGGTGAGCGCCCCTTCCTTGAAGTCACCGCTCCAGACATCGCCATCGCTGTTTTCGTAGCGACCCTTGCCGTCCAGCTGGCTATTGCGAAAGCTGCCGACGTACTGATCGCCGTCAGCACTGGTGAAGCTGCCGTTGCCTTGCAGCAGACCGTTGACGAATTTACCGCTGTATTGATTGCCGCTGGCGTCGCTGCGCACACCTTCACCGTTGGCCTTGCCGTGTGCGAACTGCCCCTGATGCTGGCTGCCATCTTCCAGCTCGAGCCGGCCAGCACCGTCGTACTGCCCGGCCTTGAACTGGCCACGGTAAAGCAGGCCCTTGTCTTTGAAAGTGCCTTCGCCATCGCGTCGACCCAGCTTGAAGCCACCCACATAGCTGGTCCCATTGCTGCTGTTCAGCTTGCCTTGACCACTGAACAGACCTTGTTCGAAGCTGCCTTTGTAGACATCGCCATTGCTGGCGTGCCATTCGCCAGCGCCTTGCCACACGCCGTGTTCGAACTGGCCCTGATACCAGCTGCCATTGGGGTAATCAATGCGACCCTGGCCCTGCAGCAGTCCGTTGACCAGGTCACCACGGTAGCGTCCGCCGTCGGGCAGGCGGCCATCAGGGGGCAGCAGTGATTCGCCATCACCGCAGCCTGCGATCAAGAGTGTCAAAGCCAGTGGAGCAAGCGCGCGCATGTGAGATCCCAAGAAAATGATTCCGGGCGTGACCCAGGCTTTCCAGCCTGACTCTGCTTCAGCAGATGTGGGTGTCACAACCGCAAGGGAGTATGCCGCAGCGAGTAAGCGAGACGAAACAGTCTGTAACGACTGTTTCGTGTTTCAGACGTATTACACGAAGCACATGGACAGAGGTTCAGCTACAAAAGCAGGTTTTTCCTGACCTTCGATCTCCATGGTGGTGGTGGCCTTGAGCAACCATTGGCCAGGCTTTTTCTCGGTCGCGTCCGTCAACTGTACCTTCAGGCGCACCCTGGAATTGACACGTACCGGCTGGATGAAACGCACGCTGTCCAGTCCGTAGTTGATCACCATCTTCATGCCTTCGGGCATGACCAGCAGGTCTTCCATCAGCTTGGGAATGAGTGACAGCGAGAGCAGGCCGTGGGCGATGGTTCCACCAAACGGCGTTTGCGCGGCCTTTACCGGGTCGACATGAATGAACTGAAAGTCTCCGGTCGCTTCAGCGAAGAGGTTGATGCGTTCTTGATCGATGGTCAGCCAGTCGGAACATCCCAGTTCCTTGCCGATGTAGTTCGTGAGCTCTGTAACAGGTACAAAAGGCATATCACTCTCCCTGATCATGATGTGGTGTCACACACTGCTGTGGCCCTCATCAGTACTGCTTGAGGGCGGATGACAAGATCAGCAGAGGGTTGTCGGTTGGTCAAGCAACGTCATGAATGCGAATACCTGCTCATAGCAGCCGACGAGGCGTGTTTATAATGCGGCCTTGAATTCGCCGGGTTCGATTTTTCTGCTGGAGTTCCCATGCTGCTACGGGGTTTGACATGGCTGGTGCTGTTCCAGTTGTTGGGAACAGCGCTTAATCATCTGTTTCTGTCGATGTTGCCAGGGCCGATCATCGGTCTTGTGCTGCTGATGATCTATCTGATGGTGCGTGGCGAAGTGAGTGAGCCCGTCAGCATGGCCGCAAGCAGTCTGCTGCGTTATTTGCCATTGTTGCTGGTGCCGCCTGCTGTCGGCGTGATGGTCTATGCCGCTGCGATCGCCGAGGACTTCTGGGCCATTTTCGGCACGCTGTCCCTGTCGCTGATGATTTCACTGACCTTCGTCGGCTGGTTGATGCAGAAACTCATCGAGCGTCAGGCGCGCCGTCAGGAGCAGCCATGAACCTGGACTGGCATGGCGCCTGGATGTCGGTGATCCATCACCCGCTGTTCGGCATCGCAATTACACTCGGCGCTTATCAACTGGCCATGGCGGCTTATGAAAAAACGCGCTGGCTGTTTCTGCAGCCGGTGCTGGTGTCGATGATTGTGGTCATCGGTATCCTGTTGGCGTGCGGCCTTGATTACACCGAATACCGTAAAACCACCGAAATACTGGGGATTCTACTGGGACCTGCCACGGTCGCGCTGGCCGTGCCGCTTTATCTGAATCTGCGCAGGATTCGACAGTTGTTCTGGCCAACCTTAACTACGCTGGTGATTGGCGGCGTTTTCGCTACCGCCTTGTGTGTAGGGCTTGGAATGCTGTTCGGGGCTGACCACATGATTCTGATGACCATGGCGCCCAAGTCAGTGACGTCGCCCATCGCCATGCTGGTGGCTGAGCAAATGGGCGGGGTTGCGGCGCTGGCAGCGGTTTTTGTGTTGATCACAGGCGTATTTGGTGCCATTTTCGGCCCCGGTCTACTGTCGCTCGCTGGTGTACAGAACCATGCGGCTCGCGGCATGGCGCTGGGTTTGACGGCTCACGCAGTTGGGACGTCGGTGGCCCTGCAGGAAGGCGAGGAATCGGGGGCTTTTGCTGCGTTGGCAATGAGTTTGATGGGTGTTGCAACGGCACTGTTCCTGCCGTTGGCAATGTCGTTGGTCGTTTAGAGGGGCTTTTTATGACGTTGCCTTTGTTTCCATTGAACGCTGTGCTTTTCCCTGGGTGCGTGCTCGATCTGCAGATATTCGAGGCGCGGTATCTGGACATGATCGGTCGCTGCATGAAGCAGGGCGAAGGGTTCGGTGTGGTCTGCATAACCCAGGGCAGCGAAGTGGGTTCATCCCCGAGCGGCTACTCGCTGATCGGCTGTGAAGCGCTGGTCCAGGATTTTCAGCAGCAGGACAACGGTTTGCTGGGGATTCGGGTCATCGGCGGACGTCGCTTCCGGGTGGTCGGCGCAGAGACCCAGCGCGACCAGTTGCTGGTGGCAAACGTCGAGTGGCTGGACGACCCTGAAGAGCGGCCTTTGCAAGAAGAAGACGCCGATCTCGTCGCGTTGCTCGAGGCGCTGGCGGAACACCCGATGGTGGCCTCATTGAATATGGGCGTGACGGCCAGCGGTCAGCATTCGCTGTCCAACCAGTTGGCCTATCTGCTGCCTTTCAGTGAAGAGGACAAGGTCGAACTGCTGGAAATCGACGATCCCGAAGAGCGTCTGGACGCCATTCAGGAATTGCTCGATGAAATGCAGGGTGACTTGCAGGCGTGATTTTTCTTCGAGCGTCGCGTCGGCCTGGACTGGGCGTTCCCGTCCAGGCGAATGTGTTTCACGGGCATCAATACTGGTAACGCAGTACCCCGTGCGACAAGGCGTGCACGGCGAACGTGCCGAGCAGAGCGGTCAGGGCCGGTATAATCAGCCACCAGACTTTGGCGGACATGGCCGGCAACGCTTCGCGGTGCTGGATAATGGTCAGGCTGGCCGCGCACACGCAGAATGCCAGCAGCATCCCGGCCAGAATATCCGTCGGCCAGTGCACGCCCAGGTACACCCGTGACAGGGCAATCGCCAGCGCGGGAATCCCGCCCACCAGCAGCCATGTCAAACGCAACCGCACAGGTTGCCCCCGTCCGGCCAGCACAGCGAGTGTCATGAACAGCGCGAACGATGCAGAGCTGTGTCCGCTGGGCATGCTGTAGGTGCTGAGCGGATCAAGCAGTACTTCGGGTCGTGCGCGGGCGAAAAGCATCTTCAACGTACCGTTCGCCATCGCGGTGCCCAATGTCGCAGCCAGCGCGAAGGCCGCATGACGCCATTGCCTGGCGATCAATAACACGATGATCAGCACCGAAGCTGCCAGCAGTTGGGCTTTGAAGTCGCCAATGCTGGTGACCAGAATCACGATATTCTGGGCGGCCTCGCTGCGATGCTCCTGCACCAGCGTCATCAGGCCGTTGTCGAAATCGTTCAGGTAAGGCCAGCCAATGAACAGCGCGGCGACCAGGATCATGCTGATTGCGGAAATAAGCCGGGTCGCATAGCGCTTTTTGCGCAGACTGCTTTGAATGCTCAGGCCGAACAACAGCGCAAGACCGGCACCCACAATTGCGGCCTCGGTCCAGAAACCTTCAGGCAGCGGCAGGCGAATCGCAGCGCCGGTGGCCCATCCGGGCATCAGGTACACAATGGACCAACCCGCTGCGGCGATCACGCTCACGGCGGCAAAGCGCGGGAACGGCATGTCGCACATGCCGGCAATCATCGGCAGCATGGGGCGCAGGGGGCCGATGAACCGGCCCACCAGCAGGCTCGCAATACCGTAGCGATGGAAATAGGACTCGGCTCCGGTCATCCACTCGGGATGTGTGCGCAGGCCGGGTAATTGGCGAATGTTCTGGTGAAACCGTCGACCGATGAAATACGACACTGCGTCGCCGAGCAGTCCGCCCAGGAAGCCCAGCAGCAGCACCTCGCTCAACGGCAATATGCCGCTGCCTGCCAGCGCAGCGATGGCAAACATGATAACGGTGCCCGGCACGACGATGCCGACAATCGCAACACACTCGATAAATGCCACCAGGAAAATCGCAGCAGCAACCCACGAGGGGTTCGCTGTCAGCCAGCCGGTCATGCCATTGAGCAGGTCGCCCATGGGTCAGTTTCCTTGATCGAGAAGTAAGTAGTCGCGGCCTTCGACCTGACCACGTCTGAGAGGGTTCCGTGTGCAGAAACGGGCGTAATCGGCGTCGACAAAGCGGTACATCAAGTGTTCGTCACGGCCTGTGGGTATGCCCAGCCGTGTTGTCTGGATAATGCGCTCCGGTGTCTGGCCGACATCCTCGACCAGCAACCTGAGGGGATCGAAGCGTTTGGCGTCCCACATGGGCACCTTGAGACCCAGCGCCTTGCACAGCAGCGTCTGGCCCGCGCACAGGCGTTGCGGCGAGCGGGTTGCCCCGCTGGCGTCTGGATTGTTCAGTTGCATTTGCGCCAACGCATTTTCATCGCTGATAGCATCGGTCCAGGGGTAGGCCGACTTGATCAGCACGGCATTGCCCGGCCCTTGCGCGCTGAAATTCAACGAATCGCCGCCTCGGGCGTAATACATATAGATATGGCCACCGTCGAGAAACAGTGCCTTGCGCTTTTCCGTGTAGCCCAATGACGCATGGCTGCCTTTTTCCTCGAAGTAATACGCTTCGGTTTCAATCACCCGGGCCGCAAGCCATAAGTCGCCGACTTTGTGCCTGATGACCTTGCCCAGCAGATCACGCGCCAGAAGCTGGGCATCTCGGTTGAAGAAACTGTCGGGAAGGGCAACTGGCATAGGCTGACTGATGAGATCGAAAGGTGACCGATAATAACAAGCACAGCTTGAATTGCAGCTGAATGTGTCATGGGAGCCGAGTTTGTTGTTTCTGAAAATGACGGGCTTTCAATAAGTCCTGTCCAATCGTTTCCCTCGCCATGCAGTGCGTTGCTTCGTGATCGGCCGGTGCCATCAGGCGTTGATGGAGCGCGAGAAGTGCCGAGAGTTGCAGAAATCTGCGCACTGTTATCGACCATCCGCCTGTCTGCGCTGTCGTTCGCGCGGCCCGACAGCTATAATCGGCCGCTTTCCTCTCTGCCAAGACCTCTGAGACCATGACTGAGTCCGTTCTTGACTACATGACCCGCCTGGGTCGCGCTGCCCGCGATGCTTCGCGAGTGATTGGCCGTGCCAGCACCGCGCAGAAAAACCGCGCTTTGCTCGCCACCGCAGCCGCTCTTGACGAAGCACGTGCCGAGCTGTCCGCCGCCAACGCGCTGGACCTGGCCAATGGTCAGGCCAGCGGCCTTGAGCCTGCGATGCTTGAGCGTCTGGCCCTGACCCCCGCACGTATCGACAGCATGATCGTCGGGTTGCGTCAGGTTGCCAGTCTGCCGGACCCGGTAGGCGCCATCCGCGACATGAGCTATAGGCCGTCGGGTATTCAGGTAGGCAAGATGCGTGTGCCGCTGGGTGTTGTCGGCATCATCTATGAGTCACGTCCAAACGTTACCATCGATGCAGCCAGCCTTTGCCTGAAGTCGGGTAACGCGACCATTTTGCGTGGCGGCTCGGAAGCCATTCATTCCAATCGGGCGATTGCAGCCTGCATTGAGCGCGGTCTGGCCGAAGCTGATCTGCCCGCTGCCGTGGTGCAAGTGGTCGAAACCACTGATCGCGCCGCTGTTGGCGCGCTGATCACCATGCCCGAGTACGTGGACGTCATCGTTCCGCGCGGCGGCAAGGGCCTGATCGAGCGTGTCAGTCGTGACGCTCGTGTGCCGGTCATCAAGCATCTGGACGGCATTTGCCACGTATACGTCAGCGCCCACGCCGACCTGTCGAAAGCACAGAAAATTGCCTTCAACGCCAAGACCTATCGTTATGGCATCTGTGGCGCAATGGAAACGTTGCTGGTCGACCAGACCATCGCCGCCGATTTTCTGCCGCCAATGGCCGCTCAGTTTCGCGAGAAGGGTGTTGAATTGCGCGGGTGCGAGCGCACTCGCGACCTGATCGACGCAGTCCCTGCGACCGAAGATGACTGGAATACCGAGTATCTGGCAGCGATCCTGTCCATTCGAATCGTTACCGGGCTGGATGAAGCCATCGAACACATCAACCACTATGGCTCGCATCACAGCGATGCCATCGTGTCGGATCATCAGGGTCAGACCCGCCGTTTCATGGCGGAAGTCGACTCAAGTTCGGTCATGGTCAACGCACCGACCAGCTTCGCCGATGGCTTCGAATATGGATTGGGTGCCGAGATCGGCATCTCAACTGATAAGCTGCACGCCCGAGGTCCTGTTGGCCTCGAAGGCCTGACCTGTGAGAAGTACATTGTGATCGGTGACGGTCAATTGCGCGGGCAAGCCTGACTTGAGCGAGCCCACGGCAGCGATGCCCAGACGTATCGGCATGCTCGGGGGCACGTTCGATCCGGTTCATATCGGGCACCTGCGCGGCGCGCTTGAGGTGGCTGAACTGCTGAAACTCGATGAGTTGCGCCTGACGCCCAGCGCCAGGCCACCCCATCGCGACATGCCGAGCGTTACTGCCGAGGACCGTCTGGCGATGGTCCGCAGTGCGGTTGCTGGTGTGTCACCGCTGACGGTGGATGACCGTGAACTGAAGCGGGACAAACCGTCGTATACCCTCGACACACTGGAATCGATGCGTGCCGAGTTGACGCCTCAGGACCAGTTGTTCCTGTTGTTGGGTTGGGATGCCTTTTGCGGGCTGCCCTCCTGGCATCGGTGGGAAGAGTTGCTGGAGCACTGCCATATCGTGGTGCTGCAACGCCCGGACGCAGACAGCGAGTCGCCGGATGCCTTGCGCAACCTGCTGGCGGCACGTGCAGTCAGCGATGCCAAGGCCCTGAAAGGGCCGGGCGGACACATTACATTCGTCTGGCAGACACCTTTATCAGTGTCTGCCACCCAGATCCGTCAACTGCTGGCCAGCGGTAAGTCGGTACGTTTTCTGGTGCCAGACGCGGTACTGGCCTATATCGACGTGCACGGGCTTTACCGTGTGCCGAACACTGATGGACCGTCCTGAAAACTGCTTTTATCGATAAGCGTCTGGACGGTTCCACACATACGAGCTGAATGAGTTTTATATGACAAAGCAAAAAATGAGCAGTGAAGAAGTCGTGAAGCTGGCAACAGCAGCACTGGAAGACGTCAAGGGTGCAGACATCCTGGCTATCGATGTGCGTGACAAGACCAGCATCGCCGACTACATGCTGATCTGCACCGGTACCTCCAATCGCCAGCTGAACGCGCTGGTGGACAAGGTTCGTGAAGACGTCAAGGCCGCTGGCCTGATGCCGTTGAGCGAAGAAGGCAAGGGTGACAGCGACTGGGTTCTGCTGGACCTGGGCGATGTGATCGTGCACGTGATGACGGCTGCTGCTCGCCAGTTCTACGACCTTGAGCGTCTGTGGCAGGGTGCCGAGCAAAGCCGTGCAGCCAGCGCTGCGCACCACACCCCAGGTAACGAATAAGGCTTTATTGTGCGTTTGCGTCTGATTGCCGTTGGTTCGCGCATGCCCAAGTGGGTAGAAGAGGGTTGGCACGAGTACGCCAAGCGTATGCCTTCCGAGCTTGCGCTTGAACTGGTGGAAATTCCGCTCAACACCCGTGGCAAGAATGCCGACGTCGCACGCTTTATCCGTCAGGAAGGCGAGGCGATGCTGGCCAAGGTGCAGCCGGGCGAGCGAATCGTGACGCTGGAAGTGCATGGCAAACCGTGGAGCACCGAACAGCTGGCGGTCGAGCTTGATCGCTGGCGTCTGGATGCGCGCACGGTGAACCTGATGGTAGGCGGCCCCGAAGGGCTGGCACCGGAAGTCTGTGCACGCAGCGAACAACGCTGGTCCTTGTCGCCGCTGACCTTACCGCATCCGCTGGTGCGCATTCTGATCGGTGAACAGATGTATCGCGCCTGGACAGTTCTGTCCGGGCACCCTTATCACAAGTAGCACTGTTTTTACTGTGAACACGGCCTAAATGTCTCAACCGATCCGCCTAAAAGACCATGAAAAAGACGCACGCCTGGTGCGCGGCAGGGTCGTGTTCGGTGCTGTGGCGGTCATGTTGCTGGTGTGCGTGCTGGTTGCCCGTCTGTATTTTTTGCAGGTCATTCAGTACGACTACCACTCGACCCTTTCAGAAAACAACCGTGTTCACGTCCAGCCGATTCCGCCCAGTCGTGGCCTGATCTATGATCGTAACGGTGTTGTTGTGGCGGATAACCGTCCCAGTTTCAGCCTGACTGTTACCCGCGAACGCTCCGGCGAATGGTCTCAGGTACTCGACACCATTGTTGAGGTGCTGCAACTCACACCTGATGACCGCATCATCTTCGAAAAACGTATGAAGCAGGGGCGCAGGCCGTTTGAACCCGTGCCGATCCTGTTCGAACTGACCGAGGAGCAGATTGCCCTGGTGGCGGTCAACCAGTTCCGTTTGCCCGGCGTCGAGGTAGTTGCGCAATTGGTCCGGCATTACCCACAGGGTCCGCATTTTGCGCATTCTGTGGGCTATATGGGTCGGATCAACGAGAAGGAGCTCAAGAGCCTTGATCCGATCAACTACAGCGGCACCCACCATATTGGCAAAACCGGTATCGAGCGTTTCTACGAAGCCGAGCTGCACGGCCAGGTGGGTTACGAAGAGGTCGAAACCAACGCCCGTGGTCGAGTGCTGCGTGTGCTCAAGCGAACTGACCCGATCCCCGGCAAAGACATTGTCTTGAGCCTGGATATCAACTTGCAGGAAGCGGCCGAAGCGGCCCTTGCCGGGCGCCGTGGCGCTGTGGTTGCGCTGGACCCGAAAACGGGCGAAGTACTGGCGATGGTCAGCGCGCCCAGTTTCGATCCGAACCTGTTTGTGACCGGCATCAGCTTCAAGGCCTACGCCGAGTTGCGCGATTCCATTGATCGACCACTGTTCAACCGGATTCTGCGCGGTCTTTACCCGCCCGGCTCGACGATCAAGCCAGCTGTGGCCATTGC
The DNA here is from genome assembly GCF_021147775.1 of Pseudomonas californiensis. Lineage (GTDB taxonomy): Bacteria > Pseudomonadota > Gammaproteobacteria > Pseudomonadales > Pseudomonadaceae > Aquipseudomonas > Aquipseudomonas californiensis. The sequence goes on from NZ_JAGTPK010000012.1 coordinate 106,272, forward strand.
CGGGCTTGATGCTGGCGTGGTGACGCCGGGTTCTCGGGTGTTCGACCCAGGCTTTTACCAGTTGCCCAATTACGACCACAAATACCGAAACTGGAACCGGACCGGCGATGGCTGGGTGGATCTGGACACGGCAATCATGCGCTCCAACGACACCTATTTTTACGACCTGGCCCACAAGCTGGGCATTGACCGTCTTTCGATCTACATGAACAAGTTTGGTATCGGCCAAAAAGTCTCGCTGGACATGTTCGAAGAGTCACCCGGGCTGATGCCATCGCGAGACTGGAAGCGTGCGACCCGCCGCCAGGCATGGTTCCCGGGCGAAACCCTGATTCTGGGTATTGGCCAGGGCTACATGCAGGCAACGCCGCTGCAACTGGCGCAAGCAACTGCGCTGGTCGCCAACAAGGGCGTCTGGAACCGGCCGCATCTGGCCCGGACCGTTGAAGGCAAGCCACCGGTCGACGAAAACCCGATGCCTGACATTATTTTGCGCGACCCGGCCAACTGGGGACGCGTCAATCACGGGATGCAGGAAGTGATGCACGGCGCCCGAGGCACGGCCCGCAAGGCCGCCATTGGCGCGCAGTATCGTATCGCCGGAAAAAGCGGTACGGCCCAGGTCGTGGCGATCAAGCAGGGTGAAAAATACGACCGTACCAAGGTTCAGGAACGTCATCGTGACCACGCCCTGTTCGTCGGCTTCGCGCCCGCCGACAATCCCAAGATCGTAGTGGCAGTGATGGTAGAGAACGGCGAGTCCGGCTCCGGCGTCGCTGCACCTGTTGTGCGTCAGGTCATGGATGCCTGGCTGCTTGACGAGAACGGCCAGCTCAAGCCCGAGTACGCCGGTTCCCTGAATCTGGAGGCTGCGGCCCGTGAAGAGTAATTTCGACCGCATCCTGTCCAGCGAAGATGTGATGCGCCGTCGCGCCACCTTCCTGCAGCGCATTCATATCGACGGTCCTCTGCTGATCCTGTTGCTGACCCTCGCAGCCGGCAGCCTGTTTGTGCTGTATTCCGCCAGCGGCAAGAACTGGGATCTGTTGATCAAACAGGCCAGTTCGTTCGGCATCGGTCTGGTGGCGATGATCGTCATCGCTCAGCTTGAGCCGCGCTTCATGGCGCGCTGGGTGCCGGTGCTTTATGTCCTCGGCGTGCTGTTGCTGGTGGTGGTGGATGTGATGGGGCATAACGCCATGGGCGCGACCCGCTGGATCAACATCCCCGGGGTGATTCGCTTCCAGCCGTCCGAGTTTCTGAAGATCATCATGCCAGCGACCATTGCCTGGTATCTGTCCAAACGCACCCTGCCGCCGCACCTCAAACATGTGGTGGTGAGCCTTGCGCTGATCGGCGTACCGTTCATCTTGATCGTGCGCCAGCCTGACCTGGGTACCTCGCTGCTGATCCTTGCGTCCGGTGCCTTCGTCTTGTTCATGGCAGGTCTGCGCTGGCGCTGGATCATCAGCGTGCTGGCGGCAGCCGTTCCGGCAGCGGTGGCCATGTGGTTCTTCTTCATGCACGACTACCAGAAGCAGCGGGTCCTGACGTTCCTGGACCCGGAGAGCGATCCGTTGGGCACCGGCTGGAACATCATTCAATCCAAGGCTGCCATCGGTTCAGGCGGTGTCTTCGGCAAGGGCTGGCTGCTGGGGACTCAATCGCACCTGGACTTTCTGCCGGAAAGCCACACCGACTTCATCATTGCCGTGCTGGGTGAGGAATTCGGTCTGGTGGGGATCTGTGCGCTGCTGATCATCTATCTATTGTTGATTGGTCGCGGTCTGGTGATTACCGCCCAAGCGCAGACGCTGTTCGGAAAACTGCTCGCCGGTGCGCTGACCATGACGTTTTTTGTTTACGTTTTCGTCAACATCGGTATGGTCAGTGGCCTGCTGCCGGTCGTGGGCGTACCGCTGCCCTTTATTAGTTACGGCGGAACTTCGCTCGTGACCCTACTGTCAGCGTTTGGGGTTTTGATGTCGATCCACACACATCGTAAATGGATCGCTCAGGTTTGATTAAGGTGAACAAGTCAATGCAAGCAATGCGTAGCTGGGCTCGATATGCTCCGGTGGTCGGCCTTGTGGGCATCCTTGGATCAGTGCAGGAGGCTCTTGCCGGAGACTATGAGGGTTCGCCTCAGGTCGCGGAGTTTGTCGGTGAAATGACCCGTGATCACGGGTTTGCCGGCGAGCAATTGATGAGCTTGTTTCGTGAGGTAGAGCGCAAACAGCCGATCCTCGACGCAATTTCCCGTCCTGCCGAGCGGGTCAAGCAGTGGAAAGAATACCGGCCAATGTTCATCACCGACGCGCGCATTGCCCGCGGTGTTGATTTCTGGCGTCAGCACGAAGCCGCTCTGACGCGTGCCGAGCAAGAATACGGGGTGCCAGCGCAGATCATCGTTTCAATCATTGGCGTAGAAACGTTTTTTGGTCGTAATACCGGCAATTATCGTGTGATAGATGCCTTGTCGACGCTGGGCTTCGACTACCCGCCGCGTGCTCAGTTTTTCCGCAAGGAGCTGCGCGAGTTTCTCTTGCTGGCGCGAGAGCAGCAGGTCGATCCGCTGACTCTGAAAGGCTCTTACGCTGGCGCAATGGGCTTGCCGCAGTTCATGCCGAGCAGTTTTCGCGCTTACGCCGTGGATTTCGACGGTGACGGTCACATCAATATCTGGACCGACCCGGATGATGCCATTGGCAGTGTCGCCAGCTACTTCAAGCGCCATGGCTGGGTCGCGGGTCAGCAGGTCGTCAGTCTCGCGACAGCGCGTGGTGACCGTGTGGATGAGGGCTTGAGTCCTGGTCTTGACCCTGTCATGTCCGTTGGGGAGTTGCGAGGCCTGGGCTGGGCGAGTCATGATGCGCTGCGCGACGACTTGCCGGTGACGGCTTTTCGCCTCGAAGGCGCCAATGGGCCGGAATACTGGATGGGTTTGAACAATTTTTATGCAATTACTCGTTATAACCACAGTGTGATGTACGCCATGGCCGTGTATCAGCTGTCTGAATCGTTGGTTCAAGCTCGAGGCGTCAAGTAATGCGGGCAATGCCGATTCGTACCCTGAAGCTGCTGGCATTGAGCGGGCTGGCCCTGTTGATCGCCAGTTGTTCGTCTCCTTCGCGCACGACTCAGCCGCCGAAGGGTGGTGCTGTGGTTCGCGCCATGCCGGGGCTGGACATCAACCGTGCCCACAAGGACGGTGCGCCGTGGTGGGACGTCGATGTGTCGCGTATTCCCGACGCTACGCCGACCCTGCACACGGGTGCCTACAAGGCCAACCCCTATACTGTGCTGGGCAAGACTTATTTCCCGATGAGCGAGTCCAAGCGCTATGTCGCTTCGGGCACGGCTTCCTGGTATGGCACCAAGTTTCACGGTCAGAACACCGCCAACGGCGAGGTTTATGACCTGTACGGCATGAGTGCGGCGCATAAAACGCTGCCGCTGCCCAGCTACGTGAAAGTGACCAACCTGGACAATAACCGTACCGTGATCCTGCGCGTCAACGATCGTGGGCCGTTCTACTCGGATCGCATCATCGACCTGTCGTATGCCGCCGCGAAAAAGCTCGGGTACGCCGAAACCGGTACTGCCAGGGTCAAGGTCGAAGGCATTGACCCTGAAGAGTGGTGGGCGCAACGCGGTAGGCCGGCGCCGTTGATGCTCAATCAGCCGCAAGTAGTCGCCCAGGCATCAGCGCCTGCGCTGACCACGTCCACCGGAACTGTCGAGCAGTACACCCCGCCACCCCAGCAACACGCCGCGCCCGTCGTGCCGTTGCAGGTTGACGCAAAAAAAAACGCTTCAGGACAAGCCGCTGGGCTGTTTCTCCAGGTGGGAGCCTTCGCCAACCCGGACGCTGCGGAACTCCTGAGATCGAAGCTGAGCGGGATGGTTCGAGCGCCGGTTTTCGTGAGCTCGATAGCACGCAATCAGCAAACGCTCTACCGGGTCCGGATGGGACCGATCGACACGCAGGGTGAAGCCCAGCAGCTGCAGAACAGCGTCAGGTCAGCCAATCTGGGTCAGCCGAGCGTCGTGACATCGGATCAGTAACACATTTACATTCGTCCTCCGGCAGCAATGGAGGGCGAAATGCAGTCATATGCAGCGCGCATGGCCATTGAGCAGGCGCTGCAGGTAACTGCCCACAAGGTCGTGTGTAGAACAGGCGACTTTGTCAGCCAGGGTTCGAGCCTGGCGCCACGAGCCGTACCGAAGCGCCCGCGCTTCGCCGGCCTGTTCAGCTTTGCCCGCAAGGGCATGTTTGCCCATTAGCATTTTCGAGAGACGGATGAACATCACCACCTTTGCAAAACGTTTGTGCCTGCTTGTACCGCTGTTTATCGCCCCGGCTGCCTGGGCCGCAGAGCAGATGACGCCTGCCGCACCACAGTTGGCCGCCAAGGCCTACGTGCTGATGGATGCCACCAGCGGCAACGTCCTGGTCGAGAACAACGGCGACCAGCGCCTGGCGCCTGCGAGCCTGACCAAGCTGATGACGGCTTACATTGCGACCCTGGAAATCCGTCGTGGCCAGATCGGCGAGAACGACCCGGTGACCATCAGCGAGAACGCCTGGCGTACCGGTGGTTCGCGGATGTTCATCAAAGTGGGCAGTCAGGTGACCGTCAGCGATCTGCTGCACGGCATCATCATCCAGTCGGGTAACGACGCCAGCGTTGCGATCTCCGAGCACATCGCAGGCAGCGAAGATGCATTTGCCGACATGATGAACAAGACTGCTGGTGACCTGGGCATGACCAACAGCCACTTCATGAACCCGACCGGTCTGCCGAACCCTGAGCACTACTCGTCTGCTCACGATATGGCGAGACTGGCTCGCGCGATCATCCACGAAGACCCGGCTCACTACGCGATCTACTCGCAGAAAGAGTTCTTCTGGAACGGCATCAAGCAGCCTAACCGCAACCTGCTGTTGTGGCGTGACAAGACCGTTGATGGTCTGAAAACCGGCCACACCGAAGAAGCAGGCTACTGCATGGTGTCTTCGGCTGTGCGTGACGGCATGCGTCTGATCGCGGTGGTGTTCGGCACCAACAGTGAGCAGGCCCGTGCAGCTGAAACCCAGAAACTGCTGACCTACGGTTTCCGCTTCTTCGAAACCCAGAACTTCTACCAGAAGGGCACCGAGCTGGCTCAGGCGACGGTCTGGAAGGGCACTTCGCGTCAGGTCAAGGCAGGTCTTGCTGAAGATCTGAGCATGACCATGCCAAAGGGCGAGATGAAGAAGCTCACCGCCAGCATGACCATGAACCCACAGCTGGTTGCGCCAATCGCCAAGGGCGACGTGATCGGCAAGGTTGAAGTGAAGATGGAAGACAAGGTGGTTCACACCGCTAATCTGATTGCGCTCGAGGCCGTCGAGGAAGGTGGCATTTTCCGCCGCGTCTGGGATAGCATCCGTCTGTTCTTCTACGGCTTGTTCAACTGACCCTTTAGTAATCAATGCCGACCTTCTCGCGGCCTGCTCATGATCTGAGCGGGCCGCGTGTCCGTCGTCACGGCTTGTGAGACCTTTACTGCCATGACAGATACCGACGTCAAGTCGCACAAAATCGAATTCCCCTGCGCCGACTATCCGATCAAAGTGATTGGCGACACCAGCGTGGGCTTCAAGGATGCTGTTATCGAGGTTTTGGACAGGCACGCCACAATCGACATCGACAGCCTGGCCGAGCGTCAGAGCAGTAACGGCAAATACACCACCATACAACTGCACATCATCGCCACGAGCGAAGACCAGTTGCGCGATATCAATAGTGCTCTGCGCGCTACGGGTGTCGTGCACATGGTGCTCTGATGAGTGGCACTCTGGGCTTTCGTGATCTCGGGTTGATCGATTACGAAACCGCCTGGCATGCCATGCAGCGCTTCACCGACGGTCGTGATCGCGAGGCAGGGGACGAAGTCTGGCTGGTGCAACATCCTCCAGTCTTCACACAAGGCCAGTCTGGCAAGCCAGAGCATTTGCTGCTGCCGGGCAATATTCCTGTCGTACAGGTCGATCGTGGCGGCCAAGTGACTTATCATGGCCCCGGCCAATTGGTGGCTTACCTGATGCTGGACGTCAGGCGCCTTGGTTTCGGTGTTCGTGATCTGGTGACCCGGATCGAGAACACGCTGATAGCGCTGCTCGACACCTATGGCGTGACGGCAGCGGCCAAAGCCGATGCGCCCGGTGTTTACGTCGACGGCGCAAAGATCGCGTCGCTCGGGCTGCGCATTCGTAACGGTTGTTCATTCCATGGTCTGGCGTTGAACGTCGACATGGACCTGGAGCCGTTCCGCCGCATCAACCCATGTGGTTATGCGGGGCTTGCGATGACCCAACTGAGCGATCAGGCAGGACCGATAGAATTTCCCGAGGTAGGTGTCCGGCTGCGCGCGCAGCTCGTCACACATCTCGAATACGCTGAACAGGCGACCCTTACGGGCGGAATAAACAAATATGACTGACACCGTGCAAACCCTGATCCCGACGCTCGACGTTTCCGAGCGCGTGGCCCGTCCGAAAGTCGAAGCGGGCGTCAAGCTGCGCGGTGCCGAAAAAGTTGCGCGCATCCCGGTCAAGATCATTCCGACTGTTGATCTGCCGAAGAAGCCCGACTGGATTCGTGTGCGTATCCCGGTTTCTCCGGAAGTCGACCGTATCAAGCAACTGCTGCGCAAACATAAATTGCACAGCGTCTGCGAAGAGGCATCCTGCCCTAACCTGGGCGAGTGTTTCTCCGGCGGCACCGCGACCTTCATGATCATGGGCGACATCTGCACCCGTCGTTGCCCGTTCTGTGACGTAGGCCATGGGCGTCCCAAGGCACTTGATACCGACGAGCCGAAGAGCCTCGCAGTGGCCATTGCCGATCTGCGTCTGAAGTACGTGGTGATCACTTCGGTTGACCGTGATGACCTGCGTGACGGCGGTGCTCAGCACTTTGCCGACTGCATTCGCGAGATCCGCCTGCTGTCGCCGGGCATTCAGCTGGAGACGCTGGTGCCCGACTACCGTGGTCGCATGGACGTAGCGCTGGAAATCACCGCTGCCGAGCCGCCTGATGTGTTCAACCACAACCTTGAAACCGTGCCGCGTCTGTACAAGGCCGCACGTCCTGGTTCTGACTATCAGTGGTCGCTGACCCTTTTACAGCGTTTCAAGCAAATGGTGCCGCACGTACCGACCAAGTCCGGTTTGATGCTGGGTCTGGGCGAGACGGATGAAGAAGTGATCGAAGTCATGCAGCGCATGCGCGAGCACGATATCGACATGCTTACGCTGGGCCAGTACCTGCAACCTTCGCGCAACCATTTGCCCGTGCAACGCTTCGTGCACCCGGACGTTTTCGCCTGGTTCGCCGAAGAAGGTTACAAGATGGGCTTCAAGAACGTTGCGTCGGGTCCGCTGGTGCGTTCCTCGTACCACGCTGACGAACAGGCCAAGATCGCCAAAGCCATGCTTTGATGCATGCTTTGACAATGTGAAAGGCAATGCAAAACGGGCCAGGTAGCGATACCTGGCCCGTTTTTTATGGCCTGCGAAAAGGCAAGTCGGTCTCGAGTATCGGAGCCTTGGCTGCCTTGTGACTCGGGTGACGCCTTATTGCGGCTTGCGAAGGTTGTTCAGCAGCTCGTGGGTCGGGTAACCGTCGGCAGGCCAGCCGAACGATTGCTGGGCGCTACGAATGGCCTTGCGGGTATTGGCGCCGATAATGCCGTCTGGCGCGCCTGCATCGTACTGGCGCGCCGAGAGCAGGGTTTGCAGCTCAATGCGCTCAGAGCGGCTCAGCGGCAGGTCCCCGCGTGGCCAGCTGCCCATCACATAGCCTGCGCCCTTGAAACGGTCAGACAGCAGGCTGATCGCCAGAGCGTAGGAGGTCGAGTTGTTGTACTTGAGGATCGCGCGGAAGTTGTCCAGTACCAGGAACGCTGGGCCGCGGTAGCCCGCTGGTAACAACAGGGCGGCCTGCTGTTGACTGGCCGCAACCGGAATTGCCGAGCCGTCTGGCTGCTTCAAACCCAGTTGCTGCCATTCGGCCAGACTCTTGCGTGTTGACGCGTCGGCCAGTGCGTAGTCGAAGCCAGAGCCCAGCACTACCTCGAACCCCCACGGCTGACCGCGCTGCCAGCCGGAGCTTTGCAAGTAATGAGCGGTAGACGCCAGTGCGTCTGCCGGCGTGTTCCAGATGTCGCGCCGGCCATCGCCATCGAAGTCGACAGCGTGGGTGTTGTAAGTCGTGGGGATGAACTGTGTCTGGCCCATGGCGCCCGCCCAGGAACCGAGCATCCTGTCAGGCGTGATATCGCCGTGCTGCAGAATTTCCAGTGCCGCGAGCAGTTGGCTCTGGGCAAAGCCTGGACGGCGACCTTCATAGGCCAGCGTCGCCAACGAGCGGATCACCGACTGCGAACCCTGGAATTGTCCGAAGTTGCTCTCCATGCCCCAGACCGCTACCAGCGCCTGACGATCAACGCCGTATTGCTGCTCGATCTTTTGCAGGTCATCCGCGTACTGCGAAAGCAGCGCCTGTCCTTTGCGAACCCGTGCTGCAGAAATTGCGCCATCCAGATATTCCCAGACCGGGCGACTGAACTCCGGCTGGCTGCGGTCAGCTTTCACTACGCTCATGTCTGGCGTGACACCAGCAAACGCCTGATCGAAGATATCTGCACGGATACCCGCTTTCAGGGCCTGCACGCGAAAACCAGCCTGCCATTCGCTGAAGCTGACGGCGGGTTGAATTGTCAGGGTGTCATCGACAACCAGTGCGGGCGTTGGCGCCACGGCGGGGGAGGCTGTCTGGGCTTTGCTGGCTTGGAGAGGCGTGGCATCGGCTGCAGTGGGTTTTTCTGCGCATGCTACCAACGCGATAAGGCTGGATGCGGCGATGAGTTGGCGCAACTGCGGGCGATGGGTAAAACGAGAAGGCATGCTTGAGTCCAAGGGTATTACCGTTAGGTGCAGACCATAACACGGCTGAGCAGTCTAAAGCGCCCTGGAGATGTTGCTTGATATCAGGCGGCCATAAAGCAGGAAGCCTCCCAGCTTTTAGACTGGAAGGCTTCGCGGCGGTAGCTGCCTTTGCCCTTGGAGGGTTGTTCCTGACGGCTGCGGAACAATGGCTGGGCGATGATTGATTTGGCCTTGTTCGGCCGCTTTGGCTTGCTCATGGCAGGTGCTCCTGATGGGTGTTTCAATGCGTCGCGAATGATCGGGCAGGGCGCAACGTCTGTCCAATAGTTGTGCGCTATGGAAAAGCTGGACACGGGCGTTGTTTCAGGCGGCAAAGAGGAACTGTCTGAGGTTGATCAGATGTTTCGGAGGTCAGATAACGTCGAATTGTTTCAGCAGCGCCATCATCACGACAAGCAGCACCGCAAGGCCGATCCCTGAGGTCCATTGTGCTGCTGGCGCTGTCGAGAACCACGAGCCTTTTACAGGGTATTTGCCAAGCGTCAGGAGACGGACGATTGGCCAGCCGATGGGGTAGCAGATTGCGCGAAATATCGGCTCCAGTGCTCCGTGAAAGTCACACATACGGCTACTCCGCTGGCAGTGGCAGTCGTTGTCCAGCCATCAGCAAGGCCAGCCGGCTCAGGCTGCTCCATGGAGAACCTGCCGCCTGACCCTTGATCTGCGCGTCGATGCGTTGAGCGTCCATGAGCAACTGGCTCCAGCGCTTGGACGAGTGACGTTGCAATGCCTTGCTCATCAGCGGTTTGCGTTTATCCCAAATGGGTGGACGCGCGGAGCTGAAGACCTTGTCCAGCGGCACACCCTGGCTGAACTGCAGCGACATGTTGGCCAGCGCACGCAGTTCACGGGTCAGCGCCCAGAGAATCACAGGTGTTTCGACGCCTTCGCCGCGCAGCCCTTCGAGCATGCGCAGGGCGTGAGCGGCTTCACCGTTGAGGACCGCATCAGTCAGCCCGAACACGTCGAACCGCGCACTGTCGGCCACGGCAGCCTGTACGGTTTCGACGGTGATCTGGCCTTCTTCGGCCATCAATTTGAGCTTTTCGATTTCCTGTGCTGCAGCCAACAGGTTGCCTTCGACCCGGGCGGCAATCAATTCAACGGCGTCCTGGGTCGCGGCCAGGCCCGCCTGAGACAGGCGTTGGCGGATCCATTGCGGCAGTTGCCCGATATCCACGGGCCAGATTTGCACAAACTGGGTCTGTGCGCCTTCGACCAGCGCCTTGCCCCATTTGGTCTTCTGAGCGCTGCCATCCAGCTTGGGCAGACTGATCAATAGCAGGGTGTCTTCGGCTGGTCGTGCGCAGTATTCCATGAGCGCCGCCGCACCTTTGTCGCCGGGTTTGCCGGACGGCAGGCGCAGTTCCAGAAGACGTCGCTCGGCGAACAGCGACATGCTGGCGCCTGCCTGGAGCAAAGTGCCCCAGTCAAAACTGGCATCTGCGCTGAACACCTGGCGTTCGTCGAAGCCCTGCTGACGAGCTGCGGCACGAATGGCGTCTGCCGCTTCCTGGCAGAGCAACGGGTCGTCGCCGCTGATCACGTAGACAGGCGCTAGCGCACCTTGCAGGTGTTTACCAAGTTGGGCGGGGGCAAGTTTCATCGGTCAGAGGGTGTTGGGGCCAGCAAGCTGGCCCCGAACACTTATCGGCTCGGGATTTCGACAGGCGACTGCTGAGGCGTTTCGTCACGCACTCGCTGCGCGGCCTCGAGAGCGTCTGCTTCAGCTTTGGCGACTGCGTCAGCCTTGGCCTGAAGTTCGTCCAGACGGGCCGGCGTCAGCTGTTGCAGGCGGGCGATCATCTTCTGGATCAGATCGCTACGCATTTCCTGACGAACCTGAGCTGCTTCCTGATCGGAACCTGTCAGGTTGTTGCCATCGTGCACATACGAACGGTCCACGCTGACTTTGTCGCCCAGCAGGAAGCGATCTTTCTCGCCGTGAATTTCGTAGTTCAGCGTGTTGGTCAGCTGGTATTCGGCGGAGCGGCCCGAGCCCGAATAGCTGGCGGTGCGCTGCGTTTCTGCTTCGTTGACCAGTATCAGCTTGTAGGTGGCGCCAGTGTAGACATTCACACCGGAACTGGTCAGCAGGCGAGTCAACTGTGTGACCGTTTCGCCATAGGCATTACGTGCACTGACATCCAGCTCCTTGATAGCCAATTCGTTGCTGCCGGTGCCACGCAACTGGAAGCCACAGGCACTTAACAGAACGGCCAGGCCCATCACCAGCAAATTGCGTTTGATCATCTTGATGCTCCCCTTGAATCCGTGTGGGCCGACTGTGCGTCCCTTGGAAATATGTTCAGCGCCCGGCGTGTGCCGGGCGCCTTATCCGGTCAGCTGGCGACGATATTGACCAGCTTGCCCGGTACGACGATCACTTTGCGGATCGTCAGGCCATCAATGAAGCGCAGTACATTGTCGTTGATGCGGGCGGCCGCTTCGACTTCTTCGCGACTGGCGCTGGCAGGCATTTCGAGGTGGCCGCGCAGCTTGCCGTTCACCTGAATAACCAGTTGCAGGCTGTCCTGCACCAGTGCGCTGTCGTCCAGCACAGGCCAGCCAGCATCGATAACCGCCTCGTTGTGGCCCAGTTGCTTCCACAGTTCATGGCTGATGTGCGGCGTAATAGGAGCCAGCAGGAGGGCAACGGTTTCCAGACCTTCCTGCAGCAGCGCACGGTCCTGTGCAGTCGCTTGCGGTGCTTTCTCCAGCACATTCATCACGGTCATCACCTGAGCGATGGCGGTGTTGAATTTCTGGTTCTGGCCAATATCCTGGCTCGCCTGTTTGATCGCCTGATGAATTGAACGGCGAATCGCTTTCTGATCATCAGTGAGCGAAGTCAGGTCAAGCCTGGCGGTCGCGCCCTGGCCTACATGAGCCTGGGCCAGACGCCATACGCGACGCAGGAAGCGGTGCGAGCCTTCAACGCCGGAGTCAGACCACTCCAGGCTCATGTCCGGTGGCGAGGCAAACATCATGAACAGACGGCAGGTATCTGCGCCGTACTGGTCGATCATGGTCTGCGGGTCGATACCGTTTTTCTTCGACTTCGACATCTTTTCGGTGCCGCCGATCTCGACCGGCAGGCCGTCGCTGGTCAGGCGAGCGCTGATCACCTTGGCTTTTGCGTCTCTTTCAAGAGTCACGTCGGCCGGGTTGATCCAGGTCTTCTTGCCGTTGGCTTCCATGCGGAAATACGTTTCGGCGTTGACCATGCCTTGTGTCAGCAGGTTTTTGAACGGTTCGTTCGACGTCACTAGGCCTTCATCACGCATCAGCTTGTGGAAGAAGCGCGCATAAAGCAGGTGAAGAATGGCGTGTTCGATGCCGCCAATGTACTGGTCTACCGGCAACCAGTGGTTGGCTGCGTTGGGCTCGACCAGCCCGCCTTCACAATGAGGGGAGGCGTAGCGGGCGTAGTACCAGGACGACTCGACGAACGTGTCCATGGTGTCGGTTTCACGCTTGGCCGGTGCGCCGCATTTCGGGCAGCTGCACTCGTAGAACTCAGGCATGCGTGCCAGCGGCGAGCCAGCGCCGTCAGGCACGACGTCTTCCGGCAACACGACAGGCAGTTGATCTTCCGGTACCGGTACGTCACCACAGGTGTCGCAATGCACGATCGGGATCGGACAGCCCCAGTAGCGTTGGCGACTGATGCCCCAGTCCCGCAGACGGAACTGAGTGCGCGACTGCCCCAGGGACTTTTTCACCAGCGCTGCTTCGATGGCGTTGAATGCGTCCTGGAAATTCAGGCCATTGAATTCGCCCGAATTGATCAGCTCGCCGTGCTCGCCATAGGCTTCCTGCCAAGGCGCAGGCGTTTCATCGCCGGCGCTGGTGCGCACAACCGCCTTGATCGGCAGGCTGTACTTGGTGGCGAATTCGAAATCCCGCTCATCGTGAGCCGGCACAGCCATGACCGCGCCATCGCCGTAATGCATCAGCACGTAGTTGGCGACCCATACGGGCAGTTTCTCACCGGTCAGAGGGTGTTCAACGAACAGCGGGGTCGGCAGGCCTTTCTTTTCCTGGGTTGCCACGTCTGCTTCGGCGACGCTGCCGCCTTTGCACTCATCGATGAATGCCTGCAGTTCGGGGTTGCCCTGCGCAGCCAGGGTCGCCAGCGGGTGTTCGGCGGCAACCGCAACATAGGTAGCGCCCATCAGGGTGTCCGGGCGCGTGGTGAATACTTTCAGCGCGCCAGCTTCGCCAATGGAAGCCTGATGGTAGGGGAACTGTACTTCCATGCCACGGGACTTACCGATCCAGTTGCGCTGCATGGTCTTGACCTGCTCGGGCCAGCCCGGCAGTTCATCGAGACCCTGCAACAGTTCATCGGCGTAGGCCGTGATCTTGAAGTAATACATCGGGATTTCGCGCTTTTCGATCAGCGCGCCAGAACGCCAGCCACGGCCATCAATAACCTGCTCGTTGGCCAGAACGGTCTGATCGACCGGGTCCCAGTTGACGGTGCCGTTCTTGCGGTAGATCACACCTTTTTCGAACAGGCGAGTGAACAGCCATTGTTCCCAGCGGTAGTAATCAGGTTTGCACGTGGTCACTTCGCGAGACCAGTCGATTGCCAGGCCCAGGCTCTTGAGCTGGGTTTTCATGTAGGCAATGTTTTCGTAGGTCCACTTGGCCGGGGCAACATTGTTGTCGATGGCGGCGTTTTCAGCTGGCATGCCGAAAGCATCCCAGCCCAGCGGCTGCAGAACGTTCTTGCCCAGCATGCGCTGGTAGCGGGAAATCACATCGCCGATGGTGTAGTTGCGCACGTGACCCATGTGCAGCTTGCCGCTGGGGTAAGGAAACATCGACAGACAATAGAAAGTGTCCTTGCCGGGCTGTTCACTGACTTCAAAAGACTTTTGCTCTTCCCAGAAGGTCTGGGCGGCGGCTTCGATTTCGCGGGGCTGATAGAGTTCGTGCATGGCTACTTTTGACTAAAGATTAGTGACCCTTGACCTCTTCATTGCTTCGCCGAGTCAGGTCGGCACCGCTTGCCGGACAATTGCTTCTGTCTGTGCGGTGCGTTCGGGCTCAAGAGCGCGGAAGTGGAATTACAGGAAGCGTCGTAGCATACATGAGCGCCGTCTATCGAGGGAAACCCTGATTGCTTTGGACTGCTGCCAAACCCTGCCCAGACGCCCTGACTGGCCGTTGGTCGCAGTTTTTTACCGGTTTTTGCAGCAGCGCTAAGCTCATCTTCGAGGGTATGTCTTATCTTCGATGAGGTGAGCGGATGACAGAGTTGCAGCGCACAGTCAGTACTTATGAGCTGTATGAACGTTTGATTGATCGTCTCGGCCTCGCGCTCGAAATTGCGAGTACGGCGGTTCGGCTCCGAAACGAGGCGCCTGTCGAACTTGAGCTGAAAGGGTTGAGCTGCGCCGAGTTCGAGTTGATCGAGGCCTACCTTGAAAAAGGCACGAGGGCGGCGGACGGGGTTGTCAGGGATGGGCAAAAGGGCAATTTCATCGCAGCAGCACAACAAGCCGGTTCAATGCACGCGCCGAGACCGTCAGCAACCATCATCTGGCTGAAGGACAAGCGGCGCGTCAAGGCATCGACCCGGTCGGGTCGCCACAGTTGATACAGCGTTCACGCTTCAGTTCGGCAGACTGAAGGTCTGCTTTATCAAGCATTGTTGCTTGGCTTCAAACATTTTAGGCTTCGGGCATCTCTGGAGATGTCCGATGCCTTTTCGCTATCTGCTGAAAACCCTGCTTTTGCCTCCGGGTGTTCTTTTCCTTCTATTGATTCTGGCCTGGTGGCTGCGTCGTACTCGACCGCGTCTCGCGGCGGTCTGTTTCGTGGCGGGCCTGGGTGGCTTGTGGCTGATGAGTCTGCCAGTCGCCGTGGAATGGGCTGCCCGCAGGCTGGAGCAGGTTGCGCCGTTGCCGCAGACGCAGTGGGCCACGCTTTCACAGCAGGCGGACGCCATCGTGGTATTAGGCAGTGGGCGTGAGCGTAGCGCGCCGACCTGGGGCGCAGATGCGCCGACCGGCATCGGCCTCGAGCGTATGCGTCTGGCGGCACGCTTGGCCAAGGCGTCCGGTTTGCCACTGCTGACGTCGGGTGGTCTGCATCTTGGCGAACCGCCCAGCGAGGCGTTTATCATAGCGCAGTCACTGCAGGAGGATTTCGGTGTGTCGGTGCGCTGGCAGGAAGGGCTGAGCCGAACCACATGGGAAAACGCGACCATGAGCGCCGAAGTGCTGCACCCGCTCGGCATCAAGCGTGTGGTGCTGATCACTCAGGCCTGGCACATGCCGCGTGCGCGCTGGAGTTTTGAACAGGCCGGTTTTACCGTGATCGTAGCGCCAGTGGGCTTTCTCGGCGTCGACAATGCTCGGCCGTTCGGCGGTTGGCTGCCGGAGAGTCGTGTGTTCACGCAGAGCGGCGTGCTGCTCAACGAAGCGGCGGGCTTGCTGGTGTATCCGTGGATTTACCGTTGAGCCGGGTTCGTTTGCCGCCAGAGGAATTGCGCAAGGCGCGTAGTGTTGCCTTGCGCAATTCCTTCTGTCCGTAATCCGTGGATCACGCGTCAGACGGTTTTTGAAATTCGCGCCGCCAGCAGCGCCCAGCCAAACAGCAGCACGCAGATAATTACCATTGGCCATGAGCGCCAGCGCAGATAAGGCGTCAGGTTCTGCATCGGCACAACCTCGCCATACAGCACGCCACGCTCGAACTGCGGGATCTGAACGGTGATTTTACCGAACGGGTCAATCAGCCCGGTGACGCCGTTATTGGTAGCACGGATCATCCAGCGTCCCGCTTCGAGCGCGCGCATCTGGGCCATTTGCAAATGCTGCAACGGGCCGATGGAGGTGCCGAACCACGTGTCATTGCTGACCGTCAGCAGCAGGTCGCTTTGCGCGGACAGGCCTGCAGCGAACTCGGGATACACGACTTCATAGCAGATGAATGGGGCGATGTGATAACCCTTGGCTTGCAGCAGGGGCTGGTCATAAGGGCCGCGTGCGAAGTCCGACATGGGCAGATCGAAGAACGCGATCAGGCCACGCAGGGCATCCTGCAACGGCACGTATTCGCCAAAGGGCACCAGCTTCTGCTTGAAGTAGGTGCCGTCGCCCTGGCCCGTAACGGTGATCGCGTTGTAGTAGCGATACTCCCGGCCATTGGATTCGCGTACCGGAACGCCAGTGATCAGAGCAGAACCGCGATCGGACGCAAACTTGCCCATCATGGACAAATAGCCTTCCGCGCTTTCCTTGAGCACCGGTACAGCGGTTTCCGGCCAGACAATCAGATCGGCCTGCTGCGAACGGAAGGTCATGTCGCGATAGAGCGCCAACTGGTCGTTGAGCTTTTTCGGGTCCCACTTCATGCTCTGCTCGATGTTGCCTTGCAGCACCGCAACGGTCAGGGGTTTGCCGGCGGGCGTCGTCCACGCATGGTTTTTCAACGCCAGCCCGGCGACCCACGGTGCCAGCAAAAGCAGCACGCCAACGGCTAGAAATGACCGGCGTGCCCGCAAGCGGTGCAGGTTGCACAACAGTGCTGCGGTCAGGCCCAGTGCAAAGGAAATCAGCCACACGCCGCCCACTGGGGCCAGTCCCGACAACGGCCCGTCGAGCTGACTGTAGCCGGAGTAGAGCCAGGGGAAACCGGTGAGAAACCAGCCCCGGAAGGCTTCCTGCGCCAGCCACAGCGCGGCAAAGGCCAGAGCATCGGCCAGCGGCGCTTCGTTGCGTCGGATCCACCGCGCCCAGACCCAGGCGGGCAGCGCGAAGA
Source organism: Pseudomonas californiensis (assembly GCF_021147775.1). GTDB lineage: Bacteria > Pseudomonadota > Gammaproteobacteria > Pseudomonadales > Pseudomonadaceae > Aquipseudomonas > Aquipseudomonas californiensis. The sequence goes on from NZ_JAGTPK010000012.1 coordinate 123,052, forward strand.
ACAGGGCGATCGCAGCGATGAACAGCAGCATCAACAGCCCCGCGAGTAACACAGAGGCGCCGCCGTAGGTATGGATGCTGACGTAGATCCAGCTGGTGCCAGCGCCGAACAGGCCGAAGCCGTAACACCAGCCGCGCGCAAACGCCTGACGCGGACTCAGTTCACGCAGCCCCAGATAGAACACCACCAGCGATACCAGCACGAGCGGCCAGAAATCAAAGGGTGCCAGGGCGAGCGTCGTAAGGCCGCCAGCCGCCACGGCCAGCAGATTACCGGGCCAGCCGGGGCGGGTTATCCAGCGCATGTAGATTCCTTAAAACGACATCAGGTGTTTACGGACGAGAGATGGGGCTCAGGCGCAGCAAATGAATACGACGGCTGTCTGCGCTCAGGATGCGGAAACGATAGGCACCAATTTCAGTGATCTCGTTACGCTTGGGCAGGTGGCCGAATGCGTTCATGACAAGCCCGCCAACGGTGTCGAATTCGTCATCGGAGAATTCGCTGTCGAAGAACTCGTTGAATGACTCGACAGGCGTCAGTGCCTTGACCAGGAAGTCGCCGCTGGGCAGCGGTTTGATGTAGCTGTCTTCCTCGACATCATGCTCGTCTTCGATATCGCCGACGATCTGTTCAAGCACATCCTCAATGGTCACCAGACCTGCCACGCCGCCGTACTCGTCGATGACGATGGCCATGTGGTTGTGATTGGCGCGAAACTCACGCAACAGCACATTGAGACGCTTGGATTCGGGAACGAAGGTCGCCGGGCGCAGCAGCTTTTTTACATCATCGCTGTCGCCGTCGGCCTTGAGAATCAGAGGCAGCAAGTCCTTGGCCAGCAACACGCCCAGCACGTCATCGTGGCTCTCGCCGATGACCGGATAGCGTGAATGCGCAGCGTCAATGACGGCAGGCAGGAACTCGCGGGGTGTCTGTGTGGCCTTGATGCTGATCATCTGCGAGCGCGGCACCATGATGTCGCGCACTTGCAGGTCAGCGACCTGAATAGCACCTTCGACAATGGCCAGCGCTTCGCTGTCCAGCAGTTTGTTCTGGTGGGCTTCGCGCAGCAGCTCAAGCAGCTCCTGGCGGTTTTTCGGCTCATGGACAAAAGCCTGGGTCAGTTTACCCAGCCATGACTTTTGTCCGTTGCTCGATCGGTCTTCGCTCATAGCCCTTACTCGTGGTCCTTGCTTGGTGTGTCTGGAAGTGGTTGGTCGGCGCTTTCGTCGTCGGCATAAGGATCTGGGTAGCCCAGCTCTTCAAGCAACGTTCGTTCCAGCGCTTCCATTTCTTCGGCTTCTTCATCGTCGATATGGTCATAACCGAGCAGGTGAAGGCAGCCATGAATGACCATGTGCGCCCAATGTGCGTCAACGGCCTTGCCCTGTTCGCCTGCTTCGCGGTTCACCACCGGTACGCAGATGACCAGGTCGCCCAGCAGCGGAATGTCCAACATGTCGTCGGGTACATCGGCCGGAAACGACAACACATTGGTGGCGTAGTCCTTGTGCCGCCAAGTGTGGTTGAGTTCTCGGCCTTCTGCTTCATCAACCAGTCGAATTGTCAGCTCCGAATCGGCACTGCGCGGCCGCAGGCCCATTTCACACCAGAGGCGAAACTGGGCTTCGCTGGGCGCTTGCGTCTTGCTTGCGACTTGCAGGTCCAGCTCAAGCATCGCGGTTCTTGTCTCGTGCGTAGCTGTTGCTGCCGGATGGGCCATCGCTGAGGCGGTCATCGTAGCGCTCGTAGGCTTCGACGATGCGCTGCACCAGCGGGTGGCGAACCACGTCCTTGGGTTTGAAGTGCGTGAAGCTGATACCTGGTACGTCCTTGAGCACATCGATGACATGGGTCAGGCCCGACTTGGTGCCCTTGGGCAAGTCGACTTGAGTGATGTCGCCGGTGATCACGGCAGTGGAGCCAAAGCCAATACGGGTCAGGAACATCTTCATCTGCTCGACGGTGGTGTTCTGACTTTCGTCCAGAATGATGAAGCTGTTATTAAGGGTGCGTCCGCGCATGTAAGCCAGCGGTGCAACTTCAATCACTTGCTTCTCGATCAGTTTGGCCACGTATTCAAAGCCGAGCATCTCGTAGAGTGCGTCGTAGAGCGGTCGCAGGTACGGGTCGATCTTCTGCGCAAGGTCGCCAGGCAGGAAGCCGAGCTTCTCGCCCGCTTCGACCGCCGGGCGTACCAGCAGGATGCGCCGGATCTGCTCACGCTCCAGCGCGTCCACCGCGCAGGCGACGGCGAGATAGGTTTTGCCGGTGCCCGCAGGGCCAATGCCAAAATTGATGTCGTTGCCGAGGATCTCTTTGACATAACGCTGCTGGTTCAGGCCGCGCGGGCGAATCATGCCCTTTTTAGTGCGCAGGGCAACGCCGACTTCGGCAGCCTGATGGTTGTCCAGCCCGGCAACGCCTGATTCCTGAAGAAACAGATGAACCATGTCCGGCGTCAGGTCCGTACCTTTGGTTTCCCGGTACAGACGGCGCAGAAGATTTTCGGCCGAGGTGGTCTGGCTTGGCTCGCCAATGAGCTCGAATTGATTGCCGCGATTGCGGATCTCGATGTCCAGGCGTTGTTCGATCAAGCGCAGATGCTCGTCGAGTTGCCCGCACAAGTTGGCGAAACGATGGGCCTCGAAAGGTTCGAGGGTAAAGCGATGAGGTTCTATGGGTGCGTTCAAGGTCTTTTAATGGCCGTCCGCCGGCAATTGAGATGTGTTGAAGAATACCCCTAGTGTTGATCGGGCGAAAGCTTTGCCTTCAGCGTAGAGGATTCGCGATGCTGAATGATGCATGTGTCATGCATCCATACTGGTAGTGACCGCGCAGAAACGAATTCATTCGGCAATTCATTTCTGCGCGGCACCCAAGGTTTATTGCAGCAGCGAACCGCGCAGAGAGTGAGGTTGCGCATCGTCGATGTGCACGTCGGCAAACTGGCCGATCAGCTTGGGGTTGTCACAGCGGAAGTTGACGATCCGGTTGTTCTCGGTCCGGCCCTGCAGTTCGCCAGGGTCCTTTTTCGAGTAGTCCGTGACCAGAATACGCTGGGTACTGCCTACCATTTGTCGGCTGATTTCAAAACCCTGCTGGTTGAGGCGGTGTTGCAGCGCAGCCAGGCGCTCTTTCTTCAGCGCCTCTGGCGTATCGTCCTTCAAGTCGGCGGCCGGTGTACCAGGTCGCGGGCTGTAAATGAACGAGAACGAGAAGTCGAAACCGACGTCCTCAATCAGCTTCATGGTGTTGGCGAAGTCTTTCTCGGTTTCACCGGGGAAGCCGACGATGAAATCGGAACTGATGCTGATGCCAGGAACCGCCGCCTTGAGCTTGCGCAGCTTGGATTTGTATTCAAGGGTGGTGTGGTTGCGCTTCATGGCAGCCAGCACCCGATCCGAACCCGACTGCACTGGCAAGTGCAGATGCTTGACCAGTTCAGGCACTTCGGCGTGGGCCTGGATCAGGCTGTCCGAGAACTCCAGCGGATGCGAAGTCGTGTAGCGGATGCGGTCGATGCCATCAACGTCTGCGACCACACGAATCAGGTCCGCCAAGTCAGCGGTGCGGCCGTCGTGCGTCGCGCCGCGATAGCCATTGACGTTCTGCCCAAGCAGCGTGACTTCACGCACACCGTTTTCAGCCAGGTGGATCACTTCGGTCAGTACATCGTCGAAAGGACGACTGACTTCTTCGCCACGGGTGTAAGGCACTACGCAGAACGTGCAGTACTTGCTGCAGCCTTCCATCACTGAAACATAAGCGCTCGGGCCGTCGACACGAGGCTCTGGCAGATGGTCGAACTTTTCGATTTCCGGAAACGAGACATCAACCTGCGGCAGGCGCGTAATGCGTGCGGCATCAATCATTTCCGGCAGTCGGTGAAGGGTCTGCGGGCCAAAAACCACGTCCACATACGGCGCGCGGTCACGGATGGCCGCGCCTTCCTGGCTGGCGACACAACCGCCGACGGCGATCACCATTTCCGGGTTGGCCAGCTTCAGCTCACGCCAGCGGCCCAATTGGGAATAAACCCGGTCCTGGGCGCGCTCGCGAATCGAACAGGTATTGAGCAGGATCACGTCGGCGTCTTCCGCACGAGCGGTGACTTCCAGGGCCTGATGTTCGCCCAGCAGGTCGACCATGCGCGAGCTGTCGTACTCGTTCATTTGGCAACCGTGGGTTTCTATATAAAGCTTCTTGGCCATGCGTGATCATCAGCTGATTCAAAGAACCGCGCATTATAGGGACGAAGTGCCCGGCTTCCTAGCGTTGGCTGTCCGGCGGGCATGCTATAGTGCGTCCCCATTTTCATAAGCGATCGTTACCCGCCCGTTATGACCAAACGCGAAGCTCCAATCTACAAGGTGATTTTTCTCAACCAGGGTCAGGTGTTCGAAATGTACGCCAAGCAGATCTATCAAAGTGATCTGTGGGGCTTTCTGGAAGTGGAGGAGTTCGTCTTCGGAGAGCGTACGACCGTCGTTGTGGACCCGAGCGAAGAGAAACTCAAGGCTCAGTTCGAAGGCGTGGTGCGCAGCTTTGTGCCGATGCATTCGATTGTGCGTATTGATGAAGTCGAACGCATAGGCACGCCCAAGATCAGCGAGGCGCGTGGCAACAGCAATGTGATGCCGTTCCCCATGCCGATGCCGGAAAAGTAAGGGTTGCAGGTTTGGCGAAGTTGCCCTGAAGACGTCTGATCAGGGCAGTGGAGAGAACGGACTGCGACCTTCGGCGGTTTGCAGTTCCATCAGGTATTTGCGAAATATCTGGCCCAGCACCTGGGTCGCCACTTCCAGTTCATCGCGCTGCATCTTTGCCGACACTTCATCTGCGGCATCCAGTGCTTCTTCCGAACCATTGACCGCAGCCATTTTCAGCACGATGTAGGCCTGGATATTGTTGGCTTGCACGCCTTCGCCACGGCTGAACATCAGGCCCAGTTGATATTGCGCCTGCGCGTGACCCTGCAACGAAGCTTGCTCGAAATAACTCAGGGCCTGCGGCAAGTCGCGAGGCGCATTCTTGCCCTCGTAATAGAACTCACCCAACTCGTATTGTGCTTGCGCATCCCCGGACTGAGCGGCTTGCTGGCAGGCTGAAAGCGCTGCAGGCAGGTTCTCTGGCTGGGTATTCAGGGTGCAACGACCCACCGCTGGGATTAACAACGAGTTGCCGCCGGCAGTTGCCAGCAGGGGATAGACAAGCAACAGGCAGCCCAATGCAAGGGTGCGGCCGGCGCGGTTCATGGGAATCGACTTACCTCTGAAAAAGGTGCGGGCAGGCCCGGCCAGCTAAACGTGCTGGCTGCGCATTATGAAATAAGCGGAGCCAACCTTACAAAGTCTTTACGGATTTTCTGCTGCACGGCGATGAAAAGCCTTTGTTTACAGCACCGGAGCACTCAAGGACGACTGTAGCCTCCCATTGTGCGCAACAATCGCATTGCATTGTAGAAGCTATTTCAGCAGTTAACGTTCCGTTTGATTCACAAGCTCGCCCACGCAGATCAACTGTGCGGTCTGCGCGAGCGTGTCGAGTAGGCTATTTGAGCGCTGCGAAGGCCTTTTCGGCGGCGTCCAGTGTCAGTTGCAACTCGGCATCGCCGTGAGCGATGGAGGTGAAACCGGCTTCGAACGCACTGGGTGCCAGGTACACGCCGCCCTCAAGCATCAAGTGGAAGAACCGCTTGAAGCGTTCTGCGTCGCTGGTCATCACGTCCTGGAACGTTACGATTTCTTTCACGTCGCTGAAATACAGGCCGAACATGCCGCCTGCCTGGGTGGTCACGAATGGGATACCGGCTGCGTCAGCGCGCTGTTGCAGGCCTTCAAGCAGGCGGCGGGTAAAGTCGCTCAGATCATCGTGGAAGCCTGGGCGGCTGATCAGTCGCAGCGTGGTCAGGCCAGCGGCCATCGCCAATGGATTGCCTGACAGCGTACCCGCCTGATAAACCGGGCCGAGCGGCGCGATGTGCGACATGATTTCACGCTTGCCGCCAAAGCAGCCGACCGGCATGCCGCCGCCGATGATCTTGCCGAAGGTGCTCAGGTCGGGAGTCACGTTGTAGTAAGCCTGAGCGCCGCCCAGTGCTACCCGAAAGCCGGTCATCACTTCGTCGAAGATCAACACAACGCCATGCTCATCGCACAGTTCGCGCAACCCATGCAGATAGCCCGGAGCAGGTGGCACGCAATTCATGTTGCCGGCCACTGGCTCGACAATGATGCAGGCGACTTCCTGGCCTACTTCAGCCAGCATTTCACGCACGGCTTCCAGATCGTTGAACGGGACGGTCAGGGTATGTTTCGCAAAGGCTGCAGGCACGCCCAGGGTCAGGGCGCCGGAACCTGCCTTGACCAGCAGACTGTCGGAGTGACCGTGATAGCAGCCTTCGAACTTGATGATGCTGTCGCGACCGGTATAACCACGGGCCAGACGGATAGCGCTCATGGTCGCCTCCGTCCCCGAGCTGACCATGCGCACCATTTCCATCGACGGCACGAGCGAGCAGACCAGGTCGGCCATGTCGGTTTCCATGGCGGTTGGCGCGCCATACGACAAACCATGTTCCAGCTGGCTGCGAACCGCATCGAGGACTTCTGGATGGCTGTGGCCGAGAATCATCGGGCCCCAGGAGCCGACGTAATCAACGTAGCGCTTGTCGTCTTCGTCAGTTACATAGGCGCCAGCAGCATGCTTGAAGAACAGCGGTGTGCCGCCCACGCTCTTGAAAGCGCGAACCGGCGAATTCACTCCACCGGGAATGTGTTTTTGGGCGTTGGCGAACAGTGTTTCGGAACGGGACATGATCGGGTCTCTGCTTTGAAACGGGGAATTCGGGTCTACGCTGGGTTCAGCCAAGGCGTGCAGTCTTTGATCGGCTGCTTTATTGAATGGCATGAGCCAGAGAAGGCGCAGCAAGCCTGCACTATAACAAATGCCAGTCGACTGCCGAATGCACATGTCCGAAATCAGCCAGACTTTTGCCGAGGCGTGGCATAAAGTCCGGCTCATGAAAACTCTCGATCCGAGCATTTGCTACGCGGCGTTCATTGCCAGAGACCGGCGATTTGACGGCTGGTTTTTCATGGGTGTGTCCTCGACCGGCATCTATTGCCGGCCGATGTGCCCGGTGCGTGCGCCGCAGGCAAAGAACTGCAGTTTCTACACCACCGCTGCGGCTGCCGAGCAAGCTGGGTACAGGCCGTGCCTGCGCTGTCGTCCAGAGTTGGCGCCGGGCAACAGCTTGCTGGACGTATCGAGTCGTCTTGCTCAAGCGGCAGCGAGATTGATCGAAGAGGGCTTTCTGAGTGGCAGAACGCTTGATGCACTGGCTCAGCGGGTCGGTGTGACGTCGCGCCATTTGCGGCGGATTTTCGAAGCCGAGTTCGGCGTGTCGATGATTGATTTCGCTCAGACCCAGCGACTGCTGATCGCCAAGCGTCTGTTGACCGATACCGGGTTGTCGATGACCGACGTCGCACTGGCGTCGGGCTTTGGCAGCGTGCGGCGTTTCAACGACGTGTTCAAAGCCAGATACCGCCTCAACCCGCTGCGCTTGAGAAAAGTCGCGCATCCGGCGCAAGCCAGCACTTTGCAGTTCGAGCTGTCGTATCGCCCCCCTTTTTCATGGAGTGGTGTGCTGGCATTTCTTGCTCACCGCTGTGTCGCAGGTGTTGAACATGTCAGCGAGCATGCCTACACGAGGGTTATCGACTTTGAGCGCGCCGGATGCCGTCTGGCAGGTTGGGTCAGCGTGACGCATGCGCCGTTGCGCCATGCGCTGGTGGTGACAGTGTCGGCCTCATTGCAAGCCGGGATCGCCTTTGTACTGGCGGGGGTAAGGCGCGTATTCGATACCGGATGCCGGCCAGACCTTGTCGATGCCCACTTGGGTGGACTGATCAATGATCATCCGGGGATGCGTGTGCCTGGTGCATTCGACGGTTTCGAAATTGCTGTGCGTGCGGTAGTGGGTCAACAGATTTCAGTGATCAACGCCCGTGCGATTCTCGGCCGGCTCGCCCTGCGCTTCGGTACACCGGTGGTGGATGCGCCTTCCGGATTGCAGCATGCGTTCCCGACGGCCGAGGCCATTGCCCGCTTGCACTATGAGGATCTGATTGCCGCCGGTCTCATCCGGATTCGTGCTGAAGCCATCCTGGCGGTGGCGCAGGAAGTCTCGGCAGGGCGCATCATTCTTGAACCCTTGGTACTGCTGGAGGAAACGCTGGTCGCCTTGCGGCACATTCGCGGCATCGGAGAATGGACGGTGCAATACATTGCCATGCGCGCCTTGTGCTGGCCCAATGCGTTTCCCGCAGGCGACGCCGTTCTGAAAAAACACCTGGGTTGTGACACTGCGGCACAACTCAATCAACACGCCACTCAGTGGGCGCCTTGGCGGGCTTACGCGACGGTGCATGTCTGGCGTCAATATGAAGAGGCGAAACGATGATTTCCGCTTATCTGCTATCCAGTCCGCTGGGCGATATCGCTTTGCGTGCTGAAGATGATGCACTGACTGGCGTGTATTTCGTCGGCCAGAAACACTACCCAGGCCTGATCATGATGCCTGTCGAGCACGCCGTGCCCAAGGTCGTGCAAATGGCTCGCGAGCAATTGACCGAGTTTTTTCGGGGCGAGCGTCGCGTCTTTGAAGTGCCGTTGCGCATGCGTGGCACACCGTTTCAGGAGGAGGTCTGGCGGGAACTGGCGAGAATCCCCTACGGCGAAATGATTTCCTACGGTGCAATGGCCAAAAAAATGGGCCTCGGTGCAGGCCACTCGCGTGCAGTGGGTACCGCCAATGGCAAGAATCCAGTTTCTATCATTGTCCCCTGCCACCGGGTGATTGGTGCAGGTGGCGACCTGACCGGCTACGCCGGCGGCGTTGATCGCAAGCGCGCTTTGCTTGCGCTGGAGAACGCGACAGGCATGCCAGACTTCGAGTTCAAGCTGGTCGGGCAAGGCTGAAAGGCAGCGAGGTGTCTGGATCAGAGCGGCGCGCTCCAAAGTCGTCTGTGACGTGCCGCAGTTACATCTCAGGTACGCGAAACCTGCAGCAGTTCAGTGAACGCTCGGGCCCGGCGGGTGACTTCCTGGGTGTTTTCGGCACCGAATAAACCGTGTACCACAGCCAACAGATCTGCGCCGTGTTCAACCAGTTGCGGGGCGTTCTCCAGAGTGATGCCACCAATGACTGCAATCGGCAGATGCACCTTGGCGCGCACTTGGGCGATCAGGTCCAGTGGGACGGCCGGTGCGCCGGGCTTGGTCATGGAGTTGAAGAACCTGCCGAAAGCCACGTAGGTTGCGCCGTCAGCCTTGGCACGCTCCGCCAGTTCCAGTTTGCCGTGGCAGGTGGCACCGACGATCGCCTTGTGCCCCAGCAGCGCCCGTGCATCTGGCAGCGAGCCATCTGTCTGCCCCAGATGCACGCCGACACCCAGGCGAGCAGCCAGCTCGGCGTCATCGTTGATGATCAGTCGGGTCTTGTAGCGCTCGCAGAGTTTGAGCAGTTCAGTCGCTTCACGCAGGCGGCGCGACTCGTCACTGGTTTTGTCCCGGTATTGCAGCAGCGTCACGCCACCTTCGAGGGCGGCTTCGACGTAAGACAGGAATTTGCCAGTCAGCAGTTGGCTGTCGGTGATGGCATACAGGCCACGTAGTTTCATGAATGAAGCCTCATGCAGTGCGTTACGAGCAGAAATCCAGCGGCAGACGACGGGGGACGAATTGCCCCTTGCCCAGCTGTTCTGCGTCACGCAACGTTCGCCAGGTGTAATCCAGAGCCGATTTCACGGCACTGACCCGCTCTTCTCCTTGCGCCAGACGACCTGCCAGCGCACTGGCCAGCGTGCAGCCTGAGCCGTGATAGCTGCCGGGCAGGCGCTCGCAGACAAAGGTGTGTGTCTGACCGCCGCGAACATAAAGACGATTATGGATTTGCTGCTCATCACCATGACCGCCGGTGATCAGCAGGTATTCACAAAACGGCAGAAGTTTCTCGGCGCATTCATCTGCGCTACCTTCGGGCAGCTCCGCAAGAATGCGTGCTTCGGGCAGGTTGGGTGTGGCTATCGTCGACAAGGGCAGAAGGCGTTCGCGCATGGCGTAACCGACTTCGTCCTTGCCCAGCCGACCGCCGCCGCCAGCCCGCAATACCGGGTCGCAGACCATTGGCAAATGCGGGTTGGCCAGCAGCAGTTCGACAACCGTATCGACCATTTCCAGCGAGCCCAGCATGCCCAGCTTCACGGCTGCTACGCTCGAGTCATTGAGGACGGCATGCGCCTGGGCCAATACCCAGTCACGATCCAGAACGCGAAAATCACTGACGTTGACCGTGTCTTGTACGGTCAGCGCAGTAATGACTGGCGCGGCATGACAGCCTTGGGCCAGCAGGGATTCAATATCGGCCTGCATGCCGGCACCGCCACTAGGGTCGTGGCCGGAGAGGCAGAGGACAACGGGACGGGAGCTATAAATATTCATGGTGCGCGAGCTTATCACTAAACCCCTTCAGGACCGCTCGTCGATGCCGGTTTTTCTTGCGCTCACGGCTCCGTGGTGTGTAGGCATTGTTGCAGTTTCAATACTTCGAGTATTCATGTTGAGCCGGAGGCGGCCGAGATAGAGCTATCGCCCTGATTTTAATGCGATAGTGCCTTGCACTCGTAAGCGGCTATGCTTCAGTGCGCTGACGGACCGATTGAACTCAGCGTGTTTTTGAATCGAGTGGCAACCATTGGATGACAGTCATCTGTAATCGCCTGTTTTGAATTGCCTGGCCTGTATCAGGGATGGACTTTGCGGGTCGTCGCCGTCAACGGATGGGGTGAGCGTGACGACTTACTTTGGGGCTTTGATGCGCTATTTGTTATTCATGCTGGCTGTCTGGCTGCCTTTGTTGGCGCATGCCGTCGAGTTTGATGAAAGCATCCGTTTCATGCCTCTGGGGCGAATGATTCAGGTCTTCGAAGACCCGGCTGGCGACGCGACCATCGAGAGCGTGACGTCAGAAGCAGGCGCGCATGCGTTTCGGCCCTTGGAGGCTGACACGCTCAATGCCGGATACTCACATTCTGCATTCTGGTTGAAAGTCGATCTGGTCTACCAACCCCGCGCTGCCGCACAGCATGAAGACTGGCTCCTGGAACTGGCTTACCCGCCGCTCGACCATATCGACTTCTATGCGCCGGACGCCGAAGGGCGACCGCAATTGCATGCGCGTACCGGCGACATGCTGCCGTTTGCGAGTCGGCCATTCAAACAGAACAATTACCTGTTTCAGCTGGACTTGCAGCCCGGCGAACTGCAAACCTTCTATCTGCGCGTTGCCAGCGCTGGTTCGGTCCAGGCGCCGCTCAATCTATGGTCCAGCCACGCGTACCTTGAGGCTCAGCCCGCGCGCATCTATGTGTTTGGTCTTATCTACGGCGTTCTGCTGGGGATGCTGCTCTACAACCTGTTCATCTTTGTCAGTGTGCGGGATCTCGATTACCTCTATTACATCCTCTACGTTGCTTCGTTCGGGCTGTACCAGATGTCAATCAACGGCGTCGCCATCCAGTATCTATGGCCCGACAACCCCTGGTGGGCCAACACCTCGACGCCTTTTCTGATGGCAATGGCGACGCTGTTTGCCTGTCAGTTCTCGCGCAGCTTCCTTATGACCCATCGCGTGGCGCGATGGGCCGATCGCCTTTTGCTGCTGGTGATTGGTTACGCGGCGCTGGTGATGTGCATGGCGATTTTCGTGAGTTATGGCGCTGCGCTGCGCTCTGCCACTTACCTCGTCGTCGCGGGTACGCTTTCGATCTACCTGGCGGGTATCGTCGTGCTGCTGAAAGGCGAGCGGGTCGCTCGCTATTTTGTGATCGCCTGGTCGATATTTCTGATCGGCAGCCTGGTGTTCAGCCTGATGCTGATGGGCTATATGCCCAATACCTTCCTGACCCTGTACGCCGCGCACATCAGCACTGTGCTGGAAATTGCATTTCTCTCCATGGCGCTGGCAGATCGTATCCATCACAACCGTTGTCAGCAGGCCAGGGCGCTGGTCGAGACGGGCAAGGACCTGGAGCGGCTCAACAAGCAACTGGCCACCAGCAATCGGCTCAAGGACGAGTTTCTGGCGACGCTGACGCATGAACTGCGTACACCGATGAACGGCGTGATTGGCTCCCTGGAGCTGATGCAGACCATGAACATGAGCGCTGAACTGGAGATGTACCAGCAGACCGCTGCTGGCTCCGCGCAAGACATGATGAGCATGATCAACGGCATTCTGACCCTGACCGAGCTTCATGCCGGTGTACTGTCCGCTGAGTGCGAAGCCTTTGAGTTGAGCGAGTTGACGGGGCGGCTGCGTGATCGCTTTATCGGCCCAGCGCATTCCAAGGGGCTGTTGCTGACGCTTGAAATGGACGACAAGTTGCCGCCCAGTGTCCGAGGTGATGTCGACAAGCTGTACCAGTGTGTCGAGTGCCTGATGGATAACGCGATCAAGTTCACCCGCAAGGGTGCGGTCAAGGTGCGCATCAGCAGCCAGCCTCAGGACGCTGATCAGATACGTTTGCGCATTGAGGTGATGGACAGCGGCATCGGGTTCAGCCATCTGGACGAAGCAAAACTGTATGAGCATTTCTTCCAGCTCGACGGCTCCATGACGCGCGAGTACGGCGGCCTGGGTATCGGTCTGGCGATCTGTAGAAAGCTGGTCGAGCTGCAAGGCGGCGAGTTGAGCCATCACTCTGAGCCGGGCGAAGGCAGTTGCTTCACCTTGAGCCTGCCGGTGTGGAAGGTTTTGCCTGGCGCGGTGCGGCGTACGCCTCAGGTCAAGGCACAGTGGGGTATTTGATTCGACGCCAGGCATGATCCAAGGCAAAAGCGCCGGTGTTTCGGCATGAACGACACTTTTTAATGGCGCAGGTGCGTGATTCACTGCTGTGTACGACGCGTGTGCACACAGGCAGGAGACGACTCATGACCTTGAATCAGTTCGCCGAAACCCACGAAGTGACCAATCAGCCGCCGCCTCTCGACGGCCTGAATCTTTATCGCGCCGATGTGCCGTTGCAGGCGTGGAGCGACCGGTTCGGCGCCGGTTGGGCCCGGTCCCGCATCGACGCCTACGGCGCACTGGCAGGGGGGGCGCTGATGGAAGCCGGCTTTTTGGCCAACCAGCACAAGCCAGTGTTTGTCAGTCACGACCGCTATGGGCATCGCATCGATCTGGTCGAGTTTCACCCGGCCTATCATCAGTTGATGAGCGCCGCCATTGAGCATGGCATCCCCTCGCTGCCCTGGACCGATCCGCAACCCGGAGCTCATGTCGCACGAGCGGCCATGACTTATTTGCACACCCAGGCCGATCCTGGCAGTGGATGCCCGTTGACCATGACCTTCGCCAGTGTGCCCGCGCTCAGGCTCCAGCCGGATCTGGCGCAGATCTGGTTGCCCAAGGTGCTCTCCACGCAGTACGACCCACGCAACGTCGAGCTTTCGCAAAAGACCGGCGCAACCATCGGCATGGCGATGACCGAAAAGCAGGGCGGCACCGACGTGCGCGCCAATACGACGCGAGCCTGGCCTGTGGGCACGGGCGGGCCGGGTCAGGCGTACGAGTTGGTCGGGCACAAATGGTTCTGCTCGGCACCCATGTGCGACGCCTTCTTGACCCTGGCGCAGACTGACAAGGGTCTCAGTTGCTTTCTGTTACCGCGCCATCGTCCGGACGGCTTGCGCAACGAGTTCTACATCCAGCGCCTGAAGAACAAACTGGGCAACTGGTCAAACGCCTCCAGTGAGGTCGAATTTCGCGGTGCGCTGGCGTGGATGATCGGTGAGGAAGGGCGCGGTGTGCCAACCATCATCGAGATGGTCGCCATGACCCGCTTCGACTGCATGATCGGCTCCAGTGCCTTGATGCGTCAGGCGCTGACTCAGGCGACGCATCATTGCGCGCATCGCACCGTGGGCGGTCGTGCGCTTGCCGATCAGCCTTTGATGCAGAATGTTCTGGCTGATCTGGCGTTGGAGAGCGAGGCTGCATTGGCCCTGACCTTGCGCATGGGCCGTGCGCTGGACCATTCGGATGACGATCACGAGGCGCGGTTTGTACGGCTGGTCACAGCGGTCGGCAAATACTGGATCTGCAAGCGCGCCCCGGCCATGATCAACGAGGCCGCCGAATGCATGGGCGGCGCTGGCTATGTGGAAGACAGTATCCTGCCCCGTCTGTATCGCGAGGCGCCGGTCAACTCGACCTGGGAAGGTTCGGGCAACGTGCAATGCCTGGACGTGCTGCGGGCGTTATCCAAAGAGCCCGGCGTGCTCGACGCGCTGTTCGATGAATTGGGCGATGGCCACGGCGACCGACGTCTGGTGGCTCATATCGCAAAACTCAAGGCAGCCTTCAGCGACCTCAGTGATGTTCAGTACCGTGCGCGACAACTGACGGAGGACATTGCCATCGCGTTGCAGGCCACGCTGTTGCTCGAAGCCGGTAATGCGGCGGTCAGTGACGGTTTCATTGCCGCCCGAATTGCCTCGGGCGGGCATGTTTATGGCACATTGCCGCGAGGCGTCGATGTCGAAACATTGATCGCCAGGTCTTCACCGCAGGTGGCATGAGCACGCGAACCCGTTACGATACAGGTCTGCAATATCAGACAGGACGTGAACCGTGACCCAAGCCTTTGTTGTTGTAGATACCGCCGAGCAAGCTGTCGAACGGCTTGCCGAATTGCACGAGCGTGCAACCAGCGCTCTGAGCCAGGCGCTCAAGCGTTATCTGAAAGACCGTGTGGAGCCCAGCGCCGAAGAACGAGCGCTGTTCCGCTACCCACAATTGCGTCTGAACTACGAATGCCATGGTGAAGTGCCACTGACCACTCGCGCCTACGCCAAGGTGCAGCTCCCGGGTACCTACAGTGTCACCGTCACGCAGCCCAAGGCGTTTCGCAAATACCTGCTGGAACAGCTCGTGCCGTTGATGAGTGATTTCACCGTGACGGTAGAAGTCGGTATCAGCGAGCAGAACATTCCTTACCCCTATGTAGTGGAGCAGGGTGACGAGCTGGCGGGGTCCGGCGTGACCGCAGCTGCGCTGGCGCGAGTGTTCCCCAGCACCGATCTGTCCGCCGCTACCGATGGCATCGCTGACGGCCTTTATGACTGGGCGAACGTCGATCCCTTGCCGCTGGCGCTGTTTGATGCAGCCCGTGTGGATTTCTCGCTGCGCCGTCTGGTGCATTACACCGGCAGCGACTGGCGACATGTTCAGCCGTGGATCCTGCTGACCAACTACCACCGTTACGTCGACCAGTTCATCCTGCACGGGCTGGAAAAGCTGCGCGACGACCCGCGCTTCGTGCGCATGGTGCTGCCGGGCAACGTCGTGGTCGACAAGAGCATGGGTCACGAAGAGGCTCAGGCCATCGTTGCCAGTGTGGTGTGGCACCGTTATCAGATGCCGGCCTATCACCTGATCGCCGAAGATGGGCATGGTGTGACCCTGGTCAACATCGGCGTCGGCCCGTCCAACGCCAAAAACATCACCGACCACCTGGCAGTGCTGCGTCCGCATTGCTGGCTGATGATCGGCCATTGCGGTGGCTTGCGTCAGTCGCAGACCATCGGCGATTACGTGCTGGCTCACGCCTACATGCGTCGTGATGGCATTCTGGATCGCGTACTGCCGCCACATATCCCGATCCCGGCGTTGGCCGAGGTGCAGCTGGCGTTGCAGGAGTCGGCCGCACAGATCACTGGCGAGCGTGGCGAAGAGCTCAAGAAACGGCTGCGCACCGGCACTGTTCTGACCTACGACGACCGCAACTGGGAACTGCGCTGGGCGCAGGAGCGTCCGCTGATCAACCTGTCGCGTGCCGTGGCCGTCGACATGGAAAGCGGCACCATCGCGGCGCAGGGTTATCGCCTGCGTGTGCCTTACGGCACGTTGTTGTGCGTATCGGATAAACCGCTGCACAGCGAAATCAAGCTGCCGGGTTCGGCCAACGCGTTCTACGAGCGCGCAGTCAGTCAGCATTTGAAGATCGGTATTGCTGCGCTGGATCTCCTGCGCACTGAGCTGAACTCGCTGCACTCACGCAAGCTGCGAAGCTTTGACGAGCCGCCTTTCCGTTAATAAGTTGGTATTTGCAGAAAGGGCCACTTAAAGTGGCCCTTTCTGTTTGCCAATTACCGAAATTCTCATGTCCCGCTCCCCACGTCCTCCCTCCCGTCGCCCAGCTCCCAACCCCGTTGGCGCCAACCGTCGTGTCGCCAAAGCGCCGCCAGCCGAGCCAAAACTGATCCTGTTCAACAAGCCGTTCGACGTGCTCACTCAATTCAGCGACGAAGCAGGGCGGTCCACGCTCAAGGATTTCATCAAGATCCCCGGTATCTACCCGGCAGGCCGCCTGGACCGCGACAGTGAAGGCTTGCTGCTGCTGACCAATGACGGACAGTTGCAGGCACGTATTGCCGACCCCAAACACAAACTGGCCAAGACCTATTGGGTACAGGTCGAGGGCGAACCCACCGAAGCGCAGTTGCAACAATTGCGTGAGGGCGTTCAGCTTAACGACGGCCCCACTCTGCCTGCCGAGGCCCGGTCACTTGAGGAGCCGCAGCTTTGGCCACGTAATCCGCCAGTGCGGTTTCGTAAAAGTGTGCCGACCAGTTGGCTGGAGCTGGTCATCAAGGAAGGGCGAAACCGTCAGGTGAGACGTATGACCGCTGCGGTCGGCTTGCCCACCCTGCGACTGGTGCGGGTCAGGATTGGTGACTGGACGCTCGACGGCCTGGACCAGGGGCAGTATCGTGAAGTGCCCGCCAGATTCTGATGGTGCTGACGCTTGCGCGTGTCAGCTTCAGGACGGGTTTTCGAGGTAGGCGACTACCACGCTTTTGATCGCGAACGCCAAAATACCAAAGCCCAGTACCCCAAACAGAATGACAGTGCCAAACCTGCCAGCCTTGGACTTCCTGGCCAGATCCCGGACGATGAAAGCCATGAACCCGATCAGTACGGTAATCAGGACAGTCATCATCCACTCTTCAAACAGCGCAGGGTCCATCGGGTACTCCGGCTGATGAATCAGCCACGCAGGTGGGTCAGCGGCATTTCGGTGCTGGCCAGTACCTGGTTGAGCACGAAACTGGACTTCACGCTGGTGACGCCTTCAATGCGTGTCAGGTGCCCCAGCAAGAGTTTCTGATAGTGGTCCATGTCGGGCACCACCACTTTCAGTTGATAGTCAGCGTCCATTCCCGTTACCAGGCTGCACTCCAGTACCTGAGGCAGATTGCGAATGTGCTGCTCGAAATTCTCGAATCGCTCAGGTGTATGGCGGTCCATGCCGATCAGCACGTAAGCGGTCAGGTTCAGACCCAGCTTTTTGCGGTCCAGCAACGCCACCTGGCGCACGATATAGCCGTCGTCTTCCAGCTGCTTGACCCTGCGTGAGCATGGCGATGGAGACAGACCAATGCGTTCAGCCAGTTCCTGGTTGGAAATTCGTGCGTCCCGTTGCAGCTCAGCCAAAATGCTCAGGTCATATCTGTCTAGCTTGCTCACGACGTTCCCCTTTATAAGTTGAATTGCGCTGAATTATTAATCTGAAGTCAAAAATTGCGCAAGTGATGTTTTATTGAGCAATATTAGCAATCCTCTGCTACCTCTGCAGGCCTATTCTTTTAAACAGAATCACTGCCCGGACACAGCGTCCAGCGCGACTCGCCGAATCAGGCCAGTCGCGGCCTCCCACCCAACAGGGTGCGCCAGGCCCCCGGGCTACATACTGTCCAGAAGACGGCATGAGGTGAGCCAACGTCAAAAGCGTTGCGCCAGGACGAAGTATCCCAAGGGGGCCATCTGGCCCCCTTTTCTTTGTGTCCTGATAAAGTGCGCAGAACGGCGCATCGCTATTACAGTCTTAATGACATTGATCCCGCGCCCTAGTGAGGAAAGCATGAAATCTGGCATCCGGCAGTTGGCGGGGTTGAGTCTGTTGTGCCTGAGCATCAGCGCGCACACGCTGGCCGACGAGCGCGACGACTCGCAGCGAAACCCGTTGCGCGGCAGCAACAATGAGAACGCACAGCAGCAGAACCAGCAGCGTAACGTCGAGCGTCAGCAGCAACAGCAGATCAATCAGCAGCGCAACGACCAGCAGCGCCAGATCCAGCAACAGCAGAATCAGCAGCGTCAGGTCGAGCGTCAGCAACAACAGCAGATCAATCAGCAGCAGGACAACCAACAGCGCCAGATTCAGGAGCAACAGAATCAACAGCGCCAGGTTGAGCGTCAGCAACAGCAGCAGATTCAGCAACAACAGGTCCAGCAGCGCAACGTCGAACGTCAGCAGCAACAGCAGATCAATCAGCAGCAGCGCGAGCAGCAACGCCAGATTCAGGAACAACAGAACCAACAGCGTCAGCAGTTGAGGCAGAGCCAGAACAATCTGCCAATCCAAAGCGGGCCCAGAGAAGCCTGGCAGACCCAGCAACCTCGTCAGGGCTATTATCAGGACAACCCGCGCGGCAACAATCGCAACTGGAGCGCAGGCAATGGCCGCCCTAATGATCACTGGGACGGCCGACCTGATGGCCGCGGCAATGGCTGGGGCCCAGGCCCGCAGTATCGGCCGGGTTATGCCATTGACCGAGTGCCGGGCAGCTCTTCACGCATCCCCTATCGCGGGCAGGACTATTTCTACTCCGAAGGCTACTGGTATCGCCCGCAAGGCCCGCGCTACGTGGTCGTGACGCCACCTTACGGCGTACGAGTGCGCAGTGTGCCTTCCTACTCGCAGGAAGTCTGGGTGGGCGGCAGCCTGTTGTTTCTGGCAGCCGGCACTTACTACGCCTATCAGGAAGACAGTCAGGACTACGTGGTGGTGAATCCGCCGCAGAACGAGGCGGTGCAGAGTGCACCGGTCCAGCAGCAAGGCAATGGCTACGATCCGGTGGCGTACCCGCTCAATGGGCAGAGCCAGCAGCAGGTCGAGTTGGACCATTATCAATGCTACCGCTGGGCCGCAGACCAGAGCGGTTTCGATCCGGCAAACGTGACCTATCAGCCACAAGCCGATGTGGTTGACCTGTATCGCCGCTCGATGGGCGCCTGTCTGGCCGGGCGTGGTTACAGCGTCAATTAAAGCTGATCAGGCGCGAGCCTGCCTGACGACTTCCTGAGGGTCGGCGTGCACCAGCACTTCGGCCTTCGGGTACTGACCGCGAATGGCATCTTCGACCTGCTCGCAAAGCGCGTGGGCAACCGACAGCGTCAACGAGCCAGGCAACTCCAGATGCAGTTGCACGAACCAGTGATTGCCGGAAATTCGTGTGCGTAAATCATGTGCGCCCAATACGCCTGGCACGTTGCACGCCAGTTCCAGCATGTGGCCACTGACGTCGGCAGGCAATTCTTCATCCATCAGCACCGACACCGTTTCGCGGGCAATCTGAAACGCACTCCACAAAATATAGACGGCAATGGCGAGGCCGAAATACGCGTCCAGTTGCTGCCAGCCAAAATAGGCCAGCGTCAGCGCCACAAGGATGCTGGCATTGAGCAGCAGATCAGAGCGGTAGTGCAGCGAATCGGCGCGGATGGCCGCCGAGCCGGTCGCCTTGATCACCCGGGATTGCAGCGCCAGCAAAGCCAGCGTCAGCCCGATGGACACCACCATGACGATCATGCCAAGCAACGGAGCGCCCAGCGGTGAGGGGTTCTGAATGCGTTCGACTGCCTGAAAAGCAATCAGCACGCCACTGACTCCGATAAACAGCGCTTGCGCCATGCCCGACAATGCTTCGGCCTTGCCGTGCCCATACCGATGATCATCATCGGCAGGGCGCAACGCGTAGTGCACGGCCAGCAGGTTGAGAAAGGACGCCGCACCATCGAGCAACGAGTCGGTCAACCCGGCCAGCAGGCTCACCGAGCCGCTGATCCACCAGGCCACGCTCTTGGCCAGAATCAACGTCACGGCAACCGCCAGTGAGGCCCGCGTCGCCAGACGCAGCAGTCGGGTATGTTCGGCAGTGGTGCTCATGACGCGTCCTTCAGCTTGGAAAAGGCTTTACGCCGCCGGGATCAAACCCAGCGAGGCGAGTTGTTCCACGCTGCCTTTGTGCTGAATCAGACGTGGATCGTTCAGTGGCAACGAACGGCCCAGTTCGCTTTCAATGATGGCTTGCAGCTTGATGTTGTCCACACTGCCGTCAGCCTTGATCGCCGGCTGCAGCTTTTGCGGATCGATTTGCGCGTGCTCGCCAGGTGCGTAATAGATTGCGCCCGAGGCAAAGTCCACGGCAAAAGCGATCACGCCGGGAATGATGTAAAAAAGCAGACCGAATGCATCCAGTGCCGCGATGGCAGGGTCGATCTTGCCATCGATCTGGCCACGACGGTCAGGGTAGAAAATACTGCCGCAGGCAGAAATCTGAGTCAGCAACGTGGCGACCAGAACGCCACCGATCAAGCGGGAAGGAATGCGCATGGGAAGCTCCTGAGATGAAGAGGGCAACTATACAAGGCAAAGGCTGCAAGGCTAAGACTATTGCGCACATGGGTGGTTCTGAAGCGGTGATTCGCGTTTTCCTTCACCCGCATGGTTCATTCAAAAATGTTGTTCAGGGGGCGCTGCATCGACGAGGTTGATATTTTCAACACTGCCCACTGGGCGGTGACACATCGCCGCGATGCACGTTACGACGGGTATTTGATCATCTCGTCGGTGGAGACGGCTTCGGACCTCAACGAGTTGAGCGACGAAGCATTGTCGTCATTGGGGTTGATCATGAAAGCAGTCGAGCGTTTACTGGCAAAGGCCTACACCCCTTACAAAGTCGTGTTTTACAAACTGGGTTTCTCGCCAGGCCTCAACGTGCATTTCCACGCAGCCCCGGTATCAAAAGATTTGCTGGCAGAGATCTCCAGACACCCTGGCTACCCCGATGACCCTGACGGTAATGACGTGATTGTTTTTTTGAGTCGCGAATACTGCGAAAGACCTCTGAACGCCAGTGAGGTCGATAAACAGAGTATGGCGGTTCGATTGCTTCGCGGACTGGTTGATCCAGGGGTTTAGTCCGGGCGCAGTTTTAGTCAGTCAGTCAGTCAGTCAGCGATGCGGTGCGGTGCGGTGCCGATTTCGATAGACGGTCTCACTTCTTGAACTTCAGCGGTGAGTGCCTGGACATCGCTGCCCATTACCGCCTGATTCGCTTGGCTCGCCCCGGTATACTCGCCGATCTGTTCGGGAGCCCCCATGATTTCGTTACCCATTGATGCTGTCCTTCCGGCTTTGCGCCAGGCTTTGATCACTCGCCATGAAGCGGTACTCGAAGCCCCTCCGGGCGCTGGCAAGACCACGCGTGTACCGTTGGCGTTGCTGGAGGAAACCTGGCTGGCCGGGCAGACCATTCTGATGCTGGAGCCGCGTCGGCTGGCTGCGCGGGCTGCGGCTGAGCGTCTGGCCAGCGAGTTGGGTGAAAAGGTCGGTGAAACGGTGGGCTACCGGATCCGGCTGGAAAGCCGCGTCGGCCCCAACACCCGTATCGAAGTCGTGACCGAAGGCATCCTGACCCGCCGGTTGCAGGATGATCCGGCGCTGGAAGGGGTCGGGCTGCTGATTTTCGATGAATTTCATGAGCGCAGCCTCGACGCGGACCTGGCGTTGGCCTTGAGCCTCAATGGCCGCGAGCTGTTTCGTGAGGATCAACCCCTCAAGATTCTTCTGATGTCTGCGACGCTGGAAGGCGAACGGCTGGCTGCGCTGCTGGATAACGCACCCGTAGTGCGCAGCGATGGACGCATGTTCCCGGTGACCATGCAATGGGGGCGGCCGTTTCAGCCCGGTGAGTTTGTTGAGCCGCGTGTGGTACAGACCGTACTGGACGCGCTGGGCAGCGAGTCTGGCAGCCTGTTGGTGTTTTTGCCGGGGCAGGCTGAGATCCGCCGGGTCAACCAGCAACTGGCCGAGGCGTTGGGTGACCGCGCAGACATCCTGCTCTGTCCGTTGCACGGTGAGCTTGACCTGAACGCGCAACGCGCCGCCATCGAACCGGCCCCTGCCGGAACGCGCAAGGTGGTGCTGGCGACCAATATTGCAGAGACCAGCCTGACCATCGACGGCGTGCGCGTGGTGATTGATGCGGGGCTGGCGCGGGTGCCGCGTTTCGATCCGGGCAGTGGCATGACGCGGCTGGAAACTCAGCGCATTTCTCGTGCCAGCGCAACGCAGCGGGCCGGGCGGGCTGGGCGTCTGGAGCCCGGTGTGTGTTATCGGCTGTGGTCAGAAGTGCAACATGATCAGCTTGCTGCTTATGGTGCGGCTGAAATTCTTCAGGCAGACCTCGCCAGCTTGGCGCTGCAGCTGGCCCGTTGGGGCGTCACGCCCGCGCAACTGGTCTGGCTCGACATGCCGCCCGCCGCCGCTTATGCACAGGCGCAGGATTTGCTGGTGCGGCTGGGTGCGCTGAGCGAGCAGTCCGGCCAGTCCCGGCCGCTGACATCGCATGGTCAGGCGATGGCTGAGCTGCCTGCCCATCCGCGCATCGCGCATTTGCTGTTGCGTGGCCATACGCTGGGCCTGGGTGAACTGGCTTGTGACGTGGCGGCGCTGTTGGGCGAGCGCGATATTCTGCGCGGCGCGGGCGCCGATCTGCACAGCCGTCTGACCTTGCTCGCGGGCACCGAGCGTGCGGCGCGTGGCGCGCAGGGTGGTGTGCAGCGGGCCAGACAGCTGGCGCGTCAATATCGCAGTTACTTGCGGGGCGCAGCCAAAAGCCCGGTCAGTGACCCGAACCATCCGCGCTGGCTCGGCGCATTACTGGCATTGGCTTATCCGGACCGCGTGGCTCAGCAGCGTCGGCCTGGTGGTGCTGAGTATCGCCTGGCCAATGGCCGGGCGGCGCTGTTTGCCGAGGCTGATGCGCTGATGAAGCAAGCCTGGCTGGTGATCGCCGACCTGGGCAGCCGTCAGGGGCAGCGTGAGGAGCGTATCTATCTGGCCGCTGAATTCGATCCAGCCCTGTTCGATTCGGTGCTGGCTGAACAGGTCGTCACCCTGGACCAGATCGACTGGGACGAGCGTGAAGGCGTATTCCGCGCCGAGCGTCAGCGCAAGGCGGGCGAACTGATCCTCAGTCGTGAGCCGTTGACCGGCCTGGACGACGCCGCGCGCAGCCAGGCCTTGCTGGCGCTGGTGCGTCGCAAGGGGCTTGAACTGTTGCCCTGGACGCCGGAACTGCGTCAATGGCAGGCGCGGGTTGCCTTGCTGCGTCAGCTGGATCTGGAAAAACTGCCCGCCAGTGAATGGCCGGACGTCAGCGACAAGGCCCTGCTCGATACGTTAGAAACCTGGCTGGCGCCTTATCTGGGCAAGGTGACGCGACTCAGTCACTTCGCCAACCTCGACTTGTCCTCGATTCTGCGCAATGTACTGGCGTGGCCGCTGCCGCAACGTCTGGACGAACTGGCACCGCATCATCTGAACGTCCCTTCAGGGTCCTCGGTGCGCCTGGATTACAGCGAGCACCCACCCATCCTGGCCGTTCGTCTGCAGGAGCTGTTTGGTCTGGCTGACACGCCACGCATTGCCAACGGTCGTCAGGTGGTCAAACTGCACCTGCTGTCGCCGGCACGACGTCCAGTGCAAGTCACGCAGGATCTGGCCAGTTTCTGGAGCAACACCTATGCCGACGTGAAGAAGGATTTGAAAGGGCGTTATCCGAAACACTATTGGCCGGATGATCCGCTGGTGGCGCAAGCGACAGCTCGTATCAAGCCCCGAGGGACTTAGGCTGTAGCGCTTGCCCATCGGTTCTGTGATGCCGGTCAGTAGGACAGGAGGGGTGAGTTATTGTCGGCTCAGTCGGATAGCCCGGTAACGTGGGCTATCCGACGCAGGTCTTCAGTGGCTGTAGCGGCTCATGAAAATAGCGGCCCGCTTGGTCGCTACGGGCAGCGAGCTCAGGTCGATAGTCTCGTTTTCAGTGTGCGTCGCTTCGCCTGCTGCACCGAGCCCGTCCAGACTCGCACTGACGAATTTGCTCACGTAAGAGATATCAGCACCGCCTCTCTCTGTCGCGGGTACTGGCTCCAATACGGGGCCGCCCAGGTCCTGGCTGACTTCGCTGTACTGCCTCAACAGTTCCAGATTGCCTTTGGTCTCTTCCATGACGGGCATGATGGGTTTGAGTACAAATTCGCTGCTGGTGTTGGCCAATGGCTGGCTGACGATCGATTTTATCTTCGATTCCGCTTGAGCCTGCTGTTCATCACTTGCGAAACGAAGATCACCATGGACAGCCGATGTTTTCGCGACACTGGTTTTTCTGCCGGTGGCAACGCCTTTACCATTTTCGATGTCTTCGACCGCACTCGCTCCTCCAAGCACGATGCCAGGATTGATGGTCAGCCCTGGAGTGTTCGACAGTTGCGATCTGATCTGGTCCAGGACGCGCGCGGATTCGTAAATGGCACCAAAGCCGGTCTTGGGTTGGAAAATAGTCGCTGAATGGCGTTCTACGCCTTTACTCGTCAAGAACCATTCGCTCAAGCCTCTGCGGTTGGTGACCAGTTGATCAGGGGACAGGGCAAACTCGAAACCTAATGCGATGTCGCTTTTCTTCGCTTCATCAATGAGTACTTTTCTTGAAATCTCTGTGGGCTTGGCGGCCAGCTCTTCGTCACCGACCAGTACCACTGAGACATTCATGTTTTCCAGCGAACCATTGGCCTTCAATGCCTCCAAGGCATACAGCATCGTCACGATGCCGCCCTTGTCATCTATAACCCCCGGCCCTTTGGCTTTTTTGCCGTCTTCGATATAGGTGAATGTCTGGAACTTGCTGTCCTCCGGGAAGACAGTGTCCAGATGACCGATCAGCAACATGCGCTTGGATGATTTGCCCTTGTGAACAGCAACAAGGCTCCCCGCGTGGTTCATACCTGTTGGCAGTTGATGCCACTGCGTCTGGAAGCCGAGCTCATCAAGTTTTTTCTTCATCAAGTTGCCAGCTTGAGTAACGCCTTTTACGTTCTCGGTCCCGCTATTGATGTTGACCAGTTTTTCCAGAAAAGACACTTGCTCAGCGTGGTGCTGGTCTACGTAGGTGACCAGTTTCTTTTCGGCGTCAGATGGCGCGGCCATTGTGGCTTGCGCAATAAGGGCCGTCAGGAGCAGATAAGGTGCTTTTTTCATGCGTGTATCCTTTGTGTTTTTTAAGTGATTACGGATTTCAAAAGCGAGCCTGCAGCCTTCCTGGAACTTGCCGTCCAGGTGTCTTCTGTCTTTTGTCCAGTTCAGGTGCATGTCCAGGCGCACAAGCCCAGCGTCCCGGTTCGGGGCGCTTGAATAGCAATTGATAGAACGCTGTTGATGTCAGGCACGCCAGTAACAATCAGGTGCTTATGTCACCAGCACGTTGTTACTGGCCTGCGCTTCAGCAGCAAGTTGATCAGGTGCAAAAGTGTCAGAGCACCTTTTAACTAAACTCTATAACTTTTTGGTCGGCCGGACTGTTCTTCTCTCTAAGACGCCGCTCTTGTTAGTCAGTTACTGGCCTCTTTTGCCATGACTACTCAATAACAGTGACCGGGCGCTTGACGAATTCACGTTGTAAACATAAGCAGGCTGCCCCGTCCAGGCGTTGCCGGATACCCGGAGCGTGAACCCGGTATCAGCGACGCGCCAAAAGGAAATCCCTGATCCGTTCTGCCGCTTCCACGCACTCGGCCAAGGGCGCAACCAGCGCCATTCTTATCCGCTCTGCACCTGGATTGACGCCGTCGACTTCGCGTGACAGGTAGGATCCCGGAACGACGGTGATGTGTGCCTGTTCGAACAGATCGCGGCAGAATTCGGCATCGTCCATCGGGACTTTTGCCCACAGATAGAAGCTGCCGTCAGGCTTTTTGACGTCCATGACCGGAGACAGAATGGCGAGCACCGCGTCGAATTTTTCACGATACAAATCGCGGTTTTCATGAACATGGCTTTCATCT
The DNA here is from genome assembly GCF_021147775.1 of Pseudomonas californiensis. Classification (GTDB taxonomy): domain Bacteria; phylum Pseudomonadota; class Gammaproteobacteria; order Pseudomonadales; family Pseudomonadaceae; genus Aquipseudomonas; species Aquipseudomonas californiensis. The sequence goes on from NZ_JAGTPK010000012.1 coordinate 149,099, forward strand.
TTCCAGGCGCAAACGCTGGCCAGTTGGCTGTGCACAGGCATGGCACAGCCGTGGTAGGTCCGGTACAAAAGGAAGGCTTTGAGAATATCCGCGTCGCCCGCCACAAACCCTGAGCGCAGCCCTGGCAAGTTAGAACGCTTCGACAGACTGTGGAACACCACGCAACGTTTGAAATCACGACGACCCAGCTCTGCGCAAGCGGTCAGCAAGCCAGGCGGTGGTGAGGTTTCGTCAAAGTACAGCTCGCTGTAGCATTCGTCCGCCGCGATGACAAAGTCGTACTCGTCCGCCAGCAAAATCAGCTTCTTCAAAGTTTCCAGCGGTACCAGTGCCCCGGTGGGGTTACCCGGCGAGCAGAGAAACAGGATCTGGCAGCGCTTCCAGATATCAGCCGATACGCTGTCAAAATCCGGATTGAAGCCGTTGCTGTCCAGGCACGGCAAGTAGTGAGGCGTGGCTCCCGCCAGAATCGCTGCGCCTTCGTAGATTTGATAGAACGGATTTGGACTGATCACCAACCCGTCGGCATCGCGACGCACAACGGTCTGGGTAAATGCGAAAAGCGCTTCGCGAGTTCCATTGACGGGCAGGATGTTACGAGCAGGATCCAGCCAGCCGGCAGGCACGCCGAAGCGCTGCTGGCACCAGTCTGCGATAGCTGTGCGCAACTCGGGTATCCCCAGCGTCGCGGGATACACCGCCATTTTATCGAGATTGGCTGCCAGTGCTTCTTTGACGAAGGCGGGCGACGGGTGTTTCGGCTCGCCGATGGACAGCGCGATAGGACGCAGGCTCGCGTTTGGCGTCACGCCGTTCAACAGGGCGCGCAGTTTTTCAAACGGGTAGGACTGCAGTTGGGTTAAAGCGTCGTTCATATCAAGTTCTCAGTACGGTTTGATCACGCTCCAGCGTCAACGCTGATGCACAAGGACGGTCATGCCGATCGGCCCGCACGGGATGGCAACCTGCTGGTTTGCTTGAAAGCCCGGCCTACGGATCTCGGCAAGACTTCTGAAACATAATGTAATAATGTAATAATGTAACATAAATTTTTCAACCGTCCTTTGGAGTCTTTGTCCTCATGCTCTCACCCACTCTTGAACTCGCCTGCGAATTGATTCGCCGTCCTTCGGTCACTCCACTCGACGCTGGCTGCCAGGAATTGATGATGGCGCGACTGGGTCATGTCGGCTTCGCGCTTGAACCGATGAAGATTGAGAATGTTGATAATTTCTGGGCGTCTCATGGCAGCAGTGAAGGCCCCGTGCTGTGTTTTGCCGGGCACACCGATGTGGTGCCCACCGGGCCGTTGCAGGCCTGGAACATCCCGCCATTCGAGGCGTTGATCGATGAACAGGGGATGCTTCACGGGCGAGGTGCTGCGGACATGAAAGGCAGTCTGGCAGCCATGTTGGTGGCGGCGGAACGCTTCGTGGTGGATTACCCTGATCACCGTGGTTCAGTGGCGTTTCTGATCACCAGCGACGAAGAAGGGCCTGCTCATTACGGTACCAAGGCGGTGGTCGAGCGCCTGGTTGCGCGTCAGCAACGTCTGGACTGGTGCATCGTGGGCGAGCCGTCGAGCACAACGCTGGTCGGCGATATCGTCAAGAACGGGCGTCGTGGTTCACTGGGTGCAACCCTCACTGTCCGAGGTGTTCAGGGCCATGTGGCGTATCCGCACCTGGCCAAAAACCCTATCCATCTGATGGCGCCGGTGTTGGCTGAACTGGCCAGCGAGCACTGGGACAGCGGCAATGCGTTTTTCCCGCCTACCAGCTTTCAGGTATCGAATCTGAACGCGGGTACGGGGGCTACCAACGTTATTCCGGGTGAACTGGTTGCGGTGTTCAATTTTCGATTCTCGACTGAATCGACGGTCGAGGGTTTGAAGAGCCGCGTCGCCGAGATTCTCGACAAGCATTCGCTGGACTGGCACATCGACTGGGCATTGTCGGGCCTGCCGTTTCTGACGGAGCCGGGAGCGCTGCTGGATGCTGTGGCGTCCAGCATCAAATTGGTCACCGGACGTGATACGCAGGCGTCCACCAGCGGCGGCACTTCTGACGGCCGGTTTATCGCGACCATGGGCACTCAGGTTGTCGAATTGGGGCCAGTCAACGCCACGATCCATCAGGTCAACGAGCATATCCTGGCCAGCGATCTGGATGTTCTGACGGAAATCTATTATCAGACCCTGATCAAGTTGCTCGCCTGACGCAGAAGTGCTGGACGATTATCTGCTGCCGGCACCTTGGTTCATGGCGCGACCGGCAACAGAAACCGCCCGATCACCGGAAGGTGATCGGAGATCAGCATCGCGTCGTCCCGGCGCACCGATGCACTGACCTTTTTCAGGCGCGGGCTGTAGAACAGATAGTCCAGTGTTCGATCCGGTCCGCTGACGCGTGGGTCATTGGGGAAGTAGGTCAGCCAGCGGTTGCGGTCGATACCGCTGGCTTCGTCGTTGGTCGGGATCATCGGGTAGTGTTCCCAGAGCGCGTGCAACTCGCTGTCCGGCGCATAGCGCACACGCTGCTCGGCCGGCAGACGCTGGTACTGGCCGAGCGGCAGCAGGTTGAAGTCGCCGCCGATCAACCATGGCGTGCCGCTGCTTTCAAGCTTGTCCAGCACTGCTCGGGTTGCTTCTATCTGCCGTTGTGCGGTGCCGTCGCCTGCGCGGGCGGTTGAAAGGTGGGTGTTGATGATGGCGAGCTTGGTGCCATCGCGCAGCGGCAGGTAGCTGACCAGCAACGCATTCTTCGCCTGGAACTGACGGCTGATGATATTGGCGTCCGGTACCGGCAGTTGCAGCCGTTCTGCGCTTTCTATCGGGAAACGGCTGAGGGTGGCCAGTTTGCGCCCCACGCTGCCCCAGATGTGCGGAAGTGGCACGAAGTCGGCCCGCCAGTAAAAAGCCTGAGCACTGCACGGATATAGATCGGTGACGCGCTCCTGCAGCAAAGCAAGCTGGTCGTGGTAATCGGTATTCTTGGCGCCGTCGTTCACTTCCTGAAGCAGAACAATGTCGGGCTGTTCGTGGCGGATCACCCGTACCACTTCATCAAGGTTATAGGCCAGGTCTTCGGGAGTAGGGCGCTCGTCCTGGCCGCTGCCGTCGGCCATGTCGTACCAGAATACGTAACGCTTGCCGGCCAGGTATTGAATGTTCCAGGTCATGACCTTCAGTGCCTGCCCGGGCATCAACGGCTTGGTCGCGACCTCTGGCGAGCAGTGCGTGACAGCCGCTTCACGTGCGGATGGTCGCCAGGTCAGTTGCTGGACCATCAACACCAACAGGGCGACGATCACGAGGCAATACAGGGTCAGGCGTAACAGGAAACGTGGCATCGGCTCGACTTGGAGCGCCTGGCGCTCAGTGAAGATTCGCGTCCGATGATAGCCCAGTCGACCGCGCTTGCCGACTGACCTTTGCTTCAGTTGGCCTCTGCGGGTTCGCTGATCAGCATGAACAGACGGAACAATACGATGCTGGTAAACAGCTGCAGAAAGCTGCTGAGGCTGTCAATCGCCAGGGACACCGGTGCGCTCTGCGGTTCCGGCAACAGGTACAGGCTGACGCCTTCAAGCAGCGACAGCGGAAGGTAGACGCACAGTACGCAGACCAGAATGCGCGTGAAATGGCCAGTGGTCATCAGCATGCTTTCACGCATGGCCATGAACGGTGTTCGTCCACGAAGCACCAGCAGGTATTCGCAAAAGACCAGCTTGATCATCACCCAGATACCCGGCACCACCAGCAGCGACATGCCGAACAGGATCAGCAGCGTGCTCATGGCCGAGAGGACGGCAAACGTCGGCCACAGCCGCAGGGCCATCGCCAACAGATCACGGGTATGCGGTGTTTCACCACGTGTACGCGCATCCATGAACAGGATCAGTGCGGCGGTGTACAACGGGTAGAAAAACAGCCCGATCACCAGCTCGTAGGCAGGCGAGGCATCGGCTGACATCGCGTTGCCCAGCGCCTGTTTGGCCAGCGCTTCGAGCACCACCAGGGGCAGGCAAAGCATAGCGATGGCGCCCAGATTGCGCCGGAAGAAATAAAGCGAATCCTGGATAACGGTCAACGGGTTCATGGGGCTGGATCACAGGCAAAAAGCAGGTCGCTACTTTAGCCCATGGTCGCCTGCGTAACCAAGCGCAGTCGCGGCGGCGCAGAGCGTTCTTATCTTTTTTTCATGTCATTGAACGGCCCTCGCCAAGCCCCATTACTGGGTTACGTCCCGACATCCTGTCGGGCGAAGGTCAGCAACGGCAATCCAGCGAGGTCGCCATGAACAACGAAGAACAAACTCTGATTGATGGTCTTTTCTCGAAACTCAAAGACGCTGAACAGGCAGGAGCGTCCAGAGACGCGAGTGCGCAGGCAAGAATCAACGAGCATCTGACCCGTCAGCCCGCCGCGCCTTACTACATGACGCAAGCGATTCTGGTGCAGGAAGCGGCGGTCAATCAGCTCAATCTTCAGATCAAACAGCGTGACGAGCAAATTCAGCAGCTGCAGGCCGAACTCCAGCAAGCCAAAGGCCAGGCCTCCTCGGCACCTGCCAGTGGCGGGTTTCTATCGAGCATTTTTGGTGGCAGCGCTGCTCGCACGGCTCAGCCGCAACCGAGTCAGTCGAGCAGTGGCTGGCGCGACGGTGCAGGTTTCAACCCGTCTCCCGCTCAGCAAGGCAGTTACGCACCACCGCAACCTGCGCCAGCCGCGCCGGTCGGCAGTGGTTTTCTGGGTGGTGCGTTGAAAACCGCAGCAGGTGTGGCAGGCGGCGTCATGTTGGCAGAGGGCATCTCCAGTCTGTTCAGTCACCACAGCCAGCCGCAGGAGATCGTCGAGGTCATTCACGACTCGCCGGTCCAGAACAATGGGTTTTCCAATGACCAAGGTAACTGGGGGCAGCAGGACTCTCAGTACACCGCCGACGACAGTTACAACGACGGCGGCGGAATGTTCTCGGACGACGACGATTCGTTTGTATGAGCAACGCTTGACCCTGCGCGCAAGCCGCGCAGTCTGGTCCGACTGAGCTCAATGATGTGAAACGCGCCCCGCAGGCAAGGCCCCTCGCCGGCCTGCGGGGCGTTTTCTGCGCGCGTGTGTCATGCCGTTCCCGTGATCCATGCCTCAATTCCGTGTTCAAGCTGGCATACTGGACGGCGATTCATATTCCGGATCGCTGTACCCGCAGGTGCATTGCCTGCGTCATGAGGAGTTGCGGTGAAGAAGATCGCGGTGTTCGCCGATGTGCAGAACCTCTATTACACCGTGCGTCAGGCGCATGGCTGCCATTTCAACTATGCCGCGCTGTGGGCAGATATCAGTAAACGTGGAGAAATTGTCCACGCGTTTGCCTATGCCATTGATCGCGGCGACAGCAAACAGCAGCAGTTTCAGCAGATACTTCGCAACCTGGGTTTCACCGTGCGGCTCAAGCCTTACATCCAGCGCAGCGACGGCTCGGCCAAAGGCGACTGGGACGTCGGTATCACCATCGACATCATGGACTTTGCGCCGCAGGTCGACGAAGTGGTGCTGGCCTCAGGCGACGGTGACTTCGACATGCTGCTCGAACGCATCATCACCAAGCACGGTGTCGAGGCAGTGGCCTATGGCGTGCCGGGCCTGACCGCGAACTCGCTGATCCGTGCTGCCAGTCGTTACGTGCCGATTGAAGGCGCGTTGTTACTGAAATGAATTTCAAGGGTTGGACCACGTGTTTGAACGTATAGCAGTCATCGACTTTGAAACAACCGGCATCTCTCCCGGCCATGACTGCCGGGCGACCGAGGTTGCTGTGGTGATCATGGAGCAAGGGCGTATCGTCGAGCGCTTTCAGAGCCTGATGAATGCCGGCGTGCGCATTCCCGCTTTTATCGAAGGCCTGACCGGCATCAGCAATAACATGATTCGCACCGCGCCAAGCGCCGAGCGTGTGATGGCCGATGTTGCGGATTTTGTCGGCACCACGCCGTTGGTGGCACACAACGCCTCGTTTGACCAGAAATTCTGGGACTATGAGCTGTCGCGTATTCAGCGCAAGCGCGAGCAAAGTTTTGCCTGTTCCATGCTGCTGGCCCGGCGCCTGATGCCGGGTGCGCCTAATCACAAGCTCGGCACGTTGACCAGCTATGCACGCCTGCCCAACACCGGCAAGGCTCACCGGGCCATGGCCGATGCCGAGATGGCGGCCAATCTGACCGTGTATCTAAGCAACCAATTGCGTCAGACCCACGGCATCGACGGGGTTTCCCACCAGTTGCTGTGCTCGCTGCAAAAAGTGCCAGCTGCCAAAATCAGCGAAACCCTCAGGCGTCAGCGCGGGTTTTGACTGCAGTTCTGTCTTGCGTGGAGTAGGGCACCAGATAGTGTGATGGCACGCTGCGCTCCACGGCCGTCGACAGCACAATCGACGTCTTGCTGAAACCAAAATGAGCGATACGGTTGATCAGGTCTTCAAGGTGAGGCATCGAATCGACCGCTGCGCGCATGATGACGCAGGGGTCGCCTGTCACCCGATGGCACTGGATCAGTTCGGGGATCTGCCATAACTCGTCATACGCCTGCTGATTCCCGTGGCTGGCCATGCGCAGTTCGATGATGCACTGAATCGGCAAGCCGACTTTCGAAAGGTCGACCTTGGCCTCGTACCCGGTGATCACGCCGTTTGCCTCCAGCTTGGCGACCCGTTCCGCCACCGCAGGCGCTGAAAGATTGACCAATTTTGCCAACTGCGCAAAAGACGCCCTGCCATTTTTCAACAGTGCATCGAGCAACATACGGTCGTATTTATCCAGCGTCATGGTGCGTCTCCGGCCGTTATTCGACGGTTTTTCATAAACAAAGGCGTAGAGGGTCAACAACCTTTGTTTCGTAAGTTTACGCGGCATTCAAACAGGATTGGCCGCTTAATTATCGGCATCTGCCTTCGTACAATAAACTCACACTAACAATGAATCCAGAGTCAGGCCATGCCCTCATCCACTCGCATCTCCCCGTTGCTCATCGGCGCGTTTCTGGCCCTGTATCTGGTCTGGGGCTCGACCTACCTGGTGATCCGCATCGGTGTCGAATCGTGGCCGCCGCTGATGATGGCCGGTATCCGCTTTTCGATTGCCGGCTGCCTGATGTACGGATTCCTGCGTTATCGCGGTGTGCCTGCGCCTACCTGGGCTGAGTGGAAGGCTTCATTTCTGGTCGGCTTCCTGCTGTTGGCGTGTGGCAACGGCGGCGTGACCCTGGCCGAGCATGCGGGCGTTGCGTCTGGCGTGGCGGCGCTGTCGGTGGCGACCATGCCGCTGTTTACCCTGCTGTTCGGTCTGTTCTGGGGCAATCGCACCACGAACCTTGAGTGGGCGGGCATCGTGCTGGGCTTGATCGGCATTGGCCTGCTGAACATGGGCTCCAACCTGCAAGCCAGCCCTTACGGCGCGGCACTGGTGCTTTTCGCCGCAGCTGCCTGGGCGTTCGGCTCGGTCTGGAGCAAGCACTTGCCGCTGCCCAAGGGCCCGATGGCCAGCGGCGCGGAAATGATCACCGCAGGGGCGACGCTGCTGGTCGGCAGCTTCCTCAGCGGCGAGCGGCTGCAGCAGATGCCGACAGCAGCGGGCTGGGGGGCGCTGGCGTACTTGATCGTGTTCGGCTCCATCGTCGCGTTCAGCGCTTACATGTACCTGCTCAAGAACGTGCGCCCGGCCGCCGCAACCAGTTATGCGTACGTCAACCCGGCGGTTGCCGTCTTGCTGGGCGTGATGTTTGCCGGCGAGACAATCGGTCTTGAAGAGTGCATGGCTATGGTGGTCATCATCAGTGCCGTGGTCCTGATTGGCTTGCCGCAATGGCGCAAGCGGCCGCTGCAAGAAGCACCGTCGGCGCGTACAAGCTAACCGAGGCGGGCCGGACAGGTTAAACTGCGCGCCTTGCGCTGAATTTTTCCTACGGTATCCCCATGACATTCGCCTCTCTCGGCCTGATCGAACCCTTGCTGCGCGCCCTCGAAGCGCTTGGCTACCAGACTCCAACGCCGGTCCAGACACAGGCCATTCCGCCTGTGCTGGCTGGCCGCGACCTGATGGCGGCGGCCCAGACCGGCACCGGCAAGACGGCAGGCTTTGCGTTGCCTCTGCTGCAGCGCCTGACCATGGAAGGCCCCAAGGTCACGCCGAACTCGATTCGTGCGCTGGTGCTGGCGCCGACCCGCGAGCTTGCCGAACAGGTTCATGAAAGCATTCGCCAGTACGCCGAGCACCTGCCGCTGAGCACTTACGCGGTTTACGGCGGCGTAAGCATCAACCCGCAGATGATGAAGCTGCGCAAAGGTGTGGATGTGCTGGTCGCCACTCCGGGTCGCCTGCTTGACCTGCATCGTCAGAACGCGGTGAAGTTTTCGCAGTTGCAAACGCTGATCCTCGACGAAGCCGACCGCATGCTCGACCTCGGCTTCGCAGAGGAACTGCGCAGTATTTATGCGGCATTGCCCAAGCGTCGCCAGACGTTGCTGTTCTCCGCAACGTTCTCCGATCCGATTCGCCTGCTGGCTTCGCAAATGCTGGACGACCCGCTGACCATCGAAGTCAGCCCGCGTAACGTTGCGGCGTCTTCGGTCAAGCAATGGGTCGTGACGGTGGACAAGAAGCGCAAGACCGACCTGTTCATCCACCTGCTGAAAAAGCACCGTTGGGGTCAGGTACTGGTGTTCGCCAAGACCCGTGTCGGTGTTGATCAACTGGTGGACCGTTTGCAGGCGTTGGGCATGAACGCCGATGGCATCCACGGCGACAAGCCTCAGGCGACGCGCCAACGGGCGCTGGATCGCTTCAAGGCCAATGAAGTGAAGATTCTGGTGGCGACCGATGTAGCGGCGCGTGGTCTGGATATCGATGACTTGCCGACAGTAGTCAACCTGGACCTGCCAATCGTGGCTGAAGATTACATCCACCGCATTGGTCGTACCGGCCGTGCCGGGCTGACCGGTGAAGCCATCTCGCTGGTGTGCGCCGATGAGGTCGAGCTGTTGTCGGCCATCGAGGTGCTGACTCGTCAGGCGCTGGAGCGCAGGGAAGAGGCCGACTTCGAGCCGGAGCACCGCGTACCGAGCACCGATGCCAGTGGGCAGATCCTCAAAAAGCCCAAGAAGCCGAAAAAACCCAAGGTGTCCGGCAGCAAGCGCAACCTCGGAAAATGGGTGGACAGTGGCGATTCCGAGCCAGCGCCAGTGGTCAAGCCAGTGCGTAAACTGCCCGTATTGAACACCGGCCCGCGCAAGAAAAAACCCTGAGCGCCTGATGGTTTGCGAGCACTTACAGCCCGCGAGAGCAGTTCAAGGGCCGGTACATTTCCACTGAATGTACCGGCCCCTTCGTCAGCAAAAGGAACGCCGCCCGCTGACTACCACGGGTCTTGTCTCACCGTTTGCGCAGCCACTCTGCTATACCCAGGCCTGCCGCTCGCCCGCTGGCAAAACAGGCTGTCAGCAGGTAGCCGCCGGTCGGTGCTTCCCAATCGATCATCTCGCCCGCACAGAACACGCCGGGCAGTTGCTTGATCATCAGCCGTTCGTCCATGGCCTCGAACATCACGCCACCTGCCGTACTGATTGCCTCATCGATAGGCCGTGCCTTGACCAGCGTCAGGGGCAAAGCCTTGATGGCTTCACTCAGCATGGCCGGGTCAGCAAAAGCATCCTGCGACGCCAGTTCACGCAACAAAGCAGCCTTGGCGCCATCCAGCCTCAGTTGGCTGTGCAGATGTTTGGACATGGAGCGCGAGCCGCGAGGCTTGCTCAGGGCCTTGTGCACATCGCTCTGCGCTTTCCCCGGCAACAGATCAATATGTACGGTCGCTGAACCCTTCCGGTTGATCTGCTCGCGTATCTGCGCCGACAACGCATACACCAGGCTGCCTTCGACCCCGTTTTCTGTCAGCACGCATTCACCCAAGCGTGGCTGCTGACCGGACAGACCGATGGCGATGTTCTTCAAGGGCGCGCCGGCGAATTTGTCTTTGAGCAATTCACTCCACGCCGCCACCTCGAAGCCACAATTTGCAGCCTGCAGCGGTGCAGTACTGACTTTTTTGGCTTCCAGCACTGGCAGCCAGGCGCCATCGGAGCCCAATCGGGCCCAGCTTGCGCCGCCCAATGCCAGTAATGTCGCCGCAGGGCTTATCGCCATTTCTCCGCCGGAGTGGGTGATACGCAGGCTGCCATCGCCGTTCCAGCCCAGCCAGCGGTGACGGGTATGAATCACCACGCCTGCATCGCGCAGGCGCTTGAGCCAGGCGCGCAGCAGCGGTGCAGCTTTCATGTCGGTCGGAAATACCCGGCCTGAACTGCCCACGAAGGTTTCGATGCCCAACCCGTGAATCCATTCGCACAACGCACCCGCGCCAAAGCTTCGCAGCAACGGCGCGATCATGGCCGAGCGTTCGGCATAACGCGACAGAAACGCCGGGTAGGGCTCGGAGTGGGTGATGTTCATCCCGCCCACGCCAGCCAGCAAAAACTTGCGCCCGACCGACGGCATGCCGTCGTACAGGTCGACCTTGAAGCCCGCCTGACTCAGCACTTCGGCAGCCATCAGCCCAGCAGGACCACCCCCGATGATGGCGACAGATTGTGGGGCGGAGGAGGCGAAGTCGGTCATGGTCAAAGCAGTGTCGTCGGCAAAAGAGTGGCGCATTCTACCCGAGATTGGCTGACCGTCCTTTCCAGGCGCAAACACTGCCTCTGGTCAACACGTTGCGTCAAAGCCCCATGTCGGTCCAGACCTGTTGCGCAGTGTGATGCAGGATGCCATGGCGCCTGGCCAGCGCGGCTCGGTCCTTGCTGTAACCACCACCGATCACTCCCATGACTGGAATGTCTCGTGAAAGGCAGTGGCGCAGCACCGCTTCATCGCGATTCGCCAGGCCCTGATCGGTCAATTGCAGATAGCCCAGTGCATCGTCCTTGTGAACGTCCACGCCAGCGTCGTAAAGCACCAGATCCGGTTTGTAGATGGGTAGCAGGTAATTGAGCAGGTCATCGACGACTTTCAGGTAATCCGCGTCGCCCATGCCCATGGGCAGCGGGATATCCCAGTCGCTCTGGGCTTTGCGGGCCGGGAAGTTTTTCTCGCAATGCAGCGATACGGTAATGGCATCTTCGGTATCGGCCAGGATCCGCGCCGTGCCGTCACCCTGATGCACATCGCAATCAAATATCAGTATTTTGTCCACCCGACCGCTTTGCAGCAGGTACTGACTGATCACTGCCAAGTCATTGAAAATGCAAAAACCGGCCGGGTAGTCATAGTGCGCATGGTGAGTGCCGCCCGCCAGATGGCAGGCAAGGCCATGGGTCAGTGCCTGCTCGGCGGTCAGCAGCGACCCGCCCACCGCACGTACCGTACGTCGCGCCAGCGCTTCGCTCCAGGGAAGGCCAAGACGCCGCTGATCCTCGCGCGACAGGTCGCCGCTCATGTAGCGGCTTATGTAGGAAGGATCATGCGCCAGCGCCAGAATGTCCGCAGGGCAAAGCTCGGGTCTTAATAATTGAACGTCGCTGGTCAGCCCGCTGTCGATCAAGTGGTCGCGCAGTAGCCTGAACTTGTCCATGGGGAAACGATGGTCCGCCGGAAACGTCGGGCTGTAGTCGTCGTGGTAGATAAGCGGCAGGGACATTTTGCGTCCGTTCAGAGGTCGAAAGCCGATAGTGCCAGTATTGCTTGCGGCCGCACAGTTTTCCTATGCATTGAGCGACTACACTGGCGCCCAGTGATGTCCGGTAACCGGGAGGATCGATGGAACCGATACTCAAACTTGATAGCGCCCGACTGCTGATGCGGCAGTGGCGTGACGATGACCTGCCGGAGTTTGCCGCCATGTGCGCGGACCCGCATGTCATGCGCTATTTTCCCGAACCTTTGAGTCGCCTCGAAAGCGCAGCGCTTATTGGACGCATCCGGGGGCATTTCGCTGAGCTGGGTTTTGGTCTCTGGGCACTTGAGCGCAAGGACAATGGTGCGTTTATCGGTTTTACCGGCCTGAACGTGGTGAGTTTTGAAGATCGGTTCACGCCGGCAGTGGAGATCTGCTGGCGGTTGGCGCGGGAGCACTGGGGCCTGGGTTTTGCCAGCGAAGCAGCCTGGACCGTTCTGGGTTGCGGTTTCGAGCGTCTGAAGCTGGATGAAATCGTCTCGCTTACCGCAGTGTGCAACGAGCCGTCGCAAAAAGTGATGCAGGCAATCGGCATGCATCACGCTGTCTCGGATGACTTCGATCATCCGCTTCTGCCCCAGGGACAACCGCTCAGACCGCATGTGCTGTATCGAATCAACCGTCAACAGTGGCTCAATACGCTAAAACCCTGATAAAGCTCACCGCGCTAATTCTGTATGATTTCATTTTAGTGGCGCGGGCCATTGGGCCCGCCAACTGCATTGCCACTTTTATCTGGCGCGTGCAGGTACGTTTTGTAAGAGGAATGACAATGAGCCAAGTGCTGGATGATCTGGTTGAGCTGCTGACGCTGGAGCCTATAGAAGAAAACCTGTTTCGCGGGCGTAGCCAGGACCTTGGTTTTCGCCAGCTGTTCGGCGGTCAGGTATTGGGTCAATCGCTGTCTGCTGCCAGCCAGACAGTCGAGGATGACCGTCATGTTCATTCATTGCACGGTTATTTTCTGCGTCCGGGCGATGCGGGGTTGCCCGTGGTCTATCAGGTTGATCGCGTGCGCGATGGCGGTAGCTTCAGCACTCGCCGCGTGACCGCGATTCAGAAAGGCAAACCGATCTTCACGTGCAGTGCGTCGTTCCAGTACGACGAAGAGGGTTTCGAGCACCAGACCGTGATGCCGCAAATCGTCGGCCCGGAAAACCTGCCCACGGAACTCGAGCTGCTGCAAAGTCGCGCGCACCTTATCCCGGAGGCCATGCACGACAAATTCTTGCGGCCCAAGCCGATTCAGTTTCGCCCAGTGACGGCTGAAGACCCTTACAACCCTGCGCCTGGCGAACCGGTCAAATATGTGTGGTTCCGTGCTGACGGAGCCTTGCAGGACGTGCCTGCGCTGCATAAATACATGCTGGCTTATGCCTCGGACTTCAATTTGCTGACCACCTCCCTGCGGCCGCATGCCAAGACGGTCTGGCAGCGCGACATGCAGGTCGCAAGCCTTGATCACTCGCTGTGGTTTCACAACGACCTGCGTGCTGATGACTGGCTGCTGTATGCGATGGACAGCCCCTGGGCGGGCAACTCGCGCGGCTTTTCACGTGGCAGCGTATTCAACCGCGCCGGGCAACTGGTTGCATCGGTCAGTCAGGAAGGCCTGATTCGCCACCGCAAGGATTGGGCATGACACTTCACGATATTCGCCACTGGGTGTTCGACATGGACGGCACGCTGACGGTGCCGGTGCATGATTTTCCGGCCATCAAGCGTGAGCTCGGCATCCCGCAGGATGATGACATTCTCGGCCACCTCGCGGCCTTGCCTGCCGACGAGTCCATCGCCAAACATGCCTGGCTGCTCGAACACGAGCGTGAACTGGCATTGGCTTCGATGCCGGCTGATGGCGCTGTCGAGCTAGTTCGTGAGTTGGCAGGTCGCGGCTATCGTCTGGGCATTCTGACCCGCAACGCCCGGGAGCTGGCGCACATCACCCTCGAGGCCATCGGCCTGGCTGACTGCTTTGCGGTGGACGATGTGTTGGGGCGTGATGAGGCAACACCCAAGCCGCACCCGGCAGGCCTGTTGAAGCTGGCGAGCGCGTGGGATGTTGATCCGAAGAAGATGGTCATGATCGGTGATTACCGCCACGACCTGGATTGCGGCCGAGCGGCCGGTGCGAAGACCATTCTGGTCAACCTGCCAGACAACCCATGGCCGGAACTGACCGACTGGCATGCCGTGGACTGCGTCGCCTTGCGGGCAATGCTGGGCTAGCAGCGCGCTCTTGCAGCAGGAAGTGTGCGGTGCACCTCATGGCTTCCTTCGTCAGCAAACAGAACGCCGCCCGGCTGACTCTCACAGGGTGCACTTCGCACATCATCACCTTGTGGGAGCGAGTCTGCTCGCGAAGGCCTGCTGACTGGCACCCGATATGTGCCGATCAGGTGCGCCTCAGATGCTGCGTCAGCACCTATCAGAACGGCTTGAACAGCACGGCCTGGCCTTCAGGCGAAGTGAAGATTCCGTCACCGTTGTGGCCTACTTTCGGGACAATTATCAGGCGTTGGTTCAGCCCTTCCGGGTGACGTTTCTGCAGGTAGTTGAAGAAGTTCTGGCCGCGAATCAGGCGATAGCCGCCTTGTGCTTCAGCAGCACAGGTCTTGTCCAGCGCCGGGTGGTTGCGGTCGGTGTCCAGCTCGCCCAGCAGGTAGGTCACGTCGCGTTTCACGTAGTTCTTTTCAATGTCGACCGGCTTTTCCTTGCCAGAGTAAAACGGCATCTTGTTCAGGCCGTATTTCCACTCGTCAAAATCCGGGCAGCTTTGCGCTGTCACAGGTTCCGGGCGCTCTGCGTCAAAGTAGGCGTAGGACGAAGGGTTTGCAATCACATAGCGCAGTTTGACGCCCTCTCGCTGAAGCAGCGCGTCTTCCTTGCCGCCAATCATCGCGTAACGCTGCACCACTTGAGCGCCGCCTGAATGTCCAGCGATGACGACTTCCTTGAGGTTGGGGAACAGCTTGCTGTCGCTCAAGCGCTTGAGGATATGGTCCAGCACGAGGAACGAACTGACGGGTTTAGGCCCCACAGACGTCGCGCCTTCCATCCAGCTGTTCTGACGCCAGCGCAGGATCGACTCAGGCAAGTGGTGGGCAACAATGTCTTTCTCGTCCAGAAACTGAGGCGCGATCAGCAGGGTCTTGCCGCGCTCTTTCGATTGATTGGCCGCCCGCTCGATGCTGCGCAGGTAAGTTTGCGCATTGCGCAGACGACCGTGCAGCACGATCACCACGCGTTCGATCTTCGGCTTGGGGTGAACCCATTCCTGGCTCAGCCCCAGCGTGGCCTCGGTGCCATTGATCGCCAGACGATCCGGGCTGATGGATTTAACCGCTTGATCCTCGGCGTGAGCCGCGAGGCTCACAAAGGCAGTGCTTAACAACAGGACCAGAAGCGGTTTAATCATGTGCTCAGAGACTCTTGGCAGCGAACGTATCGCATTGGTTGATTTGGCCTTGCGCAAAACCGGTCTTGAACCAGCGCACTCGCTGGGCGGACGTCCCGTGTGTGAAGGAGTCCGGTACGACACGGCCGCTATTTTGCTGCTGCAGGCGGTCATCGCCAATGGCGTTTGCCGCATTCAGCGCCTCTTCAATATCACCCGGCTCAAGCCAGTTCAAACGATTTTGTGCGTTATAGGCCCAAACACCGGCAAAGCAGTCCGCTTGCAGCTCCTGACGCACCAATAATCCGGTGCTGCCTTCCATGCGCTGGCCTGCTTTGCGAGCCGAATCAACCTTGCTCGAAATGCCCAGCAGGGTCTGCACGTGATGCCCGACTTCGTGTGCAATCACGTAAGCCTGAGCGAAATCTCCGGCGGCAGAGAAGCGTTGCGACATTTCGCGAAAGAAGTCCAGATCCAGATAAACCTGCTGATCTGCCGGGCAGTAGAACGGCCCGGTGGCTGAGGTAGCACGGCCGCAGGCGGAATTGACCTGGCCGCTGAACAGCACCAGCGTCGGATCCTTGTACTGACGGCCGTTCTGGGCGAACACCGCGCGCCAGGTGTCTTCTGTGTCGCCGAGGATACTACGCACGAACTCGGCCTGCTGATCGTTGGCCGGGGGCGCCTGACGTGTCTGTGGCGCGCTTTGCTCGGTTCCCTGACCTGTGAGCTGTCCGAGGATCTGCATCGGGTCCTGGCCGGTCAGCAGGCCGATCGCGACAACGATCACGATACCGCCCAGGCTCAGGCCCTTGCCACCGATACGCATGCCCCCGCCGCCGCTACTTCCGCCATCGCGTGCATCGACCACATTGTCGCTGCGTCGGCCTTTTTTCCAGAGCATGTCGAATCCCTCTTTTATCGTGCGATGAGTGTCGCTGGTGATACGGATACGCGCCAGTCCGGCGTCATCAGCGCAGCGGCTGTGCAAGGTGCGAGGGTATAGAGGTGTAGCGGGCTGATTGGTTCGCGAGCGTATTGCCAACGCTCCGAACCCTGCGGCTCAGCCCTGCATTGAAACTCAGGGTTTCGACGTGTGAGCCTGTGTGGGCGACTCAACTTCTTTGGGCGACGCGTCGGCAAACCGGTCTACCTGACGCAGCGATTTGAAGCCGGCCATCCAGGCACCGACCACGCCCAGTGTGCAGACTCCGCCCATGATTGCCGCCGGGATTGCGCCCACCAATGACGCGCTGGTGCCCGCACGGAACTCACCCAGCTCGTTGGAGGAGCCGATAAACAGCATGTTCACGGCATTGACCCGGCCGCGCATGTTGTCTGGCGTGGAAAACTGCACCAACGCCGAGCGAATGAAGACGCTGACCATGTCGGCGGCTCCGGCGATCAGCAGCGCCAGGCACGAAAGCCAGAAGAGGGTCGACAGCGCGAACACCAGGTTAGCCACGCCGAACAGGCCGACGGCGAGGAACATGGTCATGCCGACGTTACGATCCAGCGGACGCATGCTCAGGCAGATGCCCACTCCCAGTTCGCCCAGGCTCATCGACGCACGCAGCATGCCCAGCCCTTGCGGGCCGAGGTTCAGCACTTCGTGGGCATAGATCGGCAGCAAGGCCACCACACCGCCCAGCAACACGGCGAACAGGTCCAGCGAGATGGTGCCCAGGATGATCGGACGCGAGCGAATGAAGGCGATGCCGGCGGTAAATCGGCCCCAGGCGCTATCGCCCAGATCAACAGGCTTGCTGGCAAAGGGTGTGGCCACCGGCGCGAGCAGCACGATGCCGGCGATGAATGCCCCGACGCACACTGAGTAGGTCAGCTCGGCGCCGCCCAGCCAGTACAGATAGCCCCCGATCAATGGGCCGCCAACAGTCGAGCAGCGCATGATGACGCTGTTGGTGGCGATGGCCGACGCCAGTTGCGCGCGCGGAACGATTTGGGGCAGGAGGCTTTGCAGGGCAGGGCCGGTAAAGGCGCGGGCGCAGCCATAAAGCATCAGCGCCCCATAGATAATGCGCAGGTCTTGCAGCTTCAGCGCCGAGAACACCAGCAGAATTACGCCGCAGATGGCCTGTACGCCCCAACTGAGCATGAGGATCACTTTGCGGTTATAGCGATCAATCAGGTCACCGGCAGGCATCAGCAAAAAGAGCATCGGCACGAACTGCGCAAGGCCGACATACGCCAGGGCCATCGGTTCGCGGGTCATGTCGTAGACCTGCCAGGCGACGACCACGGCCTGAATCTGCATGGCGAAAACGGCCATCAGGCGCGACAGTATGAAACTGATGAAGCCTGGCTGGCTGGACAGTTTGACGGGAATGGAAGAAGCGGAAGATTCAGAGCTCAAGACAGATTTCCATCGAAGCGGCGAATTCGCGGTTGGCGTTATACCTTAGCGCATCGATAGGTGGCTAATTAAAAAATTGACAGTTTCGACATGAATTTCGACGTTATTGCAACGCCACAGCGCTGTGGACAAAAAACGTACGATCGATGTCTTCACGTCAGCCCGTCGCGCTGCGTTCAGATGAATGCAGCACGACGGGCTGAACAGGTTTAACGCCTGACCAGCAACACCCCGGATTCCATGTGATGGGTGTAAGGGAACTGATCGAACAGGGCGCAACGCTCGACACGGTGGGTGTCGTGCAACTGAGCGATGTTGGCTGCCAGTGTTTCCGGATTGCACGAGATGTACAGGATGCGCTCGAAACGGCGGGTCAGCTCGCAGGTGTCCGGGTCCATACCTGCGCGTGGCGGGTCGACGAACACGCTGCCGAACTCATAGCTTTTCAGGTCCACGCCATGCAGGCGACGGAACGGGCGTACTTCGTTCAGCGCCTCGGTCAGTTCTTCGGCTGACAGGCGCACCAGCGTGACGTTATCCACACTGTTGTCATCGAGATTGCTCAGGGCCGCATTGACCGATGTCTTGCTGATTTCGGTCGCCAGCACTTTGCGTACCCGCGTTGCGAGCGGCAGGGTGAAGTTGCCGTTGCCGCAATACAGCTCCAGCAAGTCGTCCTCACGCTGGCCCAGCGCGTCGTAGGCCCAGTTGAGCATCTTCTGGTTGACTGTGCCGTTGGGCTGCGTGAACGCGCCTTCTGGCTGGCGATAGCTGAATGTGCGACCCGCCACGTCGAGCTTCTCTGTTACGTAATCATGGCCGATGACCAGCCGCTGACCTTTTGAGCGGCCAATCAGATGGACCTTCAGTTCGGCCGCCAGCTTCTCGGCCTCGGCCTGCCAGGCCTCGTCCAGCGGACGGTGATAACACAGGGTAATCATCGCGTCGCCGGCCAGCGTGGTCAGGAAGTCCACCTGAAACAGCTTGTGGTTCAGCGTTGTGCTGGCCTCCCAACGGTCACGCAGCACGGGCATCAAGGCGTTGATGCGCTCGCTGGCGATCGGCAGACCGTCGAGCAGGATCGGGGTGCGATTGTCACCCGGTGCGAACATCGCGTAGTAACGCTTCTGATCTTCGCGCCACAGGCGGAACTCGGCGCGCAGGCGGTAGTGCTCACGGGGCGAGTCAAAAATTTGCGGCTCGGGCGCATCGAACGGCGCGAGCAGCTCGCGCAGGCGAACGGCTT
Organism: Pseudomonas californiensis; assembly: GCF_021147775.1. Taxonomy (GTDB): domain Bacteria; phylum Pseudomonadota; class Gammaproteobacteria; order Pseudomonadales; family Pseudomonadaceae; genus Aquipseudomonas; species Aquipseudomonas californiensis. The sequence continues at coordinate 167,832 of NZ_JAGTPK010000012.1, forward strand.
TTTCTTCGAGCTGACGGTCGTAGCTCGCGGGGTCGAAGGGAACACTCATGCGTTGAACCAGCCCAGCTTGATCACGAACAGGATCGACAGGATCACCAGCGCAGGATTCAACTCACGCCCGCGCCCTGACAGCAGCTTGATCGCGGTCCAGGAAATGAAGCCGAAGGCGATGCCGTTGGCGATGGAATAGGTAAAGGGCATGGCCAGGGCAGTGATCACCACAGGCGCAGCGACTGTGATGTCGTCCCAGTCGATCTCGGCCATGCCGGAGGCCATCAGCACGGCGACGAACAACAGCGCCGGGGCGGTGGCAAATGCAGGCACGCTGCTCGCCAGAGGGGCGAAGAACAGCGCCAGCAGGAACAGGACCGCGACCACGATGGCGGTCAGACCGGTGCGGCCACCGGCGCTTACGCCTGCGGCAGATTCGATATAGCTGGTAGTGGTCGAGGTGCCCAGCAGCGAGCCCGCCATTGCCGCAGTACTGTCGGCGATCAGTGCACGGCCCATTTTCGGCATATGACCGTCCTTGCCCATCAGCCCGGCGCGCTTGGCCACGCCGATCAGTGTGCCGGAGTTATCGAAGATATCCACGAACAGGAAGGCGAAGATGATGCTGACCAGACCGACGTCCAGCGCGCCCATGATGTCCAGTTGCATGAAGGTTGGCGCCAGCGACGGCGGCATCGATATCACGCCGCCGAATGGTGTAAAGCCAAGGAAGATCGACACCAGCGTCACGGCCAGAATGCCGATCAGCACCGCCCCGCGTACTTTCAGGTGGTCCAGCGCGACGATCAGGACGAAGCCCAGAGTCGCGAGTACCGGGGCCGGTTGCTTGAGGTCGCCCAGGCCGACCATGGTCGCCGGGTTGCTGACCACGATGCCTGCGTTGTGCAGCGCGATGAGCGCCAGGAACAGACCGATACCTGCCGCAATCGCAGAGCGCAGCGGCAAGGGGATGCTGTTGATGATCCACTCACGGATGCGAAAGATCGACAGCAGAAAGAACATCACTGCCGAAATGAACACCGCACCCAGCGCCACCTGCCAGGTGTGACCCATGTGCAGGACCACGGTGTAGGTAAAGAAGGCGTTCAGGCCCATGCCCGGGGCGAGGGCAATCGGGTAGTTGGCGATCAGGCCCATGACGGTCGAGCCAATGGCCGCCGCCAGACACGTGGCAACGAACACCGCGCCCTTGTCCATGCCGGTTTCACCGAGAATGCTCGGGTTGACGAACAGGATGTAAGCCATCGCCAGGAACGTCGTGACACCCGCAAGAATCTCGGTCCTCACGTTGGTGTTGTGTGCCTTGAGTTGAAACAGCCTTTCCAGCATGTCTGGTTCCCCGTGACGCGGCCTGCGTCGTGAATGGTTCGACTCCAGCAAAACGCAGGCTGCCAGCGCAGCCCGACGGTTTTTGCGGGTCGGAAAAAGCCGCGCATCATACCAGCAGCTTATTGGAATGGCTGCCTGTGGATTACTGCCTTTTGATGAACTGTGCGCTCATCCATAAACCCTGAACGTTGCAAACCTCACGAAGTCGTACCCCCAAGAGACGCATGGAAAATGCGCTGAAACGAATACCTACCGTGAGGTTTCCATGAACGCTGCAACCCCGAACCCGAAGGATTTCGCTACCCACGCGATCTCGCTGACCTTGAATGGGCAGCTTCGTCAGCTCGAGGTCCAGCCCTGGACCACGTTGCTTGACCTGCTGCGTGATCAACTGGACCTGGTGGGCACCAAGAAAGGCTGTGATCACGGCCAGTGCGGTGCGTGTACCGTACTGCGCGATGGCACGCGTATCAATGCCTGCCTGACACTCGCCGTCATGTGCGACGGCACTGAACTGACGACTATCGAAGGTCTGGCCGACGGCGAGCAATTGCACCCGATGCAGGCGGCTTTCATCAAACACGACGCTTTCCAGTGTGGCTACTGCACGCCAGGGCAAATCTGCTCGGCGGTCGGTCTGGCCAATGAAGGGCGAGCCAGCACGCGTGCCGAAATCCAGGAACTGATGAGCGGTAACCTTTGCCGCTGCGGTGCTTACAGCAACATCCTGGCAGCGGTCGAAGAGGTCATGCCGCAGTTCCACAATGCCGCACCCAAGCAGGAGGTGAACCGATGAATCCGTTTACCTACAGCAAACCGACCGATGTCAGTGCAGCCGTTCATCTCAGCGGCCCGGCCACGCGCTTTATCGCAGGCGGCACCAACCTGCTGGACCTGATGAAAGAAAACGTTACGCGGCCCGAGCATCTCATCGATATCACCGGCCTGCCGTTGAAAGAAGTCACCGAAACGCCAACCGGTGGGTTGCTGATCGGTGCTCTGGTCAGTAACGCAGATCTCGCCTGGCATCCGTTGATCGAACAACGCTACCCGTTGCTGAGCCAGGCAGTGTTGGCCGGCGCCTCGCCGCAACTGCGCAATATGGCCAGCACCGGTGGCAATCTGTTGCAGCGCACCCGTTGCTATTACTTCTATGACACCGGCGTGCCCTGCAACAAGCGCGAGCCTGGCAGCGGCTGTCCGGCACTTGATGGCCTCAACCGCATCCACGCGATCCTGGGTGCGAGCGATGATTGCGTGGCGACTCATCCATCCGACATGTGTGTGGCGCTGGCTGCTCTGGAAGCGGTGGTGCACGTCGAGGGACGTGCCGGGCGTCGGACTATCGAGTTCGCTGACTTCCATCGTCTGCCCGGTGATGCCCCGCAGCGTGACAACCAACTGGCTGATGACGAGCTGATCACCGCCGTCGAACTGCCAGCTGAAGGCTTCGCCCGTCACAGCGCGTACCTGAAGATTCGTGACCGCGCTTCCTATGCCTTTGCGCTGGTGTCGGTGGCAGCAGCACTGGACATGGACGGCGAAGTGATACGCGACGCACGCCTGAGCCTGGGTGGCGTTGCGCACAAACCGTGGCGTAACAAGGAGGTCGAGCGTTTGCTGATCGGCAAGCCCGTCACCCGCGAAAACTTTGCCGCAGCTGCTGACGCGATGCTCGAAGACGCGCAACCGCTGACGCACAACGGCTTCAAGGTCAAGCTGGCACGGCGGGCGATCATGCGCGCCTTGAGTGATGCCGCAGTGGGAGGGAGCGCCTCATGAACCAGCCATTTTCCCCGATGGGCAAGCCCGTGGACCGTGTCGACGGCAAACTGAAAGTCACCGGTGGTGCACGCTATGCTGGTGAATACCCTGAGCAGGGCTTGCTGTACGGCAGCGTGGTGTCCAGCACCATCGCCAGCGGGCGCGTGCTGAGCATCGATACGTCCGATGCCCTGAAAGTACCGGGTGTTGTTGCGGTGCTTGATCACACCAACCGCCCGCCAGTGGCCAGTTACGACGAAAGCTATGAAGACGCCGATGCGGCAGACGGTTCGCCGTTTCGGCCTTTTTATAACGACAAGGTGCTGTACAGCGGCCAGCCGCTGGCGCTTGTGGTGGCCGACTCCCTTGAGCTGGCGCGCCATGCAGGCTCGCTGATCCGTATCGAGTATGAGCAGCAGCCTCATCAGACCGACTCGGCCGCCCCGCAGGCCGAGGCTCACGATGCGCCCGCAGAATTGCCACCGCCGCGTGGTAACTTCGAGGGTGAGCTGGCCAGTTCAGCGCTCAGCGTAGACGTGAGCTACAGCACGCCTAACGAGTATCACAACCCAATGGAACCGCACGCGTCGACAGTGCTTTATCAGGCCGATGGCAGCTTGCAGATTCATGACAAGACCCAGGGCACGCAAAACTGTCAGGACTATCTGCACAAAGTCTTTGGTCTTGAAAAGGACAAGATTCGTGTGTTGGCCGCTTTTGTTGGCGGTGCCTTTGGTTCAGGCCTGCGTCCGCAATACCAGCTGCCGCTGGCGGTCATGGCGGCTCTGCATCTCAAACGTTCGGTCCGTGTCACGCTCACGCGTCAACAAATGTTCACCTTTGGCTACCGACCACGTACGGTCCAGCGCTTGCGTCTCGGCGCTGCGGCGAATGGACGATTGCTGGCGGTCGGCCATGAAGCCATAGGGCAGACCTCGCGCTTCGAGGATTTCACCGAGCATGTCGTGGAGTGGAGCGGCATGCTTTACCACTGCGATAACGTCGAGCTGACTTACAAGCTGGTGCCGGTCGACATGTACACGCCGCTGGACATGCGTGCGCCTGGCGCTGCATTGGGCCTGATCGGGCTGGAGTGTGCGATGGATGAACTGGCCTGCGCAGTCGCCATCGATCCGGTGCGTCTGCGCGTGATCAATTACGCCGAGCGCAACGGCAACGAAGACAAGCCTTATTCCAGCAAGGAGTTGCTCGAATGTTACAGCCAGGGCGCCGAGCGTTTCGGCTGGGAAAAGCGTAACCCTGAACCACGCAGCATGCGTGAGGGTCGCCAACTGGTTGGCTGGGGCATGGCAGGCGGTGTGTGGGAGGCCATGCAGATGAAGGCCAGTGCCAAGGCGCGTCTCGATGCCGATGGCAAGCTGGTGGTCAGCAGCGCGACGACCGACATAGGCACCGGGACTTACACCGTCATGACTCAGATCGCCGCCGAATCTTCTGGTGTCGACATCGCCGACGTTACCTTTCTTCTGGGTGACTCTTCGTTGCCTACCGCACCGTTGCAGGGTGGATCGTTCACGGTGTCTTCGGTCGGTACGGCAGTGCAACAGGCTTGCCAGGCGTTGCAGCGCCAAGTGCTCGAAGTGGCCAAAGTGCGTTATCCACAGCTGGCAGAGGTAACGCTGGATCAGGTCCGCTTTGAAGCAGGCCAGTTGCAGATCGGTGATCAGGCCTACTCAATGGCTGAAATCGCGGGTTCTCAAACCGATGGATTGATCGAAGTACAGGTCGACGCCGAGCCCGACGAGAAGCGCGAAGCCTACTCGTCTGCTACCCACTCGGCGGTATTTGTCGAAGTGCTGGTCGACGAGGATCTGGGCACCATCCGCGTCAACCGCGTAGTCAGTGCGATCGCGGCGGGCAGGGTGGTGAACCCTAAAATGGCACGTAGCCAGATTCTGGGTGGCGTGGTCTGGGGCATGGGCATGGCCTTGCAGGAAGAGTCCATGATCGACCACGGCCTGGGCCGTCCGATGAATCACAGCCTTGCCGAGTATCACATCCCTGTGAATGCGGATATTGGTGACATCGACGTACTGTTTGTCGAAGAGCACGACGAATTTGTCAACGCGCTGGGTTCCAAGGGCGTGGGCGAAATCGGCATCGTCGGCGTACCTGCCGCGATCGCCAATGCCATCTACCATGCCACTGGCAAACGCATTCGTGAATTCCCAATCACCCTCGACAAACTGCTCTAGTCGATCCACAGCCCGGAAACTGAATGCGTGTTCGCTTTCCGGGCTGCGCTTTACCGCCCCTTCGTGAGCAAGCGTCGAGTTTACTTGGAAACATGCCTCTGTCTGAACGGATGAGCCTGCCTCAAGGCCTGCATTCATTCAGGTGAGTCAACTCGCCACGCGACAAAAGACCACACATCCTGAAGGCCCAAATGGGGCTACTCTTTGAGCGTCGGTTGATCTGCGTCATTGCGCGTCAAACCTGTGATATGAGCCGACTTGCGCCATGGCGCGAATATCACCAGAACAAATAGAGACAAGAGCACTCCATTACCGTGGGGGCAATTGTTGTCAGCCCGGGCTGACAGCCGGTATCACCTGAGAGAGGAACACTTATGTTCGGTTTGGAGGCTATCGATCTCGCCCGAATTCAGTTCGCATTCACGATTTCGTTTCACATCCTGTTTCCTGCCATCACCATTGGTCTGGCAAGTTACCTGGCTGTGCTCGAAGGCCTGTGGCTGAAGACCCGCGAAGATGTCTACCGCGACCTGTACCACTTCTGGTCCAAGATCTTTGCCGTCAACTTCGGCATGGGCGTGGTTTCCGGATTGGTCATGGCCTATCAGTTCGGCACCAACTGGAGCCGTTTCTCAGATTTTGCAGGGGCAGTAACAGGCCCTCTGCTGACCTACGAAGTGCTGACCGCGTTCTTCCTTGAAGCCGGTTTCCTCGGGGTGATGCTGTTTGGCTGGAACCGTGTTGGCCGTAACCTGCACTTCTTCTCTACCGTCATGGTTGCCATCGGCACCCTGATCTCGACCTTCTGGATTCTGTCGTCCAACAGCTGGATGCAGACGCCACAAGGTTTTGAAATCATCGACGGCCGCGTGATCCCGACCGACTGGTTCGCAGTGGTATTCAACCCCTCGTTCCCGTATCGCCTGACGCACATGGCTATCGCTGCCTTCGTGGCAACGGCATTCTTCGTCGGCTCGTCCGCAGCCTGGCACCTGTTGCGCGGCCGTGACACGCCTGCGGTTCGCAAGATGCTGTCGATGGCGATGTGGATGGCCCTGATTGTGGCGCCTATCCAGGCAGTGGTCGGTGACTTCCACGGCCTTAATACGCTCAAGCATCAGCCTGCGAAAATTGCGGCCATCGAAGGCCACTGGGGAAACATCGGTGATGAACCGACCCCGTTGATCCTGTTCGGCATTCCCGACATGAAGGAAGAACGGACCAAATACGCTGTCGAAATTCCTTATCTGGGCAGCCTGATTCTGACCCACAGCCTGGACAAACAGGTCCCGGCGCTCAAAGAGTTCAAGCCTGAAGACCGTCCAAACTCGACCATCGTGTTTTGGTCGTTCCGGGTCATGGTTGCATTGGGCATGCTGATGATTCTGACCGGCCTGTGGAGCCTCTGGCTTCGCAAGCGCGGCACGCTGTACAAGTCGCGTCCGTTCCTCTACCTGGCGTTGTGGATGGGGCCATCCGGTCTGGTTGCCATTCTGGCCGGCTGGTTCACCACTGAAATCGGTCGTCAGCCATGGGTCGTCTACGGCCTGATGCGTACCGCTGATGCCTCGTCGGGCCACAGTGTCGCGCAGATGAGCATCACTCTGGTGTTGTTCGTGGTCGTGTACTTCGTACTGTTTGGCGCTGGTCTCGGTTACATGATGCGTCTGGTGCGCAAAGGTCCGAAAGCGTACGTCGAGCACGTGCCTCATGGTGGTCCTGGTCAAAAACGCACACCGGCCCGTCCACTTTCTGCTGCGGTTGAAGGTGCAGAAGAAGGTGACAACGTCGACCAGCTTGGGAAGGGGAATTAAGCCATGGGTATCGATCTTCCGCTGATCTGGGCCGTCATCATCATCTTCGGCATCATGATGTACGTGGTGATGGACGGTTTCGACCTGGGTATCGGGATTCTCTTCCCGTTCATGAAAGACAGCTCTGACCGAGACGTTATGATGAATACCGTCGCGCCGGTCTGGGACGGCAACGAAACCTGGCTGGTACTGGGCGGTGCCGCACTGTTCGGTGCCTTTCCACTGGCTTACTCGGTGGTGTTGTCGGCGTTGTACCTGCCACTGATGTTCATGCTGATGGGCCTGATCTTTCGCGGTGTCGCTTTCGAGTTTCGCTTCAAGGCGACCGAGGAAAAGCGTCACTGGTGGGACAAGGCATTCATCGGTGGTTCGCTGGCTGCTACGTTCTTTCAGGGCGTGGCGCTGGGGGCTTTCATTGAAGGCATCCCGGTCGCGAATCGTCAGTTCGCGGGCGGCTCGCTGGACTGGCTGGCACCGTTCCCGATGTTCTGCGGGCTGGCGCTGATCGTGGCGTATGCATTGCTGGGCTGCACCTGGCTGATCATGAAAACCGAAGGCCCGCTGCAAAAAGCGATGCATGATCTGGCTCGCCCGCTGGCAACAGCCGTGCTGGTGGTCATGGGTGTGGTCAGTCTGTGGACGCCGCTGGCTCACGAGGACATCGCGCACCGCTGGTTCAGCATGCCGAACCTGGTCTGGTTCATGCCGGTACCAATCCTGGTGCTGGTCACGATGTACGGGTTGTTCAAGGCTGTCGCCCGCAACGCACATTACACGCCGTTCCTGCTGACCCTGCTACTGATCTTTCTGGGCTACAGCGGGCTGGGCATCAGCCTGTGGCCAAACATCATTCCGCCATCCGTCTCGATCTGGGACGCTGCGGCGCCACCGCAGAGCCAGGGCTTCATGCTGGTCGGTACGCTGTTCATCATCCCGTTCATTCTGGGGTACACCTTCTGGAGCTACTACGTGTTCCGCGGCAAGGTGACTGCTGAAGACGGTTATCACTAGTCCGAACCGAGGAGATTGACGATGTCTGGTAAAAATTCTCTGCACGACCAGCACGACCAGCACGATCCGGATCCGGCGATGAGCAAGCCGCTGTGGCAACGACTGGCCTGGCTGGCAGGTATATGGGCAGGCAGTGTCTTGGCGCTGTTCATCGTGGCCAGCCTGATGCGCATGTTCATGAGCGCGGCAGGCTTGACCACGCATTGAGGTCACGCAAGGGTTGCAATGTATTGAATTCCCGTTCCGTGCCCGCTGGGCACGGTTTCAAACCCTCCTGTACTGGAGGGTTTTTTTTGCTCTTTGACGAGGCGCGGGGTTATTTGCGGGCTTTGAGAATCACGAACTTTGGCGTGGCGGCGACTTGCTCTACACCCCGGAACAGACGCGAGAGTTTGGTGTGATAACCCAAATGGCGGTTGCCGACGATGTAGAGCGCGCCACCGACGACCAGTGCGGCGCGTGCCTGCTGAAACATACGCCACGCCAAAAAGTCGCCCACGACCTGTTGCTGGTGAAAGGGCGGGTTGCACAGTACTACATCCAGCGAATCCGGCGCCTGGTTGGCCAGCCCGTCGCCTGCCTCGATCACCACCTCTCGCTCGCCCAGATGCGCATGCCAGTTTTCAGCCGCCGATTGCACCGCCATGAACGACTCGTCGACCAGGGTGTAATGAGCGTTCGGGTTGTCCAGCGCGCTGGCGATAGCCAATACACCGTTGCCACAGCCCAGGTCGGCAACGCGCGCTGAGCCGAGGTTTTTGGGCAGGTGTGGCAAAAATGCCCGGGTGCCGATATCCAGCCCTTCACGGCAGAACACATTGGCGTGATTGACCAGCTCGATGGCCGGCTCGTCGAGCAGGTAGCGGGTCGGGTAAGGTGAAGGCTTGATCGAGTTGATCTGAGGTGTAACGAACAGCAGCCGCGCTTTTTTGACAGCCAGTGACGCCTGCACCGGCCCGACATACTCTTCCAGTAAATCCCCGGCCGAGCGCGGCAAATGTTTGACCATCGCCGCCGCGACCACGCGGGCGCCCGGCGCCAGTTGGCCTTGCAGGCGAACCAGCTGCTCTTCAAGCAGTGCCAGTGTCTTGGGTATGCGGATCAGTACCCAGTCGAATGGGCCGTTCAATGCCTCGCTCGCCGGTATCAGCGGGACGGCGTCATAGGCCATCCCGTTGCGTGCCAGATTCTTTTCCAGTCCTTGTGCCCCGAGAAACGAATCGGTGCTGCTGACGACATGCGCCTGTTGCGCCAGGCTTGCGGCCAGCGCGCCAAAACTGTCGTTGAGGACCAATACTCGGCTTTCAGGCGACAGGCCGGTTTCTGCGACAAAATTGAGCAGGTATTCGTCCGCGGCATCGAACGCCTGAAGCGGCTCATCCTGTTGCTCGGGCTGGCGAACAAGATCTAGTTGAGCAAAAGGGCTGAGAAGCAAAGGCATTGGGGCGCGAACTCTGTGCAATCGAACATGTGTTACGTAAGCCCTGCCGAAGGCGGACTCGCTGAGGAGAGTGATTTTACGTACTTTTCAGGCGTTGGCACCTGTCTATTGACGCTCAATGGTCAGATCAGAACATCCCGCTGAGTGCAGCCTGAACCACTGCTGCGGTTTTATTGCACACGCCCATTTTCTGAACAGCGCTGGCGATGTGAAAATGAATGGTCCGCTCTTTGATGCACAGAATCATTGCAATGTCGCCAGCCGTTTTACCCTCTGCCGACCACTTGAGCACTTCAATTTCCCGCTGGGTAAGGTTCTTCGGTTTGGGTAGCTGTAAGTCTCTGATATTCATGGTTTTCATGACCGCCTCCCTGTGTTCGATCTAGAAACTCCGCTGTGTGTTTATCCAGTCTAGGAAAGAAACGATCAGTCATTTCAGTCGTCAAAAAGCATCCAGACGGATGGAGTGATGGCTTTTTTATTTCCAAAAGAGGGTGTTAGGCCTGGAACACCGATGGTTGCGGGCTCGGCCTGATTTACGCTAGTCGCACTTCTGTCATGCGCGGAAGACGGCCAGAACCAAATGCTCTAAGGGGAACGCATCCTTTCTGGACAAGTCATTACAAACAGCCGGTGTTTATCGAGCTGGCTTTGCGGGACACTGCAGACCCTTTTCAACGTTCGGGAGCCCTCGACGCACCATGACCGTCAACGAAGACAAGTTCACGCGGCAGACGCTCCAATGCGTTACGCCCCTTACGCCCAGCCTGTTCACGCTACGCACGACTCGGGATCCCGGTTTTCGATTTCGCGCGGGGCAGTTCGCTCGACTGGGCGTTACCAAGGCAGACGGCAGTACGGTGTGGCGCGCTTATTCGATGGCGTCTTCGCCGCATGACGAGTTTCTGGAGTTTTTTTCCATCGTGGTACCAGATGGCGAATTCACCAGTGAACTGAGCCGTCTGCAGGCGGGCGACAGCCTGATGGTCGAAAAGCAGGCGTTCGGTTACCTGACCCTGGACAGATTCATCGATGGACGCGACTTGTGGCTGTTATCCACCGGCACGGGCGTGGCGCCTTTCCTGTCGATTCTTCAGGACTTTGAAGTCTGGGAGAAGTTTGAACGAGTGATATTGGTCTACAGCGTGCGCGAGTCCAGAGAGCTTGCGTATCAGTCGCTGATCGCCGAGCTTATGAAGCGTGAGTATCTTGCTGAGTACGCCGACAAGTTTCTGTTTCTGCCGACCGTAACGCGCGAGGAGCATCCTGGCGCATTGAACGGCCGTATTACGCAACTGATTGAAGACGGTTCGCTCGAGCGCGCCGCCGGCATTGCGCTGACGCCCGAGCATTCCCGAGTCATGCTGTGCGGCAACCCGCAAATGATCGATGACACCCGTGCTGTGCTCAAACAGCGCGACATGCGCCTGAGCTTGTCACGCAAGCCGGGGCAGATAGCTGTCGAAACCTATTGGTGACTTTTTCGCGAACCAGCGGTGCATTGCCCGTCTGGTCGCGAAGAGAGCCGGGCTCAGAGCTGCGGACGTGCTGGATCTACGGTGACAGGTGTGGAGGGCTTGTTCTGCTCCTTGAGCAGGTCACGAATTTCACCCAGCAACACTTCTTCCTTGGACGGAGTAGGCGGGAGGGTAGGGGCCTTGGCCTCTTCGCGCTTCAGACGGTTGATCGCTTTGACGCCCATGAAGATGGCAAACGCCACGATGATGAAGTCGATGACTGTCTGGATGAACTTGCCATAGGCCAGCAGTACAGCTGGTGTTGCGCCTTCGGCGGGCCGGAGGGTGACAGCCAGGTCACTGAAGTCGACACCGCCGATCAGCAGCCCGAGTGGCGGCATGATCACATCGCCTACGAACGACGAAACGATTTTGCCGAATGCCGCGCCAATGATGATACCGACGGCCATATCGACCACGTTACCTTTGACCGCGAAGGCCTTGAACTCGCTTAGTACGCTCATGAGTCATTCCTTGTTACAGATAAAGGTTGTCAATGCAGTGTAAACCAGGGACAGGGGTGTCGCCTGTTGCACGTTCAATCGACCGGGGCTGAGCATGGAAGTTTTATCAGACGTTTAAAAACCATGGCCTGACGAGCCGGTAACAGGCACAGCATCCCTGCGTTATCATGTTCGTTTTAACGACTGGGGTTGTCATGGCCAAGGCCAAACGCTTGTACGGCTGCACTGAGTGCGGCGCGACGTTTCCCAAATGGGCGGGCCAGTGCAGCGATTGCGGTGCCTGGAACACATTGGTCGAAACCACGATCGAAAGCGGCGCGGCGGCCCCGCCCAGCGGGCGTGCCGGCTGGACAGGCTCACAGGCGCAGATCAAGACCCTGGCCGAAGTCAGCGTCGAGGAAATCCCTCGCTTCTCCACGAATTCTGCCGAGCTCGACCGCGTATTGGGCGGTGGTCTGGTGGACGGCTCTGTAGTCCTGATTGGCGGTGATCCTGGCATCGGCAAGTCCACCATTCTGCTGCAGACGCTGTGCAACATTGCTCAACGCATGCCTGCGCTCTATGTAACGGGCGAAGAGTCCCAGCAACAAGTGGCCATGCGTGCCCGTCGTCTTGGGCTGCCTCAGGACAAGTTGCGTGTCATGACCGAGACCTGCATCGAAACCATTATCGCGACGGCGCGTGTCGAGCAGCCCAAGGTGATGGTGATCGACTCCATTCAGACCATCTTTACCGAGCAGTTGCAGTCCGCTCCGGGCGGCGTTTCGCAGGTACGTGAAAGTGCCGCGCTGCTGGTGCGCTATGCCAAGCAGAGCGGCACGGCGATCTTCCTGGTGGGTCACGTGACCAAAGAAGGCGCGCTGGCCGGTCCCAGGGTGCTGGAGCACATGGTGGACACGGTGTTGTATTTCGAGGGCGAGTCGGATGGCCGATTGCGGCTGTTGCGCGCCGTCAAGAACCGTTTCGGTGCCGTGAACGAGCTGGGCGTGTTCGGCATGACCGACAAGGGCTTGAAAGAAGTTTCCAATCCCTCGGCAATTTTCCTGACCCGTGCGCAGGAAGAAGTTCCGGGCAGTGTCGTCATGGCCACGTGGGAAGGCACCCGGCCGATGCTGGTTGAAGTCCAGGCGCTGGTGGATGACAGCCACATGTCCAACCCACGTCGGGTGACACTGGGGCTGGATCAGAATCGTCTTGCCATGCTGCTGGCTGTCCTGCACCGGCATGGCGGGATTCCGACTCACGATCAGGACGTTTTCCTCAACGTAGTGGGTGGCGTGAAGGTGCTCGAAACCGCTTCGGACCTGGCCTTGATGGCGGCGGTCATATCCAGCTTGCGTAATCGCCCGCTGCCTCACGATTTGCTGGTGTTTGGCGAAGTGGGTTTGTCCGGGGAAGTCCGGCCTGTGCCCAGTGGGCAGGAGCGTTTGAAGGAGGCGTTCAAACACGGTTTCAAGCGCGCAATCGTGCCCAAAGGCAATGCGCCGAAGGAGGCGCCAGCCGGTATGCAGATCATCGGGGTATCACGTCTTGAACAGGCGCTGGATGCGTTGTTCGAGTAAACCGGTTCAGATCTCGATCAATGCGGCCAGCTCACGATCCAGCTCCGCCTGATCGGCGAGGTTCAGCTCGATCAGCCTCTTCAAATGGCTGATCGACCGCAAGCCAATGTGCAGGCAGACAAAACCCAGTTGGTGCTGGTCATCGTGGGTCAGCCTGACGTCCATTTCCACGTAAGCGTCAGGGCTGAGGTGAATGTTCACCAAAAAGTTCTCGGCAGGGTCGCCGGTCCACGGCTCGGGCCGCTTGATCAACAAGCCTTTAAGGGACAGGTCAATCAATTGAACCTTCCAGCTGTGCTCGCCTTGTTTCAGGTCGGTCTTCGCGTCGAAAGCAATACGCTTGAAACGACGACGGTCTGCGTGTGAGTCGGTCATCAGATGAACTCTCTCGTGACGGCTTCCCGATTGCCTGGGGCAGGTTTTATCGGGTTTATACCGTTATTCCTGCACGATAGACCTGAAAGGCGTTACCGAACAGTTCTGCCAGCAGTTTTGTTGCAGCCGCAGGGCGCAGCCAGTGCTCTGGTCACCGTCTCATGCCGGGTATCAGCCTTAATTGATCAAATTTCGGTCTAGACCATCGTGGGGGGTGGCCTTTCGGTGCGACAGCGCTAAACTCGCATTGCTTGCCTTCTAGTCAACTCTGCTGGAATAAAAAAATGAAAAATAATAATAGCTTGATGCGCCATGTTCCCTGGCTCATCGTCGCAATTGTAGGGGCATGTGCCCTGGGGGTCGTGGCCTTGCGCCGCGGTGAGGCGATCAACGCCTTGTGGATAGTGGTCGCTGCGGTTGCCATTTATCTGGTTGCTTACCGTTACTACAGTCTTTTTATCGCAAACCACGTCATGCAACTCGATCCGCTGCGGGCAACTCCGGCAGTGGTCAATAACGACGGTCTGGACTATGTGCCGACCAACAAACATATTCTTTTCGGTCACCACTTTGCTGCTATCGCAGGCGCAGGCCCGTTGGTCGGACCGGTGCTGGCCGCGCAAATGGGCTATCTGCCAGGTACGTTGTGGCTGATTGCCGGTGTGGTACTGGCGGGCGCGGTGCAGGATTTCATGATTCTGTTCCTGTCCACACGCCGCAACGGTCGCTCGCTGGGCGACATGGTGCGCGAGGAAATGGGCCGCATCCCGGGCACCATCGCGCTGTTCGGCTGCTTCCTGATCATGATCATCATCCTTGCGGTGCTGGCTTTGATCGTGGTCAAGGCGCTGGCCGAGAGCCCGTGGGGCATGTTCACCGTCATGGCGACCATCCCGATTGCGATGTTCATGGGCGTCTACATGCGCTACATCCGTCCGGGCCGCATCGGTGAGATCTCCATCATTGGCGTGATCCTGTTGTTGGCCTCGATCTGGATCGGCGGCGCTGTGGCAGCCGATCCGACCTGGGGGCCGATGTTCACCTTCACCGGTGTGCAGATCACCTGGATGCTGGTCGGCTATGGTTTCGTGGCGGCGATGCTGCCGGTCTGGCTGCTGCTTGCACCCCGCGACTACCTGTCCACGTTCCTCAAGATCGGTACGATCGTCGCGCTGGCGATCGGCATCCTGATTCTGGCGCCTGAGCTGAAAATGCCGGCCCTGACGCAGTTCACCAATGGCACCGGTCCGGTCTGGAAAGGCGCACTGTTCCCGTTCCTGTTCATCACCATTGCCTGTGGCGCGGTGTCTGGCTTCCACGCTCTGATCTCTTCGGGCACCACGCCAAAACTGCTGGATAACGAGAAAAACGCTCGTTACATCGGTTACGGCGGCATGTTGATGGAATCCTTCGTTGCCATCATGGCCATGGTCGCTGCTTCGGTGATCGAGCCGGGCGTGTACTTCGCCATGAACAGCCCGGCCGCCGTGGTCGGCAGCGACGTGGTGACGGTTGCCCAGACAGTCAGCAGTTGGGGCTTCGCCATCACGCCGGAGCAATTGACCGCCGTGGCCAAGGACATTGGCGAGAACACCGTACTGGCGCGTGCTGGTGGTGCACCGACACTGGCCGTGGGTATCGCCCAGATCCTGCACCAGGTTCTGCCGGGCGAAAACACCATGGCGTTCTGGTACCACTTCGCGATCCTGTTTGAAGCGCTGTTCATTCTGACGGCGGTTGATGCTGGTACACGTGCCGGTCGTTTCATGCTGCAGGACTTGCTGGGCAGCTTCGTTCCAGCCTTGAAACGCACCGAGTCCTGGACCGCCAACGCCATCGGCACCGGTGGCTGTGTCGCGCTGTGGGGTTACTTGCTTTATCAGGGCGTGATCGATCCATTGGGCGGCATCAACACCTTGTGGCCGCTGTTCGGTATCTCCAACCAGATGCTGGCCGGTATCGCCTTGATGCTTGCAAGCGTCGTGCTGATCAAAATGAAGCGTCAGCGCTATGTGTGGGTAACCATGCTGCCAGCGACCTGGCTGCTGATCTGCACCGTGACGGCTGGCCTGATCAAACTGTTTGACTCCAACCCGGCCGTTGGCTTCCTGGCGCTGGCCAAGAAGTACAGCGCGGCTGCCGATGCGGGTCAGATCCTGGCTCCGGCCAAGACCATGGACCAGATGCAGCATGTAATCTTCAACGCGTACACCAACGCTGGGCTGACCATCCTGTTCCTGTTCGTGGTGTTCAGCATCCTGTTCTATGCCTTGAAAGTAGGCATCGCGGCGTGGGGCAAGAAGGAGCGTACCGACAAGGAAGCTCCGTTCCAGGCCATGCCGCCAGCGTCGCAGGTGTGATGATGTCCACTCACAGAGGATTTGCCCATGTTCAATGACCTGAGTCGCCTCGGGAAATACCTGGGTCAGGCCGCGCGCCTGATGGTGGGCATGCCTGACTACGACACGTACGTCGAGCACATGCAGACGACTCATCCGGACAAGCCGATGATGACCTACGAGCAGTTCTTTCGAGAGCGGCAAGAGGCGCGTTACGGCGGAAAGGGCGGGCCGAAGTGCTGCTGATCCTCTGATCTGCGTTATTGTCTGATCCGACGCGCCACAGGCCTTCACCTGTGGCGCGTTTTCATTTCAGCTGCACGCACCATGTCTGGAGCCTTATGACCGAGTTGCAACCTATCCCCGTCACCGTCCTTACCGGCTTTCTGGGCGCTGGCAAGACCACGCTGCTGCGCCATCTGCTCAAGGCCGAGCACGGCCTGAAAATCGCCGTGATTGAAAACGAATTCAGCGACGCTGGCATCGACAGCCAGTTGCTGGGCACCGATCCTGTGCAGATCATGACCCTGTCCAACGGCTGCGTGTGCTGCACCATTCACACCGACCTGACCAAAGCGCTTTACCTGTTGCTAGAACGGCTGGACAGTGGCGAAATCGCTTTCGACCGACTGGTGATCGAATGCACCGGCCTTGCCGACCCGGCACCGGTCGCCCAGACCTTCTTCATCGACGAAGAGCTGCGTGAGCGTTACATCCTCGACGGCATCATCACCCTGGTCGATGCGGCCCATGCCGACACGCATCTGGCGCAGACCATCGCTCAGGCACAGATTGGCTTTGCCGATCGCTTGCTGGTCAGCAAGCGTGATCTGGTCGATGACGCAGCATTCGACGCCCTGAGCGCGCGCCTGACCCGCATCAACCGCCGTGCGCCGATCCGTATCGTCGACCATGGCCATATCGACCTGGTCGAACTGCTCGACGTGCGTGGCTTCAACCTCAACGCCGATCTGGGCGGTGGCATGACCCTGCGGCCACTGGCGCCGGTGGGTAACTCCGGGGACCGAATCACCAGCCTGGTCCTGCGCAGCGACACGCCGCTGAACATCGACAGGCTCAGCGCGTTCATGAACGAACTGCTGGAAGATCACGGCAAGCAATTGCTGCGCTACAAAGGCGTACTCGACATTGAAGGCGAGCCGCGTCGGCTGGTATTTCAGGGCGTGCTCAAGCTCTACGGCTTCGACTGGGACACCGAATGGGCCGAAGGCGAAAAGCGCGAGAGCGTGATCGTGTTCATCGCGGACGAACTGCCGGAAGAGAAAATCCGTGCAGGCTTCGCTGCACTGGTGGGGTGAGCGGGATGCTGGCGGCGTCATCAATGCGCCGGCAGTCAAGATCGAACCTTCCAGGTGCAGCGCGGGGCAGTTCGTCGCACGTATTCAGCAGGGCCTGCCACGATTTGCACCCTTCCAGCTCCTCCCCGGTTTCGAGCACGATGTGACGTTTGGCATTCGGGTTCCGGCTGCTTTTCAGTGATCAGGCAAGGCTGGGTGCTGGGGCAGGGCGGAGAATGGTGCGCCTTCGCTGGTTTGCATGAGTGCGCCAGCCGATTGAGCAAAGCGCTCCAGCTGCGGATTGCTCAGCAAACCCTCCATGGCGCCTTCATCGACTACGCCGTCTTCGCGCAAGGCGCCCATTTTTTTGAAATCGACCACCAGGCTCGACGTAGCAAAACTGACGTCACCGCCAAAACAGTCCTGACTGCCGGTCACGATCGTACCGCCGTGCGAGGTCAGGCTGCCGAGGTGCGCCATGGGGCGGCCGTTGACCAGTATGGTCGGGAAGCCTGAAACGATGACTGCGCCGCAGGCTGCCATGTCGCCAATACGCGCTACAGGCAGGCCGTTGACCATGACGGTCGGCGAGGCAGACGAGACGGGGGTGACGCCGTGGCCCGGTATCGGGCAGGCATGGGGGTCGGTAAGTCGTGCGACAGGGATCATGGTCGGGCTCATGGCAACTTGAGCCGTGCATCCTTGCGCGTCTGGCTACGGCTTTATGTAGGCCATCTCTACAGAGTTTGCGGGAAAGTGCTGATCTTTCTTCCCTTGAACTATTCAAGGGCACGTTCGCTTCGCGTGAATTTATTCGGGGTACTATTTCCCGACTATGCCTGGTTTTGCTTTGAACGCTGGCTGAGGCCGCTGCTATGCCCCGGGAGATAGATGCTTACGGCCAGTATCGCGAGTGTTATACACATCAGTGTGAAGGGGCCCGGCTGGCCTGGGGGCAAAAGGCTGGCGATACCCCCGCAGCATGCCGCTATCACTTGGTGGATAAACCCTGTCAGCGCCATGGCGTATGGACCGTCCACACTAGCGTTCTTGTTGGCAAGGGACTGGCATAAAGGATAAGCAGCGCCTTGGCCCACCAACAACAGGCAGTAAGGTAGCCAGAGCGCTGCGGCGGCAGTTGGATAAAGGAGCTGCCCTGCGCCCATCAGCAATGCACCTCCCATCATGCACATCAGCCCTAGCAAAAAGCTGTTTTCCTGGGTGCGTCTGGTTATCAACCAACTGACGGATAAAGCGCCCAGAAGGTAGGCACCGCTGATAGGCCATCCAAGCCCGCCATGTTCCAGAACAGTCCATTTGAAATGCTGCTGAAAAATGGCGGGCGTACTGGCGCCGAACAGAATGATCACCCCGTAACCCAAACCTCCGGCAAGCACTGGGCGCAGAAACCGGCTGTCCTGAATCAATGTTTTGTAGGCACTGCGGCCTTGTGTGAGCGCCGAGGGTTTGCGAGACGTAACAGGGCCATACAGTTTTATCGGGATCATGACTAGGACGCTCAACACCGCACTTGTCACGAAGATTGCCTGCCAGCCCAACGCTACGTACAAAAGAGCACCTGCAAATTGCGCCACGCCCAACGAAAGCACGAAACATATCGACAGCCAGCTCAGTGCTTTCGGCAGTTGCTCAATGCTGAAGCTGTCACGCAGCAGCACGCGCGCCATGATCGATATGCCCCCTGCCGCCACGCCTTGAATGACACGGCACGTCAGGAACATTGATGTATCGATGGACAGCGCGACTCCCGAGCTGCCTACAGCAAACAGCCCCAGCGCTCCGATCAATGTCGTTCGACTTCCCAGCACTGCTGCAACCTTGCCCCACAACAGCATCGACAAACCCATCCCGACCAGAAAAGCCGACAGCGTCAGTGCCGAGAAGCTCGCAGCAGCCTGAAAATGCTCCGCTATTGAGGGCAGCGATGGTAGATAGAGCGTTATGCCGGACTGGGCGATGAGCGCAGCCAGGCATGAGAGAGCGATGCGGCGGTCAATTTTCATGATTTTTCATAGCAAACCGTTCAGTAGGCTGACTCTGTTTTGTCGAGGCATGGTTTGAGGTGGCATAGGCCAATAACCCCGCATGCGAGTTCAGGGTTGTCAGGACCTATAGCGCAGGGAAGATGACACTCTAAACCGTTGACCGCAGAACTTGAGTACGAGAGTTCCTGTTAGGGTGCAGGGAAAGTCTTCAGTAAGCATCAAGGCCCTGCTCGAAGGCGGCACCTTGCACGCAGACCTGGGTTTATATGGCAGCAGTGCTGAATTTCAGACGAAAAAAAACCGGCTTGTGCAAGCCGGTTTTTTCGCTGTTGCGGCTAAAACGCTATTAAGCGCCGTAAACCGGCAGCTTGGCGCAGATGGCCTTGACCTTCTCGCGAACGGCGTCGATGACCGCTTCGTTGTTCAGGTCAGCCAGGATGTCGCAGATCCAGCCAGCCAGTTCCTTGCACTCAGCTTCCTTGAAGCCGCGAGTGGTCACTGCCGGTGTGCCGAAGCGCAGGCCGGAGGTGACGAACGGGGAGCGTGGGTCATTGGGTACAGAGTTTTTGTTCACGGTGATGAACGCGCGGCCCAGGGCGGCGTCGGCGTCTTTACCGGAAATGTCCTGCTTGATCAGCGACAGCAGGAACAGGTGGTTTTCAGTACCGCCGGAAACCACATCAAAGCCGCGCTCGATGAACACGCCAGCCATGGCCTTGGCGTTCTTGACCACTTGTTGCTGGTAAGTCTTGAACTCAGGCTGCAGTGCTTCCTTGAAGCACACGGCCTTGGCCGCGATGACGTGTTCCAGCGGGCCGCCCTGGGCGCCCGGGAAGACGGCGGAGTTCAGCTTTTTCTCGATCTCGGCGTTGGCGCGAGCCAGGATCAGGCCGCCACGTGGGCCGCGCAGGGTCTTGTGCGTGGTGGTGGTCACGACGTCAGCGAACGGGACCGGGTTAGGGTAAACGCCTGCAGCGACCAGACCGGCTACGTGAGCCATGTCGACGAACAGGTAGGCACCCACCTTGTCAGCGATTTCGCGGAAACGCGGGAAGTCCAGAATCTGCGAGTAGGCAGAGAAACCAGCCACGATCATTTTTGGCTTGTGCTCGACCGCCAGGCGCTCGACTTCGTCGTAGTCGATCATGCCGTTGGCGTCGATGCCATACTGAACAGCGTTATACAGTTTGCCGGACGAGCTGACGCTGGCGCCGTGGGTCAAGTGACCGCCGTGAGCCAGGCTCATGCCCAGAATGGTGTCGCCGCCTTGCAGCAGAGCCAGGTAAACAGCCGAGTTGGCCTGGGAACCGGCGTGCGGTTGTACGTTGGCGTAATCGGCACCGAACAGTTCCTTGGCGCGGTCAATGGCCAGTTGCTCGACCACGTCTACGTATTCGCAGCCGCCGTAGTAGCGCTTGCCTGGGTAGCCTTCGGCGTACTTGTTGGTCAGGACCGAGCCCTGAGCTTCCATGACGGCCGGACTGGTGTAGTTTTCCGAGGCGATCAGCTCGATGTGTTCTTCCTGACGCAGAGCTTCTTGCTCCATGGCGGCAAACAGATCGGCGTCGTACTTCGCGAGAGTCAAATCACGGCTGAACATGGCAGTCCTCAAGGGGGCATGGCGGAAAAGGGGGGCATTCTAACCCATCAGGTTTTATCTGGCATATGAAAGGGAGTCATGAGCCGGATGAATGGGTTGCAGCTTGGCGCCTTGAATGCCAACGGCGCCGGGTTGAGGCTGTCAGTCGAGCATGAACAGCGCGTCGTTGCTGAATTGCGCTTCGAATTGGCCAGCGGGCATCGGGCGGCCAAACAGATAGCCCTGAACTTCATCGCAGCCGTGTTCACGCAGAAACTCGAGTTGCTCGTGGGTTTCTACGCCTTCGGCGATCACTGACAGGTTCAGGCTGTGGGCCATGGCGATGATTGCCCGGGCAATTTGCGCATCCTGTTCGCCCGAGGGCAGGCCGTCGACGAATGTGCGGTCGATCTTCAGGACATCAATCGGGAACTGCTTGAGGTAATTCAACGACGAGTAGCCCGTACCAAAGTCATCCACCGCGATGCTCAGGCCGAGATTTTTGAGACTATCGAGGATCTGCATGGCTTCATTGACCTCACGCATCAGAATGCTCTCGGTCAGCTCAAGCTCCAGGCAGGCAGGCGACAGGCCGGTCTGTTGCAGGATCAGGGCGATTCGATTGCCAAGCTGACCGTCCGAAAACTGCCGTGCCGAGATGTTGACCGACACTTTGGGGACGCGCACTTTGGCCTGATGCCAGTGTTTGAGCTGACGGCAGGCTTCGGCCAGTACCCAATCGCCCACTTCAACCACCAGGCCCAGCTCTTCAAGCACGGGGATGAAGTCATTCGGCGGTACCAGGCCACGACGGGGATGGCGCCAGCGCAGGAGCGCTTCGGCACCGGTCAGACGCTTGCCGTCGCCACTGAACTGCGGCTGGTAGTAGAGCGTGAATTCTTCTTGCTCCAGTGCATGGCGCAAATCGCTCTCCAGTTCCAGGCGTTCCAGGGCGCTGGCGTTCATGTCGGCCTGATAGAACTGGAAGTTGTTCTTGCCGCGCTCTTTGGCGTGGTACATCGCAGTGTCGGCGTTTTTCATCAACTGACTCAGCTCGTTGCCGTCCTGCGGACTCAGGGCGATACCGATACTGGCGGTCACGAAAAATTCGCGGCCTTCGAGCACGAAAGGGGTGATCAGGCTGGTCAGGATCTGTTCCGCCACATGAATCGCACGGTTCAACGCCAGCTCACGGGTCGCACGAGGCTGGAGCAGCAGCGTGAACTCATCGCCGCCCATTCGCGCCACGGTGTCATCGTCAGTGACGCATGCCAGCAGGCGAGTCGCCATTTCCTTGAGCATCCGGTCACCAGCAGCATGGCCCAGTGAGTCGTTGATCGGCTTGAAACGGTCCAGGTCGAGGAACATCAGTACGACCCAGCTTTGCTGGCGCTCGGCCTGTTGCAACGCCGAGTGCAGGCGATCCTGAAACAGGGTGCGGTTGGGCAGGTGGGTCAAGGCGTCGTAATAAGCCAACCTGTGAATGCGCTGTTCGCTGGCTTTGCGTTCGCTGATATCGCTGAAAAAGCACACATAGCTCGCCAGATCGCCTTCGTCGTCGACCACTGCCGTAATACCGACCCATGCCGGGTAATGCTCGCCACTGCGTCGCTTCAGCCGTATCTCGCCTTCCCATGTACCACTCTGATTGAGTTGCTTGAGGATGTAACGCAGGTGCGATTCCTGCTCTGCTTCGACCGTGAGCATGCCCGGCAACTGGTCGAGCACCTGTGACACTTCGTAGCCACTGACGCGCGTGAACGCCTCGTTGGCCTGCACGATGTAGCCCGCAGGGTCAGTGATCAGGATGGCAGAGGTGGAGTGTTCGAAAACCGTGGCAGCCATGCGCAGGTCTTTTTCCGCACGGCGCTGCTGGCTGATGTCGCGACCGACGCCAAGCACACCTTCGAAGCTGCCACGTTCGTCCCATACCAGTACCACCCGCAACTCGACCGGGATCTTGCGACCGTCGGCGCGCAGGCAATCGAACAGGAACAGTCGTGTGGTCGCTTCATTGCGCAATCTGGCCAGCTCATCGGGCTTGTCGAGGGCTTTTTTTATACTGCCCATCAACGCATCGAAGCCTGTCAGTTGCTGCGGGTTGGCAACGGTCGATCCCCAGCCGTTGGCGAGGATCCAGTCGGCGCTGTAGCCCAGTACGCTTTGCACCGAAGGGCTGACGTAGTTGGAATTCAGCTTGCTGTCGGTGGAGAAAATGACGTCACTGATGCTTTCGGCAAGCATGCGATAGCGTTGCTCGCTGTCACGCAGTGACTGACTGGCGGCGACCTGTTCGGTGATGTCCTTGGCGACGCCAATAATGCGTGTGACCAGATCCTGATGATCCCGGGCCAGCGCCTGCTCGCGAATGTCGAAACAGCGCCAGTTGTTCTCGCGGTCACGGAAGCGCAAGACGCACTGCAGCAACTCTTTGTGCCCGTGATGACGCTGACGCAGGCGCATGTCCTGATAGATCTTGGCGTCGTCCGGGTGCAGCAGGATTTCCCAGAAAAACTCGCCCATCGCATGCAGCTCGTATTTGCTGTAGCCCAGCGTGTACCCCAGATGATGGTTGCTGTAGATCATGCGCTGGCTCAGCACGTCCTGCACATACAGGTGGTCAGGCACGGTGCGTACCACATCGGACCAAAAGCTTTCCCGGTCCTGCAGCGACAGCTCGATCTGCTTGCGGCTGGTGATGTCGCCAATGCTGAGAATCACGGCATCAAAGTCGCTGCGGCTTTCGGGCAGCCGCAGCACCAGCCATAGATGCTGGTCCTGGCCGCCGTCCTGGGTCAGACGGATCTCCAGCTCGAGTTGCGGCTGCTTGTTCAGCACGGCCCGAATGATATCTGCGCCGATACCGGGACGCGTGCGCCATTCGCCTTCGATCAGTTTCTGCCAGACCTGCTCGCCGCATTCGATATTCAGCAGGCTGAGGGCAACCTGGTTGACCTCGGTGACGCGCAGCTGCTGCAGCAGTATCTTGAGGTTTCCCGGCTGGCCCTTGATCAGCAGGTCCAGGTCTTCAGGGCTACGAATCTGAAGGGTTTCCAGCCGCTCGGGCAGGCTGGACATGTCAATCACGCAAATCGCTACGCCTGCACCTTCGAAAATCTCCCGATAACGTCGACGGCTTTCCAGCAATTGACGCTGGCGACCACGCAAGCTCAGGATGGCGACCAGTGGCAGTATCGACAGCAGCAGGCCCAGCAGGCATTTTCCCAACAGTGGAGCCAGCAGGTCCTGACGTGCCTTGCGTGCATCGAACAGGCCGCGTAGTTGCCAATCACTATTGTTCAGCGGTTGCAACAGAAGCGTGTCGGTCTGGTTGGCCTCCGGTTCGCCGGATGGCAATGCGGCGCGCAGGATCACGCGTTGCGTGACGCGTTTTTCCAGACGCCACAGGTGCTGAAAATCATGTTCCGGTTGCTGGATAAAATCCCTGAGTGCGTCGGGCTGAAGTCGCACGACCCAATAATCGCCTGATATGCCGCCGGTCTGGCGCATCAGCAGGTAGATCAGTGTTCCGTCTTCATTGGCGATATAGAAGTAAGGACGCCCCGCAACTTGTTTCAGTGCGGTTTTCAGGAACGCGGTGTCCTCGGTGACATCCCCGCTGTCCGCCACAATGTCGCCTGCTGCGTTCATGACAGCCACGCTGCGCAATGCCGGGAGTGCCTGGCGCAGGCTTGTCAGTGTTGTGGGTTGTTTCAGCTGGTTGCCGAACGAAGGCGTTTCATCCAGCAGGTTCATGGCGATCTGGGCATTCAACGACATGTTGAGGCTCAGTCGGTCGGCCAGTTGAGAGCTGTAGTCGAGGCTGCGCTGGCGTTGGCGCTCCTGAGTCTGATGAAACTGCTCGAAAAGTTGCCAGAGCATAAGCGCAAGCATCAGCAACACCAGGACGGCCAATGCCCCTTTCAATGACCCACGCAGAGGCCTTGCAGTACTGCCGTGGGCGATACTTGATGGCGAAGAAGACGGTGTAGTGGGCAAATCGATGTTCCTGACTACTGGGCTGAAGCAGCGATGCATTATGCAATATAGGCCGGTCGCCCAAAGGGCGGCTAGCATGCCTTGACTTGTGGCAGAGTGCCAGTCCTGTTGGGGCAGATCGTTTGCCCTACAGGCCGCATTCGGGTAGCTTTGCGCAACGCGCAGTTACAGGATGAACACTGTATTGACGCATCGCTTCAGCGACTTCACTGCATGCAAACATTGATCCAGCTTTAATGTTTGCCATGATGCCCCGTTGCGTTCTCTGTCTGTGTTGATTCAAGGCACGGAACGGTCAGGCGGCAAGTCCCACAGACAAATAAAAGCTTTTTCCCGGCCGGAGCTTTAAGCTCGTGTTCTCAATTGGCCTTCATCACAGACGCTAGGTTTTCATTCCATGGCTCAATACGTCTTTACCATGCATCGGCTGAGCAAAGTTGTGCCGCCGAAGCGGGAAATTCTCAAGAACATCTCTCTTTCGTTCTTCCCCGGCGCCAAGATCGGCGTTCTGGGTCTCAACGGCTCGGGTAAGTCCACGCTGTTGAAGATCATGGCCGGTGTCGACACAGAGTTCGATGGCGAAGCGCGTCCGATGCCTGAATTGAACGTGGGTTATCTGCCGCAAGAGCCACAACTTGACCCCGACAAGACAGTGCGTGAAGTGGTCGAGGAAGCAGTCAGCGTGATCAAGGACGCCCAGGCGCGTCTGGATCAGGTCTATGCCGAGTACGCTGAGCCTGATGCCGATTTCGACAAGCTGGCCGCCGAACAGGCCAAGCTCGAAGCCATCCTGCAAGCCAGTGACGGTCACAACCTGGAGCGCCAGCTCGAAGTCGCTGCCGACGCATTGCGTCTGCCGGCCTGGGACGCGAAAGTGGCTGTGCTGTCCGGTGGCGAAAAACGCCGTGTTGCATTGTGCCGCCTGCTGCTGTCTGCGCCAGACATGTTGCTGCTCGACGAACCAACCAACCACCTGGATGCCGATTCGGTGGCCTGGCTCGAGCACTTCCTGCACGATTTCCCGGGCACTGTGGTTGCGATCACGCACGACCGTTACTTCCTGGATAACGTAGCGGGCTGGATTCTGGAACTCGACCGCGGTGCGGGCATTCCTTATGAAGGCAACTATTCGGGTTGGCTTGAGGCCAAGTCCGATCGTCTGGCCCAGGAATCCAAGCAGCAGTCGGCCCATGAAAAAGCCATGAAAGACGAGCTGGAATGGGTCCGCAAGGGTGCCAAGGCGCGTCAGTCCAAGTCCAAGGCTCGTCTGCAACGCTTTGAAGAAATGCAGTCGCAGGAATTCCAGAAACGCAGCGAGACCAACGAGATCTACATCCCGGCTGGCCCGCGTCTGGGCGACAAGGTCATCGAGTTCAAGAACGTTTCCAAGGGCTATGGCGATCGCGTGTTGATCGAAAACCTGTCGTTCTCCATGCCCAAGGGCGCTATCGTCGGTGTTATCGGCGGTAACGGTGCTGGTAAATCGACACTGTTCCGCATGCTGATGGGCAAGGAGCAACCGGATTCCGGCAGTATCGAAGTCGGCGAAACCGTGCAACTGGCCTGCGTTGACCAGAGCCGTGACGACCTCGACGGCAGCAAGTCAGTGTTCCAGGCGGTGTCCGATGGCTCCGATGTGATCCGTATCGGCAACTATGAAATCCCGTCGCGTACCTACGTCGGTCGTTTCAACTTCAAAGGCGGCGACCAGCAGAAGTTCGTCAAGGACCTGTCTGGTGGTGAGCGCGGTCGTCTGCACCTGGCGTTGACCTTGAAAGAGGGCGGCAACGTGCTGCTGCTCGACGAACCGTCCAACGACCTTGACGTTGAAACCCTGCGTTCGCTGGAGGAAGCCCTGCTGGACTTCCCGGGCGCCGCGATTGTGATCTCTCACGATCGGTGGTTCCTTGACCGTGTGGCCACACACATCCTGGCGTACGAAGACGATTCGCAGGCGGTGTTCTTCGAAGGCAACTACACCGAATACGAAGCAGATCGCAAAAAGCGTCTGGGCGATGCTGCTGCACAGCCGCACCGCGTTCGTCACAAAAAGCTGGCCTGATAAGGCTCATTGACAGGTACCGCTCCTGATCGGGAGCGGCGCCGTTTATGGCTTTGCTGGGGGCGCCTGGTCAGCCAGCATCTGATTCAATCAATATCACCTCAATCGTCTGGTCCCCTGCCGGACGCTTCCAGACCACCTCGTCTCCCACTTCCTTTTTCAACAGCGCACTGCCCAATGGCGATGCCCAATTGATAAGGCCATTGGCTGCATCAGCCTGGTCCTCCCCGACCAACTGTACTTTTTGCCGCTTGTCGTTCTCGTCAGCGAATGTCACCCAGCTGCCAATCTGCACCTTTTCAGTGGAGATTGCCGGAGTAACCACCTGTGCACTTTGTACGCGCTGATTGAAATAGCGCAGGTCGCGTTCCAGATCGGCCAGTCGCTGTTTGTCAGCGTTTTCGCCCAGTGCACTTTGCGCGCTGTGCTGCGCCTGCAATTCACTCACGTGTTCTTGCAGCAGGACCAGGCCGTGGGCCGTGACGTAATTGGTTTGCGCACTGATGAACCTTTCTACAGGCTGGTTGGCGTCTGACGCTGCGTTGTCTTCATTTACGAATGCGCGACTCATGAAATGTCCTCCCTAATTGGGTTTGGGCCACTTGAGCAAGCGATTGGTTTCGTCGGATGTTTGCGCAGGCTGTGAATCAGCGCGGACGATAGGCTTTGGCTGCGCTACGGGTTTTCTCCTGCTCCCAGGCGCGGTCCCGGTCGTTCCATACCTGGCCAGGGTCGAGCCGGTCACGACTGTCTTCCGAGGCCTGACACTGGCGAAAACCATCGGTCCAGCCCTCGGCGTAGAGCCGGTCCTTCAAGTAGCGCGGTACGTTCTTCCTGAACTGCCCTGTGATGGCTCCGGCTGCCTGCCTGCCGCTGCCACATCCGTCCTGAAACCCATCGGCAAACCCCGGTGGATATCCTTCTGCCAGCATTTGATCGCGGGTGGACTGACAACCCGCCAGCACGATGGCCAGCGACAACAACACCCAATGCAGCTTCATGGTGATTTCCTCGACATATGAGGAGAGTCTAGAAGCGAATATGTGAGTTATGTGTAAAAACGACGTAGGGAATGTGTCGCATGCGTCATAAGAGGGCGGCGGTCCTCATGTAGCGCCTGATCGTTTACCGATCAGCTTCGAGGAGCGCCGTCCTGATGTCAGTAGTGATACCACTTCACCTCGAGCATCACCTCATTCTGCGGTGAACTCAGTTGGCTGAATTCACGTTGTGCGCTAAGGCGCAGGCCGAGGTTGCGGGAAAGCTCCCATTGCTGATTGAGGCTGACGCTGCGGCGTACTTCGCCGTTGATGAAGTAGTCACCCTTGGCTTCCAGGCTGAGGTTGCCCAGCGGGTTGCGCCACAGCACGCCGGTGTTGAAGCCGGCGGCCGGGGAAACGAATTCCGAGAAGTCGTTGTTATGCTCGATCCGCACGGTACCCAAGGCGAAACCCAGTACGCCGTCACCCAACTGCCAAGTGCCGCCCGCGCCGCCGTTGACATGGCTGACCAGATTCTCATCGCCATGCTTGCCCAGCACTCGTTCAAGGCCACCGGTGACCTGCCATGACCACGGCTTGAGGAGTTCGGTACGCGGTGTCAGCGAGCGGATCGTTGCCAGGTCCAGTTGCTGCACCTGCCACTCGTTGCCCTCGTATTGACGCACCTTGAGCTGCAGAATCTCGATCTGCGCGCCAAGCGGGAAGCCATAAGCGTTGTCGTTCAGATCGTGATACGCCATACGCAGGCCATATTCCGCGAAAGCCTTGTCACCCCGTGTACCCGCGCCCAGTTGCCAGGTCCGGGATTCGTGCCCGTCCTCCGGCAGCCCCGGTCGCTGAATATCCAGCTGCGGCGGCGGGTTCTGGTTGATGGCCTGCAGCAGCTCGAAGCTGCGTTGCGAGCGCTGAGTATCGCGTTCAAGGCCGTTCGCGCGGTAGCGCTCCAGGCGATACGCAGCGTCCTGGATCAGTGCGCGGCGTTCCTTGGGTTGGGCCAGGTACTGGCTGTCCTGCAGTTGTTTCTGGTCAGCGCTGACTTTCAGAACCCACTGTTGCTCGTCGGCGTCCAGTGGTTCAGCGCGGCTCAGCAGTTCGCGCTCACGGGAAGGTCGGTAATCAATGCTGTCGACCAGGCCTGCCGCCTTGATGGCTTTTACGGTGTCGGTCGGGATTGCGGTCAGACCGAACTGCTCGGTCAGGTGCAGGCCCGGACGCGCAACCTGCAACAGCTCCAGCAGACGGTACGAGCAGTTTTCGTCGAAGAAGAAGTAACTGAAGCGGATCTGTTTCAACTCCCAGACATGCTCAACCATGCGCCTGGTTTCTTCCGGCGTCAGGTTCAATCGGTATTCCCACAAGTCGCGATTTTCGAGGCTGCGGTACTCCGAAAGCTTTTCCTGATAGGGCACCAGCGCGAACAATCCGGGGTAACCGCCCATCAGGCCTTTCCAGGCATAAAGAATGCTGTTGTCCATGCCCTCGATGTAGGCACCGAAGTTGATGGCGTAGCTCAGCAGCGTGGTGTTGTTGGTCCTGGCGCTTGCCGGGTCGATGCGCAGCAGCGTGTGGCCAAACATCGATGAAGGGCTGTTGAGGTAGGCGGCCGGGAATATCAGCACTGTGCTGTCAGGCGCCACGTCCTTGAACCAGGCCTTGAATTCAGTGCAGTCCAGTGTCGGCAAGTCAGTGAGCTTCAACTGGTCGCGCAACCAGCGCGTACGTGCCGGGTATACACATTGAGCGTGGGTCTGCTCGTTGGTCACAGGAGCATAGATAGCCTTGAGTGTTGCGCTCAGCTCCGCCTTGGGGTCATGTGCACCGTTGGCAGCGAGAAAGAATTTGGGGTCGTCGACATAGCTGCGCCAGCCGCCAAGCTTGCCGGCTTCATAATGGCCCAGCGAAATCCAGAACGGCTCGTTGGCCAATTGCTGCAAACGGTCTGCAGTCACATGAGGAGCAGCAGACAAGGGGGCACAGACAAACAGCGCCAGCGATACAAGACGTTTGAGCATAGAGGGCAACTAGTCAGGGAAGAGAGACCCGCCCTTCAGAACAGAAGGGCGGGCGAACGACTTTAAGCCTGGGTAGCGTACTTGGCCAGAGTCGGATCGTTTTTCATGACGTTGACTGTGTTGGCCTGAACGTCTTCGGCGGTGGCGTCGGCCTTGCTGAAGATTTTCGAGAAGTTTTCGTGAGTGACGTCAGCGAAGTGCGCACGGTCTTCCGGTGCAACACCCAGCACGACTGCATAGGTAGTCAGTGCTTCACCCTGACCCATGGCCATGTCTTTGGAGAGCTCATCCATCATGCCGTTCATGGCAAGCCAGGATTTGCCACCGTAGGTCAGTGCGCTGTTGGTAGAGCAACCGTTGGTGCCGGAAGTCATGCCGAAGGTGGCGTTACCCGACGTGCCGTTGGTGGTGGAAGCCAGGAAGTGAGCGGGAGTACCGCGCTGGCCTTCGAACAACATGTTGCCCCAACCGCAGTCAGGGCCGCCTGGAGCTTGAGCCATAGCGTTGATGGATACAGCGGCGAAGAGCGTTCCCAGAAGAATCCGTTTCATAGCTTTTTTCTCTATTATGTTCAGCCAAGGGTCGAGTTTCTTGAGTATTCACATCAAGGCAGACCGGCGTTTTAACACCTCCTGCGCAGTTTGGAGTTTAGGTCGGTTCCAAGGGTTCCGTGACCGATTGCAGATTATTGTTCAGGCGCGCTTTTTTTCGTGCCTTTGTCCCGTCCTGAATAAGGTTTACACCTTCTGACCTTTCCTCAGGAGGATTCAATGGACTCAGGCAAAAGGCGTAGCCAGCGCGATTACACGCTAGCT
>NZ_JAGTPK010000130.1 GCF_021147775.1 Pseudomonas californiensis
GAACCTGCGTAGCTGCGCTCCGACTGCCTGTCCGGATGAGCGTGGAACGGGTGTCCGGATGTTGGTGGGCTGAGTGTCCAGATGGCGTGGAATCCGCAGGCCAACCAGATCAGAGATCCGGAGATACATGGCGAAAAGTGTAGCCAGGATGAAGAGGGTACGTTCATGTCGAAGCGGCTCAGCCGAAGCCATTGACTCCGCAGTCTCAAGTACGTAGTCCCATTGCAACGGCGTTAAGGCCCGATTCTGGGCTTCGCCAGTGGGATTCCCGGTGAAATCCCGCTTATTTTTTACAAGTCTGAACGGGTTTAGGCTCACCAAGTTATCTTCGGCGAGAAATTCATAAAAACTGCTACATACGGAGAAGATTTGGTTCATCGTTCCTTTGGAGGCCGCATACACCTGAACAGCTTCAGCTTGGGCGTTTAAGCTACTAAGCTTTTGGCTGAAGGGTTTCCATTTTGGATTTGGGACTACAGGATAAACCACAGCGGTTTCAGCATCCTTATTAGCGATGAAGCGGCCGCGTGTAACTGACCCAATCCAATTTGCCGGTGGATTCCTACAAAACTGCAAGTAGGCTTCAGCGTCTTGACGTTTTAAGCTGAAGATTGATTTATCCCTAACAATAAGGGCCCAAAGAAGTAACCGTTCAACGTGAGTTCTATAAGAGTTGAAAGTCTGCACGCTGCCTTCGTATGCGCGCAAGAACGAGCGCACGGCTCTGTAACCTGCAGATGCACACAGTACAACGGAGAAACTTTCGATATAGTCACTCACAAAATTGATAGTAAGCGCTCCATAAACCCCACTTGGCTAAAGATAGGTAAAGCGCTTAGCTGTGAAGTCGAGGTTCGCAGTTCCACGGCAGCAAGGCTTCGTAATCCTC
>NZ_JAGTPK010000131.1 GCF_021147775.1 Pseudomonas californiensis
CCATGTGTAAGCCTGTGCTGAGGAGGTATCGACTCGATTTCGGCTATGATAACCGATTTCAAAATCCCACAATTTGCAGCCGCAGGCTGCCCTGTTCAGCAAGGGAAAAAGCGTAATCATTCTTAAAACTGATCAAAACCCTGACTTAATGACCTGGGCAGAAATCCGTAGTACAGCAGGTCTTTCCATCATCCCCGTTCATGAAGCGTACAGGGATGTGAGCAGTGAGATTTTACGGCTTAAGCCTATGTGCGACGTCCTGCTTGTCGATTGCCCAGGGCATGACAGCGCTGAATTTCGTAGTGCGTTAACGGTAGTCGACACCCTAATCACATTGATTAAACCGTCATCAATGTTTGAAAAAGGCACTCTGACTAATCTCACTGAGACTGTACGCACAGCGCAGTACAAGCATGGAAATGCGGCTCTGAAAGCCTACGTTTTGATGACGCGCATCAAGCCAAACAAGGTCCCGGATGCCATCGCTTTAGATGAGGAACTGCGTAGCGACAGCGTGTGGATACAGCCGTTGAAAGCTCGACTGTCTGAGCTGGATATTTACGAGAATGCCGTAAATGTCGGCGCAGGTGTGCACGAGGTAGAACGTGCTAGCAGCTTGCCAAAAGCCAAAGCGCAGCTTGAGCTAGTGGCACAAGAGATAGGGTTACTGTAATACATTTTTGAAATACATTGTATGTACGATGTATGCGGAGATTTCCTTATGAAGCTTAAAAAACCGTCTTTCCAGATACCTATCGTTGATGGGTCTGAAATTTGTAAGCGCTCCATAAACCCCACTTGGCTAAAGATAGGTAAAGCGCTTAGCTGTGAAGTCGAGGTTCGCAGTTCCACGGCAGCAAGGCTTCGTAATCC
>NZ_JAGTPK010000132.1 GCF_021147775.1 Pseudomonas californiensis
CTAGGGTCTGTTCCCGTTTCGACGTAATCCATTGATCTCAATGAGAACAGGCCCGTATTGTTGGAGTTCTCACACAACACCAATACGAGCCTGCAATGCCCCGATTAATGCTCAGTGATGAGCACTGGCCGAAGCTACGAGAAATTTTGCTACACGAATCGATCTACAACAAGCGAGATTTGCGCACCACGGTTGAAGGCATGCTGTACCGCATGCGTGTGGGCTGCCCTTGGCGAGACCTGCCGAAAGCGTTTGGAAACTGGAGCAAGGTCTACAAGCGGTTCAATGCCTGGTCTGCTTCAGGCAAGTGGGTCAAGGTGCTTGAGGTGCTGATGACCGATCCTGACATGGAGTGGGTTTTCATTGATGGCAGCTATGCCAAGGCTCATCAGCACAGTGCAGGTGCTGCCAGCACGCAGGACCAGGCCATAGGAAAAAGCCGAGCCGGTAACACCAGCAAGATTCACTTGGCGGTAGACGCTTGTGGGCTGCCCATTGCATTTGACGTAACCGGAGGCCAGACCAATGATTGTTCACAGGCGGCCTCGTTGATTGCCAAGGTGCCTGATGCAGAAGTGATCATTGCGGACAAGGGCTACGACACTGAAGCGATACGCGCTCAGGTCGAGCAGCAAGGCAGTAAAGTGGTGATTCCACGAAAGCGCAATTCTCTGAAAGGGAACGCAGATCTGGACAAAGGGTTATATCGCAATCGACATCTCGTAGAAAACGCCTTCGCCCGGTTGAAGTATTTCCGGGCGGTGGCTTCTCGATTCGACAAACTCAAGAGAAACTATGAAAGCGTCATAGCAATGGCCTGCGCTTTTCTGTGGCTGCCAATGTGAAACGGGAACAGACCCTAGC
>NZ_JAGTPK010000133.1 GCF_021147775.1 Pseudomonas californiensis
AATAGCTTTGCCCAGGGCATTCTGAGCAGTGACCTGTGGCTGCGTCTTTTCAATCCAGTTTTTCAACTGAGCCAGTATCGGCAGGCTATGTTCGTGACGGCCGATTTTACGATCAGCGTCGCTACTGCCCTTCAAGTCGCGTTCGATCCCATACAGCTTGTTGATCAGATTCAGCGCGATATCCGCACGTCCCGTTTTACCTTTGGGTTGTACTTTCTGGGCTTCAACAAACTTGCGTCGAGCATGCGCCCAGCAGCCTAAACGCTCAACCCCGTCCAGCGCGCCCAAGGCGTTGTAACCGGCGTAATCATCGGTCATGACATAGCCACGATAACCATCGAGCAGGCGCGCCGGTACCTCCTGCGCCCGGCTGGTGGAGTAGTCAAAAAGGATCACTGGCTTGTCCGGTGGGCCGCCGGTTTGCACCCACATCCAGGACTGGCTGCTCGGTTCTCGATCTGGTTCTTTCAGCACT
The DNA here is from genome assembly GCF_021147775.1 of Pseudomonas californiensis. Classification (GTDB taxonomy): domain Bacteria; phylum Pseudomonadota; class Gammaproteobacteria; order Pseudomonadales; family Pseudomonadaceae; genus Aquipseudomonas; species Aquipseudomonas californiensis. The sequence continues at coordinate 476 of NZ_JAGTPK010000133.1, forward strand.
TGCACGCGCGTTTCGTCGCAGTGGATGACGCGGCTTTCCAGTAGCCGGTCGCGCATCAAATTCAGCAGCGGCTGGAAGTGTTCGCCGCACTGGATAACCCAGCGCGCCAAGGTCTGGCGTGGGATATCGATACCGTGGCGACCCAACACTTTTTCAAATCGATGAAGCGGTAAACCGTCAACGTATTTGGTAGTCAGCAACATCGCCAGAACGCTGGGGCTGGCCATGCTCTTTTCAATCAGTTGAGCTGGCTTGTCTGCTGTGACGGGTGCCGTTTCGCAGTCGCGGCAGCCATAGACTTTACGAACATGCTTGATGACCCGGATCTGCATCGGCACGATTTCAAGCTGCTCGCTGACTTCCTCG
>NZ_JAGTPK010000134.1 GCF_021147775.1 Pseudomonas californiensis
GCAATGCTACTCCCGCCGCGTTTAAGGGCAATGATCCGTTCATGCACTTTAGCATTTGGTTTACGTCCTTTATATCGACCAGCGCTCTTGGCCAGGTCGATGCCTTGCTGCTGTCGCTCACGCCTATCTTCAAAGTCGTCACGCGCTATCTGCAATGCCACACGCAACAGCATGTCTTGAACGCCTTGCAACACCACTTTGGCGACGCCACTGGACGCCTCGGCCAATTCCGATAGATCGACTATGCCCGGCACAGCCAAGCGTGCGCCCTTTGCCCTGATCGCGTCCACAAGCTTTTCTGCTTCGACCAAGGGAAGGCGGCTGATGCGGTCGATCTTCTCTGCGATAACGACTTCACCCGGTTGCAGGTCCTCAATCATGCGCAACAGTTCGGGTCGGTCAGATCGAGCGCCCGAGGCTTTTTCGCGATAGACAGCTGCCACGTAGTAGCCCGAGGTTCGCGCATTGCCAATGATCGCTTCTTGACGCTGCAAGTCCTGGTCTTCGGTGCTGACACGCAGGTACACCCGCGCAACATTGATGGTCGTCATAGAATGGCCTATTTGAGTATACCCAAATAAGCCGAGCTTATCAGCTATGGCTCAATTGACCTAAAGGCAACCCTAATGAGCCGTGCCAGAAAGAACTACTCTTTTGAGCCATACCTAACGCCAAGGACATGGATTGTGTTGGACCAGCCGGAGCGGGCACCTTGCATAGCAAGAAATACATGTTTTCATGAATAAATGCTTTCATGAAATTATTCTTTTAGTATACTGTTTCACGCTGGCATTGCCGACCAGGCAGATAATTTCAGCATTTCAGCATTTCAGCATTTCA
>NZ_JAGTPK010000135.1 GCF_021147775.1 Pseudomonas californiensis
ACAAAGAAATGGCAGATGCCAAAACCCTGCCTGAACAACTCGACGTCATCGTGAAATGGGAAGGGACGTCGCTGCGCCAGGACGTCATCAGCGCTGCCGGCTTCGGCAAAGGCTTCACCGATGGGATGGCGAGCACGGGGCTGGATACGTTGAACAGCGCCATGAGCTTCATGCGTGACCCTCGCGAGAGTCTGGACGCACTCAAAGAGTTTGTGACCTCTCCGGAAGCCATGAAGCAACTCGGGGCGCAGGTGGTCGCCACGATTGAGACTCAAGTAGATGAGATCAACGAAGCTCTGGATAAAGGTGGCGACGCCAACGCCGAGGACTTGGGTAGAAAAGCCGGTCACACCTTCTCGTTGGTAGTGGGCACCATCGCCAATGGCGGCAGCGGCGCCGCCTCGAAGTCTGTGACCCTCTCCAGAATGGGAATCGACGTTTCCAGCAAAGAACTTGAGGGGCTGGTTACCAAAGTCAAAGCGAATGGGCTGAAAAACGAAATCGCCCAGGTCGAAAAACTGGGCCGTGATTCAGACGTGCCAGTGATCGACCCGATTGCCGAGTCTGGACCGGGAACCAAGACAACCGACAAGGCACCGTTACCCTCCTACTACCGCGAAGACAGCTCGGCCGGAGCGGCCGTGACGCAAGCGGATCTGCCGGAAGGCTACACACGCGTACTGAACACAAAAACCGGCAACTTCGAAGTCCGCAGCCCTACGGGTGATTTGCAATTTCCTGATTC
>NZ_JAGTPK010000136.1 GCF_021147775.1 Pseudomonas californiensis
CTGGCGCTGATCCGGTGGGCAATCGGCATGGATGCCGATTGAGCTGCACCGGGCCACGGATGGCCCGTTGCAGCGACCGCCGGATCAGGGTCAGGACGAAGGAATCCGCCGCAGGCGGACCCAACCGGAGCCTGGGGCTTTGCCCACTTTGGCCCCATCAAAGTGGGTTGCCGAGGGGCGAAAAGGTGACCTGAGCCGAGCGCGCAAGTCACTGAGTCCACAGTCCCAAATGCCTCAAGCAAAGCCATCCAAGCCTTGGAAAACTCAGATCCTGACGATGGTATACATATCCAAACATGGTGCGCTGCCAAGAAAGGTTCCGTCCTGACGGCCGGGTCACTTTGTTTCGACAAAGTAACCAAACCATTTGCGCTGAAGTCAGGCCCCGGCAAGCCGGGGTTCCCTCATGCAGACATCGTGGAAGGGGCCCGCGCCGACGGGCCATCCATGGCCCAACGGCGCTCTCTCGGCATCCATGCCGATCGACCCCTTCCACGACGCCTGCATTCGGCCTTCCATACGCGCGATTGGCGTCGTCCGTGAGATTGGGGGTTGAAGATCAAGATCAAAGGCGTGGTTAAGTTGATATTGATGCGGTGTCTTCAAATCAGTCTTCGCGAGCAAGCGGAACGCCGCCCGGCTCTCTTCCATTGAGCACCTGTGGAGTCAGCTTGCTGACGAAGAGGCCAGCATGTCACTGAAAATTCACAACAAGGATCAAACAAATCCAAGCCAC
>NZ_JAGTPK010000137.1 GCF_021147775.1 Pseudomonas californiensis
CGGGTCGCATCATGGCGAACGGGCTCCTGAAGGGAATCGGGAGCACAGCATCCGGTATCAGCTCAGTGGTTTGAATGTGGGGTTCATGGAGCGCTTACGATCCAAGGCTCGCAAGAGTTGGCTCCTGATCAGTAGTCTGTCGAAATCGGTCCGTGTATGCGTTTGCGAGGTCTAGGCGTTGCGTAGCCGCTGCGGGCTGATTTGGTGACAGCGGCAAAGCCTGCGACGACGATGTCATGCGCTGCGTTGGGGGAGAATTCGGGGCAGTAAAGTTGGAGTCAACAGAATTCAATGTCGATGCGGTATTACTGAATGACGCTTCGCCATTGGCACCGATGCCGCCGTAGATAGCGCTTCTGCCATCGCCAATGCTGGTAGGAAATGCATCACGAAGGTTTGGCTGGCGCGAGACTGGCGCCACAGACGCCGTTGCCAAGCTCTGCCCTGACTGAGATGCCTGCATATACCTCGCAGGAGTGTTGGTAGCATCGAAGGACGTCTGACGCGGGCCAGCATCTGCCAAGCTCAGTGGTCTATCTATGGTCTGGCTTGCCAACTGCTGAGTAGCGCGTCCGACCGGGCCAGCCGGTGATGGCGCTGTAGCCGGTGCGAGTTGGGCTGGCTTCGGTAAATATTGAGCCGGTGTATTCGTCGCATCGAACGA
>NZ_JAGTPK010000138.1 GCF_021147775.1 Pseudomonas californiensis
GGTGCCGTTTCGCAGTCGCGGCAGCCATAGACTTTACGAACATGCTTGATGACCCGGATCTGCATCGGCACGATTTCAAGCTGCTCGCTGACTTCCTCGCCAATGGCGTGTTTGCGGCAGCCGCAGACGCAAGTCAGTTCATGCTCGGGAAGTTCGTGGATGACTTCGATGCGCGGCAGGTCGGCAGGCAGTGGCTTGCGTTTGCCACGGCGCTTAGCGGGGGTGACAACCTCTTCTTCAGCGTTCTCGTCGATAGCTTCGACGACGCTTTCGGCTTCGTTGAAGAGCGCCAACTGCGGTGTGGCCGGATCGGCTGTTTGCTCGGACTTGCGTCCGAACAAGCGCTGGCGCAGCAATGCGTTCTCTTCTTCTAGAAAACCGACCCGCGACTGCATCTTCGCAAGCATTTGCTTGAGCAGTTGGAGATCGTCGGGAAGGTTGTCGGGCATGGATTTCATGCCCTGGATTATACCGAATCAGGCCACGAATCGCGGCGTCAAAACCTGATGGGGACGGTTACGCCAGAGATCAAAACCGTCGAGCATCCAGTTCAGTTCCTGAACGGTCAGGACAATCGCCTCGTCAGTGGCATCGGGCGATGTTTTGAATCGCTCCGATTCCAAGCGTTTGAGCCAAAGGCAGAAGCCGTTGCGCTCCCAGTAC
>NZ_JAGTPK010000139.1 GCF_021147775.1 Pseudomonas californiensis
GGCGATGCCGGGCAGGCAGGCTACGGCCACCAGCAAAATGCAGAGTTCGCCTTTGTTGGGCACAAGGGTACGTTTGATCATCATTGATCCTCTTTGGGGAGAGTTGAGGGTTGTTCTGGGGGTGAAGCGGGCACTGCGGATGGAGCGGATGGCGCAGACGCTGGCGGTGGTGCAGGCGGCAGATAGCGCGGGAACTGGCGCAGCACGTCCCAGCTTTCGTAGGTCGGATCAACGGTGGACGCCGGGGCCTGAGCGCGCTGGAGCTTGTTCGGTTCAGGTGATCCGCCTTCCAGCGCAGGGACGGTCACGGTGGTACCGCCTGCATTGGCCAACACACGCTGCACATGGCTGCTGCCACCGAATTCGGCCTCGGCCTTGAATCCGCGTTTGGGGTTGCCGCTGTAGTAGCAGGAAATAGCCTTGTGCAGCGCTGCCTGCCGGTTGGGCTCCTTGGCGCTGGCCCTTGCGTAGCACTGTTCAAGAACAGCGGCGGCCATGCGCAGGTTGGTGCAAGGCTCAAATACGGGTTCGGGTCGGTTGACATCGAAATGCTGCCGGTTGATCTGTAACCGCTCCATTAACCCCACATTCAAAGCACTAAGCTAATGCCAGATGCTGGGCTCCCGATTCTCTCAGGAGCCCATCGATCATGATGCGACCCG
>NZ_JAGTPK010000013.1 GCF_021147775.1 Pseudomonas californiensis
CAGGCTGAGTTCTGGCGCTGATCCGGGGGGCAATCGGCAGGGATGCCGATTGAGCTGCACCGGGCCATGGATGGCCCGTTGCAGCGACCGCCGGATCAGGGTCAGGATGAAGGAATCCGCCGCAGGCGGACCCAACCGGAGCCTGGGGCTTTGCCCACTTTGGCCCCATCAAAGCGGGTCGCCGAGGGGCGAAAAGGTGACCTGAGTCGAGCACTCAGGTCACTAAGTCCACAGTCCAGAGTCCAGAGTCCAGAGTCCAGAGTCCAGAGTCCAGAGTCCAGAGTCTACAAACTACAAACTACAAAAAGTTGTACTGCACACCCACGCGCAGCCGCAACTGGCGTTTATCGTCTTCGGAATTGACCTTGATATCGCCCACCTCAAAGAACGGCACCCAATTCTTGTCCCACTTGTATTTAAACGCAGCGTTCTGTTCGTAATCGGTCTTGTCGTTATCGTAGCGAATATAGTCAGCATCAAACCAGGTGAACTGATACTCGTAGGTCCACGGTCCCTTGGGCGCGTAGTTGAGCCACACGTCATAGCGATTGACCGACTGGTCATTCATCTGGTTATCCGGCATGTCACGGTTGACCTTGTCGCGGTCCAGTTTGATCGAGTCATAACGGTAGCGGCCGGATACGGTCAGTTGGTCGGTCACTTTGTAGCCGACCTTGAGCCCCATCTTGTAGGCCGTCGACTTCTCGATGCTTTCCAGCGCCAGCGAGGGCGTGAGCAGCCATTTGTCGTTGAGCCGGTGCTGATAGCTGACCGTCAATTCGTGGCCGTTGCCGACGGTGTTGTCGAACGCCACGTCCTGGCGGTCGCCAGCAGTCTTGTATTTGAGTTCACCTTCAAAGCCCCAGCCACTGTCCAGGCGTGTGCCGAACTTGACCCGGTCAGCGTGCATGCGTGTGCTTTCGGCGTACTGGTGGCGGTAGTTGATGTACGCGCTGTCGGCATGGGTCCATGCGCTTGGGAACAGGGCGGTCAGGGAGAGCAGAGCGATTGATTTTTTCATTTTTTTATTCTTGTTTGGGTGAGAATTGGGTGAGTTGAAGCAAATCGCAGGCAGCCGGGTTCCGTGGCCAATCTGGCCTGGGATCACGGTGTCAGCAGGGGCTCGGTGTCAGCGTCAGCCAGACGGGTTCTGGATCACCCGCTCGGGCGAACGTCCATGTCGCGACTGGCCTGGATCAGCATTCGCGAATAGTCGTGCAGGGCCTGGTCGTTGATCAGCTGGCTGCTGTCGAGGGTTTCCACTACCTGGCCCTGCTGCATCACCGCGACCCGGTCGCAGAGGTGTGCGACGACGCCCAGGTCATGGGTGACCATCAGGTAGGTCAGGCCTTGCTGATGACGCAGGTCCGCCAGCAGGTTGAGGATTTCAGCCTGCACCGACACGTCTAGTGCAGAGGTGGGCTCGTCGAGCAGCAGCACGCGCGGCTCCAGAATCAGCGCTCTTGCAATAGCTACGCGCTGACGTTGGCCGCCGGACAACTGGTGTGGATAGCGAAAGCGAAAGCTCTCGTTGAGGCCGACCCGGTTGAGCACCTCGCACACGCGCCGGTCGCGCTCGTCGATCTTGTGAATGCTCAACGGCTCCTTGAGCGCCGCGTCGATGGTGTGGCGTGGGTGCAGCGACGCATAGGGGTCCTGAAAGACCATCTGCACGGTGCGGTAGTGGCTGGCATCCAGCTTGCGCCGCACCGCCTGGCCCGCCACGCTGAGCGCGCCGCTCCAGTGATGATATTGCCCCGCCAGGCAGCGCAGGACCGTGGTCTTGCCAGAGCCCGACTCGCCGACCAGGCCGAACGACTGGCCTGGTTCGACTTGCAGGTTGACGTCACGCAGAACCTGATTCAGCGCCGTGCCGGTGCCAAAGCTCAAGTTCAGTGAATCGACTTGGATCATGGTCATGGTCGTAGTCTCAGTGAGTGAGCCAAAGGGGATCGCGCTGCAGAACCGGGAGGCTGGCGCGCGGACGATCGAGGCTGGGCAGGGCGGCCAGCAGGCCTTGGGTGTAGGGATGACGCGCCTGATCCAGCTCGCTGGCATTGAGCGACTCCACCACGCGGCCGGCGTACATCACCAGCACCCGGTCGCAGAAGTGCCGGACCATGTTCAGGTCGTGACTGATGAAGATCAGCCCCAGGTCGCGCTCGCTGACCAGTTCCTCCAGCACGTTGAGGACCTGACGGCGCACCGAGACGTCGAGCGCCGAAGTGGGCTCGTCGGCAATGATCACCTGCGGATCGGTGATGACCATCATGGCAATCATGATTCGCTGCCCCATGCCGCCCGAGACTTCGTGCGGGTACAGTTCGTACACTCTTGCCGGTTCGCGGATATGCACCTTGGCGAGCATGTCCAGGGTGCGTTCACGCGCCTCTTTTCTGGAGACCCTGTGGTGCGCCAGATAGGCTTCGGCGATCTGCTCGCCGACCTTGATCACCGGGTTCAGCGAGTATTTCGGGTCTTGCATGATCATCGACATGCGCCGACCGCGAATGCCCTGGATCTGCTTTTCGCTGCACGCCAGCAGATCAACATCGCCAAAACGCAGGGTCTTGGCCGTGACGCGGGCGGTCGCCGGGTGCAGTCGCAAGAGGCTGCGACCCACCGTGGATTTGCCCGAGCCAGACTCGCCGACAATCGCCAGCTTTTCCCGCCCCAGATTGAAGGACACGTCGCGTACTGCTGCTGTGGTCTTGCCAGCGTGGCTGAACTCGACCCGCAAATCTTCTACCGCAAGCTTTATCTGTGACATGGCTGTCGTCCTTGTTGTTATTCGCTGCGTGGATCAAGTACATCGCGCAGGCCGTCGCCCAGCAGGTTGAAGGCCAGGCTGACCAGCATGATGGTGGCGCCGGGGGCTGCGACCAGCCACCAGCTTTCCAGCATGTAACGTCGGCCGCTGGAGATCATCGCGCCCCATTCAGGCAGCGGAGCCTGCGCACCCAGGCCGAGAAAGCCCAGCGCTGCGGCGGTCAGGATGATGCTGGCCATGTTCATGGTCAGGCGGATGATCACGGATGACGGGCACATCGGGATGATGTGGCGCCCGATCACACGTACCGCAGAGGCGCCTTGCAGCTTTACGGCCACCACGAAATCGGCATTGCGCAGCGACAGGGTTTCGGCACGCGCCAGGCGGGCAATGGGAGGCCAGGCGGTGAGGGCAATGGCGATGACCGCGTGCTCCAGACCCGGACCGAGAGCCGCGATGAAAGCCAGCGCCAGCACCAGGCTCGGGAACGAGATGAAGATGTCGGTGATTCGCATGAACAGGCTGTCGACCCAGCCGCCGAAATACCCCGATACCGTGCCGATCAGCAGGCCGATGGGGCCGACGATCACGGTGACCAGCATGACGATGTACAGCGTGATCCTAGAGCCATACACCAGGCGGCTGAACACATCACGGCCGTATTCATCGGTGCCGAACCAGTTTTGCGCGCCGGGCATACGCAATGCGGCCGACAGGTCCTGGGCGAGCGGGTCGTGGGTGGCGATCCATGGCGCGAACAGAGCGACGATCATCAAGGTGCTGATGACAATCAAACCGGCCAGTGTCATCGGGTTGCGCAACAGAAAACGCATCAGGCGTGCACTGCTGGCGGCGAACGCGGCCAGGCTCGAAGTGGGGGCCTGAACCAGGGGTTTGGTGCTGCTTGCCAGGGAAGTCGTCATCAGCGTGTTCTCGGGTCAAAGACTTTGTAGAGGGCGTCGCTGATCTGGTTGAGGATCACGAAGATCAGACCGATCAGCAGCACGCAGGCCATCACCGCATTCATGTCGCCCAGCAACAGGCTGCTGGTCAGGTACTGGCCAAAACCAGGCCAGGCGAAGACGGTTTCGATCAGCACCGCACCTTCCAGCAGGCCGCCGTAGGCGAGGGCGACGATGGTCAGCAATTGCACACGAATGTTGCGGAAGGCATGGCCCCAGACGATGCGTCGTTGGGACAGGCCCTTCACGCGGGCGGTGATGATGTATTCCTGCGACAGTTGTTCAAGCATGAAGCTGCGCGTCATGCGGCTGATGTACGCCACCGAGTTGAAGCTGAGGATCACCGCTGGCAGCAGGATATGGCGCAGGGCGCTGCGAAACGCCTCCCAGTCGCCGGACAGGGCGGTGTCGATCAGCAACAGACCGGTGCGGGTTTCGATAAGGCCGTCGTAGGCCAGGCCGATACGCCCCACGCCACCGGCCCAGCCCAGCCAGGCATAGAACACCAGAAATGCCATCATGCCGAGCCAGAAAATGGGCGTGGAATAGCCGAACAGGGTTATCACCCGTGCAACATGGTCGCCGGCACGGCCTTGATGCGTGGCTGCGTAAACGCCGAGCGGCAGGCCGATCAGCACGCCAAACAGGATGGCCAGGGTTGCCAGTTCCAGTGTGGCGGGGAACACCCGCACGATGTCGTCGATCACCGGATGGCCGGTGAGCAGGGCATTGCCCAGATCACCATGCAACAGGTCCTTGAGATACATGACGAACTGGGTGGTCAGCGGCTTGTCCAGCCCCAGCTCCTGAAAAGCCTGGGCGTAGGCGGCCGCGTCTGCGTCCGGGCCGACAATGGCCAGTACCGGGTCCAGCGGCATGACCCGACCGATAAAGAAAGTGAGCAACAGCAGGCCGAACAGGGTCGCCGCCACTGATCCGCTGCGACGGGTGCCATTGGCGACCCGACTGCTCCAAAATGAAATCGATGCACTCGACATGGTTATTCCTGCCTTGGCTTGAGCGATTGAACGCGGGGTTTCAGCGTTGCTTGTAGACGTCGCGCAGTCGCGTGGTAGCGGCGCTGTGACCTATGTATTCCCTGACGTCGGCGTGAATGACCACTTCGTCGGTCATCTGCGACACCGGCATGATCGGGCCGGCTTTCTGGTCATAGAGCGTCTGAATGCGCTGGTAATAGGCCAGTTGCTGAGCTGCGTCGCGCTCGCGCTCGGCCTGTTCGATCAGCTGATTGATCTCGGCGTCGTAGAACGAGGTGCGCCAGCCCTGAAAGTTGCTCAGCTTGGCTTCTTCCCGGTTGTCGGGGTTGTAGATCAGAGCGCGCAGGCTGGAATGCGGGTGTCGTTCGGCACCACCACCGCCCCGGCCGACCAGGATGTCGAAGCGCCGATCACGCATGGCGCCATAGATCTGATTGCCGGTGCCGGTAATGATCGTTGCCTGAATCCCGGCCTGGGCGAGGGTGGATTGCAGGCTGGTGGCGATGTTGATAAAGGGTGAGTCGGTGAGTGAGCGAATGGTGATTTTGAAGCCGTCCGGGTACCCGGCCTCGGCCAGCAGGCGTTTTGCCTGAGCAACGTTGAGGGCGTAGCCCGGATCATCGAGCCTGGCCGCCAGCCCCAGTTGCAGCGGACGCTGGTTGATCAGGCCATAGTGCGGCATGACCACATTATTGATGCCCTGATAGTCGATCAATGCGCGAATCGCCTGGCGCACCCGAATGTCCTGAAACAGCGGTTGTTCCATGCTCAGGGCTACGTAGTACAGCGTGCCGCGCGGGATGGTCTGCACGGTGACCTCGTCCGACCGTGTCAGGGCCTTGATGTCGGTGGCGGCCATGCCGCGTGCCACATCCAGATCGCCACGCTCGACCATCAGGCGCAGTGCCTGGGACTCGGTCATGTTACGCATGATCACCCGGCGCATTTTGGCTGGGCCGCGCCAGTACTGATCGAAGCGGCTCATCAGGATGACATCGTTGGCGCGCCAGATGTCCAGCTTGAACGCACCGGATCCGGCCGTGTGAGTGGTCAGCCAACCTGCACCGAGGTCATCGCCCTTGGCGTGTTGCAGTGCCGTGAGGCGATCGATGACAAACGCGCTGGGCGAGGTCGCCAGCGTGTTGAGCACCAGCATCGGATCGGTGGCTTTGGGCAGGTCGAGCACAAAGGTCGAAGGACCCTCGGCGCGCATCAGCTCGCTGACGTTTTTGGCCGTGTAGCCATAGGCCTTCCAGGTCGAAGCCAGCGCCTTGTTCAGGGTGACAACGCGTTGCAGCGACCAGGCGACGTCGTGTGCGGTCAATGGGTTGCCGGAATGAAACGTCACAGCGGGGCGCAGGTGAAAGGTCAGGCGCATGCGGTCGGGACTGATTTCCCAACGCTCGGCCAGGGCGGGAATCAACTGGTCCGGGCTTGCCGCGTCCTGTTCCAGCAGCATTTCGTAAACGTTGGCGTTGACCTCGGAGACTTCCAGGCCGGTGGCGCCTGCGGGGTCGAGGGAAAGCAGGTTGATCATGCTCATGCCTACCACCAGTTGGTCGACCGGTGTTTCGCCGCGTGCCAGGGCGGGCGGGGTGTACATGAGTGTCGCCGTCAGGGCGAGGCATAGCAGCCAGGGCAGGCGCTGGGGCCAGAGCTTCATGGGGGCGGTCCTTTTTTATAGTTATAAAGACACGTGTCTGTTGATGTGCCTGCGACAAGGGCGTGCTGGTCGCCCTTGTGGCGTGGCCGGTCAGTAGCGTTGCACGGTGTGCGTCTCGATATAACTGAAGTTGATGTCTTCGCCCAGTCCCGGCTTTTGGGAAAGATGCACGAAGCCGTCGCTGTCCATCGGGTCGACCAGCGTATTGAGGTAGGCAGGTACGTCATCGTAATCAAGGAAGGGGTGCAGCAGGCCTCGTTCGTACCAGCGACAGTTGCTGATCGCGCCTACCACCGCCAGGTTGGCGGCACCGTTGCCGTGAACCTCGCAGTCCATGCCGAACGACTCGGCCAGGTGCGCAACTTTCAGGCAAGGCCCGATACCGCCGACACCTGCAACCCCTGCACGCAGAATGTCGCAGGATTTGTTGGCAACCCAGCTGGCGCGGCTGTGGTATTTGCCAGCGATGCTTTCGGGGCCGAGTACCGGAATATCCAGATTGGCTGCGAGCCAGGCGTAGGACTCGGCGGAGTCTTCCATCATGGGCTCTTCAAACCAGGCGAAGTCGAGCTTTTGCAGTTCACGCCCGATATACAGCGCGTCGGTGCGGCTGTACCAGTGATAACCGTCCAGCATCAGCGCGATGTCCGGGCCTACTGCTTCGCGGACGGCGGCGCAAGCCTGTACGTCCATGCGGGGGTTGGGCGCAAACGAGATCGGCGGCATCCAGGTGTGCAATTTGATGCCTTTGTAGCCGCGTTGAACCAGCTTTTCGGCGAACTGGCCGTACTCGTCAGGTGTGGACAAACCTCCCGGCAAGTCGTCGCCGCACATGGTTGAACCGTAAGCCAGAACCTTGTCGCGGTAGCCGCCCAGCAGTTGGTGAACCGGCAGCTTCAAAGCGCGCCCGGCCAGGTCCCACAGTGCCTGTTCCACCAGGGCCAATGCCCGGTCGGTGAACTGACTGGCGCTGCCGCGTTGCCAGTGGGCGAGTTCCTGCCAGATCTTTTCGCGGTTCATCGGGTTTTGACCGACCAGTACCTTTTTCACGAACGAATCGATGACGTGCGGGCGAACCAGTTCAGGTGCGCCGAAAGCAAAGCCTTCGCTGCCATCGTCACAGGCGATGCGCAGCATGGCAGTTTTGACCGGTTTTTCTTCGCCCGGGTGGGCATGGCCTGCGCTGTCTACGGCGCGACGGGAGGGGAAGGTGAAGACGTCGACGTTGACCGAGGTGATTTTCATGATGACCTTCATGGATATTGTAGTTATCAGATTTTATTAGTATGTCGTCATACAACTTTTAGCCGATTATTTGCGTTCTTGTAGGACGATGTCAATAGTCGTATGACGACTAATTTTTCAATTTTCCTTGTTTTAAAGCCTATAAGGAGCACTTGATATGTTTATGGGTGAGGCAAGAGGCGGTTGGCAGTCTATAAGTCGTCATACCTATTCGTATGAGTGTCGGATCTCTTTTCTATCTGGTTGAAAGAAATTCACCCGATGCGGGAGAGGTGGTTACCAAACTGTCGGCGCATTTCAGAAAAAAATCGGAGTCAGTTTCCATGTGCGTTTCGCCATGCAGCACCCTGGGATGGCGCTGAGCGGGCCTGTCAGCCTGGTTCCAACTTCTTTTTCACATCTTCTTCACCGCTTCCGTACGACTGCGACCCTATCTTTGCCGCCATGTGAGGGTGATGCAGCCGGCTCTGCCTGGCGCTCAGCCTCGGCGTCTGTTCAAGCAGGGGTAGCCACGTGGTGCGTAGTTCAATAAGTAGATCTTCGGCAGCAGCCGACGTACTGGTTCTCAAGCCGGAAACCGGAAAGTCCTTTCTGAGCAACCGGCGCATCGCTCTCATGGGCATGGCTGTCGTTGTGACGGCGCTTTGCGCCTGGGCCTGGAGCGTGTTCTCGATCGCTCATGTCGTTGATTTGAGCGCAGACAGCAATCTGACAAAGTCCGGTCTGTATAAGCTTTGGTTGCAGGGCGATGTGGTGGTGATGATCCGGCATGGTGAGCGTTGTGATCGATCCAGCAATCCATGCATGAATGGCGGGGATGGCATTACGCGAGTGGGCAGTGAAGCGGCATTGGCCGTCGGGGCTGGCCTGAAGAAGCTGGGGCTGGGCAAGGCTGTCATGATTGCCAGCCCCACGACGCGCACCCAGCAGACCGCAGAGCTGGTGTCAGGCCATGCCGTTGCGACTCAGGACTGGGCCAACGATTGTGACAGTAGCTTCAAGGACGCAGTGGTTGCGCACAAGAATCGCGGCGAAAACCTCGTCCTGGTCACACACAGCGGCTGCATCGATCATTTCGAGCGCAAGCTGGGCGTGCCTTTCAATGAGCGCTCCGCCGCCTACGCAGAAGCCGTTTTCGTTCAAATAGACGGTACACACAGGCCCAGGATTCTGGGCTCTATCAAGGCCGGACAGTGGGCAGACCTCAATAGCGAGCAGTTGAATTGATCAAACCAGCCAGTGGTCGTTTCAGATTTTACGGCAGCAACCTGATGATTCCGGTGTTGCTGGGTGTGTTGGTGTTTGTAGCCTTTGACCTGACTGGTCTGGACCGGATGCTGAGCGATATGCTCTATGACCCGGCTGCGGGTGTATTTCCTCTGGGTGAGAGCCATCTGTTCGAGAAAATCACCCATAAATGGGCGCGTATTCTGCCGAACTGGACGGGCGAGCTGGCAATAATCGGCGCACTTCTGTCGTTTATCTGGCCGTTGCTGGAAAAACGCCCCAATGGCCGACTGATGCACTGGGCAGGCCGCGCGCGGATCGCTGCTCCGTTGCGTTTCACGCACCGTTATCGGCTGGACTTCTTCTACGTGGTGGTTGCTTTTGCGCTGAGTACCGGCGCGATTCACTTCCTGAAAAGCCACACCAGTGTTTATTGCCCGGTCGAAACCACACTGTATGGCGGCGCCCAGGCTCATTACGAGTGGTACAAGAACTTCACCCTGTGGCATGAGGCAGGCGCAGGTCGTTGCTGGCCCGGCGGTCATGCGTCCAGCGCGTTCAGCCTGTTTGCGCTGTATTTCGTCGCCCGTCGCCACGCCTGGCCTTATACCCGTCTGGTGTTTGCTGCGGTGACCGTGCTGGGCTTGATCTATGGCACGACACGTGTCCTGCAAGGCTGGCACTATATGTCGCATACATTCTGGGCCGGGCTCGTCGTGTGGCTGGTGATGTTCGTGGTAGCGCTATGTTTCTATGGTCGGTCCAGATTGCAGCAACCCCTGAACGACGTCCGTAAGGTACAACGCAGCGATACACTGATCATCCGCAGCCCCGAGTCTGTGGTGTGATGTCCGGGTTAGCTCCGCTGGCAGCGGGTCGGGTAGAAAAACAAGAAGGCGCTGCAATGAATATTCTGGTTATAGAAGACCACCGTGACATCCACGACAACCTGGTGGAGTTCTTCGAGCTGCGTGGCCATGCGGTCGAAGGTGCGCTCGATGGTTTGAGCGGGCTGCACCTGGCCGCATCCAAACCCTTCGATGCAATCATTCTGGACATCATGTTGCCGGGTATCGACGGCAACCAGATCTGCCAAAGCCTGCGTCAGTACTCCAAGTCTGAAGTGGCCATCGTGATGCTCAGTGCTCGCGATGAGCTGGAGGATCGCCTGATCGGCTTCAAGGTCGGTGCCGACGACTACATCACCAAGCCCTTTGCGATGTCCGAAGTGCTGGCGAGGATCGAGGCGGTCGTCGGGCGTCGGCAACGCAAGGACAACCGCATCATGGTCGTGGCCGACCTGACGTACGATCTGGACACCCTCGAAGTGTGCCGGGCCGGCAAGCCGCTGAAACTCAACCCGACCAACATGAAGCTGCTGGAACTGCTCATGCGCAAGAGTCCGCATATTGTGATGCGCGCCGAAATGGAGCATCTGGTGTGGGGGCGCGACGCCCCGAACAACAGCAGCTTGCGCAGTAACGTTCACCTGTTGAGGCGCGCGCTGGACGATGGTTTCGACTTTCCGCTGCTGCACACCGCGCATGGCCTGGGCTACAAGCTGTGCAGGCAGCACTGACTTACGTTATCAATCGAAGCGGAACAGGCGCTGGATCAGGGTCGGTGTGCTGCCGGTCCAGCGGTAGTGGCCCGGAATGAAGCGGCTGTCGGCTTCTTGTCCATCGCTTTTGAGGGGCATGGATGCCCCTCAGGCTGTACGCGTCAGTGGGTGACGAGCACGCGCCAGCGCGAGATTGAGGCGCCGCAGCAGATTGTCCGGCGTTTCGGTGAGGGCCATCACCACCGCCACACTGGCAGACAGATGAATCCGCTCGCCATGCAATCGTGTCTTGTGGGCCAGGCTGGCAACCGCTTGCTGCAATTCGAGCGCCAGCAGCTTGGCCTCGCTTTCACCGGTGTCGGGCAGCAATACCACAAAACGGTCGCCGGCCAGGCGGCAGAGCAGATCTTGACGCCTCAGGTTCAACGCCAGCAGATGGCTGAGCGCCGACAACACTTCATCGCCTTCGGGGTGCCCGTAAGTCCAGGTGATCGCGCTGAAATCATCCACGTCCACAGCCAGCAGCGATAACGGCTGTTGTTGCGTGAGGCTCTGTTCCAGGCTCAGCACCAATTGACGCTTGAGGTAATCGGTGCTGCCCAGAGGGGTGAGCTTGTCGTAAAGCAGATGCTCGCGAAAGCCGCGTTCGCGCTTCTCCATCTGCGCGCTGATCGCCAACTGCTCGCGGTGCCAGTGGTAAATGCCGATGGTCAACAGAATCTGCCCGACCGGCATGAGACCGGATTCCAGCCAGCGGTCCCACTCGATCTCGGCGGGTAGTCGAATGAACTCATCCAGCGCGTCGATCCACCAGGAAAAGAACACGCAGATCAGCCCGATCGCCAGGTAATTGGTTGCGCGTCCGACAGGACGACTCTTGAACACCAGAAACAGCCAGGCCAGCGACAGCAGGGCAGAACCGCCTTTACCTACGATGTCGAGCCACTTCCATTCGCTGACGTATTTGATGTCGCCAAAGGCGAGAAACGCCAGCAGTCCCAGGTTGCAGGCAATCAACAGCACAGCGAGCTTCCAGCGATGAGGTTGAATAATCCTGAACATGGCGGGCAGGCTCCTGAAGTACTGAGTCGGCCAGCAAAACAGAGGCAGATGACACTCGAGTGACGGGTGGCAGGGGCACCACAGAGGTCGAATCAGTGACAGAACCGCCAGCCGGAGCAGGCTGCGCTGGCGCGCGAGCGTGAGGAGGAGCAAAAGCGAGAACGTGAAATCGAGCAACGACCAGCCGCTGAGCAAGGACGCCCGGATTACTCCGAGCGTGCACTGTACAAAGGCATTGAGGGCGATTCCCCGGGCTCTGCGACGTCTCGCCACAAGGCCGGGTGATAAACCCGCAGGTGCGGGGCAGCGGTTATTGTTCATGCGCCCGTCAGTGGTCGTGGCTGAAACCTTTCGGTATCAGCCACGGCTTGTCGAGAGCGAGGCAGTGATGGTTCCCTGGGTGAAAAACACCTTTCACTATCGGATCAAATAGCGGCGATTTGAGCGCAGATCCGGGTCTGATCTGCCGGGCAGACGTCAGCGAGTCGCCAACGTCGACTGCGATTCGTTTTTACCGGCCACGGTCGATAACGCGTGCTTGGTCGCGTTATACGCTTCGAATTCGAAGCTGATCACGTCACCGGCATTTAGTGTGACCCCGTCGATACCGCTGGGCGAAGCCACCCCGTTGACCAGGAATTCCCAATAGAAATACGGTGCAGATGATGAGACAAATGAATCATAGGTCTCGTTGATCATCATCACCAGATAGCCGAACTGACTGCCGTAATACTGCAGCGCGTAGGTGAACTTTGCGGTGCTGTTGATCTGGTTATAAGCGCTTTCCAGTGCAGTTTGCGCATTCATGCCTTGCTGCCAGGGCACCGTTGCACTGGGTCCGCCAACGACGTTTACGGTTACCGAAGGGGTGGTGTTCATGAGGCCGCTCATCCTTTTGCTGTTTGAGTTGGCGCTGCTTGAGCAACGCAACGTGCCAGAAGGCCTGAGCGGTATAGTTGACGGTGGGGAGTTTGTACAATGGCGCATCACTGCGCAGCGAACCTGACGCGCGCTGCGTCAGGTTCGCCCAGGCCTCAACTGACTTTGAAGCGACGTACCAAGGCGATCAGGCGGGTATTGGACTCAGAGAGTGCCGCCGTGCTGCGCTCGTTGCTGGAACCACCCTCAACCAGCTCTTCGACGATATGACGCACAGCAATGATGTTGCGACTGATTTCCTCGGACACCGCGCTTTGTTCCTCGGCGGCCGTGGCGATCTGCATACTCAGGTCGTTGATGCGCAGTACCGAACTGGTCATGTCATCCAGCCCGGCGGTCACTGCCGTGGTCTTGCCGGCGGTGGCTTGACAGCTCTGGCGGGTTTTTTCCATGGCTGCAACCGCTGCGCTGACGCCTTGCTGCAGACTGCTCAACATCTCGTTGATTTCCGAGGTGCTGGCCTGGGTACGGGCGGCGAGGGCGCGTACTTCGTCAGCCACCACCGCAAACCCGCGACCCTGTTCACCGGCCCGTGCCGCTTCGATGGCCGCGTTGAGTGCGAGCAGGTTGGTCTGACCGGCGATTTCACCAATCACCGCCAATACGGCGTTGATGCGCTTGGCGTCCTGCTCCATCGATTGCACTTTGCTGGTGGCAGAGTCCACTTCGCTGATCAGCGCGGTCACGCTGTCCGATGCATCGGCTACAACGGTCTTGGAGATTTGCGCGTTTTCATTGGCTGATTGCGTGAAACTGGCAGTCTGTGCCGCGCTGCGCGCTACTTCATCGGCCGTGGACGACATTTCGGTGATCGCTGTAACGGCCTGATCGGTCTCGTTGGCGTGACGGACCAGAATGGCACTGGTGTTGCCCGACTGACTGCGCAACTGTTCAATCCCGCTGGCAATCTCGCTGGTGGAACTGCTGACTTCCAGCATCATGCGCTGCAGGTAAGCAATGAAGCGATTGACGGATTCGCCCACCTGATCCACTTCGTCCTGGCCCTTGACCGCGATGCGGCGGGTCAGGTCAGCGTCACCGGCCGACAGCGTATCGATGTTGGTCTTGAGCACATTCAGGCGATGCATCAAGGCGCGCAGTGCGACAACCATCAGCACCAGCAATACCAGCACCATCGGGATCTGCAGCCAGGCCAACGTCTTGAGGACCGCTTCGCTCTGGCTTTTCAGCAGGGCTGTTTTCTGCGACACGGCCAACAACCAGGGCGTGCCTGCGACCGGCATCAGGAACAGGGTCGACTCTTCGCCGTCGGCGTTGTCATAGGTCAGGCGTGAGGTGCCGTTTCCCTTGGCCGCCAAGGCCGATTTGATGCCGTTGATGAAGGGCGACTGTGCAGCCAGTTCGGAGATATTGCGCAGTACGATCTTGTCGCTGCTGCCTGGCACGTTCGACAGGATCTTGCCGTCGGCCTCGATGATCATGATGCGCCCGTTGACTTCGCGCTCTTTGGCTTCAACCAACTGATTGAAAAAGCCCAGCGTCACGTCGATGGTCGATACGCCCCAGGGCTTGCCGTCCTTGGTGATCGCCATGGCGCAGTTGGTGCGCGGTTCAGGGCTTGCAGCGTCCTGATAGGCAGGCGCCCAGGCGCATTGGCCGGCAGGCGAGTTCAAACCGCCTTTATGCCAGCCTTGCTCGAAGTAATTGAGCGACTCGGGCGAGTTCCAGTGGGTGTTGACGATCAGCTTGCCCGACGCATCGCGGTGGTAGAAGGTGCTGTGCTTGGCACGCCCTGGGGTGCGTGCATCAGGTAGCGGCCAAATGCCGCCGCCAAAGACCTTGGCTTCGCCGTACTGGTTGACCAGGAATGGCAACAGGCGGTCGATGTCGTCGCTGGACAACTGCGGCACCAGCTCGGTGATCGCGCGCTGTTGAGCTTGAACTCGCGCCAGCTCGGTCTTGATTTCGTTACTGATATCAGCCGCCTTTGCGGTCAGCATATTCTCGTCAGTCGCGGTGAGCCTTGGGGTCACGAATTGGCCGATGCCATAAACGGTCAACAGGATGACCAGCGCCATGAATCCCACGAATGTTGCGGTGTAGCGTGCTTGCACAGTTTTTAGCGTGGCCATTGTTTTTATACCTGCGACGTGAGAATTCAGCTGCCTGAATCAGGTGTCGGCATCACAAGGTATTTCTTGAAAGGGGAAATCGGCCATTTTTGGGTATGGCTATCCTCATTGAGCCCACATTGAGGAGTAAGTTGAAAGATCTACGACCCCGGCATTTGCACGGCTGGCGATGAGTCAGATGGGGATATAGAGCAAAAAAAATTTACTGAGCTGGCTTGACTTCGTTTTGTGAATCAGTAACATAGCGCTCATTCCGCGATAGCTCAGTTGGTAGAGCAAGTGACTGTTAATCACTGGGTCCCTGGTTCGAGTCCAGGTCGTGGAGCCAGACACGGTTTCGAAGGCAGCTTGCAAAGCCTCTGATAGCCCTCAAAAACCCGCCCTTCGGCGGGTTTTTGCGTTTCAGGGGTTTTCCGGCCTTTTGTGCCTGCGACGCCCTTGCTCGTCGAGTCTGGGTGCAGGTCAGTAACCTGTCTCAGCCATCACCGCGACTCACCACCCCCTTATTCTGAATTGATCCGGTGGCAGAGATAGGCCTGGGTCTGATACGGAAATTCGATGATTTCACGGCCCTTCAAAGACGGGTGAGTGGCTATCAGCGCGTGCAGCTGTTCTGTCACGTTGGCTTTATCGGCTGGCGGCAATGCGGCGATGAAGCTCACCGAGAGGAAACGGTCGAGGATGACCTCCTGAGGGCTGCCTGAATGCACGTACTTGAAGCAGGTCATCTGCGGCTCTGAAAAATGAGGGCCGCTGAAAGGCGCCCGCCAGAGCCCGGTGTGGAAACGCGGCGTATCGCCTTCGTAAGGGGTCATGATGTCGGTAATGGCGGCCACCCAGTCCACCGACTCGTCCCGCACGTTCCAGATCATCCCCAGTCTGCCGCCCGGTTTCAGAACTCGATGAATCTCGGCAAGCGCACTTTCGCTGGCAAACCAGTGGAAGGCCTGCGCGCAAACCACTGCCTCTGCGGTGCTTGAATCGACCGGAATGCATTCGGCAGTGCCGTTCAGAATACTGAGGTCCGGCAGGGCCTTCGAGAACTCCGCCCGCATGGCCTCGACAGGTTCGATTGCCACAACATCCCGGGTTATTGAGTTCAACAGCCGCGTGAACTTGCCGGTGCCTGCACCCAGGTCGATCACGGTTGACTCCGAATCGATCCCCAGCTCATCCATGAGCCAGGCTTGCAGCTCGATCGGGTAGCTGGGGCGTCCTTTGGCATAGGTGCCTGCCTGAGATGAGAAGCCAATCTGCGCAGCTTTTTGAATGCCGGCCATGGGGTGCGGTCCTGGTTGGGAAGTTGATCGATTTTACAACGTGATCCGTTCATGGGCGAGGCGGGCTCCACTGGATGCAGACATTTCGAGGGCGAGCGTCAGGTGGGGCGTTACCGCGCCGTTGAAAGTGTACTGTCCTGTTGTAAGGTACGTCTGCACACTCAATGTCAGTCAAAAGGATGTATTCAGGATGATCACACTTTCTCGCCGAACACGTGCCGTGGGTCTGGGCCTTGCGCTTGCCTTGTCCGCTTTTGCGCCCTTCGCGCTGGCCGAGCCTCACGCAAAGATCCAGGCCGACGCCGAGCAGTATCAGGGTGAGGCCTTGAAGCTGCTGGAGCGCCTGGTCAACATCGACTCGGGTTCCGGCTACGCGCCGGGTATCAATCAGGTGGGCGACATCGCGATTGAAGAGCTGAAAAAGCTCGGCGCGACCATCGAGCTTGTGCCGAACACACCGGACCCCAGTAATCATGTGATTGCCACGCTCAAAGGCACCGGCAAGAAAAAGATTTTGCTGATGGCGCACATGGACACGGTCTTCAAGGAAGGCACCGCAGCGGAGCGACCGTTCACCATCAAGGACGGGCGAGCCTACGGCCCCGGCGTGATGGACGACAAGGGCGGAATCGTTGCCGCTGTCTACGCCCTGAAAGTGCTGAATAACCTCAAGTTCACCGACTACGCGCAGATCACCGTGCTGCTGGACGCCAGTGAGGAAACCGGCTCCAGCGTCGGCACCGAGCTGATCAAGAAAACCGCCAAAGAGCATGACGTCACGCTCAATCTGGAGCCCGGCCGCCCGGCAGACGGGCTTGTGGTGTGGCGCAAGGGCGTGGCGACGGCGCTGGTCGAGGTCAAGGGCAAGTCGTCTCATGCAGGCGTTGCGCCAGAGCTTGGGCGCAATGCGGCAACCGAGGTGGCGCACCAGATTCTGCAGCTTGGGAAGCTGGGTGACGAAGCCAGGAAAACCACCATCAACTTCACCGTGCTCAAGGCCGGTGATCGCACCAACGTAATTCCTGATCAGGCCAGCGCCAAGGCTGATGTGCGTGCGGTCTTGCCGGAAGAGTTTGATCGCATTGAACAGGATCTGGCAAAAGTGTCGGAGAACCGCCTGGTGCCGGATACAGAGGTCAAGACCAGCCTGGTGCGTGGCTTGCCGCCGATGCCACAAACCCCTGAATCCGACGCGTTGGTTGCCATGGCGCAGGACATTTATGGTGAGCTGGGACGCAAGCTCACCATCGAAGGCAGCGGCGGGGCGGCTGACTCCAGTCTGTCGGCCAGTGTGGGTACACCGACGCTGGATGGCTTTGGCATCGTGTGTGGCAATATCCACACCGCTGATGAATACGCTGAAGTCAACAGCGTGGCACCACGTATCTATCTGCTGGCGCGGATGATCATGAAGGTTGCCGGGGCGCAGTGATATAAACCCGACGCACAGGTTGCGGCGCGTCGGGTGGCGTCATCCAGTGTCAGGACGGCGGAATGGTGGCGAGCAGGCCAATGGCAATGGTGAACGCTAAAAAGCCCAGTAAAGACAGTGCAAGCTTACCCATGAGAACCTCTTGAACAGTGGGTTTGAGTCACGGTGGCGCAATGCACACATCGGCGTGGCGTCAGGGCCGTGGCAACTGAGTGCATGGCCATTATCGGGCTGCTCGCATTTCTGGTACAGATTCAGAAAGGAGAAAAAAACAGAGATCAGATGGGGTTCAGAATGAGGCGGTGATGCGACCCAGCGTCGCCATCGCTGCTTCACTTCGCTCATCCCACGGGCTACCGTAATTGAGGCGGGCACAGTTCTGAAAACGCTGCGAAGGTGAAAATATCGGGCCCGGCGCAACGCTGATGCCTTGCTCCAGTGCCTGTTGAAAAAGCTGCAACGAATCAACCTGCTCAGGAAACTCGAACCACAGAAAGTAGCCGCCCACAGGCTTGGTCACGCGTGTGCCCGACGGAAAGTAGCGGGCTGCGGCCGTGAGCATCGCAGACTGCTGGCGTTCGAGCGCGTCACGCAGTTTTCGCAGGTGGCGGTCATATCCACCGTGCTTGAGATAGTCCGCGAGCGCGGCCTGGGCCGGCACCGACGGCGAAATCGTGGTCATCAGCTTCAGGCGATTTATCTGCTCGGTGTAGCGTCCGCCTGCTACCCAGCCTACCCGATAGCCTGGCGCGAGTGCCTTGGAAAACGAACTGCAATGCATGACTCGTCCGTCGCGGTCCAGACTTTTGATCGGGTGGGGCGCCTGGGTGCCGAAGTACAACTCGGAGTACACGTCATCCTCGATCAGCGGCACGTCATGTTTTTCGAGCAAGTCATAGAGTTGCGTTTTTTTCGTCTGCGTCAGGCTGGCGCCCAACGGGTTCTGAAAACTGCTCATGAACCAGCAGGCCTTGACCGGCAACCGCGCAAGGCTTTCCTCCAGCGAAAGCAGGTCCACGCCGTCGCGAGGATGCACGGGTATTTCCACTGCTTTGAGTTTCAGCCGTTCAAGCACTTGAAGGCAGGCATAGAACGCGGGCGCTTCGATGGCGACCAGATCGCCGGGCTGGGTGACGCATTGCAGGCACAGGTTCAAGGCTTCCATTGCGCCGTTGGTGATCACCAGTTCACTGGCGGGCAGGCGTACGCCGCTGATCATGTAGCGCAAGGCGATCTGACGGCGCAGTTCGTCGTTTCCGGTGGTCATGGCGCTGACAATGGCGGCTGGTGTCAGCGCACGAACCGCCGAGGCCATGGACTTTGCCAGGCGCGGCAGGGGATAAAGATGCGGACTCGGGAACGCCGAGCCAAACGGAACCGTATCAGGGTCCTTGAGCGAGGCCAGCACCGAAAAAATCAGGTCGCTGACGCCGACATCGGTCCCGTCACTGGTGTGTCTGATCAGCTCCGGCTCAGTCATGGTTTGCGAGCTGGCGTCTCGCACGTAATAGCCTGAGCGGGCTCGGGCCTGGATCAGGCCCTTGTCTTCGAGCAGGTAGTACGCCTTGAACACCGTGGTGGGGCTGACCGCGTAAGTGCGGCTCGCCATTCTCACCGACGGCACTTTTGCGCCGGGCGGCAGGATACCGTTGCGGATCAGTTCAGCGATGTCGGCGGCGAATTTTTCGTAGCGTTTCATAGACGGCATCAAGCGGATGATGCACGCATCATGCTTGAAAGCGGACAGTCAGCACAAAGCCTAGGGTTCGCCATCCCAGTAATCAACGCTCTGATCGACGCGTTGACTTGCCACGAAATAGCCGCCTGAGCTCGACGCCATTGCCTGATACTTGCCGGAGTCGGGGTATTCGCAGATTTCCGGTTTTTCTCTCGTGCTGACCGACAGGTATTTGAGGGGCAATGATGACGTGTTGATGATCTGATGAGGGTATTCAGGGCCTGCCGGGATGAAGATCACATCGCCGGTCTTGATCGGCAGCATTTCACCCGCGACCCGCAGGCTGCCGTCACCTTCAATGACGATGAACATCTCTTCCTGAGCGTGATGAAAGTGATAAGGGCACGAGCGTTTGCCCGGCGCAACGATATCGACAGAGGCGCCCAACTTTGTCGCTGCCGTTCCGGTACCGAGACGAGCCGCGAGACTTTCATACAACGGTTCGCGCACCTCGTGTTCCAGGGCTGCGTCATTGAAATTGCGGATCAGCCGGGAAGCCAGTTCATGCCTGGATATATTCGTCATTGCTGCGCGACCTGCGAACTTCGGAGAACCTGAACTGTAGACCATTATGTTTCAGCGGCTGGCGCTCGATGGCCCGTTTTCGACGGGGCGCCTCTGGAGTCGCTGCTACCCTTTATTTACCTTGTGATACTGCTGATCGTGTCCCTCGTCATGCACTGTCAGGTTTGGCAGTGATCAACGCAGAGTAACCCTGTACCGGTAAAACATGTCGCTACCCAGTCAGGATTGACTGATGGACCTGAAGGACTCTCGAACATGTACACACTTTTTGGCGCCGAAGGCTCGGGCTCGGTGGCTATCGAAATTGCCCTCGGCCGTTGCAACGTTTGTTACACGCTGATCCCTGCATGCGCTTGGGAAGAGGGGTCAGACAAGGAGGCGCTTGAACAGGCCAATCCACTTGTTCAGGTACCGACCCTGATCCTGCCTGACGGTAGCGTAATGACGGAAAGCGTCGCGATATTGATTCATCTGGGGCTTGAGTTCCCCGAGTCTGGACTGCTGCCTCGAAGCGTTGTCAGTCAGGCCCATGCGTTGCGGGCGCTGGTTTATATTGCCGCCAATTGTTATTCCGCCATCGGGATCATTGATCATCCGGAACGCTGGATGCCCGATACTGATCAGGTGTCGTTGACGCGGCTGGAGGAGGGTGCTCGTTTGCGCCTTTACGAACATTGGGAAACATTCAGCGATGTGTTTGTGCAGCCAGACTTCTGGAGGCCCGATGCGCCAGGGGCGGTCGAGGTTCTGGCAGCCGTCGTGACTCGATGGAGCGGTACGCGGGAGCACCTGCAAATGCGACGTCCCGAGTTCCATGTTTCGCTGTTGCAGATCGATGCTCATCCGACAGTCAAGCCTGTTGCCGAGCGCCAGTGGGCATAGCCTGCCTGGATGAAATTATCCGATATCTGATGCCTGCACTTACGGGAATAGCTACGACGCCAGCGGCTGCCTGCGGTCAATACGACCCAATATTCGCAGGTAAATATTCATCGAGGCCCCGCCCCCCGGAGAGTTTTCGACGCGGACGCCACCGCCGGCACTGACGGCGAATTCCTGAACCTGCGCCAGGCCAAGGCCGGTGCCCAGTCCCGTCTTTTTGGTGGTGAAGAAGGGTTCGAAAATGCGCGTCACCAACTCTTGGGGGATGCCCGGTCCGTTGTCGGTCACGCTGAGTACCAGGTAATCACCTTCAGGCAATTGCAGGTCCTCCTGAATGGATTCCGTGCGTGTGCTGATGTGCGCGTGGCCAGGGCCGGACATGGCATCGCGGGCATTGGCAAGCAGGTTCAGGATGGCAGCGTGAAGTTGCGGCTCGACGCACAGCACGCCCCAGCCTTTGGCTTCAAGGTCGAACGACAGCTTCATTTCGTCACCCACCGAGCGCAACAGCAGGTCACGTGCGGCTTCCAGCCGCTCACTGACATCAATGCAGATCAGCTCTGGGCCATCCTGGCGAACACTGGTGAGCAGGCGGCTGACCAGCTGTCGGCCATGCTCCACCGCTTGCAAGCCGGTGTCGCTGAAGCTTTCGACGTCAGTGGGGCGCCTGGCACGCATGCGGATCAGTTGCAGGCTGGCGCTCAACGCCTGAAGCAGGTTGTTGAAGTCATGGGCGATGCTTGCCGTAAGCATCCCCAGCGATGAAACGCGTTGCGAATGCTGCAGATTACGCTCGGTTGCCCTGCTCTGACTCTGTGCGTTGTCGAGGTCTGCCGAGAGCTCGGCGACACGTTGCTGATGTTGCTGATCGAGCAATCGTAACTGCATCAACGCAGCGGTCTGCCGCGCCAACGCCTGCAAGGCCAGACGCTGCTGTTCAGTGAGCGTACGCGGACGCGTGTCGATCACACAGACAGTCCCCAGCGACAGGCCCGACTCGGTACAAATGGGCGCACCGGCGTAGAAACGGATGTACGGCGGGCCCAGTACCAACGCGCTTTCCTGAAAGCGTGGATCCAGCGTGGCGTCTTCCACCACCAGGACGTCGGCAGGTTGCAGGATCGCATGGGCGCAGAACGCCAGGTCACGGTGAGTCTGGTGGACGTCAAGCCCGATGCAGGCTTTGAACCACTGGCGCTCGCGGTCAATCAGTGACACCAGTGAAATAGGCACGTCACACAAAGTGGTAGCCAACAGCACAACATCGTCGAAGCCTTGCTCAGGTGCGCTGTCCAGAATCCTCAGATGCTCCAGGGACAGGATCCGGTCTTTCTCGTTTGCTGGAAAAGGAGCGGGACGGTGAGTCATGGCAGCGCATCACAACGGGGATAAAATGTGTCGGTATCATGCCTTTACACCCGACGGCACAGCAAGAAACTTCAACGAGGCGTTACCGGTATTCAGAATATGTGCTACCTGCGCCTCGAATTGTATGTTTATGACGAGGAAATGCCGGGGTTTACCGGTCGCATCCCTTCGAACACCAGGCGGGTGATGCGCCTGACCTGCTCGCGGTGGCCTTGCAGATCCAGTTCCGGGCGGCTGGTCAGACGCAACAGTTGCAGGTGTGAATAATCATTGAGCAGGTAAGCCGCCAGATCGATATCCAGGTCAGGCCGCAGCTTTCCGGCATTTTGCAGTTCCGCCAGCACCAAGGTGATCTGCTTTTGCAGGACGCCGTTCATTTGCCGGTAGGTTTCCGGCAGCCCGCCATCGCCGCCGCTCAGTATCAGCGGCAGCAGTTGACGCCAGAGAGGCGCGCCGAGGACGTCCAGCGCGTAGCCCACCAGCAGACTTTCAAGGTGGCACAACGCGTCGACAGGGTCGTCGAAATCGGACAGGCAGGCGCGGGTGTCCAGAATCGCGCGTTCGTCCGCCGCCCGTAGCATCTCCAGAATGATTTCCTGCTTGCTGCCGAAGTATTTGAATACCGTTGGTGCTGACACTCCAGCCACTTGGGCGATGCGCTCAATGGTGGTGTTTTCAAACCCCTGACTTTCGAACAACTCGACCGCTGCCTTGGCGATAGCCTGGCGGCGCATTTCTTTTTGACGCTCTCTGAGTCCGCTCACGTGCGCTCACTGTTTGATCTGATGCAGAGATCATAGCGGGGATGCTTTGTTCTGAAAAATAATTTATTGACTAAAGAAATTTATCTGTTTAATTTTTTAAACGCAGCTGCCATCGGCGGCGTCATTTTTTCAGGACATCTTCATGAGTCGTTCCCTTGAACTGATCTACGAAAACGCCCGGCAGCCTGCAGGTCCGGTATCGTCGGCAGAGGATTTGATGCGCGGTTTTCCAGCCACGGACGAGCGTCGGGTGACGTGGCATAACTGGATGCGTGCCCCCTTCAATCAATGGGGTTTCCGCCATTTGGCGCGTTTGCGCCCATCGATCAGCGTCAGGGCCGGGCAGGGCAGCGCTTCGGCGTTCACCCAGGCGCCGCAGAATCTTGATGGGCTGTTTTTCGATAGCGAGTGCGGACAGCGTGTCAGTGTTGCGGAACATCTCAATGCCAGCCACACCGATGCGTTCATTGTGGTCAAAGGCAATGCCATCGTGTTTGAGCGCTACTTCAACGGTCAGCGTGACCACGATCGGCACATCATGTTTTCGGTCACCAAGTCACTGATCGGCATTCTGGGCGAACAATTGGTGTCCGAAGGTCGACTGCTTCCGGACGCGCTGGCGAGTGTTTATGTACCCGAGCTTGCGGGCAGCGCCTTTGCAGACGCCACGGTGCAGCAATTGTTCGACATGGCCGTCGGGATCGAATACAGCGAAATTTATGACGACCCTGATTCCGAAAGCTCGCAGTACGGCTATGCGTGCGGTTTTCAGCCAACGCCTGCGCAGTACGCCCGGTACCAGACGCTTTATGAATATTTGCCCTCGTTGAAGAAACGTGACGAGCACGGCGGCTTCTTTCATTACGTCACGGCCACTACCGAGGTACTTGCGTGGGTAATGGAGCGGGCGTGTGGCGAGTCCTGTGCTCAACGGCTGGAAGCTGTCTGGCGCGAGCTGGGCTGCGAACGCGACGGCTATTTCACAGCTGATCCGTGGGGTCGGAACGTCGCCGGAGCAGGGTTCAGCGCCACCTTGCGAGACATGGCGCGCTTTGGCCGGCTGGTGGCAGGCGATGGCTCTTTCAATGGTGTGCAGCTCCTTCCCGCCTCGGTATTCGAACGTATTCGTGCAGGCGGCGATGCATCTATTTATGCCGCCGATGAAGAGTTCTCGAACTGGACGCCGGGCGCCTCTTACCGCAGCCAGTGGTACGTATTCAACGACCACAGCCAGGCTGTGATGGCCGGCGGTATCCATGGCCAATACCTGTTTGTCGATCACGCCTCTCAGGTGGTCATCGTCAAGCAGTCTTCGCTCCCGCAGGCCGTCTCTGAACTGGACGCCGACAGCGTGCGAATGATGCGGGTCATTGCCGCACATCTGGCTGACTGAGACCCATAACAACAACGTATCTCCAGCTGCGCCTTGCCTGTTTCGACAGGCCCAGGCGGCGTTTTCGGCCGTCTGATTTCACTGCCCTGTAATACAAAAACGACAGACACAGGAGCTTTCCCATGGTGCTCGATATCCGATGGTCGCGTGCGGTACTGACGTTAAGCCTGCCATTCGCCAGTCATGCGGCGATGGCGGGTTACAGTTTGAAGAAAATGATTTGAAAGGAGAGTTCACATTCAGTGCGGGAGGCGCCCTCAACACGGCGCGTAATGTGAACTTTGGTGCCGGACGCGTCGACCAGCGCAGCCGTCAGAATGACGGCAGTAAGGTCGACTGGCAGGAGCTTTACGTCAAACCCGGCCTCACGCTCAGCTACCCGATTGCGTCTGGAGTCGATCTGCTGGCCGGAGCCTCGGTGGTAGGAGCAACGACTTTCGGTGATGGAGATCCGGGTGGTTTCACCCGCAGCTCCGATGGCGATGTCGCCCCGGAAGAACTGTATGCCGGGCTGCGGGCGGGGGACTGGAAGCTGACCGTGGGCCGCCAGAACTACATGATCGGCACTGGCTTCATCGTCATGGACGGCAACCTCGATCAGTTCAAGGACGGTGGCTACTGGCTGGGTCCGCGAACCGCGTTCAAGGACTCCGCGCTGGTTGGCTGGGATCACGGCGCGCTCCAGGCTCAGGGCTTCTCGTTGCGTGTGGATGACGACCTTGGCGGGTTTCGCATGACCGGTGCCAACGTCGATTACAACCTGGATGACCGTGTGACGCTTGGCGCCATGGCCATGAAGGTGAAGGCTCTTGCCCGGGAAACCATTTTTCGCCGCGACGGGATGCAGGTGTACAACCTGAGAGCGTTAAAAGGCAAAGTGCCTGGCTTGCCGTCGCTGACACTCAATGGTGAGTACGCAGTGCAGCGTGGCAGTGGCGACGGAGTGGACTACGACGCCAGCGCCTGGTACGCGCAGGCGGATTACGCCCTGGACATGTTGCCGCTCACCCCCATGGTTGGTTACCGCTACGCCAGCTTTTCTGGCGATTCGAACCTGGCAGACAACAAGGCCAAAACCTGGGACCCGCTCAGCAAGGGCTTTGTCGATTGGTCGACCTGGCTGATCGGTGACGTCGTGGGCAACTACCTGATGTTCAACAGCAACGAAAAGGCTCAGCAGTTCTCCATCAAGAACCACCTGAGTGAAACCGTGACGCTGGGCGCGATTCATTACCAGTTCTGGCTGGACGAGAAGAACTACCAGGGCACACCGGTCAGCGACAAGCGCTTTGCTGATGAAAGTGTCATTTACGTAGATTGGGTAGCCACCCCGAGGCTCTATACCTCGCTGTCCTACAACTGGGTAAAACCGATGGCTGCCGCCCGGCAGGTCTTTGGCAATGACAAGAACTTCAGCGCGCTGGAACTCTATTTCACCTATCGCTATTGATCGTCGCGAGCCTTCGCGGCCGCTCAGGAGTGTTTCTCATGTTCAAGCCTCATGCATTGATCGCGTGCCTGCTGTCGTTACTGGTCAGCGGTGTCTGTCTGGCCGAAGAGCGCACGGTGCGCATTTATAACTGGATCGAGTACTTGCCTGCGCAGGTGCTGAAAGACTTCGAGCGAGATACCGGTATACGTCCCATCTACGACGTGTTCGACAGTGTGGAAACACTGGAATCCAAGCTGTTGACGGGCAACTCGGGCTACGACGTCGTATTCCCCAGCAGCTCGACCATCGGCAAGCTGATCGCCGCCGGGACGTTCGAGCCGCTCGACCGCGGGCAGTTGAGCAACTGGTCGCACCTGGACCCAGAATTCATGACGTCTCTGGCAAAGGTCGGTGACACCGGCAATCGCTACAGCGTGCCTTACCTGTGGGGCACCACATTGATCGGCTATAACGTCGACAAGGTGGCCAAGGTGCTCGGCCCTGACGCAAAGCTGGACAACTGGGACGTCATTTTCAAAGGTGACACACTGGCGAAGCTGTCCAGCTGCGGAGTCGGCTTTCTGGATGCGGCAAACGAGATTCTGCCCATCGCGCTTCATTATCTGGGCCTGAACCCTAACAGTCAGGAAAAGGGCGATTATCAGAAAGCCCAGGACCTGATGCTCAAGATTCGTCCCAACATCAAGTACTTCAGCTCATCGCGCTACGGCATGGATCTGGCCAACGGCGATATCTGCCTCGCTGTTGGCTGGTCGGGCGGCATGGCGCTGGCCAAACAACTGGCAATCAACGCCAATAACGGTGTTCACGTAGAGATGGCGCTGCCCGTACAGGGCGCTCCTATGTGGTCTGACGTCATGGCCATCGCCGCCAAGGCGCCGCACCCCGCGGAGGCACACGCGTTCATCAATTACATTCTGCGTCCTGAAGTGATCGCCCAGATCAGTAACAAGATTGGCTATCCAAACCCCAACAAGGATGCGACTGCACTGGTCGCCCCGGAAATTCGCAACAACCCCGCCATGTATATCCCGGACGACGCGCGCCGTACGTTGTTTGCGCTGGAGCCTTTGCCGAACGCCATTGAGCGTGTACGCACCCGTGCCTGGACGACCATCAGAACCAACCGTTGAGACAGGTCGCCCGGAGCCTTGGGCTCCGGGCTCCGGTCAGGAGCTTTCATGACGACACAATCAATACCTTTCAGCCTGCCGACACTGCAACACGTCTTGACCCTGCAGGTGCGCATTGGACAGCCAGACTGGATGGGGCAGAGCATTGACGGTTTGCGCAGTAATTACCGAATTGTCGGCGGGCGTTTCGAGGGGCCGCAATTGAGCGGGCAGGTGCTGGCAGGCGGCGCGGACTTTTTTGTTGTCCGGCCTGACGGCACCGGTGAGATGAACGCCACTTACAGCCTGCTTACCGACGAGGGCGAGCTGATCAATCTGCACAACACCGGCACATTGCGGATCAGTCCCAAGGGGCAGGATCTGGAACAGCGGGGTATCTGGCCCATTCCCGACAGCGAATACCACTGTACCTGCACGCCACGTTTTCAAGTGCCCCAAGGCCGTTTGAGCTGGCTTGCCCAGACAGCCTTCATCGGGCAGGTGCGGTACCCAAGTGGAGATGACGTTGAGGTGCAGGTCTACAAACTGGCATCGCCCGGTCCAGGCGTCTGAGCATGACGCCAGGAACCGTGGGGCAATTCTACGGTTCGTTCGGCTTTGGCGAGGGCCTGTTTCAAACCGGCCTTGTCGAGAGGGATGCAATACGCGGGTTTGGCCCGTTCGAATCGCCAGCTGTCGTCGAGAATGCCAGCATCAACAGGGTCAAATCCGATCTCGTCGAGCAAGGTCATAATCGGCTCTTTGGCCTGCTGATCATCAGCGGCGACGGGGAGGGCGCGCCTGTCTGGAGCGTGCTTTGACCGAGCGTCGGTGACCAGATCTTCCGCAAGAATGGCATTGAAGACTTTCACCACATGCGAGCCTGCAAAGTGTTCGGCAATCAGACGGCTGGTGTGGTTGCAAAACCGTCGAGTGCAGCAACATGGCCATCGCGTCCCGGGTAATGCCTGACTGCTGCAGACATTCACGTTGTCTGGAGGTATCCCGTGTCGCTGACTGTCCACACCCGTCCGCGACGTCCACCGTTTACCCAAGCGTCTGCCGTCGAGAAAGTTCGTCTTGCTGAAGATGGCTGGAACAGCCGTAGCCCTGAAAATGTCGCTCAGGCCTATACCAGCGATACTCAATGGCATAATCGTGCCGATTCGTCACCAACCGTGAAGAAGCCCGACGCTTTATAGAGCACAAGTTGCGCAAAGAATTGGATTACCGCCTGATCAACGAGCTGTGGTGGTTCAGCGACGGCTGGCCGTCAGGTCGTTCTGACGATCATCCTGGGTTGTCCAGGCCAGGGCGTTGATACTCTGAGGTACACTGGCGCCTTGCCAGCCCTTAATGGCCACGGGAAGACAATAATGCAGCGCCGTCAATTCAGCGGAGGCATGAAGGGCAAGAACCTTCGCTATCTGAACGATGAACACCCTGAGCCTGTGCAGCAGGCGCGGACGGGTTTCTTGCTGCTCGAACATTTTTCCCTGCCTGCCTTTACTCAAATGCTGGATACGCTGGTCACGGCCAATCTGTTGCGACCCAGGCTGTTTTCCTCCCGGACGTTCGGACTGGAGGAGGGCGAAGTCATGAGTGATCTGGGGCTGGTGATCAGGCCCGATGAGCGTATCAGCCATGAGGCCCTGACTGAGCTTGATCTGCTGGTCATTTGTGGCGGTTACCGGACCGCGCTGAATGCAAATGACCCTCTGATCGGCCTGCTCAAGGCCGCGTCAGAGCAGGATGTCGCGCTGGCCGGGCTGTGGAACGGTGCGTGGTTTCTCGGGGCGGCCGGGTTGCTCGACGGTTACCGGTGTGCAATCCATCCCGAACATCGCCCGGCGCTCGCAGAAATCTCCAGGGCCACGCAAGTTACCAGCGAGGCATTCATTGTCGACCGTGACCGTCTGACCGCTTCCAGCCCGACGGGTGCTTTTCATATGGCGCTGGAGTGGATCAAGGGCCTGCATGGCAAGGCGCTTGTCGAAGGTATCGAAGACATTCTTTCCTTTGAAGAGTCGCGATATCGTCGGGTCAAGGCTTCGCCCAATGTCTGTGTGAGCGCGCCCTTGCGAGAGGTCATCAAACTCATGGATGCCAACCTTGAAGAGCCGTTGGAAATGGAACAGCTTGCAGTCTATGCGGGCCGCTCGCGCCGCCAGGTCGAACGTCTGTTCAAGGAGCAATTAGGCACCACACCGCAACGTTACTACCTGGAATTGCGTATCACCGAGGCACGCCGTTTGCTGCAACACACCGAGATGTCCCAGGTTGAAGTGCTGGTGGCCTGCGGGTTTGTCTCGCCCAGCCATTTCAGCAAATGCTACAGCGCGTTTTTCGGCTACCGGCCTTCACGGGAGAAACGTTCGGCTCGATAGCAAAGCTTCGGCAGACTGTCAAGTCGCGCACGTTCCGGTCAGGCAAAAGCTCCGGGGAGGGCAGGATCCAGAACAAAATCCGGTTTTCGCAGTCTTTTGTGTACCCGACGTTCCCGTCAAACCGAGGTTGTGCAATGAGTCTTATCGATTGCCCAGAATGCTCTGCCCGAATCTCCGACAAGGCGTATGCCTGCCCGCAGTGCGGTAATCCCTTCCGGGAGCCATCGCGCTTCAATTTGAGCGAAAAAAATGTTGGTCAGATTGCCGGTGCCACGGGTGTCTGGCTCACCGCGCCCTGGATAGCCCGCATGGTGTTTGGGGTGGTGGCCGTTATTGCGACTGCAGCGGTATTGATCCTGCGCTGAAAAGCACTCCGGTGCGCCACTGCGCGTTTGACGGCAGGGCTGCCGGCGCTGCTCAGTTTTTCTGACAAAACCTGCACAGCGCTCTAAACCGACTGTTCTGGCGAAGCTTTGCAAAATATTTCGACAGGAACATTACGCTGAACTAACGCACCAACGGCACGATCCTTTCCTAAGCGCAGTCAGCGCCATCCGGAGATACCCAGTGATTCGCACTGCGTACGTCCCAGGATCGCTAACGATAAGGAGCCGCCGTGACCGTTACCACCCATCCCGTTTACCGAAGCACGCCAAGCCCGCTTCACGCCATTTTTCTAGCAGGGACCGTTCCGCTGTTTCTTGGCGGTCTGTTCAGTGACATTGCCTACTTCAAGACCTTTCAGATCCAGTGGAGCAATTTTGCCGCCTGGTTGATCGCCGGTGGTCTGGTGTTCTGCGGTCTGGCGTTAGTGTTCGCGCTGGTTAATCTGATACGTGCAGAGCGCAAGTCAGGACGTCCTGTGTTGTATTTCCTGCTCTTGCTGATCACGTGGGTGCTTGGACTGGTCAACGCGTTCGAGCATGCCAAGGATGCCTGGGCTGTCATGCCGTCAGGTTTGATTCTGTCGGTGATCGTGACGGCGCTTGCCTTTGTTGCCGCCTGGATCGGGCTTACCAACCTGCGTTCGGGAGATGCCCAATGAAACAGTTGAACGCATTGAGTGCGCTGAGTATGGCGTTGTTGTTGAGTGCTTGCGGTGGAGAGGCAGACAGTACCCAGGCACGTGGCCCCGACCCTAAACTGCCTGAACCACAACGTGGGCTGTTGCCGAGCATGAAGATTGCCGAGCCCGCCTTGTGGGGCGATCAGAAGCCGAAGGTGCCGGAAGGCTTCAGCGTGACAGCCATCGCGACTGACCTGAGAATCCCGCGTCAGACGCTGGTGTTGCCCAACGGTGACATTCTCGTCGCAGAAGGCCGCGGAGGCAGCGCCGCCAAGCTCAAGCCCAAGGATGTAATCGCCAGTTTCATCAAGGCGAAAGGCAATACTCAGGTTAAAGGTGGCAACCGGCTGACCCTGCTGCGCGACGCTGACGGCGATGGCACCTATGAGATGAAAACCGTGTTTGCGGAAAATCTCAACGCGCCTTACGGACTGGCCTTTGCCGACGGCAAACTGTATGTCGCCAACCAGGACGCGCTGGTTCGCTTCGACTATCAGGATGGTCAGACCCAGGCCGGCAGCCCGCCTGTCAAAGTCACTGACTTGCCATCCGAGATCAACCACCACTGGACCAAGTCTCTGGCGATCAGTCCCGACGGCCGTTCGCTGTATGTGGGGATCGGCTCGAACAGTAACGTCACCGAGCGCGGCATGGAGGTCGAAATCGACCGTGCCATGGTCTGGCAGATCGATGCCGAAACGGGCGCGCACAAGCCTTACGCAACCGGTATCCGCAACCCGACGGCACTGACCATTCAGCCAGACTCCGGGCAAGTGTGGGCGGTGGTCAACGAACGCGATGAGTTGGGCCCGGATCTGGTTCCGGATTACCTGACGTCGGTACAGGAAGGCAAGTTCTACGGCTGGCCTTACAGCTACTGGGGCCAGAACGTCGATCCTCGCGCGCAGCCGCAGAACCCGGAAAAGGTCGCCGCCGCGATCAAGCCTGATTACAGCCTCGGTTCACACGTTGCCGCGCTGGGCGTCGACTTCTCGATGCCGGTGATGGGCGACAAGTTTGCTGATGGGGTTTTCGTGGGTGAGCACGGCAGTTGGAACCGCGACAATCCAGTCGGCTACAAGGTGATCTTCGTGCCGTTCAGCAATGGTCGTCCTGCGGGTGAGCCCGTGGATTTTGCAACGGGCTTTCGCGGCGACGATGGTAAAACGCGTGGCCGGCCGGTAGGCGTGACAGTTGATCCGAAAGGCGCATTGATCATCGCGGATGACCTTGCGAACACGGTCTGGCGAGTGACGCGCAACCAGTAAATCGTTTCGCCAGAGCCACGGGAAGATTTTTTCTCCCTCGCGGTTCTGACCACCTCTGCTGGTCAACGCCCCATAACGCGATGCTCTACGGATCGTCGCGTTATGGGGCGTTTGCTATCCGGTGCAGCGGTCACTCGTGTTGGCGGCTAACTGACAGGCTCATCCGACAGCTCGGCCTTTAGCCATCCAAGCAATGCTTCTGTCTCGTCTGCATGGCCAGAAGACGCTAGATGTTTGAATACAGACAGCGCGTGGGGCAAGACGACGCTTTCTTTGCAGGGGCGGATCAATTCCCCGTTGCTGATCAGTCCGCCAGCCGTTCGAGCCCAGCCAACCGCCATACCGTGCCCTTCGACTGCCGCCTGAAGCATCATCGGGTAGCTGTTGTACGACTGACTCTGTGCCTCAGAGGCTGGCGTGACGCCGAAGTGAGCCAGCCAACTCTCCCACTCCATCAAATGCGGGGGCGTGGCGCGGTGATGCAGCAATCGATGCTGTGGTAGCTCCCAGACTTCGATCAGGTCCTGTCCCGCCATGTAGCCGGGGCTGCATACCGGAAATACCTCGTCGCTGGCGGTGAAGACCAGTTGGCTCACTCCACTGTTTCTGCCGCTGCTTTGCAGCCCTACATCGAAATGCTCAGCGAATTCCGACAAGGGCTGTGTCGTGGTGACTATTTGCAGTTCGATCTCGGGATGCATCTGGTGAAAGCCTGACAGACGTGGCATCAGCCAGTAAAACGCCTCGCACAGTTGGCTGAGCAAGACGAGTGGACGCTTGCTTCGGTTGTCTCGCAACGCTTGTGCCGTCGAGCTTATCTGACCCAAGGCAGTGCGCACGACATGCGCCAATTGGTATCCCTCGGCGGTCAGAAAAACGGCCCTGTTACGTCGTTCAAACAGCTTCACGCCAAGGTGGCGCTCCAGCTCCCTGATCTGCCGGCTCACAGCTGCCTGGCTCAGGTGTAACTCGTCCGCTGCGCGGGTAAAGCTTTCGAGACGCGCTGAGGCCTCGAAGGGCAGCAGGCAGGCAAGAGGTGGCAAAGATTTACCCAACAGATTCATAACGACAGATTATGCATTGGCGGCCGAGATCTCGTTTTTACCACACGTACACCAGGGTCACCATGGCGCATATCCCGTTACGGAGTGACTATGTGCCGTTCAAAAAAACCGCTGATCAAAGGTGTCGCTTTTGCAGTACTTGCGGCGTTGTGCTGGGGAACGAACTTCATCGTCCCTTACGTAAAGGGCGATTACAGCCTGATGGCTTTCATGGGCGTCAGGTTTGCTGCGGTCGGATTGACCGGTATCGTCTGGTTGGTGCTCAACCTTCACGCGCTTGGTCTATTAGAGTGGCCCGAACGGTTGATGGGGCTGGCCTTGGGGGCCATCGGTTACTTCGGCTACGCCATTTGCATCGCTTACGGGGTTGCGATGAGCGGCCCGGTCCTGACTCCCGCCTTGATAGCGACCGTACCTGTTTTGCTGGCCTTGCTCGGCAACGCGAAAACGAAAAGTGTCAGATGGAGAGTACTGGCAGTGCCGTTACTGGTGCTGTTATCAGGATTGTTGCTGATCAATGTCGGCGCAGGCAAAAAGACGGCTGGGGACGCGGATAACCTGAGTGCCGGGGGCGTCTTTGCGGCAGGAGCGGTTGCATTATGGTTGATCTTCAGCGTTTCCAACCAGCGCTGGATCGGCAAACTGCCTCACCGTTCAATGGGTGTCTGGACAGCACTCATGATGATTGGAAGTGCGCTGGGCATGACATTGATGTTCACCGCCGGGTACGTATCCGGGCTTTTCAGCGCACCTGCGAACATTCTTGCGGTTTATGACGCACCAGGCGTGTATGTGTGGGCGATCGTTATCGCGTTACTGTCATCGGTCGTAGGCGCATGGGCATGGAATGCTGCCGCCCGCGTACTTCCCATGGTGTTATCCGGACAGCTCATTGCACTGGAACCGCTTTTTGCGACGGCCATGAGCCTTATGTTCGAGAAGCGCTTGCCCATGCTGCATGAGGCGCTTGGCATGGGCGTGACGCTGGCAGGTACCTTGCTGGCTATAAAGGTTGTGAGCGCCAGGCAGTCAAAACATCCTTGAGCGTCAGAGGCAGGATCAGTCCTTTTTCACACGTGGCGGATTGTCCTGGCGGTAAGTGTGCTCCGGGTCAATGACCAACTGCTTGACCTGACTGTCCAGCTCTTGGCTGTGGTAAAGGTCCAGACACTTGAGCATCTCAAATCGCACACCCTTGCGCTCTGATTCAACCAGCGGATTATGGTAGTCGCGGGCCAGATACTTGTCGATCAGAGGCTTGCCTGCCAGTGGTGCCTCTTCCAGATCGAACGAAGTCCAGTCCATCAGCGCGCTGGCGCTGCTTCCAGCGTCCTTTGCCGCGTCGGGCTCGCTTTTGTAGGCAGTCGCGATGCAGCCTGCGAGCACCATATCCTTATAGTTCTGCGCGTACGTGCGATCACCGGCTTGCGGTGAAGTCGACGCGTCATCCTTGGCCCAACTGCTCACCGGCATGGCGGCGCAGGCCGCGAGCAGTATCGTTGCCGTGTAATTCATCAGGGCAAACTCCAGAAGTTGGCACGATCGGTCTTGTAGGTCGCGCCCGGCTCATTGAAGTAACAATGGTCATAACAGACATTTCCATCGAATAACGTCGCGTGCCCTGCGGCGTCCGACCAACCAGACACTTCAAACAAGATGAGCCCTTTCTTGCCAGCCAGAGGGCCACCATCAGCAGCCGGGTAATTCACGATTTCCGCGCGACCCCACTGTTGCTCCAGATAGGCGATCAGATTCTTGACGCGATAGAAGTACCAACGCTTGTCGGCACCTGACACAGTTTGTCCGACCACGCGCGGTATAAGCGATCCAGAGTAATTAAGGATGTAGCTCATACGAACCGCGCACGTGTTGACCCATCTCACATCCGGGTCGCTACTGTTGATGTTCAGTGCGACATTTCCGCCAATGACCGTTGCGACTTTTTCAGACGGATTGAGCGTGTTGTAGATCCTTTGAGAGGCCGCCCATGCGCTGGAGAACGAGGGTCGAATCATGTCGGGTCCTTGATATGAATGGTCATCGAGTGTCGCATTGTAATTTGCTGTTATCGAAGCGCCTATGGTGGCACTTGCGTGCTGACAACTGCAGTGCCGAGGTCGAGCTACGCTGATTTTTGACAGCTTTCACCAAGGGAATCCTGCGCAAGCTTCCGTCAGCATTTCGGGTATGCATGCCTATTCTGAGTTTCAGCATGAGCGACTGGACGGCCTGAGGAGTCAGTTCGATTCCGCTGATCACTGGGCAGACAGTTTCACGGCGGCCAGTTGTGCATCGGGTTATACCAAAACGATATTCAGCCTGGGCCATGTCGCCTTCCAGTTTTTCTCGCTCAGGCGTCTCAGGTAAATCAATCTTTTTTCTGTTTCGAATCGTGGGGTTGGCCGAACGATGAGATTGAAAAGATCATCGGGTCCCAAAGGCGCCACCACCTCCAGGATGTCGTCCATGGACAGTCTGGCAGCGATAGCTGTTGCGGTTTCTGGCCAGAACCTCATCGCATCAACCGCCGAGGTATAGGGCTGATCTGAATTGCGAACATGCATGCGTGCCTGGTTCTTTACCGACCAGGTCAAAGTGGGGTCCAGTTGCTGTAAGCGCGTTTCGATCCTGGCATCAATCTCTGGTGAAGCTTGGGACTTATCGAACCAGATAACGTCGATGTCGGGCGGCAGCGGTGAGTGAGTCCGGGCGTGCTTTCGATCCCATACCAGACTGCGGACAAACCCGGCCGCAACCCAGCAATCCGGGAGATTGACCTCCCTGACCAGTCGAAGAATACGCATTCGCTCACGGTCGCAAGCTATCAGGGTTTTTAGCTGGTCGAGGTAATCCGTCAAGGGCTGAGCTCAAGCAAGGGTGTGGAGTTCGTGTCGTACGTTAGTGCCACATACCGCGTTCAGTAAAGTGCTTAACATTAGAATCAAGTACCCTGTCGACTGCACAGACACTGGCCTTGAGCAGCCTTAAGCGGACGACCAGACTGATGTGGTCTGATGTTCCCGTCGTTTTCGAACCAACTGTATTTGAGCTGATTATTCCATGACGTATTCGCGCATGTTTTTCATGATGTTCATGGCGACACCCGCGTTGGCCGCTCCACAGGTGTTCGACTGTGCAGGTGCTCAGGTCCGGATTGAAGTTCTGGAAAAGGCACCGCTGGACACGGTCCTGAAAGTGGTTCGCGGCGAGCGCACCACTCAGTTGAACTTCAACGATATCGACTTCATTGGCGGTGACTGCATGGCGGGTCGACTGGGGAAGCCGCTCATTGTTTTCCAGGCTGTATGTGGCGGAAGTGGTTGTCAGGATCTTGCGAATTGGGGCGTGATCGATCCGCTCAGCCTGAAAGTGCTGCTGATACCGTCAGACAACCCGGACGAAGTAGGCAAACTGTTGTTGTCGACCCCTGTGCCATTCAAATCCGGGCGTATGGTAGATATTGGCCAAGAGGCATCACGGCTGGGCGTTGATGTTCCATAGTCACTACCGACATCAGCTGTCTTTATCCGAATCCACCAAGACTGTCGATACCGCCGCTTGCCTGTTCAGTCGGGCATGACGAGACGGATTTCACGCGACCCGATCGGGCTTCCCGTGACCTTGTCGATCGCCACTGCATCGATTTCGGTGCCGTTTTGCGCGTCGAAAAAACGCGCAAGCTTGCCGCCAACCCGGTGTTTGAGTCCCCAGCCGCCAAGCATGAACAGCACGGGCAGAAAATCACTGCCGGCCTCTGTAAGCACATATTCGTCGCGCGGCGGGCGCTCGGAGTAACGTTGTTTTTCCAGCAGCCCCGCCTCGGTGAGCGTCGCCAGGCGCTTGGTCAGCATGGTCGGGGCTATGCCCAGGCTCTTTCTGAACGCGTCAAAACGACGGATGCCAGCGTGCGCATCCCGCAGGATCAGAATGCTCCACTGGTCGCCCACCGACTCAAGCGTCCGTTCGATCGGGCAAACACAGCCTGAAAATAATTCTTTGTTCATATCGTTTCGATATCGACTAAGTACTGTTTTGATAGTAGCCTGCTTGCCACAGGCAGTCCAGCGCCGAGTATGGGGCAAAAAGGCAGGCGGACCGAACGTTGGTGACCGTCGGATGAGCATTGGCTCGACAGGTTGGTGCTGTTCGTTGACCCGCAGCACGTGAAAGGCCGGCATCGAAGCGCTCAATGAGCGTGCCGGGTCAGCGCTCAGTTTTCTTTGTGATTCGATTGCGTGAACCAGGGTGCATTCCAGTGAGTAAACAAAACGATAAATGGGTTCTCGTCACGGGTGCCTCCAGTGGCTTTGGTGAAGGGTTTGCAAAGCAGTACGCGCAATTGGGCCATCCGTTGGTGCTCGTTGCCCGAAGACTGGAACGTCTTCAGGTAGTGGCTGCCGCGTTGCAACAACAGTTCGGCGTGGACGTTGTTGTCGAAAGCGTCGACCTGTCGGACAACAACGCAGTTATCGAGCTTCATGCTGATCTTGCGCGTCGTGGTATCGCAATCGATATTCTGATCAATAACGCCGGCCATGGACTGCAAGGCGCGTTACTGGACACCCGATTGGACGATGCACTGGCGATGATCCAGCTGGATATCGCAAGCCTGACCGCCATGACCTATCTGTTCGGGCGGGACATGAAACAACGCAAGCGAGGCAGGATCCTGCACGTTGCGAGCATGCTGGCTTACCAGGGCGTGGAAAATTTCGCGGTGTATTCGGCGGCCAAGGCCTATGTATTGCGTTTGGGTGAAGCCTTGCACCGTGAGTTCAAGGCGCATGGCGTTATCGTGACCACGCTGTGCCCTGGAATGAGCGACACCGGGTTTGCAACAGCTGCCAGGCAGACGCTTACTCCGGGCTTGAAGCTGCTGATGATGCAGCCGGCGCCCGTGGTGCGTACCGGTATCAAAGCGCTTGAGGCCGGACGGATCAGCGTGGTGCCGGGCTTCCTGAACAAGGTCAATGTGGCCTTCATGTGGGCTACGCCACGCTGGCTGCACCAGGCGATCATCTCCCGGGTGATGAACGGCTGATGCGCCTCGCTTGATTCAGCACGATGCGCTTTATTTGAAACAGCGCGTCCTGCTGACCCGAAGTATCACAGCTCCCTTTTCATGTGTTTTTCTATCTGTTCGAGCGACTTGCCTTTGGTTTCCGGCAGGCAGAAGAACACGAACAGCAACGAGCCGACGTTAATGGCTGCAAACACAAAGAAGGTCGGGTTACCGATCGTGTCGACAGCGATAGGAAAAGCAAACGCTACCGATGCGTTGAACAGCCATTGCATCGACACCGCGGTACCGGTCAGCAGTCCACGGACCTGCATCGGGAACAGCTCCGACATCAGCAACCAGTAAACCGGTGAAATGCACATTTGCATGAACAGCAGAAACACCAGGATGCAGGCGAGGGCGGCATAGCTTTGCGTCAGGTTTTGCGGCATGAATTGCAATACGCAACCCAGCGCTGCCTG
The DNA here is from genome assembly GCF_021147775.1 of Pseudomonas californiensis. Taxonomy (GTDB): domain Bacteria; phylum Pseudomonadota; class Gammaproteobacteria; order Pseudomonadales; family Pseudomonadaceae; genus Aquipseudomonas; species Aquipseudomonas californiensis. Next base: position 37,734 of record NZ_JAGTPK010000013.1, read on the forward strand.
CATCAGAATGACCATGACCAAGCCTGTCATCAGCAAGTGCCGGCGGCCGTACCGACCGATTGCCCAAATGCCCAACAGGGTCGCAATGACCGACACAACGCCATTGCCGATGGTGGCAGTCAGCGCTGCATTGGTGCCCATGCCGGTGTTCTTGAGAATGATGGGGGTGTAATACATGAAGGCGTTGACGCCCGTGAACTGTGCTGTAAAGCCCAGCCCGATGCCGATCAACAGAAGTTTGATGATCCAGCTCTGACGCAGTAATTCTTTGATGGGTGGACGCTTGCGCGCCTGCTGGTCCTGCGCTTTCATCTCGTCGACTTCACGCTTGGCGTCGGCCTTGTCGTCACGCAATTGCTCAAGCACTTCCTGAGCTTCGTCGAATCGGCCTTTGGAGGCCAGCCAGCGTGGCGACGCGGGTACAAAGAAAGTCCCGACCAGCAGCAAGACGCCCGGCACCATGGCGATGGCCAGCATGTAACGCCAGATGCCCGGTGTGTGCAGCAGCGCGGCAAGCACGGCGCTCAGCACATATGCCAGCAACTGGCCGCTGACAATCATCAATTCGTTGCGGCTGACCAGCCTGGCACGACGTGAGGGGCCCGCTATTTCGGCAATGAACACAGGCACGATCGCCGACCCGCCGCCCACCGCGATGCCCAGCAGAAAGCGCGCAGCGATCATGAATGAAATGGACGGGGCTGTGGCGGTGCCCAGCGCGCCCAGGATGAACAATACTGACAGGAGGCGCAGCGTCACCCGTCGGCCATATCGGTCCGAAATATAGCCGCTGGCAAGCGATCCAAACGCCGCACCCACAATCAATGATGCGGTGACGAGGCCTTCACTGAACGCATTCAGCCCCAGCCCGCCCTGATCGGCAGGCAATGTCATGAAGGGCAATGCACCCGCGATGATGCCCGTGTCATAACCGAAGGCGAGGGCGCCCATGGTTGCCACCAGCACTGAGATGAAAACCAGTCGACCTGGTGATGCGTGTTGACGGCCCAGATCAGCCGCCGTTGAAGTGATGCCTGAAGACATGAAAACCAAATCCTTCACGTGGGACCGGCGTTGCGCCGGTACAGATGTGAGGCTTAGGGGTGTCTGTGCCGTGTGAGTTCCCTGTTCTGGAAAAATCGTTTCAGCTCGTGTCCGAAACAGGTGATGACGCCTGCTGGTTATCCCGTTCGGGAGCATCAATGCGCCACAAGCCTCCTGAAACCTGTGCCGTGGTTACAAAAACGCTGGTTTGCAACGCACCGGAACTGGGCAGTGTGTGTGTTTTATGCGGTTTTAAGCCCTGCATCAGTGCCGTTACAAAATTAAAAGCCACAAAACCAAAATATCCAACAAAACCCACTTGACGCGTCAACTGTTGCTGAATGTAATGCGCTGACATCCGGTTCAAACGCTTCATCTTGCTGGAGTATCGAATTTGATTGAGTCAGAAAGGTTTTCCATGCCCTCGGTGACGGAGGCTGCTGCCCACCTGCGCGACGGTAGCCTGACTCCTGCGCACCTGGTGGAAAGTTGCCTTTCGGCGATTGAACTCCACAATCCCACATTGAACGCTTTTGGTGATGTCTACGCTGATGCAGCCCTTGATCAGGCTCGACTCCTGACAGAAGAGGCGCAGCGTGGAGAATGGCGCGGTCCTTTGCATGGTGTGCCGTTTGGCATCAAGGACCTGTTTTCAACGGCCGGTCTGCGCACCACGCGAGGGTCGCTGACCGGGCTGGACAACGTGCCCGCGCAGGATGCCCCGATCATTCGTCGCCTGAAGGACGCCGGGGCGATCATTCTGGGTAAGACCGCGACCACCGAATTTGGCTGGACCGGTGCCAGTACCTCGCGGGTCTTTGGCAATGGGCGCAACCCCTGGGACCCTGCACTCACCAGCGGCGGCTCCAGTTCCGGTTCGGCGATTGCCGTAGCGGCGCGCATGGTTCCGGCTACGCTGGGCTCCGACGGCGGTGGTTCAGTGCGAATTCCCGGGGCGTTCTGCGGCCTGTTCGCGCTCAAGGGTTCTCTGGGGCGGATCCCTACCTGGCCATGGTCTGCGACTGAAACGCTTAGCCATGCCGGACCGATCACCCGCACGGTGCGCGACAGTGCCTTGCTGTTCGACATTCTCTCGGGGCCTGATCCGCTCGACCATCAGGCTTTGCCCGCGCCTGACGAATCTTTTCTGGCGCGCTGCGACCGGCCGTTGAGCCGATTGCGCGTCGGCTACTGTGCGACGCTGTTTGAAACCCCCGTCGATCCCGTTATCGCGACTTTGGTGGAGGCTGCTGTTGAACGCATGGCCAGTACCTTGCCAGTCGACGTCGACAGACTGACGCTCGACTGGCGCGACCCGTTGCCAACGTTCGAAACTCTGTGGGTGGCTGGGCGTGGCATCGCGTATGGCAAGGCTCTGGCGCAGCAGATGGACCAACTCGATCCCGGTTTTGCGGAACTGATCAGGCGTTCTGCCGATTACGATCTGGGTGATTACCTGCAAGCCCTTCAGCAGCGAGCCGCATTCGCCAATAAGGTCCATGGCGTCTTTGAGGACTACGATTTGCTGGTGATGCCCACGTTGCCAATCTTGCCGTTTGCTGCCGACGACGTAGCCCCCAAAGGGTATGCCGGGCAAGACGGCGCGGTGCCCTGGGCACGCTGGACGCCTTTTACCTACCCTTTCAATATCACCGGGAACCCTGCGGCCAGTCTGCCGTGCGGCTGGAGCCCGAAGGGTCTGCCTGTGGGTTTACAAGTCGTCGGACCGCGCTTCGCCGATGCTCAGGTGCTGCAGTTCTGCGCCGCATTCGAAGCCATCGCGCCGTGGGATCACCACCTGCCACCGATGTTGGCGCAATGAACACGCTGCTCGTGTCTGGCGAACAGCCGTCGATGGATCGGCATTCTGGAGGCTTCACTTTGCAGCGCACGGTTACCCCTACACTCAATCAACCTCGTCTGGATGAAATCATGCGCCTGCTGACGCAGCAGCAGCGCGTCAAGGCATCGGAGCTGGCACAACTGCTCTTCGTCTCCGAAGAAACCATCCGCCGCGACTTCAAGCATCTGGAGGAAGAAGGGCGGCTGAGGCGAATTCATGGCGGCGCGATTCTGCCCAGGGCCAATGAAGAATTACCGTTGCAGGAGCGCAGTCGGCTCAAGCCGCGGGCCAAGTCGAGTATTGCTTCCACGGCGGTGCAACTCGTCACCGAGGGCATGGCGATCTTTCTCGATACAGGTACTTCCACGCTGGCATTGGCGCAACAGCTGACATCGTTCAGCCAGTTGAAAATCATCACCAATTCGCTAGACATCGCGCAGTTGATATCGCACCAGAGCGAGAACCAGGTGCTGGTTGCGCCCGGTGATGTCAGGCGTACCGACAATGCGCTGATAGGGCCTCATACCCTGGATTTCGCTCGGCAGTTTCATTACGACATTGCGTTCATGGGCATCGGCGGCATCGATGTGGAACTGGGGCTCATGGACTATCAGGAGCCTGAAGCCATGCTGCGCCGGACGCTGGTTCGCCACTGCGTGCGCAGTGTGATCCTGGCTGACGATGGCAAGTTTGGCCACCGCACGTTCATCAATACGTTGCCGTTCAGCGCGATTACCCATCTGGTCACCAATCGACCGTTATCCGACGAGTTTGCGAGCCGCCTGGAGAAAAGCCATGTCGACATCCTTCACCCCTGAACTGATCGAGCCGAGCGCTGATGATGTCGCTGCGTTCGAGACGCTCTTCAGGCGCAGCTCGGCCATCGGTGCAACACCTGCCGGCGGTTTGCATCGTCTGGCAGCGTCCGTCGAGGACGGCCAGGTACGTGACCTGTTTCGTGACTGGCTGACGGACCACGGCTTTGAGGTACATGTCGATGCGGTCGGCAATATGTTCGGTCTGATCACGTTCGATCCGGCGGCGCCTTATCTGCTATGTGGCTCGCACCTGGACAGTCAGCCCAGCGCCGGTCGTTTCGATGGGGTTTACGGTGTGCTCGCCGGTGCAGTCTCGGTAGCAAGCCTTGCACGGCAACTGCGCGCTCGCGGTGAAACGCCGGCCTGCAACCTGGCGGTGGTCAACTGGACAAACGAGGAAGGTGCCCGCTTTCAACCGAGCCTGATCGGCAGCGGCGTATTCACTGGCTCGCTGAGCCTGGACAACGCCTGGGAAAGCCGTGACAGCAATGGTATTCGGCTAAAGGATGCTCTGCACGCTATCGGTTACCTGGGCGAAGGCCGTGTCGATCTGAACATTGCAGGGTACGTGGAGATCCACGTCGAGCAGGGCATCGGTCTGGAGAGCAGGCAACTGGCAATCGGGGTGGTGAGGGAGACCTGGGCGGCACTGAAGCGGCGGGTCCGGTTTGATGGTGAGCAGAACCACACCGGACCTACGCCCATGGCCGCGCGCCGGGATGCGTTGCTGGCCGCTGCTCACGCTATCACGGCGGTGCGCGCTGAGGCTGACCAGCATGGTTTGCAGATGCACAGCTCGGTGGGGCGGCTGGAAATCTACCCCAACTCGCCGAACGTCGTACCTGCCAGGGTTTCACTGCTGATTGAATACCGGGCTCGCGATGTGGGCCTGCTGCAAGAAGCGGGTGAACGGCTGGATGCCACACTGCGTGCCATCGCCGACCGAACCATGACCGGTTTCGAGGTGGAAAGCAGCGTGTTGCGACCGGCCTCCAGCCTGCATCAAGGTTTTGCCGAACTGGCCCATCGTGTCGGTAAGGAGCTGGGGTTGCCGCTTGCCGACAGTGAAACGGTGGCGGGTCATGATGCCATCAGCATGAACGGTCATTGCCCGGTGTGTCTGTTGTTCATCCCCAGCAGCAATGGCATCTCCCATAACGAGGCCGAGTACACCAGCGACCAGGACATGCGCAACGGCTTGCGCATGTTGACGGCGCTGTTGTATCGGGCCTGCAACTCACCTGATTCCTTTCGCTGAGGGTTGACCATGCCGCATTCGGAAAACGCGATTGCACGTCTGCTGGACTCGTTGAGTGCCGCCGGGCTTGGAGTCGATCTCAAGATTGAAGAGGGCGCCGCAGGCATCGCGTCGCCATCGAGGCTGGCGACCGAATGGGCAGGTTTTCACGTGACCGGCAATGAGGGCAGTTGGTACGCCAAGGTACTGCACGTCGACATGCTGGAGGTGGTGGACTTCGAGCGTGCTGCTTGCGCCAGTGAATGCGCTGGCCAGTCGGACGCCGCGCCGCATGTGCGTCATGTCGATCGCAGCAATCGCGTGCTGATTTTCAATGCGCTGCCTGCCGCTCAGTGGCGCAGCGCGCACCTTGACGATCTGCTGACGCCCTCTGGCCTAGAGGCGTTGTGGGCGCTCAAGCGGCAAGTCCACGCCGGGCCGGTCCCTGATTTTGCCCGCTCGCCCTTGCGCGATATTCATCACCTGCGTGAGCTGTGCCTGCGCGATAACGTTGCGCTGCCTGCCGAACATCTCTGGATCGAGCGCTGTGTCGAGATGGCGTGGCAGGCATTGCAGCCGCGTTCGGTGCATCAGGTCCCGGTGCATGGCGATGGCGCGGCCAGCAATGTGATGGTCTCGGTCGATGGCGATCTGCGCTTGATCGACTTTGACCATGGCGGCTGCATGGACCCCTGGTATGACGTGGCGGTAACCCTTAACGAGCTCTTTTCCTTTGAAGGGCAATGGCGCGAAGGGATTGCGGCCTGGGCGGGCGAGTGCCGGGAAGAAGACTACGCCGTATGCCGTCTGTATGCGTTGATTGATGACTGGTACTGGACGTTGTGGGGCCTGTGGACGGGAACGACATCGGCCCGGCAATTGGAGTTTTCCAAGGTGGGACAGTGGACGTTGTTGCGCTGTCGACAGGGCGTTCAGGACCCGCGACTGGAAAGCTGGCTGCGGCAGGTTGAGAGGGGAAGGGCATGAAAACACTCGGGCAATCCGTCACCGCGCAAGAGCAGCAGCTTGAGGCCGCTGTCACCAGCATCGAACATTGGCGAGGGCTGCGTATTGGCTATGAACCCGTGAGTGGCGGCATCTCCAATACCAACTGGCGAGTCGAAGTGGAGGGTGCTGATACCGCGTACTTTTTCAAGGTGCCGGGTGCCGGCACCGAGATGTTCATAGACCGGCGGACCGCTCACGAAGCCAGCGTCAAGGCTGCACAGACCGGTTATGGTGCTCCGGTATTCGCCTTTCTCGAACCCTTGGGTGTTGAGGTTTTCGAGTTCATGGAGGGCTGGCGAGCCTCGTCCAATCACGATTTTCTGCAACGTGACATACGCCACAGCGCCTTGCGTGGGCTCAGGGCGTTCAATGAGCAGCCGTTGCTGAACCAGACCAAGACGGTGTTCGACATGATCGCCGAGCACCAGCGTCAGGTCGCCGAACTCAAGGGCTTGAAACCCCAGGACGATAGTTGGTTATGCCTGCAGTATCAGCGGGCAAGGGACGCGTTACAGGCTTCGGGTATCGATCTGGCGCCGTGCATGAATGACACCCTGGCAGGCAACTTCATGCTCAACGCGCAGCGCGACGTTCGCCTGGTGGATTTCGAATACGCCTCCAACAACGACCGGCACTACGAACTTGCGCTGTGGTTCGGCGAAATGTTCTTCACCGACGACATGGAGCTGGCGTTGATCGAAGACTATTTCGGTCAGGTTACCGCTCAGACCGTCGCGCGAATCAAACTGAACAAGGCACTGGCTGATCTCAAGTGGTCGACCTGGGCCATGGTCCAGCATGCCGTCTCACATCTGGATTTCGACTTCTACAAGTACGGCGCCTGGAAGCACATGCGGGCGCGCAGCATCATCAATGACTCGCAATGGGAAACCTGGCTGCGTCAGGCCTGAGTTCCTTTTGCAGAGGCTCGGACACGGTCCGACCTGGCACCACACAACAAGAAAATAGCGGGCAACCGCATGTTCCTTTCACTGCTTGAGTTTTATCCGGCCCCCTTTTGCCAGACCCTGAATTCAAGGAGCATCCCATGAATACCATTGCGTCTATCACACCCACCGGGCGCCTGAAAAGCCTGGTTTTTGGCCTGTACTTCTTTGCGTTGCTGATGATGGCGCTGTTCCCGCCGTTCTACCTTCAGGTGAGCGGCAGCACGCTGATCGTTCTGGGTATTGCGCTGCCGATCTTTTACTGGATTCTGATCTCGGTGCTCATGGGCCTGGGGTTGTGGGTGCTGTATGTGGTCGAGTCCGCGCTGGGTGAGATTCCTGAAGAAGGAGGTGCGCAATGATCAGTACTCTGGTGGGCTCCGACCTGTACATCACGTTCGGTCTGATTGGTGTGTTTCTGGCCGGCATGATTGGCGTGCTGTATGCGACAAATCGCAGAAGCGACAGTTTTGCCGACTACGCGGTAGGCGGTCGCTCATACGGCCCGTGGTTCATCGCCATGTGTTACACCAACTCGTGGTGGCCCGGCGCGACCTTCACTGCATTCTTTGCCTTGTCGGTCGGTGGCGCGCTGGGCTTCTACGGCATGGTTTACGCCACGCTGGGCGTGACGGCAATGTACTTGATGGCCAACCGGGCATGGACCTGGGGCAAACGCTTCAACCTGACCACTCAGCCTGATCTGCTGGGCATGCGCTTCAATAGCCCTGCGGTCAAACGAATCGCTTCGATCATCGGCATCATCTCGGTGTTCCCGTGGGTGGTGATGGGCATCCAGGCACTGGCAACGCTGTTCCAGTTCGCCAGCTTTGGTCGCTGGGGTGTAACCACCTGCCTGTTCGTCGGCGTTGCTGTGGTACTGATCCGTCAATACTGGACGGTGAGCATGGGCATGCGCGGACTGATCATGACCGATATGTATCAGGGCTTGATCGCCTATGTGCTGTGTGCGGCGCTCTGCATCTTCCTGTTGTTCGGTGATCAGGCCGCTTTTTCCAACCTGTCGCAGTTGCCGGGCAGCATGCTGGTGATTCCTGGCGGCGCGGGCAGTACTTACGGTCCGATGTACATGTTCAGCCTGATCTTTACCGGCGTTATCGGCTCCATGTGCTGGCCGATGAGTTTCCAGCGCATCTACACCGCCAGCGGCGTGCGCTCGGTCAAGAAGGGCACATTGCTGACCATTCTGTTGGTAGGCGGGTTTTACGGAATTCTGATGCTGTTTGCGGCGGCGATCAGCCAGGACCCGAACGTCGCCGCGCATCCACAGCATGGCTGGTTCCTGTCGTTGTTTGACATCGGCGGGTCCTGGTTGCTGGCGTTGGCCATCGTCATCGTGCTGGCAGCCAGTATCGGTCACGTCGACGGTTGTGTTCAGGTTTGCGGGACTCAGTTCGCCAATGACCTTGCCACCTGGAACACGCCACGCAGCGATCGTCAGAAGACGGTGCTGGCCAAGGTCGGCATGGTGATATTCATTGCCGCAGCCTCTCTATTGGCCTACCTGACCTTCGATTACGCCCGCCTGCAACTGCTGGCGCAGATTTCCTATCAAGGCATCATTCAGCTGGCGGTACCGCTGTTTTTCGGCATCTTCAGTCGCCGTGGCAACAAGCAAGGGGCGATTGCAGGGATGCTGGTCGGTATCCTGATCGCCATTGTGCTGACCACGATGTACCCGGACGACATCCCGGCGTTGGGATCGTTGACCAGTGGCATCATCGGTCTGATATTCAATGCCGGTATTTTTGTCACGTGCGCCATCGTGATCAAACCCAGCCCGGCGGAAGTGAAGCGGGTGGACGAACTGTTCGCCATGGCCGCCCCTCAACGTCACTCGCTGGGTGCGATGCCTGCCATGAACTGATATGGGTTGCGCCCGAAGCGGGCGCACCGTCTTTCATGCAGTTGGTAGTTGGCCACTGGCAACCCCGGTCAGGCAGGTCGTGACGCCGCGACGGCGTCGAATGCCTCAGCGCAGACGGCCTTCCTGTCGCAGCCCGGCAGCGATGCGCTGGATTTCCTGTTCGCCCTTGGCCAGCGCTTGCTTGCTGGTGTGGACCGAGTAGTAACCCATGACCAGGTCATGAGGGTGTTTGACGGCCGAGCCCAGGACGAACGAGGTAGTGCCTTTTGCCAAAAAGTCGATGGAGCGATCCGACTCCTCAAACACCGCCAGTTCGCCCGTGGTGACCAGCCCGCCTGCCTCGACCTGGCCCTCATTGACAGCTATCCAGCCTACGGCATGACCAGCAGGTGGGGTGTAGCGCCAGCGTTCGCCATCCTTCAACCGTACCGCCAGGTAGTTCATGCCATTCGGCGCGGGAATGCTGCTCCGGGCCGCGCCGTAGCGCCCCAGCAATACCGTGGCTGGCCCTTCTTCAGGGATCTGTAACGGCTCCAGATAGACGCTGTACGGCGGCGCATTTTCCTGCGAGGGCGGCAGCGCGACCCAGAGTTGGAAGCCTTTAATGGGCGAGCCATCGACCGGTCCGCCGTCATGCCATACGCCGTTGCCAGCGCTCATCCATTCCACGCCACCGGCTGGCAACACGCCAGATTTCCCCGTGGTGTCTTCGTAAGTTGTCTGGCCTTCGATCAGATACGTCAGTGTTGCGATCCCTGAGTGCGGGTGCATGCCGAACTCCAGTTGACCAGGCTTTGGCTGCAGGTCCACAAGGTCGAGAAATACGAAAGGTTTCAATCGCTGGCCCAGATCGCCAGGGCTCATCAGGCGGGTAATCGGTCCATGGCTGTTACCACGGGTGCGGTGAATAATGGTGCGGGCTTGCGTGCGTAGCGGAGTTGCGAGGGTGCTGTTCATGGTGCTGCGCTCCGGAAGTTGATGCCTGTGTCCGAAGCATATGCGCCTCTCGATTGGTTTATTAGTTGGTATAGTTGGAATGAACTCGTCCATAAAAGACAGGAATTTGCCTGAGTGATTGATCTTAATGATGTGGCGTTGTTCGTGCAGGTGGTGCGCGAAGGAAGCTTTGCGCATGCCGCGAGGCGATTGGGCATGCCGTCCAATACGGTCAGCCGTCGCGTCAAGCAGCTGGAGCAGCAACTGGGTACGCGATTGTTGCAGCGTTCCACGCGCAAGCTGGTATTGACCCTGCCTGGTGAGGCGTTCTTTGAACGCTGCGTGAGCGCGGTGGATGGCTTGATTGATGCCGGAGAACAAGTCGTCTCAGGCAGCGGCGAGCCCAGCGGCCGTATACGAGTTGCTGCCATGGCGGACTTTTTCAGCTTCTTCCCCATGGAGTGGGTCGCAGACTTTCTGGCTGCCTATCCCAAAGTGCAATTGGAATTCGTGCTCAGTGATGCGCAGGCTGACCTGATTGCCGATCGCCTGGACATCGCCTTCAGGGGTGGCCCTTTGCAGGATTCCGGCTACGTCGGGCGGCAACTTATCGAACCCAGTGCCGAGGGTATGGTCGCCAGCCCTGGCTATCTGGCAACCCACGGCGTACCCAAATCGCTCAACGACATGATGGGCCATTTCTGTGTGAGCGTAGGGCACCCCAGTGGCCTTACCGGATGGCGACTGTCAGGGCCTGATGGCGTTGAGCATGAAGTGCAGCTTCCCAGCCGCTTCAACGCCAACATTGCGCAGGCCATCCGCAAGGCCGCTCTTGCGGGTCTTGGCATCACGCTGCTGCCCGCACGTCTCATCGAGGCTGACGTTGAGCAGGGGCTCCTGGTACCTGTGTTGCCGCAATTCCAGCGGCGCAGTCATGGCGTGCATGTGCTGTACCCCAGTCGCCAGCATCTGCCGCTGGCAGTGTCGGCTTTCATCGGGATGGTGACCGAAAAAGCTCAGCGTGAAGGCATTTCCTGCCAAGTACGGACCGTTACTGGATAGTTGACTTGCCCGACGTCTATCGGCTTGAACTTGGCTTTTCTGGGCGGGCCCAAAAAACGGATCGCGCCCTGCAAAAATGCGGAGAGGTCTGGGTGACAATGGGCTGTCGGGCCAAGTGTCGCGAGAGAAATATTGCGTAGTGCGGGCTACCCTGCAGAGACATTCAGAAACACTGTACCGTCGCATCAAACCTCCACGCCGGGAACCGGGATGTCCCCATGTTGAAACCTGTCAAACCCGAGAACGAAGAAGCGCGTCTGCGTCTGCTGCACAACCTGAAAGTGCTGGACACCGCGCCCGAAGCTGTCTTCGACCGCATCACACGTGTGGTATCGCAATTACTCGGCGTGCCGATCGCTCTGGTGTCACTGATTGACGCGGATCGTCAGTGGTTCAAGTCCAATGTCGGCCTGGATGCCAGTGAAACTTCCAGGGATCTGGCGTTCTGTGCACACGCTCTTCACGTTCCGGACCTGTTGATCGTTGAGGATGCAAAAGAAGACCCGCGCTTTTGTGACAGCCCACTGGTGCTGGGTAGCCCCGGGATTCGTTTCTATGCAGGCGTACCGTTGCGTTCTTCGGAGGGTCTGGCTCTTGGCACGTTGTGCGCCATTGATACCGTCCCGAGGACGCTCAGCGCCGATGCCATAGGCACGTTGAAAGACCTCGCCGGCATTGTGGAGCGTGAATTGCTGCAAAGAGCAACCTTCTTGCAGGGGCGTGATGTCTTCAGCGTCGAACGACAGGCACGGACCTTGAGCGAGGCGCGGTTTGCGGCTGTGTTCCGACAGACGCCAACGGGCAACGCGATCATCGACCTGACCGGGCGCTTCATGGAGGTCAACGCCAAACTGTGCGAGATCACCGGCTTCACCGAGCAGGAGCTGCTGGCTAAAACTGTCGCCGACGTCACCCATCCGGCAGACATCGACATCTTCCTGTCGCTGACTGCCGAGCTTGTCGATAACCGGCGCGACAGCGGTATTCTGGAAAAGCGCTACTGGCGCCATGATGGATCTTTCATGTGGGTGGAGCTCTCTGTTTCCCTGCTCAGGGACAACGAAGGACAGCCTCTGCACTTTATTGCGGTGGTTCTGGATATCACAATTCGTAAACGCACGGAGGGCATTTTGCTCAGCCATCAAGAGGAGCTTGAGCGGCGCGTTACGCAAAGGACGCAAGAGTTGCACCGGAGCCGGGAAACCCTGCAGATCATTGCTGACAACCTTCCGATATTGATCGCCCAGGTCGACCTGAACCTTCGTTACCTGTTCAACAACGCGGTTTACACGCAGATCTTTGGCGTTACGCCCGAGTACCTGAAAGGCAAGAGCATCCGTGAGACCTTACGCCCCGACCTGTTCGCTCATCTGGAGCCCTGTTTCACCCGGGCACTCAATGGCGAGCGCTCCCAATGCGCCGATGTCTGCTACAACCCGGACCAGGGTCGCCTGTGGCGTGCGACTTATATTCCTGACATTCGTGAAGGCAAGGTCGTCGGGTTCTTTGTGATGTCACAGGACGTGACTGAAGCCCGTCACGTCGAACGCGCCTTGCACGACAAGGCCATGCTCGACACGCTGACAGGTCTTCCCAACAGACGCTCGCTGCTCGAACTGCTGCAGAGAGACATTCAGCCTGCAGACGCGACGCCCGATACGATAGCTGTGTTGTTCATGGACCTTGATGGTTTCAAAACGGTTAATGATCAACATGGTCATGACGCCGGTGACGACCTGCTCAAGCAAGTGGCGGCAAGGTTGACCCATACGCTGCGGCAGCAGGATTTCGTCAGTCGGTTGGCGGGTGACGAGTTCGTCGCGGTAATTGCTGGCATGCAATCGGAAGAAACCTGTGCCCGGATAGCGGTTGATATCTGTGCCTCGCTCAGTCAGCCTTTCAAACTGCCTGCCGCGACGGTTCGCATTGGCGTCAGCATCGGCATCGCACTGGGTTCGCGGGCGCAGGCCGAGTCCTCTGAACATCTGCTCAAACGCGCAGACGCCGCCATGTATGAAGCCAAACGCAAAGGGCGCAATACTTACAGATTCGGCTGAAAGTAACTGAGTAAAAACTCTATCCCTGATGGATTGCCAACTGAATGGCGTTAGCAGCGATATGAATATGATTGTTTATTGACGCCTGCATATCGAGTGCCTGGGATAAATATAGTCGGTCGGCTCAACACAATCAGTTAATTCAGCGGTGAGTCCACGATCAATAATGTATGAATATTTGTAACAGGATATTGAATAACTCACCTAACGCCAGGAGTCATGTAAATGAGGCGCACCGTTGCTACGGTAATCGCTTCCGCATCGGCTTTGATAGTTTCCAGTTGCGACTTGTCCAACTGATCGTTCGAGAGTTCTTCCACGACGCGCGTCACGTGGTAGAGATTCTGGGTAACGTCATGCAGGCTTTCGTGGAGGCGGGTAATGACGTGGTTCAAATGCTCATGAACCTCAGGGTACGGCGCGCTGACCACGGGCCTTGCACGGTCCATGCTGAACCCTGTAATGACGTATGTGATGTCAACGCCAGCGCGTGCAATAAGTGACAGGTAATCCGCCTTGGGTGAGCGAGTACCGTTTTCGTAGTTGCTCTGTGTATTGATCTCAACGCCACCTATGGCACCCAGTGCGCTCTGCGAAAGCTTGAGCCGTAAGCGTTCTTTTTTAAGCCGTAAACCCATCTTTATCATCTCATGTGCCTCGTAACAGCTCCTGAAAGAAAATAAAACTCCTGTACCGCATATCTCCGCCATAGTGGGTTGGAGAGAACTAATAAACAGAGTATTGAGCCACCAAAGAATACGCGCTGCTTTTAAGAGTGTCTATTCAAATGAGTGTCTCCTGAGCTGGATAGTACTCGAAAGATAGCGTTTTTAGAAGGGGCGCAAGGGGGTGACGACTACTTTGCGGGGTGGTGACGGAAATGAAGAGGCAGAATTTGTACGTATGTGCTCTAAGTTTTTTTCCCGGGTTGAAACAAAAAATGCCCCTCGGGGCATTTTGCGTTTGATGTCAGAGGCAGCGTGAAGAGGACGGTTGCCGAGACCAGCTTTGAGCGGTGCTGGCGATCTTCTCCGCGAGTCGCGCAACCGCCTTCTGATGGGCAATGATCAGGTTCTCCATACCGACCCCGGCCTGCTCACGGATAACGCTGCTGCAAGTGAGGTTCTGGCGTTTGCTGCCGGCCGTCGCGCCTGCATCACGCAGGCCCAGGGTCCAGACCACATCTATCAGCGCGTAGTTGCCCGGTACTGATTCGAAGCGCCTGACGTCTGTGCGGACCGAAAGTACAGGCTGATCGGTGTTCTTGGGAAGACCTGCCAGGTCGCGACCGCCAAAACGCCTTTCGAGCTGAGGCGTCAGCGCGTCGTGAAATTCATCGCCCAACGGCGAGCCCCAGCGCTCTGTGTCGAGAATCGCCAGGCTGCCGTCACCCTGGCGTACCACCAGCGGCGGCTGATCCACCTGAACCGGCATGATCACTGGCAACATCTCGAACTGAAACTGCGCGGGCTGCGCAGTTGCCTTCTCGGCTGAATTCATGGGCGCAATCAAGGTGTAGTAGTGAGTCTGGGTCGACGTGCAGGCAGTCATGCCCAGCGCTGCCGATAACACCATCAGTTTCAGGCGCAAGGTCATTGTTTAGGCTCCATATCAATTGCACGGGACGACGACGGGGCGTTGAACGAGCGCGGGGCGGCGTCTCCGGTACGGCCGCGGATCAGCGATTCGGGGTGGCGACTGAGGAAGTCGGTCAGGACGCGGACCGAGCGAGCGGTGCGCTGTACTTCGTCCATGACCTGGCCCAGCTGTTGACGTGCAGGTGAATCTTCGGCGAAGGAGTCATTGGCCGTGCCGAGAGTTTTTTCAGCCTGCTTCAAGGTCCCGCGCATGGCCGGGAGGACGCTGCTGTTGACTTGCTTGAGCGTCTTCTGCAGCTCGCTCAGGCTGCCGTTGAGGTTACCTGCCAGTTCGTCTATCGGCAGCTTGCTGAGTTTTTCGACAAACGCCTGCAACTGCTCCTGCAGCTTGTCGAAGCTGCCCGGCACGGTCGGAATTTCCAGCGGACGAGCTTTGGCGTTGAACACCACTTTCGGTGCCTTGGGGTCGAAATCCATTGCAATATACAACTGGCCGGTCAGCAGGTTGCCATTGCGAATCTGAGCACGCAGACCATTGCCGACGAAGGCAGCCAGTACTCTGGCAGACTGTTCCTCTTCATCACCTTTACCGCCCAGTTCCTTGAGCTTGGATTCGGCAGCGCCCAGGCGTTTCGGATAAATCACAGCACCGACGATACCCGGGAACGTTTTGGTGACCGGGTCGTAATCCAGATCCACCGAAACTACGCGACCAATGTTGACGCCAAGGAAGTCCACCGGAGAGTTGACTGTCAGGCCTCGCAGCGACTGGTTGAAGCGCATTCGGATGTAACGCGGTTCGCCATCCGGTGGCGCCAGTGCAGTGGTCTGGTCGTCGAAGATCTTGAAGTCGGTGTTTTCGTCGGCCAGCTTGGATTCGGGACTCCAGTTGGGTTCCCGGAAGGCAATGCCGCCCGAGATGATAGACGTCAGTGACTGGGTATTGATCTTCAAGCCCGCAGCGCCAACTGTCACATCCACGCCACTCGCGTTCCAGAAGCGGGTGTCGGTGGTTATGTACTGATCGTTGGGGGAGTTGATGAAGATCTGGATGTCAACGCCGCGGCCATCCTTCGACAGGTCGTAGGCAACAACCTGGCCGACTTGAATACGGCGATAGTAGATAGGCGAACCGATATCCAGTGAGCCAAGGTCGTCGGTGTGCAGCGTGAAGCGTTTGCCTTTCTCGCCAAAGGTGATGGGAGGCGGTGTCTCCAGGCCGGTAAAGTCGGCTTTGGTGTCTTTGGCGCTGCCAGCGTCGGCACCAATGAATGCGCCGGACAACAACGTATCTACCCCGGACACGCCATGTGCCCCGATGCGTGGGCGCACGACCCAGAACTGACTGTCGATGCGGGTAAACGGTTCTGCTGTGTTGTTGAGCTCGATGGTCGCCAGAATGTGGGTGCGGTCATCGCTCAAGGTGATCTCCGTTACCATTCCGATAACCACGTTCTTGTACTTGACCTGGGTCTTGTTGGCTTCCAGACCTTCTGCAGTCAGAAAACTCACCGTGATTCGCGGACCGATGTTCATCCAGTCGTGGAATGCCATGGACAAACCGATCAGCCCCGCAATGATCGGCACCAGCCAGATCAGCGAAACACGCAAACGACGGCGTTTGACTTCAGGGCGCGGCACTGAACCAGACGGGGGGAGGGTATTGTCAGACATCTTCAACCTCTGCATCCCAGATAAGCCGGGGATCGAAACTCATGGCGGCAAGCATCGTCATCACCACGACCAAACCAAAAAACAGAATGCCGATCCGGGGCTCGATGGTGCTCAGCTCACGAAACTGCACAAGGGATGCCACGAGGGCCACAACCAGTACGTCGAGCATCGACCAGTAGCCGATCAGCTCGATAAAACGATAAAGACGGGCGCGTTCGCGCATGGCCCAGCGACTGCGACGCTGGCAGGTGATCAACAGCATCCCCAGGACCAGAAACTTTACGCAGGGCACCACAACGCTGGCGACGAAAATCAGGACCGCGATGTCCCAGGAGCCGCTTTCGACAAACTCGATAACACCGCTCATGATAGTGTTCTGGCTGCTGTTGCCCAGCAGGCTGGTGTACATCACTGGCAACACGTTGGCCGGGATATAGAAGATCAGTGCGGCAATCAGGTAAGCCCAGGTACGGCTGATACTGTTCGGCTTGCGTCGATGTACGGGGGAATCGCAACGTGGGCAACGTTCAGCTGCTTCCTGGCAGGCATAGCCGCAGGTATGACACAGACACAGTTTGTGTTCGTGCGCAAAGGGAATGCCATTCATTCTGCCGGGACTCCCAGTTCATCCCAGAGACGCCGAATGCTTTTGTTGGCGATCAGCAGAATCAGCACCATCAGCATCGCCATGGCCCAAAGCCCTACGCCAGGGTGCACGTCGAGCATGCCGGCCAGTTTGATGATAGCTACCAGAATGCCCAGCATGCACACTTCCAGCATGCTCCAGGGCCTGAGGTGTTCCAGCGCGCGCATGCAGGCTTTGAAGCCGGGCGCGATGATCCCGGAATTGGCATGCAGCAATACCCACAGCAGCAAAGTGATCTGCAGCAGCGGAGCGAATATGATTGCCAGGCCGGCGACCAGCGCGATGATGGTAATCCTGCCTTGGGCAAGCGCTTCGACTGACTCCCAGAGCGTAACCTCGTTGGTCAGGCCCTTCATGCTGATGCTGATGACCGGGAAAATATTGGCAAATATGAAGAACATCGCGGCCGCGATGGTCAGGGCCAGCAATTGTTCGATACTCAGCCGATGCCCACGACCGAGCAACGACCTGCAACGCAGACAGAATGCTGCCTCGCCGGGCTTCAAGGGCTGGGCTTCATACAGCGAATCGCAATGCTCGCAGATGATCAGGTCTGGTGTATCAGTGGTAGGGTGCACAGTGCTCATCAATGCCGTGAATGCAGATGTCTGGGGGTTAGAGCTTGAGGCAGGGAAAGATACCTTGTTGGCTGTTTCGCGGCACGTTTTTCTACGCAGCCCAGGTCGATCATCCGCTCTGAATGATTGACCGCGAGGAGACAGGGTCGTTCAGATGTCACAGCGCCATTATTCCATTGTGCTGCGATGATGGCGAATCCGGCTCGTGGTGTAGGTCTGTGCCAGCTGCTGGGATGAGGTAATCAGAGCTTGCCAGGTCGGGCGCGCTGCTTGAGAAAGCCCAGCAGCTGTCGGGCAGACTCTGGCACGTTGTGCTCGTCGAATGTCAGACAGATCTCGCTGGCGTCGTCCTCAATGGTGATCTCGTATTGGTTCAAGTCCCGCGCTTCGTCGGTGAATCCGGTGCTGGACTGCTTCAAGCCGCTGTCATCGACCAAGCGCTTCAAGTGCTCGGCCTCGGGCCGGTCGAGCATGGCCGTGTCCATTTCACATCGCTTTACGGCACCAACGAAGCCGCCGGATTGCACTAAACAGACTTTCATGGCCGTGCCCTTTTTTGATTAAACCTTGACCCCGACCTGTTTCCAGGCAGCTTGCACTGCTTTTTTCGCGCCTGCGCCAAAGCGGGGATCTGCAGCAATTTTTATGCTGGTTCTGGCGCAATCGGCAAATTGACTGTCCGAGGCCAGTTGCAGCATCGTTTCATACCAGATTCTGCCCGCCACGTCCCAGGCATTTCCGCCCAGCGCTTTCGCCACCAGGACGAACGCGCGGTTGGGGATGCCGGAGTTGATATGTACGCCGCCCCGGTCCTTCGAGCCTGTGTAAAGGTCCGACATTGTCGCAGGCTGCGGATCATCACCCAGATCAGGGTCGTTGGCGTAGGCAGTGCCCGGGTTTTGCATGTCCCGGATACCTCGTCGTGTTGGCGCAGGTACCAGCAATTCCTTGCCCACCACCCAATCCGACTCCTCGGCGCTGGTGCCTTGTTTCCACTGGCGGACCAGCATGCCGAAGACATCAGCGAAGTGTTCGTTCAGGGCGCCTGACTGGCCGCGATAGTCCAGATTGGATGTGAAGCTCTGTACGCCATGAGTCAACTCATGACCAATGACCTCAAGGCTGCCTGTGAAACGCTTGAACACCAGGTCGTCGCCGTCGCCGTAGGCCATTTGACTACCGTTCCAGTAGGCGTTGCTCAGCGGGACGTGATTGCCTTCAAAGTCGACTTCCGCGACATGCACGGTTGAGACCAGGGACATGCCGTTGTCATCCAGCGAATTTCGCTCGAAAAGCTGATCATAAAAATCATACACATCGCCGGAGCCTTCATAGGCCTCATCCACCGCCTTGTCGCCGACCGGACCCTGGCCTTCGGAGCGTACCAGCGCACCTGGAAGATCGTCAGTGCCTTTGGCGTCGTGAATCAAGCGGTGCTTTACGCCATCCGGGGAGCGCAGGGCGTAGAGGCCTGGTTGAGTCCTGGCAGACAGGCGGGAGGCCATGAAAGCCGAGCTGCTGGTCAGGTTGGCGATGGCTCGCGCACTGACCTGAGGTTGGGGAGATCGCGCCATACGCTCCAGCATATAAGGCGGAATGAAGCAATGCAGTGGGTCTCGATCGCACATGTGGAACTCCTGTAATGGTACATCGACAGCAACAGGCCACCGATCAACATGGTCGCGAAAGGTTTGACACTAAGGAGCTGGTTTTTATGCAAAGAAATATCTGATTACATGATCGGGCGACGTTGGCCATCCTGCGGTCCATATGGGGTGCAGCGATGCAGTTTGTGGAGCATCGGGTCGATGGCGCTGCGACACCGCGACACAGCCGCTCAAACCCCTGGACGAGAATGCTAGACTCCCGCCACTTCAGACAAGGAGCAGACCTTCGTGCGCAAGACGGTAATGATGATAGCGGTGCTGATTCTGGCGGGTTGCGATGCAAGCGGGCCTGGCTCGACAACCAGGGCGAAAACGCAGGAAACCGTCAAGACTGCCGCTGTGACCGGTCCGCAGTGGTTTATTCAAATGAATTCGCGAGAAGCGGTGAGCGACACCAGTGCCTGGTTGCTCGAGCGCAGCTACGCCCCAGTTGTCGTGATAATCGACGGCAAGCAACAGTTGTTGCTGGGGCCTTATGAAAGCCAGGATCAGGCTGAAGAGCAGCGCGTATTGCTACAGGCGAAAGTGACCAAGTCGCATCGTTTTACCGAGCCCTCGGTGATCCAGTACACCAAGTGACTGTCCGCCAGGATGTTCTCTTTGCGTAAGATCTGACCATCAGCGCGGGCCATCCAGCCGCCCGCGCCGGGTCTCAAGCGGGGTTTTCTGTCAGCGACGACCCAACAGCAGGCCTACGACCAACCCGAAGCCAGCAGAAATCGCCACGGTTTGCCACGGGTGGCCACCGATGTAGGTTTCAGTCGCTTCAACCACCGGCTTGGTGCGTTCACGCACGCTGGACATCGAGTCCAGAGCCTGCTTGAGCTTCAGGCTCAATTGGGCGCGCAGTGTTTCAGCCTCTTCGCCTACCAGCGCAGCGCTTTCTTTCAAAAGCTTGTCAGATTCTTCGATAAGCGCCTGCAAATCGCTGAACGCCTGGTCTTTGATCTGATCAGCAGAGGTTTGAGCAGCGGTCTTGCGAGCCATGGCATTTTCCTTTCAAGTGATGGCAATAGTGATCAATGGAGTCTTCCCGCTTGCGAAAAGTTGCAACGGTGTAAGCAACCTGACGTAAGACTCTGCAAGTCATCGACATTGCGGGTGTAAGATGCAGCCGTTTTTAGTCGTAGGTGAACGCTATGAGTTTCAATCTGGCCAATCGGCCGCTCCCTGAACGCGCCGCTATCGAAGATGAGAAATCCCGTCTGTTCGATCTCTGGCAGAGCAACCTGGGCAAGGCCAAAGGCGAGGCTGCTCGCTTGATGGGCGAACGCGCCAAACGCAAGGGCAAATGGTCCGAGTGGGTTCGCTCCGAACTGGATACGATGAGCCCTCCGGAATACGCCAATATGGTACGCAGCGAAGTCAACCGCCTGGTCGCGGCTTCAAAGTAACGGTCAGGCCATTTGATCAAGACCGCCTCGAACTCGACATTCGGCGGCCAGCCTGATGCCTACCACGGGTCGCCCTCGGCCTGGCGCAGGTCCAGTGTTCCGCTGTAGCGAAAGCGCATGGTGCCGAACAGGCCGCCAGCCAGCTTGCCGCGCAAGGTGTAAGGAAGGTTGTCCAGGCGTTGGCCCTGGGAAAGCCCAAGTGCCTGGCGCAGTGCCGAGAATGCCGACACGCTGACTGGCACTACCAGCACCGCTTCCGAGAAGCGCCCGATGGTACCGTTCTGATCGCTGACGCCTGAGGCCAGCAATCGGCCGTTCACGTCCAGGTCCAGCGCAACGCCGCTGTAGCTGATCTCCATGTCGTTGGGGTTTTGTAATCTGAGCTGGACCGCCATACGCAGCTCCAGCCCTTGACCGGGCAACGGCTCGATGCCGACCACGCTGATGGCCAGCGGAGCGCGATTGGGCAGCAGGGCGCAAGCACTCAGCATGACGATCAGCAAGCCCGAAAGCAGGGTGCGAGACAGGTGCAGCTTCATTCGTGAGCTCCTGGTGAGAATCTGCCTGGGTCAGCTTCTGGGTGAGTATCGACTCTCAGACCACGTCGTGCGTTAGAGATTCGCGGATCGATATCTCTGCCCGCCATGCCTGGATCACCCCCCACTCTCTCGTATAGCAGCTAATCTGCCTGTTCAGCCGTTGCGCCGTCGGACGCAGGGGGTGATGATTTCAATGACTCAATGAAGTCATCCAATAACAAGAAAACTGGAGATTGCGATGTCCATCGAAAGGACGAACCCTCATCAAGACCCCGTCGTCATCGTCAGTATTGCGCGTACGCCCATGGGCGGTTTTCAAGGTGATTTGCAAGGGCTGAGCGCGACGAAGCTGGGCTCTGAAGCCATTCGGGCAGTTATTGAGCGCGCAGGCATTGATCCCGGCGAAATAGACGAGGTGTTGTTCGGTTGTGTGTTGCCAGCCGGTCTTGGGCAGGCGCCAGCGCGGCAGGCCGCACTGGGTGCCGGGTTGAGCACGGGGACGCGGTGCACCACGGTCAACAAGATGTGTGGCTCGGGTATGCAGACCGCCATTCTGGCGCATGATCTGCTGCTGGCAGACAGCGCGAGCATGGTCGTTGCGGGCGGTATGGAAAGCATGTCCAACGCGCCTTATTTGCTGGATCGCGCGCGGTCCGGTTACCGAATGGGGCATGGCCGAACGCTGGATCACATGTTTCTCGATGGCCTTGAAGATGCTTATGAGCCGGGTCGGCTGATGGGTACCTACGCCGAGGATTGCGCGCAGATCAATGGCTTCAGTCGTGAAGCTCAGGACGCTTTTGCACTGGCCTCGCTGGCACGCGCGCAGCAGGCTATCAGCGACGGCCATTTTGATGCCGAGATCGTTCCGGTTCAGGTCACTGTCGGGAAAGAGCAGCGCCTGATCACTCACGATGAGCAGCCGCCCAAGGCGCGTCTGGACAAGATTCCGACGCTTAAACCTGCTTTCCATGAGGGCGGTACTGTAACGGCAGCCAATTCGAGTTCGATTTCCGATGGGGCCGCAGCGCTGTTGATGATGCGTCAGTCCGAGGCGCTAAGGCGTGGTTTGAAACCTTTGGCCGTGGTACGCGGGCATGCGGCCTTTGCTGACCAGCCGGGTCTGTTCCCAACGGCGCCGATCGGCGCGATCACACGCCTGCTTGGCAGGATTGGCTGGACGGTGGATGACGTCGATCTGTTTGAGATCAACGAAGCCTTTGCCGTCGTGCCACTGGTTGCCATGAGCAATCTTGGAATCCACCACGAAAAGGTCAACGTCAATGGCGGGGCTTGCGCACTGGGCCATCCGATAGGGGCCTCGGGTGCGCGCATCATCGTGACCCTGCTCGCGGCGTTGCGGCGTCGTCAGCTCCAGCGCGGTCTGGCCGCCATCTGCATCGGTGGTGGCGAAGCGACTGCGATTGCATTTGAAATTACCGATTAGTCATATATATCAATGAGTTAAGTATTTTTCATGAAACTGATTATAGTTTCTGGATGTTTTTTGAGCGTTTTTACAAACGGATATTAATCAATGGCTTATGAAACATTGCTAACAAAGATTATAGGTGGTGTCGCGCTCGTCACGTTGAACCGACCCAAAGCATTGAATGCCTTGAACGCTCAGCTGATCGATGAATTGAACCATGTTCTGGACGCTCTGGAAGCTGATGGCTCAATAGGTTGTATCGTGCTGACCGGCTCTGAAAAGGCATTTGCTGCTGGCGCGGACATCAAGGAAATGGTCGATCTGAGCTACCCGCAGATCTATCTGGACGACCTGTTTCGAGAAAGCGATCGGGTCGCTGCCCGGCGCAAGCCGATGATTGCGGCGGTAGCCGGTTTTGCGTTGGGTGGAGGTTGTGAGTTGGCATTGATGTGCGACTTCATTCTGGCGGCCGAGAATGCCCGTTTTGGTCAGCCGGAAATCAACCTCGGCGTTCTTCCGGGCATGGGCGGCACTCAGCGGTTGACCCGCGCTGTGGGCAAGGCCAAAGCCATGGAGATGTGTCTGACAGGTCGCTTGATTGACGCGCATGAGGCGGAACGTGCAGGCTTGGTATCTCGGGTGCTACCTGTTGAAGAATTGCTTGATGAAGCCCTGACTGCTGCAGCCTGTATCGCCGAAAAATCCTTGCCGGTCGCCATGCTGGTCAAGGAAAGCGTCAACCGCGCGTTTGAAGTGAGTCTGGCCGAGGGCATTCGTTTTGAACGCCGGGTGTTCCATGCGACGTTTGCCAGCCAGGATCAGAAAGAGGGCATGAAAGCCTTCATCGAAAAGCGCCCGGCGAGTTTCAAGGACTGCTGATCGCTAATGCATTGCGCTGCTCTTGGGTCCAGCTCTGCTGGAAGTAAAGATGCAGTGCGATGCAATGCCCCGGATGAACCAGGCATAGCTCCAGGGGGGTGTGCATGTTCAACGGCCAATTGATGACGCTGCGCCTCGGTGAGGCCAAGGTACCCATGGTCATCGGTTTTACCCTCGAACAGCAGGTGCTCCGGCGCCAGTCTGGCCAGGTGCTGCAGGCCGGGTTCGCGCATCCTGACGATGTGCCAGACGCGTCGTGCCAATGGAGCCCCCTGTAGCCCCGGCTTTTGAGTCAGGCGCAGGTCGTTGATCGGTCGTGACCGCAGCGTTGATAGCCGTCCGGGCAGCGTCAGGGGCGCGCCAGCGTCCGTAAAAGAGATCATGTCAGGCAAGATGCGCAGCGTTTTCTGACGGGTACGCACGGTCATACGCTGATCCGAGTCGATGGACAGGCGTTGATTTTGAAGCAGGTGCGGGCTCGGCAGAGCGTCAACAACGCCACTGTCGAATTGAAAGCGGGGGCCTGATGATTTGGTCTGCGGCAGCGGCAGCAGTTCATGAATGACCGGCCTGTCCGGATCATTGTCGAAATGCCTGACCATGACCCGAGTTCCGGCCTCCCGGAATTCGGCCAGGCTGGATACGTTCAATGCGACATGGGCCAGCGGCCAGGGTTGCGCATCGCATTGCCCAGATCCGGCATTGACAGGTGTCTGCCAGTCGAAGCGAATCGCTACACGCCCGGAGTCGCTGCCTTTCGCCGGCTCACGAGACCCACGCACGAGGGTGGCAGCCTGCGGGCTGGTGACCAATGGCTTGGGGTGTTTGAGGGCGGGCCGAAATGGCATTGACCAGGGGATGACTGTGAAATCGTTCATGTACCCGCTGCCTGCCTCGTCGACCGCTTCGTCCTGAAACACTCGCGCTTCGGGCAGCCGGCCCAGAACGGCGGCTATGTCATGGGGATCACAGCCTTCAAGTACCTGTAACTGCCTGCCTGCGTGGCAAACTTCGGTCAGCAGCCATTGGTCATTGAAAAAGGGCTCAGGGTGGTCGAGCACCTGCATGACCTGACCGCTGGACAGCATCGGCTGATGACTTGCGCCGCGAATGTTCCGACGTTCACAGCGCAAGCGCTCCAGCTGGCGTAAGCTGCGCTGCCTGGACAATCGCTCACCCTGATCCATAGGTCCGGCAGCAGAGGGCTGCGCAAAAGGCTGATTGTTTGCTGAGGCCTGCCCCTCGCAATTCGCTGGTTCGCTCAAAACAGCAGGACCATGCAGCGGTTTGACAGCACTGAGGTAGCTGCGGTCAATGGACAGCTGTTCGTCCAGATAAACAAGGCTGGGCGCGCTTGGGTGTGTTCCGTCAGGGTGACGGAGCCGAAGAGGTTCCTTGCGTTCGGGAAAGCTGGCGGGGTCGTCGGAAAACACCAGTGTGTGGCGCGTCGGCGTGTGCTCGAAATGAAAGTGGATGCCTTCTTCTTCACAGATACGCTGCAACAGATGCAGATCGCTCTCGTCGAACTGAACGCACAACGCGCGGCAAGGATACAGGCCTGTCATGCGGTCAAAGCGGTAGGCGATCTCGTCAATGCCTTGCTGCTCGAGAAGCAGAACGATCAACTGCGGTGCTGATAGTGGGTGATGAACACGTCGGCGCCGGGGCTGGAGCGCGAGTCGCTGTAAATCGGGACCCAGCGCAACGCGGTAATGGCTCAGGCCATTTCCCGAGTAGATCTGCACCGCATTCTGCACGCGGCCATGCACGCCATCATGGTCGGGGTGCACGCTCAGATACGCGGTGCGGTCCAGCAAATTGTTGAGGTCCAGATGTCTGTCTGGGCTGATCAGATCAATATCGAAGCGGTACGCCTCATTCAACGCTTCCAGACCCGTGAAACTGACGACATGCAGATTTACTGAGTATCCAGCAATCGTCAGGGTCATTGGCATTGGCTGGTCTTCGCACATCCGCAGGTTCTCTCAGCATGAAATTCGAGAGGTCAAGGGTACGGAATGCACCGCGTGAAAAGCGCTGTTTCAAGTTTTTTCAGAAAAGGACTACAAAACATGACGAGGGCAGGACAGTTGCCCATTTTCCGTTCAGAGGGGGCTCGGTCAGTTCGTTTCGGCAATCATGCTTCATGAGGGGTTTCATCTGGCGTGATCGCGTATAAAATGCGCCGCTTGAACGGCATTGGTGCCGGTAACGCTATTTTCAACGTCTTGCCAAAGCCCAGCGTGCCTGTTTCGCGGGGGCGGGCGGCAGGACGCAAATCGGATCGAGAGAGCAGACATGGGCGCACAGTGGAAGGTCAAGCATAAAGAGGCGGCAGCCAATGCCAAGGGGCGCACCTTTGGCAAGCTGTCCAAGGAAATCATGATCGCTGCCCGTGCAGGCGCCGACCCCGACATGAACTCACGACTGCGGCTGGTCGTCGAGCAGGCGAAAAAGGCGTCGATGCCGCGCGAAACTCTGGAGCGGGCAATCAAGAAGGGCGCTGGCCTGCTGGGCGAAAGCGTCACCTTCGAGCGGCTGACCTATGAAGGCTTTGCTCCGCACCGCGTACCGGTGATCGTCGAGTGCCTGACCGACAACATCAACCGCACTGTTTCTGAAATTCGTGTGCTGTTTCGCAAAGGCCAGTTGGGTGCAGCAGGCTCGGTGTCCTGGGACTTTCTGTATCAAGGCATGATCGAGGCCGTGCCTGCGTCCCCGGACGCCGATGCGGAGTTGGCTGCCATTGAAGCCGGTGCCCAGGATTTTGAAGCGGCTGAAGAGGGCGCAACCCTGTTCCTGACCGAGTCGACCGACATGGACGCGGTGTGCAAGTTGCTTCCCGAGTTTGGTTTTACCGTTCAGTCTGCCCAATTGGGCTATCGTCCCAAAAGTACGGTCGACGGCCTGACTGATGAGCAGATGGCCGAGGTTGAAGCGTTTCTCGAGGCCATCGATAACCACGACGACGTGCAGAACGTCTACGTGGGCCTGGCAGGCTGATCAGCCTGCCGTGCGCAGTGGGGCGTCTCAGACGCTCCACGCCATCAATTGTTGATGAACGCTGGCCATTGACGGTCTGCTCCTGCAGTCGCCCTGCGTGCAGCTTGCCTGGAGGCTGCTCACGCGATCGATGATCGCGGCGTGCGCTGGTTCTGCATCGCAGCGCTCCAGCAACTCTCCCAGTAAAATTCCGAACGCGCGCGTCTCGATCCGCTCAAGTGCTTCGCCTGCCCTCAACGAGGGGTGGAACGATGCCGCCCCGAAATCGCCCAGCAGACTGTTGCCGTCTTTTTGCACGAGGATATTGTGACCATAGAGGTCGCCATGAGTGATGCCGTGGGCATGCAAGTGCGCAGTGACTGACGAGATACCTTGAGCCAGGTGCAGCAAGGCAGCCAGTGAGTATCGTGTCTCGATGGCGTAAACGTCCCGGCTGCACGAGTCGAGGCTGGGTGGCCCGGCCAGATTGGTGAAGTCAGGCGCTATCAAGGCCATCACCAGGCCATTCTGCTGTTCGGGATGTTCTGAGATTTGCCCCAGCACCTTGATCAGATGCGGATGGCGGCCCGCTGCGATGCAGGCTGCCATTTCGTTAAGCGGTGAGCCGTCGCTGGTGATACTGCCTTTGTACAGTTTCACCGCTACGGTGCGCTCGCCCTCTGGCGCCATCCAGAAACCCTGCTGAATGATGCCAGACGCGCCTTCGCCGAGGCGATGGGTGAGACTAAGGCGTGGCCAGGGGATCTGTTGGATGGGCAGTTGAGCAGGTTCGGGGCACAACGGGTTGTCGGCAAACGCAAGCCAGGCAAGCGAGGGCAATTGCAACAACCAGTCCGGTAGCTCGGTCAACTGATTGGCCGCGATGCGAATCAGCTCAAGCCGATGACAGTTGGCCAGACTGGATGGCAGCGTGCGCAGGCGGTTACCCGCCAACATCAGCTTTTGCAGGTCGGGACGTTGGCCCAATTCCTCAGGCAATGACTCGATGCAGTTGTCGGTCAGAATCAGCCAGCGCAGGCGCGGCGGCAGGGAAGAGGCGCTGACCTGCGCAATACTATTGGCTTTGAAGCCGACAACCTGCAACTGCTCGCACAGGCCGATGCAATCTGGAAGCGCGCTGAAGCGGTTATCCGAGGCAAACAGGATGCGCAGGTGCTTCAGCCGGTGCAGGTCATCGGGCAGGCTGCTCAATGCGTTACCGCTGAGGTTAAGCACCTCCAGTGTGTCAGCCAGGTCGAATATTTCCTGGGGGAATTCGCGCAGGTCGCAGGAAAGGTCCAGCCGCGTGATACCCGCCAGCGTACCGGCGCGTAGGTCTGCAAGGGTGTGCATCATGGGTAGGTTCAGTCAGTGATCGGACAGGGCGCCCATGATAGCGGGAGTTGCGGTCGCTGGGCGCAGTGACAGGCGATCAGTCCAGGCAGCGTTCGACCCACAGGCGCACGCGTTCCTGTGAAGGCGCGGCTTCGGAGTACAGGATTCGATAGATCATCGGCGCGACAATGGCATCGATCAGGTCATCGGCGCTGGGTGAAGGTTCTCCGCGACCGGCTGCCCGATCGATGATTGTCTGTAGCTGCTCACGGACCATCGCTGCACATTTCCCGACACATCCCGAGGTACTGGCGACCACGTCGCGCATCAGGGCGCGGCCTGGAGCAGATGACATTTCGTCCAGGTACATTTCGCTCCAGGTCAGCAGGTCTTGCCGCAGGCTGCCCTGGTCAACCGGCTCGTCCGGACGCAGCCGCTCGACCGCAGCATCTGCCAGCAAGGTCGTCAGATCGCCCCAGCGCCGATATATCGTCGAGGGAGTGACGCCGGCTCGGGTGGCGATCATCGGCACACTAAGTGACGAGCGATCGTGCTCCAGCAGCAAATCGCGAACGGCGCGGTGAATGGATTCCTGCACACGGGCGCTGCGGCCTCCGGTGCGTACTGCTTCTTTGATAGCCATGCGACAGACCTTAACACAAAGTATTTGCTTTAAGAGCGGGCGAGTAGCACACTCCGCAAAAGCTAACTTATGGCTTTAACGATTCTCGTCATTGGAGAGTGTACCGATGTCCGATCCTTTGCAGAACCCGAACACGGATCGCCGGGCTCGTGGTCGCCTGATTTTTCTGGCCATTACCACGCTGTGCTTTTTTGCAGCATCCAGCGCGCCAACGCCGCTTTATCACCTGTATCAGGAAGCCTGGGGCTTTTCATCCGGCACGCTGACACTGGTTTTCGCTGTGTATGCCTTGAGCCTCCTGGCTGCTTTGCTGATCGGCGGATCGTTATCGGATTATCTGGGCCGACGCCCAGTCATTCTGGGTGCTCTGCTGCTGCAAAGCCTGTCGATGCTGCTATTCATAGTGGCCAGTGACGTAAGCTGGCTGGTGGCTGCGCGTATTTTGCAGGGCTTTGCGACGGGCCTCGCTGCCAGTGCTTTGGGGGCGGCATTACTGGACAGCGACCAGGCGAACGGACCGCTGATCAACAGCATCTCACCGATGCTCGGCATGGCTGTCGGTGCGCTGGGTACCTCACTGCTGGTGCAATATGCGCCCATGCCGCTGCTGTTTTCTTATTGCCTTCTGCTGACAGCGTTTCTGGTCCAGGCGATTTGTGTCCGTTGGTTGCCTGAAACCGTCACTCCGCAGCCGGGCGTCTGGCATTCGTTGAAACCGTCTTTGCATGTGCCCGTCCAGGCCAGGCGCATGTTGTGGCTGGTACTGCCGGTAGACATCGCGGCCTGGGCGCTGGGCGGTTTCTTTCTGTCACTGAGCCCGTCGCTGCTGACAGCGGCAACAGGCTCTGCGTCCCCGCTGAATGGCGGGCTTGCGGTGGCGGCACTGACCCTTAGTGGTGCGTTGTCCATCCTGACCCTGCGTCAGCGCGAGCCTGTCGCTGGGTTATGGGTAGGCGCGAGCTTTCTGCCAGTGGGCGTGGCGGTCATTCTGCTGGCAATCAACAGCGGTCTGCTGTGGCTGTTTTTCGTGGGTGCGGTGTTAGCCGGTATTGGCTTTGGTGCGAGCTTTCTCGGTGCGT
Organism: Pseudomonas californiensis; assembly: GCF_021147775.1. GTDB lineage: Bacteria > Pseudomonadota > Gammaproteobacteria > Pseudomonadales > Pseudomonadaceae > Aquipseudomonas > Aquipseudomonas californiensis. The sequence goes on from NZ_JAGTPK010000013.1 coordinate 67,020, forward strand.
TGCGCATGCTCATGCCGCTGGCCCATGCTCATGAGCGGGGAGGGCTGATGTCTGCGTTTCTCGTGCTCAGCTACCTGGCGTTCTGCCTGCCTGCGCTGGCTGCAGGTTTTTTCGCACACTCGGTGGGGCTGGTGATGACCAGCAACGTGTACGGTGCTGTGGTGATCGTTCTGGCATTGTCGGCGCTGATCGGGCTGCTGCTTCGTCGGGCAACCGGTCCGCAGGCAGACGTCCACGCATAGATGGGCGTCTGCACTGACGGGGCTGGCTTAGCGCAGGTCGGTGACCATCTCGGCCAGCACACTCAACACGTCGTGAGCCAACTGCGCCGAACGCTTGCCTGACCAGCCGGTGGTCGGATCTGGCGCGTTATCGTTGTCCTTGAAGGGCATCTCCAGCGTCAGTGACAGGCATTTATACCGTTCGCCGACGCTGTTGCAGGCCAGATTCATGTTGGCCTGGCCAGGTGCGCTGCGTGGATAGCCATGAACGCTCTGGAAGTCCACCGTCACTTCACCCAGGCGGCTGCGAAACTGTGCTTCCAGCTGTTGCTGCTTGGCGGTGTAGCCCGGATTCCCTTCGCAGGCTGCGGTGAAGACGTAAGGGATTTCCTCGTCGCCATGCACGTCGAGAAACATGTCTACACCGTGCTTTTCCATCTGCTGCCTGACGAAAAATACTTCAGGGCTTTGCTCTTGCGTGCTGTCCTGCCAGGCACGATTGAGGTCCTTGCCATTGGCGTTGGTTCGCAGATGACCATGAAACGCGCCGTCCGGATTCATGTTGGGTACCAGATACAAATCCGCCTGGGCCAGCAGCTCATTCAGAACGGCGTCGTCCCGCTGCTTGAGGCGTCCGATCACGCCCTCCATGAACCATTCGGCCATATGCTCGCCAGGATGTTGCTGGGCGATGATCCAGATCTTGCGTTGCCCTTCGGCGCCACTGCCTTTGCGTAACAGCGCAATATCGCGGCCTTCGACGCTCTTGCCGACGCTCAACAGTTGCGTGCCTGCCTTTTCCAGCGCTTCGCCCATCAGCCAGTCGTGCCGTTCGCGGCTGTAAGGTTCGAAGTAGGCAAACCAGATGTGCGGCTCATTGGGTGCCAGGCTGAAGTCAAGCGCCTTGCCATCAAAGCTTGAAGGCACCCGAAACCAGTTCTGATGATCGTACGAAGCCACGGCGTTATAACCGGTCCAGGCATTACTGAACGCCGATTCGCTGGCGTTGGTGAGGCTGAAGCCGTGGGTTTCGCCGACCGTCAACCCGTCGACCTTGAAATGAAACCACTGAAAATGAGGACTTCGGGTGTCAGGGCGGATCGCCAGTTGCACACGGGTGGTGTCGCTGGCGTCCAGAACTTGAATGTTGCCGCTGTCGAAGTCTGCGCTGAAGGTGAGGGTCACGGTGTATTCCTGCATACGTAAAGGCCTTGTCAGGCTATTACTGTACACCGATCGATTACTCGTTTTGCGACGTAAACTTCTCTCCAGCGCGCAGCCCACTATTTGCCGTGTCAGGTAAAAGCTTCGGCCGTTACCAGCAAGCTGCACAGAAAGGCCGTGAACAGGCACCAGCCCAGGCAGGCGCGGCGTTTGCGTCGATGCCAGCCATTGACGCCCAGCAGCGAAGCGGGTGCCTGCAACTGGCGCCATAAGCGTTCGGTGTTCTGGAACGCGAGCAGGTGGCCTTGATCAGCATCAAGCCAATGGCGGAAGGCGATTCGCTCGCTTGCCGTCGTGGTTGGACTCTGTAAGTGGACATACCAGCGGCTGGCCTGTTTTTGAACAGCGTCGTCAGTTTCGCAAGACTGTCGGCGCGCTTGGCGCAGAACGCGAACCATGGAGGTTTCGACCTTCGCCAGATCGACGCCGATGGCCCGGGCGATGTCGGTGTAGTTCAGTCCGTCCAGACGGCTGAGCAGGAAAATCTGTCGGGTGCGGCGCGAGAGTCTGCTCAGGCAGCGGCAGTATTCCAGTGTCAGAGTTGACGGTGGTGTATCGAGCAGTCGGTTGGGCAGAGGCAATAAAGTCGAGAGTTGGCTACTCATGATGTATCGCTCGCTGATCTTCCATAGAAATTCTTCCTTGAGCCGATAGGTTGCGTCCATGACAGCATGAAGCTAATGAATTCGAGAATCATTCTCAAGTGAAAAAATGCTGCAGTTACCGTTTATCTGCCGAAATCTGTAAGTTCGAGCGTAAATGGGAGAACACAAGAGACAGTGTTTTGCTATTATCGGCGCCATTGTTGCGCGAAGACGCAACTCAAAGACTTCATTAGCCTGAAGCAGCGAAAAAACCAAAAAAAGACCCGGCAAAAGAGCCGGGTCAAAAACCGTGATTAGCCTGATGAGGAGATAATCCGGAAGCCGACCTAAGACTTCCAGGTTATCCAGCGAGCCTCGCGACTCGCTGATGCAATAATAATCATTATCATTTGCAAGTCAAATGTTTTTATTGCTCTCGTTGAAAAAAACAATCCACTGACGCTCGTTGGTGGATCGACGGCAACAGCCTCTTTATCTACTCCAGCGGCAGCTCTGTCGTTCGCTTAACCGTGCTCATGGCGATATTGGAGTGCGCTTCCTGTACATGTGGCAGCTGCAGCAAGTGGTCGCGTAGAAAGCGCTCATAGCTGGCGATGTCCTGCGCCACGACCTTGAGCATGAAGTCCATTCCGCCTGCCATCGTGTAACACTCCAATACCTCGGGGTGGCCAATGATGGCCTCCTCGAACTCGGCCAGATAGCGCCGCCCATGCCCCGACAGCTTTACCTCGACGAATACGGTCATGCTCAAGCCCAACTTTTGCGCGCTGAGCAGGGCGACAGTCCGCTCAATCACGCCGTCTTCCTGCAATCGATGAATGCGTCTCCAGCACGGAGACTGTGACAGCTCGACCCGCTCAGCGATTTCCGCAGCCGAGAGATCGGCATCGTGCTGCAGCAGACGAAGAATCTTGCGATCAATGGGACTCAATTTTGGTTGCATGAATTGACCTTGTTTTTTGTTCTTGTCGAATGAAGCATGTCCAATATCAGCAGATCCGCGCGAATTTAGAAAGAAAAAGCCTCTTTTCTACTGGCAGTCTAATGACAAGGCCGCCGGGCTGGACCGTCTCGGCGAATGGTCATTACTAATAAGAACAAGAGAGGTATCCGCATGTCTCTGGCTGATATTCGTCTGGATGATAAATACCGGCTCGCCACCGGCAACCTGTACCTGACCGGCACTCAGGCATTGACCCGGTTGCCGATGCTGCAAAAACAGCGCGATGAAGCGCGGGGCCTGAACACGGCGGGGTTCATCTCCGGCTACCGTGGTTCGCCCTTGGGTAACCTGGATAAAAGCCTGTGGGACGCCAAGGATTACCTCCAGCAGAACGCTATCCATTTTCAACCTGGTATCAACGAAGAGCTTGCAGCCACTGCGGTGTGGGGCAGTCAGCAGGTCAACCTGTTTCCGCATGGCAAATACGATGGTGTGTTCGCGCTGTGGTACGGCAAAGGGCCGGGCGTTGACCGCTGCGGTGACGTGTTCAAGCATGGCAACTCGGCCGGTGTCGCGGCTCAGGGCGGCGTGCTGATCCTGGCCGGTGACGATCACGGCTGCAAGTCGTCGACCATCGCGCACCAGAGTGAACACGCATTCATTGCCTCGATGATCCCGGTGCTCAACCCCAGCAACGTTCAGGAAATTCTTGATTACGGCATCATCGGCTGGGAATTGTCGCGGTACAGCGGCTGCTGGGTCGCGATGAAGACGATTGCTGAAAACGTCGACTCCTCTGCGGTCGTTGAAGTCAATCCACTGCGCATGGAAACCCGCATCCCTGAAGACTTCGTGCTGCCCGAAGGCGGTCTGCACATTCGTTGGCCGGACCCTCCGCTGGCACAGGAAGCGCGACTCAACACCTACAAGATCTACGCAGCGAGGGCGTTTGCCAGGGCCAACCAGTTGAACAAGGTGGTCATTGATTCGAGCAAGCCGCGGTTGGGCATTATCACCACCGGCAAGTCGTATCTGGACGTGCGCCAGGCACTCGAAGAGCTGGGTATCGACCAGCAGCTATGCGATCAAGTCGGCATCCGCGTGCTCAAGGTTGGTATGAGCTGGCCGCTCGAGCCTGTGTCGGTTCACGACTTTGCTGAAGGTCTGGACGAGATTCTGGTCGTCGAAGAAAAACGCAGCGTCATCGAGGACCAGCTCACCGGCCAGTTGTACAACTGGCCTGTGGACCGCCGCCCGGTGGTCGTGGGTGAATTTGACGAGGCCGGCCGCTCATTGCTGCCCAATCTCAGCGAACTGACCCCGGCGATGATTGCTCGCGTCATCGCCAAGCGTCTGGCGCCTTTCTACAGTAGCCCGCAGATCGAAGCGCGACTGCAGTTTCTAAGTGAAAAAGAAAAGGCTCTGCAGGCGCCGTTGTTCAACACCCAGCGTACTCCGCACTTCTGCTCCGGCTGCCCCCATAACACCTCGACCCGCGTACCGGAAGGCAGTCGGGCGCTGGCCGGGATCGGCTGCCACTACATGACCATCTGGATGGACCGGGAAACTGATACGTTCACTCAGATGGGCGGCGAGGGCGTTACCTGGATCGGTCAGGCCCCGTTCACTGAAACCCCTCATGTGTTTCAAAATCTGGGGGACGGCACCTACTTTCACTCGGGCCACCTGGCAGTGCGTGCTGCCGTGGCCTCCAAGGTCAACATCACGTACAAGATTCTTTATAACGACGCAGTCGCGATGACCGGCGGGCAACCTATCGATGGCGTGCTGCGTGTCGACCAGTTGAGTCGCCAGGTCTTTAACGAAGGCGTACAACGCATTGCACTGGTGTCGGACGAGCCGGACAAATATCCCGACCGTAACGGTTTTGCACCGATCACTACCTTTCACCATCGACGTGATCTGGATAGCGTGCAGCGCGAGTTGCGTGAGTTCAAAGGTGTTTCGGTCATCATCTACGACCAGACCTGCGCCACTGAAAAACGTCGTCGGCGCAAACGCGGCACCATGCCTGACCTGGAAAAACGTGCGCTGATCAACCCGGCCGTCTGCGAAGGCTGCGGTGACTGCGGCGTCAAATCCGGCTGCCTGTCGGTGCTGCCGAAGGAGACAGCCCAGGGCCGCAAACGGGAGATCGATCAGAGTGCGTGCAACAAGGACTTCAGCTGCGTCGAAGGTTTCTGCCCAAGTTTTGTAACGGTGCATGGCGGCAAGCTGCGCAAGCCGACGGTGCCCAGTCAGGTCGAGGCGTTCGCCCGTCTGCCTGAGCCTGCACTGCCTTCTCTGGACCGACCGTTCAATATTCTACTGCCGGGTGTGGGCGGCACGGGGGTTACCACGGTTGGCGCCATGCTGGGCTATGCCGCCAACCTCGAAGGCAAAGGGTGCAGCGTGTTGGATCAAGCCGGTCTGGCGCAAAAATTCGGTCCGGTGGTCAGTCATATTCGCATTGCTGCCCGTCAGCAAGACCTGTTCGCGGTACGTATTGCGGCGGGTGAAGCACATCTTTTGCTGGGCTGTGACTTGTTGGTAGCGGCTGGCCCTGATGCGATTGCCAAGCTCGATAGCGCCATCTCGTACGCGGTCGTCAACAGTCAGCAGACACCGACTGCTGAGTTCACACGCAACCCGGACGCCGAGTTTCCTGTGGAGGCGATGAAGCAGACGATAGTCGACGCGGTAGGGGCCGAAAAGACTCATTTCATCGAAGCCACCTCGTTGGCGACCAAACTGATGGGCGACAGCATCGCCAGCAACCTGTTCATGCTGGGCTACGCCTTTCAACTGGGCCTGATCCCATTGACGTCGGCGGCCATCGAAAAGGCCATCGAACTCAACGGCGTTGCCGTCAACCTCAATCAGCAGGCATTTTTGTGGGGCCGTCGCGCGGCTCACGATCTGCCAGCCGTCGAAGCCTTCGTGAATCCTGAACGGCTGGATATCGAGCCGCCTCAGATGGAGCTGGATCAGCGTATTCAAAGCAATGTCGCAAGCTTGAATCACTACCAGAACAGTGCGTATGCGGAGCGTTATCGAGCGCTGGTGCAGCGAGTGCGAGAGGCCGAGTCTCGCGTGTTCCCCGGTCAGCAGCCGACGCTGACCGAAGCGGTAGCATTCAACTACTTCAAACTGCTGGCTTACAAGGATGAGTACGAAGTAGCGCGGCTGTACAGCAATGGCGACTTCACCCGCCAACTGGAGGCGCAGTTCGAGGGCGACTACCGGCTGGAGTTTCATCTGGCGCCGTCCTGGCTGGCCAAGCGCGATGTGCATACCGGGTTGCCTCGCAAGCGCAGTTTCGGGCCTTGGATGTTGCGCGCGTTCGATGTGCTCGCCCGATTCAAGTTCTTGCGCGGGACGGCGTTCGATCCCTTTGGGCGCAGCCTTGAGCGCCAGCAGGAGCGTGAGCTGATTGATCGCTATATGGGTGATGTGGAGCTGATCCTGCAGCATCTTCAAGCGCATAACCGTCACACGGCGCTCAGCCTGGCACGTCTGCCTGAGCGGATACGAGGCTATGGGCATATAAAGGAAAGCGCGATGAAGGCCGCGGCGTTGCAAGCCAATGTATTACGCCGCAGCCTGGAGAGCGGCGAAGTGGCGGCACCGAAGCTGTATGAGGTAGCGGCCTGAGTCGTTAACAAGCACTGCTGACTGAAAACGGGAGCCTGTGCTCCCGTTTTCTTTTTAAGGGACGTCTGATAATTGGAGCCCTGATATCAGGGCCTGAACAGGTGCGCGTGGCTTGCCCGGTACAAGGAAGACTCGCTGAACGTATCGTCAGCCAGTACGCGGCCAACCAGTATCAAGGCAGTGCGACGAAAGCCTTTGACCTGAACCTTTTCCTCTATGTCTGCCAGAGTGCCGAGCACCCAGTCCTGATCGGGCCAACTGGCGCGGTGTACTACTGCAATCGGGCAGTCGGCACCGTAATGCGGGATCAGCTCTTCGACGATGCGCGGCAGGTTCTTTACCCCTAAATGAATTGCCATGGTCGCACGGTGCTGGGCCAGGCTCGCCAGTTCTTCCCCAGCGGGCATGACCGTCTTGTCTGCGTAACGGGTCAGAATCACACTTTGTGAAATGTCCGGCAGGGTCAGTTCTGTGCCCAGCAGCGCAGCACACGCGGCAGTGGCTGTGACACCCGGAATTATTTCGAACGGAATGTTCAGCTCACGTAAATGGCGGATCTGCTCGCCAATCGCGCCATACAGGCTGGGATCACCGGAGTGCACGCGCGCCACGTCCTGGCCCTGAACGTGAGCTGCCTTGATCAGTTCAATGATCTGTTCCAGGTGCAGCTCGGCGCTGTTGGTGATCTGAACGGCCTGATTGCCCTCCAGCACCGCGACCGGCACCAGTGAGCCCGCGTAGATGATAATCGGACAGGTGCGTATCAGGCGTTGTCCCTTGACGGTGATCAGTTCGGGATCGCCAGGGCCCGCGCCGATGAAATAGACGGTCAATCGATTCTCCAGAAGTCAGGACTCAAAGCCGGAAAGGGCAGGCAGGGCATTATCCGCTTTGTGCTTCGCTGGATGCCAACGCAAATGTCGCGTAAGGGCTTTTTCGGCGCTCGATCCACAGCCGGGCGCTGCCGTCGCCCAGTTCGGCCGCGTGGGCCAGCGCAGAGCCTTCGGCAACACCGTGACAGCCGGTGTGCTGGAAGACCTGCTGTGAACGGTGGGACAGATGCAGCTCCCATGACACCAGTTGCGCTGCGTTGAAAAATACCAGCGGCACTGCCAGTTGCTCGGCCAGTTCGTGCAGGCCGGGCTCCGCACTTTTCAGATCAATGGACGCCAGAGCTGTGATATCAGAAAGACTCAGCCCCAGCGTCAGTAGGCTCTGTTCGATCAACTCGCGCAACAGGGCTGCCGAGCAGCCCTGCCGACACCCCACCCCGGCTACCAGAACAGAACCCGGGCGTATCGAGAGCGGATCAGACAGGTTTGCCGCCGCCATCTTTACGACTCAAGCGCACTGCGACGGAACAGCCAGGCGCTGATCAACCCCATCGCTATCCAGAACACGGCGTTGGTCAGCAGGGACGCGACCTGGAACTGAGACCCCAGTGTTTCAGGTGCAAGGCTTTCATGAACCATAGGCTGCGGCGCACCTATCAGGTGCGGCATAACCAGAATGGCCGCGCCCAGCAACTTCAGCAGGCGACCCTGACCGAAAACCAGCAGGGCGAGTCCTGCGGCTGTAGACGCTGCAGTGCCAATCCACCAGAACTGGCGCTGACTCAGTTCGGCTGCTGCGGTCCCCGGCAGCTCAGGCGGCAGGCCCAGTGTTGGCGCGAGCACGAACACCGCAAAGCCGGCCAGTCCCCACCATGCGCCCTGTACGGTGCGGCCCGGCGCGCGCAAGGTATAAAGCCCGGCCAGCATCAGTGCGAAGCCGACCGCGACCACCAGATTGCCGCCAGTGGTAGACAGCACACGTTGCCAGCCATCTTCCGGCTCCCAGGCAGCCTCGTCATGCTCGTGGCTGTGCCCGGCCACTGCGCCAGCAGCGTGCTCGTGCACATGTTCGGCGGGAGCGTTTTCGTAGGTTTCTGCCTGATGAATCAGCGGTACGACCCAAAAGCTTTGCAACAGGGTCAGCAGCAGGGCTGCAAGCAGGCCGGTAAAGCCTGCCGTCTGAGCGATTCGCTTGAACATTGTGTTGCCCTCAATGGCAAGGAAAGGCTGCGCTGTGGCGGGTGTCATGCGCGGCATTGTGCACCGCAGCGATGTGCGAGAAACCGGCAAAATAGACCAGGCACGCGCCCAGGAAGACCGCACTGATGGCGGCTGTCAGGCGTTGGCTGCGGGTTGAACTGGTAGCGGCGGACTGGCTGCTGCTGATGGTCGACATGGCGATCCCTCTTGATTGTTGGCGAGTGGGCATGCACACAAGAACCCACTGACAGGCGTCAGAGGTTTCAACTGCGCCCGCCCACCGCGGGTTTGTCATTGCAAAAATGTCGGGCCGGTCTCCGGGCTTGCGAGGGGCGACCAGGTCGCCGATCAAGGTCACCTTCCCATGCCGTGGCACAGTGGATACGACCTTCTCTCGCTTACCGTTGCGGGGGCAGCGCCGGACTTGCTCAAGATTCTGAGCGCACCGGTTTCCCGTTTCACCCCGTGAGGGGCACCCGTAACAAGGCGCACAGGAGACCATGGGCAGCAGTGCATCGTCAATCTGAACGATTGACCTGTCTGCGGCCACTGCGTAGCCTTGCCGGTTCGAGGTTCTCCATTCGCGGCGTTGCCGGAACGGAGCTAAGACGGGAATGCGGTCCATGCCGCAGCTGCCCCCGCAACTGTAAACGGTCATGTTCATCGCACAGCCACTGCTCGGGCGGGAAGGCGCGGTGAATGCGTATCGCACGGGTCAAACCGCCTGTGATACGCCGCCGTGAGCCAGGAGACCTGCCTCGATACGGGCCACGGCCTGCGAATTCTCACTACAACCGGGCGGGGTGATCCGGTGGCGATCCGATCCATGTGCCTTGCGCGTGGCCATCGTCCTGTTTGCCCGCCGCATTGCCAAAGGGCACCTGATGAAAACATTGGCCAAACTCCCTGTCACCATCGTTACCGGCTTCCTGGGCTCGGGCAAGACGACACTGTTGCGGCACATGCTCGACAACGCCGAAGGACGACGCATCGCGGTCATCGTCAACGAGTTCGGTGAGCTGGGTATCGACGGTGAGATCCTCAAGCAGTGCACCATCGGCTGCACCGAAGAAGAAGCCAATGGCCGGGTTTACGAACTGGCCAACGGCTGCCTGTGCTGCACCGTCCAGGAAGAGTTTTTCCCGGTCATGCGTGAGCTGGTGGCGCGGCGCGGCGATCTGGACCACATTCTGATTGAAACTTCCGGGCTGGCACTGCCCAAGCCCCTGGTCCAGGCATTCCAGTGGCCGGAAATCCGCAACGCGTGCACTGTTGATGCGGTGATTACCGTGGTCGACAGTCCGGCTGTGCTGGCCGGTACCTTTGCCGCATTTCCGGATCAAGTGGACGCGCAGCGCAAGCTCGACCCGAATCTGGACCACGAATCACCCCTGCATGAGCTGTTCGCCGACCAACTGGCCAGCGCCGACCTGGTCATCCTCAACAAGGCCGACATGATTGGCCCCGAAGGGCTCGCGGCGGTGCGCGCCGAAGTCGCCGAGGAGCTGCCGCCTGCCGTGAAAGTGATCGAGGCGAGCAGCGGTCGCCTGCCGATCAGCGTGTTGCTGGGTGTGGGTGCCGAATCCGAGCTGCATATCGATGGCCGCAAGACTCACCATGACCATCACGAGGGCGATGATCATGACGACCACGATCACGACGCTTTCGATTCTATTTCCATCACCTTGCCCCAGGCGGACGAAAGCGTATTGCTCGCTGCGCTGAACCAACTGGTCGTGCAGCACGGCATCCTGCGGGTCAAGGGCTTTGCTGCCATTCCTGGCAAGCCGATGCGCCTGCTCATTCAAGGCGTGGGCACGCGCTTCGACAAGCATTTCGACCGCGCCTGGCGTGCCGATGAACAGCGCGTCACGCAACTGGTGCTGATCGGCCAGGAGCTGGATGCCGTGGCACTTGAAGCCCAACTCAACGCTGCGATTGCTGGCTGACCCATGCATCTATTGAGAACCCAGCCCGGCGGCTTTGTGCCGGACGACAGTATTGCTGATCTCGGGCAGACCCCCGCCGAGCTGGTGATTCTCTGCAGTGGCGATTCAAGCCTGGCGTTACTGGCCGAAGCGGCTCAGCAGTTGCCTGACGATTATCCGACCCTGCGTCTGGCCAATCCGATGCAGGTCCAGAATCATGCCTCGGTCGATCTGTATGTCGATGAGGTATTGCGCCACGCAAAAGTCATTCTGATCTCCCTGCACGGCGGCATCGGCTACTGGCGCTATGGCGTCGAGCGCCTGATGGAACTCGCTGCGCGAGGTGTGCAAGTGATTCTGGTGCCGGGTGACGACCGCCCGGATCCGGAGCTCAGCGACCTGAGCACCGTCCCGGCCGCTGCGCGTGATCGGCTGTGGCAGTTCTTGCGGCAGGGCGGCCTGCAGAATGCACTTGACCTGTATCGCTGCATGGCGAGCACCTGGCTGGCGCGTGATTATCCATGGGCCGAGCCTGCGCCGTTGCCACGCACGGCTGTCTATCATCCGAACCTTGCCAGCGCTGCGGTAAAGGATTGGCAGGCGCAATGGCACATCGAATGGCCGGTCGTGGCGCTGCTGTTCTACCGTTCGCATTTGCAAGCGGCCAACACCGGCTTCATTGATGAGTTTTGCGCGCGTTTGCAGGCGCAGGGCATCAATCCGCTGCCTATCGCGGTGGCAAGCCTGAAAGAGCCGGGCTGCTTCAAGCAGGTGGAAGACTGGCTTGATGAAACTGAAGTCGAGTTGATCCTCAATACGACCGGTTTTGCCCAATCCAGTCCAGAAGCGCCGCACCTGCGACCGTTTCGGCGCAACGTGCCCGTGATTCAGGCCATCTGCGCGCAAGACAACGAACCCGCGTGGCAGGCCAGCGAGCAGGGCCTGGGTGCGCGTGATCTGGCCATGCACATCGCTTTGCCCGAACTGGATGGGCGAATCATCAGTCGGCCCATCAGTTTCAAGGACCTGGCCTGGCGCAGCGAGCGCAGCCAGTCGGACGTGGTGTGCTACCGAGCACAACCCGAGCGCATGGATTTCGTGGCGCAGCTGGCACGCCGCTGGATAGAACTGGCGCGTCTGCCCAATGGCGAAAAACGCGTAGCCCTGATCCTCGCCAATTATCCAACCCGCGACGGCCGGATCGGCAATGGTGTGGGGCTGGACACGCCGGCCGCGGCCTTGAATATTCTGCGTGCGATGGAGGCTGAGGGTTATCCCTTGGCAGGTTTGCCTGACAGCGGTACTGAGCTGATCCAGCAGTTGCTCGGCGGCGTGACCAATGACCTGGACACCATCGATCTGCGGCCTTGTCAGCAGAGCATGGCGCTGGATGAGTACCTGTCTGCCTTTAATGATTTGCCGCAAGCCAACCGCGATGCGGTGAACGCACGCTGGGGGGAGCCGGCTGCCGACCCGATGTTTCGCGCCGGGCGCATGATGATCGCGGGACTGCGCTTTGGCCTGACGTTTGTGGGTATTCAGCCGGCCCGCGGTTATCAGGTCGACACCAGCGCCGTGTATCACGACCCCGATCTGGTGCCGCCGCATGGCTATCTGGCGTTCTATTTCTGGTTGCGCAAGGCTTATGGCGCGCACGCCGTGGTGCACGTCGGCAAGCACGGCAACCTGGAGTGGCTGCCGGGCAAGGGCGTCGGCCTGTCCGAACACTGCTGGCCGGACGCGGTGCTGGGCCCGATGCCGAACATCTACCCGTTTATCGTCAACGACCCGGGCGAGGGCGCACAGGCCAAGCGCCGTACTCAGGCGGTCATTATTGATCACCTGATGCCGCCGCTGACCCGCGCCGAAACCTACGGGCCGCTGCGCAATCTCGAACTGCTGGCCGACGAGTTCTACGAAGCGCAACTGCTGGACCCGCGCCGCGCCCAGGAGCTGCAACGCGACATTCTGCAACTGGTGCGCGAAACCCGTATTGACCGCGAGCTGGAGCTGGACGAATCCGCAGGCAGCGATGCCGATGCGGCGGTCTGGCTGCCACGGCTGGATACCTACCTGTGCGACCTGAAAGAGTCGCAGATTCGCGACGGGCTGCACATTTTCGGTCAATCACCGCAAGGGCGGTTGCGGGTCGACACGCTGCTCGCTCTGCTGCGCATTCCGCGTGGCGATGGGCGCGGTGCCCAGTCCAGCCTGCTGCGTGCCCTGAGCAAGGCCTTTGATCTGGGCTTTGACCCGCTGGATTGCGATCTGGCCGAGCCATGGCAAGGCCCACGTCCGTCTGCGCTGCTGGCGGTCAGTGATGACCCCTGGCGCAGCGCCGGTGATGCGCGCGAGCGGCTTGAGCTGTATGCCGCCGTGTTGATCGAACGCATTGACGCAGGCGAGCACATACAGGATTTACCTGCGCACGACGACCTTGCGCTGATTCTTGACAGCTTGCGCGAGGTGGTTGCCCCGCGCCTCGATGCCTGCGGTCCCGGCGAAATGCAGGGCATGCTGGATGCCTTGAGTGGCCGCTTCGTCCCGGCTGGCCCAAGCGGTGCGCCCAGCCGTGGACGACTGGACGTACTGCCGACCGGCCGTAACTTCTTTACCGTGGACGTGCGCAACCTGCCGACCACCACCGCCTGGCGCATCGGTTTCCAATCGGCGAACCTGCTGTTGGAGCGTCATCTTCAGGATCATGGCGATCACCTGCGGCAGTTGGGGCTCTCTGTCTGGGGCACCGCCACCATGCGCACTGGCGGTGACGATATCGCCCAGGCCATGGCACTGATGGGCGTGCGGCCGGTCTGGGCGACGGGCAGCCAGCGGGTTGATGACTTCGAAATCCTGCCGATCAGCCTGCTGGACCGCCCCAGGGTGGACGTGACATTGCGCGTGTCAGGCTTTTTTCGTGACGCCTTCGCCAACCTGATTCGCCTGTTCGACGCTGCCGTGCAAGCGGTTGCCGCGCTGGATGAGCCGGACGATATGAATCCATTGGCGGCCAGGGTTCGTGAAGAGCGGCAAGGTTTCATCGCCGAAGGGCTGAACGAAGAAGAAGCAGCCCGACAGGCCGGCTGGCGGATTTTCGGAGCCAAGCCTGGTGCGTATGGCGCTGGGGTGCAAGGCGCGATTGACGGCCGCTTGTGGCAAAGCCGCGACGATCTGGCCGAGGTGTATCTCAACTGGGGCGGTTATGCCTATGGCGCCTCGGACGAAGGCACGCCGGCCCGGCAACGGTTCGCCCAACGACTGTCGCAGGTCCAGGCGGTATTGCAGAATCAGGACAACCGAGAGCACGACCTGCTGGACTCGAACGATTACTACCAGTTCCAGGGCGGCATGCTGGCCGCGAGCGAGAGCCTCAGCGGCGGTAAAACAGCCAGTTACCATGGCGACCATAGTCAGCCGGACTTGCCGAAAATCCGCACGCTGAAAGAAGAGTTGAACCGGGTGATCCGCTCGCGTGCCGCCAACCCGAAATGGATCGACGGCGTCAAACGCCATGGTTATAAGGGTGCGTTCGAGATGGCCGCGACCGTCGACTTCCTGTTTGCCTTCGACGCCACTACCGAGCTGATCGATGATCACCAGTACGCGCTGCTGGCGGATGCTTACCTGCTCGACCCATCGACCCGGGAATTCATTCAGCAACACAACCCCGATGCTCTGCGCGACATGACCGAACGCATGCTCGAAGCCCAGCAGCGCGGGCTGTGGCAGGAACCCGGTGAATACCAGCAAGCGCTGGAAAATCTGTTGTTGGACATAGAAGAGAACTGATGACGTTGCCTGACCCAAGCCTGACCGCCATACCTCATTTTCCGCTGGCCGCCATAGTCGGCGCCGATGACATGAAGCTGGCGCTGTGCCTGACCGCCATTGATCCGCGTATTGGCGGCGTGCTGATCGAGGGACCGCGTGGCATGGCAAAATCCACGCTGGCCCGCGGTCTTGCAGACCTGTTGGCAAGCGGTCAGTTCGTCACCCTGCCATTGGGCGCTACCGAGGAGCGGCTGGTCGGCACGCTGGATCTCGACGCTGCGCTTAACGAAGGCCGGGCACGTTTTTCACCCGGTGTGTTGGCCAAGGCCGATGGCGGCGTTCTCTATGTCGACGAAGTCAATCTGCTGGCTGATCATCTGGTCGATCTGTTGTTGGATGTCGCTGCCAGTGGTGTGAATCTGGTGGAGCGTGACGGCATCTCGCATCGGCATGCTGCACGCTTCGTGTTGATTGGCACCATGAACCCGGAAGAGGGTGAGCTGCGGCCGCAATTGCTTGATCGCTTTGGGTTGAACGTGGCGCTGAGTGGCCAGACGTTGCCAGTCGAGCGTGGCCAGATCATCCGCAGGCGCCTGGACTTCGATGCTGATCCACAGGGGTTTTGTCAGCATTGGCAGGAACATCAGGACGCGCTCAAGCGTCGTTGCGAGCAGGCACGTGCGCTGTTGCCGAGCATTGAGCTGGATGACACATCGCTGGGGCTGATCACCGAACGTTGCTTTGCCGCAGGCGTGGACGGCATGCGTGCCGACCTCGTGTGGTTGCGAGCGGCCAGGGCACATGCCGCGTGGCGCGGTGCCAGACAGATCGAAACCCAGGACATTGATGCAGTGGCCGAGTTTGCCCTGCGCCATAGACGTCGCGAGCACGCGCCGCCACCGCAAAGCCCGGAAACGCCGCCGCCAGGCCAGCCGCCTAAACAGACCGAGACGCAAGGCGGGCAGGGCAGTTGGGGTGATTTACCCGCTCAGGCAGTTCCCACTGGCGCACGTCGTGAAGTGCCGAGCTGGCCAAAAAAGCCCTAGGCATCCGCCCTCGTGCAACACAGGGGGCGGATGCCATTCCCCGCCCTGGCCGGTTGGTGACTGGCAGGCAAGGTCCGGCTCGTTCGGGTGTCGACGGCGCTGTGCAGTGGGTGCCGACGCTGCTGCGCGGTCGACCAAAGAAAAGCCATGATCTGATTCGCCAGCCGCGCAGCAGTCGACCGAGTGAGTTGTTGCTGGTGATTGTCGACGCCTCGGCTTCGACACGCCGGCATCACGCACTGAGCCAGGCCAAGGGTGTGCTGTCTCAAGTATTCGATGACGCTTATCGCCGTCGCGCTCGTCTCGCCCTACTGACCGCCAGCGGCCAGTCACCGCGCTGGCAGCATCAGGGTCTGAAAGCGTCTGCCGCATTGAGCCCGTGGCTTGAAGCGCTGGGTGCTGGAGGCGGTACGCCGCTGTCGGCGGCCCTCGAACAGGCTGGCGAATGGCTTGCGCAGCGACAGAGACGATATCCTGCAGAACAGCAGCGGGTGTTGGTGCTGACGGACGGCAGAATAAAACAGCTCCCCGTCGTGCCTGCTTTTGGCTGCGACAGCTTGCTGATCGATATCGAGAAAGGGCCGATCCGACTCGGCAGGGCAAGGGAGCTGGCACGCACCCTTGGCGCCGATTATCGGCACATCGACGAGCTGGCGCCAATTTGATGCATAAGGATGAAGCTCGACAGTAAGATGTCGACCTCAATCAAGCCTTCATGAGCAAGCTCGCACTTCAGACTTCATTCTCCTGTGGGAGAGAGCTTGCTCACGAAGAGGCCATTACATACGCAAGAGATGTACTGGCTGCCGCTCAACCTTCGTGAGCAAGTGCGTTCCCACTTCAGCCATCACAGATGGCCCTGATGACATCAGGCGGGCATGGTCCACGGCTTGAGGGCATAGCCGTCGTTGGCGATTTCTGCGCGGGCCTGTTCAAGTGCGCTGGCCAGCTGCGCCTTGTCGGAGTAAGCGCTGCTTGGGATCTGCTTGCGGCCGATGCGGTTGCTGATACGGTCCAGCACCGTCAGGCTCAGTTCGCCATTCCCGTCCTGCGGTGCCCAGGCAACGCACTGGAAGGGTTCAAAAGCGTGTCCAGCGATCAGGAGTGCATCGTTGAAGCGCAGTGGGGCGTTCATGGTCGTTTCCTCAAGGTGCCCATATCAATGCAGTCAGGTCGGTGGGCTGACCGTCCGACTGGTTATTGTGTTGTTGGTACTTGTGTTGATGAGCGACAGGCGCTGGTGAGTCACACCCTTTTCAGAAATTTTCCAGATTTTTATAAGACTGTGGCGTTTTAAACGTTCGCAAGAATGCAGTCCTGGACTCGGCAGCGTCGTCACGACGGCGTTACAGCGGTAATGACGTTTGGTTATGGGGGTTAGACGTAAACGGTACAAGGCTGTGTCAAATATTTGCTAATGTAAAGTTCGGGCTCGCCAACATATTGTTTATAAAACGTTTTTAATAACCCCATTAGACGCCGGGCGCCAAGGAACCTCTATGCATGAATCGGCCCCAACGCGACGTCTGTTGATTGTTGACCCTTGTGATGATCTTCACGCATTGACCCCTGTGTTGCATGCCGCCGGTTGGACGGTGCACAGCAGCCCATTGGAGTCATCGCTCGATATGGCCTGTGACGTCGGCGTTATCCGACTGATGCCGGTTCATTTTGAGCATTCTGAAATGGTCAGGGACCTGATTAGCCGCACCGATGCGCAATGGATCGCGGTGTTGACGCCGGATGATTTGCGCCGGGAAAAGATCGGGGATTTCGTCTGCGAGTGGTTTTTTGACTTTCATACCCTGCCATTTGATGTCGCCCGTATGCAGGTCACCCTGGGCAGGGCTTATGGCATGGCACGCCTGTGCACAGGTGGTGCTACGCATACGCCAGGCGGTGATCATGAAATGTTGGGTGAGAGCCGACCGGTGCGGGAGTTGCGCAGGCTCCTGAGTAAATTGGCACCGACCGAGTCGCCGGTATTGATTCGTGGTGAACGGGGTACTGGCAAGGAGCTGGTTGCACGCACTTTACATCTGCAATCGCAGCGACGTAACAAGCCGTTTGTTGCAGTCAATTGCAGTTCGATTGCCGAGCATCTGATTCACGCTGAGCTGTTTGGTTATGAGAAAGGCGCGTTCAACGGTGCACAGGAACGCAGGATCGGCCGTATTGAAGCGGCCAATGGCGGCACATTGTTTCTGGACGAGATTGGCGACTTGCCACTCGAAGTCCAGGCCCATTTGTTGCGCTTTATACAGGAGCGACAGATAGACCGCATAGGCGGTACCGAACCCATTGTAATGGACGTGCGCGTGTTGGCCGCGACCCATGTGGACCTTGAATCGGCAATTCGCAAGAAGCGCTTTCGAGAGGATCTGTATTACCTGCTCAATGTGTTGCAGGTAGGCACGGCGCCGCTGCGCGAACGACTGGGCGATCTGGCGATGCTGGCCAATCATTTCGCACATTTCTTCAGTCAGGAAACCGGCAGGCGAGCACGCAATTTCAGTCAGGACGCGTTGATTGCCATGGGCAAGCACGACTGGCCCGGCAATGTTCGCGAGCTGGCGAATCGGGTGCGCCGTGGTCTGGTGCTGGCCGAGGGCAGGCAGATTGAAGCGGCTGATCTTGGCTTGCTTGGGGAGGAGGATGTCGCAGGTGCCATGGGAACGCTGGACGATTACAAATCACGTGCCGAGCGTCAGGCTCTGTGTGATGTGTTGACTCGTCACAGCGATAACCTAAGCGTCGCGGCCAGAGTGCTGGGCATTTCACGGCCGACCTTTTACCGGCTGCTGCACAAGCATCAGATCCGGTGAGGCTGACAGCAGTTGAATCACCGCCGCCATGGCCTGTTCGCAGCGTTGCTCCCAATTGCCGCCGAGTACCTGATAGCGCTGCGAGTTGCGGTCAAGCCAATCCAGGCTGGCGCTGAAGAACGCTTGACGTTCAGCCAGTTTCGGCTGGCAGCGCTGACCATCACTGACCCAATCGACTTCCTCGGGGGACAGCAACAAGTGCAGGTCATAGTGCCTGCTCAGCAATTGTTGTTCGATCCATTGCGGGCAATCTCCAAACAGTGCTTCGCTCCAGAGTATGTTGCTCAACAGGTGCGTATCGAGAATCAGCAGCTCGGGTGAGCTGGCGCGCGCTGCGTCTTCCCTGCCGAGCTGTCCTTGAGCGATGGGTGTGATATCGCTGTAACAGGTGTCACGGGCGTGTTGCTCAATGAAATGCCGGACATACTCACCGACCAGCACGCCACCGAATCGGCGTTGTATCTGCGCGGAAAGCCAGCTTTTGCCACTGGACTCCGGGCCAGTCAACACGAGCACTTTCATCGGGCCAGCGCCAGATCGTTGCGCCACTCACGCCAACCCTGAATGGCCAGGAGGGTGAACAGGCCGTACACCGCGGCCACCAGGTGCAGCCCTTGGTAGACGAACATACCGACGTAAACCGTATCGAGCACCACCCACAACGGCCAGCATTGCACGCGTTTCTGCGCCATCCAGACCTGTGCCACCAGGCTGAAACCCGTGAGAGCTGCGTCCAGCCAGGGTTGAGTGGCACCAGTGAACTGCGCCATGCCTGCCCCCAGACACAAGCTGATGACGCAGCCCACGCCCAGGCCCGCCACTACCGAGCCGCGCTGCAGAGCGGTGACTGTCCGAACCGGCAAGCCATTCCCGTGGCGCGTCCATTGCAGCCACCCGTAGAGTTGCAAGCCGGCGTAGATCACCTGCAACAACATGCCCGAGTACAGTTTTACGCCGAAGAATATCCAGATGTAGATGACCACCATCACCAGACCGACAGGCCAGCCCCATGGGTTCTGCTTTACGGTCAGCCATACTGCGATCACGCCGAAGGCAGCGGCAAAGAGTTCAAGCCCTGACATGGCAGCTCCTGTTCAGATAGATGGCGTTCGGGCGGGGGCGCGATTGTAAGCGTTTATGGGCGAGAGCAGGAAGAAGAGCAGGTTGCGATACTGGCAGCAGGTCAGTTGCCTGCAGGTCTGCTAGCATTCGGCGCTTTGCGGAGCTTTCTTCAAGGTCCGTTCAGGTTTGCAACGGCATAGTGGCAGCCATTTTTTTACGACAACACTAATGAATGGGCGAGCCGCAGGCATCGCTTTTGGGGGAATGATGGATCTTTGGACCGCCGCTCAGGCGTTGATTTTGGGTGTTGTAGAAGGGTTGACGGAATTCTTGCCGATTTCCAGCACAGGGCATCAGATCATCGTCGCCGACCTGATCGACTTCGGCGGTGATCGAGCCATGGCGTTCAACATCATCATCCAGTTGGGCGCCATTCTGGCGGTGGTATGGGAGTTTCGTCGCAAGATTCTCGACGTCGTTGTCGGTCTGCCGAAACAGCAGCAGGCACAACGTTTCACCCTGAATCTGTTGATCGCGTTCTGTCCGGCGGTGGTGCTTGGCGTGATCTTCGCTGATCTGATCCATCATTACCTGTTCAACCCCATTACCGTGGCGGCTGCGCTGGTGGTCGGCGGCGTGATCATGTTGTGGGCCGAGCGTCGCGAGCACACGGTGCGTACCAAAACCGTGGATGACATGAACTGGAGCGACGCGCTCAAGATCGGCTTCGTGCAGTGTCTGGCCATGATCCCTGGTACTTCACGCTCCGGCTCAACCATTATTGGCGGCCTGTTGTTCGGTCTGTCCCGCAAGGCTGCGACCGAGTTTTCGTTCTTCCTTGCCATGCCGACCATGGTCGGTGCTGCGGTCTACTCTGGTTACAAGTACAGGGACATGTTCCGCCCGGATGATTTTGCCGTCTTTGCCGTCGGCTTCATCACTTCGTTCATTTTCGCAATGATTGCGGTGCGTGGGCTGCTCAAGTTCATCGCCACGCATAGCTATGCCGTGTTTGCCTGGTACCGGATTGCCTTCGGCCTGCTGATTCTGGCGACCTGGCAGTTTGGCTGGATCGACTGGGCGTCTGCCAAGGCATGACGAGCGAGCGGGAATCAAGGCAGTCGGCCAGCCGGAGCAGGCCACCTGTTCAGCAGTTGCAACTCAAGTTGTTTGTGCTGTTGCTGTTGTGCGCGCTGCCGGTGTACGGCGCGGTGTCGCTGTGGGTCAGGCAAGGCATGATGGTCCCGGCAATTGCCATGCTGGTCATGAGCATGCTGGCCTTTGTGCTTTATCGGCGCGACAAGCGCCGGGCGGGAGCGGGCGGCCAGCGTACGCTAGAGAACGTGTTGCATGCCATGGAGCTTCTGGGGGGCTGGCCGGGCGCGCTGGTGGCGCAACAAGTGTTCAGGCACAAGACCCGCAAGGTGTCTTTTCAGGTCGTCTTCTGGTTGATCGTTCTGGTGCATCAAGCGTTATGGATCGACTGGCTGTTTCTGGGTCGTCGACTCTGGCGTTGGCTGCCGCTGTAGCTGCCTGTCAGAGAAGCAAGGCGATTTGCTGGCGCTTCGGCAAACGGCTCACCACCAGTTGATGGGACCGGGTCAGCAGATCGCGAATCTCCTCGTCGCTCAAGGCGTGCGGCTCCGGCACGCTGATCCAGTGTGCTCGCGCCAGATAAGGCGCGGGACGAATACAGGGGCGGTCGACGTAACCCAGAAACAGATCGGGGTGGACCTTGAACGACAGGCCTTTGCCTGCCAGGTCCATCACCGCGAACATCTTGGTGTGTGCCACTGAAAACACCCTGACGCCTCCCCATTTGTAGTCTTCCTGCGCGCCGGGCAGCGCCAGGCAAAATGCGGCGATGTTTTCTCTGTGCATGAGGGCTCCTGGTCATTCGTCAAACCGTAAGGCGTTCGATAGCCGCACGGATATTCGATCAGCGGATTGTAAGCCGTTGCCATACTCACTAGTGTGCTGGTTTTGCCTTTTCAGGAGCCTCACATGTCTGCCGTGCAACTCGCCGATGGTGAATTGAACTACCTGCTGGAGGGCCCGGTGGCCTCGCCAGTGCTGGTGTTGTCCAACTCGTTGGGCACCGATTTGCACATGTGGGATAACCAGATACCTGCGTTTACCCAGTATTTCCGGGTGCTGCGCTATGACACGCGTGGTCATGGCAAGTCGCTGGTCACCCAAGGCAGCTACACGATCGAGCAGAACGGGCATGACGTTGTGGCGTTGCTGGATGCCCTGAAGATCGACAAGGCGTTTTTTTGCGGTCTGTCCATGGGCGGGCTTATCGGTCAGTGGCTGGCGATCAACGCGCCTGAGCGTTTTCAGCGCGTCGTTGTTTGCAATACGGCGGCGAAAATCGGCACTCCCGAGATCTGGAATCCGCGGATCGACGCCGTGCTGCGCGATGGTCAGGCGGCCATGGTCGCATTGCGTGACGCCTCGATAGTTCGCTGGTTTACGCCTGCATTTGCAGAGGCTGAACCTGCCAGGGTCCAACCCATCGTCGACATGCTGGCCAATACCTCGCCACAAGGTTATGCCGCCAACTGCGCGGCGGTTCGTGATGCAGACTTTCGTGAGCAGATTGCCTCGATCAGCGTGCCGATGCTGATTGTGTGCGGCACGGGTGACCCCGTTACCACGCCAGCAGACGGCCATTTCATGCTCGAGCGTATCCCGGGCTCGCAATTGATTGAACTGGAAGGGGCTCACCTCTCCAGTGTCGAAGCGGGTGAGGCGTTCGCCAGGCCTGTTCTGGCGTTCCTCACAGCGAGCAATTGATCGGCAAGCCTGTCAGGCATCGTGAAGCGTCGACCTTGAGGCTTGCGACCTGACGCTGCCATACTCGCGCGCTCTGAGTGCGCGAGGTGGTCGGTGTTTGATCTCAATGATCTGTTCTATTTCGTCCAGGTAGTCGAATGCCGGGGTTTTTCGCCGGCCAGTCGCAAGCTCGGCGTTCCCAAGTCCAAGCTCAGTCGCAGGATAGCTGGCCTTGAAGAGCGTCTTGGTGTCAGGCTCATTCAGCGTTCCACGCGCAAATTCGCCGTGACCGAAAGCGGGCGCGATTATTACGGCCACTGCGTGGCCATGATGGTCGAGGCCGAAGCTGCCGAAGAAGCCATTCAGCGCTCGAAGTCCGAACCGCAGGGCCGCGTCACCATCAGTTGCCCTCCGGCAATGGCGGCGATGGGTATCAATGAAGCGATAGCCCGCTTCATGGCTGAGCATCCTAAAGTGCAGGTGCACATCGAAAGCACCAATCGGCGTGTTGATCCGGTGGTTGAAAACATCGACATCGCGTTGCGCGTACGTTTTCCGCCGCTTGCAGACGAAGGACTAGTGGTCAAGACCCTGGGGCATAGCGCCCAGCGACTGGTCGCCCATCCGGATGTGGCCGCCACGTTATCCCCCGCCCCGACGTTTGACGAATTGTCACGACTGCCCAGCATGGACTCTCCGTCTACCCGGCCAGAGCATCGTTGGCTGCTTGAGCGCGTACCCGGCCAGTATGTTGAATACGTCGAAGTGACTCATGTGCCCAGGCTGATCACGTCCGACCTTGACGCGATACTGCAGGCCGCTTTGCAGGGGGTGGGTGTCGCGCAGCTGCCGGAGATTCTGGTCCGGGAAGCCTTGCAGCAAGGTCGACTGGTCGAAGTGTTCGGTGCGCACCGTCCCAAATGCGGAATATTGCACGCGGTGTTTGCTTCGCGGCGTGGCCTGCTTCCCGCAGTAAGAGGCCTGCTGGATGCTTTTGAAACGTCTTTTCAAGAGCTGAGCCGTCAACGTTAACGCTCATCGTTCCTCAAATAGAACAAACAGTCGCATAAAGAGAGACTAATCAGGCATTGGCAACGAGGATAGGATGCTCACCACTTGATCGCCCCAGTGGCGATTTCACTTGGGAAGTCCGTTATGACCCTTCTGCATATTGATTCCAGCATCCTTGGCGACCACTCCGCTTCACGTCAGCTCAGCCGCAGCGTTGTTCAGGCCTACCAGTCCGCCCACGCTGACAGCCAAGTGGTATATCGTGATCTGGCCAGCGAACCGCTGGGCCATTTTTCTTCTGCCACCCTTGCTGCTGCCGGCACACCGGTAGAGGGCCGCGACGCTGCACAGCAGCAGGAAGTGGCTGCCAACGAGGCGACGCTGCAGCAGTTTCTGGATGCCGATGTCGTGGTGATTGGTGCCCCGATGTATAACTTCACCGTTTCGAGCCAACTGAAAGCCTGGATTGATCGCGTTTGTGTGGCGGGTCGCACCTTCCGCTACACCGAAGCGGGTCCTGAAGGCCTGTGTGGTGGCAAGAAAGTCATCATCGTGTCGACTTCAGGTGGCCTGCACCTCGATCAGCCTTCCAACGCAGGTCACGAGGAGCTTCTCAAGGTCCTGTTTGGTTTCATCGGCGTGACCGATCTGCAATTCGTGCGCGCTCACGGTCTGGCCTATGGCGACGAGCCTCGCGCTGCGGCCATGGCTGCTGCCCAGCAGCATATCGAAGAGGCGCTTTTCGCGGCCTGATCGAACCCCTGCGTCACCTCAACTCCACGGCCTGCGAATCGGGCTGTGGAGTTTTTCGTTTATCCAGCGTGCCAAATGCAGTCTTGACAGCTTCCTTACAGCTAACGCGGAGCTGGCCGAGTTAAGATGCGAGCCTATCAATAAGGTGCTTTCTGCCGAACCGTTCGCAATTGCGACAACCGGTCGGTGAGATCTGGCCCGCCTTGTGCACTAATTTCCTTATTCAGACTCTCATTTCCAGTGAGAGCGGGGCGCTGGAGCATGATGCTCGACGCAAGCGCATGAAAGGAACATCCGGTCAGAGCGCCGGACCTACGAAGGTTGAGCCTTGCCATGGTACGTCTTTGTGCAGTGATGCTGGTCTGCCTGTTGGAAAGCCTGATTTCGGTGCACGTTCAGGCCAGCGAAGAATGGAGCGCAGGATTCCATCAACTGAGTTTCCCTGACCCGCTGGATTCTCAGCCGATGCACGCCATCGCCTTCTATCCCTCGACCGATGTCGAGCAGGTCAGCACGATCCAGGGTTACCGGGTTGAGGCGGGCGAAGACGTACCTATCGCGATGGGGCGGTTCCCGCTGCTCTTGTTGTCGCACGGCAACACCGGGACTCCGTTGGCCCTGCACGATCTGGCCACCTCGCTCGCGCGTCGCGGCTTCGTCGTGGTCGCTGTGGTGCATCCCGGCGATAACGACCGTGACCATAGCCGCCTGGGCAGCCTGAGTAATCTTTATGGTCGGCCGCTACAGATATCCGAAGCCATCAGCGCCGCATTGCTTGATCCTTTGCTGTCCCCTTATCTGAGTGCCACCCAGGTCGGTGTGATTGGCTATTCGGCGGGCGGCGAGACTGCGCTGATTCTGGCGGGTGCTCAGCCTGATCTGAAACGCCTGCGACAGTATTGCGCAGAGCGTCCGACCGATCGTGACGCGTGCAAGACCCAAGGCGAGCTGGTGGCCGACCGTGATGACTTGCACGCCCAGGCTGACCCGCGTGTGGGTGCGCTGATGTTGATGGCCCCACTGACTCTGATGTTCGGTCGCCAGACGCTGGGCGACGTCCATGTGCCAGTGCTGATGTATGCCGGTGATGACGATCAGTTACTGGCCCTTGACCGGAATGCTGAGGCCCTGGCGCGCAAGTTGCCGCAGGCCCCGGACTACAAGCTGCTGGCGGGTGCCGGGCATTTTGTGTTCATGGCGCCGTGCAGCGACGAGCAACGGGCTACCACGCCGATGCTGTGCAACGACCGGGAAGGAGTGGACCGTGAGGATATCCATCGTAATCTGAGTGCTGAGGCCGTGCGTTTCTTTACCAGTGCCCTGGGCCCGAACGATACGGATCATTCCGGGATGCAGACTGCCCATCATCAGCCATCGCAGGACGCTACCTCAGACGTTCAGTGATTTCAGGTAGTCGCCAAAACCGCCTCTGGCTCTGGAGTCCAGGCGGGTACTGGTGGTGACGCGAGGGCGACAGCTCCAGGCGATGCGCGCGCCGATCAGCTCCAATTGGCGAACCAGGTGAACGTCCTCATGACAGGTCAGTGAGGGAAATCCACCCGCCCGCAAGTAAGCCATGGAACTTACACCCAGGTTGGCGCCGTGCACATGCCGATGTCCGTCACGATGCTGGTAATGCTTGAGATAAGCAGCCTGCGCGCCAGTCGAGATGTTCTCGTTCCAGGCGTCAGGCAGCACTGTTCCGCACACCGCGTCGGCTTCCAGTGCCAGTTGTTCGGACAGCCAGTCATTGGCCACGCTGCTGTCGCCATCGGTGCATGCCAACCATCGTGCGCCCCGATCGAGCAGCAGGGCAGCGCCCCTGGCACGGGCTTCGCCCACATTGCGGGCAGTCAGCGCCAGCGTCATTACGCCATAAGCGCGAGCGATCTCTCCGGAGCGATCCGTGCAACTGTCCAGCACGGCCAGCACGTCCACCCGCTCGCCATTCAAGGCTGGATGCGCCGCCGCCTCCAGTACCGTTGCAAGGCACAGGCCGAGGAGTTGTTCCTCGTTATGAACCGGTATCAGAACGCCGATCATTCGAAAATTCCTTTTCAGCCACGGAGGTCCCGTCACGACTCCACAGGTCCAGCAGAAAGTCTTGTTCGTGATGGGCAAAAAGTGTGTGCATGGACAGCCGCTCCGCCAGTACTGCGTGAACCCGGTCTGCATTCAGCGGGCAGTCTTCAATGTCCGGCCGCCAGTGGCAGGCGAGCAGTTCTCCATCTGGTTTGAGCGCGGCGAGCGCGCGGTCTATCCACTGATGCAGATCATCAAGGTCAAGGTAATAACCCAGCTCGCTGAGCACGATCAGGTCGAATTCACCTTCAGGCCATTGCTGCGGCAAACGGGCCTGCAACACGCGAACGTGCTCGAACGATGATAATCGTTTGCGCGCAAGTCCGACGGCCAGGCTGGACGTGTCACAGCAGGTCAGGGCATCGCAGCGGGTTGCCAGCTCTGCGCTGAGCTCGCCATTGGCACAACCCGGCTCGAAAATCGCGGTGTAGTGTTGGCGCGGCAGGGCGGCCAATGTGAGCGCTCGTTTACGTCGTTCGTACCAGCGCTGCTTGAATGCCCAGGGATCGTCGTCATTGCGAAACAGGTCCTCGAAGTAGCCGTCAGCGACGCTCATGTGAAAATCACTTCAAACGGCTGTAACAATCGTTCCAGTACGTTACCCGGCAGAATCGGAGCCAGATCAATGTTTGCATCGCCTTGCAACTGACTGTAGAAGGCCTGAGCAGCATGGCGTTTACGGGCGATGGTTTCCGGGTCCAGCAACAGCTTGCGAGCCCGGTGCCATGGCAGACGCTCGTCCTCAGGGTCCGCCCAGTGCCACGCCCAGATAGGCACTTCATGCAGCTGCGCTCCGGACGTGATGCAGGCCTTTGCACACGCACGACCGACGGCTTCGTGATCGCCATGGCCATCGTTGGCCCACGTGGTAAATACCACGTCGGTGGGGCACAGATAACGCTCCAGAAACGCAATCAACGAGGCTTCCTCGTCGGCAACAGCGCCATCCTCAAAACCACCACGCACCCATTCCAGATGATCTGCGGGGATGTCTAGCCGTTGCAACGCTTCGGCGCTTTCCTGAGGTCTGATATCGGCCAGACGCTTTACCGGCCATAACGGAGAGCCAGGATGGCTGCCGGTACCGTCAGTAACCGAAATCAGCAGCAAATGACGCTCAAGTTGTGCCAATTGACGCATCAGACCACCACATCCCAATACCTCGTCGTCCGGATGCGGCGCAACGATCACAGCCCGACAGTTGGGTGGCACCAGAAGGTCTGCTGTGATGGCGGGCAACGCAGCGAGCTTGCGAGACGCGTTCCAGGCCTGGAGCGACGTGCCCTGGCCGGGACCGTCTTCACTGACTAAAAAGGCTTCGCTCATAATGCCCAGATCCTTGTGGCTTGAGGCTGCTTGCCAACCCATTGACCCAGACCAGCGAGGTCTTGCTCCGCGTGGCTCTGGCGCAGAAACACCGGTAGATCGGCGATCAACTGCGCGAAGCGGGCATCCTTGCAGTAGGGGCTGGCGCCCAATGCCCGGCCGACGTGCCAAATGGTTTGTTCGGCAGCCTGTTCAATGACGGCGCGACAACGTCTGGCCAGCAGTTCGGCGCTTTGCTCCGGGGACTGATCCAGCTCAACGGCAGCGGCGCGCAGCACGGCGCAGGCTGCATGCAGCGCGATGTCGACCGACCCCAGGTGAGCGAGTGCATGAGGCTCATCACGCTTGCCTGCGTGCTGAAGCAAACGGCAGGCAATCGAACGCGACGCGCCATACCAGCAGGCGGCTATTCCGATGCCGCCCTGCCAGAACCCCGGCCTGCTCAAATAGGCACCAGGTGAGCCGATTCTTTGGCCGATTGCGCGCTCAAACACGACTTCCACACTGGCTGTCGCGCCCATGCCCACGGCGCGCCATCCTTCCTGAGTCACGCTGACGCCGGGTTGATCCAGCGCCACGGCAACCAGTTGCTGACGTTGTTGATCGTCCCACGCCGTGATCAATGCATGGCTCAGTACGGGCGCACCCGAGCACCAGGCTTTTCGGCCGTTGAGCCTGACTGTATCGGTGTCACCGCTGACGTTCACCCGTGCCTGTGGCGGCTCTGCCGCCCACATGCCCCAGGTGGTGAATTGTTCGGGGGGTGGGGCACCCACCTCCGCCATGATCGCCAAGGCGTCGGTGTGCCCCTCGTATAACTTGCATAACCCCAGGTCGTGACCTGCAACGCAGGCCAATGCCTGCCAGCGCTCAAGCGTCTGGCCGCTGGCAGGCAAGGGGAGCTTATCCAGCCCTTCGTTGACCGTGGCCTGCAAGCACTCGCCCAGCGCACGCACATCGGCATAGCCGTGCTTGCGCCAGTCAAGAAACTCGCTGAGGGCCTCTGTCATTGTGTTGCGTCGTCTCGTTGCAACTCAAACAGCAGCAGAGAGCGCGGGGTAACGGTGTATTCAGCGCCGAATGCAAACTGCTCTTTGTTACGTGAATCATCCTGATTGGTATCGATCAGGCAGGTAAAGTGCGTGCCTTCCGGTACTTCGGGCAGCGTGAAGTTAACCCCTTCGTGGTGCGCGTTGACGACCAGCAGCAGGGTGGCGTCCGCGCCTGCACGACGAATACCGGTTTCCTGCGCTCGGCCATCCATCAGCATACCCAGGCATCGGCCATTGCTGTCCTGCCATTGCTCAACGCTCATTTCGTTGCCGTCCGGCGCAAGCCAAGTGACATCCTTGACGCCGATTTCTTCGTTGTAGTCGCCTACCAGGAAGCGGCTACGGCGCAGAATCGGGTAGGTCTGACGAAGTTTGATAACACGCTTGACGAAAGTCAGCAGCGCTTCTCCGTCTTCATCCAGATCCCAGTTGACCCAGCCAATTTCACTGTCTTGGCAATAGGCGTTGTTATTGCCGTGCTGTGTACGAGCGAACTCATCACCGGCAACAATCATTGGCGTGCCCTGAGCGAGCAGCAGAGTGGCGAAGAAGTTGCGCATCTGACGCAGGCGCAGCGTGTTGATCTCGACGTCGTCCGTCGGACCTTCCACACCGTGGTTCCAGGACAGATTGTTGTTGCTGCCGTCCTGGTTGTTTTCGTCATTCGCTTCGTTGTGCTTGTCGTTGTACGACACCAGGTCGTGCAGCGTGAAGCCGTCGTGTGCGGTGATGAAGTTCACAGAAGCCTGTGGGCGGCGGCCGCGCTGGTTGAACATGTTGCCCGACGCCGTCATGCGCGCTGCGAAGTCAGCCAGCTGAGCGTCATCGCCTTTCCAGAACGCTCGCACGGTGTCGCGGAACTTGTCGTTCCACTCCATCCAGCCAGGAGGGAAACCACCCACCTGATAACCGCCTGGCCCGCAGTCCCACGGCTCTGCGATCAGTTTGACCTGGCGCAGCACTGGGTCCTGACGGCAGGCGACGAGGAAGCTGTGACGCTCGTCGAAACCATCGTGGTAGCGGCCCAGAATGGTCGCCAGGTCGAAGCGGAAACCATCGACATGCATTTCCGACGCCCAGTAACGCAACGAGTCGGTGACCATCTGCAGTACGCAAGGGTGGCTGAGATCGAGGGTATTACCGGTGCCGGAGTCGTTGATGTAGTAACGCTTGTCGTCTGGCATCAGGCGATAGTACGAAGCGTTGTCGATCCCGCGCATGGACAAAGTAGGGCCTAGCTCATTGCCTTCTGCGGTGTGGTTATAGACCACATCGAGAATGACTTCGAGGCCGGCATGGTGCATGTGCGCGACCATTTCCTTGAACTCGGCAATCTTGCCCGAGGCCAGGTAGCGCGGGTCGGGTGCGAAGAAGGCAATACTGTTGTAGCCCCAGTAATTGGTCATGCCTTTTTGCAGCAGGTGCTGGTCGTTGACGAACGCATGGATCGGCAACAGTTCGACCGACGTTACGCCCAGCTTGCGGACATGCTCGACCACGTCGGCTGATCCGAGACCGGCAAACGTACCGCGCAGCTCTTCAGGCACCGAAGGGTGGCGCATGGTGTAGCCACGCACGTGGGTTTCGTAAAGTATGGTCTTGTCCCAAGGCGTGCCGACGCGCTGGTCGCGACCCCAGGTATATGCAGGGTCGATGACCTTGCTCTTCGGCACGTACGGCGCGCTGTCGCGTTCGTCGAAGCTCAGGTCGCCGTCCGGATGCCCGATGGTGTAGCCGAACAGGGCTTCGGACCACTTGAGCTCGCCGACCAGTTGTTTGGCGTACGGGTCGATAAGGAGCTTGTTGTGGTTAAAGCGGTGACCGTTTTTCGGGTCATAAGGCCCGTAGACGCGATAACCATAAATCAGGCCCGGGTGTGCGTCGGGCAGGTAACCGTGAAAAATCTCATCGGTGTATTCCGGAAGCTCGATGCGCTCCAGTTCGACTTCGCCTGTCGAGTCGAACAGACACAGCTCTACTTTGGTGGCGTTAGCAGAAAACAGGGCGAAGTTGACGCCCAGCCCATCCCAGCTGGCACCGAGTGGAAAGGGAAGTCCTTCACGAATGCGTGAGGGTGTACTGGCAGGATTTTCTGTAGTGGCCGAACTGTCTTCTGCCGCTGTGGTGGACTTCGTATTCATGGTGCCTTCCTGACGTCGAATGATTTTCTGAGCGGCCGAAACCGCCATCGAAGCCGAACAGGCCTCAACACTTGAGAAAGAGGTTTTGGGTTTGACGCAGGCCTTATCTGTTACCAGATGAGACCTGCGACAGTGGACTGGTGTTAGGCCAGAAGAGTTTCAACTAATCGATGGCTTGCGCGGTTTCTTCGGTGCAGGCTTGACTGGCGCGTCGGTCTGGTTAGCGGCAGGAGCCGGCTTGGGCTTGGCAGCTGGCTTTGGCTTGGGTGCAGCTGCAGGTTTCGCGGCAGGTGGCGCCTTGGCAACCGGCTTGGCTGGGCCTTTGGCTGGCGCTTTGGCGCTGTCCACTTCAGGCAGCTTGGGCTTGCTTGATTTGCGCACGCCCGACTTGTCCGGAGCCAATGCCTCGGCCTCGGCGAGCTTGCGCGCCATTTCCCAGTGACGGCTGTCATGGCCGGAAGGCTTACCCTCCGACTCCCAGATCTGATAGGCAAATTCACGGATTCTTTTTTCGTCGGCACTCATCTCGACACTCCCAGGTATCACATAGTTTGAATAAGTAAATTGACGGAAAATTCCTTGAGCGCTGCACTGAGCGATATTTCCCGGTCATTCATTTCGACAACGTCAGAAAAGAGGCCCTTCCAGTGTTGGTCTGAACCAGCAAACGGCACAACAATTCGTGTATCGCCCCAGTTGGCAGCATTAATGAATGGAGTTTGTGCAGTGCCCAATAGTTCACTGCTTATGCGTGGAACCACAACGATAGCCTGTGCGTGCGGTGTCACTCGTGCGAACGCCAGCACCCGCTCGGCATGGCTGCCAATGACTTCCAGAGGGTGATATTCGCCCTCGCTGAACAGTGTCGGGTGCGTTGCCCGAAGGTTAAGCACCGCGGCAATCAGCGCCTGCTTGATGCGGCCATCCTGCCATTGATCAAGCAGCTCTGGGCCAGTGGCATTCTCTGCCAGCGACCGTTGGCGAGCGGCATAATCAACGGGTCGACGGTTGTCCGGATCCACCAGACTGAAGTCCCAGTACTCGGTGCCCTGATACAGATCGGGTACACCGGGTACGGTCAAGCGTAGCAAGGTTTGCGCCAGACTATTGAGCGCACCCGCCGTTGCGATTCGATGGGCTGTCGCGCTGAGGGATTGGCGCAGCCCCAGTGCCTCAGGAGCCAGCAGAAGCCGTTGCAGAAACTCGCGGCATGCGGTTTCGTAAGCCTGGTTCGGAGCGCTCCAGCTGCTTTGCAGCTTGGCCTCGCGCAGGGCTTTTTCCTGCCACTGCACCATGCGCCCGGCATACGCTTCGTGGGCCTCGTCACCTTCGAGATTGAGCGGCCAACTGCCCAGCAATGCCTGATAAAGCATCAGTTCATCGCCCGCGCTGATAGTAACGTCCTCTTCCTTGAGAGGCGCGGAGAGCTGTCGCCAGCGCTCGACCTGCTCGGCGTACCATCCTGCGCATTCGCTGAGTACAGCCAGGCGCGTACGCGTATCTTCGCCACGTTTGTGGTCGTGCGTGGCGGTCGCCAGCAGGTTCTCGGGAAAGTGCTTGATACGTTCCAGGCAAGCCTCGTGGAAATCCTCGACGGGTGCACTGAAATGCTGCGGGTGAAAGCCCACGTCATTGCGTGAAAGCAGCACTGCCGATCGATAGAACGCGGTGTCTTCCACCGATTTGGCGGCGACCGGTGATGTTAACTGCTGGAAGCGAACGCAAGCATTCTTGTAGAGCTTGCGCAAATGACCGCGTGGCAACTTTCGCCACGACTCGCCCCCCAGCCAGCGTGCCAGGTAGTCCAGTACCGGCCAGTCGCCTTCGTTCAAGGTCGAGCGTGCACCCTCCAAGGCATGCTGGAAGAAGCGGTCATCTTCCGCCGAGCGGCCGCACGCGCTGATGTAGGTGCGATAAATCGGGAAATTCACGATCAGGGCCAGCAGGGCACGACGAATTGCTCCCAATGTCAGGTCCCGGCTCATCAGATCGCTGCGTGCCACTTGCAACAAGGACTGGGCAACGTTTTCGAAATCGCCCGCCAGCGTGCCGTGCAGCACCAGATCGCGCGCAACCAGTACTTCCTCATCAAAGTCGGCGGTACGTTCGGTCAGCCGCGCCCACAGTTCGCCCAGCGGCGCTTCGCCCCTGGGGTCATGCTGCAGCAAGGAAACCTGGTTCATGAATTCGTAACCAGTGGTACCGTCAACGCTCCAGTCTTTGCGCAGCGGTTCGTCTGCGCCCAGAATTTTCTCGACGAAAATTGGCAGATGCTCGATATGGGCTGCAGCGGGACGCTGACTCAACAGGCTCTGTACACGACGATGCAGCTTGCGGCCATAACCGCGCGGGTCAGCCAGACCATCAATGTGGTCAATACGCAGACCATCGACGAGCCCCTCGGCGATCAGCTGGAAGATCTTGCCGTGAGTGGCTTCGAAGACTGTCGGTCTTTCAACTCTAAGACCGCCCAGTTCGTTGATGTCGAAAAAGCGCCGCCAGTTGATGTCATCACCCGCGGTACGCCAGCTGGCCAGTCGGTAGTACTGACGCTCAAGTAACTGATGCAGGCGGTCAAAACCTTCAGGCTGGGTGGAGTCGAAGCGCCCGATTTGCTGCTCGATCGCAGCCAGCACTGAAGGCTGCTTCGCCAATTCGGCCAGCTCGGCTTTCGCCTGGCGACCGCGTTCGTAGGCCTGCGGATACTGATCAAGGACGGCAAAACGCTGCGCCAGTTCTTCCAGGTGCGGGTCATCGGAGCCTTGCAGCAACATCCCGTAAGTGCTTGGGCATATCGGGAAATGGTGCTGATAGTGCTCGATATGAAACGAACCCTCCTGCGCATCGAAGCGCAACGGGATTTCGCCAGCCCGCAATACAGTCCCGTAGTCACTGCTCAGAAATGGCAGCAAGAGTTGACCCGCCAGCAGCGGGTCCGGGGAATTCCATTGAATATCGAAGAAATCGGCGTAGGGGCTGCGACGGCCCCATTCCAGCAAGTCCAGCCACCACGGATTGTCGGCGCCGCCCACGGCCATGTGGTTCGAAACAATATCGAGGATCAACCCCATGCCGTGTTCGCGCAGCTTGGCCACGAGCCTGTGCAGTGCGGGTTCTCCGCCCAGCTCCGGGTTGATGATAGTCGGGTCCACTACGTCATAGCCGTGCATGGAGCCTGCACGGGCTTTCAGCAGAGGCGAGGCGTAGATATGGCTGATGCCAAGGCTGGCAAAATAAGGCACCAGGGGCACCGCATCGTCCAGAGTGAAGTCTTTGTGAAACTGCAGGCGTTGGGTCGCACGTAAAGGTTGCAAAGGGCTGGTCATTGGTCGCGCTCCGCTGCCTGGCGTCGGGACTGGGCAAGCAGTTCCAGTCGGCGAGCAGCGTTAGTATCATCAAGTAATGAGGCGGCAGCGCCGGGCAGGCGCCTGCGCCAGTTCGGATGGCTGTCGATGGTGCCGGGCAGGTTGGCCTGTTCCTGAACACCCAGCGCGTCTTCGATAGGTAGCAGCACCAGCGGAGCACGGGTATGGCCAAGGTAGCGGACACTGGCGTCGATGATCTGAGACGAGTCCTCGCTGTCCACGCTGAGGCCGTCATTGTTCTGGCTCAGCGCAATGCGCAGGCTGTCATATTCACGAGCGCGCTCTTCGCGCCAGTGCCGTTCGCTCTGTTCATCGACATGGCCCAAACGTGCGTTCCATTCGATGTCCAGCTCGCTGAGCCAGCCGGCCAATGTAGGCAGGTCGTGAGTACTGGTTGTTGCCAGCGCGTCGTCCGACCAGTCGAGGATCGGCTTGAACTGACCGTTGTTCTGTTCGAACAGGAGCACCCGCATGCCGAGAATGGAGCGCGCGCTCAATTTTTCGCTCAGACCTTCCGGAACGGTCCCCAGGTCTTCGCCTAGCACAATCGCCTTGTGGCGCCAGGATTCGAGGCTAAGCAGACGCAACATGTCGTCCAGCGGATAATTGAGGTAGGCGCCTTCGCTGGGTGGCGATCCAAGGGGCACCACCCACAGACGTTGCAGGCCCATGACATGGTCTATGCGCAGCCCGCCGGCGTGGGCAAAATTGGCGCGCAACATCTCGATGAAAGCCCTGAAGCCGTTGCGTTTCAGTCCGTCCGGCGAAAATGCAGAGATGCCCCAGCTCTGGCCAGCGCGGTTGAGAATGTCCGGCGGCGCGCCAACGGTCAGTGCCGAAAGCAGCTCGTCCTGACGGCTCCACGCCTGACTGCCTGCGCCATCTGCGCCGACGGCCAGGTCAGCGATCAGGCCAACGCGCATGCCGCTGCTGCGTGCCGCAACCTGAGCACGCTCCAGACCACGGGCAATCAGCCATTGGGCGAAAGCATGGAAACCGATTTCGTCGTTGTGCTCTCGCGCAAAAGTCGACACGGCTTCGTTGCGCGGGTTCTTCAAACTGTCGGGCCAATCATGCCAGTTTTCGCTGATGCCCAGCTCTGTGGACCTGGCGCGCAGCGCTTCAAAGCGGCAATGGTTTTCCAGCGCTTCACCACCGCTGTGGCGGAAGCTGTTGAAGTCTTCACCGAGCGGATGGTTATCGCCAAAAGTCTGGTGCAGCGCACGCAGTGCCTTCCACTTGGCTTTGGCAGCGGCAGGCCAGTCTATCAGCGGTAACGCTTCCAGAGCTTGAAGCTCTTCTGCGACACCTGCATCCTCAATGGCCTGGCGCCACGCACGTTCGCCCAGAATCGCACCCGGCGAAGCGTACAGGCTGTTGAGAAACAGCCGGCTGGAGGGCGAATAAGGGCTGTAACGATCCGGGTCGCTGGCGAACATTGCGTGCATCGGGCTGATCGCGAGTGCGTCGGCACCGCGTTCACCTGCTGCGCGAACCAGTGACTCCAGCGCTTGCGTGTCGCCAAAACCACCGTCACCTTCACGACGCAGACCATACAACTGAACGGTCAGGCCCCAACTGCGGGGCTTTTTGATATTGGTGGCCATGGCCATGCTGAAACAGCTGGCGGGTGCCACTGCAATGGTCAAGTGTTGCCCACCGATATCAAGTTGCTGGTAGCCGGGGGGCGCCAGCGCAGGCAGTTCGCTGTTGGCAGTCAGGCGCGAGTCCAGATATGAGCCATCTTCCAGGTGGAGCGTGAAAGGCGTATTGGACTCGAACCACTGCGACAGGTCGAGGTTGCTGCCCTCGTCGACCGTGAGCAAGGGCGGGGCACCCGCGCCCTGTTTGGCGTTCTGCAAGCGTTGCAGGCTGGCGTCGATGGCTTCGCCGCCGTCTGCCGGATAGCCCAGCGCTTCCAGCACCTTGCGCAGCACATCAGGGCTGACGGTCTGTGGGCGAGCGTTGGCATCTATCCAATGCACCGATAGCCCTGCCTCGGTCGCAAGCCTCTCCAATTGCTCATTGTTCATCCTGTTCCTCCAGAACATCATTTGCTGTCAGGCTGACAATGGCCGTGTAGGGATTGAGGATGGGCTGAGTGGAAAGTTCGGACAATGTTGCCGAGCTTGCAAAAACGAGCCTTGCGTCGTCCCAACGCGCGGCGGTGACGGGGTGCTCACTGAGGTTAAGATCGATACGCAGAACACTGCCGTCACCCATCTGCCAGCGGGCGGTGACGGCGCTTTCCCCGATGATATCGGTGCCCAGCGCTTTTGCTCCCGCCAACCGAGGTACGATTTCCTGATGACGCAGGGCCAGCAGGTGGCGATACAGCTCAAGCCAGTTGCGGTGGTCCAGACCCAGGTCCATCTCCAGATTTACTGCACCGAATGCCGGACGAGAGATTTCGAAGGTCTTTGGATCGTTCGGGTCGGGGATGTGCTCGCGGCGTTTTGCATCGGCAAACGCTGCGAAGTCTGCGAATTCGGCACGACGACCTTCGCGCACGGCGTCGGCCAGCTCACCATGGTGGCTGGTAAAAAACAGGAACGGCTCACTCGCTGCCCATTCATCACCCATGAACATCAACGGGATCATCGGCGACAGTAGCAACAGCGCCGTGGCCGCTTTCAGGGCTGGAGCAGGGCAGAGCTGCGCAAGACGTTCGCCCAGCGCGCGGTTACCGATCTGGTCATGATTCTGCAGGAACAGCACAAAAGCGGTCGGTGGCAGTTGCCCGCTGGGCTCGCCGCGCGTATGGCCATGCCGCGTTTGCTCGCCTTGATAGACAAAACCTTCACCGAGCAGACGAGCGAGTTTCTGGGTAGGCTCCTGAGCGAAGTCCGAATAGTAGGCGTCGGTCTCGCCAGTCAGCAGGACATGGAGAGTGTTATGTCCGTCGTCGTTCCACTGTGCGTCGAATTCGGTTTCCAGCAAGCTCGCCTGGTTGTACTCGTTTTCGAGGTTAAGCCACACATGCCTGCCCGGATCGATTCGATCTCTTACCCGCCTGGAGAATTCAGGCAGGAATGTCGTGTCACGAATCGCGTGCACCGCATCCATGCGCAAACCATCGAAGCGATATTCGAGCAGCCACATCAGCGCGTTGTCGATGAAGTAGTCGCGTACCTGCTCACGGCGAAAATCAATCGCGTCACCCCACGGAGTATGCAGGTCGCTGCGGAAGAATTCCTTGGCGTAGCTTCCCAGATAATTGCCGTCTGGGCCGAAGTGGTTGTAGACCACATCCAGAATCACCGCCAGGCCATAGCCGTGGGCAGTGTCGATCAAGTGTTTGAGTTGTTCAGGAGTGCCATAGGAAGACTGGGGCGCGTACGGTAGAACGCCGTCATAACCCCAGTTGCGATCGCCGGGAAATTGCGCCAGCGGCATCAGTTCGATGGCGGTAACGCCCAGCTCGGCCAAATATTGCAAGTGAGTCTCTACGGCCTCGTAGCCACCCAGCACCCCGACATGCAGCTCATAAATGACTGCTTCATGCCACGGACGACCCTGCCACTGGTTGTTTCTCCATTGATAGGCGAGAGGATCGACCACAATACTGTGGCCATGAACGTCTCCAGCCTGAGCCCTGGAAGCGGGATCAGGAACTTCGAGTTCTCCATTGATTTTGAATCGGTAGAGAGTGCCCGCCTTGCAGCGGGCCTCCAGTGCAAACCAGCCGTCCGGCTGGCTTTTCATGGCCAGGGACTGACCATTTTCCAATTCGACAGTGACGGTGTCTGCATCCGGTGCCCATAAAGCAAACCGGGTGCGTTCAGGGTCTAACAAAACGGCGCCGTGGCGCCAGTCATCATCTGTACGCAGACGCATCCATTAACCCCTTTTCCTCAGTAGTGAAGTGAAGCACCTGAAGTCTTTTTCAACAGGTCACGGTAGAGATCTGCGTAAGGCTCTACCGCTTCGTGCCAGTTGAATGGTGCAGCCATGGCGCGGCAGCGCATGGCGTTTAGCAGTTCCGGGTGACCGAATACATGGAACGCGCGGTTCAATGCTTCGGCGTAACTTTCCACGGTGGAGCTGTTGAACAGGAAGCCGGTAACGCCATCTTCGATGGTGTCAGCAAGGCCGCCAGTATTGCGTGCGACCGGCAGCGAACCGAAACGCTGCGCATACATCTGACTCAGGCCGCACGGCTCGTAACGTGAAGGCATCAACAGGAAGTCGCTGCCAGCGAACATGCGACGTGCGTCTGTCTCATTGAAGCCGATACGTACACCGATTCGACCTGGGAAGCGGGCCGCCAGCTCACGCATGGCGTCTTCTTCTTCAGGCTCTCCGCGGCCGATGATCGCGATCTGTCCACCTTTGCTGACGATGTGCTCGGCAACGCCAATGGTCAGGTCCAGACCCTTCTGGTAGACAAGCCGCGAGACCACAGCGAACAACGGACCCGACGAAGGGTCGAGTTCGAACAGCTCACGTACGTAGTCAGCGTTGATTTCCTTGCGCACCCATTCATTGGGCGCAAAATGGCAGATCAAGTGCTCATCGGTCGATGCATCCCAACTGGCATCGATACCGTTGGGAATCCCGCTGAGCTGGCCTCTGTCGGCCTTGCTCTGCAGAAAGCCTTCCAGGCCGCAGCCAAATTCCGGCGTGGTGATTTCCTTGGCGTAGGTCGCGCTGACCGTGGTGATGTGGCTCGCATATGCCATGCCTGCCTTTATGAAAGACAGCTTGCCGTAGAACTCCATCCCGTCAGCGTTCAGGGCTTCGTCAGGAATGCCCAATTCGCGGCTCGACGCAGTACTGACCGTGCCCTGGTAGGCCAGGTTGTGAATAGTGAAGATGCTTGGCGTCGACTGCCCGCGCCAGCGCATATACGCCGGTGCCAGACCTGCAGGCCAGTCATGCGCGTGAACCAGTTCGGGGCACCATTGGGTTTTCACCGCGCCCGCGGCAAACTCGGCCGCCGCGAGACCCAGACGGGCAAAACGGATGTGGTTATCAGACCAGTCACGACCGTTGCTGTCGGCATACGGGGTGCCTTCGCGCTCATATAGCTCGGGGCAGATCAGAACATAAATCACCAGGCCATCTTTCATGTCCATACGGCCGACTTTGCAGGCTGGCAATGCAGCGTGGCCGCCCAGTTGGCTGATGATGTGAATCGGATTGCCGCTGTTGATCACTTGCGGATAGCCCGGAATCAGCACACGAACATCGTGCAGGTGGCGCATGGCGCGCGGTAAAGCGGCAGACACATCGCCCAATCCTCCGGTTTTGACCAGGTCAGCCAACTCGGAAGTCACGTACAGCACTTTGCGCCTGTTGACCTGAGAAAGAATGGGCTGTGAAGTAGAAGTGGGCAGTTGCAGCATTGGAACGCTCGTCGTAGCGAAGACCGGCAGATGAGTCAGCTCGCTGGCCGGCTGATTAAAACTCTCTCCCTTCTGGGTTTTGACAGCGGCGCTAATCATCGTTTTCTCCCGTTCGAAACAGTGTTGGTGCATCACTTGATTTTTGAAGGCCGTTTCCTACGGCCTGTACATACACAAGCGCTACGCAAGAACAGTACCTACTTATTGCGCTGCGTGTGGTGACAATGCAGCGTGACGGTGCCAATGCTCGCTATGAGGCAACAGCATAGGCGCTCTAATCAGATGACCCGCCCGTTTTTGAGAAGTTTCGACTTTTTTACGTGCGGTTGTCTGGCATGGGCGGTTGCGGGGCATTTGCGGGGCATTTGCGGGGTCATCGATCAGCTGGTCGTGCGCTTTTTTAGAGCAGTAAAACCGGTTTGAGAATGCTCGATGACCGGTCGTCGGATTGTTCGACAATCACCGAGTGGTCCGTCGCTGTTGTTGAAATGGATCATGTTTTGTCTTTCAGGTGTTCGCAATCGTGCATCACGCCTTTTCCCGGTGCGTCCGGCGGTCAATTTCAGAGCGCCAGTTGAAAATTCCTACATCTGTACTGGAACACTTTGGGTCCGGGCGGGATAGAATCGGCGTCCTAAAGCCTGTCGGTTGCTCGGCAGACTTCATCGCATTGCGTTATTTGAACAGTTGACGAGGAAGGAAATGGAAGGCCCAGAGGTGCTGGTACTGCAAGCGAGCTACACCAATCCGGTGCACGCCGAGGCGATAGGGTTCGTCTTGAATGAGTATGCACTGGACGTCATGGGTGGAGGGAAGCCGCTGTCCAATGACACTCGCC
The DNA here is from genome assembly GCF_021147775.1 of Pseudomonas californiensis. GTDB lineage: Bacteria > Pseudomonadota > Gammaproteobacteria > Pseudomonadales > Pseudomonadaceae > Aquipseudomonas > Aquipseudomonas californiensis. The sequence continues at coordinate 107,026 of NZ_JAGTPK010000013.1, forward strand.
AGCAATTGGCGATCGAGTTGGCCAAGCGGCCGCACGCATTCAGCGTATTGGCGTTCATCGCAGGCGAGCCCGTGGGGCTGATCAACTGCTTCGAAGGATTTTCGACTTTCGCCTGCCGCCCGCTGGTCAATATTCATGACGTCGCTGTTATCGCCTCGCGCCGTGGACAGGGCATCAGCCAGAAAATGCTGGTCAAGGTTGAAGAGATCGCCCGTCAGCGTGGCTGTTGCAAGCTGACCCTTGAAGTGCTTGAAGGTAATACTGCCGCGCAGTCCGCTTACAGGAAACAGGGTTTCGAAAGCTACCAACTCGACCCTGAGATGGGGCATGCACTGTTCTGGCAAAAGTCGCTCTGACCGATCCAGTCGGACGCGCTGTGTGACCACAAGTCAGTAGCGTCATTCGGCCCGCAATCCCTTGCAAGCTGCCGGACCCGCCTGAAGCGAGTTGTCCGGCGCACACCTCTGTCAATCATCGCCCGGTCCTCGGGCATCCGCATGGGCCCTGAACAGCAAGAACCTTGATCCAGAGGCCGGGCATTGCCAAATGTGTCTGGTTCAGAGAAGGTATCTGGAGCGAAATGCGCGGCAGGACGTTTGCGTGAAAACAATGATCTGGATGCCGAGAGGGGTGTCAGCGGTGCTGTAGCGTGGGTGTAGCGGGGTATGAAGCGGGCAAGCCAGCAGATCGGGCTTGCCACAGAACGGTCATAACGGTAATGCGTTTGTCGTCAGGCTTGCAGCGCCGAACCTGAAGAAGTCAGCTGTGACTGCTGCAACATGAGGCTCAGATGAGCTACTTTGCGTTGCAACTGTTCACGTTCTTCTTTCAATGCACGCAGCTCGTCGCGGCGAATCGTGACATAAAGGGTTTGTGGTGCAAGTGCTGGTAGTACAGTGCCCATTGCTCACCTCGCAAATGGCGGATTCAACCTCAGAAAGGCTCATGGCAATGACTTTCAATCCCTGAGTTGCCGCTGCTTACCTCTCTATCGGCACAGATTCTGATTTCTTTTGGGCAAGATTGGAACTTTTTTATTTTTAATTGTCGCGAACGTTTCTTGATCGCGACAAAATGCATTATCTGGCGGCGTTCGCGCCGTCACTCCCTGTCAGGGGAACCGACGTTCTGCCTTGCTTGACTAACCAGCATGCTCACTGTTGAAGCGCTGGACGAAAAGTGAGGCCCTCTTTTTACGAGTTAAGGAGCACCTGCATGCAACTTGGGATTATTGGACTGGGCCGCATGGGCGGCAACATCGCACGGCGCTTGATGCTGAACGGTCACTCGACCGTGGTTTATGACCGTGATGAAGCATCGCGCAGCGCCCTGGCCAGTGAAGGCGCTACGGCAGTCGCAGACCTGACCGAACTCGTGGGTGCCCTGCAGAAACCGCGTGCGGTCTGGGTCATGCTCCCGGCTGGCGCGCCTACAGAAGACACCATTCAGATCCTCAGCGGCCTGCTCGATGAAGATGACGTGATCATTGACGGCGGCAACACGTTCTACAAGGACGACATCCGTCGCGGTCAGGAGTTGACTGCAAAAGGCCTGCATTACGTCGATGTTGGCACCTCTGGCGGTGTCTGGGGCCTTGAACGCGGCTACTGCATGATGATCGGCGGTGAAGCTGCGATCGTCGAGCGCCTGGACCCTCTGTTCGCAACACTGGCGCCAGGCCTGGGCACGATCGAGCGCACCCGCGATCGCACATCGACCGACGACCGCGCCGAGCGGGGGTATATTCATTCCGGTCCAGCGGGCTCGGGTCACTTCGTCAAGATGATCCACAACGGTATCGAGTACGGCATGATGCAGGCCTTCGCTGAAGGCTTCGATCTGCTCAAGCAAAAAAACTCTGAACAGCTGCCGCCCGATCAGCGCTTTGATCTGAACACTGCAGACATCGCTGAGGTGTGGCGTCGCGGCAGCGTTGTATCGTCGTGGCTACTGGACCTGACCGCCGATGCTCTGGCCACTGATCCGCAGCTGGATGCGTTTTCCGGCTCGGTCTCTGACAGTGGCGAAGGTCGCTGGACGATCGAGGCCGCCATCGAGCAGGCTGTTCCTGTCCCGGTTCTGTCCAGTGCATTGTTCGCGCGTTTCCGTTCCCGTCAGACAAGTTCGTATGCGGACAAGATGCTGTCCGCCATGCGCTTCGGTTTCGGTGGTCACAAGGAACCCAAGTAATGGGGCTCTCACGTGGTACGTCCAATCAAAAACCTGAAGTAGCGCCTCCCACCACCCTGTTTCTGTTTGGTGCCCATGGCGATCTGGTCAAGCGCTTGCTGATGCCGGCGCTGTACAACCTGGCGCGCGATGGTCTGGTAGACAAAAATCTGCACATTGTCGGCGTCGACCACAATGCTATCAGCGACGCCGATTTCGCCAAAAAGCTGGAGACTTTCATTCGTGAAGAGTCTGCCAGTAAAGTGGCCGAAAGCGGGAAGGACCCGCTGGACCCCGAATTGTGGGGGCAGTTGGCTGAGCGCATAAGCTATGTGGAAGGCGACTTTCTCGACGACTCCACCTACGAAGATATTCGTAGCAAGATCGAAAGCACTGGTACAGCCAATGCGGTGTTCTATCTGGCAACGGCGCCGCGCTTTTTCAGTGAAGTCGCCAACAGGCTTGGTTCTTCGGGGCTGCTGACCGAGACCGAGGGTGCGTTTCGGCGCGTAGTGATCGAAAAGCCATTCGGTTCAGATCTCGCCAGTGCTGTTGAACTCAACAGCTGCCTGCTCAAGGTCATGAGCGAAAAGCAGATTTACCGTATCGATCATTATCTGGGCAAGGAAACGGTACAGAACATTCTGGTCAGCCGCTTCTCCAATGGCCTGTTCGAGTCGTTCTGGAACAACCATTATATTGATCACGTGCAGATCACGGCTGCCGAAACGGTGGGCGTCGAAACCCGGGGCAGCTTTTACGAGCATACCGGTGCGCTTCGCGACATGGTTCCCAATCACCTTTTCCAACTGTTGGCGATGGTTGCCATGGAACCGCCGGCGGCCTTTGGTGCTGACGCGGTGCGCGGTGAAAAGGCCAAGGTGGTGGGCGCGATTCGTCCCTGGAGCAAGGAAGAGGCACTGGCCAATTCCGTGCGCGGTCAGTATGCGAATGGCGTGAAAGGCGATGCCAAGGTCATTGGCTATCGCCAGGAAGATCGGGTCGAAGCCGACAGCAATACCGAAACTTTTGTTGCACTCAAGGTCATGGTCGATAACTGGCGTTGGGTAGGGGTGCCGTTCTACTTGCGCACCGGCAAGCGCATGAGCGCGCGTAGCACAGAAATCGCGATCTGCTTCAAGCCTGCGCCTTATGCGCAGTTCCGTGACACCGAAGTTGACCGGTTGAAACCCAACTACCTGCGTATTCAAATACAGCCGAACGAAGGCATGTGGTTCGATCTGTTCGCCAAACGCCCAGGGCCAACCCTGGACATGGAAGATATTGAGCTCGGTTTCGCCTACAAGGATTTCTTCGAGATGCAGCCGTCAACGGGCTACGAGACGTTGATCTATGACTGCCTGACTGGCGATCAGACCCTGTTTCAACGTGCTGACAATATCGAGAACGGCTGGCGTGCCGTGCAGCCATTCCTTGATGCCTGGGGCAGCAAACCCGGCGTTGAGCTTTACAAGGCTGGGGAAGATGGACCGGCGGCGGCTGAAGAGCTGTTGTCTCGTGATGGTCGTGAATGGCGGGAATTGAATGTCTGATCAAGCGTTGCCTATCCGTTTTTTGTTGTCCGATATCGACGGTACTCTGCTGCGCCCCGATCACAGCCTGAGTCAGGCGAATATCGAGGCTGTGCACGAACTGCGTGAGGCGGGCATCCACTTCACGCTGGCGAGCAGTCGACCCCCGCGCGCCATGCGGCAGGTGATCGAGGCCCTGGGCGTGGATCTGCCTACCGTGGCGTTCAATGGCGGCACGATTACTCAGGCAGACGGTAGTCTTCTGGTTGCTCATCGTATTGATCCAGTTGCCGTACGAACCTGCCTCAAGCTGTTCGCAACGCAGCCTGTCGCTATCTGGGTCTTTGCTGACGATCAGTGGCTGCTGCTGAACCCTGAAGGGGATTATGTCGAGCATGAGCAGCATGCGCTGGGGTATGCCCCGGTGCTGGTCGAGAGTTTCGAACCGTATCTGGACCGGGTCGACAAGATCGTCGCGGCGAGCAAGGATTTCGAATTGCTCAAAGTGCTCGAAAGCCAGCTCAACCCATTGATAGAAGGGTTGGCCTTGGCGGCCCGCTCACAAGCCTACTACCTCGATGTTACTGCGCTCGACGCCAACAAGGGTTCAGCGCTGGTTGCGCTGGCGAACTACTTGGGTGTAGATCTCGCCCACACCGCCGCGATCGGTGACGGTGGCAACGATGTGGCCATGTTTCACAAAGCTGGCTTGTCGATCGCCATGGGGCAGGGCGAGAAAGGCGTGTTGAGTCAGGCAGACCACGTCACCGACAGCAACCTTCAGGACGGCGTCGCTGCCGCCATCAGGCGTTACATTCTGCCGGCCCGGTGATGGGCTGCGGGTCAGCACCGGTTCAGCCAGGCAGTCTCATAATTGCATCTCATAGTTGCAAGCGGTCCATGAGGGGTATTCATGGCAACGATTCATACAACGACGAGCATTGTGAATGGCCGGATTGATCGAAGATTACGCGCTGCTGGGTAACTGTCAGACCGCAGCGCTGGTGGGGCGGGACGGATCATTGGACTGGCTTTGCTTTCCTCGATTTGATTCTCCCTCCTGTTTCTCCGCGTTGCTGGGGGACAGCGACCACGGTCGTTGGAAAATAGCGCCGCGTGACGCAGTCCTGTCCGTCAAGCGGCGCTACCGTGACGGCACTCTGGTACTGGAAACCGAGTTCGAAACTTCTACAGGCCGTGCGATGTTGGTCGACTTCATGCCGATGGGCACCGAGGGTCACGTTATACGCATTGTCGTCGGCCTGGCCGGGCAAGTTGTTTTCGACATGGACCTTGCCATTCGCTTCGATTACGGCAGCTCCGTGCCCTGGGTCGAGAGAAAAGATCCTCATACGCTGACAGCTGTGGCAGGCCCGGAAATGCTCGTGTTACGCAGCCCGGTACCGCTGCACCCTCAAGACCATCACACGGCCTCCCGGTTTGAAGTTGGCGAAGGTGAGCGAAAGGTTTTTACCCTCACGTATCAGGCGTCTTACGTGCCATTGCTGCCTGATATCGATGCAGAGCGTGCGCTCCAGGCTACCGAGAGCCATTGGCGTGACTTCTCGGGCCGCTGCCCGGATGTTGGCCCGTGGACGGACCAGGTCAAGCGATCGCTGATCACCCTCAAGGCGATGACCTACGCGCCCACTGGCGGTATCGTCGCAGCAGTAACGACTTCGTTGCCTGAGCAGCTGGGCGGCGAGCGGAACTGGGATTACCGTTACTGCTGGTTGCGCGACGCGACCATGACATTGCTTGCTTTCATCAATCTCGGCTATTTCGAGGAAGCGACGGCGTGGCGAGACTGGTTGCTGCGCTCGGTGGCTGGCAATCCCGAGCAGATCCAGATCATGTACGGCGTAGGCGGTGAGCGTCGCTTGGCCGAGTTTGAGCTGCCTTGGCTGACCGGCTATGAACATTCGCAGCCAGTGCGGGTCGGCAACGGTGCTGCTACGCAAATGCAGCTGGATGTCTACGGTGAGGTCGCGGACGCCATGATTCAGGCGCTGAAAGGCGGAATGCCTCCTCATCCTCGCACTGTTGCGGTTTCCAAGGTGGTCATGCCATACCTGGAAAAAGTCTGGCATCTGCCGGATGCCGGGATTTGGGAAATTCGTTCTGAGCCACGGCATTTCACCCATTCGAAGGTCATGGCGTGGGTGGCGTTCGATCGTAACGCCACACAGATTGCCCAAGCTGCCGAAACCGATGAAGATCGCGCACTGGCGCAGCACTATCGCGCCGTCGCCGACGAGATTCACGCAGATGTCTGCCTGAACGGTTTTGATGTTCAACTGGGCAGCTTTGTACAAACCTACGGTTCGGCAGCGGTAGACGCCAGCCTGCTGCAAATCGTATTGACCGGCTTTTTGCCTCCTGAAGATCCGCGAGTGGTAGGGACTGTTGCCGAAATCGAGCGCAATCTCATGCAGGACGGTTTGCTGCTGCGTTACGACAGTGAGCGCAGCACCGATGGCGTATCTGGGGGAGAGGGTACCTTTCTCGTGTGCTCATTCTGGCTGGCTGACGCCTATGTCCTGCTGGGGCGAGCAGAAGAAGCGGCGGCTCTGTTCGAGCGATTGTGTGGCCTGTGCAATGACGTCGGCTTGCTGGCTGAGCAATATGATCCGCATCAAGGTCGGATGCTTGGCAATTTCCCTCAGGCATTCAGTCACATCGGCATCATCAACACCGCTTTGAACCTGCATCGCGTGGTGTGTCCGGCCAAAGCGCGGACCTCTTCCAATAACATTGGCGGGCGGGTTCTTTAAGTCCGACTTCAGCCGGCCTTGCGGAACGTCACGTTGACCCGCTGCTCACCCAGCAGTGGGTGGTTTGCCTGCTTGATCGGCAGGATGCCATGAAATCTGAGTCGGTCTTCGCCGCCCCATACCACGACATCGCCATGAAAAAGGGCAATTCGCTGGGGTTTGTCTGTGCGTTGCAGTCCGCCGAATTGAAAGATCGCCGGGATTCCCAGCGAGACCGATACGACGGGCCAGCGATGGTCCTGCTCATCCTTGTCCTGATGCAACGACATTTTTGCTCCGGGGACATACTGGTTCATCAGGCAGGCATCAGGCACGAAACCAGGATAGCCCGCGATCCGAGCCGCCGATTGAGCAAGTTTCATCAGCGCTTCAGGCATTGCAGGCCAGGCCCGTCCGGTCTGCGGATCAGTCTTGCTGTAGCGATAACCGTGGCGGTCGGTAACCCAGCCCAGCGTTCCGCAACTGCTCAGCGCAGCCGACATGTCGAGGCCGCCGGGGGTCGTCATGTGGCGAAAGGGGGCTTGATGGAGGATGGTTTGCACAGCGCTGATCAGGTCTTCTATTTCCGGCAGGGCAAAGCCCCTGAGCAGCCAGGAGTCGGGGCCTATCTGCTCATTGCCTCCGGTTTGCGGCTCATGGTCGGCAAACAGATCAAAGGTCGCGGGATTGGTGCCCTTGCGTTGCATGATCGTCTTCAACACCTGCTAGTGTTCAGAGCGCCTTGCTGACTTTGACGTCAGTGATCTGGTCGCCGCTCTGGGCGTGAATGGCGTCGAGTGCAGCCTTGGCTTCGTCGACCGATGCTGATTGCAACTGAGCGAATTCAAAGCGTCGTTCGCCATTGAGTTTGTAGCTGACTGCGTATTTGATGGTAGGGGTAGCGGGCTTGTTCACAGTGACTCCTTGAATCGTACGGGTATCAGCGCAAGCGCGAAGTGGAGCGTCGCACAATTTTGATGGTGTGCGTAAACGGCACTTTGCGACCCGCGTTGGTGTCTGTCTTGCGCCCGGAGGTATCGATGGTGATGTTCCAGAAACCGGTGCTGGGCGCTGCAATCTTGGCCGGGAATGTATCAAAAGCGCCACCGTGGTAGGTGTGGCGTCCGCCATTCTTGAAGCTGCGAAAGTTCGCATCGTTCATGAGGCGGATATTGCAGATTTGTGAGCAGTCGATGACGACCAGATCGTCCTCGTTCAAGTGCTCACGCTGGTGTACGAACTTCATTGCGCTCTCCAGAAACCGGGTTTGCGTGAAAAATCAAAACGATAGCATGCGGGGCCCGTTTTTTAACGCTTGCTGGTATTTAATTGCGGCGTTTTACGCAAAAATCAGCTGCGTCGGGATTTAATTGCACGCGTGCTTGTCGTAGGACCTTTATTGGAGGGATTGTATGAAATTGGCTGTAGTAATCCTGGCTTTGGCGATGACTGGCTGTGCAACGGTCGCTGATATCGAGCATACGCCCGCTACCATGAACGTTCTCTCGGGCAAGAACCCACAGGAGTATGCTGACTGTTTCTCTGCAAAAATCAGTGGCAGTCGTTCAACGCCCAAAGTAGAGCCGCGTCATGATGGTTTGCGGCTGATTGTCGAGCAGAAGATGAGCAGTTCACCGACGGCGGTGGTAGATATCGAGAATCGCTCTGGAGGCAGTTCGATCAAGGTTTACGAACGGCTTTCAAACGTGCCGATCCGCTTCCGGGATATCCAGCACGCAGCCGAGGCCTGCATTTCCGGTTGAGGGTTACCGTGATTTCGCACAAGCGCAGGAGCGGCCTGACGAAATCAGGCCCGCCTGCGAGTAATCCAGGGTTGTCTGTGCTGCCGAGTTATTTGCACACCACCAGCACGCTACGGCTCTTGTAGTTGCCGACGTCAACGCCCAGGGTTTTCTCGCTTTCAGCAGGCTGAGGCGTGCCGTCGGTACCGACGATTTCATAGCCGGTGCCCGCGCAAGAGGCGTCGGCCTTCTCATAACAACTTGCCCAGGACATCGCTTCACCTGAGCAGTCGATGCTTAGCCCTTGCTTGCCGTTCTTGAGGTAGGTATTGGATGCTGTGGCGCAGCCGGTGAGGCCCAGTACAGCAATGATGGACAGAATTCTGATCATTTTTTTCGCTTTCGATAAAGACAGGTTGGAAGAGTAACTGGCTGTGAAGGTTTGACTGGCGGCAGGTGCCATCGTTCCGCCATGTTTCGCACGATAATTTTTTCGCTACGTCTGCATTGGTGGCAACGATGCTCAGCGGCAATCGTTTGCGCTGCGATGGTCACAGGTCAGCCGGCGTTCCGATAGGGTGAAGCTTTGATTCAACCCGCCGCGAAATGATCACCTCTTACGTGTCCTGTGCCATGCTCGGTACTGTTGATTGGTCGCTATATACGTGATTGTGCGGAACTATCTGCCCCATTATTCCTCTACCATGACATTCGAAGACCGGCGGCGAGGCATTGTAAGGTGCCTGCTGCCTGATTAGACTGCGTTGTTAACGCCAACAGCCCGTACCAAGGACTTTTATGATCAAGAAATGCTTGTTCCCAGCAGCCGGTTACGGCACTCGCTTTTTGCCAGCGACCAAGGCCATGCCCAAGGAAATGCTGCCGGTGGTCAACAAGCCGCTGATCCAATACGGTGTTGAAGAAGCTCTGGCAGCTGGCCTGACTGAAATTTCCATCGTTACAGGTCGCGGCAAGCGTTCGCTGGAAGACCATTTCGACATCAGCTACGAGCTCGAGCACCAGATCAAGGGCACCGACAAGGAAAAGTACCTGGTTGGCATTCGCAAGCTGATCGACGAGTGCAGCTTCTCGTATACGCGCCAGACCGAGATGAAGGGCCTGGGCCATGCGATCCTGAGTGGCCGTCCGTTGATCGGTAACGAGGCGTTTGCTGTCGTATTGGCGGATGACCTGTGTGTGAACCTCGACGGTGAAGGCGTGCTGGCGCAGATGGTCAAGCTGCACAAGCACTACGGCTGCTCGATCATCGCGATTCAGGAAGTCGATCCGCAGGAAACCAACAAGTATGGCGTGATCGCGGGTGAAGAGATCAAGCCAGGTCTGTTCCGTGTAACTGATATGGTTGAGAAGCCAAAGCCCGAAGATGCGCCGTCCAACATGGCGATCATCGGCCGTTACATCCTGACGCCGGATATCTTCGAGAAAATCGAACAGACCGAGCCGGGCAAGGGTGGTGAAATTCAGATCACCGACGCATTGATGAAGCAGGCTGCCGAAGGCAACGTGCTGGCTTACAAATTCAAGGGCCAGCGTTTTGACTGCGGCGGCGCCGAAGGTTACATCGAAGCCACCAACTTCTGCTTCGAGCACTTCTACAAGTCGGGTAAAGCGTACTGATTCATCACGCTCACCGTTCCAAGTCAAAGCCACCTTCGGGTGGCTTTTTCATTTCTGCCCGGCCAGCCAAGCGGTTATGCTGTGCCTCTTAGAGGGAGACATTGATGGCTTACGATTTCGATCTGTTTGTGATTGGCGCGGGTTCGGGTGGTGTGAGGGCTGCACGATTTGCGGCCGGCTTCGGTGCACGTGTTGCCGTAGCTGAAAGCCGATACCTGGGCGGTACCTGCGTCAACGTGGGCTGTGTCCCGAAAAAATTGTTGGTGTATGGCGCGCATTTTTCCGAGGATTTCGAGCATGCCAAAGGCTTTGGCTGGTCGTTGGGCGAGGCCGACTTCGACTGGTCGACGCTGATCACCAACAAGGATCGCGAGATAAACCGGCTCAACGGTATTTATCGCAAGTTGCTCATCGACAGCGGCGTCACGTTGCTGGAAGCGCATGCAAGGATCGTCGGGCCGAACAAGGTTGAGGTACAGGGGCAGGTCTACAGTGCCGAGCGCATCTTGATCGCAACGGGCGGCTGGCCGCAAGTGCCTGATGTTCCGGGGCGCGAGCATGCAATCACCTCTAACGAGGCGTTCTATCTCAAGGCTTTGCCCAAGCGCGTTGTGGTGGTGGGTGGTGGCTATATTGCTGTCGAATTTGCATCGATTTTCAACGGGCTCGGCGCAGACACGACGCTGGTCTATCGAGGCGAGCTGTTTTTGCGTGGCTTCGACGGCAGCGTTCGTACTCATCTGCATGAGGAGCTGCTCAAACGTGACATGACTATCCGCTTCAATAGCGACATCGAACGTATTGAAAAGCAGGCGGATGGCAGTCTTTTGCTGTCGATGAAGGGCGGCGGCACGCTGGAAACAGATTGCGTTTTCTATGCCACCGGGCGGCGGCCGATGCTGGATAACCTCGGGCTTGAGAGCGTCAACGTCGAGCTTGATGACGAGGGCTATATCGAGGTCAATGAAAACTACGAAAGTAGCGAGCCGTCAATTCTGGCCATCGGTGATGTGATCGGCGGTGTGCAACTGACCCCGGTAGCGCTGGCCGAAGGTATGGCTGTGGCGCGTCGTCTGTTCAAGCCGGAGCTGTATCGTCCGGTCGATTACGACCACATTCCGACTGCGGTCTTCAGCTTGCCCAATATCGGTACCGTGGGTTTGACGGAAGAGGCCGCTATCGAGGCTGGGTACGAGGTGCAGATCTTTGAAAGTCGCTTCCGGGCCATGAAGCTGACCCTGACCGATGATCAGGAGCGCACATTGATGAAGCTGGTCGTGGATGCCAAAACGGATCAGGTGCTTGGCTGCCATATGGTCGGGTCAGACGCGGGTGAAATCGTGCAGAGCCTGGCGATTGCCGTCAAGGCAGGGGCGACCAAACAGATCTTCGACGATACGATCGGCGTGCACCCGACGTCTGCAGAAGAGTTTGTGACCATGCGTTCGCCGGTCACGCGTTAAGGTCAGGCGGTACCCGGGATCCAGGATGGGTTCCGGGCTGCACGGGTGAAAAGGCAGAAGTGTAAAGGGAGGGACCCTATGTTCGGCACTGAAAAAACAGCTGCGGTGATTCCATCGCATGCACCGCAGGCGGGTCAGCCCTCCAGCGCGCAAAGTGATATTGAATGGCAGTTCAAGACGCTGGCCGACAACATGAGTCAGTTGGCATGGACTGCCAATCCTCGCGGCGCAGTTCAATGGTATAACGAGCGCTGGTATGCCTATACCGGCGCCTCGCTTGAAGCGATGAGGGCTTTGGGTTGGCAATCGGTGCTTCATCCTGACCACCGCGAACGTGTGATGGTCCGCTTGCAGTATTGCTTTGCAACCGGATCCATTTGGGAAGATACGTTTCCCTTGCGGGGCCTCGACGGAGCATTCAACTGGTTCCTGTCGCGTGCATTGCCCATGCGCGACTCGTTGGGTCATATCACCCACTGGCTTGGCACCCATACCGATATCACCGCTCAGGTCAACGCAGAAGAAGCGTTGCGCGAGCTCAATGACAGTCTGGAAATTCGAGTTGCCAAGCGCACATCCGAACTGGCCATGGCCAATGAGCTGCTGCAAGTCCAGATCGCCGAGCGGGCACAGGCCGAAGAGGTGCTGCGTCATGCCCAGAAGATGGACGCTATTGGTCAACTGACCGGCGGGATCGCCCATGACTTCAACAACATGCTCACCGGTGTGTCGGGCGCGCTTGATCTGATTCAGCGTCGCGCGTCGGCGGGAAGCCTTGACGATGTCGAGCGCTATGTCGGCGCTGCCATTGCATCAGCCAATCGTGCGGCGGTGCTCACCCAGCGGCTGCTGACGTTCGCCCGGCGTCAGCCGTTGCAAACCTGCTCTGTAGACGTCAATCGCATGGTGTTGTCCATGGAGGCCTTGCTGCGGGGCACGCTGTGTGCGCGCACCGATCTGCGTCTTGAGCTGGCGCAAGGACTTGATCCGGTTTGCACAGATGAGCATCAGTTGGAGAATGCTCTATTGAACCTGGTCATCAATGCCCGTGATGCCATGCCTGACGGAGGTCAGCTCAGGGTTTGCAGCGAGGCTTGTGTAGTCGATACCCGGCAGGGCGCGCTGTTGCCTGGGCGCTATGTACGGCTCAGCGTTCACGATAATGGCGTCGGTATCGAGAGGGATGTGATCGAGCGAGTGTTCGATCCGTTCTTCACAACCAAGCCGGTGGGTCAGGGTACCGGGCTTGGGCTATCCATGGTGTATGGCTTCATCAAGCAGACTGGCGGAGACGTGCACATCGACAGCCTGAGCGGGCAGGGTACTTGCGTCGATGTGTATCTTCCCTGTGATGACGCAGCGATTGATCGTGCGTAACTAAACGGGGCTGCGGATGAGTGCGTTCAGTCCTGATTGGCGGGTCGTTTCCTGGCAGGCCTGGGTTTTTCGGACTTTGGCGGCTGGGTGCTGAGGTTTGCCAGCGCCGCTTCCTTCTTGGTCAGCAACAGTTCAAGAACCCTGTTCTGTTGCTGGAGATCTTTCAAGTTTTGTTTCAGCTCGCTGGTTTCGTCTTGCAGGCTGCGCGCCTTTTCTTTCAATAGCGCGCATTGAGTCTGAGCCAGTTGACGCTGTTGCAAGGCTTCATCTGCATGACTGCTCGCTTTGCTCAATTGATCCTTCTGAGTATCAAGCTCGCGCAGGGTGTTGCGGCTTTCCGCTAGCAAGCGTTCGTTGTCACGGTTGAGTTGGGTGATGTCGCCCTGGCGCATGCTCAGGCTTTGCTGTGCCTGGCGCAGCTCCATCTGAACCTGCTGCACTTGCCCTTCATGGCGCTGTTGTTCGTGTTCGCGCTGCTCTCTGATCGAGTTGCGATAGTGTTCGAGTGCGTCACGGGCGTGCTGATGTTTCTCTTCGAGCGACTGAATTTGCCCATCCTTGTCCTTCAGGCGTGACTCAAGGCCAGCGTTGGCCTGAGTCAGTCGAGCTTTGTCGGTTTGAACGTCGTTCAGGGTTTGCCGGGTATCAAGCAGGGCAGTGGCCTGGCGTTCGAGTGCCTGGTCCTGCTGCTTCAGTTGGTCTTGTAACTGGCTGATCTGTGTGTGTGCAAAGGCCAATTCCTGTTGGATGGCCTGACGGCTGGTATCACATTCCTCCATGGCCTGATCGATGCGCTCCTGAGCCTGTTCCTGGAGACGCTGAGCCAGACTGGCGACCAGTGTGCTCAGTTCTTCATTGATCTCGGGTGCAGGAGCCTGCGTTGCTTCGAGGTCTTTGAGGTAGCGATGAATAGTGGTCTTGGAGCCCGTATTACCCATCTCGATACGTACCGCATCAATACTGGGGTTTTCTCCGCGGGCCAGAAGGGCGGTCCTTGCCTTGAGCACCAATGCCTTGTTTACGCCGCCCCGTGCCATGTTTGCTCCTACGATTTCGTACTGTGGTATGTACTTTGTAATTACATACTAATTCAGCCAGGTCGATTCGTCATTATTTCGATTAGTTAACATGGGATATTGGCGTATTATCCCGTGTCAGATCCTTTTTCTATCTTTTTGGTCCGTTGCCGGTACGTATGCCCGGCTCATCAGCAGGTTTTGTCCATGCATGACATAGATCGCTACCTCGATGCTGCTACCCGCGACAACACGCGACGCAGCTACAGGGCGGCTATTGAGCACTTCGAGGTAACGTGGGGCGGTTTTCTCCCGGCGACCAGCGAGGGCGTTGCGCGTTATCTCGCCCGTTACGCGGGGGAACTGTCGATCAACACGTTAAAGTCGCGTCTTTCTGCGCTGGCGCAATGGCACGCGAGTCAGGGCTTTGCCGACCCGACCAAGGCTTCGGTCGTGCGCAAGGTGTTAAAAGGCATACGCGCTGTGCATCCCTCCCAGGAAAAACAGGCCGAACCCTTGCAATTGCAGGATCTCGAGAAAGTCGCTGTCTGGTTGGAATGTGAAGCGCAACAAGCGCAGGAGCAGGGTGATCGGTCTCGGTTGCTGCGTAGTCGTCGTGATGCCGCGTTGATCCTGATCGGCTTCTGGCGAGGGTTTCGCAGTGACGAGCTGTGTCGCTTGCAGGTTCAGGACGTCAAGGCCATCGCCGGAGCCGGGTTGACTGTCTATCTCCCCCGCAGCAAGGGCGATCGCGACAACATCGGCAGGACCTACCAGACGCCTGCGTTGCAAAGGCTGTGTCCGGTGCAGGCGTACATTGAATGGATCAATTGCGCAGCGCTGGCGCGTGGTCCTGTATTCCGGGCCGTTGATCGCTGGGGCAATCTGGGCGAGGAAAGTCTGCACGCCAACAGTGTCATACCCTTGCTGCGTCAGGCGTTTGAGCGCGCTGGCATTGCCGCTGAACATTACACCAGCCACTCATTGCGGCGCGGCTTCGCCAGTTGGGCGCACCGCAACGGGTGGGATCTCAAGTCGCTGATGGCCTATGTTGGCTGGAGGGACATGAAGTCCGCGATGCGTTACATTGATGCCGCACCGTTTCTGGGCGCCGCTGAAGGTCAGAGCGGGGAGGCTCGGAGTGGTATACAGGTTTCTTCTATTAGTAAGCTGACCTCATAGTGAAAACCAATCAGTGACATCAGGTTTGCCAATGAGCCAATGTCATCAATCATGCGTAAGCTTCACTCCATCGAATTAACAACCCGTCTTAACAACCCATCAGGAGATATACCGATGCCTATCATCAACAGCCAAGTAAAACCGTTCAAGGCTACCGCATTCAAGAACGGCGCTTTCGTTGACGTTTCGGATGCTGACTTCAAAGGCAAGTGGTCTGTCGTATTCTTCTA
Source organism: Pseudomonas californiensis (assembly GCF_021147775.1). GTDB lineage: Bacteria > Pseudomonadota > Gammaproteobacteria > Pseudomonadales > Pseudomonadaceae > Aquipseudomonas > Aquipseudomonas californiensis. The sequence continues at coordinate 122,128 of NZ_JAGTPK010000013.1, forward strand.
CCCGGCTGACTTCACCTTCGTGTGCCCAACCGAACTGGAAGACCTGGCTGACAACTACGACACGTTCCAGAAGCTGGGCGTCGAGATCTACAGTGTTTCGACTGACACCCACTTCGCCCACGCTGCATGGCACAACACGTCGCCAGCAATCGGCAAGATCCAGTACACCATGATCGGCGACCCGACTCTGGCCATCTCCCGCAACTTCGACGTACTGATCGAAGAAGCCGGTCTGGCAGACCGTGGCACGTTCGTGATCAACCCAGAAGGTCAGATCAAGATCGTTGAACTGAACGACGGTGGTGTTGGCCGTGACGCTTCCGAGCTGCTGCGCAAGATCAAGGCTGCTCAGTACGTTGCTGCTCACCCAGGTGAAGTTTGCCCAGCCAAATGGAAAGAAGGCGAAGCCACTCTGGCACCGTCTCTGGACCTGGTCGGCAAGATCTGAGTCGTATGAATCGGCTAGGGGCGCTGAGCTCTTGAGCACGTAAACCGCATCGCCCCAAAAAAACGCCCGGGCGGTCATCGCCTGGGCGTTGTTTTTTCTACTCTCTGAACATTTTTGCCAAAGGAAGTCGCCACATGTTGGACGCCAATCTTAAAGCCCAGTTGAAATCTTACCTGGAGCGGGTTACTCGCCCAGTCGAGATCGTCGCGTCCCTTGATGACGGCGCGAAGTCTCAGGAAATGCTTGCACTGCTCAATGACGTGATCAGTGTTTCCAGGGACGTCACCTTGAATGACAGTGGCACCGATGCGCGTACCCCATCGTTTTCGCTGAGCACTCCCGGTCACCATATCAGCCTGCGTTTCGCTGGTATCCCAATGGGTCACGAGTTCACTTCGCTGGTCCTGGCGTTGCTGCAAGTTGGCGGCTACCCGCCCAAGGTCAGCGCAGAGACCATCGACCAGGTTCGCGCTCTTCATGGCGATTTCCATTTCGAAACCTATTTTTCCCAGTCCTGCCAGAACTGCCCGGACGTTGTCCAGGCATTGAACCTGATGGCGGTACTGAACCCGAACATCAAGCACGTGGCCATCGACGGCGCGCTGTTTCAGGATGAAGTCACCGATCGCAAAATCATGTCGGTCCCAAGCATCTACCTGAATGGCGAGCTGTTCGGTCAAGGCCGCATGGGCCTGGAAGAAATTCTGGCCAAGATCGACACTGGCGCCGGTGCGCGTCAGGCGGAAAAACTCAATGCCAAGGACGCCTTTGACGTTCTGGTCGTCGGCGGTGGCCCAGCGGGTTCGGCCGCAGCCGTATACGCTGCTCGTAAAGGCATCCGTACTGGCGTTGCTGCCGAACGTTTCGGCGGCCAGGTGCTCGACACGATGGCGATCGAAAACTTCATTTCGGTCCAGCACACCGAAGGCCCGAAACTGGCTGTGGCGCTTGAGGAGCATGTCAAGCAATACGAAGTTGACATCATGAACCTGCAGCGCGCTGACAAGCTGATTCCCGGCGCAGCCGGCGCGTTGCACGAGATCAAGTTCGCCAGCGGCGCAAGCCTGAAGGCCAAGACATTGATTCTCGCCACTGGCGCACGCTGGAGAGAGATGAACGTGCCTGGCGAGCAGCAATATCGCAACAAGGGTGTGGCGTACTGCCCGCACTGCGACGGCCCGCTGTTCAAAGGCAAGCGCGTTGCAGTAATCGGTGGTGGCAACTCGGGCGTCGAAGCGGCGATCGACCTGGCAGGTATCGTGTCTCACGTGACGTTGCTGGAGTTTGATGTACAGCTGCGTGCCGACGCGGTGTTGCAGCGCAAACTGCACAGTCTGCCGAACGTTACGGTGATCACCAGTGCGCAAACCACTGAAGTGACTGGCGACGAGCAGAAGGTCAACGGCCTGCGCTACAAGAATCGTGTGAGCGGTGAGGAAATCACTGTTCCTCTGGAAGGTATCTTCGTGCAGATCGGTCTGTTGCCCAACAGTGAATGGCTCAAAGGGTCCATCGAACTGTCGCCGCGCGGCGAGATCATGGTGGATGCACGTGGTGAGACTTCGGTGCCGGGCATCTTCGCTGCTGGTGACGTCACGGTAACGCCGTACAAGCAGATCATCATCGCCCTGGGCGAAGGTGCCAAAGCCTCGCTGAGCGCTTTCGATCACCTGATCCGTTCGTCTGCGCCAGCCTGACTGACACTCGATAACCAAAAAACCTCATGAGCAATCATGAGGTTTTTTTATATCTGCGCTTTGGCAGTTCACCGAGCGAAACCACCGTGCCGAGACGCGGTGGCGTTCAATCAGAGTGGCGTTGGCTGGATGATTTCGACCCAGTAGCCGTCCGGGTCCTTGATGAAAGCGAGGCTGTTCATGCGGCCGTCGGCCAGACGTTTCTGGAAATCCACGCCCAGGCTTTCGAACCGCTCGCAGGCGGCTTTCACATCGGGTACAGAGACGCAGATGTGACCGAAGCCACGAGGGTCGCTGTTGCCGTTGTGGTAAACGGCGGACGAATCGTTCTCGGTGCCGTGGTTGTGGGTCAGTTCCAGAATGCCTGGAATCGACTTCATCCATTCATTGCGTGCCGCGTCATCGTGCGGGATCTGGGCTTTGTCGACCAGTGCCAGAAAGTACAGGCTGAATTCCGCGTCGGGGAAGTCACGTTTTTCGACCAGGCTGAAGCCCAGTACGCGAGTGTAGAAGTCCAGTGACTTGGTGATGTCCTTGACGCGCAGCATGGTGTGGTTGAACACGAAACGCTGGGTCGCTGCCTCGGGCTCGGCCGTCACGCCAGGAAAAGTGTTGAGTTCGTGCAAGCTCATGCAATCTCCAAATATTCAAATAGGGCCGAATGATACGGGGGCAGGGCGGCGTGTGCCAAACCTGAGCCGGATAAAAACTCGGTACCTCTTGCTCGCGACAGGCGACAGGCTCAGAATTTCCGGCCGACCGTTCTGATGGCCATGCTCATGATTTTCCTGCAATGCCGCTCTGCTGTGTTGAGCCTGTGCCTGGCAATGGCCGCTACAGAGGTTCATGCCAATGATGCGATGATTACCTGGCCCGCGGGCTGGGAAGTGGAGTCGTTACCGATCGATACCGGCGTGGCGGCTCAACCGTCCGTGCAAATCAGACAACGGGCGGTAAAAAACGATCAGCTCGGAAATCCGATCATGGTCATGGAGCTGACTCAGACCCGGTTGACGCCCGGTCATGAAGTGAATGTGCACGGCGTGTTGCTGGAAATGCGCAAGTCCATCCAGGTCAATTTCGCTCGCAGCGGTCTGCAAAGCGCCTGTACGCCGGTGCGAGACGGCGTGCTGGGTGATGTGCCTGCGCTGGAGACTACCTGCACCATCACTCAGAATGGCGTGCATGCGCTGACTCAGACGTTGGTCGCTGCCGCCAGCAAGGACAGGGCCTGGTCGTTGTCTTACGCAGGGTCCGCTCAAGGCTATGCGGACAACAAGGAGCAAGCGTTGCAGATTCGAAACAGCTTGAAACTGGAGGCGGCGCCTTGAGGCGATGGGGATACCCACTTTTTCGCAGGCAAAAAGAAGCCCGCCGAGGCGGGCATGGGGCGCTATTCCTTTAGCGGTCTTCATCATGCAAAAAGGCATGTGAAAAAAGTGTGAAGCTCTGATGCGTTTATCGCCGAGGTCTGAGGGCTTCAAGCCGGTGCCTCTGATCGATGGCGCCGGCCCGCGACGATGCTGGATGGCTTCAAATGGAAGGCTATGAAACGCAATTGTTCCCTGTATTAACAATTGCTGAAACGTATCCGGTCGCAGATTTTTATTGACGCCATTATTTTTTCTTTATTAAAACAGGTTTTGTTGATGATGGACCGGGCAGTTCATTTTGTCTCGAATGTGTTAGGCCAGCATCGGTTGTATTGACAGACGCTGTCGGCAATGATCATACGCGAGGCAGGGGCTTGCACTAACGAATCGGAAAATGCTGGGCAATAAAAAAGCCCTGCGAGTGCAGGGCTTCGTTATTGCATAGTTACGATCAGGCACGCAGCCATGCATCAACAGTTTCAACACCGTATTGCTCTTTCCAGGCCTTCAACCCGCGATGGTTGCCACCTTTGGTTTCAATCAGTTCGCCGGTATGCGGGTTCTGATAAACCTTGACCACGCGTGCGCGGCGACGCTTGGGGCCGGCGGGTGTGACCAGGGAAGTTGCACTGCCAGGATCAAGAATGGAAATGATGTCGCGCAGGCTTTTGCCGTAGCTGCCCATCAAGTCCTGGAGCTTTTGCTCGAATTCAATTTCCTTCTTAAGCCCGGCGTCATTCTTCAAGGTTTCCAGCTGCGCCAGCTGTTCTTGAAGGGCTTTTTCTGCTGCTCGAAACTCGGCAAGTCTGGACAAATAACACACTCCGACAATGTAATGGCTGTTGCCAGCCCAATAAAGCGACAAGACAAAACTGTTTGGCTGATCTGTCCATTCGGTGACTGCCCAATACCCGCGTTTCAATCGTAAAACTAAGCCTTCCGGGCTGGCCAGTACGCAGATACAGGGTAGTTATAAATCATTCGCCCGTAAATGATGCACGTTTTTTTGCAGTTAGAAAACATTCTTCTTGAAAATGCTAAATGAAATTCAGGTGTGTAGTCACTGTTGGCGACGCTGCGCGTGATATGTGACGAAGCGATGCGTAAGTTATTTCTGATAATAGACGCTGTACCAAAACTCATGACGTCTTATTGGCGTCATTAAAAAAAGAAAGGTCTGACAGGTAAATCGTAAATTGCTATCGCGATTAAAGAAATGTCTGAAGGCTGCGTTGCAGAAGGGCTGGAGGGGAGTGGTGTATGGCGTTTGGCCTGCATTGTTGGTAGCAATGTTTGTCACAGGCCTTGCTGAAGTGCGGGGTCGTCGGGGTTTTGCTGTTCGAGTTCTGCAAGCAGCACCTGCACATTTTGCAGCTGTCCGTTCTCTTTCCAATACTGGATCAGCAGCACTCGTGCCCGGCGATTGGCTGGTTCGTTCTGGACGATCTGTGCCAATTGTTTTTGCGCAGCTTCCAATTGATCCAGGCCGTGCAGTGCGACCGCCAGGTCGTATCGATAATCGTTGTTCTCCGGCGCGAGCTCCGACGCCTTGGCGAGGCTGAGCAGCGCATATTCGCCTTGTCCGTGGTCCAACAACCACATCCCGAGGGCGTGCTGCAGCAGGGACGATTGTGGATGACGCTCCAGCAAGCCGGCGAACAGAGTGCGGGCTTGTTCGGCCAGGCCTTTTTTGTCCAGCAGTTCGATGTGTGCCAGGGCCGCGTCAATGTTGGCAGGGTCAAGTGAGATTGCGCGTTGCAAGGCCGCCAGTGCGGGCTCCAGATCACCCGTCTGCAGGTAGAGCCTGGCCAGTTGCAGCTGGTTCTGTGCAGAGGGCGGCTGACTTTTCAGTGACTCTTGGCTGGCTTCGGCACTTTGCTGCAGTACGGCGAAATAAAGCCCGAGATCATCCGGTGACAGGCCCAGCAGTGCAGTGGTAGCGCTGAACCTCACGGATTGCTCCTTGTCATCCAGCAACGGTCCGAGCAACAGACTGCGCTGACTGTTGGAAACCAGCCTGACTGTCACGCCGATTGCAGCCTGACGAACTTGCGCAGATTCATCCTTGAGCGCGGCATTCAGCAATTTCAGAGCCTGAGGGCTGGGGTAGTTGCTGAGTTCTGCCAGGAGGTCGATACGGTGGGCGTCGGACAAGTCCGTTCGCGCCAGTTGTTGATACAGCACTCGGGCAGCGCCTGGCTTGCCGTTGTGCGCCTGATCGAATGCCTGGTTGTAGGTGTGACTGAGGTTGGCGGGGGCCGGTTGTACCGGTGCGCTTCGCCACCACCAGAATGTCAGCAACAGTATTGTTGCCAGCAATGTGACGGTCAGAGCTATGGCCTGGCGACGTCGAGTCGTGGCTTTGGACGATGGGTGTAGTGAGGGCAGGGTGGGCATGCCGATATCCAGTGCTTGACTGCTCGCAGCTTCGGGGAGCGACTCACACCTGTCAAACGTCATTCGTTGGGTGGTCCACAAACGCAGACAAAAAAGGCCTCGCATCCGGAGATGCGAGGCCTGTTCATGCAATTTTCAACGCGTCAGGCCTGCGGTTGCCAGCCACCGCCCAGCGCTTTGTAAATGGCGACAATGCCACGGTACAGATCGATTTCCGCTTGCGCCTGCGAGTCTTCGGCGGCCAGTCGCTCGCGCTCGGCATCCAGCAGGACCAGAAAGTCCGCTGTGCCTTCGCGGTATTGCACTGACGCCAGTCTCGCGGCCGCACGACTGGATTCACTCTGGCGAATCAATGAAAGCAATCGCTGCTGGCGCTTGTCGTAATCGCTGAACGCATTTTCCGACTCCTCCAGTGCGAGCAGAACCTGCTGCTCGTAAGTCGCCAAGGCACCTTCGGCATCTGCGTCGGCGCTGCGAATTTGCGCCCGGACACTGCCAAGGTCGAACGCTGCTCAGGTAATGCTCGGGCCCAATGACCAGGCTCGTGCGGCAGACGAGCCGATCTGCGAGCCGCGCCCGGCGGTGAAGCCAAGGAAACCGCTGAGGCTGACCCGCGGGAACAGATCAGCAGTCGCCACACCGATACGGGCAGTCGAGGCAGCCAACTGGCGCTCGGCAGCACGCACATCAGGGCGATTGCGCAGCACCTGCGTCGGATCGCCGATTGGCAACGCCTTGGCGATGGCTGGCAGCCTGGTCGGGCTCAGGTCGACGCTGAGGCTTTCCGGTCTCTCGCCCAGCAGGGTAGCGATTCGATTGCGTTGGCGAACCTGTTCAGCCTGCAGCTGCGGAACCGTCGCCTCTACGGCAGCTAGACGGGCATCGGCACGCACTACGTCCAGTTCATTGCCTACGCCAGCGTCACGCAATTGGGTGGTGACATCCTGTGAACTGTGCTGATTTTTCAGGTTGTCGCGTGCTATGGCTTCGCGCAACTGAGCGCCACGCAATTGGCCGTAGGCATCGACTACCTCGGCGATCAGTGTCACCTGAAGCTGATACAGGTTGGCCTCGGCGGCCTCCTGATCGGCATTGCTGGCTTCGAGCTGGCGCTGAATGCGACCGAACAGGTCAACCTCCCAGGCCATGTCCAGACCCAGATCGTAGCGCTCGGTATTAACTCGGCGCTCGGTAACGCCTGGCTGCTGACCTTTGCCCAGATCGCTGCTGGCCCGGCTGGTAATGACCGGCATGGCGTCGTTGGCGACGTCGTCACGAATTGCCCGTGCAGCCTTCAAACGAGCAAACGCTACGCGCAGGTCACGGTTGCCATTGAGGGACTGGGCAACCAGTTTGGTCAGGGTCGGGTCCTCGAACTGCTGCCACCAGAGCGTATCCACCTTGGTACGGTCATAGTTGCCCTGTGTTGCCGAGGCCAGTTTGGCCGGAGCAGTGTCGGGCGCTTTGTAGTCCGGGCCGACGGCACAGGCCGCCAGCGCCAGAACCAGCAGGCTCGGGACGAAGAGTTTAAGCGTGCTCATCAATGCATCTCCGCGGGCAGTGTTTGCAATTTCTGCGCTTTGGCGGCCTTGCGGGCCTCCTGGCGCTCGACGAAGTTACGGATCAGCACATAGAACACCGGCGTCAGCAGCAGGCCGAAGAAGGTTACGCCGAGCATCCCGGAGAACACCGCCACGCCCATGGCATGGCGCATTTCGGCACCGGCACCGCTGGACAGCACGAGCGGTACAACGCCCATGATGAATGCGAACGAGGTCATCAGGATCGGTCGCAGACGCAGGCGGCAGGCTTCCAGTACTGCGTCCAGCGGGCTCATGCCTTCAAGCTGTTTGTCTTTGGCAAACTCCACGATCAGGATCGCGTTCTTGCACGCCAGGCCCACCAGTACGATCAGGCCGATCTGGGTGAAGATGTTGTTGTCGCTGCCCGCAATCATGACCCCGGCGATAGCCGACAATAACGTCATAGGAACGATCAGGATGACCGCCAGTGGCAGGCTCCAGCTCTCGTATTGAGCCGCCAGTACCAGGAACGCCAGCAACACACAGAGCGGGAAGACGAACAGTGCCGTGTTGCCCGACAGGATCTGCTGGTAGGTCAGGTCGGTCCATTCGTACACCATGCCATTTGGCAACTCCTCCTTGAGCAGTTTTTCGACAGCTGCCTGCGCCTGTCCAGAGCTGTAGCCCGGTGCAGCACCGCCGTTGATTTCGGCAGTAATGAAGCCGTTGTAGTGCATTACGCGGTCGGGCCCTGCGGTGTCGCTGACCTTGACGAAAGTGGCCAGCGGAATCATTTCGCCCAGATTGTTGCGTACCTTGAGCTGACCGATCTGATCGCCATCCTGACGGAACTGCTGCTCAGCCTGAACGTTGACCTGATAGGTGCGGCCGAAGCGGTTGAAGTCATTGGCATACAACGAGCCCATGTAAACCTGCAGCGTATCGAAGATGTCGCTGATGGCCACGCCGTGGGTCTTGGCTTTTTCACGGTCGATGGCAGCGTCGACCTGCGGTACGTTCACTGTGTAGCTGGTGAACAGGCCTGCCAGCTCAGGCACGCTACGGCTCTTGGCGATAATGTTCTGGGTTTCCTTGTACAGCTCGTCGTAACCCAGGTTGCCACGGTCTTCGATCTGCAGGCGGAAGCCGCCGATGGTACCCAGCCCTTGCACCGGCGGAGGCGGGAAGATCGCCATGTACGCTTCCTGGATGGACGCGAACTGACCGTTCAGTGCGCCGGCAATGGCGTTCGCCGACTGGCTGGGGTCTGTGCGCTGATCAAACGGCTTGAGGGCAACGAAGACCACGCCGTTGTTGGGGCTGTTGGTGAAACCGTTGATCGACAGGCCCGGGAAGGCGATCGCGTTCTCGACACCCGGCTGTTTCAGCGCGAGTTCCGACATGCGTTTGATCACGTCTTCGGTACGGTCCAGGCTGGCAGCGTCCGGCAACTGAGCGAACGCCACCAGGTATTGCTTGTCCTGGCTCGGTACGAAGCCGGTGGGTGTGCTGGCGAAACCCAACCAGGTCAGCACCATCAGGCCTGCGTACACCAGCAAGGCGATACCGCTGCTGCGAATGACCCGTGCAACGGTGCCGACATAGCCATGGCTGGCCTTCTCGAAGAAACGGTTGAACGGGCGGAACAACCAGCCACCCAGAAGGCGGTCCAGGAAGCGCGAGAAGCGGTCCTTGGGTGCGTCGTGGCTTTTGAGCAATACGGCTGCAAGCGCGGGCGACAGGGTCAGCGAGTTGAACGCCGAGATCACGGTCGAGATGGCGATGGTCAGGGCGAACTGTTTGTAGAACTGCCCGGTGAGGCCGGAAATGAAGGCCGCCGGAATGAACACTGCACAGAGCACCAGGGCCGTGGCGATGATCGGACCGGTCACTTCGGCCATCGCCTTGTGCGTGGCCTCGACAGGCTTGAGCCCCAGTTCGATGTTTCGCTCGACGTTCTCGACCACCACAATGGCGTCATCCACGACGATCCCGATCGCCAGCACCAGTCCGAACAGTGACAGCGCGTTGAGCGAAAAGCCGAACATGTGCATCACGGCGAAGGTACCGATCAGCGAAACGGGTACAGCCACCAACGGAATGATCGATGCACGCCAGGTCTGCAGGAACAGAATCACCACCAGCACCACCAGAATCAGTGCTTCGAACAGCGTGTGGATGACCGCTTCAATGGAGCCGCGCACGAAGATAGTCGGGTCGTAGACGATGCTGTAGTCCATCCCTTCAGGGAAGCCTTTTTTCAGCTCGGCCATCTTGGCCCGCACATCGTTGGAGATATCGATGGCGTTGGAGCCCGGACGCTGGAAGATCGGGATCGCCACCGCCGGCTGGTTATTGAGCAGCGAGCGCAAGGCATACTGGCTGGAGCCAAGCTCGACTCGAGCAACGTCCTTTAGGCGCGTGATTTCACCGTCGGCGCCGGAACGTATCACGACGTTTTCGAACTCTTCCTCGCTGACCAGACGACCTTGCGTGTTGATTGACATCTGGAAGCTGGTGGCATTCGGGGAGGGCGGTGCGCCCAGTTGACCGGCAGCAACCTGACGGTTCTGTTCACGAATCGCGTTGACCACGTCGGTGGCGGTCAGGTTGCGTGAAGCGGTCTTGTTCGGATCAAGCCAGACACGCAACGAGTAGTCGCCCATGCCGAACAGCTGTACGTCACCCACGCCACCCAGACGGGCCAGCTCATCCTTGATGTTGAGCACCGCGTAGTTGGACAGGTAAAGCATGTCGTAGCGCTGATCCGGGGAGGTCAAGTGCACGACCATGGTCAGGTCAGGGGAAGCCTTGTCCACGGTAATACCGATCCGCGTCACCTCTTCCGGCAGTTTGGGCTCGGTCCGGGTGACACGGTTCTGCACCTGCACCTGCGCATTGTCCAGGTCGGTACCCAGCGCGAAGGTGATGGTCAGGGTCAGCTTGCCGTCCGCGGTCGCCTGCGACGACATGTAGAGCATGTTCTCGACGCCGGTGATGGCCTGCTCAAGTGGCGAGGCTACGGTTTCGCCAATCACCTTGGGGTTGGCGCCAGGGAAGTTGGCACGCACCACCACGGTAGGCGGCACGACTTCCGGGTATTCACTGATCGGCAACTGGAACAGCGAGATCGCACCGGCGATCAGGATCAGCAGCGAAAGCACCGCCGCAAAGATCGGCCGCGAGATAAAGAATTTGGAGAAGTTCATCGGACGAGTCCCTTAGCCGCGTGGCGCAGTAGCGCTGGCGAGTTTGACGGCCTTGTCGGGCGTCACTTTTGGCAGGTTGCTGGCTTCGAGCGCCTGGCGTTGTTTGCTCAGCGCAGCGAGGGTAGCGTCGCTGGCCATCGGCGTGACTTCAGGGTCTACCGGTTGGCCTGGGCGGACCCGCTGCAGGCCCTTGACGACAATGGTGTCGTCCTTGCCCAGACCGTTACGCACGATGCGCAGGCCTTCGATCTTCGGCCCCAGCTCGACGGCGCGATAGGCAGGCTTGTTGTCCTTGTCCATCACCAGCACGAATTTTTTGCCCAGATCGGTGCCGACCGCTTCGTCATTGATCAGGACTGCCGAATAGGTGCCGCTGCCGACCAGTTTGAGGCGGGCATACAGGCCAGGCGTGAAGCTGCCGTCGGTGTTGTCGAACACTGCACGGCCGCGAATGGTGCCAGTGCGCGGGTTGACCTGGTTATCGACGAAATTCATCTGGCCCAGGTGCGGGTTGCCGGTTTCATTGGACAAGCCCAGATAGACCGGTGTGGTCTGCCCGCGTTGACCTTTGCGGGCCAGTTCTGTGTATTTGAGGAAGACGCGCTCGTCAGCATCAAAGTAGGCGTAAACCTTGTCGGTAGACACAACGCTGGTCAGCGGTGTTACATCTGCGGTCACGATGTTGCCTGCAGTGATCTCTGCACGGCTGACGCGGCCAGCGATCGGCGCGGTCACGCGGGTGAAGCTGAGGTTGAGCCGGGCCAGGTCGAGTTGCGCCTGGATAGCCGCGACGCCGGCCTTGGCTTCCTGGGCGGAGGTAGTGCGCGAATCGGCCAGCTCGGCAGAAATGGCATTGTTGGTGCGCAGCCGCTCGCCACGCTGGGCTTCGTTGTCGCTGCGTAGCGCGACGGCACGTGCCTGTTGGAGCTGGGCTTCCAGGCGACGAACTTCAGACTGGAAAGGGCGCGGGTCGATCTGGAACAGCAGGTCGCCTTTCTTGACCAGCGAACCGTCGGTGAACGCAACCTGATCAATCTGGCCCGAAACCCGCGGGCGAACTTCAACGGTTTCTGGGGCTTCAAGGCGTCCGGTGAACTCGTCCCATTCGTTGACGGGCTGTTCCAACACCTTGGCGACGCTGACTTTGGCAGCGCCGGGCGCCATGGTGGCCTCAGGCGCTCGACCGCAGGCGCTGATAACAATCAGGGCCAGGGCGGTGAGGGGATAGCGCAGATGGGTGAGTGTCTGAGGCATGGGAAGTTCCGCCGATAATAAGTAATGGGCGGATTTTGTTTCCAGGGGGTGTTATTAACGAATCGAATAAATCGAAGGTTACTATCACCGGGAATGATGGGTGTGGAAGTGGCGTCAGTGTGGTCAGCGACTTGATCGCAGAAAGTTTTCAGTGCGCGGGCTGTCGGCCATGGGGTTGCTATGGCCATGCTCGTGAGCTGGATAAAGGATCTAACGCCGGGCAAGCATCTGGTTGAGCGCCGCAAGCACATCGCGCTGGCAACGGTCGGTCATCGCCCCAGGGTACTGATCAAACATATGCGGTACGCCGGGGTAGACGTGCAGTTCCACCGGTACCCCGGCGCGTGACAGTTTCAGCGCAAACTCCACATCCTCGTCAAGAAACAGATCCAGCGCCCCGACGCTGATGAAGCTCGGCGGCAAGCCCTTCAAGTCCAGGGCGAGAGCGGGTGAAAACAGCATCGCCTGATCGTCGTTCAACTCGTAAGCGCCTTGCATGCATGCCCAGCAAAACTGGTTCGCCTCGGGCGACCAGCTCAAGTGTCCGGTGGTCGGGTTTTGCTGTGGCGCTGCCGGTGAGCCGGTGCGGTGGTCGAGCATGGGGTAAACCAGAGCCATGCCTGCGACCTGATGTAGACCGCGCTCACGAACCAACAGCGCCAATGCGGCGGCCAGCCCGCCGCCAGCGCTGTGGCCCATGATGACGACGCGATCTTTATCGACGCCCAATGCCAGGTGTTCGCTGACCAGCCAGCCCAGTGCGCTGTAACAGTCTTCCAGCGGCGCAGGAAAAGGATGCTCCGGGGCCAGTCGGTAATCGACGGCTACTATCACCGTTCGCAAGTGGTCGGCTAGATCGGCCAGATAATCATCGGCCATTTCCGGGCTGCCCAGCACAAATCCCCCTCCATGGATGTAGAGCATGGCGGGGAGGGTTTGGCCTTCAATGGCTGTATCCGGGCGGTAGACGCAGACACCAACGCTGGGAGCGCCGGGTGTGGTGGACGTCCATTGCCGGGCGCCGCGCCCGGTGCCCGGTGCCTTATAACCGCTGCTGATCCGCTGCCGGATGGCGGGCAGATTGGCGAGCGTCCACTCGCTGGAAGGCTCGTCGAGAAAAAACCGGTAATCAGGCTCGAGCAGGGTGTCGATGTCCAATGATCTCTCCCATGACGGCTAACAATGTGGACAAGCGGGAGCCGGGCAGCGTCCCGCCCCAGGCGCTTACAACCAGCCCTTGATCTGCGCGCACACCGCCTGCGTGGAAATACCGTAGCGGTCATGCAGCGTCGGCAAGGCGCCAGCGTCCAGAAACGCATCCGGCAGTGCTATTTGCCGGTAGGTTGGGGTCACGCCGTTGCGCAGTAGCACCGTTGCCACTGCTTCGCCCAGCCCACCGATGATGGAATGGTTCTCTGCCGTCACCACCAGTCGGCCTGACTTTCGTGCCTCGGCGAGAATAGTCTGCTCGTCCAGTGGCTTGATGGTGGGCACGTGCAGCACCGCCACGTCCACACCATCGGCCTGCAGCTCCTTGGCGGCTTCAAGGGCGCGCATCGTCATCAAACCGGTGGAAATGATCAGCACATCATTGCCGGTGCGCAGGGTCTTGGCTTTGCCAATCTCGAATGTATAGCCATATTCGTCGAGCACCAACGGCACATTGCCGCGCAGCAAGCGCATGTACACCGGCCCCTGATGCGCTGCGATGGCTGGCACCGCCTGCTCGATTTCCAGGGCATCACAGGGGTCGACAATCATCAGGTTGGGCATAGCCCTGAAGATGGCCAGGTCGTCCGTTGCCTGATGGCTTGGGCCGTAGCCGGTGGTCAGGCCGGGCAGGCCGCAGACGATTTTGACGTTGAGGTTTTCTTCGGCAATCGCCATGCAGATAAAGTCGTAGGCGCGGCGCGATGCAAACACCGCGTAAGTGGTCGCAAACGGCACGAAGCCTTCACGGGCCATACCGGCTGCGGCGCTCATGAGCAGTTGCTCGGCCATGCCCATCTGATAAAAGCGCTCGGGGTGGGCCTTGGCGAAAATGTGCAGGTCGGTGTACTTGGACAGGTCGGCAGACAGCCCGACGATGTCCGGACGCTGGTCGGCAAGTGCCGCCAGCGCATGACCGAATGGCGCGGATCGGGTGGCCTGACCTTCACTGGCGATGGACGCGATCATGGCCGATGTGGTGAGTTTCTTCTTGGCGCCACTCACGGCGGGCGCAGCGTTCTGGTTGGCAGTGCTCATGCGGTTTTCCCTTCTTCGAGGTGGTTCAGCGCGACGTCCCATTCGTGTTCATCGACGCGAATGAAGTGGGTCTTTTCCCGGGTTTCCAGAAACGGCACGCCTTTGCCCATCCTGGTGTCGCAGATAATGACCCTCGGCTGCGCGCCCGAATGCTGGCGGGCTGCGTCGAAGGCTTCGACCAGTGCGTTCAGATCGTTGCCGTCGACCCGCTGTGTGAACCAGCCGAAAGCCTGCCAGCGATCCACCACAGGCTCGAATGCCAACACCTCGCTGGAATGGCCGTCGGCCTGCTGGTTGTTGACGTCGACGATGGCGATCAGGTTATCGAGCTTCCAGTGAGAGGCAGACATCACGGCTTCCCAGGTCGACCCCTCGTTCAGCTCGCCGTCGGACAACAGGTTGTAGACGAACGACTTCGACTGTTTGCGCTTCAGCCCCAGGCAGGCACCGACGGCGATCCCCAGACCATGCCCGAGTGAGCCGCCGGTAATCTCCATGCCGGGTGTGTAAGCCGCCATGCCCGACATCGGCAGGCGGCTGTCATCCGAACCGTAGGTTTCCAGCTCATCCAGCGGAATAATCTGTGCTTCGATCAAGGCGGCGTACAGCGCGATGGCGTAATGACCGATGGACAGGTAAAACCGGTCGCGCTGTTCCCACTCAGGGTCTTCGGGCTTGTAGTTCAAGGCATGAAAATAGGACACAGCCAGCAGGTCGGCAGCGCCCAGTGCCTGGCCGACGTAACCCTGGCCCTGAACCTGCCCCATGCGCAGGGCATGGCGGCGAATATTGTGCGCACGCTGCGCAAGCGTAGTGGCAGGCGCGAGTGATGGGGTGGCAGTCATGATAAATACTCCGTTGTCTCAACGATTGACCGAAGCGGCGGGAATACGCAGGACCAGACAGGCGCCGATGCACAGCACACCGGTGATCAGGTACATGCCGATGGCGCTCGAGCCGGTCTGGGTGGTGATCCAGCCGATCAGGTACGGCGAGCAGAAACCCGCCAGGTTGGCGAAACTGTTGATGCCCGCTATCCCGGCTGCAGCGGACACGCCGCCGAGCAGGGTGGTGGGCAACATCCAGAACAGTGAGGACGCCGACAGAACGCCCGCAGCTGCCAGGCACAGGCTCAGCACCGAGAGCATCAGATTGCCGCCGAATATTGCCGCCAGGGTCAGACCCAACGCACCGGCAATCATCGGGCCGACCAGGTGCCAGCGCCGTTCGCGATGCTTGTCGCCGCTGCGCCCCATCAACAGCATGGCCACGATGGCGCAGAGGTACGGCACGCTGGTCATGAGGCCGATATGCAGAGGGTTGGAAAGACCTGCGTTGCGAATCAGCGTCGGCAACCAGAAGGTGATTGCGTACTGGCCCATGACCACGCAGAAATAGATGCAGGCCAGCAGCCACAGACGCCGATCACGCAGAAACTCACTGACCGAGGCATGCGTTACTTTCTGGCTGTTGTCCTCGGCCAGCTCTTTGTTGATCAGCTCCTTTTCATCGTCATTCAGCCAGGTCGCCTGATGCACGCCATCTTTCAGGTAACTGAGCACCATCAGGCCGACAATCACCGTCGGAATCGCTTCGATCACGAACATCCACTGCCAACCTGCCCAGCCGTGGACACCGGCAAATGCATTCATTATCCAGCCGGACAACGGGCCGCCGATCATTCCGGAAAGCGGGATGGCAATGAACCACAACACAGTCATCTTGGCGCGACGATAGGACGGGAACCAGTACGTGAGGTAAAGCAGCAACCCCGGCGCGAGGCCGGCTTCGGCGATGCCCAGCAGAAAGCGCAGGGCATAGAACTGCCAAGCGGTTTCAACAAGGGCGAAGAGGGCGGAAATAATCCCCCAGGAGATCATGATGCGGGCGATCCAGCGGCGTGCGCCCACCCGGTGCAGAATGAGATTGCTGGGCACTTCACACAGAAAGTAACCGATGAAGAACATCCCGGCACCCAGACCGTAGACCGCCTCGCTGAGCGCCAGGTCATTCATCATCTGCAGCTTGGCGAAGCCAACGTTGACGCGGTCCAGGTAGGCACACAGGTAGCACAACATCAGGAATGGCATGAGGCGCCAGGCCGTTTTGCGATAAGCATTGGAGCGCACGGCCTTGGCCGCGTCGAGCGTCATGGTGGTTATCATGATGGTCTGATCTCTTGTTTTTATAGACCGCCAGGCTTTGGCCCGGCGTATCGTCGATCCAGAACAGCAAGGGCCAATCAAGGCCCGACGACAAACATCAGTGAATCAGCATGCCGCCATTCACATCCAGCGTGATGCCCGTGAGATACGAGGACAGGTCGCTGGCCAGAAACAGCGCGGCGTTGGCAACATCCTGCGCGGCCCCCAATCGACCCAGCGGGATGCCTTCGATGATGGCGTGACGACGCTCATCCTGCATCAGGCCGCCGGTGATGTCGGTGTGGATCAGCCCCGGCGCAATCGAATTGATACGGATGTTGTCAGGCCCGAATTCACGGGCCATGGCTTTGCCCAGCCCCAGCACGCCGGCTTTGGCCGCGCTGTAATGCGGGCCGCCGAAAATACCACCGCCGCGCTGGGCAGATACCGAGGACATGCACACGATGCTGCCCGAGGCCTGGGCACGCATGGTGGGGATGACCGCTTGCGACATCAGCAGTGTGCCGCGCAGGCTGACGTCCAGCACCCGGTCGTAGTCGGAGGGGCGGATGTCCAGCGTCTTGATCGGTTGGGTGATGCCAGCGTTGTTGACCAGAACGTCGATTCGGCCGAAGTGCGCAATGACTTTTTCAACAGCGGACTTGACCTGAGCCTCGTCGGCGACGTTGGCGGCCAGGCCCAGATGGCCTTCGCCAAGGGCCTGCGCTGCATCGCGCGCAGCAGACTCATCAAGGTCCAGAATAACGACACGTGCGCCTTGTTGCGCGAAGGTGACGGCAGTGGCTCGACCAATGCCACGTTCGGAAGCAGCGCCGGTAATAATTGCGACTTTACCTTGGAGAAGCATGAGGGATTCCTCTGATTGTTTTTATGATTCGACCCATTGATCGATGGGCTCAGAGTGTTCCTCATGGGGCGGGTGAGCAATAACCCAACTATCAATGGTGCGTGAATAAAATTCATGTCTCGTCAGCCCAGGAGAGATCATGATTGAATAGGTTACGCCGCAAACAGGCGTTTATTCTGGACAGTATTCAGCGGAGCAGCCATGCCATCCGATCAAATCACCTCACCTACGCTGCCACCGCTGAAAGCAATTCAGGCCTTCGAGCAGACCGCCCGCTTCGGAAATCTCGCCAGGGCGGCAGAAGTGCTTGATCTGACGCCCTCTGCGGTCAGCCATCAATTGGCCAAACTGGAGGCGATGATTGGTCGGCAACTGTTTGTGCGCGCAGCGCGCGGTGTAACGTTGACGCCGGTGGGTGAGCAGTACCTGAAAGATATTTCCGGGGTGTTGCACAGCCTGGAAGTCGCCACCGAGCGTGCCGCGAGTGACGTCAGTCTCGACTGTCTGCGGCTTCATTCTGCACCCAGCTTCGGGCTGCTGTGGCTGATGCCACGACTTGAAGCGTTCCGGATCAGTCATCCTGATATCCAGATCAATCTGTCGTGTTCGTACGAATCGCTGCATTTCAGTCGTGACAAGATCGATGTCGACATCCGCCACGGTTTGCCGAACTGGCCCAGTTATGAGGTACGCACCGTACGTAATGAGACCTTCACGGTGCTGGCCTCACCAAAGCTGTTGGCGCGCTGCCCGGTCACCGCCCCGGATGACCTGTTGGGCAGTGATTTGATCCTCTCTGAAGCAACGCTGCTCAAGTGGCCGGAATGGTTTGCCCGGCACGGCCTGGCACGACCGGAAAACCCCTACGCGCTGAGCTTCGACCGCTCCTATATGACCCTCGAAGCAGCCAGTCACGGCCTGGGCTTTGCCCTGGAAAGCTCGTTGCTTGCGCAGAAATACCTCGCCAATGGAACGCTGGTCGAAGTAGCCCCGCAGACGCTCAGCGCCCCAGTGGCCGCCCACCATGTGGTATTTCCCAAGGCGCATTCGAGCTTCCCCAGAGTCAGGCGCTTTCTGGAGTGGATGGAAAGCGAAGTGGGGCACGGTTTTGCGTTTTGAACCGGCACGCACTGAAGCGCATCCCTTTCGGCACTCTCCCGTGCCGGCGAATTTTTCAAGAGGGAGAGTCGGCTTGCAGGCTGTCAGGCGTTCGGCTCGAATAACCTGATTCACTGCTCTGATTTCCGGATAATCGCCAGCGCCAGCTGGCGATTATCCGGTATGAATCAGATGCCTGCTGATGTGAACCGCACCGGTATCGACTTGGCGGCTGGCACCTTGCTGCGTTCAGCGTGATGCCAGAGCGGCAGCAACGGATTGCATTCTGGGTAATACCCGGCAGCGCAGCCTTCAGGAATGTCGTAGGCAATGATTTCGAACGGTCCGACCTGGCGCTTGACGTCCGGCTCGACGGCGGTGGTGACCAGCACCTGCTCGCCGACCGCGAAGCCCAGCCTTGCGATGTCGTTACGATGCATGAACACCACTTTGCGGGTACCGCTCACGCCGCGAAAGCGGTCTTCGTAGCCGTAAATGGTGGTGTTGAACTGATCGTTGCTGCGCAGCGTCATCAGTTGGAGCACGTCGCGCGCAGGTTCTGTCTCGTTCACATCATCGTCTTCGGCCAACGTGCCTGGGGTGATGAACTGTGCCTTGCCGCTGGGGGTCAGCCATTTACGCTGGGCGGCGGCAATCGGGCGATGGAACCCACCGGGTTCTGCCATACGGGTTTCCATCTCATGAAAAATCTCCGGATAGACGTTGCCGATGGCGGTCCGGATTCGGGAGTAGTCGTCGCTCCACGCTCGCCAATCGATGGTATTGCCCGAGGGCAGGGTAGCCATCGCCAATTCGGCGACAATCCGGGTTTCGGCGCGAACATGCGGCCCGACCGGTTCGCTGCTGCCGCGCCAGCCATGAATGCAGCCGGTGCTGTCCTCGGTGGTGTAGGTTTGTGCAACGCCGTTTTGCCGATCTATTTCAATGCGGCCCAGGCACGGTAACAACCACATGTGACGTGCAGGCAGCAAATGGGTTCGATTGAGCTTGGTGGCGATCTGCACATTCAGGTCCAGCCCTTGCCATGCAGGCTCCATGCGTGAGGTGTCTGGAATCGCCCGCAGGAAATTACCGCCCAAGCCAACAAAGCCGCGCACCCGGCCGGCCAGAATGGCCTCACAGGCATCCACCGTGTTCACCCCCATCTGTTCCGGTACCTTGAAGCCAAAGTGCTGTTCAATCAGCTCTGCGGGGACTTTTTTCGGATCTTCGGTGATGCCTACGGTGCGTTGGCCCTGAACATTGGAATGGCCACGCACGGGGCAGATTCCGGCGCCCGGTTTGCCGATGCTGCCACGCATGAGCAGCAGATTGACCAGCATCTGCACGTTCACCACACCCTGTCGGTGCTGGGTAAGGCCCATGCCATAGATAAACATCACGCGCTCATTGTTGGCATAAACGGTCGCTGCGGCTTCCAGAGCGCTGCGGCTCAACCCGCTTTGCCGTTCAAGTTTCGGCCAGGAACATTGGCGCACCCACGTCGTGAACGCTTCGAATCCCTCGGTATGGCTGGCAATAAAATCGTGATCGATTACTGCGGGCGTACCTTGCGCAATAGCCCGGTCGTCCATCTCCAGCAGTGTCTTGGCGATGCCGGCGATTGCGGCGGTGTCGCCGCCAATCGCCACCTGGTGGTACTGGGTGCTGATCAGGGTCGACTCGGGTGTGAGCATTTCGCTGGGCGATTGAGGATTGACGAAGCGCTCAAGGCCACGCTCGCGTAGCGGATTGAAGGTGATGATAGGCACATCGCGTTTACGTACGTCCTGCAACTGATGCAGCATGCGTGGGCTGTTACTGCCTACGTTCTGGCCGAAGAAAAACAGGCAATCCGTGTGCTCGAAGTCGTCGAGGGTCACCGTGCCGACCGGTACGCCGATGCTCTCCTGCAAGCCGACCGATGTGCTCTCGTGGCACATGTTGGAGCTGTCCGGCAGGTTGTTGGTGCCATAGGCTCTGGCGAACAACTGGTACATGAACGAGGTTTCCAGCGAGGCCCGTCCGGAGGCATAAAACACCACACTGTCCGGTTCCATGCCTTTGAGCTGTGCGCCGATACCCTGGTAGGCATCTTCCCACGTGGTTTCTACGTAGCGGTCGCTCTGCGGGTCGTAGCGCATCGGATGAGTGAGGCGACCCTGCTGTTCCAGGTCGTAGTCTGGCCAGTCGCGCAGTTCGGTGAGGGTATGTTGCGCAAAGAATCCCGGGTCGGTCTTCAGCGAGGTCAGTTCCCAGGCGGTGGCCTTGGCACCGTTCTCGCAAAATTCCAGCGCATGCGGTTTGCCCGGTTTGGCCCAGGCGCAACTCACGCAGGCAAATCCATCCGGTTTGTTCTGCTTGAGCAGCGCACGCGGCGCCTTGGCCAGCGCCTGTTCGCGCCACAGGATGGACATCACCGACCTGGCTGAGCCCCAGCCCCCGGCGGCGTGAGTGTACGGTTGGAAATGGGTCTTTGGATAAATAAGCATCAGGCACTCTCTGGTGTTGGCTCAATAACCTGGGACGGGTCATCTGTCGCAAAGGTTCGAACGAAGTGCCGGGTGGAGGCCACCATTTGTCTGCGTCGCTCAATACCGAGTGAACCCATGAACGTCGCCTGTCCTCCACACCCCTGTGTGTTCTGAAAAGACGAGGAGGCAAGTGACATGAAAGCAATCAGAATCGAGCAGTTCGGCGGCCCCGAGGTGATGCAGGTACGCGACGTCGACACGCCGGAACTCCAGACCGGTGAGGTGCTGGTAAAGAACTTCTTTCTGGGCATCAACCCGGTCGACTACAAGATTCGCGAAGGTGAGTACCCTGAGGTCAAGCAGGAAAAGCTGCCGCTGACGCTGGGCCGGGAAGTCGCCGGACTTATCGAAAAAGTGGGGCCGGGCGTCAGTACATTCAAAGAGGGTGATCGGGTATTCGGGATGATCGGCGCTGATGGCGGCTATGCCGAATATTCCCGTGTACCTGCCGAGCATCTGGCGCTGATACCGGCGGAGCTTGACTGGCCTGCCGCAGCGGGCGTGCCGCTGGCCGGGCACACCGCGTGGCAGGCATTGGTTGAACATGGCCACCTCGAGCAAGGCCAGAAAGTCCTGATTCATGGCGGGACCGGTGGTGTGGGCCACTTTGCGGTGCAGTTTGCCAAGGTCAAGGGAGCGGAGGTTTATGCAACCGCATCCACTGACAGTCTGCCGTTTCTGCAAGAGTTGGGTGTGGACCGTGCGATTGATTACAAGACCGAGCGATTCGAAGATATCTGCAAGGATTTTGATCTGGTGATCGACCTGATCGGCGGCGAAACCCAGGCGCGTTCGTGGCAAGTGCTGGGCGAGGGTGGTCGCCTGATCTCGACCCTGACCATGCCCGACGCGCATCATCCCCAGGCGACAGGCAAGACCGGCGCGCGTTTTATCGCCGATCCTCGTGGTGAAGAGTTGACCGAGATTGCTGGCCTGATCGCAGCAGGGAATGTGCAGGTCTACATTGCCAGGACCTTTGAACTGGAAGAGGCCGCGCAGGCGCTGGATTTCCTCGCCAACGGACACGTGCAGGGCAAAGTTGTGCTGCGCGTACGCGATTGAGGAGGTGCCATGAGCGAGCAATCGATACCGGATCAAGACGTGGATGCCGGGCATCAGGCAGACCCTGACGTGGCCCAACGAATCGATAAATCGAAGGCCCCGAATATCGATCATTCCAAAGAAAGAGAGGTCGAGCCGGGCAGCGATGCGCCTGGCGGACCTTCGGACGACCCGGAGTCTGGCGCGTGACGCGCAGTGCATCAGCGGCTCTGCTCCTGGCAGAGCTGCTGATGGCTTTTGGGTGGTGCCGTACATTGACCCCTCGCAACGCAGGACCTGATGCAAGGTGGGAAACAGCAGAAGCCCGGCCTGTGGCAACGTGTCGATACCTGCGATGGCAAACAGACAAACGTCGTGCTCAACAAGCGGCGATTGCTTATATCCAGAATATTTGCGAAAACCTCAGTGGATTGAACGCGGGGAATACGTCTCTTCGCGCAACATTGCGACTTTAAGGAAGGACGTAATGCAGCACCTGGATCACTTATCCTTGCACTTGTTCATTCTGATCTGTGAAGAGGGCACGATTGCACGCGCCAGCGAGCGGGCATTCATTGCACCGTCGGCGGTCAGCAAGCGTATTTCCGACATTGAGGCGCGGTTTGGTACGCCATTGCTGAACCGCAGCAAGCGCGGGGTTGAACCGACTCCGGCGGGATTAGCGCTACTTCGGCATGCCCGGTCTCTGACCCGGGCTATGGAACGGCTCGATAGCGAGCTTAGCGAATACGCTGAAGGGGCCCGAGGACATGTACGGGTGTTGGCAAACATCTCGTCAATTATGGAGTTCCTGCCGGAAGAACTGTCTGACTTCATGATTGAGCATCCGGGAATCCAGGCTGACATCGAAGAACGTTTCAGTCCCGACGTGGTGCGTGGCGTGGCCGAAGGCAATGCCGACTTAGGCATCTGTCGACGATCAATGGCCGTGGGCGATCTGGAGTTTCTTCCCTATCGTCGGGACCACTTGGCGGTTGTCGTAGGGTCGAATCATTTCCTCGCCGGTCGTACCAATATTGCGTTCGCAGAGACCCTGGCGTTTGATCACTTGGGATTGTCCGCCTTCGCCACCTTGAACAACTTCATGCGTAATGAAGCGACGAAGGAGGGCGGTGAGCTGCGGTTTCGCTCTTATGTGTCGTCGTTTGACGCAGCATTTCGCCTGGTGCAATTTGGTCTCGGACTTGCTGTATTCCCCATGGAAGCAGTGGAGCGGTATGCGCAGCTATTTGACTTGCACATTATTCCTCTGACCGACGATTGGGCATTGGGTGAGTTTGTTATCTGCGTACGTGATCGGGATGCCCTTTCGCTGTCCGCACGGCGATTGCTGGATCATTTGCTTGTACGTGCGACATCGCTTCAGCACCTTTCTTGACCGCATGCGTCGTGGTTCGCGATGGATCACCGCGTAAATGACGTCTTTTTGCTAAACCTCCAGCTCTCTAATCTGAAGTCATGCTTCAGCCTGCGAGAGCTTTTTCATGAAAACAATAACAATCAATGAAGTCGGCATGCGCGATGGCTTGCAAAGCCTTCAAGCCATTATGTCTACCTCTGACAAGCGACGATGGATCGATGCCGCCTATGCCGCGGGTGTGCGTCATATGGAAGTCGCATCCTTTGTGCCGGCCAAACTTTTGCCGCAGATGGCGGATGCCAGAGAAGTCGTTGCCCATGCCTTGAGCTTTCCAGATCTGGTTGTCACGGTGCTGGCGCCTAATCTGCGAGGCTGTCGTGATGCACTGGAGTCCGGCGCTCACCGTATTATTGCGCCCGTTTCCGTCAGCGCCGCCCATAGCCTGGCGAATGTACGTCGTACGCCGCTGGAGATGGTTGAGGAGTTGGCGCGGATGTGCCTGCTTCGCACCGAGCTTGGCTTGCACAATGTTCAGATGATTGCCGGGATCTCTGTGGCGTTTGGGTGTACCCGTCAAGGTGATGTGCCATTGAGCGACCTCTGCGAGTTAACCGGGCAGGTGCTGCAAGCCGGTTGCGACCTGGTGTCTTTGGGAGACACTACCGGCTATGCCAATCCAGGCCAAGTGGCTACCAGCCTGCAGGCAATTCGCGCCATTGCGGGCGACAAGCTCAGGGCTGTCCACTTCCACGACACTCGAGGCCTGGCGCTTGCCAATAGCCTGGTCGCTGTTCAGCAAGGTATCACCGAACTGGATTCGTCACTGGCCGGTTTGGGCGGTTGTCCATTCGCACCGGGTGCATCCGGCAATACGGTCACTGAGGACCTGGTGTTCATGCTCCAGAGCATGGGCTACGAGACTGGCATTGACCTGGCTGCGTTGATCGCGTCCCGCGACGTGCTTCACGATGCATTGCCGCACGAAACCCTTTACGGCTGCATAGCCCGCGCCGGCCTGCCACTCAATTACGCGTCGGCTGCCAGTCGCCCCTGAACCTTTCTGCTCGAGGAAAGCAATAATGTCCAGGCTTCCATTGGACGGCATTCGTGTCGTTGAAATCTCTCACATGGTGATGGGCCCGACCTGCGGAATGATCCTGGGTGACCTGGGTGCGGAGGTGATCAAGATTGAACCTACGCGCGGCGACGGTACACGCCGTCTGCTGGGCGCGGGTGCGGGGTTTTTTCGCACCTTCAATCGCAACAAGCAGTGCATCGCCATCGACGTCAATACTGCACAAGGACGAGATGCAGTACTGGAGCTGATCGATACCGCGGACGTATTCATCGAGAACTTCAAGCCCGGTCGCATGAACGAGCTCGGCTTCGGTTATGCCGCGATCCGGGCACGTAACCCGCGCATTATCTATGCCTCTCACAAAGGTTTTCTCAACGGGCCCTACGACAATCGCCTGGCCCTGGATGAAGTGGTGCAAATGATGGCAGGCCTGGCCTATATGACCGGCCCGGTAGGCAGGCCTCTGCGTGCAGGTAGTTCTGTGAATGACATCATGGGGGGCATGTTCGGTGCTATCGGTGTGCTTGCTGCACTCAATGATCGTAATGTCACCGGCGCTGGTCGTGAGGTGCAAAGTGCGCTTTACGAAAACTGCGTACTGCTCGCTGCCCAGCATATGCAGCAGTACGCTGTGACCGGCCAGGCAGCTGCACCCATGCCAAACCGCATCAGTGCATGGGCCATTTATGATGTGTTCGAGTTCGCCCATGGTGAGCAGATGTTCGTCGCCGCCACCGGTGACGGCCAATGGACCGCCTTGTGTCATCTGCTGGGCCAGAGCGCTTTGCTGGACGACCCGACCTTGGCGACCAACAACGATCGCGTGCTGCAGCGGCCGCGCCTGCTTGCTCACTTGGCTGAAGTCTTTGCCACCATGGATGCACAAGCGTTGGCCCTGGAACTTGAGGCCAATAGCATTCCATTTGCACCGATTCGGCGGCCCGAGGAACTGTTTGAGGATCCTCATCTGCTGCAAAGCGGCGGCCTGGCAAATCTTGAACTCGAAGACGGGTCGTTCACCGCCATGCCATTGCTGCCGTTATCCCTGGATGGCGAGCGTCTGCAACCCCGGCGATCGATTCCACGCGTCGGCGAGCATACCCACATGGTCATGCGCGAACTGGGCTACAGCGATGAACACATTGCCGAGTTGTGTGCCGCCGGTGTTTTGAAAACCGATGCTCAGGCTTGAGGGGGAGTTGACATGGCTATCTACCAATACGACTCACTTGTGCCTGACATCCACGCCGAAACGTTCGTCGCGCAGGACGCCACCGTCATAGGCAATGTCACTCTGGAGCAGGGGGTCAGTATCTGGCCACAGGCCGTTTTGCGTGGTGATAACGAACCGATTCGCATCGGTCGGCACACTAATGTGCAAGAGGGAGCGGTGCTGCACGCCGACCCTGGATTTGCGCTGAGAGTCGGCGAGGGCGTCACCGTCGGCCATCAGGCCATGTTGCATGGTTGCACCGTGGGCGACGGAGCGCTGATCGGGATTCAGGCCGTTGTGCTCAATGGTGCAGTCATCGGCAAGAATTGCCTGGTCGGTGCCGGAGCCATTGTCACCGAAGGCAAGGTGTTCCCGGACAACTCACTTATTCTCGGCGCACCTGCCAAAGTCGTGCGTGAATTGACGCCTGAAGCGATCGCCGGCATGCACCGAAACGCCGCCGACTATGTCGTCAGAGGTCAGGCTTACAAGGACAAACTGATTCTGATCAGATGAACCCGTTGAGCAGGGTTCTGAAGGACCTTGCCTCTCTCCAATAATTACAACAATGGAGAAACATCATGGTCGCCATGACGACTGATATCGCGCTTGCGCGCAGCGAAGAAACGATTAACGAGCTGTTGCTCTATCGGCGCGTGGCCTGGCGCATTATGCCGCTGGCCATTATCTGCTTTCTTTTTTCTTATTTTGACCGGATAAACATCAGCTTCGCCAAGACCCAGATGCAGCAGGAATTGGGTTTGTCCGACGCGGCATATGGCCTGGCCGCGAGCATGTTTTTTCTTTGGTTACGTGCTATTCGAGGTCCCCAGCAGCATGGGTCTCAAGCGCTACGGCGCGCCTGCCTGGATCTGCCGGATCATGATCTCCTGGGGGCTGGCGACGGCGGCGTTAATGTTTGCCTACACGCAGTACACCCTGTACTTCCTGCGCTTTTTGATTGGCGTCATGGAAGCCGGCTTTGGCCCGGCGATCCTGTTCTACCTGGCGTGCTGGTTTCCCAAGAAGCACCTGGCGAAGATGAATGGCCTCTGGTTCCTGGCGGTACCTCTGGCAGGCGCTGTCGGCGGTCCGGCGGCGGGGATCCTGTTGGGCACGATGGACGGGGTGTTCGGTCTGGCGGGTTGGCACTGGTTGTTCCTGATGTCTGGACTGCCCTGCGTGGTACTCGGCCTTCTCGTGCTGTGGAAACTGGATCGAGACATTGAGTCGGCCAAATGGTTAAGCCGTAGCGAGAAGGACCTGCTGGCGGCCAACCTGGCGCATGACAAAACCAACCAGAAACCGGTCCTTGGTTCCTTGTGGCGTGTGTTGCCGATCATGGCGTTCATCTACTTCGTGATCAAGACTGCCTCATATGGCCTCAATTTCTGGATGCCGCATCTGATCAAATCCTCCGGTGTGCAGAGTCTGTTCTGGGTAGGGATGCTGTCGGCACTGCCGTACATCGTAGCGTGCATCGGCATGATATGGCTGACCCGGCGTTCGGATCGTACTGGCGAGCGCAAGACTTACCTGGTTCTGTGCCTGATGTTGGCAGCGGCCGGCTACCTGTTGGCCTGTCTGTTCTCCGAGTCGTCGTGGGCGCTGATGGCTGCACTTGTACTCGCTACCGCGGGCACTTTTATTGCGATCCCGATTTTCTGGACCATCCCGCAATCGACGTTCTCCGGTCTGGCAATCGCTACCGGGACAGCAGCAATCAACTCCATTGGCCAATTGAGCGGCATCGTTGCACCTGTGATGGTGGGCAAGATCAATGATATGTCCGGCTCCACCTACATGGGGATGCTCTCCATCGCACCGCTGATTCTGATCGCCTGTTTCGTCGTCATGCGCTGCGTCAAGAATCCTCGGCCGTGACGAGATTCCCAGTAATGGCCGGACGTACACATCTTTTTCCTCCCCATGTATGCGTATGACGGGCATGCTGATGTTTGAAGGGGCGAGTCGCGCAGGCTGTGATTTCGTGCTCCATGGCGTATTCCGAAAAGCTTTCAACTACCGTGAGGTTTCTTCACCCAAGTGTGCAAGCACGCCTGCTGCCTGCTTGTATTAAAAGTTGCCGACAAACTGCTTGGCACGGTGAACATTACTTTTAAAGTTCTTTGAGGAAATACCGTCATGGCTATGCAATCGCGGCTGAGCGAACTGACTGAAGCGTCCATGGATGAGGCTCAGCGCTCGGTGATCAAGGATATTCTCGCGGGCCCAAGGGGCAACCTCGATGGCCCCTTTCTGGCCTGGGTTCAAAGTCCGGAGCTGGCCTGTCACGCTCAGAAACTGGGTGCGTTCTGTCGTTATGGCACTCGGCTCGAATTGCGTCTGACGGAGTTGACCATTCTGTTTACCGCGTCGTGGTGGCAGTCCCAGGCCGAGTGGCAGATTCATGAGCCGATAGCGCGTGCTGCGGGTCTAACAGATTCGGTTATCGAGGCGTTGCAACAGCAGAAAGTCCCGCCATTTGTGCGTGAAGACGAGCAGTTGGTGTATCGACTGGGGAAGTCACTTTACGAGACACGGCGCATTGACGATGCCCTGTACGCGGATGCGGTCACAACCTTCGGAGAGCCGGCAGTCGTCGAACTTGTCGGGGTGTTTGGGTACTACGCGCTCGTGGCGATGACGTTGAATGTGTTTGCGGTTCGCCGCGATACCGATACACCGCTGCCATTCGTTGAACCCTGACAGAGTCACGGGACAGGGATTCCAACGTGCTGCGGGCGACCCTGGGCTCTGTACGAAAAGTGGCTGCGCTCGGTGATGCTGCGTTAAAAACAGGCTCAGAATGCTCATTTACAGCCAGTAGACTCCGCTTCCTCGCCTGTTTTTGCCTTGCCTGACCTTCGCTCGCCGACTTTTCGTACAGACCCTAGCACTGCTGACGCGGGCATGGTGGGTTGTACATCCCGCGAACATGTGATTTGGTGGGCAAGGGTGGAGTATCAATTTTCCCGTGTCCGGTTACTTCGCTTGCTAATCCTTGTGCTGATCAAATCTGAGGTTTCATGCAAATCGAGTTAGTGGAGATTCGCGACCATCTTCAACGTTTCGCACCTTTTGACACACTGCCTCAGGCCTCGCTCGATGTCGTCGCGCAACGTGTCGAAGTCAGCTACTTCAAGGCCGGTAGCGATATCCTCGAAGCGGGTGCTTTTATCCAGGATCTGCACTATGTACGCAGCGGGGCAGTGGAGGTCTATCGCCGCAACGGTGAGCTTTACAACCGCCTGGTGGAAGGCGATATCTTCGGCCAGGCAGGCTTGCTGCGCAGTAACAAGGTCCGCTTTCCGGCGCGGGCTCTGGAAGACAGCCTGATCTACTTTATCCCGGCGGATGTGTTCGCCCAACTGTGCGCGCAACACGATGCCTTTGCCGATTTCGTCGAGGCAGAAGGACACTCCAGGCTCAAGTCTGCCGTCGAGGCTCAAGGCCGTGCGAGCGAATTGACCCAGCTCAAATGTCGTGCACTGATATCACGGGCTCTGGTTTGGGTGACCTCCGACACCTCGGTCAATGACGCCGCAAAAGTCATGACCGAGCAAGGCGTTTCCTGTGTCGTGGTCATGGCGCCTGAGGACAAGGACGCGGCTAAGATGGTGGGTATCGTGACTGACCGGGACTTGCGTACTCGCGTGGTTGCCGCCGGGCGCAGTGATGTGAGGACGTCCATCAGCGCCATCATGTCCCGTGACCCGATAGCGATACAGGCAGACGACTCGGTGTTCGAGGCCATGCTTGTGATGCTGCGGCGCAATATTCATCACCTGCCAGTCGTCCACAAAGGGCGCACTCTGGGTTTGATCAATCTATCGGACATAATCCGCTACGAGTCCCAGAGCAGTTTGTATCTGGTCAATCGTATATCCAATCAGACGTCAGTCGCGGGCCTGTGCTCATTACTACGAGACTTGCGTGGCACATACATTCGCATGGTGCGTGACGGCGCAACCGCGCACATGATCGGCAGCGCGATTTCAGGCATTGGCCGCGCTTTTACCCAGCGTCTGATTGAGTTGGCGGAGAAAGAACTCGGCCCGCCGCCGGTTCCCTACTGTTTCATGGCGCTGGGTTCGATGGCGCGAGATGAACAGCTATTGGTGACCGATCAGGACAATGCTCTGGTGCTGGACGATCGGTTTGACCCTGTTTTGCATGATGGCTACTTCCAGAGCCTTGCCACGTTTGTCAGTGACGGTCTGGCAGCATGCGGTTATAGCTATTGCAAGGGTGGAGTCATGGCCACCAATGTTCAATGGCGACAGCCTTTGCGCGTGTGGCGGGGTTACTTTGAGCAGTGGATCGAAAAACCCAACGCCGAAACGTTGCTCAACAGCTGTATTTTTTTCGATCTGGACGGCGTTTATGGCCAGCTTGAACTGGTGCACGAACTCAAGACGTTGTGTGCCGAGAAGTCCAGTGTTCATCCTGGATTTCTGAATGCCATGGCCCGAATTGCGCTCAATCGAACGCCACCCCTGGGGTTCTTCCGCACCTTCGTGGTGGAAACAGACGGCCAGCAGAAGAGGATTATCAATTTGAAGGGCAGGGGCACTGCGCCGCTTACCGACCTTATCCGCATTCATGCGCTGGCTTGCGCCAGTACGGCGCAGAACTCCTTTGACCGCCTTGAGGCGATCAGCACAACCCGGCTCATCCAGCCCGATGCGGTGGAGCATCTACGTTACGCACTGGAATTTCTGTCGATGGTCAGAATCCGGCATCAGGCAGACGCCCTTGAGCAGGGCGCAACGCCGAACAATTACATTGAGCCAGAGCGCTTTTCCAACAGTGAGCGACATAATCTCAAAGAAGCATTTCAGGTCCTGAGCAATGCGCAGAACTTTCTACGGTTTCGCTATCCGGCCAAAGGGCGTCAGTCACAATGAGTGGGCGCAGTAGCGCCAGCAACCCTGAAAAACTGGACTGGGCCGCCCGGTTTCAGGCGCTGGCGCAGACGTCCAGGCACCCTTGCCTGAAGACGTTCTATCAAGCCGGGACCGTTGCGGCAGAGACCCCCATCGACCAGGTTCAACTGCTGGCCATGGATGTGGAAACCACCGGTCTCGACGCCCAGGCTCACAGCATTGTCAGCATCGGACTGATGCCGTTCACCTTGCAACGGATACAGTGTGGTCAGGCATTGTATTGGGTGATAAAACCGCCATCAGAGTTGAACGGCAAGTCGATTACGTTTCACCACATCACGCACACCGATATTTTGCATGCCCCGCCACTCACTGAGGTTGTAGACGACCTTCTCACTGCCATGGCCGGCAAGGTGATGGTCGTGCATTACCGAAACATTGAACGTGGCTTTCTGGATCAGGCGTTGCGCCGCCATCTGGGAGAAGGGTTGCAGTTTCCGGTCATTGATACGATGCAACTGGAAGCCCGAATGCACCGACAGAGACGAGGATGGTTTGATCGACTGTTGCGCCGTACTCAACAGTCGATCAGGCTGGCAGACAGTCGGGCTCGCTACAATTTGCCCAACTATCATGCTCACCACGCATTGACTGATGCCCTTGCGACAGCCGAGTTGCTGCAGGCACAGATAGCAAACCATTACTTGCCAGCAACGCCCATTGGGGATCTGTGGGACTGAGCTTTCATGAGTTCATAAAAAAAGGTGCGTTCGAAAACGCACCTTTTTTGCTCTACAACGTTCAGCGCTTCAGGATCGGGGCTCAGACATCAGGCCCTTGACCAGAGACACACATCCCAGCATCAGCACAATGGCAAATGGCAGGCCTGTGGAGACAGCCATCGCCTGCAACGCCACCAGACCACCTCCGAGTAGCAGCGCAATCGCGATGACACCTTCAATGACCGCCCAGAACACGCGTTGCGGAACTGGCGCATCAACCTTGCCACCGGCAGTAATGGTGTCGATCACCAATGAACCGGAGTCCGAGGAGGTGATGAAAAAGACGATGACCAGGACAATCCCCAGAAATGAGGTGATTTCCTTGAGCGGCAAGTGTCCCAGCATCGCGAACAGTTTGAGCTCGAGAACCGCGTCCTTGACCCCGACGAATCCCTGGACAGTGGCTTGATCAATGGCTGTTCCGCCGAACGTGGTCATCCACAGCACCGACACCAGCGTTGGCACCAGCAGCACCGAGACCAGAAACTCTCGCACTGTCCTGCCACGGCTGACGCGGGCAATAAACATCCCGACAAAAGGCGACCAACTGATCCACCACGCCCAGTAAAAGGCAGTCCAGCCTTGGGTGAATTCGGTGTCGGTTCGCCCGAACGGGTTGGAGAGTGCCGGCAGGTACTCGACGTAGTTCACCAGGTTTTTGAAAAAGCCGGAGAAAATCGCCAGGGTCGGGCCTACGACAATGATGAACAGCAGCAGTAGCAGCGCCAGCCCCATGTTGATCTGCGACAGCAGCTTCACACCCTTGTCCAGGCCGGACAGCACCGACCACAGTGCGATCAGTGTGATACCGATGATCAGTAGCACTTTGCTCAGGTTCGTGGACTCTATACCGAACAGGTACTCGATACCCGCATCGGCCTGTTCTGCGCCGATACCCAAGGACGTCGCCAGGCCGAACAGCGTAGCGAAGACGGCGAGGATATCGATGATGTGTCCGGGCCATCCCCATACGCGCTCACCCAACAGCGGATAGAAGATCGAGCGTATCGAGAGCGGCAAGCCTTTGTTGTACGAAAACAGCGCAAGCGACAAGGCGACAATCGCGTATATCGCCCAAGGGTGCAGGCCCCAGTGGAAGATCGTCGAGGCCATCGCCAGGTTTGCGGATGTTGTCACATCGCCTGCCGCGCCCGACAGCGGCGCCCAGTCGGTGCGGGCGCCACTGGCGTCAACGGTGATACCGTCCATTGACGCGGCATAGTGCGACATGGGTTCGGCAACACCATAGAACATCAGACCGATGCCCATACCGGCAGCAAACAGCATTGAAAACCAGCCGATGTAAGTGTGGTCTGGCGTGGCGTCTCTGCCTCCAAGGCGAACCTTGCCCAGCGGAGAAACAATCAGCACCAGACACAGCACAACGAATACGTTGGCCACGCTCATGAAGAACCAGGCAAGGTGCCCTGTCAGCCATTCACGAATCGAGCTGAAGAGGGGTTCTACTTCATTCTGCAGTGCCAGCGTCAACACGACGAAAAGCAGTATCGCAGCGGCCGAGATAATGAACACTTTGCCATGTATATCGAGCGAAAAAGAGAAATCGCCCTTTATGTTGTCCTGGCCGATGACGTAGTCGGTATCGATCAGATTAGCTGCTCCGCTGGGCGCGGGAATACCATCCTCACTGACGGGCTGAGGTTCGACGGGTAGAACATCCTTGGGGGTTTGACCCATGAGAGCCTCCTTGGTTAGGGCACGCTCTTGCGTGCACGTGTATTAATGCCCGCTGTTCCGAGGGTATAAACAGGTAGATGGTTCCCCGGCCGGGCAAGCTTTGGCGAACAAACTCGTCAACAATCTGGATAAGTTCCAACTGTTTTATGTACGCAGGGTGTCTATCGGCCTTTATTCAAAGTGCGGTGGCAAGCACGCTGGCAGCTTTCAACTGTGCGGTGAGATACAGGAACGCTCGAATGATCACTACCTGAATACCTGGAATTGCCAACAATCAGCCGAGCGTCAGTCGTTCAGCGATTCGGGCGCATAAGCACCAAAAAGATTCAGGAAGAACAGCTTCAACGTGTCCCACGTACGTGACCACCAGCCACCAGTTGCCTGAGCCTCAAGCGCAATCAGCGGACGGGTCGCCAGCTTCTCGTCACCCTCGTAAAGCGTCAGGCTGCCGACGACTGCGCCCATGGCGATCGGCGCAACAAGGGGCTCGTCGATAGTCAGGCGAGTTTCAGTTTTGCGATTCGGATTTTTCGGCAGCGTGAGCGAAAGGTCGTCCAGCAAGCCAACCGGCAGGGTGCGGTTTTCACCTTTCCAGATGAGCGGGTTTGCCAGCACCTGAGTGGCTTTGGCATAGGTTTGCGTGTCGAAGAAGCGAAAACCGTAGGTCAGGAGCTTTCCCGCGTCGTTGGCACGATTGGCTTTGGAGGATGAGCCAAATACAGCGGTAATCAACCGACGACCGTCTCGCACGGCCGAGGTGACCATGCAGTAACCCGCCGCTTCGGTGTGGCCTGTCTTGAGGCCATCTACCGAACTGTCGCGCCACAGCAGCAGGTTCCTGTTGGGTTGGCGGATGCCGTTCCAGGTGAAGTGTTTTTGCTTGTACAGCGAGTAGTAATCCGACTCATCGGCGATGATGGCCCGTGCCAGGTTCGCCATGTCTTCAGCCGACGAGTAGTGTTCAGGCGCGGGCAGGCCTGTAGGATTCAGAAAGTGCGTGTCCTGGAGCCCGAGTTTTTGTGCAGTGGCATTCATGAGGTCGGCAAAACTGTCCTCGCTGCCAGCGATATGCTCCGCCAAGGCAACGCTTGCATCGTTGCCTGAACCTATGACGATGCCACGGAGCAGGTCTTGTACCGGCACCTGACTGCGCGGGTCGAGGAACATGCGCGAGCCTCCGGTACGCCATGCGTTTTCGCTGACGGTCACCAGATCGTCTGCCTTGAGGCGGTGGGTCTGAATCTGATCGGTGGCGACGTAAACGGTCATCAGCTTGGTCAGGCTGGCAGGTGGCAACCGCTCATTGGGGGCGTAGCTGGTAATAATGTCACCGCTGCCAGCATCCATCAGTACCCAGGATTTCGCATTCAACTGCGGGGCTGGAGGGATCATGGGGCGGTAGAGGGCAGGAGCAGCCAACGCCGGTAAACCGTGAGCGCAAACCAGTGTCAGGGCGAGCCATAGTGTCGGGCGTTTCACGAACATAAAGCCTTGGGTCGTTGGAAGGGCCCGCCAACCTAGGTGAACGATCATGTCGTCTCAAATTAACCCGGATTAAATCTTTTTTAAGAAACTCTGTGGGTCCCCCTGGGTAGCGGGCAGTCCAGGCTGACTCGTGTTCCTGAACCGTTGTCACCGGCGTCTATGCTCAAGCCAAACCCGTGCAGATGTGCGATTGCCGCGACCAAAGACAGTCCAAGTCCGTTGCCGGGTTGCTGTCTTGTTGTATCGCCCCGATACAGACGCCGAATGACACTGCTGCGTTCTTCAACGGGAATGCCGGGGCCATTATCGCTGACTTCGATAAGCACGCTGTGTTCCCTGAGCACGCAACTCAGGCGGATTTCACCTCCCGCTTGAGTGAACTTGATTGCGTTATCCACCAGGTTCACCAGCGCTTCAAACAGAAGCGACACATCTCCCTGTAGGGTCGGGCAGTACCCGGCTGTCAGCAGGATCAACTGCTGACTTTTCTCATGCGCCAGGGGTTCGTAGAATTCGTGGACCTGCTTTAGCAGCGCATCCGGTTCAAACGTGTTGAAAGCCGAGCGTCGCCGGGTGTCCTCCAGTTCCGAGATTCGCAAAAGGCCCTGAAATCTGGACATGATGGACTCACTCTCTTCCAGTGCCAGATCAAGAATGTCGTTGTGTTCCCGTTGCAGTGGCAGTTTTTGCAATTGATAAAGCCGCGTCCGAAGCCGGGTCAGGGGTGTTCGCAGGTCGTGTGCGATACCGTCGCAGACACTTTTGACTTCCAGCATCAGCTTTTCGATGTGTTCGAGCATCGTATTGACGGCATTGGCAAGCATGTCCAGTTCGTCGCGACGATCAGAAAGCGGTAAACGTTCGCCCAGATTGCCCGATACGATGCGTTCGGTGCTGCGCTGCAATCTCTCCACCCGGCGAATGGGACGTCTGCGCAGTAGGTTCCAGCCTATCAGGCCGGGGATCAGGGTCAGCGACAACCCCCAGAACAACGCCTGCCCGATGATGCCTGCGACTGCTGCGATAGAACCGCCATCACGAGCCAGAATCAGAATCCTGCCGTCCGGCCGGTTGAGCCTGAGCGCATAGCTGCTGCGGGTTTCCTCGCTGGGCAATGCGATGCTCAAACCCCGCTCCAGATAATGAACCCGGCCGTCGTCAGCGAGGGTTGAGCGTAGCCTGAGCAGATCACCGGTAATGTGCCGGCCATCTGCTTCAAAAAGGCCATAGGCATCGATGCCTGGGACGGAATAGGCTTCGTTGCTGGCCAGCTCAGTCACCAGCGTGGCGTCGTTCACCTTTTGGTAATAAAGCGCGCGTTGCATCAGTGTGCGCTCGGCGACAGTGCCAAGATAGGCTGAGATCTGCCAATACAACACACCGGTAAACACGGCGCACCAGGCCGTGAAGAACAGCGCATAGACCCCGATCAGGCGGCTGTTGCTGGAGCGCCAGCGCTCAGTTTTTTTCGACCAGAACATACCCTGATCCACGAATCGTCTGAATGGCCGGGGCGCCATCAGCTTCTATTTTCTTGCGCAAGCGGGCAATGTGTACATCGATGATGTTGGTGCCGGGATCGAAGTGATAACCCCATACTTCCTGGAACAACATGGTGCGTGTGACCAGCTGTCCGGCGTTACGCATCAGGTAGGTCAACAGCTTGAGCTCGGTGGGAAGCAGGCTGATCGGCTCGCCGTCAAGCGTGACGGTTTGCGCTATCAGGCTGATGTGCAGGCCGCCAAAGCTGAGGCAATGATCAGCGTTGCCAGTCGCAGGCTCTCGAAGCAACACCTCCACGCGCGCGATCATTTCAACCATCGAGAACGGTTTGGTGAGGTAATCGTCGCCGCCTGAGCGCAGACCGCGTACGCGTTCGTCGATGTCTGACAGTGCGCTGATCATCAGAACCGGTGTTTGAATGGCCAACTGGCGTAACGTGCTGACGATGGTCAGCCCGTCGTAGTCAGGCAGCATGCGATCCAGAGTAATTACCTCGTGGCCACCGGCGATCGCCATGGCGAGGCCATCACGTCCGTTGTTGGCCCATTGCGTGCTGAAACCATGGGCATCAAGCTCGGCAATGATTGCCTGCGCCGTGACGTCGTCATCCTCGATGACCAATGCACGATTCATTCGGATCTCCGGGCTGAGAAGGGCGTGCATTCTAACGGCAACCGCCCGGTGAATCGGTGCGTCCGTCCGTTAAACTAAATTTTTCTTAATGCGGGTTAACACGGCCTGAACCGTTACCTGCTTTAGCGTGCAGGTTTTCCGCTACGAGGAATTGCCTGCCGTGCGCTTTTTATTCAAACCTGTCTTGTTGTCCTGCGTGTTGATGAATGCAGGCGTCAGCCATGCTGACGTTGCGCCTCAAGACTCACTGACACTGACTGTTCTCAGTTCCAGCGGTGTAACCGGCGCGGTGCAGGCCATCGCCCCTGAGTACAAAAAGGTCAGTGGCGTGACGCTGGACGTCAAGGCTGCACCGCCCCGTGGTCCAAGTCCGCTCGCGATTCCCAATCGTCTTGATCGCAATGAAGATGCAGATGTTGTGCTGACAGTGGGTGTGACAATGGACCGACTGATTGCCCAGGGTCGGGTAGAAAAGAGTACGCGAGTCGATCTGGGCAAGTCGTTTATTGCCCTGGCGGTGACTGACGGTGCGGTAAAGCCGGATATTGGCAGCATGGAGGCGTTTCGTGAGACTTTGCTCAATGCCTGTTCGGTTGCCTACTCGGGCAGTTCAGGTGGCGCGTATCTGTCTCAGTGGCTCTTCCCTCACATGGCCCTGGAACCGGGTTTCAAGCTCAAGAGCAGGGCCGTCGCGGACGAAGCGGTTGGCGAAGTCGTGGCCCGAGGCGAGGCTCAGTTGGGCGTTCAGCAATTGAGCAAGCTCATAGCGGTGCCGGGTATTGATATCGTTGGGCTTATTCCCGACAAGGCCCAGCAGATGATTCTGTATTCAGGCGCAGTGCTGAAAAGCAGCCCACATCCCGTCGAGGCCAAGGCTTTGCTCGACTATATGGGGTCTGCCAAGGGGCGTGCAGCGATTGAGCAAAGCGGATTGAAACCGATTCGTTAAAGATAGCCATGCCGTATCTGCCGCACCGTCTGCGTTGCGCCGGTTACCTGAATCCAGTCGTAATACCTGAAGTCGCCAGCATCAGCCGCCGCGCTGGATCTGCTCCAGTATAAGACTGTCGGTGATATTCATGTCGTCCAGCAACAGGAACATCTTGCTCAGCACCTCGGCCATTTTAGGGTCTGTGTCGGCGAACGGCAGGTAAAACTCCGTGAAGCGTGTGCCTGCGGGCACGATGCACAGGTAATTACCGGGTTCTATATGGATCGCTGCGCTGCCCAGATGAATACGGTAATTCGCCCGCTGGCCGGTAACGTGCAAAAAATGTCCTTCACATTGAACGTTGCGCAAACCTAGCCCTGCAATCAACTCGCTGACCAGTTCGGCGCGTCGTTGCAGGGTTTCGCTGCTGGTGCTGTAGCCGTCTGCAGCGTGGGCTACGGATACCAGCAAATCGGCGTCACGCATGACTTCCGAAAACAGCAGCGGTGGTACTTGTTCGAGGGGCATGGCCTTCTGGTCGCGGTAGAACGCAATCGTATCGAAGGTAAAGTGTTCCGTTTCCGAGAGATAATGGCCGGTATCCAGAAAGTTGAACAACGCATAGATGCCGTGTTCTTTGCTCTCGTAGTAGATGTCATCGACACTTGAAGTCGACCAGTTGCGGACCTGCAGCAACCGTGCAGCCACTTTGCCTTTCAGCCGGTGGCCAGCAAAACGGTTGGACCACAGGTGTGTGTCCCGCTCGGCAGGAGTCAGAAGGTACAGTTCGCGGAAAGCCTGCTTGAACGGCTGTACGCGGCGGTGACTTACCACTTCTTTCTGCCAGGCCGACAGTTGTCCGGCCGTGAACAGATGAAACGGGTGAGCGATACGCAGGTTTTTTTCAGCGATGTGTTGTTGGCCCTGAAGATCAGTCACGGTCAGGTTCGCAGCGTCGAACCAGCCCAGCGCAGCATCGTCGACCTGTACGATCAGTTGCTCCAGTAGCAGGCGAACCGCAGGCATTTTCAACAGCGGCTTCAGGTCGGCCGGCGCAAGCGTTTCGCCGCTGCTCATCATCGCCTCCAGAGTGCGGCAGAAGCGCGCAATCTGTTCCTTGAGCTGGGTCTGCTGCGCCTTGAGTGCGACGAAGTCCGGATGCTTGCGAATTGCGGTCGGTGCGGTTTTGAGCGTCTTCGCGGCTTTGCAGATGTGTAAAGTGGGCGACAAGCCTTCAATAACCAGCGTGATGTCATAGCCATCGATGTTGGCGACTGTCTGGGCAGTTTCGGCGATCTCCGACTCCATGGCCCATTCCAGGCGAATTGCCGAAGGGTAACCTGCGACGCATGCCAGATTTTCCAGTCCTGCCTGCACCGCCGCCTGGGAGTTGGCCTGTCGTTCGGCGCCGTATTTGCGCACCTCTTTATGCAGTTTCTTCAGCGTCATATAGCGCTGGCGTACGTCGTCTGAATCGGTTACGGGCAATACGCCGTATATGCGCATTGCAGCCTGGGCGTGGCGGGTCAATTTCTTTTCCAGCGCCGCTCGACCGATGCCCTGATAGGCGTTGAGCAGCACACGTGTCTCGGGGAATGCCCAATGCGACGGTTCGAGTGCAGCGAGGTAGTCGCGCAGGTGGTCCGGGTCAGCCTCGGCAAACGCCTTGTCCAACAGGTAGCGGTCGACCACACCCACGGTTTCATCCTGCGTGTTGGGCAAGTCACTCCCCCAGCCGGACTGAGGTGCCAAGGCGATGTTCAGATACTCACGTTGAAAGGCCTGCAGGTCACTCCAGCCAAGCGCGTCGAGGACTACTCGACTGGCTTGCCCTGCGTAAGGCAGCGCCGTCAGCAGGGTGTTTCTTGAAAAGCCGGTTAACGCAGCGAGCAGGTCTGCTGATTGGTTTCTGGGCAATTCCTGAAGCAACAGGAAGCGTTCGAGCACTGCGGCCGTATCACCGAAGCTGTCGAAAAAATCATCCGGCGTCATGCCCAGTCGTTCGATGACCGCCAGGGACTGTAGCAGCCAGCGGGTCTGAAACACCTCTACAGAACGGAAGGTGTCAGCCAGCTTCTCGGAGTTATCAGGTAAACCAGCCAAGGCGTCTTCGACATAGCGAACAGTGAAACTCGCCAGTTCTGGATGCACCTCAGCGTGCGCTTCAGCGCAAGCATCTTCGCTCCCGGACGACTCGACCTCAACGCCGCCATATTGAGGTGCCTCGTCGCCGGAATCATCCTCTTCGAACGCTTCATCGGCGTACCGATTCATGTCCACATCATCGCTGTCCAGCCCGGCGTCGCCTGAATAAAACAGCATGGCGCGGCCCCAGGTGTCGGCCGCCCGGACGAAGCGAGGGTAGTCGAGACGACCCGCTTGCAGCAGGCCCATGGCGATGCGCTCGATTTCCTTGTGCACGTAGACGTACGGGTCGGCGACTTTGCGCTGTCTATCGTCAAACGAGTGGTCTTCATCAGGGCAAGAAGAGGGCTGCACGCGGTTCCAGCTACCGTCCAGCAACCATTCGGCGAAGGTCTGCCAGGCCGGGGTAGGCGGGTAATTGCTCAGGCGATTGATGCAAGCCTGCACGTCAGGGAAGGCCCACGCCTGATCGGGATTTCTTCGGTAGCAGGCAGGGCCATCCTCGTCAGTGCGCATCGGATAGTCACTGTCCTCGAAGGCGAATTGCAGCATGTGTTGCAGTCGCGCGCAGATCTGCTCCAGCGCATAGGCGTCCGGGTGTGCAGTGATCCATGCGTCGCAAAGTCGGTATTGCAGTTCATAGCGCTGTTGATCGCGCCGATCTTCCAGATCATCCCAGACGGTGGGGAACGCAAAACCATCAGCCAGTGCTTTGGGGCAATCCTCGGGATGCTTTGTGACCCAGTCATCTGCTATGTGCAGCAAGTCGATGCCGTCCCAGACATCGTGTTCGAATTCGTCATGTCTGCAGAGCTCGGAATATTCATCCAGTGCTCTGTCGCAAAACGCGCGCAGCGCAGCGAGGCGGGTAACTTGTTGGGGCGCAGGGCGGCGTGATTGCATGAGGACATCCGGGGAAGTGAGCGACGAGGATCAACCGCCAATCAGCGGCACCAGACGGATGAACGCGAGGGTGGAAGGGGGGTTCAATTCGATCGATTCATCGAGTGTTTGCAGCATGACGCCGTTGTGCAGGATGCGAAACGCTCGGGTTTCAAAACCCTTCAGGGCTCGCTCGACCTCGACGCCGACATCCAGGTCCAGAGGAGCACTGGCCTGAGGCATGACTACTGCCCCTTCATGGGCTTGCTGAAGAATGTCCCGTTCGCTCAGGTATTGGCGATCGAGCACTTCACGGACCGACATGTCCTCAAGCCAGTGCTCGACTGTCAGGGCGGCGATCTGTTGGGCAACGGTCAGGCGAATAAGCTCTGCGACCGTCAAGGTCGAGGAGGTCGGAGTCAGGGTGACAGAAGGCAGCAAAGGTTCCTGGCGTGCACCTTTGAGGCAATAGCTATGAACCACCAACTCCATGACGCATTCCTCGCAAGCCAGGTCAGCCGGGCGGATGGCAGCGTAGCATATGGGCGTTACCTCATGGGCGGCTCCGCACCCCCGTTTCACCATCGAAAATTATAAGTTAATGACTAAAAAATCTTTTTCTTATTCCGGATGGCAATATACGGTCGGGTTCCAAAAACGGCGTTTTGACACGAGGGGATCCACAATGTTGCGTCTTGCAGCTTTGGCAGTAGCGGTTGCGTTCAGCGGGGCGGCATGGGCCAGGACTCCGGCAGATAAATTGATCGTGGCGCGTTCGATCGACGATATTGCCAGCCTTGACCCTGCTGAAAGCTTTGAAATCAGCGCGACCAACACATTGGCGAACCTTTACCAGCGTTTGTTGGAACCGGACCGCCAAAACCTTCAGTCCTCGTACCGGCTTTGGCGAAAAGCTGGCAGGCCAGCGAGGACGACAAGAGTCTGGTTTTTGAACTGCGCGAGGGCGCAGCGTTTGCGTCGGGCAACAAGGTCCGCCCGGAAGACGTGATTTACTCTTTCAAACGTGTGGTCAAACTGAACAAGACTCCGGCTTTTATTCTGGGTGAGTTGGGCTGGACAGCGGATAACATCGACGGCTTCCTCACCAAGGTCGACGACCATCACGTGCGAATCGCCTGGCCGGCCGGTGTTGGTAGCGAATTCGCCTTGAGCATTCTGTCCGCGACCCCGGTGGGCTTTATCGTCGATGCGGTCGAGGTTGAAAAACATGCCCAGGGTGCTGACCTGGGTAACGCCTGGCTCAAGACTCACTCCGCTGGCACCGGCTCCTATGCGCTGCGTTCTTATACCCCGCATGAGGCCGTCGTGTTGCAGGCCAATCCACATGCGGCCAAAACGCCAAAATTGAAGACAGTCGTTATCAAGAACGTCACCGACCCCGCGACCCGACGTCTGCTCGTGGTGCAGGGCGATGCCGATCTTGCCTACGATCTGGGCGCCGACCAGTTTAGTGCGCTGGAGCAGCAGAAGGGCGTGAGTGTTCAGCGTTTCCCGTCGTCGATGATCTATTACCTGGGTATCAACAGCGGAAACACTCAGGTGCCCGCGTTGAAGAACCCGGCGTTCTGGGAGGCTGCCCGTTGGCTGGTGGATTACCAGAGCATCTCCAGAGACCTGCTGAAAAACCAGTACAGCGTGCACCAATCCTTTCTGCCGGCGGGCGTGTCCGGCTCACTCAGTGATACGCCGTTCAAGCTGGACGTCAATAAAGCCAGGGACATCCTGAAAAATGCCGGCATTGCTGAAGGCACGAAAGTCGAGCTGAGCGTGTTCAACCAGCCGCCGTATACCGATATTGCGCAGGCCCTGCAATCCAGTTTCGCCAAAGCAGGGATAGACATTGCGGTAAGGCCATTAGTGGAAAGTGAGCTGTGGGCGAAAATGCGCAGCCGTGATTACCAACTGATCTTCACGTACTGGGGCATGGATTATCTCGACCCCAACCCCAATGCCAGTACCTTCACTTACAACGTCGCCAATGGGCCTAAAACCCTGGCCTGGCGCACCCAGTGGGATATCCCCCAGTTGAGCCAGGAAACGCGTGCCGCCGCCGCTGAGCGCGACCCGCAAAAACGCATTGCTCTGTATGGTCATTTGCAAAAAGCTGTACAGGACAGCTCGCCATTTGTGGTGGCGCTGCAAGGTCGCAACCAAGTGGCAGTGCATGAAGGGGTTGAGGGCGTGCTGCAAAACATCACGATTTCGCTCCCGTATTTTGATCAGGTGAGCAAAGCCAAGTGAGGGTGGGTGCTTCCCGTCGAGTACGCGTGGCCGGGACAGGACTGTTGACCCTGCTGGCCACACTGATTGGCCTGTTGTTCTTCACATTCTTGCTGACCACCTTGTCACCCGTGGACCCGGCTCTGCGCCTTGCAGGGGACCGCGCCAGCGATGCGGTGTTGGCCCAGGTACGCGCCGATCTGGGCCTTGATCAGCCCTGGCCCGTGCGCTTGGGCAGCTACCTCACTCATCTGGCTGAAGGCGACCTGGGCGTTTCCATTACCTCCAGCCAGCCGGTACTGGGTGATTTGAAGCGAGCCTTGCCCGCCACTCTGGAACTGGCCACCCTTGCGATTGTGTTGGGAGCAACCCTGGGCTTGTCATTGGGCCTGCTGGCCGCGTGGCGACCGGGTGGATGGGTCGACACTCTGGTGCGGTTGTGTTCGCTGATCGGTTATTCGGTGCCGGTGTTCTGGTTGGGCCTGCTGATGCTGCTGCTGTTTTACGCCACGTTGCAATGGACCGCAGGGCCAGGGCGTCTGGACGATGGTTTCTTGTACAGCATCGACTTGTCCAGCGGCTGGATGCTCTGGGACACCTGGCGGTCGAGTGAACCGGGAGCTTTTGGAAATGCCTTCTCGCATCTGGTGTTGCCCAGTGCTGGTGCTGGGCTTTCATGCCATGGCCGGTATCTGCCGTCTCACGCGCTCGGCACTACTCGGTGAAATGGGCAAGGAGTATGTGATTACCGCATTGGCCAAAGGTGCGGGGCGCGGTCGAGTCTTACTGCATCATGCGCTGCCCAATGTCGCAGGAACGCTGGTGATCGT
This sequence comes from Pseudomonas californiensis, assembly GCF_021147775.1. Taxonomy (GTDB): domain Bacteria; phylum Pseudomonadota; class Gammaproteobacteria; order Pseudomonadales; family Pseudomonadaceae; genus Aquipseudomonas; species Aquipseudomonas californiensis. The sequence goes on from NZ_JAGTPK010000013.1 coordinate 165,652, forward strand.
CGTAGCTTTGTCATACGCCAGTTTGCTTGAAGGCTCGATTCTCACTGAAACCGTCTTTGCCTGGCCAGGTATTGGTCGCTATTTGACCACCGCGTTATTCGCGGCAGATGTGCCGGCGATCCTCGGGAGTACGTTGGTGATCGGTCTCTGTTTCGTGGTTGTCAATGGCGTTGCTGATCTGCTTGCAGGCCTGATCGACCCGCGCACCCGGGAGCTGCTATGAGTGTATCCGTGGTCTTCGACAGCGTTTTGGCGCCGCGCTGGTGGCGTCGTTCTCCTGCATTCACTCTGGGCGTTTCCCTGATCGGACTGCTGGTGCTGGTAGCGGTATGCGCACCTCTTTTGAGCGGCTTTGATCCTGATCATCAGAACATTCAGGAGCGCCTGCTGCCACCCTCGTCCTACCACTGGTTGGGTACTGACGGTTTTGGTCGCGACCTTTTTACCCGGCTGCTGTACGGCTCCCGCCCCACATTACTGCTGGTTTCCCTGGTGTTATTGCTGACCTTGCCGATTGGCGTGCTGGTAGGCGTCACGGCCGGGTTCTATGGTGGCTGGCTGGAACGCCTGCTGATGCGCATCACTGATGTGGTCATGGCGTTTCCACAGTTGGTACTGGCCCTGGCATTTGTCGCCATTCTCGGCCCCGGCTTGCTGAACGGTGCGTTGGCCCTCTCCTTGACGGCCTGGCCGGCCTTCGCTCGGCAGGCCCGTGCCGAGACCAGTGTGCTGCGCGACAGTGACTATCTGGCTGCCGCCCACCTGCAAGGTATCCGCGGCTTGCGATTGTTGGTCGGACATGTGTTGCCGTTGTGTCTGCCGTCGGTGATTGTGCGCGTGGCCTTGAGTCTGGGCGGCATCATTCTGGCAGCGGCCGGGCTCGGTTTTCTCGGTTTGGGCGTAGAGCCTCCGACGGCTGAGTGGGGATCAATGGTTGCCGATGGAAGCCGTGTGATCTTCGATCAGTGGTGGGTTGCTGCCGCACCGGGTATCGCCATTTTGCTGACGAGCCTTTCTTTCAACCTGCTGGGCGACGGCCTGCGCGACGTTCTGGATCCTCGCCATGCTTCGTGACGATAACCTGCTGGATGTGCGCGGCCTGCGCGTCGGGTTTCCCGGCTCTGGTGCTCAAATGAATGAAGTCGTCAAAGGCATCGACTTTACCGTGGGGACTGAAAAGGTCGCGCTGGTGGGAGAATCCGGATCAGGCAAATCACTGACTGCCCGTGCACTGCTTGGATTGGTCCCGCGCCCCGGGCGTGTTGCAGCAGAGCATTTGCGGCTGGGGGCTACTGATTTGCTGGGTCTGGATGAGAAGCAGTGGCAGGGCGTTCGTGGTACGGCGCTCTCGCTGATACTGCAGGACCCCAAATATTCGCTCAATCCGGTGCTCAAGGTAGGCACTCAGGTGGAGGAAATACTGATATTGCACACGCGGCTCAGTCGGCGGGAGCGTCGTGAAAAAGTCCTGGAGATGCTCGACGCGGTGGGCTGCCCAACCCAGCCTCTCTTTATGACCGATACCCTCACGAACTCTCTGGCGGCATGGGGCAGCGCGTCATGCTGGCGGCGATGCTGATCAACGGTCCGCGCTTGCTGATTGCCGACGAACCGACCTCTGCACTGGACAGCAGTCTGCGCGACCAAATGCTGGAGTTGATCATGGGCCTGGTGGAAAAGCGCGGCATGGGCTTACTGCTGATCAGCCATGATTTGCCGCTGGTAGCGCGGTATTGCGACCGGGCACTGGTCATGTACCGCGGTAACATTGTTGACCAGTGCCGGGCAGATCAACTGGCCAGCGCCAACCATCCGTATACCCATACGTTGTGGAACTGCCAACCGTCGGCGCTCAGTTATGGCCAGGTGTTGCCGACCCTTGACCGCAGCCGGCTGGAGACGCATTGATGAGCATCGTGAATATCGGTTCGCTGAGCGTCGGTTTCAAACGGGGCCTGAGTCATGTCACTGCATTGCAAGTCGAGCAGATACAGGTCGAGCCCGGTGAGTGCTTTGGGCTGATCGGGGGCTCCGGCTCAGGCAAGTCAACCTTATTAAGAGTGCTCGCGGGGTTGCAGCAGGAGTGGCAGGGCAGCGTGCAGTTGTTCGACCAACCATTGACTGCGCGACGAGCGTTCACTGGCACCTTGCGCAGGGATGTGCAGATGGTATTTCAGGACCCTTATGCGTCCTTGCATCCCTTGCACCGGATTCGCCGCAGTTTAAGAGAGCCGCGTCAGGTCAACGGTCTGCCGTTCGACGAGGCGAGCCTTGTTGCGTCACTTGATCAGGTGGGCCTGCCTGGTGATGTACTGGAACGTTTTCCGCACCAGTTATCCGGAGGTCAGCGGCAGCGCATCGCCATCGTCCGTGCCCTGCAATTGCGCCCCAGGCTGTTGTTGCTTGACGAGCCAACCTCTGCATTGGACATGACGGTCCAGGCGGAAATTCTCAACCTTCTGCAAGCGCTGCGTCGTGATACCGGCACTACCATGATCCTCGTCAGCCACGACATGAACACGGTTGCCCACCTTTGCGACCGCGCCCTGTTGATCAAGCAGGGACAGATCGAGCAAAGACTGGACAGGGATGGGCTTTCTGCACTGGCGCAACGTTGAAGGTTGCTCACTCATGCCGGCAGTGGATGGCTTTCTGGCTTGACCCATGGCCAGCGCAATGGCTTGCCGTGGATCACGCTCGGCTGAACAACAGTTTGAAGCCTGCGACTCCAAAAACCACCGCAAGGGCTCCTTCGATCCATCGGCGTGCCCTGCGATAACCTCGAATCATCGGGGCAGTGGAAAAAACGATAGCGTAGCCACAGAAGATGGTGACGCTCAACACGGCGCAGCCGCCCAGAATAACCGCAACCGTTTCAGGCGTCGCTTGCGGCCCCAGACCCAGTGTCATCGTGGCGACCCAGCCCAGTAGTGCCTTGGGGTTGGTCAAGTGCATAAGCAGGCCGCGTCGGAAGAGACTGAACCCTGAGGCCGCTGGCATTACGGTCAGGGCCTTCTCGATTCGCTCGTCAGATGTCATCGCAGAACGTGCTGCCTTCACGGCCAGGAACAACAGGTACGCTCCTCCCAGTATCTTGAGTACCAGAAGTGCCTGCGCGAATTGGAGCAGGATGGCCGAGACACCTGTAGCGGCCATCGAACCCCAGAAAAAAGAGCCGCTTATCACACCGGCAGCCAGCAGCAGTGCAGGCTTTCTACCCTGGTGCATGGCAACGCCCATGATGCGCATATTGCTGGGGCCTGGGCTCGCGGCTCCAACAATATAGGCGGTAAACACGAGTAGAAGGTGGTGGAAATCAAATGGCATGACAGGCCCCAGGCATGGTGCTGATTGACCAGTAGCTTACGGTTTCACACGCTGTTCGTCATGGTGTTGTGATGCCCGTCGTTCTGGACACCGTGATTTTCATACCATGATGTTCACGTAGAACGAATGGAGCCTTTTCATCAACGTCAGCCGCGCGATGCGTTGGGGAAGGATGTGGGGGTACGCGTGTCAGACCGGCGTCAGGCGCTAAAGACTATCCGGAACCCCAAAATATTTCTCCAGGCTCAAACCCTTGAGGTAGTGCTCCAGATCCCCTTCGTTCGCCTGAATAAAGCGTCCGTGCTCAATATCCATGATGTTGATCAAGGTCGCCTGATGCAGTGCCTCAATTCTGGCAGTGACTTCGGCAACGCGCTGCCCAATAAACGCATACCTTCTCGCATCACTTCACTGGCATTCTGATAACGGCCGGACTGCACCCAGTCGTGGATAACCTGTTCGTGGTGAGGGGTGAGGGGTGAGGACAACGTTTTGAACGAGCCCCATGAAAGACAGGACACCGTTCCCCCCTTAAGATAAGGGATAGGCAAACGGGTATGTTTATGACTAACAGCAACGATAAGGGTGGCGA
>NZ_JAGTPK010000140.1 GCF_021147775.1 Pseudomonas californiensis
ATCCCGATGATAAGGGCGATGGTGTCCACATATTTTTTAAGTGGAGAACATCGTCCTTATTGCAGGGATCGGGTAGGTGACTTCGCCGGACGGTTACGTTTCATCTCGTTCTCCGCCGGCGGCATGACTAGCCCCCTCAGAGTCGAGTGGCTTTCTGCATGCCACCAACAGAAGCCATATTAGGCGCTTTGCGCCTAATATGCAACATTTATTTAGGCTCAATGCGCCTAGCTAACCGCTCGCTTTAGTGTCGTCAATAAACTACAATGCCCTCCATGACGACGATAAAACAGACATCTATCTACATGGCTTGGGAACGCAGGCTCAAAGACCAAAAGGCCAAAGCTGCAATTGCCGCTCGTATTTTTAGAGTTGCAAACGGCCTGATGGGTGATGTCTCGCCAGTAGGGCAGGGCGTGAGTGAGCTACGGATACACGTTGGCCCTGGTTACCGTGTTTATTTCCAGCAGCGAGGCGATGAACTGATCTTGCTGCTGTGCGGTGGTGACAAGAGCAGCCAATCCCGAGATATCGAAACGTAAGCGTCCGGGCATCACGCCTTGCGTGATTAAATCGGTCGCCACTTATGCGGCAGCAACTGGTCGATTTCACTCGCCCGCTGAGTCGGCAGCCGCGT
>NZ_JAGTPK010000141.1 GCF_021147775.1 Pseudomonas californiensis
CAAGTCAGCGAGTTGCCAAGTTATGGCTACCGCCGGGTTTGGGGGTTGCTGCGCCGCGAGCGTGAAGTCCAGTTACTGGCCCCGATCAATGTGAAGCGGGTTTACCGCGTCATGCGCGATCACAATCTGTTGCTGGAACGACGCATCAAGCAGCCTGGCGTGCAACGCCGGCATGAAGGCCGAATTGCCGTGACTACCAGCGATACGCGCTGGTGCTCGGACGGCTTCGAGTTTCGCTGCGACGACGGTGCGAAGTTGAGTGTAACTTTTGCCCTGGACTGCTGTGACCGCGAAGCCATCGGCTGGGTCGCCAGCCCGACAGGCTACAGCGGTGACGACATCCGAGACTTGATGTTGGAAAGCGTGGAGAAGCGATTTGGGGATCAATTACCGAGCACGCCAGTGCAATGGTTGAGCGATAACGGTTCGGCCTATATCGCCGAACAGACGCGTCTGTTTGCCCGTCAGATCGGCTTGCAGCCGGTGACCACACCAGTACGCAGCCCGCAAAGCAACGGCATGGCAGAGAGCTTTGTGAAGACGATCAAGCGAGATTACGTGGCGCACATGCCCAAGCCGGATCGAGAAACAGC
>NZ_JAGTPK010000142.1 GCF_021147775.1 Pseudomonas californiensis
CTGCTCGAACGAACGCCTCAACGACCTCTACAAAGGCAAGCCGGAAGGCGACGCCATGCTCAAGGCGTTTTCCCGCTTTGATGGCAAGGACCCGGTGGCACAGATACTGCTGGCACCGGTCAGCGCGGCACGAATGAACCTGGACCTGCACGCCTTCCCCGTCGCACTGGCCGCCCCTCAGCGCACCAGACAACCCGGTTACGAGCGCTTGCTGGATCACCCGGCGCTTTATCTGTGCGACCTGTCGGGCCAGTATCCGGTCACTGCGCTGGAACAGGCGAAGGCCTTCCTTGCCCAGGCAGATGAAGGAACGGCTCCGCCGAACACCCTGGCGCTTGAACTGACGGCCGTGTCCGACGCGCTGCTCATCACCTTACCATCAGACACCGAACAGGAAACGCAGAACCCCACCGATACGACCGCGTTGTGGAACGCCCAGCCCAGTGTCGTTGATGTGTTGAGCAAGGCCCGGCAGCGGCAGGTGTACGGCGTTCTGCTGGACGATGCCTGCTATCGCATCCGTCACCTGCGTCAACGTCTCGAAACCCACCAGCAACTGCTGGGCCTGTGCGCCCGTCTTGCGATTCAACAC
>NZ_JAGTPK010000143.1 GCF_021147775.1 Pseudomonas californiensis
GGTCGCATCATGATCGATGGGCTCCTGAGAGAATCGGGAGCCCAGCATCTGGCATTAGCTTAGTGCTTTGAATGTGGGGTTAATGGAGCGGTTACGAAGGGGCGGATCGCACGTTCTGCCGCGTTATTGTCGATCGGCAGGCAGCCTTCCTCGACGTACCGTTCCAGCTTGTTCCAGTTGCTTGCCAGGTAGCTGATGGCTTTGCCCAAGGCATTCTGAGCCGTGACCTGTGGTTGTGTTTTCTCGATCCAGCTTTTCAACTGAGCGAGTATTGGCAGGCTATGTTCGTGACGACCGGATTTACGATCAGCATCGCTACTGGCCTTCAAGTCGCGTTCGATCCCATACAGCTTGTTGATCAGGTTCAGCGCGATGTCGGCGCGCCCCGTCTTGCCTTTGGGCTGCACTTTTTGCGCTTCAACAAACTTGCGTCGAGCATGCGCCCAGCATCCCAGACGCTCAACTCCGGGCTGTGCGCCCAGCGCGTTGTAACCGGCGTAATCATCGGTCATGACATAGCCACGATAACCATCGAGCAGGCGCGCCGGTACCTCCTGCGCCCGGCTGGTGGAGTAGTCAAAA
>NZ_JAGTPK010000144.1 GCF_021147775.1 Pseudomonas californiensis
TTGCGTGAGTACGCATCTGTTACAAGGCTCACGTAGGCCACACTTTCCTGTGTTGGCAGATAGGTTATGTCTGCAACCCAGACCTGTTCGGGCCCACTGGCCACGACTTGTTCCGGGCCCGCTTTGAGCAAGTTGGGATGGCGGCGAAAGCGATGATGGCTATCAGTCGTCTTGTGATAAGCCCGCTTGCGCGGAACCAGCTCTCTCGCGTCACGCAGGATGGTAAATAGACGATCTCTACCTACGCACAACGGCGCAGGGGCCTCGGCGCTCATCAAGTAATGCAGCTTGCGCGTACCCAGCCTTGGCTGGCGACGCCGCTTCTCCAGGACGAAGTCCACAACCTCTTGGGCCTGGCGGACTCTCGCGTCAAAAGCGCGATTACGTTTGTAATACGCTTGGCGCGAAATGCCCATGAACAGGCAAGCCCTGCTGATGCTCAGGTCTTGGATTTGCCCTTGCGAGAAGACTTGCCGGGTCGCTTTTTTACGACAGAAACACCGTAGTCATTTTTTAAAACATTGACGACAGCTTCGA
>NZ_JAGTPK010000145.1 GCF_021147775.1 Pseudomonas californiensis
ACCAGGCCCCACACCCAGGACAGCAGAAACGTCGCAGCAACACCGAAGACCAAGCCGCCCATCAGCAATCCCACCATCGGCATGATGGGGATGTTCCAGAACATCGCGGGCCGACTCATCGCGTTGTAGCTTGGGGAAACCTCTTTTTTGAGCACTTCGTTACTGGCCATAAGCGCTCCTGGTCAACCCGGCACGCCGGTGCCGAATACCTGCCAAGCCGCTGTGCCGAGGAGTACAGACCCACCAACGACCAGCAGTACGCCAACCTGCTCTAAGTAGTCCATGAAGGTGTGAGATCGGTCGCCTGTAGAACGGGCAATCAGCCATTGGGCACCTGACCAGATCAGGCAAACCAGGCCCAAGGTGCCCGCCAAGGTGTAGAGGCCCAGGCGGATATTGCTGCCCCACTGGTTCAGCGTGCTGAGCCAGTCAGCGGAGGCGATGCCGGGCAGGCAGGCTACGGCCACCAGCAAAATGCAGAGTTCGCCTTTGTTGGGCACAAGGGTACGTTTGATCATCATTGATCCTCTTTGGGG
>NZ_JAGTPK010000146.1 GCF_021147775.1 Pseudomonas californiensis
CTGCCTTGCTCAGGACTGATCTGCTCGCTGCGCTTGGCAAACCGGTGCCGCTTGAGGAGTGCGATCTCGTGGGTCAACTGCTCGATGATGGTGTCATCGTGGTGGCTCTTTCTGCCCATGGTGTCGACCTTCGACAGCAACTGCGCAGCGAGAACGCGCAGTTGGTCGGGGGTCATTTGGTCGAGGTTGGGCAAGGAAGTCATGCCGTGGATTTTACCAAAGCAGACCGCCTGCGGCAGCAGGCTCAGACGTTAATTATAGCCTTTTAAAGGATCGTTATTGCACCGCCCGCGCCAACGCGCTGCCAAGGCAGACCAAGTATCAGGGCCTGAAGTTGCTCGTCATCCAGTTCCAACTCGCTACCTTGTCGAATGCCTGGCCAGTGGAATTTGCCTTGGTTCAACCGGCGTGCCGCCAGCCAGATACCAATCCCGTCGTGCACCAGCACTTTCATTCGGTTGGCCCGTCGATTGGCAAAGATATAAGCGCAGTGCGGCTTCGCCGCACCGAACACCGTGACAAC
>NZ_JAGTPK010000147.1 GCF_021147775.1 Pseudomonas californiensis
ACCAATCCCGTCGTGCACCAGCACTTTCATTCGGTTGGCCCGTCGATTGGCAAAGATATAAGCGCAGTGCGGCTTCGCCGCACCGAACACCGTGACAACTCTGGCCAAGGCGGTCTCGGTGCCGGCGCGCATATCCATGGGCTCGGTGGCGAGCCAGATGGCGTCGATGCGGATCATTGAGTGAGACCACGGATAAAACGGGCGCACCCGTCGGGATCGGCCAGTGGCCACTTCACGGTGAGGTTTTGATGGCCGAAAGGAACGTCGATACTGACGGACATTTGCAGATCGGCCTGGGGTGGGGATGGTAGTTTTATCGGAACAAAAGCGGGCAACGTTGTCGCCTCACAATCACGATAAAGAGGTATCCATTTGCGAACCAGATTGGCGTTGATGCCGTGGCGCAGGGCTACGCTGGCCATCGACATGCCAGGTTGCAGGCATTCCTGGACGATCTGAGCTTTAAAGGGCTTGGGGTAAGAAGTTCTCTGGCGCATGGCAATCCCGATGA
>NZ_JAGTPK010000014.1 GCF_021147775.1 Pseudomonas californiensis
ATCGGTGCTGATCTACAACAGGGAGCGGCCGCATCTGTCCTTGAAATACAAAACGCCCGATGCGGTGCATCGGGCGCTTTGAGACTGAAATAGGTGTAAACCTATTTCAGGACTAGACAGGTGACTTAGAAGCGGAACACTTCAAGGTCGGTGCGTATCGGTGAGGCCATCGGGATCCTTGGCTTTTCCGGCTCCTTGGCGCGGGCGACAGGTGCCTTTTTGGGTTCTTCGACGGGCTGCCAGGAAATCGGTTTGATGGCCGTACTGACTTGGTCTGCCAAGCGCTGCAGCAGCAGACCCTGTGCTTTCACCTGATCGGCAGAACTGCCAGCGTGGACTTGCTCAAGATGCACCAGTCGGCTGTCGCGGACATGGCCCTTGCGGTCAAGCAGTCGCCATTGCGCATCCAGAACAGCAGGCTGCTTGGCACCGGAATCAAGGCGAGTAATGGACAGAACGACTTGTACGTCGGGTGTGAAGTTGGCAACCGCAGGCGCCAGTACGACACGCTGACTGTCCAGCTTCCAGGCCAGTTGCCGCAACAGCAACTGGTCGATGTCCGAGGACAGATTGCCCGCCCAGCGTCCATCGCTGGAAGCAGTCAACGTACCGTCGGGTTGGCGTTGTAGAAGGGTTTCGCGTTGCAGATAGTCGGCCACCGAAACAGGACCCAGCAATACAGCCAGACCACTACTCTGTTTCGGTTGACCCGGCTCACCGCTGTCGAGCTGATACAGCGCGGTCGGCTGGTGCACACTGCACCCTGCCAGACCCAAAACGCCAGTGATCAGCAAGACGAGAGGAAGGCGTAGAAGATTCATCATCCCATCCAGGTGGCTGCCCCACGGGGAAGCCACAGTCTAAGTACTTTCCAGACCCATGCAGGCGATCAGCCACGCTTGCGCCCCAAGACCCCATATCATCCGTGAATATGCGCCATGACTCCAGCGATTATGCGTCGTCCTTCATGGCAAAATGAAGAACACTGGCGCCAGATCAATATTTTCAGCTGTTTTCCACCAATAAGGCGTCAACGCGCTGGAAGCCTCTCGGGAGCTTGTTACCCCGACGACCACGTTCCCCCTTGTAATGTTCGAGATCTTCTGGCTTGAGCGAAAGCGTGCGCTTGCCAGCCTGCAGAACCAGCGTAGCGCCTTGCGCGATCACTGCAAGATCGGTCACGTACTCTTCGCGACTGGCCACACGTTCGCCGGGAATACCGATGATCTTGTTGCCCTTGCCTTTGCCCAATTGCGGCAGATCGCTGATCTTGAACACCAGCAAGCGCCCTTCTGTGGTTACGGCAGCCAGCCAGTTCTGTTCCCGGTCGGATACTGGGCGCGGCAGAATGACCTTTGCCCCCGCAGGCAGGCTCAGCAACGCCTTGCCCGCCTTGTTCTTGGCCTGCAGATCTTCACCTTTGACGACAAAGCCGTAGCCCGCATCCGAAGCGATGACATACAGCGAGTCGTCTTCAGGCAGCAGAACGCACTCGAACGTGGCGCCTGGCGGCGGCTGCAGCTTGCCCGTCAATGGCTCACCCTGACCGCGAGCCGACGGCAAGGTGTGCGCGGCGACCGAATAACTGCGGCCGGTCGAGTCGATGAACACGGCAAATTGATTGGAACGACCAGTCGAGGAGGTCTTGAAACCATCCCCGGCCTTGTAGGAAAGACCCGTGGCATCAATGTCATGGCCTTTGGCGCAACGCACCCAGCCTTTCTCGGAAAGCACCACCGTAACCGGCTCAGTCGGCATCAGCTCGTTTTCGGACAGGGCCTTGGCCTCTGCACGCGCCACGATGGGCGAGCGACGGTCATCGCCATAGGTTTCAGCATCGGCAATCAGTTCGGCACGAACCAGCTTGCGCAGCTTGGTTTCACTGCCCAGCAGGGCCTGAAGCTTGGCCTGCTCCTTGCGCAATGCATCCTGCTCGCTGCGCAGCTTCATTTCTTCAAGACGTGCCAACTGGCGCAGGCGAGTATCGAGAATGTAGTCAGCCTGGATTTCCGAGAGGTCGAACCGTGCAATCAGCTCGGCCTTGGGGTGCTCGGCAGTACGGATGATGTGAATCACTTCATCCAGATTGAGATACGCGGTGAGCAAACCGTCCAACAGGTGCAAACGATGCTCGACCTTGTCCAGACGGAACTGCAGACGCCGGCGTACGGTGCCGATGCGGAAGGTCAGCCACTCACTGAGCAGTGTCTTGAGGTTCTTGAGCTGCGGCTTGCCGTCCAGACCGATGATGTTGATGTTCACCCGGTAACTGGATTCCAGCTCGGTAGTGGCGAACAAGTGCTGCATCAGCTCGTCGAGTTCAACCCGGTTGGAGCGCGGAATGATCACGATCCGGCAAGGGTTTTCATGGTCCGACTCGTCACGCAGGTCAGCAACCATTGGCAGCTTCTTGGCCTGCATCTGTGCGGCAATCTGCTCCAGCACCTTGGCGCCAGAGACCTGATGTGGCAGCGACGTGACCACGATGTCGCCATCTTCGATGCGATAGACAGCACGCATGCGCACCGAACCGCGACCGGTCTCGTAGATTTTCAGCAGGTCGGAACGCGGGGTGATGATCTCGGCTTCGGTCGGATAGTCCGGGCCCAGGATGTGCTCGCACAATTCCTGAATCGTCGCCTTGGGATCGTCGAGCAAATGTACGCAGGCGCTAGCGACTTCGCGCAGGTTGTGCGGCGGAACGTCGGTGGCCATGCCTACGGCGATGCCGGTGGTGCCGTTGAGCAGGATATTCGGCAAACGTGCAGGCAACGCTGCGGGTTCGTCGAGGGTGCCATCGAAGTTCGGAACCCAGTCGGCAGTGCCCTGCCCCAGCTCACTGAGCAGGACTTCGGAATAACGCGACAGACGTGCTTCGGTGTAGCGCATGGCCGCAAACGACTTGGGATCATCCGGCGCACCCCAGTTGCCCTGCCCGTCCACCAGCGTGTAACGGTAGCTGAACGGCTGAGCCATCAGCACCATGGCTTCGTAGCAGGCCGAGTCGCCGTGCGGGTGGAACTTGCCGAGCACGTCGCCGACGGTACGCGCCGACTTCTTGTGCTTGGCGTCCGCACCCAGGCCCAGCTCGCTCATCGCATAGATGATGCGGCGCTGTACGGGCTTCAGACCGTCGCCGATATGCGGCAAGGCACGGTCCATGATCACGTACATGGAGTAGTTGAGGTAGGCCTGTTCGGTGAAGTCAGCCAGTGATCGGCGTTCTACGCCATCCAGGCTGAGGTCAAGGGAGTCGCTCATGCGGGCCTCATTATTTCGTTGACTGGCGCAGCAGCAAATTGCCGCCACGCTGTGTGAATTCGAGTTGTTTCATTGCGCTCATGCCCAGCAATACCTGTCGCCCCTCAAAACCCGGTGCTACCAGCGCGCGGACATTGGTCAGGACGATGTCACCCAGTTGCAGCCGGTCAAGCGTGGTCCGAAAACCCTGGCTCATACCATTAGCCGTGCTTACCGTCACCGGCAGCCCTCGCTTCAAGCCCAGGTCGTCGGCCAGTTCACCGGGGATCGCCACATCCGTGGCCCCGGTGTCGATCATGAACTCTACAGCGCGACCGTTGATCTGGCCGCTGCTGACGAAATGCCCCTGACGGTTGCCCACCAGTTGCACTTCGACATAGCCGTCACCGTGTTGCGAAGTGACGACAGCGTTGGGGTTCTGTTGCTTGTCCTCCCAATCGCCGAAAAAGCGCGTTGCCAGAAACAGCCCGGCAGCCCAGGCAAGAATCATGAGAATCTTGCCAGCACGCCTGCCGGGCGGCGCCTGGCTCATTGTCCAGAACTCCAGCCCAGCCTTGGCGCCGCAAAACGCCATACAATCGGGCGTTTTTCGCCGTCGGCACGGGCTCCGAAATTGTTGTCGATACCGATCCAGGCACCCGTCTCATCCACCACCAGCGCTTCGGTCAGGCCATAGGGCTGATCGTAGCGGCGTGATGGCAGCATCGCCTCTTTAGCGAACGACCAGCAGCGCTCGATCTGGCCATCTTCCAAGTCTCGTCGACAAATGCGGTAAACCGAACGTTCCAGCGTGAACAGTTTGCCGTTGAACAGCGAAATATCGGAAAAATCAGTAGAAACCTTTCTGCGTGCCTGCTCGGGGGGCAGCGAGTCCTTGCCTGCTTCCGACAGCAGGACGCAGCTCTTGCCACAGCCCCATTGATCCTTTCCACTGTCGCGCTGAACCAGCAGCAGGCCACGCTTCTCGCGCTCGGCCGCCAGCCAGATCCGGTCGCCCGCAGCATCAACCGCAATGCCTTCGAAAATGGCGTTGAAATGCTGCAGCATCCCTTGGGCACGCGCCTGCTCGATCATCTCTTTGGGCAGCGCCAGCCAGAAGGGGGCGCCGCTGACCGGAACCTTCAAGACTGTGCCGTATGCTTCACTGACCAGATAGCGATTGCCGGCCGCGTCACAGCTCACGCCTTCAAAATCCAGATTGCCACCGCGCACGACCGACGACAGGTTGGCCAGCGAACGCAAATTCAGTGGCAGATAGCTTTTCGGTGCTGGCACGTCCAGGACATGCGGCTCGGCCTTCCAGACCTGATCCGACACGTCCAGGCTGTACAGCAAAGTGTCATCGCGGTCCGACACCGTCCACAATTGGCCATTGCACATGGCCAGACCCGACAGATTGCCACCGACCATGCCGTCGACCGGATGCTCGGATTGCAATTCAAGGCCCTCAAGAGGCTGCATGGCAAAAGCCGGAGCAACCACCATGGCCAAGGCAGCGAGCCAGGCTCGGATCAAATCAGGACCTCGGCCAGGTTGCCCTTCGATTCGAGCCAGGACTTGCGATCGCCGGCGCGTTTCTTGGCCAGCAACATATCCATCATTTCCGATGTCGCAGCGTAGTCATCCAGCGTGAGCTGCACCAGACGCCGCGTATTCGGGTCCATGGTGGTTTCGCGCAATTGTGGCGGGTTCATTTCACCCAGCCCCTTGAATCGCGTGACCTGGGGCTTGCCGCGCTTTTTCTCGGCAACCAGACGATCCAGAATCCCGTCGCGCTCGCTTTCGTCCAGCGCGTAGTAGATTTCCTTGCCAAGGTCGATGCGATACAACGGTGGCATGGCGACATAGACGTGCCCAGCATCCACCAACGGACGGAAATGCTGGACGAACAGCGCGCAGAGCAGCGTGGCAATATGCAGCCCGTCGGAGTCGGCGTCGGCCAGGATGCAGATCTTGCCGTAGCGCAGTTGACTGATGTCGGCAACACCCGGGTCGACACCGATGGCGACGGCAATATTGTGCACTTCCTGGCTGGCAAGCACTTCACCGCCGTCCACTTCCCATGTGTTCAGAATCTTGCCGCGCAGGGGCAGGATGGCCTGGAACTCCTTGTCACGCGCCTGCTTGGCCGAACCGCCAGCGGAGTCACCCTCGACCAGAAACAGCTCGGAACGTGCCGGGTCCTGACCCGCGCAATCGGCAAGCTTGCCTGGCAACGCGGGGCCTTGCGTGATGCGTTTGCGCTCGACCTTCTTGCTGGCCTTGAGACGACGACCGGCGTTGTTGATCGCCAGATCGGCCAGTTGCAGGCCCAGTTCCGAGTGCGTATTGAGCCACAGGCTGAATGCATCCTTGACCACGCCTGATACGAACGCGGCCGCCTCACGGGACGACAGACGCTCTTTGGTCTGACCGGAGAATTGCGGCTCCTGCATCTTCATCGACAGCACGAACGCGATCCGCTCCCACACGTCTTCCGGCGCCAGTTTCACACCGCGCGGCAGCAGGTTGCGGAATTCGCAGAACTCACGCATTGCATCCAGCAAACCCTGACGCAAACCGTTGACGTGGGTGCCGCCCTGCGCGGTCGGGATCAGGTTGACGTAGCTTTCCTGAACGCTGTCGCCGCCTTCCGGCAGCCACAGCAGCGCCCAGTCGACGGCTTCCTTGTTACCGGCAAAACTGCCACAGAACGGTTCGTCCGGCAGACGCAGGAATTCGGTGACAGAGTCCTGCAGATAAGAACGCAGTCCGTCTTCGTAATGCCACTCGACTTTCTCGCCGGTGGACTTGTCTTCAAAGCTGACCAGCAGACCCGGGCACAGTACGGCTTTCGCCTTGAGCACATGCTTGAGACGGCTGACGGAAAACTTGGGGGTATCAAAGTATTTGGGATCGGGCGCGAAATAGACGCTGGTCCCGGTGTTGCGCTTGCCTACCGTACCGATGACCGCCAGCTCCGTGGCCTTGAAGCCATCGGCGAAAGTCATCTCGTATTCGTTGCCGTCACGCTTGACCCGCACCCGGACCTGATTGGAGAGCGCGTTGACCACCGAAATACCCACGCCGTGCAGGCCGCCGGAGAACTGGTAGTTCTTGTTGGAGAATTTACCGCCTGCGTGGAGCTTGGTCAGAATAAGCTCGACACCGGAAACGCCCTCTTCAGGGTGGATGTCCACGGGCATGCCGCGTCCGTCGTCGGACACTTCCAGCGAGTTGTCCGCGTGGAGAATGACTTGTACCGACCGGGCGTGACCGGCCAGGGCTTCGTCGACACTGTTGTCAATGACTTCCTGCGCCAGGTGATTGGGGCGCGAGGTGTCGGTGTACATGCCCGGACGTTTGCGAACCGGATCGAGGCCCGAGAGGACTTCGATGGCGTCTGCGTTATAAGAGCTAGCGCTGGGATTGGCCATGGGTTCTCGTTTTCAATCGTTCATGAAATTTCGGGGGTTCAATGTTCTTGCATCCATATGACCGGGCGTCGATCACTTACAACACGGACAGATCAATCGTTTGCAACAGGCTCGGGGCAAAACCGGCAAAACTCAGCAGTGCTGGCAGTTGCCCGGCGAAACCCTGATAGCTGTGATCGCCACCGGCCTGGATGCGCAACGCACAGGCCCTGTAAAACCTCTCGGCACGCCGGTAATCCAGCGTTTCGTCACCCGTCTGCAGCCACACCTGGATCTGCTGGGGATCCTGCGGAGCAGGCACTTCCAGTTCGGCCAACGCGTGAATGTGGTCCTGGGTCAACTGCCATTGCTCACCGGTGTACAGGTTCTGCTGCATGCCGAGAAACCCGTCGAACAGCTGGTGCGGGTTGACGGCAGGGTTGATCAGCACTGCCTTGAGGCCGTGGCGCTGCGCCAAATGAGTCGCATAGTAGCCGCCGAGGGAGCTGCCGACCAGTAATGGCCGCCCAAGCGCCTGTATCGCCGACTCCAGTTGGGCCATCGCCTGACGGGGATGATGATGTAATTCGGGAACCTGCAAACGTTCTGCCAGCCCGAGGGAATCCATCAGCGCAATCAACTGACAGGCCTTTTTGGACTGGGCCGAACTGTTCAGGCCATGAATGTACAGCAATGAAGGTGTATCGCTGGTCACGCTGTCGCTCCCGAGAGCCAAGCAAAGCCGCGTAGTTTACAGGGACCCGCGCCGCAACACCTCACTGGAAACGATTCAGCCTGATGAATCAGTAACCAGTGCCGCCATAATCGGCCTCGAACACCATGCCGACCACTCTGGAAACACCCGTTTCAAGCTGCCCGTCGTCATGCAGTCGCAGCCAGCGATAGCCGGGCGCGGCCGTGTCCAGCTTGAAATCGATGCTGCCTGGTGCAAACTGAATGCAGGTCGACGGCGAAGCAAGCAGCCGCACGCCACTGCGCATCTGGTCGAATTCCTGGTGCACATGCCCCCAGAGCACAGCACGCACTTGAGGAAACCGATCAATAACCGCGAAGAACGCCTCGGCGTTGCGCAAACCGATGGGGGCCATCCATTCACAGCCAATGTCCACTGGGTGGTGATGCAGGCAAACCAGATGATGCCGGTCGGGCGCCTCACTCAACGAGCGCTCCAGGATCTGCAACTGCTGCGACGCCAGCAGGCCAGGCACTGAACCGGGCACTGCCGAATCCAGCAGCGTTATCCGCCACTGGCCGATGTCTACGATCGGGTCCAGCAGACCTGCGCCCTGAGCGACCTGTTCCATCTGCGGCAATTCGTCATGATTGCCTGCGAACCAGCGCGCAGGTGCGTCTATCTGCCCGCTGAGCCGACGAAACGCCTCATACGACTCCACGCTACCATCCTGGGAAATATCCCCACTGGCGATCACCACATCAATATCCGACTGTTCGGCCAGCACCCGCTCGACCACCTTTTCCAGGCTGTCACGGGTATTCATGCCCAGCAACGCGCCGTCCGCCTCGGCAAACAGGTGGCTGTCGGATAGCTGGACCAGCAAAACTGACGATGAAGGGGCTGCGCTCGGCAAGGCTGTCTCCTGGAAGGCATTCAGCGCGATTATGTGACGGCGAGCGATACGGGTAAACCCGGAATGTGGGTGTGTGTCACATTTGCTGGTTGTCAGGGGATACGTCGGCTCTTGGCTCGAGTTTTGCCAAATGCTTGTGCAATCAACGCACCCGACACCATACCCGCCAGCCCGGCACACAGCAGGTAGTTCAACGCTTGCTCGTAAGGCAATTCAGGCCAGTATTGACCGATGATCAGTATTGTCAGAACCATGCCCAGGGCTATGCCTGACAACGCCGCCAGAAAAATGCTGGGTAATATCCGCCGAAATGACGACAAGCCCATTATCAAGCCTGAAGCGGCAGCAACCCCATATTGATTTGGGCTCAAGCGCTCGCTCCAAAATAATGAAATGCATGCCATGACAAGCATACAGAAGACGACCCAGGTCAGGCACGCCAATGAAACCCGGATGATGATCATCGCCATCTCACCGGACAATTGGAAAGCAGCGCTTCAGAGGATCCTCCCGCATTGAAAACCTCCTCGACGTAAGATACGCAGTTATTGGGAATCCCGAACCAATGCCACGGCTTTATGCTCAACTCCTCCAGCTTTCGTTGAGCGGCCTCGGGATTCGTGAGTCTGACGTTTCGACGAAACAGCTCTGTTTTGGATGACTCCGCAAGGTAGCGTCTGTAGCCAGACTCGTCCATGTAATAAGGCCGAGCCACCAACCCCGCAATGTGAAAATAGAATATGCCCGCCCTTAGTAGAGCATGCCCACAAATATTTGGCCCGTCGCCACTAACCACTATCAGCCCAGTGTCATACCAATTAAAGGGTACAACCCTGCAAAAATCCAAATGCGTTCCCAAATAGCTCATCTCCACTCCCCAGCCTGAAAAAACAAGGGGAATTTATTTCACGAAATACTCTACATTCAAGCTGAAAACCTGACTTTTCAAAAAACCAGAATTCACCTACGCGCACCAAGGAAAACTTCTGACAGAAGAGCCTGACCAAAACTTAAATCCTTTAATATTTAATCTTTTACTTATTCTTGCCCGCACACAAACAGCAACCACACCGCAATCAGTCAAAACGGCTCAACGAAGTACCCGCCTTCACGAACAATGATCGTGGGGTTGAAGAGCGCGGCGAAGCTTTCGATGAAGTCCGCCGGGAAATCCAGACGCGACAGATTCATGTACAGATAGCAGAACTTTTATGTATTGGTCCTACCCCCCCACCACATAATCCGCATAAGGATATATGATCGGCACATCATCCCTGCTTGAAGACTCCGACCGAAAGAGCCCCTTGAGTCGTTTAACTACTTTTAAGCTCATCATATCCGCGCCAAAAGAGACAACTGCGAAGGAAGCAATGTCAACTGCGCCGTCGTTCTGCCTTGCGAATCGGCAAACTCGACCTCGTACGCAATGTCCGGAACAAAGAACTCATGCACAATCGTCCCCATTGCCCCCTTGACCAAACCTGCTTCAGGAACATTCACTTCAAGCCTGACCACATCGAGCAACGTAAAATCCATTGGCACAGCCAAAACCCTTCAAGCGTTAATCCGAAAAGCCAATCGTCACAAATACCTCGCAACCCTCATCATCGACAATCGCTCTGGCTTGGGCAAAAGACGGGCCGAATTCAGAGGCAAGCTTGGCGTTCCAACTTCCTGCCAATGCATTCGCGACAACCGTCGCTTCAGGCAACGAAAGATTCTCAAAAAGCCCCGTCACCTCGAGCAGATTCATCCAGAACTGATTTTTGGCTGGCGAACTATCCGATTCCAAGAGCGAGCGGTAATAAGTCTCATCAAAATTTTCCTTAACAAAAACCCAACCATCCACACGTATGAAGTCGGGCCAGTACAGCTTTGCCATACAGAGCGCGAAGTCTGCCGGCAGCCGCTGCGTGTAATGAACCGCATGGATGTAATCGAAGCCCGAGACGGGATGATGAGCGTTATCGGCTCGGAACGACGCAAAATCAAAATTTTCAAGCTCAGCCATTTAACTCACGCAACGCCGAAAACGGATTCAGCAGTTCAGGAGCATCACTCCATATATTCCACTCATGACTGTCAAAGGCCTCAAGCGCGATAAAACAATTCTGCGGCGCCTCATCCACCTCGATGGGTTTCCTGATCTTGTCGACAGAATCCACGGCGACGATAAAACAGTCGAAAACCTGCTCGATATCATTAGCGAATAGGCGTAGTTCCTCCCAACTGAACACCCATCCTTTTTCGAGGACTCGCAGATGCTCCTCAAAGTCAGGCATAGCCAACCCCGCCGGAGCGATGCCGAAACCATAAAACTCAAGCACTGCCCAGATCCATTTGTTTTCGGGTACAAGCGCTGTGACATGCTTGAGATTGGCTATACACCTCAGTCTTGGCGATGCCGATATCTGTAGCGATTTCAAAACAGCTTCTTCCTATGCCCAGTTTTACGCCGCCCACCCCTACGAAAAACTAGCGCCTGCATAAAGTCACCCAGACCTCATCCAGATCATCTTCCAGCAGAAGTACGGCTTCTGAGCCGGACGCTGGAAACTGCTGGACAAGCTTATCATTCCAGCATTTACATATTACCGCACCTAGTTCAGCCGCATCTTCATAACTGATATCTCCCAACAAACTGGTAATCTCAACCATGTTGACCCAGTAAGAAACATCAAGGACACCACTCCGCAGGAACTCCTGATATTTTAACTCTGTATAATTCCCCCCAACAAAATAACCTTCCCCGTTATAAAACAGCGTGGGATTAAGTAAGGCAGCGAAGCTGATGATGAAGTCACTGCATAAATCCTTCTTTTCTCTAACCATATAAAAATAGTCAAACCGTGAAAGACCTTCTTCATTAACAGACAGATAATCTGAATAACTATCTTTGGATACGGAGCCACTCATTTTGGATACTCGTCATCTGTTGGATATCTTACAATCGGGCCACTGGCAGAACTCACGCCACCGGGATGAGTATTGATCTTATTAAATTTAATATTTGGTCGCGCATATTTACCATGAGGCTTACCGCTTCCCCGATATTGCTTGAACGTGCCATTTTCATAATGCGTTGTGTACTGTCCCTCACGTCCGGGCCTCTCTACAATGGTGTGCGATCTTCCTTCAGCCTCGTCCAGCGGCGGCGGCGGCTTGTTTCGAGATTTTTTCTTCCGCGGCGGCGCAGCTACTGGCTCCGGCACAACCGCCTTCGCCTACGGAATCACAACCGTCTGCGATCCGCTCCCTTTGCCTTCAGCAACTCCCGCTTCGTAAACCTTGGTTTTCTTGAGATTAGATACGTTGGCTCTTGGCTCAAGCGCTGCCAATCGCGTACATAATCAAAACAACCGACGCCACACCAGCCAAACCCATCTGCAGAAAAGCGTAGCGCTTTCCAGTTGAATACCTATCCAGCACATAGAGCTCGTATATAACTCTCAAAGTTCGACATAGGTAACTTTCCGGTGCGAATCCTTCACTACCCAATCAAGGCTTCGTCCGACCCCATCACGACCATGGGCGACTGATGGTTTTTCAGAAGTATTTCGTTTCGCCCTTCTGCCTCGAAAAACTGGCACTATTACGCTGTAATCTGCGATTCTTCTGGGCAATGAGTCACTTTTTATCCAACGTCCATTGCCAAAGATATCTGAGAAGGTAATAAAGTTAGTTGCACAACCGTTCGGCCATGCTCATCCGTAAATTCAATTTCGTACGCAGTTCTTGGCCCTATGCACTCGTGAACCACAGTTCCAATATCACCTACAAACAATCCTTCTTCAGGAATATCTACATCGAGCCTCACGACATCATTTATTGTCATTCTCATAAAACTCTACCTTACAAATAATGTTGTCAACCGCGGGGTCGATGAACCTGGATCGTAGATCCAACCTGTGCGCACGACCCCCTCTCGCTTTGGACCCTTAACCAGAATATCGACTCTGAAGCGAGCCCCCATATCATTTACCACTCCAGGTGTTGAGCCTGTTGTACGGACGCCATGATGAAGCTGCCTTATCAGGTCGTCTGCATTCTTTAAAGTAAAACCAAGAGCAGACTCAAACACTCGTGCTTTTGGCCCTCCTGAAATATGGTCCTTGTTTAGCGCGTAACCCGTTATCTTTCTAGGGTCAATCAAGGCATTAGCAGCCCCCATAAGAATGCCTGCGGTAGGCGGCTTGGAAACTCTTGCAGGTGTGATACCGTTCGCCTGCGGAATCACAACCGTCTGCGATCCGCTCCCTTTGCCTTCAGCAACCCCTGCCTCGTTAACCCTGGCTTTCTTGAGATTAGCGCCCAGCTTGCCCAGTGTCTCGCCTAACCGTGTGAGCAGTGGCGTCAATCGTGTGGATGCGACTGAAGCGCGGGCTGCGAGGCCGGTGCCGCCGGTCAGAAAGACCAGCAAGGCTGCCAGTACGATCTCGAAAACCCTTCCCCCCGGTGAACTGGAGAATGGATTCGTGGTTCTGGAGACTGACGTATTCTGCGGCAAAGTCTCGGAGTACACGCTTGCTGGCTGCATCCTCGAAGATGTAGTTCGCAGCCTCATAGGCCTGCGCCATTTTTTCTCGGCTGATGGTCGCGGGATCAAAACCAAGTGCAGCAGCCAGGTCGCGGTATTGAGCCGCCGTGTATTGCTCCAGAAATGAATCCAGCCAGCCTTTTCCGGGTTCCGGCTCGGCCTTCCAGGCCGCCACTGACGCCTGCGCAAGCTCATCAAAGGGGTTGGCCAGATCAGCGAATTCAAGGCCTGACTCAACCAGCCCCCAGGCGCCGTACAAAAATCCCCGTCCCAGCGCGATCTGGGCATAAAAGCCATTGGCAACCGCGCTGCGCTGCGCCTGGATCGCTGTCAGACGGTCGGCTTCGACTCGCTCGGCAGCCAGGATTTCGTGCGGGATCTCTTGCAGTTCTGCTCGAATGCCACCCAACTGCGCTTTCGGATCGAACTGCGGATTGAGCCGAATCCGATGTGCACGCCCCTCGATGACCTGACTGAGAAAACCCTTGGAATCCAGCGTGCCCCGAATGACCTGACCGTCTTCCTGAATAAGCCCTCAAGGACAGCCAACCAGACACTCACCGTTAGTCCAAGGAAATCAAACCCCCACCAGACAGCTGGCTTTGGCTTCTTCCCTGTAGAACGTACGTGGGGGCTGATTTTCCCAAGTGTATTCGGGTGGCGGTGGCTCCGGCGGGGATTTGGCAGGTCCGGTCGGCCGGCAAACACCCGGCGTCGGCGAATAGTTGCCTCTGGTGTCGTAAACACCCATGGCGGTGAACTCCTTGTACCAATGATCACGCGTCCATGCGCTGGGGCGGTGCAGTTCAGTCGGTCGTGAAACCCTGGCTGAACGTAAGCAGATGAAAAACAGCCGGCGAGTTTAAGCGCTGGCGCGAGGTCGTCCAGCGTCAAAAAGTATCGGGAAATTTCGGGAACGAAGGCTGAAACGTATTCAGCAGAATGCCGCCCATGAATAGCGGCATCTATCAGCAGAGCGTGTCAAAAAGTATCGAAAGATGAATCAACGAACCGATTCGAACTCATGCCCGCACGCGAGGCAGTGACTCAGCCATTCCCCCAGAAACAGGTTGAGCTGGGCTTTTTCGTCTGGCTGGTGCATGTCGGCGTTGGGGTACGGATAAATCCCCCGGAAGCGACGGGCATGTTCGGCGCCGATGACTTCGGCCATGCGTGCGTCGTGGTAGACCTGAACTTCAAGCTTTGGAACCGGCAGCCAGGGCAAGCTGTGCTCCTGGCGTACCTGCAGGGTGGTGGTGTACGGGCAGTCGAGCAAGACTTCGACCGCCAGGACGCCCAGCATTTGATCACCCTGGGTGACGGCCACACGCCGCGAACGTTGTTCGTTGCGCATGTCCGGCAGCAGACGCATCAAGCGCGCGTAGTTGGCTTCGCACGCAGCCTGAAGCCCGGCAAGGTCAACACGGTAGCGCTCGCGCAATAGATTCACGACCATAACCCCCTTATTTCAACGCGGTTCAACGCCAGCCATTGCAAGGCAATGATGGTCGCCGCGTTCATGACTCGTCCGTCAGCCACGGCCTGCATTGCGTCGTCAAACGACCAGACTGTGACGCGGATGTCTTCGCCTTCGGACTCAAGCCCATGCAGCCCGCCTGCCCCCTCACTGTCGCACTTGCCCAGAAACAAATGCACGTATTCGTCACTGCCGCCCGGCGAAGGGAAATATTTGGTGATCGGCCATAGCGCACCGAATACAAGCCCAGCTTCCTCCTCTGCCTCGCGATGAGCAACTTCTTCCGGCTG
The DNA here is from genome assembly GCF_021147775.1 of Pseudomonas californiensis. Taxonomy (GTDB): domain Bacteria; phylum Pseudomonadota; class Gammaproteobacteria; order Pseudomonadales; family Pseudomonadaceae; genus Aquipseudomonas; species Aquipseudomonas californiensis. The sequence continues at coordinate 14,571 of NZ_JAGTPK010000014.1, forward strand.
CTCATCCTTGTCGATCAACCCGGCAACCAGTTCGATCAGCCAGGGGTTGCCGGCCTTCTCGACCGCGCCAACGCGAAACTGCTCGATCAGGACCACTTCATCACGTCTTGCGTCATAAGGCAGCACGCACACGGCGTCGTGACGGACGAACAGTTCGCGGCTGATCTCCTTGCTGGTGCCGCCGTCGAACAGCTCGTGGCGTACATATAATTTGTCCAGCTTATAGAACCCCTTGAAGCAGTTTTCCCGCCGGGTGATCTCAAAAGCCGTGGGTACGGATCGGGTGGTCTGGGTCATAGGTTTCTCACTTGCCGCCATCTTTGACATCGGGTCATCCTAACGCGCATCGACCACTCGATGCAGCCCCCTTGAAGATGCAGGGTAGACGGCCAGTGGTTAAAACAATTCTAATCCGCCCAGTGGCGAACCGAAGACGCGATTGACAGTCCAACCAGCCTGCATACGCACAACGCAACCGCCTTTACTGACACTGCCAAGGATCAACATGTCGTTATTGAGGATCACTTCACTGGCTTGCCTGGCCCTGTTGCTGGGCGCCTGCCAAAGCCTCTTCACGCCCAACATGCGCACACCGCTGCAAGTCCAGCGCGATGCATCCGAGCTGATCAAGCCCGGCTGCACCACTGCGGATTGCCCGCTGGTGAACATCGACACCGTGCATTTCCCTGACGAGCAGCGTCTGGACGCCATTGTTCAGAAGACGTTGCTGCAATTGACCCGCTCAGACTCGAGTGCTCCGGTCGCGCCTTCGCTCAAGGCCTATCAGGAGCAGTTCCTGAACCAGGCGCAGGGCCGCAACAGCAGCTACCTGCAAGCCAAGGTACGCGAACAGCATGACGGTATCGTGGTGGTCGAGCTGTCCAGCTACCTGGACAACGGCGGCACCCACGGCAATCCGGGCCGCGCTTTCATCAACTACTCGCGTCAGCAGCAGAAGGTTTTGACGCTGGCGGACATGGTGATTCCGGGCAAGGAAAGCGAATTCTGGCAGAAAGCCGAACTGGCCCATCAGGGCTGGCTGGTATCGAGCAAGATGGGCGAAGACGGCGAGTTCGTCAAAACCTGGCCGTTCAAGCGCACGCCGCACATTGCGCTGACGTACGGCGCGGTCATCCTGAAATATCCAGTCGAGACTATTGCCCCGTACTCCATGGGCCATATCGAGCTGAAGATTCCTTATCCTCAGCTCAACGGCATCCTCAAGCCGGAACTGTTCCCCGGCCGCGGGTGATCGCCCCGCCGATCAGCAGTTGCAACACGCCAGCGAAGATCAGCGCTGGCAGTGTTGCGCCAACATCCGGGTAGAGATTGGCCAGTACGTGATACGTGCTGACACCGCCCAGCCACGCCAGGAGACTCATCCAGCGCAAGCCGACAGCCGCAGCCTGACCACTGCGACGGCGCAGAATGAAGTGATCCACCAGCACTACGCCGAACAGCGGCGCAAACACCGAGCCAATCAACAGCAGGAAGTTCTGATACTGCGCGAGCGGCGCCAGACAGGCGATCAATGTGCAGATGATGCCTATTGCCAACGCCAGATGCTCAACCTTGACCCGTGACAGCATGGCGCTGGAAACAGCCGCCGAGTGAATGTCAGCAAAGGCGTTTTCGGTTTCATCGAGCAGAATCAACAGCAGCGGAATGCCCAGCCCTGCGCCCGCCAGCGCCAACAACAACGCGTTGGTTTCGCCGCTGGGTGCAAATGCCAGCGTGTAGGCGACGCCCAGGCTCATCAGCCAGAAGTTACCGATGAAAAACCCCACCGCCGTGCCGCCAAACACGTTTTTGGCGCGCTTGCCGAAACGTGAGTAGTCGGCGATCAACGGCAACCATGAAAGCGGCATCGCGATAGCGATGTCGAAACCCACTGCAAACGGCATCGAGCCATCACCGCCACGCGACCAGAGCGCGGCCAGGTCTGCTTTGGCCCACAGGTTCCAGGTCAGCCAGACGCAGGCCGCCAACAACAGCCAGATGCCCCATTTACGCAGGACTCGGCGAACGAAGGTCAACGGGCCGCTGACAGCCAGCAATGTCGCCAGCGCACCGAAAAACAGTGTCCAGAGCAGAGGATTCGCCCACGGGCTGCCTTCTGCAAAGGCGCGACCGCCCAGCAGACTGGCCGCGTCACGCATCACGATGATTTCAAATGAGCCCCAGCCAATCAGTTGCAGCAGGTTCAATACGGCGGGCAACGAAGCGCCCTGAGTGCCAAGACTCAGCTTCAGCGCTGCCATGGACGACAGCCCAGTGTCACTGCCGATCACACCGACACTGGCCAGCAACATCACGCCGACCAATGTGCCCAGAAAAATCGCCAGCAACGATCCCGACATGCCGAGCCCAGGCGCCAGCAAGGCGCCGGTCTGCAACACCATCAGGCCAATACCGAGCGAGAACCACAGCGAAAACAGATCTCGCCCGCCAAAGACCCGCTTACTGGCGGGAACGGGTGAGTCAGGTGAATAAGTGCCAGGTGTGTTCACTTTGATGTCTCTTGAGGACGTTTTAAGGATGTTTCAAAATTTCGCAAACAGATTGCGCGACGCCTGACACTCAAGCTTCATCGCCTGTTCAGCAGCCTTCGCGAGCACGCTCACTCCCACAAGTGCGCATCCAACTGAGTCCACCTGCGGGAGTCAGCCGGGCGGCGTTCCGTTTGCTGGCGAAGAGGCCCTCACATTCAATAAAGCTTCATCGACTGCTCGACAGCCTGCGCGAGCAAGACAGCATGTCCCGGCTCGCGCCAATGGCTTCACTCTTGGCAGAGTGAAGCCATTGATCAGCCTCAGACTTTTTTGTACAGCTGGCTGCCTTCCTGCTTGAAGCGTTCGGCCTGTTCTGCAAGGCCTTTGGCAACATCCACATCCACGGCTTCAATTCGCTGATTGGCAGCGTACTCGCGCACTTCCTGAGTGATTTTCATCGAGCAGAATTTCGGCCCGCACATGGAGCAGAAATGCGCGACCTTGGCTGAGTCTTTCGGCAAGGTTTCGTCGTGGTACGAGCGTGCAGTGTCCGGATCCAGCCCGAGGTTGAACTGGTCTTCCCAGCGGAACTCGAAGCGCGCCTTGCTCAAGGCGTTATCGCGGATCTGCGCGCCCGGATGCCCTTTGGCCAGGTCAGCGGCGTGAGCCGCAATCTTGTAAGTGATGATGCCGGTCTTGACGTCATCCTTGTTCGGCAGCCCCAGATGCTCCTTGGGCGTGACGTAGCACAGCATCGCGCAACCGAACCAGCCGATCATGGCCGCACCGATGCCGGAAGTGATGTGGTCATAGCCCGGCGCAATGTCCGTGGTCAGTGGGCCGAGGGTGTAAAACGGTGCTTCGTCGCAGCATTCCAGCTGCTTGTCCATGTTCTCTTTGATCAGTTGCATAGGCACATGGCCAGGACCTTCGATCATGGTCTGCACATCATGTTTCCAGGCGATCTTGGTCAGCTCGCCCAGGGTTTCCAGCTCGCCGAACTGCGCAGCATCGTTGGCATCGGCAATCGAGCCTGGACGCAGGCCGTCGCCCAGCGAGAAGCTGACGTCGTAGGCCTTCATGATTTCGCAGATGTCTTCGAAATGGGTGTAAAGGAAGTTTTCCTTGTGATGCGCCAGGCACCACTTGGCCATGATCGAGCCGCCACGGCTGACGATGCCGGTGACGCGCTTGGCGGTCAATGGCACGTAGCGCAACAGCACGCCCGCGTGGATGGTGAAGTAGTCAACGCCCTGCTCCGCCTGCTCGATCAGCGTGTCACGGAACAGCTCCCAGGTCAGGTCTTCGGCTGCACCGCCGACTTTTTCCAGCGCCTGATAGATTGGCACGGTGCCAATCGGTACGGGCGAGTTGCGGATGATCCACTCGCGGGTTTCGTGAATGTGTTTACCGGTCGACAGGTCCATGACCGTGTCCGAGCCCCAGCGAATACCCCAGGTCAGTTTGGCGACCTCTTCTTCGATGGACGAGCCCAGCGCACTGTTACCGATGTTGCCGTTGATCTTCACCAGGAAGTTGCGGCCGATGATCATCGGTTCCAGCTCAACGTGATTGATGCTGGCGGGGATGATTGCACGACCACGAGCGATTTCTTCGCGTACGAATTCGGCGGTGATTTCCTTGGGGATGCTCGCGCCGAAGCTGTGGCCTGGGTGCTGCTGATTCAACAGGCCAGCGGCGCGCGCTTCCTGAAGCTTCATGTTTTCGCGGATGGCGACGTATTCCATCTCGGCGGTAATGATGCCCTGACGCGCATAGTGCATCTGGCTGACGTTGGCACCGGCCTTGGCGCGGCGCGGATTGCGCACGTGGGCAAAACGCAGTGCGGTCAGTTCGGCATCGCCAAGGCGCTGCTGGCCGAAATGCGAGCTCAGACCGGCAAGGCGCTCGGTGTCGTTGCGCGAGTCGATCCAGGGCGAACGCACGTCGGCCAGGCCTTTGCGCACATCAATGATGACGTTGGGGTCGGTGTAAGGGCCGGAGGTGTCGTAGACGGTGACCGGGGCGTTGATTTCGCCACCAAAGTCGGTCGGCGTCACGTCGAGCGTGATTTCACGCATCGGCACGCGGATGTCCGGGCGAGAGCCCTGAACGTAGATTTTCTGCGAACGGGTAAACGGCTTCACCGATCCGGAATCGACCTGTGCCGACTCGCTCAAATGGGCTGCGTTTTTTGGTTTTGTACTCATCACGGCTCTCCAGACATCCAGTTGCGGATTTATTGTCGGAGTGACCTGATCAGAACGGACGGATGCACCCTGCAAGAAAGAGTGCTGAGCAACGAAAGGAGGCGAAACGGTTCATGATATTGAACGATCGACCCCGGACGACACTCAAGAGGACTCGCCGGGAGACGAGAAATCTTGTTCCCTACGCAGGCGCTAACCTGATCAGGTTCAACGGGATCCGGTTTAACCGATCTCAGCCTCATAGCAAGGCACCCCGACAAGAACGGGCTCAGTCTATGCTGGCGTGCAGCCAGAACGCCAGCCAATTTGCACCGGGCTCGATAAATGGCTGAAATCGCCGATTGTTGCCCGTTGCGTCTGGCTCTACACTCGCTAACCCGGTTTTCATCAAACTGTGATTACTTCTTCATGAACAGGGAACGCCTCATGTTGCGCAAACTTTCGTTGGCCGTGGCTGTTTCGTTTGCGTCCAACGGATTGGTCTGGGCGGCCGATGTGCCGCTGCCGACCAAGACCGGTCTGGTGAACGTGTACGAGCAGGCCGTGGACAACAACGCCGACCTTGCCGCTGCCCGTGCCGATTACGCGGCTCGCAAAGAGGCCGTACCGCAGGCGCGTGCGGGGCTGCTGCCGAATATCTCCGGCAGCGCCCAGTCCAATAACACCCGCACCAGCATTGACCAGCCTCGCATTACAGCGACACGCAGCGGTACGGTTTACCAGGCGACCCTGAGCCAACCGATCTTCCGAGCCGATCGCTGGTTCCAGTTGCAGGCCGCCGAAGCCGTCAACGAACAGGCTGCGCTCGAGTTGTCGGCCACCGAACAGAATCTGATCCTGCAGTCGGCGCAAAACTACTTCAGCGTGCTGCGCGCGCAGGACAATCTGGCCGCAACCAAAGCCGAAGAGTCAGCATTCAAGCGTCAGCTGGATCAAGCCAATGAACGCTTCGATGTCGGCCTTTCGGACAAGACCGACGTGCTGCAGGCACAAGCCAGTTACGACACGTCCCGCGCCAATCGGATCATTGCTCGTCGCCAGGTTGACGACGCGTTTCAGGCACTGGTGACGCTGACCAACCGTGAATACAACTCCATCGAGGGCATCGTACACACCTTGCCGATTCTCGCGCCGATGCCAAACGACGCCAAAGCCTGGGTCGACACCGCAGCGCAACAGAACCTCAACCTGCTGGCCAGCAACTACGCGGTCAACGCCGCCGAAGAAACCCTGCGTCAGCGCAAGGCCGGCCACGCGCCAACGCTGGACGCCGTTGCGACCTACCAGCGTGGCGACAATGATGCGCTGGGCTTCAACAATCCCAATTACACGGGCCAGAACTACAGCGGCGACGTCGAGCAACGCACGATTGGCGTTCAGTTGAATATTCCGATCTACAGCGGCGGCCTGACCAGCTCGCAGGTTCGGGAAGCCTACTCGCGCCTGAGCCAAAGCGAGCAGCGCCGCGAAGGCCTGCGCCGTCAAGTGGTGGAAAACACGCGTAACCTGCACCGTGCGGTCAACACTGACGTGGAACAGGTTCAGGCGCGCAAGCAATCAATCATTTCCAACCAGAGCGCGCTGGAAGCGACTGAAATCGGCTATCAGGTCGGCACGCGCAACATCGTCGATGTGCTGGATGCGCAGCGTCAGTTGTACGCGTCGGTTCGCGACTACAACAACACCCGTTATGACTATATTCTCGACAACCTGCGGCTCAAGCAGGCAGCGGGAACCTTGAACCCCGGTGACCTGCAGGATCTGTCGCGCTACCTGAAACCGGACTACAACCCGGACAAGGACTTCCTGCCGCCAGACCTGGCAACGGCCGCACAGAAAAACTTCGAAAGACCGGCACAGCGCTGAAGATCAGCGGTCACCCACAAGGGTTCAGGCGCTGACTTCAGATCAGCCGCTTGATCCCGTCCAGTAGCCGCTGCAACGCGCCCTGATTCGCCTTCATGACGTCCAGCCCCGCATCCGCCATGGTGCGGGCAAGTTGCGGCTGGTCGAACAGACGTTGAACGGCAACGGCCAGTGCAGCGGCGTCAGCCACTTCCTCCAGCGCGCCAGCGCTGTGCAACAGGGCGGCGATTTCCAGAAAATTGAACAGATGCGGACCGCTGAGGACAGGCTTGGCCAATGCCGCTGGCTCCAGCAGATTGTGCCCGCCATTGGGCACCAGACTGCCGCCGACAAAGGCGCTGTCTGCCAGCGCATACAAAAACAGCAACTCGCCCATCGTGTCGCCCAGCAGCACTGACACCTCGGCCGTGACCGCCTGCGCTGTCGAGCGGCGCACGGTCGTGAAGCCCTGCTGCTCACACAATCCATGCACGCTGTCGAAACGCTCGGGATGACGCGGCACCAGAATCAACAACGCATCCGGATGGCTCGCCAACAACGCACGATGAGCCGAGAGCACGCTTTCGTCTTCCCCGGCATGAGTGCTGGCAGCGATCCATACAGGCCGTTGCGTCGCCTGCCACTGCTGGCGCAACTGGGCGGCGCGCTCGAGCAATTGCGGGTCGATGCTCAGGTCAAACTTGATCGAGCCGGTTACCGTGACACACTCTGGGCGCGCGCCCAGCTCGCGGAAACGCTGCGCTTCGGTTTCGGTCTGCACGGCGAACAGCGCCATCTCCGCCAACATCGGTCGGGTCAGCCGGTCAAAGCGTGCATAACCCCGCGCCGAGCGCTCGGACAACCGGGCATTGGCCAAGACCACCGGGATGGCGCGCCTGGCGCATTGGTGGATGTGGTTGGGCCACAGCTCGGTTTCCATGATGATACCCAACTGCGGCTGCACACGATCGAGAAAGCGCCCGGCGGCCCAAGGCAGGTCATACGGCAGATAACAGTGCTGAATGCGCGGCTCGTTGGCGAACATTGCTTTGATTCGCTCCGAACCTGTGGGCGTCATGCAAGTCACAGTGATCGGCAATTGTGGATACTGCGCCAGCAACGCTCGGATCATGGGCGCGGCAGCAATGCTTTCTCCAACCGAAACGGCATGCACCCAGAGGCCGCCACGCTGCATCGCGGGCAAACCGATGGCGAAACGCTCGCCGATGCGTTGGCGATAAGCCGGAGCCTTGCGCGCACGCAACCATAACCGCAGGGCAACCAGCGGCAGACCGAGATGAAACAGCAGGGTATAGAGGGTTCTATTCATGGGCGCGGAGTTTATCAGCAGGCCCTCGCAATGCCACAACTGCATGAAGACGCGAACACGATTGCCGGAGCCGTGTGACGCATCCGGCCTGTCATTGCAAACCGTTAGAATGCGCAGCCTGACCACAAGGAAAACACCATGAACCCTTATTACCTGTTGGCCGTCGCCATCTGCGCCGAAGTCATCGCCACCACCTCCATGAAGGCCGTCAAAGGCCTGAGCACGCCGCTGCCACTGGTGCTGGTTATCGCTGGCTACGCGGTAGCGTTCTGGATGCTGATTCTGGTGATGCGCACGATTCCGGTCGGCATCACCTACGCCATCTGGTCAGGCATGGGTATCGTCATGGTCAGCATCGCGGCGTTCTTCGTCTACGGGCAAAAGCTCGACCTGCCCGCGCTGCTCGGCATGGGCATGATCGTTGCCGGTGTAGTGGTTATTCAGCTGTTCTCGAAAACCGCAGGGCATTGAGCGGGGAATTGAAAAGCCGATCCCCTATAATGGCCGGATTCTTTACCCACTGAGGTGCTCATGCCATCTGTTATTTCCACTGACGTCCTGATTGTCGGGGCAGGCGTAGCCGGTCTCTGGCTCAATGCACGGTTGCGCCGTCAAGGGTTCTCGACAGTCCTGGTAGAAAGCGCAAGCCTGGGTGGCGGACAAAGCCTGAAGTCTCAGGGGATCATCCATGGCGGGGCCAAGTACGCCTTGCATGGCGCATTATCGGGAGCATCCGAGGCCATTGCCGACATGCCACGCCGCTGGCGTGAAGCGCTCGAAGGCAAGGGCGAGCTGGATCTGACCGGCGTGCGCCTGCTGTCCGAAGCGCATTATCTCTGGTCGCCCGGCACGCTGGCCGGCAATCTGACCAGCTTCTTTGCCAGCAAGGCGGTGCGCGGGCGTGTGGATCAGGTCAAAGGCGAACAACTACCGCCCGCACTGCAAAACCCGAAATTCAAAGGTAAGGTGTATCGGCTGGCCGAGCTGGTAGTCGATGTGCCCAGCCTGATCGACCGTCTCGCGGCACTGGCTGAAGACAGCTTGCTGGCGGGCCAGCAGATCGAGCCGCTGCACGAAGGCGATGAGCTGATCGGCCTGCGGGTCGACGGCCGGGACATTCATGCACAACGCATCGTGCTCAGCGCTGGCGGCGGCAATGCCGACCTGCTGAACGCACTCGGCGTGTCGCAACCGCAAATGCAGCGCCGTCCGTTGCACATGGTGCTGGTCAAGGGCCCGACCCTCAAGCCGCTGTTCGCTCACTGCCTGGGCGGCGGCACCAAGCCACGTATCACCGTAACCACGCACCCGGCGGCCGATGGCCAATGCGTCTGGTACCTGGGTGGCGAGCTCGCAGAAGCGGACGGGGTCGCGCGCGCGCCGGCCGCACAGATTGCCACCGCCCGCAAAGAGCTGGAATCGCTGCTGCCCTGGGTCGACCTGAGCCAGGCGCAGTGGGCGACGTTGCGTGTTGATCGAGCGGAGCCGGCGCAATCTGGCCTGGTACGCCCGGACAACGCCTTTCTCGACAGCCAGCAGCGCCTGATGGTGGGTTGGCCGACCAAGCTGGCACTGGCACCCGACTTCGCTGATCGCTTGCTGGCCACGCTGTCCAAAGAGGGCATCCACCCTACGCCGCAACCACCGTTGGTGGATGTGCCCAAGCCGCCAGTGGCCATACCTGTCTGGGATCAACTGCTGCCATGAGCCTGAAAACCCTGCACAACTTGCATCGCCCGCTGGGCAGTACCGGCCTCAATGTCTCACCGCTTGGCCTGGGCACGGTCAAGCTAGGCCGCGATCAGGGCGTCAAATACCCCAGCGGTTTCAAGATCCCTGACGATCAGCAGGCGCAGATGCTGCTCAGGATGGCGCGTGACATGGGCATCAACCTCATCGACACGGCCCCGGCCTACGGCACCAGTGAGGAACGTCTAGGGCCGCTGCTGCGGGGGCAACGTCAGGATTGGGTGATCGTCAGCAAGGTGGGTGAAGAGTTCGAGAACGGTGAGTCGCGTCACGACTTCAGTGCTGAACACACACGCCGCTCGGTAGAGCGCAGCCTGAAACGCCTTGAAACCGATTTTCTGGACCTGGTACTGGTGCACTCGGACGGCAACGATCTGGCCATTCTCAACGATGCCGAGGTTTATCAGACGCTTGCCGAGCTCAAGCGCGAAGGCAAGATCCGTGGCTTCGGCTTTTCCGGCAAGACCGTCGAGGGTGGCTTGCTGGCCCTGCGCGAAGGCGATTGCGCCATGGTTACTTACAACCTTGATCAACAGGGTGAAAAGCCGGTTCTGGACTACGCTGCTGCGCACGGTAAAGGCATTCTGGTGAAAAAGGCGCTGGCCAGCGGCCATGTCTGCCTGACGCCAGGCATCGACCCGGTACACGCGAGTTTCCAGCTGCTGTTTGAGCATCCGGGCGTGGCCAGTGCTATTGTCGGGACCATTAACCCTCTGCATCTGGCTCACAACGTTGCAACCGCCGCTGCAGTGATTTGCCGTCAAGCCTGATTTGGGCGGCCGACCCCAACGCAAGAAGGAGCCGATATGCCGCGCACGCTGATTCGCAAGAATCCGAGCAACTTCAAAACGCTGCCGTTATTCGTCGAAGCCACGCCCGAAGGCCTGACCTATCAGAGCGTCGGCATGCCGATGAACTTTGCCCAGACCCTGCAGCGTCGACGCAAGATCGAGGTGCCGGACACAGAGCGATTCGACACCGAACTGGCCAATCTCGGAGTGTCCATCAGGCTGACGATAAGTTGGCAGAATCGTGATTACTGGGTGCTGGTCCGACAACGCCGCCAGGACCGGGGCGATGTGGTGCTCAAGCTGATCTCCGGTTACGTACCCGCGCATGGACTGGCTTTGCCGCTGCACACCGCCATTCAGGAAGTAGCAGAAGAGTGCTTGATTGAAACACCACAAGGCTGGCTCAGCGGGCTGTTCAAGGAGACCTGGCTGCCTGCCCCTTACGCCGCCGCATTGCATTACCGAGAGGCGATGCCGTTTCGCCTGAGCCCGCTTTCCGGGGCGGCCCGGCCGGTGCGCAACGGCAACCTGCCGCTGCTCGAACGCCCTAGAGCCTACGTGCATCTGCCCACCGCCTCGTTACAGCTGATCTATGACATGCGCCTGGAAATCCCCAAGGAGGCACGTCCCATCAGCCTGTTTCATGTCGATGAAGTACTCGAAAACGATCAACTGGTCGCCCGCCTTAACCGAAGCAAGCCCGACCTGTACCTGATGCCTCTGGAAAACGGAGCACCGCTGCCTGAGCTCTACACGCTCAAGCGCGACAAGCTGGTGCCAGCGGGTACTCGTGGCCTGTATCTGGCAGAAAGCTTCGCCGCCCAGGACGGCTGGGTGGTACGCGAGGAGCGCATCCGCTGGAAGGATTGGTTGCGGCAGCAAGGTATGACCCCGCCGGCGAAAAAGACCGGCCTCAAACGCCTGACTGGCAGAGCCCGGGAACTGCTGCAACTGGCACGCAGCAGTCTCAGCAAATGATTCACTTGCCCGGCAGGCATTCATCCTGCCGGGCCAGCAGCGCGAACCGGTCAGTTCGCGCCTGATGCAGCAGGTTTACTGCCCGCGAATTTTCTCGACAATGGCCGTGGTTGAGCTGTTTTCCACCAGCCCCAGCACCCGTACTTCGCCGCCGTACGCTTGCACGATGTCGGCGCCGACCACTTGATCGATCCCGTAATCGCCGCCCTTCACCAGAACATCCGGCTTGACGTGGGCCAGCAGGTTTTCAGGGGTACCTTCCGCAAAGCTGATTACCCAGTCCACAGCGCCCAGACCGGCCAGCACGGCCATGCGACGGTCAACACTGTTGATCGGACGACCCGGCCCTTTGAGACGGCTGACAGAGGCGTCATCGTTGACCGCGACGATCAAGCGATCACCCTGCGCCCGCGCCTGCTCCAGATAGGTCACATGGCCCGCATGCAGGATGTCGAAACATCCGTTGGTGAACACAATGCGTTCGTTGTGGGCACGTGCATCGTCGACCGCCAGCAGCAACTGCTCAAGGCCAAGCACGCCGCGCTCGGAACCTTCTTCACGCTGAATGGCGCGACGCAACTCTGGAGCGCTGATTGCGGCGGTGCCCAGCTTGCCGACTACGATCCCGGCCGCCAGATTGGCCAGCGCAACGGCGTGAGGCAGCTCTTCACCCGCGGCAATAGCGGCGGCAAGAGTGGAAATCACCGTGTCGCCCGCACCGGTCACATCGAACACTTCGCGAGCGCGGGCAGGCAGGTGCAGCGCGGGATGATCAGGACGAAGAAGGGTCATGCCATGCTCGCCACGGGTGACCAGCAGCGCGCCCAGGTCCAGGTCACTCATCAACTGCGCGCCTTTGGCGACCAGCTCGGTCTCGTCCGCACAGTGGCCGACAATCGCCTCGAACTCACTCAGGTTAGGAGTAATGAGGCTGGCGCCGCGATAGATTGCGAAATCCTTGCCCTTGGGGTCGGCCAGCACGGGAATGCCACGCTTGCTGGCGGCCTGAATAAGCGCCTGATGGTTTTTCAGCGCACCCTTGCCGTAATCGGACAGTACCAGCACCTTGATGCCGTCGAGCAGGTCGTCGACTTCGGCACTCAATGCAGCGGCATCGGTGGCAAAAGGTTCTTCGAAGTCGATACGCAGCAATTGCTGGTGACGACTCATGACGCGCAATTTGACGATGGTCGGCTGATGGGCAATACGCTGAAAGCGCGCACGCACACCGGCTGCTTTCAAGCTGTTGGTCAGGCTGTCTGCCGCCTCGTCTTCACCGGTAACGCCAACCAGCGAGGCCGGTGCGCCAAGAGCAGCGATGTTCAAGGCAACGTTGGCGGCACCGCCGGGGCGGTCCTCGATCTGATCGACCTTGACCACGGGCACTGGCGCTTCCGGGGAAATACGCGAGGTACCACCATGCCAGTATCTGTCGAGCATGACATCGCCAACCACCAGGACGGGGGCCTGATCAAAGCGCGGCATGGATAACTTCATCGAACAACCCGTACTAGAAAATGGACAGGGGCGGAATCTTAGCACAGGGGTTTGCAACAGGCAGGCTGTTCAGGACAGGCAAACTGTGCAGGGGGCCGAAAGCTGCATTGCGCGATTCAGACTCGCGCAGGCTCGTAATTGCGCCTTCGCAGGCGACGGTTTACGCAGCCTGCGTCAGCGCGCGGAAAGGCCGGGGCTCAGATGGCCCCGACCGGGGCCGGCTCGTCCAGGCCCATGGCATGCAACCGGGCGTAATAACCGTTCTGCGCAAGCAACTGGGAATGGGTACCGCGCTCGACGATCTTGCCCGCATCCATGACCAGGATCATGTCGGCTTTTTCGATAGTCGACAGGCGGTGAGCAATCACCAGCGTCGTGCGCCCTTTCATCACTTGATCCAGCGCAGCCTGAATATGGCGCTCCGACTCGGTGTCGAGTGCAGAAGTCGCCTCGTCGAGGATCAGCAGTGGCGCGTTTTTGAGCAGGGCGCGGGCAATCGCCAGACGCTGACGCTGACCACCGGAAAGCAGGACGCCGTTCTCACCGACCTGAGTGTCAAAGCCTTGCGGCAGTTGATCAATGAACTCCTTGGCGTAGGCGTCAGCGGCAGCGGCTTCGATATCGGCTCGCGGCGCACCGGCCAGATCGCCATAGGCAATGTTATTGGCAATGGTGTCATTGAACAGTGTGACGTTCTGATTGACCTGAGCAATGTGCTTGCGCAGGTTACGCAGGCGATAGTCGTTGATTTCTACGTCATCCAACAGGATTTGGCCGGTTTCGTGCACGTAGAAGCGCGGGATCAGATTGGCCAGCGTGGACTTGCCACTGCCCGAACGCCCGACCAGTGCGATCATCTGCCCTGGTTCTGCCGAGAAACTGATGTCGTTCAGTACCTGACGCTCGGTCTGTGGGTAGAAGAAGCTCAGGTTTTTCACTTCCAGACGGCCCGAAACGCGATCACGCTCAATGCTACCGGTATCGACTTCCTGCTCGACGTCCAGCTGCTCGAAGATACTTTCCGCACCTGCAACGCCTTTCTGAATGGTCGAGCTGACCTCAGAAAGCTGACGGATCGGCTTGGGCAACAGGCCGGCCGCAGTGATGTAGGCAACCAGATCGCCAGCCGTCGCGTCACCGCGCAGGAACAGCACCAGAAACATGAGCACCGCCATGGCGGTATAGATGACCAGTTGCAACATCGGCGTATAGATAGCGCCGGTCTTGGTCATCCGCAGTTGCTTGTTGGTGTTGCTCTCACTGGCCCTGGCAAAGCGCTTCTGTTCGTACTCTTCACCGCCGAAGCTGCGAACCACGCGATAGCCCTGGATGGTTTCAGACGCCACATGTGTCACGTCTCCCATCGCCACCTGGATCTTCTTGCTCTGTTTGCGGAATTTCTTGCTGGCACTGCCCACCATGATTGCAATCACCGGCAGAATCGCCAGCATCACCAGGGTCAGTTGCCAGTTCATCCACAGCAGATAGATGAACAGGAAAACAACGGTCAGCCCTTCACGTATCACCACCTTGATGGCGTCGGTTGCCGCGCCGGTGACCATGGTGACGTTGAAAGTAATGCGCGAGATCAGATGGCCCGAATTGGTGGTATCGAAATAGCGATTGGGCAATACCAGCAATTTATTGAAGAGCTCGACACGCAGGTCGTGCACCAGCCCCAGCGAGACCTTGGCCAGAAAATAGTTACCCAGAAACGAACCCAGCCCCTGCCACGCAGCGATCAGGACGATCAGCAGCGGCACGGCCTGCAGCAACTGCAGGTCTCTCAGGTAAGGAACGTTGGGAAACAGAACCGCCTCAGGATTGCTCAGGCCGTCGACAAAGTATTTGAGAATCCCCGCCAGCATCGGCTGGGTCGAAGCAAAAATCACGAAACCAAGGATACTGAGCAGGAAAATGCCCACATACGGACGCACGTAAGACAACAAACGGAAGTAGATTTTCACGCTTGAAGTGGCGGACGATTCGGAGGTTGTCATGAGAATCCGTCGTATTAAAAAGAAGGCGAATTGTATCACAAGCGGTTTTCGCGACGGCCTGCTGCGGTAACATAGGCGGCCCGTCCAGCCCTTGCGGCGTAGAATCCGGAGTATTGATGCAAGCGCTCGACCACGCCCACTACCTTGCCCTGGTTCAAGGTGCCGAAGTGCTTGAAGCCGACGGCACGGGCGACAAAGTACTACGTTTGAGTGACGGTTCAATGCTCAAACTGTTTCGACGCAAAAGATTCATCAGTTCGGCTGCCTGGTACCCCTACGCGCAACGCTTTGCCGACAACTGTGTCACGCTGGCCGAGCGCTCGATCCCCTGCCCGCAGGTCCGCACGGTTTACCGGATTGCCGAGATCGCGCGCGATGCCGTTCATTACAATCCGCTGGCTGGCAACACGCTGCGCCAACTGCTGGACACCGCCGCCGAGGATGATGACCTGCGCATGCAACTGGGACGCTTCATCGCCAGCCTGCACGAAAAAGGCGTGTACTTTCGCTCCGCGCACCTTGGCAATGTCATTCTTACCCCTGAAGGCACTCTGGGCCTGATCGACATCGCCGACATGCGTACTTACCGGCGGGCGTTGCGCAAGACCATGCGCCTGCGTAACTTCAAGCACATGCTGCGCTACCCGCAAGACCGGCAGTGGTTGCTGGGTAACGCAAACCCGGCGTTCTTCATGGGGTATCTGAGCGCCCAATCGATGTGTACGCCGGTGGAGCTGACGCAGGCCATCAAGTAGGCCAAACGGATTGAGCACAAACAGAGAGGCCGCCTGCAAGGCGGCCTCTCTGTTTTCATTGATCAATCAGCGCATCAGGCGATGCTTATGACGCTCCTGCACCACGCGCGCCAGAATCGCCGCAGCAGGCAACAGCACCAGCACCCAGAGTTCATCCGGATTGCCAACCAGCTTGCTGCCGTCGAAGTTGAGCATCACCAGCGAGGCCGCCAGATACAGTCCCCATGGGCTGCGCAGACGCAGGGCGCTCCAGAGTGTCATCGCCATGACCACGATAAACAGCACCAGCGACATGGCCCCAGTGTAGACACCCAACGAGACGAAGATGTTATGCGGATGCTGGATCGCCATCCCGCCCGTGAGCGTCTTGGTGGTCACGAAATCCACGCCACAGCCCAAGAACCAGCCACAGTTGCGCCACTCGCCTGTCATGATCTCGAACAGTTCGATGCGGTAGGAATCACCCCTGACCATCAGCAACTTGACCCATTGCTCGTCCTTGACCACCCAGAAGGCGATGCCCGCGGCTACTGCCAGCACCAACAATGTGACCAGGGTGGGTTTGGGGAAGCGATACAGCGAATACAGGGTGCATATACCAAACAGAAAGGCCGCGCCCACCAGCGCTGTGCGGGTCTGCACAATGAGCGCTGCAATTACCAGCGTGAGCACAATTGCACTGGCGCCCTCGACCCAACGGCGCTCCTTCAACCAGACAGGCAATGCCAGGCCAAGAGCACCGACCAGCCAGGCGCTGGTGTAAATCACGTTGGCCATGCGTGCAGGCAGTATTTCCACGCGCTTGCCAAACTCGAACTGCCCTGTCACCCAACTGTGAACGCTGGAGACCAGCACATATAAGCAGATGACCCAGAACAGCCCGCGCGCCACTCCTGCCTTATGCAGAAACTGGCTGTTTACCAGCCCGCCGATGGCAAAAACAAACAGGCTGACGTAGACAATATGCTTGTAGAACTGGAAGTCCTGCGAATAGACGGCGGGAACGAAGAACCAGGCCATGAACACTGCCCAGGCGATGCCTAATGGCTGCGCGAAAATCCCGGCGCCACGGTGCTTGACCAGCACGTAAAGCGCAGGCAAGGCCATGAAGGCGTAAAACAGATTGTTGGTCGCCTTGGAGGACGTCCCCAGCATGAAGCTGAGGATAAAGACGGCAAGTACTGCACCAAAGTAGATCTGAACCTTACTGTTTGCGATACCAGCCTGGTCAACTGACATTATTGAGCAACCAACCTATTCCTGTTCCTATGATCACGGCAGCGATCAGCTTGAGGCGATCCCGACGCTTGCGACGCTCTTTGTCCAGCCGCTCCTGCGGTACCACCACATGCTCACCGAAACCGGTGTGCAGCACAGCATCGTTCTCCAGAATCAGAGCGTACCGGTTTTCTGAGGCAAACAATTGTGAAAGTTTTTTCTCTCCGCCGTGTTCTGCGTAGGGCGCGTGCTTTTTGTAGTCTGAAAGACGGCGCAGCCCCGGATTGAAAGAGAAACCCTGCCACTCCGCCTTGTGCGATCCCAGCTTGTAGAAAGGGATTCCCTCAACAACCTCACGCTCATTCAGGTAAACGTAAGGGCTGTGTGTACGTAGATCATGATTGTAGCTGCGCAGCCAGACCTGCAATGCCTGCGGATCGTTTTTCAGCAGAGTCATGGACTCTTCGATGAAATTAGGGCGGTAGAAATCCCAGTCGTCTTCGCAATGAAACACCCACGACGTCTCGATAAGTGCGTACGCGGCATCGACCGAGCGCATCTGGCCCAGTTTGGGATTGTTGATGATGAACCGGGTATGCACGCGCCAGTGCTCGGGGATGCAGTCCTGAACCTGTGCATCGCCGGAATCTTCGGTGATCAGAACATGGCGTATGGGTGCCGTATTGAAACGATCAAATGTTTCCAGAGTGCTTTTCAACAGGTCAAATCGACCGCAACTGGTGACAACCAGCGTGATCTCACTGTTTTCACTGAATACCATCATGTATTCCCAATCTTTAAGGGTTCAAGGGCATTACCACGCCCAACGAGACCGAATACGATCAATCCAGCGTGCTGCAGGCATGGGCCGCAACGGCGCTACCATGTGCTCGACAATTGATCGGCCCAGAGCATGAAAGGTAAACCGCTCCTCGACCAGAATTTGTCCGTTGCGTGATATGTCGGCCGCAAGTGCATCATCCTTGCGCAATTGGTCCAGTTTTTGACGAAGTTCAGGGATATCCCGATAAAGCACGATGTTGTGCATGTCGACAAAACCGAGGGCACGATTTTCGTCGGCGCCCTGGTCGAAGGCAAACAACACGCATCCGCAGGCCATGGCCTCGAAGTTCTTGATCATGTATTCGCCCATGCCGACATCCGCGCTGACAAAGAAACGGATACGGTTCAGCGTGTCGCAATACTCTTTACCCGACTTGGTCCGGGTCACCAGCAAGGGCTCAACACGACCCAGCTCATCGAGCAGCGCTTTGCGACCGCTGTAGGCCACGCTATTGGTGCTGCCCACGAACGCCATCTCGATGTCACGCTCGCGATCCTGCCACTGCAACAAGGTCTGGTCGTAGCCTTTGGGGACAAACACCGCATCGAAGCCTTCACCACGCAGGCGCTCGCTGACCATGAACCCGGAGCAGATCACCCGCGCCCACGGTAGATTGCGATAGTGCGCACTGAATTTACCTGTGTACTTGCAGGCGATGTAGTTCTGGTAGGCATCGTGTTCGAGAATGACCAGATTGGGGATCGTGCGGATGAAGCCGACCTGCCGGACTTCCTGTTTGAACCGTAGAAAAAAGACAATTCGGTCATAACGGGCGACGTCGACTTCACGCTGGAAATAGCCACGCAGGTTGCGCTGCTGCGCGGAGTCCAGCCAGCGCACCTCGCATTCGCAGTGAGCGGCGATACCGTCGTAAAGACGATCCAGAATCGCGCGTTGCTCTTTCTGGACCAGAAGTAGGACTTTCATTGTTTTCCTTGCAGTACTGCGACTGCTTGATCAGATATCACGGCTGCGCCAGAACAACTCGTGTCGACGCACCGCTTTACGGAAAAATTCGTTTTCGCCTTCGGCTGGCCAACGGCGCCCCGCCAGCAACCGTTGCAACCATCGACGCACACGACGCTTGAAAGGCATCGGCGGCTGCAAGTCGTGCATCATGCCCAGCGCCATCGCCTTGTCCCGCTGCGTCGACACTGACAATGGCAGGCTGTAAGGCACCAGCGACAGGTGAGCGTCGAATACCGGCGGCAGGCTGATCCCGGTGTAGGCATCGCCCATTGGCCATCGATCATTGTCGTGCAAGTGGTTTGCGTAACCGAGTACGACTTCTGGCTGCCACTCAAGCCCGGCCAGCGCCTCGCGCACTGCTGCCTGAGCACAGATGTGATCGGGATGCGGGTCAATGGCTGGATGCGGCATGACCACGACCTGAGGTCGGGCCTTGAGCAGAAGCGCCCGCAGGTCTGCCAACAGGTTGTTCCAGGTCGGCTGACCGTCATCGCCGGGCAAGGCAAACGGGTTGAACTGGCGGAACAGCCGGGTATCCATCAGATCAGCCTCCCGCGAGCCGACCGGCGTGTCTGGCGCAGCTTGCATGGCGGGTAGCTGCAGACAGAAATAGCCAAGCTGCACGCACTGCGACTCGGGCACACCGCCCCAGCGCGCCACGGCAACACTGTCCCAGGCGCGCAGCCTGCCCTTCATGCGGGCGGCTTCAGCGGGCGACATGCCCATCTGTTGATAATGTTCTGCTTCGATTTCACCGGCCGTCAGCGTCACGACCCAGGCTTCCTGGGCCTGGCTGTACAAGCCGAACGCGGCCAGCTCGGCATCATCGGCATGCGGGGCAATGATCATTACCCGCTGCTGACGCGGATCAGGCTGACGGAACACCCACAGACGCGGCGTACCCCGGATAGCACAACGACGCCCTTCGATGCTCAGGTTGCCTGCCACCACTGCAGGTGCAAACCCGGTCAGGTTCAGATAACGCACGCCATCAACGCCCCGCTCGAAAGCCTGACTGTCGACGAGTTCCGAACCCCGCAACTGGACGACCGGATCCAGCAAACGTCCGAGCAAGCCACTTTTGATCGTTACCGCGAGTACGAGCGTTTCATCACCCGACAGCTGCAGCGGCGTATCGACCCGCAGCCGGCCAGCGTCCAGGCGCACGCCTGCTACTTCGTTCTCGGCGGGGAAGTTGTACTGATAGTCGTCGCTTGGCGAGTAGAACAGGTGGTCGGCAAACCAGGCTTCGTGAGCGACCCATACAGCCACGGCCAACACCGGCACCCACCACCAGGCCACAAGCACACCGATGGCGATCAGCAACAACAGGCCAGCGATCAGCACCAGGCGCTTGTTACGGCGATGGCGCTTGAGCAACTGCTGTTTGCGGCTCAAATCTGGAACACCGGCACAGGATTGCACCAGCGATCCTTATACTCGCGGTCAGCGCGACCGAACGAAAAACGCAGTGCCTTGCCCAGCGCCCGCGCATCTTCCCAGGCGCTTTGGGTGTTGACGAAGCTCAGCACACTGCCGGGGCTGAAGTCGCGGGTTTCAGGATCAACCCCGCCGTTGACATATTCAATGCTGACCCACTGCGGAGCCTGGACGCGGTACACCAGTTGAATGGCAACCGGCGCATCATTGAGAAACACCACCGAGCCGACCTGCCACTCGCGCAGCAACTCGATGACCTCGGCCTTGTGCCGTGCTCCAGTGGCCTCGAAACCCCAGCGGCGCTGAAAAAGATCGCAGTAGATGCGGGCGAATTCGGCGCTGGTGAACTCACTGGCCGGACGCAGCGTACCGCCCGCCTCTTCGAGCAAGCGCAGCTCGCGGCGCTGGTTGTAACGGAATTTCTTGGACAGGTCCTCGGGGGTGCGCGCCATGGCCAGCGATTCGGCTTGAGGTTTGAACGTGCTGACCCGCCCTTCGTTGAGCGAAGAGACATAACGTGCGCGATGACGCACAGGCACCTGTGCATCATCGGCAATGGGCAGAATCAGCTCGGCATTACCCAGGTCAAACAGCCCTTTCTTGCCGTGACGCTTGAGCTCGTCCTTGGACAACGCCAGTGAACGCCCCCAGGTCGCAATCGCGGCCTTTACCTCGCCGCCCTGCTCCCATGCCAGGTAGCGCACGGCGATACCGGCCAGCCCTGACAAGCGCTCGACCACCTGAGGGTGAGTCGCCACACTTCCGCCGAAACGATGCCATGCCTGTGCATAAGTCGCTGCGTCAATCGGGGTCCAGCCGCGCTCGCGCCAGCTTTTGAGTCGGTTGAGCATCAGGACTCCGCTGTCAGGCGGATGACGTGCGGCAAACGCCAGAAGACATCGCGTACCGCATGGTCGCAAAAACGCTCGCGCAAGCGAGAAAGCATGCGCTCGGCGCAGTCCTGACGTTGATCGGCGTCCAGTCGGGACATGTGGATCAAGCCCTGGGCAAGGCTGTGTACATCGCCCAGCGGGAACAACAGGCCGACATCCTCGACGACTTCCTTGGCACCGCCACACGATGTCGCCACCAGCGGCACGCCTGCGACCATCGCCTCAAGCAACACCATGCCGAAGGGTTCGTGGTCGGAACTCAGGGCAAACACATCAAACGCCTTGAAATAGCGGCGAGCATCGGCAACCTGACCGAGAAACAGCACATGTGCGCCGATGCCGAGTTCCCGTGCCAGGTCCTTGAGCGTTTCCTCAAGACGGCCCTTGCCCAGAATCACCAGCTGACTGTTTTCCGGCAGGCTCGGCAAGGCTTCGGCAAAACCGCGCAGCAGCGTGGCCTGATCCTTGTCCGGGTGCAGACGACCAACATTGCCGACCACCCATGCCGAGGACGAAAGACCCAGCTCGACCCGGGCATCCTCCGCGCTGAACTGGCTGCCTTGCAGCTGCTCGATGTCAATACGGTTGTAGAGGGTCTGAATACGCTCAGCGGGCCACTTGGGCAGGCTGCTACGGATATCGTCCCGCACTGCGTCAGAGACACCCAGCAAACTCAAGCGCTTGCGAAACAGATTGGCGAACAGCTTGCGACTGCGGCGCTGATAGTCACCGAACGCATGATGCACACCGATCACCTGCAAGCGTGTGGCGAGCAAGGCGATATAGACAGGTTTGAATCGATGCGCGATGCAGAAGCTGAAGTTACGGGTCGCGGCGATTTTGCGCAGATCACGAATGGCACCCAGCTTGAGGCCACGAATGGCGCTGGAGCTGTACTCCATGAACAGTACTTCGTCCGAACCGCAGTCTGCCACCACATCCGGGTCTGCAGCGCCGGTCAGAAATACCGTGGTCACACGGTAGCCCTTGCCGGCGAACAGGCTGGCGTATTGACGTGCGCAGTCCAGAAACGGCCCGTCATAGCCGTGACAGAACTGCAATACGTGACGTTCAGCCGAGCGTGTCATGAGCCTCGACGCCTTCTTTGATCACCAGAATGTCTTCCATGATCAAATACTCAAGGTCCGAGCCGAAGAACATGTTCAGCGCATCGGTCGGCGAGCAGATCATCGGCTCACCACGGCGATTGAGCGAGGTGTTGAGTGACACACCATTGCCCGTCAGGTTTTCCAGCGCTTTCATCATGTCGTAGTAGCGCGGGTTGTATTCGCGTTTGAGTACCTGAGCACGCGATGTGCCGTCTTCGTGGACGACTTCCGGCACGCGGGTTTTCCACTCTTCAGCCACTTCAAAGGTGAAAGTCATGAACGGCGCCGGGTGATCGATCTTGATCATCTGCGGTGCAACGGTGTCGAGCATCGAGGGGCAGAAAGGCCTCCAGCGCTCGCGGAACTTGATCTGGTGGTTGATACGGTCGGCGACGCCAGCCACGCTCGGGCAACCGATGATCGAACGGCCGCCCAATGCGCGCGGACCAAATTCCATGCGGCCCTGGAACCAGGCAACCGGGTTGCCCCTGACCATGATTTCGGCGATGCGCTCAGGGGTGTTTTCGATCTGGCGCCAGACTGGCTTGCTCGGGTGCCGGGCGCAGGCCGCGATCACATCTTCGTTGCTGTACGAAGGGCCGAGATAGACGTGCTCCATCTTCTCGACCGGCACGCCACGGGCATGCGACACGTAGGCCGCAGCACCCACCGCAGTACCGGCGTCACCGGAAGCCGGCTGAACGAACAGCTCCTTCACTTCCGGGCGAGCGATGATGCGCTGGTTCAACTTGACGTTCAAAGCACAGCCACCGGCGAAGGCGATCTTGCCGGTTTCCTTGAGGATGTCGCCCAGATAGTGATCCATCATCTGCAGCGCCAGCTTTTCAAACAGCGCCTGCATGCTCGCGGCGTAATGGATGTAGGGTTCGTCTGCCACGTCACCCACGCGTTTCGGGCCCAGCCATTCGATCAGTTTCGGCGAGAAGTAGAAGCCCTTGCCGTTTTCCTTGTAGCGACGCAGACCGATGACGTTAGCGAGCTCGGTGTTGATGATCAGTTCGCCGTTTTCAAAGGTGGCCAATCGCGAAAAGTCGTACTTGCTGGCGTCGCCATACGGCGCCATGCCCATGACCTTGAATTCGCCATCCAGCATTTCGAAACCCAGGAACTCGGTGATCGCGCCATACAGGCCGCCCAGCGAGTCTGGATCGAAGAATTCCTTGATCTTGTGGATCTTGCCGTTTTCGCCGTAGCCGAAGAAAGTCGTGGCGTACTCACCCTTGCCATCGATACCCATGATCGCGGTTTTTTCGGTAAAACCGGAGCAGTGATATGCGCTGGAAGCGTGGGCCAAGTGGTGCTCCACCGGCTCGATCTTGATCTTTTTTGGATCAAAGCCCAGTTGCTCAAGGCACCAGACGATCTTGTTGCGGTAGCGCTTGTAACGGCGATTGCCCATCAGCAGCGCATCGAGCGCACGATCAGGCGCGTACCAGTAACGCTTGGCGTAATGCCAGCGTGCCTTGCCGAACAGGCTGATTGGCGCGAACGGAATCGCGACCACATCGACGTCGGAAGGCTTGATACCGGCCTGTTCAAGACAGAACTTCGCCGACTCGTAGGGCATGCGGTTCTTTGCGTGTTTGTCGCGAACGAAGCGCTCTTCTTCGGCTGCTGCGATCAGCTTGCCGTCGATATAAAGCGCAGCAGAAGGATCATGGCTAAGGGCGCCGGACAGGCCAAGAATCGTCAATGCCACTGGGGTCTAGCCTCTTTAGTCTGCATACGGGCGCAGGGTGCCCGAGTAAAAATGTGCCCCCGCACAGCGGGCTGGGGACAGCTAAAGGGCGGGATTATAGCGTAATGACCGCCGTTTTGGCTCGATGCTGAAAGCCTGGGCCGCAAGATCCGGCGCAAGCCCGGTGCCAGAGGGCTGTCTTTGAAAATAACGCGATCTGTGCAAGCAATAACTATCTACGCCCAGCCGCCCCAGGATTCTGATTAGTTTGGCGACACCCCGAACGGCCTCATGGCTGTTGACGAAACGTGCGCACGGCGCATTCAAGGACGAACGAATTCAATGCATACACTCACACCCATATCTCTGAAGCCCGCTGAAACAGCGCCTGCCGCCTCGGCAGCATTGAAAAGACTGGGCGAACTCAGTCTGTTGACGGCCACCGAACTCAATCAGTTGCCCGCCCCCCACAGCCCCTTGCTGGATGCAATTATCCACAAAGCCCCCACTGCCGAGCGCGACTCGGAGACCTCGGTGCTGCTCCAGCAGATCGATGATTACTGGAGCGCCTCGTCAACGGATGGCGAGACGCGCTACCAGGGTTTTCTGGCCAATCTGCAGCAGGCCCTGCACGACGAAATCAGCGTCAAGCTGCATGAAGGCGATCTTGATCCCGCCCACGCCACTGGCTTGCATGCGAGCATTGCACAGCCGCAGGGTTCGACTGACGCATCCATGACCTGCTTCTCCCTGCACATTCACCTGCAGGACGAGCTGCCCGCAGAAATAGCAGGCGCGCTGGTAATGACGCATCCCCAGGGACATACGCTGCTGGCATTGCCGGGGGTCGGCATCAAGGGTTTCAACAGCCAGAGAGACTTGTGCGACACGCTCGTTCAGTGGCTTGGCTCACCGACACTGCAGCATGCCTTGCTGGGCAATCTTGAGCAGCAGTATCAGGATCCGATGGCACAGGCCAGCAATGACCCGGACCTGTACAACGAACCGTTCGCGCTCACCGACATTCAGTTGCAACAGATCCCGGACGCGCCCTTCGCCCATGCCATGGACAGCCTGCTGAACAAGCAGCGCGAGGACATCCGCCACGCCTGTCTGCGCGAAGACATCCAGGGGAGAAGCGAGCTGCGGGCCTTGATTCAACAGGCGATCAACATGCGCGGCCTGTTCGGACCCGCTGCCATGCTGGAGCTGCGCGAACTGAAACATCTCGAAAGCCAGTACCTTCGCAGCCTGCCGGACTGGATCAAGAACGCCAGCGGGCAAGACCTGAACACCCATGCCGAACACATGGCACACCACCAGCAGGCACGAATGGCGGTACACAGCGTGTTGGGAGCTGCAGCCTCCCCGCTGGATTTCGCCCGGGCCCACCTGCGCATGCGGTTGGCCGACGATTTCGGCTTTGCGCTGGAGCCGGATGACATCATCGTCAGCACCCACCGACATCTGCCCGTGACTGGCGAAAGTTACACAGTGACGCGTTCGCTGGTGGAGTCAGCCTTGTATGGTCTGCATCCCAGTGACAGCGCAAGCGGGTCGGACTTCCTTGAACGAACCCGACTCAGCTACAAAGGTGCGCCACTGGGCGCTGACTACGCGTTACTGGATACGGCTTACCTTGCGCGTCTCATCGATGAGCTCGATGTACGCGGCAAATTCAGTACTTTTCAGCGCACGGCCTACCAGAACGAACACAATCAGGCATTGATTCGCACCCTGGCTCGCACCCAGATAACCGAGCTGGCCCATGCAGCCCAGATGCAGGGCCATATTCAAGCGCAGGACTTCGACATTGTCGAAGCACTTGCCAATCCGAAAGCGGTCTCGACTGACCCACGGTTTCATGTGCAACAGATCAAGCTTGGCGGCCTCCACCTGATGAGCAAGCTGCTGGTGTTTCGCAAAGACACCGAGCAGGGTCGACCGGATCGACTGATCATGGTCGCCATGGACGCGCCTCACCCGCACCAGTTCTGGGCTTTCGATAACGTAAAGCAGTTGCTGCATGAGCTGGTCAGTTGGGCGATGTCGGACGAGCTGTGCGATTACCTGCTTCAACAAGTGGACCTTTCGCCCCGCCCTGCGCTCGAACAGCAGCTGTCCGCACTGCGCCTCAAGCCCTATCCACAGGCCGATTATGTTCAACTGGTCGATGCTCCCGACTACGAAACAGCGTTGCAGGTCATCACCGCACGCCACACCGACGTCGCACTTTCCCGGCAGGCGCTTCATACGCCCGAGTGGTACCTGAACGCAACACCCGAACAACGCCAGCAGTTGGTTGCCCTCGAAGACGCCGCAACAGGAGCGCTGTACAACTACCAGGCCATGCCGGGTACCCGCGTGCCGCCCTTCGAGGAGTACGTTCACGAACGGGCCACCCAGCAGATCAGCAAACTGCTGGGCGTGCCCTACGCCTCGGTTGACCCTGACCTGATTGTAATCACCACCGAGCGCGAGACCCTCACTTACACCGACCTGCTGCGCAACGGCTACGACGACAGCCTTGACCCGTTCAGCAGCAGCGCAGACCTGCACGCGCGATTCAATGGCCCAAAGGGCGTTGATATCAGCATGCTGACGCCTCAGTCCGTCACCGGTTCGGTGCGTGGCAAATGGCTTGCTGATGACTACCTCGCCAAGATCAGAGCCACCCTGCTCAACCCTGACGAACCGGGCTATGAATCCCGACGTCTGGCGAGTGTTGCGATCACCCAACTGCAGATGCGCGTCGCCGCACTGCGCAGCCACCTCAAAGGCCAGGTCGATGGCTATCAATATGAATGGCTACGGGACGCTATCGAAAACGCCCACCTGAGCGACGCCCAGACCCGGGAGCAGTATCCGCTTTACCCCCTGCAACTGGAGATCGACAAGCCATTGATCGGCTCTGGCCTGACCGGCTTCGACCAATTGATCGTTCCCGGCAATCACGTCGAAACAGTTCTGGGCTGCATCGCAATACTGCCGACACGCACTCGTCAATCGGCCCTGCTGTATACACCGCAGGCCCCTGATGGCATCGAGTTCCGGCTGTTCAGCGACTTCGTTTCGTCGTTGAGCGCCGCTGACATGATCGACTACTACAAGGACCGGTGCCGACTCCAGGCTGGTCGGATCCTGTCGTTTTTCCTGAAAGACATGCAGCAGGGCAACGCAAGCAAGGCACCGTTCCTGCCCGGGGCGTTCATTGCCGACTTCGCCGATACCTGCTTCAACCAGCCCATAGAACGCAAGCTGCGTGAAACAGACGACGTCACCACTGGCCGTAATGACATGCTGACCAGGATGGCCTGGATCAGCGTCGAACTCGTTGCCACGGCACTGACCTTGCCGTTTCCAACGGCCAGCTTTGCAGTCGGTACACTCTGGTACATGCATGACAGCGTCCACGCCTTCCGGGCTCTGGCAGAGGGTGACGGCGACACCGCCAATACGTATGTGATATCGGCGCTGCTCAATGGTCTGGGCGCAGCGGGTGACATCAGCTCTGGCCTTAGAGGCTTCGGCGGTGTGGTGCACCGGCTTGAGCGACGCTCGTCGTCAACCGTGGCGCTGCGCACGGTCCCGAAACCATCGGCACCACCGCGTTATGAAGACCTGTTCCCGGTAACCATCAAAGATCAACCTTTCCTCATCGCGCAACCGAACGCCAACGGACACATGCCAGTGTTTCACACACTGGACGCGTCACAAGCGAAGGTCGAGGCAACGGGACAGTTCGTCAAACGACAGGCTGACGGCCTCTGGCAGCCACTGGGCCCGGTATCAGAAGGCGCGTCCGGCGTCCGTACCGGTTATGCGGTGGACGTTTCGTTGCACAACGTGCCGCGCAACAAGGGCGGCCATGGCGAAGGGGTTTGCACGGTCAACGGCAAGCATTACATCGACCTGTCCGGCAGCACCTTTGCCGTGCAGTTCGATGCCCGACTGCGTTGCTGGCAAATTATTGATCCGGCCAATCCGTTCGCCTTTTTTGGTAAACAGCCTGTGCGCCTGAACGAAAAAGGCATCTGGCAGAAGATAGACCGACAGCAACTCAGAGGCGGCGGCCTGGACGGTTCGGAAAGCTATAAGCCGCTGCCTGAAGAAGGTGCCACGGCAGGCGAAGCGGCCACAGGGCTGAGCGATTACGAGATGCCCGGGCCGATGCAGCCCTATATGTACGCGGTGCTGAGTAACAAACCCTTCGACCCGACGGGTATGGGCATGGAGTTCTACTTTCAGGCCTATCATTCGCAAATGCGTGAAACCTTCGCTGCTGTTCAGGACAAGCTGTACCAGGATGCCAATCAGTTTTTTGCGGCGCCAGTGCTGCCGCCCCGCCCTGCGCTGCCAACACTGGCTCCGCAAACCGGGCTGGATACGTTGATAGAGAACCTTTTCGCCCACAGTAACGGCGTCGTGATCGGTGAAGCGCCGCAATCCATCGCCAGTAAACGCCTGCTGATTCTCAACATGCCGCTGCTGGCCGAGCAAGGCGTCGAAGTTCTGTACGTGCAGCACTTGTTCACCGACAAACACCAGGTGAAACTCGATCGCTATCGACAGTTGGGTGGAAAAACCCGCTCCGGCTCGCGTGAAATCAAACATCACCTTCGAGACCTGAGTGCGGGAGAGCTTGGCGACCAGCCTCACAAATATGATTACTACCACCTCATAAAAGCAGCCCATAAAAACGGCATTGAAGTCCGCCCTTACAGCTCTTCAGCCAGCTATCGGTCGGCCAACCTTCCAGTGGCCGCCGCAGTGGCAGACCCTGATGCTGCCATGAAAATGAGCAACTTCTTCGGCCACACAGTCATCAGCGCCGATGCAGCGGCCAACCCATCCCGGCGCTGGCTGGCCTTGCTGGATCAGAAGCTGGTGGTGGCACACAACGACATCCCTGGCATTGCGGCACTGGAAGGCGCGATCAGTGTTCACATCGAAGACATTGCAGCGGGTTATCCAATGAGGGTCATCGCCAACCCGGTAAGCTCGACAACGGTGGGTGCTGCCGCACACAGCGATTTCACCGTGCGCTTCTCTAACCCCATGATGATCGGCCCCGGCACCGCTGCGCAGCCCACTACATTGCTTGACCAGACACTGTTGCGACGACTGGGCAGCAGACAGCTCGACGAGGCCGAAGGCGAATGGGCCGGTGACTATCTTTTTCTCTGGGACGAGTCACACGGCTGGCAGCGCACCGAACCTGAACACTGGGTACCCAACTCGCCGATGACTGCCATCCAGCAGTCCCTTGAAGACACGTTCTACGACATGCCTTTCGAAAGCAGAGGGACCCTGCACACCCTGGCCAGCTTTGAACATCGCGGGCTGGATCAGCGTTATTTTTTCCAGGATGAAGAATTGGGAGCCGTGCGTGAAAAACTCTTCGAACGGCGCAAACAGCTGCAACAGGACGCTCGCATTGTCATCGATGCATCGCTGCCGGCGCGTCCGTCAATACCTGAGGTGCCGCCTGGAACCACCACTTCGGACCTGCTGGAAACTCTTTTTCAGCACACCGACGCCATTGTCGTAGGCGAAGCGCATGCCTCGATCGCCAGCAAAAAGCTGATCATCGACAACCTGCCTTTGCTGGCGCAGCACAACGTCAAGACGCTGTACCTCGAACATGTGTTGACCGATCTGCATCAGGCAGACCTGGACCGCTTCTTCGAGACGGGCCAAATGAGCAAAACCCTGCTGCATGACCTGCAAACGCTGGACCTGGGCCACCACACCGACCCGCAGAAGATCTATACCTTCGAGCAACTGGTCAACAAGGCACAACGGCAGGGTATCGAGATTCGCGCCATCGACTGCGCCGCGAGTTATCACATCAAGGGGATCGCGGACGACCAGCCCACAACCCGCCAGCAGATGATGAATTTCTTTGCATCACGCACCATCCGCAAGCATCAGGACGTCATGGGCTCGCATAAATGGATTGCCTTAGTGGGCAACAGCCACTCCAACACGTACGAGAGGATTGTGCCCGGTCTCGCTGAACTGGAGGGCGGCATTGGCCTGCGTGTGGTTGATGTCGAGCAGAGTCAGCCAACCACCGTGATAAAAGATCCGGGCGCCTGGCTGCCCGTCGACATGAGCAAAAGCAAAGTGCGCCTGAAAGGCGACTATCTGGTGTCGATGGGCGTCTACCGACCGCCCGTCGCGGACCGTCCCTTCGAGTCACTGCCTGTCTCGGAGCGACTGTCACGTCCCGGCATGTTTCTGCTTCAGCAGGACAGCAAGGGCTCGCAATCCATCGTGCACCGCTCACGAGACACGCGGATGCACACGACACCCGTGCACGTCGATACCAAAGGCAAGGTATTTATCGAGCGTCCGACCTGGGCATCGGTACACGGTACGCGCTATGACGACACGGATGGCCTGATCGATGCGCTGCGGGGGATAAAGTTGACGTTCATGGGCTGAGCCTCATGAGCTGACGAGACGGGTGACGACGGACTCAGGCCGTCTCACCCTTTGGCAGGCGCTGCTCAAGCATCCGGTGCAGCGCACTGTCTACCGGCCAGTTACGCATGAAACGTGCGCGATCGCGGGCAAAGGCGACCATGAACGAAGCCTGAGACGTGTGCTGCTGCATGGCATCCAGATCGATCAATGCCCAACGATCTGTATGCCAGAACACATTGTGCCCCTTGAAATCGCCGTGACTGATGCGTTCATGGATCAACTGTTCGAAGAGTCTGTCCAGTGCCTGCAGCTCGACCTCAGGCACCTCTGCGCTGTCCACGAACGGCGCAAAGCGCTCAATGATGTCAGGACCCGGCAGAAATTCGGTCACCAGATACGCCTTGCGGCGCAAACCCAGTACACGCTGCTCCTGCACAGCCAGAGGCTTGGGTGTGGCAATGCCCAGAAACATCAGACGATTGGCCTCGCGCCATGAATGCCAGGCACGGCTTGGCCGCCAGAAACGCTTTAGCCAATGGGCGAAATCCTTGATATTGTAGCGCTTGATCACCAGCGTACGGCCATTGATCTCGACACGCCCGACACTGGCAGCACCACCGGTCTTGTACAAATGCCCCCGATCCAGCAACGCGTCCGCCTGCTCCAGCACCGGCAGCATAGCGGCCTCTTCTTCGCGACGGACCGCCGTAAACCCTGACGCCTTGTCCTGAACACTGAACAGACTGCAGTCACGCCCGGTCTTGTCCAGAAAGTCCTTCAAACGCCACGCGCGCACCTTGTCGATCTGCTTTTGCAGCGCTTCCAGCGGCAAACCATGCTCGGCGTTGCTCATCAGGTAATGCACCAGCAGCTCTTCGGTAAACGGTTCGAATGCACGCGGCAACTGGGCAAAGAACACGCCGAGGTTTTCCAGCACTTTCTGGCGCGACAACGGCTGCCCGGCCTGCTCGGCACGGATGCCCGCACCGTCAATCAAGTACAGATGACCGTTGTGGCGCAGCAGGTTGTCCAGGTGAAGGTCTTCCTGCCAAAGGCCTTTGGCGTGCAACCCGGCAATGGCAGACAGCGCCTCGCCGAGCACCGCTTGCTGTTCGTCAGCCAACGGTTGCAGATGTTGCAGATCTGTCCAGGCATCGCCCAGGCTCGGAGCGTGTTCAAGAAATTCAAACAGCAGCCAGCCGCCTTCGCCGTCCTGCAAACCGTCGGCCAGCAACAGCGGCGTTTTGAGGCCCTGCCCGGCCAGCAGACGGACACCCGCCAGTTCACGTTGAAAGTGCCGGGGCGCCCTGTTGCCAACCAGCAATTTGGCCAGCACCGGCCGGCCGCGCCAGACGCCGGCGCCAACGTATCGCTGCCCTGGCAACACTCGCAGCAGGTTCAGCAATTGCAGCTCGGCAGAGCCCGCTGCGTCAGCCAGGGTCAGGCTCATGGGCAGCTCGGGCTTGCGTCCGGCGTTCTTGAGTTCAGACAAACGCATCAGCGGGTCTCTTTCTGGTCGCGGTGTTGAAGGTCTCGTTTATGCTGGCCTCGCTTGCCAAGACGCGCGCTCCAGGCATCCACCTGCGGGCTGTCGGCACTGGTATGAAGGTAGGCCGCCAGCAGCTCGCGCTGCTCGGTTTCACTCCACATGCGCGCACGGCGCAGTAAAGGCTCCAGGTCCTTGATCAGGTCACGTTGACCAAAGATGACCGGGCGAGTCTTCTCCAGATCAATCAGCTGTGCCTGATAGCTGTCCTGATCGGACTGAAGAAAGATGTGCTTGGGGTAGAAACACCCATGAATCTGACCCGCGCCGTGCAGCGTGCGCGCCAGTCGACCACAGGCATGCAGAATGGCTATCCGCCGCCCGGCATCCAGATCGCCCCAGTGCTGCAACAGCTCGTCCAGATCGGTCCAGCCGTCCAAGGCACGTGTCATCAGAATGGCCCGACGTTCGCTGTCGACTTTCAGCTCGCCATAAAACGCCGCCTGCAACGCAGGTATCCCGAGTTTCTGATAGCGGCTGATATTACGAAATTCACGGGAGAACGAAGGCTCGCCAAACGGATGATGCAGCGTGTGGGTCAGGTAATTGCTCTGGCGCTTGAGGTAAAACCCCTGCCCTTCAAGGTCGAGACGAAATACGCTGCTCCAGCCACCGCGCCCGGTATTGGGCTCGTCGACGGCTTCCAGGTTCAAGTTCCACAGCGACTCGAAATCAGTCAGGCCCTGACGCTCAAGCAAGGGCCGATCGGCGCTGGCGATGAAAACGCTCATTCGCGCCCCTCGAAAAAGCTCACTACATGACGAATGCGTTTTTTATCAGACGCGTTCAGACGCGCTCGCTGGCGGTACTGAAGATAAAAACGCAGCCGCTGTGTGGCTGACAGGTGATATTTGGCAACCTTGTCCAGGCATGCCAGGTCTTTGGTGATCCGGTAACGCAGCATGAAGCCCCACCAGAATGCACCGTTGGGGCAGTCAATGAAGAATAGCTGCGCATGGTCGTCCACCAGCAGGTTGCGCCACTTCAGATCGTTATGCGCAAAGTGGTTGTCGTGCATGATCCGCGTGTAGGACGCCAGCTGGCGGCTGATGCCGTCTACCCAGCCACGGTCCGTCAGCAACGGGTCCTTGCGCAGTGCCAACGCCGACATGTCTTCGGTCGATGGCAATTCGCGGGTAATCAGTGCGCCGCGATCGTAGGCTGCGCCCTTGCGCTCCAGCCCCCAGGCCACAACTTCAGCGGTCGGTATGCCCCACTTGGCAAACCGCTTGAGGTTCTGCCACTCGGACTTGACCCTCGGCCTGCCCAGGTAACGACGCAGGCCCTTGCCCGCACCGACGTAACGCTTGACGTAATAGTTGATCCCGCCACGCTCGACCCTGATCACTTCGGACAGCGGGTCACGTGTCAGGCGCTCGCCCTGCAAGGCAAATACTGCGTCCAGATCACCGAAGTCCTCAGCTAGAAATGCATACTCCGGCTCCAGATTCCAACCCGCCATCAGAGCGCGTCTCCATATCGCAATTTGCGCTGATACAATTTTTCGGCCTTCTTATCCAGCCAACTCAGCAGCGCGGCTTCCCGAGTCAATATTTCTCGCAACGGCTTCTGAAAGTAGCCTTGCAGAAACCGCAGTTTGTCGCGCCGGGTCAGACCGATGTTCAGTGCCGAAAAATACAGCGCAGCCAGGTCCTTGTTACGCCAGCGAGGCGTGATCACCCGACGTGTCTGAGCACGGTGCAGGTCGATGACCGACAGTTTGAAATCGTCAGGCGTGACCGGTTTGTCGGTGTGCAACAGAAAGTGGCAGATGTAGCAGTCACGGTGATTGACCCCGGCCCGGTGCATCATGCCGACCAGGCGTGCGACTTCGGCGATGTAGGCACGCTTCAGACGCGGCTCGGGAGGCTCACTGCGCCAATTGAGGCTGACGTCTTCGAGGCTGGTGGTGGGTGCGAGTTCTTCGGTCACGATGAAAGAATGTTGCGCAGCCGGGTTGCTGCCACGCTCGCCATAGGCCACAGCGGTCATGGTAGGCACGCCCACTTGGTGCAGCCGCTCAATCGCGTCCCATTCCTTGCCCGCGCCCAGTACCGGCAGTTTGGCAGTCACCAGGTTCTTGGCGATTTCGCCCCAGCCGATGCCACGGTGAATTTTCACGAAATAGCCACGGCCATTCACTTCGGTGCGCAAGGTGCGACGCCCTTCGAGTTCGCGGTAGACCTCACCGTTCAGGCCCTCGACTTCGGCGAACGCATCGCGACCCGCCCATAGGCTTTTGAATGGTTCAGCAAGGAACAGCTTCATTGATAGTGCTCCGCCAGAATTACGTCTGCAGCGTGTTGCGGCATGCTGTAAAGGTCCGCTGAATCGGCAAACGCCAGACCGTTTCGGCCCCACGCACTGCGTGCCGCATCGTCCTGGAGCATGCTGGTCAGGTAGCGATTGAGCTGAGCCTGTTCGAACGGCTCATCCAGCACACGACCGCAATCGGCTTCGGCAATGTAATGGGCATACCCACACACAGCGCTGACCAGGACGGGCAACCCCGCCACCAATGCTTCGAGCAGGACAGTCCCGGTGTTTTCGTTGTAGGCCGGATGAATCAGCATGTCGGCGCCCAGCAAAAAGCGCGGGATGTCGCTGCGCCCTTTCATGAAGGTCACTTGATCGCCCAAGCCCAGTGCCGCGCTCTGTAACTGGAATACTTTGGGGTCGTCCTGACCGATTACAAACAGGCGTGTACGCTTCTTGAGTTCAGCAGGCAAAGCCGCCAATGCTTTCAAGCTGCGATCCACGCCCTTCGTCTTGAAACCAGAGCCAATCTGCACCAATAACAAGTCGTTTTCAGCCAGGCCGAACTCTTTGCGAAAGCCCGCACGGATGTCGGCGGCATCGGGTGGTGCCCGACGGTCTGGCGAGATGCCCGGTGGCAACAAGTGAAAGCGCGACAGTGGGGTGTCGTAATGCTTGATGAACAAGGGCTGCTGCACTTCAGAGATCATCAGTACCTGGGTTTTCGCATCTCTTGCGAAGACAGCACGCTCGTAATCGGCAAAATGGCGATAACGACCCCATTTGCGGTACAGCGGGCTGCGCAGGTTCTGAGCCTTGTCTTCAAAGCAGCCGTCGGCCGCGTAATACACATCAAGACCCGGCATCTTGTTGAAGCCGATGAGACGGTCGACCGGGCGTTTGGCCAGGTCGGCTTCCATCCAGGCGCTGAGTTTTTCATTACGGCGATGATTGAAGAATGCCTTGACCGGCGCGACCAGCACCTCGAAGCCGGGCGGCACATCGCCTTCCCAGATCAGGGTGTAGACGCGAATCTGATGGCCGCGCTGCTGACACTCAAGCGCAATGCGCATGAAATCACGCTGCAGGCCGCCAAACGGGAAATATTTGTACAGTACGAAAGCCAGTTGCATCAGCCAGGTTCCTTTGCCAGCAACAGCGTGCCCAGTTGGCCCGCTACTCGCTCGGGATTCAAGCGAGTGAAGCATGGAGGCCACTCGCGTTTCAGGTCAAACCGGCGCTGATCCTCAGCCGTCGGTTGGTAGGTGCATTTCTTTTGCAGACACGGCACGCAGCTCGGGTAATCGCTGGCCAGATGCACCTGGGATTTGCCGTAGGCGCCGGTAAGGCCGGGATTGGTCGGCCCGAACAGCGAAATGGTCGGAACGTCCAGCGCCGCAGCCAGATGACCGATGCCGGTGTCCACCGCCACACATGCCTGAGCACTGGCCAGTACACCGGCCACCCCGGCCAGGTTCAGCTTCGGCAGCACCTGAGCGTTGTCCAGCCCCTCGGCAATGCGCTCGGCGCGGGCTTTCTCAGCGGGGTTGCCCCACGGCAGCCGGACCTGAAGCCCACGTGCCGCCATGAGTTCGGCCAACTGGCGCCAGTACAGTTCAGGCCAGTGTTTGGTGGCCCACGTCGTGCCATGCAGAAACAGCACATACGGCGCGGTGGCTGTCGAGTCGTGAGTGACTGGTTTGTTCAGACCATAGTCGCCGATCCCGGAAGGCAGCGGATAATCCAGCGCTTTGGCAAACAGTTGTCGCAATCGCTCGACGGCATGCTGGTCGCGTGCCACCGAATGAGGCTGATCATAAAAGCGGCTGGCGACAGGCTCACGGGCCGACTCACTGTCCAGTCCGGCGACCGGAGCGTCCACATAGCGCGTCAACCAGGCACTTTTGAACAGGCCCTGGGCATCGATCACCAGATCGTAGCGCTGCTCGCGCACGCGATGTTTGAAAAGACGCCATTCGCCGGACCTGAAGGTCTGCCACAGGTTCTTGCGCCAGCGCCGGATCGCCACCGGGATGACCGTATCGACCGCCGGATGCCAGGCAGGAATCTCGGCGAAACCTTCCTCGACCACCCAATCGAAGCGGATGCCGGGCAAGGCGCGCGCTGCATCGGTCAGGGCTGGCATGGCATGAATGACGTCGCCCAGCGAAGACGTCTTGATCAGCAGTACCCGCAAAATCAGACGACCTCGACCGGCGTGCTGCCCAAGCGACCAAGCGCCTGAATCACGGTGTTCGGCTCCAGCAGGCGCATGCAGTTGTAGTGACCAAAACGGCAGGTACGATCGAAACACGGGCTGCACTCGATGCCCAGTTGAACGATTTCGACCTCGTCTGCCAGCGGCGGTGTAAAGCCCGGCGATGTGGAGCCATAGACGGCCACCAGCGGACGATTCAGCGCAGCGGCCACATGCATCAGGCCAGAATCATTGGACACGACCGAGTCGGCACACGACAGCAGGTCGATGGCTTCGGCGAGCGATGTCTGCCCGCTGAGGTTGGTGGACTCTTCACGCAGGCCCGGGATCAGGTATTCACGGATGCTTTCACCGACCGGGTGGTCCTTCTGCGAGCCGAACAGCCAGACCTGCCAACCTTGGCGAATCCTGGCCTCGGCGACCTGAGCGTAGTGCTCGGCTGGCCAGCGCTTGGACTCACCAAATTCAGCTCCTGGGCACAGCGCCAGTACCGGACGATCCAGGGCCAGACCAAACTTGCTCAGCGCGGCGTCGCGGGTGGTCGGGTCGATCTGCAGACTGGGCTTCGGATAGGGCCTCGGCAGCTCGGCACCTTTGTCGAACGCCAGCGCCATGAAGCGCTCGATCATCAACGGATAGCGATCCTTGTCGAGCGTACGGACATCGTTGAGCAAACCGTAACGGAACTCGCCGCGCCAGCCGGTACGCTTGGCGATACCCGCAAAGAAGGGCACCAACGCCGACTTGAGCGAGTTGGGCAGCAGAATGGCCTGATCGTACTGGCCGACCAACGACTTGCCGATCCGGCGACGGGTTGCCAGTTCAAGCGCGCCATGCCCCAGCGGGAAGCTGAGTGCCGCACGAACTTCAGGCATCCGTTCAAGCAACGGACGGCTCCATTCCGGGGCCAGCACATCGATTTCGCACTCGGGATGACGCTGCTTCAGGCACTGAAACAGCGTTTGCGCCATCACCATGTCACCGACCCAGCTAGGCCCAACGATGAGAATATTCATGTTCCATCCAAAAACGACCAGAAACGATCAGGGAGGCCGATCAGGTTGCGTGACGTTCCCACACAACCTGTCGCCTCCCTGTCATAGCTTTATATAGCGTTACCTGAAGCACCTTCAGGGCGCTTCATGCCTCACGACAATGCACCTCTAGTCGGCATGCCTTGTCGCAACGCGTCAACTCAACCCCATCTGCGCCCAGATTCGCATAACCTCACGCCGCTCAGCATGAAACTGATCGCCACTGACAACGCCTGCCTGCTTCTGCAAGGCCTGACGGTGCGCGGCCGAACGGTACGCCTTATAGGCTTCGCGCAGCAGACTGGCATCCGCATCAGGCAACAATCCGGCCTCTTCCAGCCCTTCCAGAATACGAACGTTATCGGTGTACTGCAGCAGGACCGGATGCTCTCGGGACCATGCCAAGGCCGCGTATTGCACCATAAATTCGATATCGACGATACCACCGGCGTCCTGCTTGAGGTCGAACGGCATTGAGGCTTCGAAGGCATTGGCTGATCGTCCGGCCGCTGTGAGACGGGTGCCCAGGTTGTCGCGCATTTTGGCGCGCATCTCGCTGACCTCGACGCGAAGCGTGTCCAGATCCCGCTCACGGCCCAGTACATCGGCGCGTACACGCTCGAACCCCTGCCCCACATCGGCACTGCCGGTCAGTACGCGCGCACGGACCAGCGCCTGATGCTCCCAGGTCCAGGCCTCCTTGTCCTGATAGCGGGCAAACGCACCCAGTGAACTGACCAGCAACCCGGACGCACCGGACGGACGCAAGCGCATATCGACTTCATAGAGCTGACCGGAGTTGGTCTGTGCCGTCAGCAGATGGATGATGCGTTGCCCCAAACGGGTGAAGAATTGCGCGCTGTCGATTGGCTTCGCACCGTCGGTTTCTGCCTGCAGATCACCGTCATGGATGAAAACCAGGTCCAGATCCGAGCCGTGGCCCAGCTCTATGCCGCCGACCTTGCCGTAACCGACAATCACAAAACCCGGATCACACAGTGTGCCGTCCGGACGTGACGGCGTGCCGTGACGTGCCACGCTGTAGCGCCAGGCAAGTGCCAGCACCTGCTCCAGAATGGCTTCGGCCAG
Organism: Pseudomonas californiensis; assembly: GCF_021147775.1. Lineage (GTDB taxonomy): Bacteria > Pseudomonadota > Gammaproteobacteria > Pseudomonadales > Pseudomonadaceae > Aquipseudomonas > Aquipseudomonas californiensis. The sequence continues at coordinate 52,965 of NZ_JAGTPK010000014.1, forward strand.
CCAGGTCAGGTAATCGCTGACTTTCATCAACGGCAGGCTGCCGGAAATCTCGGACGCAGCCACCCGCAGGCTATGGGCCAGCTTGAAATGCCGCAGCGCTTCCATCTGCTGTTCCAGGTCGTCCTCGGGAATGCGGATCAAACGCTCACGCAGCTCAGCGGCCAATTCAGGCGCAAGCGGCGGGTTGAACAGCCGGCCTTCGTTGAGCAGTTCATCAAGCAGCAGCGGGAAGCGAGCGATCTGCTCGGCAATCCACGGGCTGGCCGCGCACAGGGTCAGCAGCCTGCGCAGGGCATCCGGATTTTCCGTGAGCAACACCAGATAGGCCGAACGACGAGCGACCGCCTCCACCAGCGGCAACACACGCTCCAGCACCAGATCAGGTTTTTTATGCTCCACCGCCTGGGCCAGCAACCGCGGGATAAAAGCATCCAGCCGCTCGCGGCTCAGACGCTGCATCGAACGCAGGTTGGGGCTACTGCGCAGACTGGCCAATTGCTTGAGCGCCTGACCGGCATTGACAAACCCCGCTTGCACCAACTGGCGCTCTGCGGCTTCTTCATCCTGAGACTCTTCCCACAATGGCAGCCATTCGCCGCCCACGATGACTTCACTGTCGTCTTCCTGCTCATCATCGGGGTCAGAGTCCGGATCGGCTATGACCTGACGGAAATGCCACGACACTCGACTGCGCCAGTGCATGAGTCGCTCGTGGAAGCTTGCCCAGTCCGCAAAGCCCATGATCAGTGCAATACGCGCCTGGTCCTGCTCGTTGTCCGGGAGCATTTGCGTCTGACGGTCGGCGATGGCCTGAATGGCGTGCTCGGTGTAACGCAGAAACTCATAACCTTCCCGCAGCTCTTCGGTCACGGCGGCTGGCAGGTAACCCTGCCCTTCGAGGGTTTTGAGTACTTTGAACAAAGGACGCTGCTGAAGGCTCAGGTCGCGCCCACCGTGAATCAGTTGAAAGGCCTGCGCGATAAACTCGACTTCCCGGATACCGCCCGCGCCGAGCTTGATGTTCTCGGCCATACCCTTGCGCTTGACCTCATGCTGGATCAGCTGCTTCATCGTGCGCAACGCTTCGATGGCCGAAAAGTCCAGGTAGCGGCGATAGACGAACGGACGCAGCATGTCCAGAAGCTCTGCGCCTGCCACCTGGTCGCCACCGACCACACGCGCCTTGATCATCGCGTAGCGTTCCCAGTCCCGTCCCTGATCCTGGTAATACTGCTCCAGAGCATTGAAGCTCAGCACCAGCGCACCTGAAGACCCGTACGGACGCAGGCGCATGTCGACGCGAAAGACAAAACCGTCGACCGTCACCGGGTCCAGCGCCTTGATCAGACGCTGCCCCAGACGGATGAAAAACTCCTGGTTATCCAGCGGTCGCTTGACCCCGACTGTTTCCCCGCCTTCCGGATAACCGAAGATCAGGTCGATATCAGAAGAAAGATTCAACTCGACGGCACCCAGTTTGCCCATCCCCAGGATGACCATATGCTGAGGCTGGCCCGTACGTCGGCCAGTGGGCGTGCCCAACAGCTGACAATGGCGTTCGTACAACCAGTGATACGCAAGATCAATGGAGCCATCGGCCATTTCCGAAAGGTCGCGACAGGTCTCGATCAGGTCTGCCTGACGCGTCAGGTCTCGCCAGATAATCCGTACTTGCTGGCGTGCCCGTTGACGACGTAGATTACGCCCCAGTTCCTCATCGGTGGCAGCCGGGCGTAGCGCATCGGCAATTTGTTCGCGCAGTTCTCCTACCGAGAAGCTACGCTCCAGCTCGCCTGACTCGGCCAGCTGCAGCAGCATCTGCGGGTCGCGACATACTTGTTCGGTGACGAAGTCGCTGGCAGCACATACCCGGTCGAAGGCCTTGCGGCGCGGCTCGGGCCAGGCTTCGAACGAGGCCACTGCATCAGCAGACAAGTCGGCGAGCGCTGTACGAAATGTCTGTTGTGCACGGGTAATAAGCGGCAGCAGGATGGCCGGGAAATCGGCCAGTGAAGGTAGGCTCATGGTCTATCCTTGATCGGCGTGCAAAGGGCTACCCGCCATGACTGCAAGATTCATCTGCCACCGCCGTTTGTCGAACAAAGGTTATAAATTGCTGGAAAAAACGATTTAGAAGCATAAAAATCTGCTTTTTCACTGCAACGCATTCGATACCAATCAACAGTAACGTTTTATCTCACAACACAACAGGAGCGTTTTGGTCGCTTCGCTGTAGTTTTACTACTGGGTCACTCACTCGGAGGGCTGAAATAGTCGCCGATTTGTAGTAAAACTACACGCCGCCGGAATACCACCTCCGGTAATCCAAGAATTTATGTCGTCTGCCCACAAGGCCAGTCGCAAACTCAGGCAACCGATTCTGGAAGCCTTTCCGCCCTGGAGCAAGCCATGCAAGACCTCGATCCCGTCGAAACCCAGGAATGGCTGGACGCCCTGGAATCGGTTCTCGACAAAGAAGGCGAAGACCGTGCTCACTACCTGATGACCCGTCTGGGCGAACTGGCCACCCGCAGTGGCTCACAGTTGCCTTACGCCATCACCACGCCTTATCGCAACACGATTCCGGTCACCCACGAAGCACGCATGCCTGGCGACCTGTTCATGGAACGCCGCATTCGCTCGCTGGTACGCTGGAACGCGTTGGCCATGGTTGTGAAAACGAACCTGAACGACCCGGATCTGGGCGGTCACATTTCGAGCTTTGCCTCCAGTGCCACGCTGTACGACATCGGTTTCAACTACTTCTTCCAGGCACCGACCGACGAACACGGCGGCGACCTGATCTACTTCCAGGGTCACGCATCGCCAGGCGTCTATGCCCGTGCGTTCCTCGAAGGCCGCATCACTGAAGACCAGATGAACAACTTCCGTCAGGAAGTCGACGGCCAGGGCCTGTCGTCTTATCCACACCCTTGGCTGATGAAAGATTTCTGGCAGTTCCCGACTGTGTCCATGGGCCTTGGCCCGATCCAGGCGATCTACCAGGCACGCTTCATGAAGTACCTGGAGCACCGCGGTTACATCCCGGAAGGCAAGCAGAAAGTCTGGTGCTTCCTGGGTGACGGCGAGACCGACGAGCCGGAATCCCTGGGCGCTATCGCTCTGGCCGGTCGCGAGAAGCTCGACAACCTGATCTTCGTCGTCAACTGCAACCTGCAGCGCCTCGACGGCCCGGTTCGCGGCAACGCCAAGATCATTCAGGAACTGGAAGGCGTGTTCCGCGGCGCCCAGTGGAATGTGACCAAAGTCATCTGGGGCCGTTTCTGGGACCCACTGCTGGCCAAGGACGTCGACGGCATCCTGCAACGTCGTATGGACGAAGTCATCGACGGCGAATACCAGAACTACAAGGCAAAAGACGGCGCGTTCGTTCGCGAGCACTTCTTCAACTCGCCTGAACTCAAGGCCATGGTTGCCGATCTGTCCGACGACGAGATCTGGAAGCTCAACCGTGGCGGTCACGACCCGTACAAGGTCTACGCGGCGTACCACGAAGCCGTCAACCACAAGGGTCAACCGACCGTGGTTCTGGCCAAGACCATCAAGGGTTATGGCACTGGCGCCGGTGAAGCGAAAAACACCGCGCACAACACCAAGAAGGTCGACGTCGACAGCCTGCGTCACTTCCGTGACCGTTTCGACATCCCGATCAAGGACGCCGAACTCGAAGCCCTGCCGTTCTACAAGCCGGAAGAAGGCAGCGCAGAAGCCCGTTACCTGAGCGAGCGTCGCGCCGCATTGGGTGGTTTCGTGCCGCAGCGCCGTGCGAAGAGTTTCAGCCTGCCGACTCCGCCACTGGATACCCTCAAGGCTATTCTGGATGGCTCAGGCGACCGCGAAATCTCCACCACCATGGCGTTCGTGCGCATCCTGACGCAACTGGTCAAGGACAAGGAAATCGGTCAGCGCATCGTTCCGATCATTCCGGACGAAGCCCGTACTTTCGGTATGGAAGGCATGTTCCGCCAGTTGGGCATCTACTCGTCCGTCGGCCAGCTCTACGAGCCAGTCGATAAAGAACAAGTGATGTTCTATCGCGAAGACAAGAAAGGCCAGATCCTCGAAGAAGGCATCAACGAAGCAGGCGCCATGTCCTCCTTCATCGCGGCCGGTACGTCGTACAGTAACCACAACCAGCCGATGATTCCGTTCTACATCTTCTACTCGATGTTCGGTTTCCAGCGTATCGGTGACCTGGCCTGGGCCGCTGGCGACAGCCGCACCCGTGGCTTCCTGGTCGGCGGCACCGCCGGTCGTACCACGCTGAACGGTGAAGGTCTGCAGCACGAAGACGGTCATAGCCACATTCTGGCTTCGACCATCCCGAACTGCCGCACCTTCGACCCGACTTACGGTTACGAGCTGGCAGTCATCATCCGCGAAGGCATGCGCCTGATGTTCGAAGAACAACAGGACGTTTTCTACTACCTGACCGTGATGAACGAGTCCTACGCTCAGCCTGCAATGCCGGCTGGCGTGGAAGAAGGCATCATCAAGGGCATGTACCTGCTCGAAGAAGACACCAAGGAAGCGGCGCACCACGTCCAGTTGCTGGGCTCGGGCACCATCCTGCGTGAAGTTCGCGAAGCGGCGAAGATCCTGCGTGACGAGTTCAACATCGGTGCAGACGTCTGGAGCGTTACCAGCTTCAACGAACTGCGTCGCGACGGTCTGGCCGTAGAGCGCAGCAACCGCCTGCACCCTGGCCAGAAACCAGAGCTGAGCTACGTCGAGCAGTGCCTCAACGGTCGCAAGGGTCCGGTCATCGCATCGACTGACTACATGAAGCTGTTCGCTGACCAGATCCGTCAGTGGGTTCCAACCAAGGAATACAAAGTTCTGGGCACCGACGGCTTCGGCCGTAGCGACAGCCGCAAGAAGCTGCGTCACTTCTTTGAAGTCGACCGTAACTTCGTTGTGCTGGCAGCCCTGGAAGCCTTGGCTGATCGTGGCGATATCGAACCTAAAGTCGTGGCGGAAGCCATCGCCAAGTTCGGCATCGATCCTGAAAAACGCAATCCACTGGACTGCTAAGAGTCTGCGTCAAGAGCGCTGAGCAGGGCGTGAACAGCCGAGGATGCGGAATTTACCGACCGTAAATGAGCATCCGACGCTGTTTCGTTGTACCTGACCCCAGCGTAATCGTGAGTGAACAGATTCTCCCGAGGAGAGACATAGTGAGTGAGCTAATTCGCGTACCCGACATCGGCAACGGTGAAGGTGAAGTCATTGAGTTGATGGTCAAGGTCGGTGATCGCATCGAAGCTGACCAGAGCGTTCTGACGCTTGAGTCCGACAAGGCGAGCATGGAAATCCCGGCTCCAAAGGCCGGCGTGATCAAGGCCATGAAGGTCAAGCTGGGCGACCGCCTGAAAGAAGGCGACGAGCTGTTCGAGCTGGAAGTTGAAGGTGAAGCCTCTGCCGAGCCTGCACCGGCAGTTGAAGCCGTCCCTGCGCCAGCCGCTGAAAAGCCAGCAGAAGCAGCACCGGCACCTGCCGCCGCAGCGCCTGCTCCGACCGCCAGCGCAACCGTTCAGGACATTCACGTTCCAGACATCGGTTCTTCGGGCAAGGCCAAGATCATCGAACTGATGGTCAAGGTCGGCGACAGCATCCAGGCTGATCAATCGCTGATCACTCTGGAGTCCGACAAGGCCAGCATGGAGATTCCATCCCCTGCGGCAGGCGTTGTCGAGAGCATCGAAGTCAAGCTGGATCAGGAAGTCGGCACCGGCGACCTGATCCTCAAACTGAAAGTCGAAGGCGCAGCACCGGCCGCAGCGCCTGCACCGGCTGCAAGCGCACCCGCAGCAGCTCCGGCCAAGACTGAAGCGGCTCCTGCCCCGGCTGCCGCACCAGCTAAAGCAGAAGCTGCACCGGCTCCGGCCGCACCTGCCAAAGACGGCGCCAAGGTCCATGCTGGCCCGGCAGTTCGTCAATTGGCGCGTGAATTCGGCGTCGAACTGAGCGCAGTCAGTGCCAGCGGCCCGCACGGTCGTGTGCTCAAGGAAGACGTACAGGCATACGTCAAAACCATGATGCAGAAGGCCAAGGAAGCTCCAGCAGGCGGCGCAAGCGGCGGCATGGGCATCCAGCCAATTCCGGAAGTCGACTTCAGCCGTTTCGGCGAAATCGAAGAAGTACCGATGACTCGCCTGATGCAACTCGGCGCGTCAGGCCTGCACCGCAGCTGGCTGAACATCCCTCACGTGACTCAGTTCGACCAGGCTGACATCACCGAGCTGGAAGCTTTCCGTGTTGCGCAGAAAGGCGCCGCAGAGAAAGCTGGCGTCAAGCTGACCGTGCTGCCACTGCTGCTCAAGTCCTGTGCACACCTGCTCAAGGAGCTGCCTGACTTCAACGCCTCGCTGGCACCGAGCGGCAAGGCTGTGATCCGCAAGAAATACGTGCACATCGGTTTTGCCGTGGACACCCCGGACGGTCTGCTGGTCCCTGTGATCCGTGACGTCGATCAGAAGAGCCTGCTGCAATTGGCCGCCGAAGCAGCCGTACTGGCTGAAAAAGCGCGCAGCAAGAAACTGACCGCGAACGACATGCAGGGCGCCTGCTTCACCATCTCCAGCCTTGGCCATATTGGCGGCACTGGCTTCACGCCAATCGTCAACGCCCCGGAAGTGGCGATCCTGGGTGTTTCCAAGGCAACGATCCAGCCTGTCTGGGACGGCAAAGCCTTCCAGCCCAAGCTGATGCTGCCTCTGTCGCTGTCCTACGATCACCGCGTGATCAACGGCGCAGCTGCTGCCCGCTTCACCAAGCGCTTGAGCGAGTTGCTGGCGGACATCCGCACAATTCTGCTGTAAGCCAGAGCAGGCCTGCCTTCACGGGCAGTCCTTGCCGTACCCGTTTGCGAGCTGCCACGCTCGAACCTCAACCCCGCTTTCAAGCGGGGCTTTTTTTGTCTGTTTTTTGACCAGATAAATGGTCGCAGCAGGCAGACGCCAGACCATTTCCGGGATAAAACGAATTCGACCGAAAGACTTTTTACCCCCGTAAATACGGGGGCATTCCGGTAAAAACTGGATCCATTCCAGTAACCGATCATTTGTGCTGAAGATATGACGGAAACGGCCGACACTTTTATAGCACTAAGCCACCGCGGTCTCTTGTAAGCATGGGCCGCATGATGCAACCTTGCCATACGCGATGTGGGCCATGCCCAACGCAATCAGTATTTCGGAAGCGAGTTTGTTCATGAAAAGCCAAACCGATGCTGCCGGTAGATCCGCAGCCGAGGTAGTGACGCAATTGCCAGTGCCCTCGCGCCTGGGCATGCTGCGTTTCGAGCGGCTGAATGAAGCCAATTGGGCGCTATTGTTTCTCGATTCAAACTGTGAAAAACAGTTCGGCCTGGCTGCCGTGGATCTCTGCGCCCTGATTGGATCGCCTTACGCAAGCCTGATGGAACCTGAAGCGCGTTATCAGTTGCATGACGACGTGCAACTGCAACTGGCCACAGCCAACAATTACCTGATTCGCTACACCCTGCACACACCATCAGGCCCGCTTGGCCTGCTTGAAATCGGCGAAGCCTACAAGCAGCACAATCGGCATTTGCTGCGCGGCTATTTCCTGATTACAGGGAGCGCTCTTGAAGACGGGTCAACGGCTCCGGACGCTGATCTGGAAAGCCGCAACTCACGACTGCAGATTGCCCTGGAACTCAACCAGCGTGCCCAGCGTGATCAGTTTGCGCACCTTGAGCGTGTCCGAGCCCAGCAGGATCTGATCCTGCGCCTGACCCGTCATCGCTATACGACCACCAATACCTTGCTGGAAGCCGCAGAGCTGATCACTCAAAGTGCCTGCGACATCTATGACGTTGATCGGGCCAGCATCTGGAACCTCAACGACAAATACCTTGAGCCCATCGCCGATTATCGTCGCCAGACGGGCGATTATCAGCCCCGCTCGCCCATCGACATCAGCCCTTACCCCAGCTACCTCCAGGCCCTGCACACCAGCAGGGCCATCGATGCGAGCAATATCCATTCCGACCCGCGCACCCGAGAGTTGGCTGAAGACCTTCACCCGCAGGGCGTCAACGCGGTTCTTGATGCAAGTATCCGTATCGACGGCCAAGTGGTGGGCGTGCTGTGCCTGGAACAGACCGGCACGACACGCGAATGGCAGACCGACGAGATCGCCTTTGCCGGTGAGCTGGCCGACCAGTTCGCCCAGGTCATCAATAATCTGAACCGCCGCGCCGCCACCAATGCGCTTCACTTGTTTCAGCGCGCCGTCGAGCAAAGTGCCAACGCGTTTCTGCTGGTCAACTGCGATGGCGTGGTCGAGTACGTCAACCCGAGCTTCACGGCCATCACGCAATACAGCTCCGAAGAAGTTGCCGGGCACAGACTGTCGGAACTGCCTGCGCTGGAAAACCTCAACGAGTTGTTGCTTGAAGCCAATTCCAGCCTGACCAGCAGCAACAGTTGGCAGGGGGAATTCAAGAGCCGACGAAAAAACCTGGAGCCCTACTGGAGCCAGCTGTCGATTTCCAAGGTTTACGGCGACAACCGTGAACTGACGCATTACATCGGCATTTACGAAGACATCACCCAGAGCAAGCTGGCGCAGCAGCGTATCGAGCGGCTGGCGTATACCGACAACCTCACCAATCTGGGCAACCGTCCGGCGTTCATTCGCAACCTGGACGAACGCTTTGACCGTGACACCGATACGCCCATGAGCCTGCTGCTGGTCGATATCGACAACTTCAAGCGCATCAACGACAGCCTGGGTCACCAGACCGGTGACAAGCTGCTGATCAGCCTTGCACGCCGCCTGCGCAATACCCTGAGCCCGTCTGACATACTGGCGCGCTTTGCCAGTAACGAGTTTGCCGTCCTGCTCGACCATACCGGTCAGGAAGCCGGGCAAAGCATTGCAAGCCAGGTGCTGGCGACGCTGGACAAGCCCATGTTCGTCGACAATCAGTTGATCAGCGTGACCGGCTCGGTCGGTTTGGCGTGCGCGCCACTGCACGGGCGCGACCCCCAGACGCTGATGAAAAACGCCGGCCTTGCCCTGCACAAGGCCAAAGCCAACGGCAAGCATCAAGTACAGGTGTTCACCGAGGCGCTGAACGCCGAAGCCAGCTACAAGCTGTTCGTCGAAAACAACCTGCGCCGCGCTCTGACCCAGAATGAGCTGGAAGTTTTCTATCAACCCAAACTGTGCCTGCTGACCGGTCGCCTGACCGGCATGGAAGCGCTGCTACGCTGGAATCACCCTGAAAAAGGCATGATTCGCCCGGATCAGTTCATCAGTGTCGCGGAAGAAACCGGCCTGATCATTCCGATCGGCAAATGGGTGGCGCGCCAGTCCTGCCGCATGAGCAAGGACCTGACCGCAGCAGGCTTCGGCAATCTGCAGGTGGCGATCAACGTCTCGCCCAAGCAGTTCTCCGACCCTGAGCTGGTGTCCTCGATTGCCGCGATCCTCAAGGAAGAAGCGCTCGACGCCTCGCTGCTGGAACTGGAACTGACCGAGGGTCTGCTGCTGGAAGCGACCGAAGACACCCGTCAGCAGCTCGACTCGCTGAAGAAGCTTGGCCTGTCGCTGGCGATGGATGACTTTGGTACGGGGTACTCATCGTTCAGTTATCTGAAAAAATTCCCGATTGATGTGATCAAGATTGATCGCAGCTTTATTCGGGACATTCCTGATGACGAAGACGACATGGAAATCACCTCGGCGGTCATTGCCATGGCTCACAATCTGAAGCTCAAAGTAGTGGCCGAAGGCATTGAAACTGCTGCCCAGCTGGCGTTCCTGCGACGTCATCGTTGCGATGTCGGACAGGGTTATCTGTTCGACAAACCCATCCCCGGCGAAGCGTTGATCGAAAAGCTGGCGCGCTACCCTCGTCGCGCACCCATCTGAATCCCCTTCCTGCGCTCCGTTCTGTCGGGCAAACTATCGCTCTGTTTTTACACGCCGGCACGTGTTGGTACGTGTAACGGGCTCATGTAGCCCATTTATCCGTCCTGACCCCTGCTGCCTGTCTCTGACAAGAGGATGTGGTTGATGACTTTGCGCTCGGAAATTCTAGTGAACAAAAACGTACTGCCTACCGCCCAGCAAGCATTGCCAGGCCGCGAAACTCCCATGTCGCTTCCGGAAACCCACTTCGTCAACGGCAATCCGCTGCTGGGCCCGTTTTCGAACAACGTGGAATTTGCCATTTTCGGCATGGGCTGTTTCTGGGGTGCCGAGCGCCGTCTCTGGCAACAGGAAGGGGTTGTCAGCACTGCCGTCGGCTATGCAGGCGGCATGACGCCGAACCCTACCTATGAAGAAGTCTGCTCCGGCCTTACCGGCCACAGCGAAGTCGTGCTGGTGGTCTACGAGCCTGAAAAAATCAGTTACGAGTCGCTGCTCAAAGTGTTCTGGGAAGCACACAACCCGACCCAGGGTATGCGTCAGGGCAATGACATCGGCACGCAGTACCGCTCGGTGATTTACTGCACACAACCCGAACAGCTGGAAGCTGCCAAGGCCAGTGCGCAGGCGTTTCAGGCCGAATTGAGCAAAGCGGGCCTGAGTGAAATCACGACCGAGATCGAAGAAGCACCGACGGTGTATTTCGCCGAAGCGTACCACCAGCAATATCTGGCGAAGAACCCGCAAGGCTATTGCGGCCTGGGCGGAACCGGCGTCTGCCTGCCGGCTTGATACAACAGGCTAGTACAGGTTTGCCGAGGCGCGTAGGTCAGCGCGCCTACTGGCCTCTTCGTCAGCAAGCGGAACGTCGCTAGGCTCTTCCCACTTCAAACCTGTTTCCAGGTTTGATAGTTGGGGGAGTCAGCCGGACGGCGTTCCGTTTGCTCGCGAAGGCACGACTGGAAGCGCCGCACCGCTTTCAGATGCAGGTGTTACTCAGCAGCCTGCTCGCAGCCAACCGAAGAACGGGCCTCGACGGTTACTCGGCAATCAGCCAGTCCATCTTCCAGCCGCCCTGGGTCTGGCCCAGTTTTTCGGCCAGATAAGGCATCAGCTCGCGCAGTTCTTCTTCCAGCCCCCAGGGCGGGTTGGCGATGGCCAGGCCTGAGCCATTGAGGCTGGCGGGGGTATCGATCGGGTGGACGAACAACTCGACGCGCAGCAGTTTGGGCGCGCCGGTTTCGGCCAGGTCCTGATAGAAACGCCTGAGCAGACGAGTGTCCTTGATCGGATACCAGATCGCCGCCACTGTCTGACGCATGCGTCCGATGGTTTCCTTGAGCGCCACCGCACAGCGCTTCATTTCGTCAAGCTGCTCGAAGGGCGGATCAATCAGCATCACCGCACGTTTCTCGGCCACCGGCAGCAATGCCCGCGGCACATGCCAGCCTTCACCCAGATGAACCGCAACACGGCGATCACCTTTCATGTTCTCTTTGAGCAGACGTCCGTCTTCGGGGTGCTTCTCGTTGAGCAATACCCGCTCGCGCTCACGCGTCAGACGGCGTGCCAGCTCAGGTGAGCCCGGGTAATAGCGTAATTCGCCATCCGGATTCATGTCGTGCAGCACTTGCAGGTAATCGGCGGCCAGCGCTGGCACGTCCGGGGCGTCCCACAAACGACCCACGCCTTCCAGCCATTCGCCGGTACGCGTGGCCTGGTCGCCCTTGAGGTCATACAGACCCAGTCCCGCGTGGGTGTCGAGATAGGCGAACGGCTGCTCCTTGCGCGCCATGAGGGCGATCAAGCGAGTCAGTGCGATGTGTTTGAACACGTCGGCGTGGTTGCCGGCATGGTAGGCGTGACGGTAATTCATGGCAGCTCCTGCAAGGCTGCGCAGTTTAGCAAAACTGAGCGATGAACAAGGGTTTGAAACGGACAAACGTCGCGATGGTGGAGCGCTTTGCCGTCTGAAAGCGACGTGCTGATAGCCAATTCAGTCATCCATGCTCCGGGAGGGTTGCCCGGATACGAATGCCGCACCAGAATCGGGACAAACTCCAATCAAAGGAAAGACACGCCATGATGCACGCGGACTTGATTGATCAAGAGGACTTGCTGGGTCAGTTCAGGGCGCTGGGTTTCGATATGCCCAGCGGCGCGACTGCCGAACAAGCCTGCGCACACGTGGTGTGCGGCCTCAACGCAGAGCGCGCCACGGCATTGCGGCGTCTGGTCGAGCAATTGCTGACCGGCAGCGCAACCATCCTGCCAGCCGTGCGGCAGGCCATCGACCAGCAGCTGCTGCCGGCGCTGGCGGCCTACAAACAAAGTCAGACAAAGGCCTGAAAGGGACCACAGCAGCGCTTGCCAGACAGCCCCGCTGATCCTGCTGTAGCAGCGGGGCGCTGGCAGCTGTTGGCTCGCGCATGGGGGCAGATCAGCCCTGCGAAATAGTCCGCGCGATCACGTCGACTGTTGCACTGACCTGATCTTCGTAACGCGCCAGCTCGACCTTGTGCTGCTGTTGCAGGTCAATCTGCTGCGAGCACAGGTTCAGCGCGGCCAGCACCAACAGCCGATCACCAATCAGGGTCGGGTACTTTCGCTTGGTGTCGGCCAGCGAAGCGTTGAGCATCGCAGCGGCCTGCATCAGCTTTACGTCTTCGCCCTCCGGGGCTTTTACCGAATACTGGTTGCCCAGAATCGAGAGGACGGTGATCCCGTCTCTGTCGATGTTCATGCGCCGACAGCACTTGCGCTGGTAGCGCGCTCGACCAATGCCTGAATGCGGGCTGCGGTGCTGCCCTGTTTTTCTTCCTGTTCCATCAGGCTCAACTGCAAACTGTCGTTCTCGTCCTTGGCTTTTGCCAGCTCGGCGCTGAGCTGTGCATTTGTGTTTTGCAGGTTCTGGTTCTGTTGCACCAGGTCACCGACAAGCTGTTCCAACTGGCTAAGGGAGGCTTCCAACATTTTGATTACTCGAGCAAATTTCAACGGGCGCACACGATAAAGAAAAGTCACTGCGCATCCCAGCGTCCAGCCAGCGGAAAAAACCGGCTGTTCACGCCATGGACACGTCAATAACGTAAACGCATAGGCGACCTGTGACTGCGTTTCCGGTATCCGGTTCCCGCTGTTCGTCAGGCCGCTCACGCCTGCGACAAAAACGCACAGCCGCATGGCAGGCTGCTATTACTCTGAAACCCTTGCACCCCCTAATTTCAGGGGGTTACGCGGCCTGATGCTGACTGAATGAAGAAAACGTCATGAATGGACGCAAGGCTAAATGCCTCCGCGACGCTCAAGACTTCATTCCCATGACCGATAGGCCCTCATTCACGATGACTTATCGCTTATGACGCAGGGATTGCGCACCTGACCCTGGAGGCCTTCCATGTCCCTGAGAAATATGAACATCGCTCCGCGCGCGTTCCTTGGCTTCGCCATGATCGGAACGCTCATGCTGATTCTGGGCGTGTTCGCGCTCTCTCAAATGAGCAAGATTCGCGGCGCCACAGAAGAACTGGCCAACGGCAACGTACCGAGCATCAAAAGTCTGGACCGCTTCGCGGAAGTCAGCATCCGCTTGCGCGTGCTGTCGTATCGACTGCTGGTGAATCGCGAGCCGGACATCCAGAAAAAGACTCTGGAACTGTTCGTGATGCGCAACCAGCAGATCACCGACGCACAGGCCGTTTACGAGAAGCTGATCAGCGAACCGCAGGAGCGTGCGCTCTACAACCAGTACGTTCAGTTGCTCGGTCAATACCGTCAACTGGAAGACCGGATGAGAACCCTGACCCTGAGCAACAGGATCAGCGAACTGCAGGACCTGCTCAACAACGAGATGCTCAGTAACTCGGATCAGATGAACGTAGTGCTCAGCAAGCTGGTGGACGTCAATACCGCGCAGCTGACTGAGGTCAAGAATCAGGCGGCCAATGAATACAAGTCGGCTTTCAACCTGGTGATCGGTCTGTTGATCGCCGCCACGCTACTGACCATCGTGTTTGCCTGGATGTTGATCAAGAGCATCACCAACCCGATCGCCGCCGCACTTGAAGCCGCAGAAACCATCGCCCAAGGCAACCTGACACGCCCGATCAACGTCGATGGCACCGATGAAGCCGGCCGTTTGCTGATGGCCATGAAAACCATGCAGGAAAAGCTGCGCGACACCCTGCAGCGTATCTCCGGTTCGGCCACACAACTGGCGTCCGCCGCCGAAGAACTGAATGCCGTTACCGATGAGAGCGCGCGCGGTCTGGTGCAGCAGAACGACGAAATCGAACAGGCGGCCACCGCTGTCAACGAGATGACCAGCGCCGTGGAAGAAGTCGCACGCAACGCGACCAGCACCTCCGAAGCGTCACGTAATGCAACGTCGTCCGCCAGTGATGGACGCGATCTGGTCCAGGAAACCGTGAATGCCATCGAACGCATGAGCGGCGATGTGCAAAGCACCTCCGTGCTGATCAGCAACCTGGCAGACGAGTCCCGCGATATCGGCAAAGTGCTGGATGTGATCCGCGGCCTGGCCGACCAGACCAACCTGCTGGCCCTGAACGCCGCGATCGAGGCTGCACGCGCCGGTGAAGCCGGTCGAGGTTTTGCCGTGGTTGCAGACGAAGTTCGCGCCCTTGCGCACCGCACCCAGCAGTCGACCAGCGAAATCGAACGCATGATTGGCAGCATCCAGGGCGGCACCGAGCAGGCCGTGACCTCCATGCGCAACAGCACCGAGCGCGCTGAGTCCACGCTGAGCATTGCCAAGGGCGCAGGCATGGCACTGGACACCATCAACAGTGCGGTTGAAGAGATCAACGAGCGCAATCTGGTGATCGCCAGCGCGGCTGAAGAACAGGCCCAGGTAGCCCGTGAAGTGGATCGCAACCTGGTGAATATTCGTGATCTGTCAGCTCAGTCCACCACCGGCGCCAACCAGACCAGCGCTGCCAGCACCGAGCTGTCACGTTTGGCCGTTGACCTGAACAGCATGGTTGCGCGGTTCAGTGTTTAAACCGTAACTCCGTGCCCCGATGCGCATCTGCGGCTGACCCGCAGTTGCGCTCTTGGGGAGATGAGGATTTACAGCCTTACGCTGGCAAACGTCGATTCATTGCGCGCCTGACTCAATGCCGACAGCGGCCCTGAAAGTGGCGCCAGCACCATGGCCTGTGGAATCGGCATCATGGCGACCTGTTGAGCGGTGTTGGAACCGACGCGCTCATCGCGCGGCGGGATGCCGAAGTATTCGCGATAGCACTTGGAAAAGTGCGGCGTCGAGACAAACCCACAGACCGACGCCACTTCGATGATCGACATCGGCGTCTGCTTGAGCAACTGTCGGGCGCGGATCAGGCGCAGCTTGAGGTAGTAGCGCGACGGCGAGCAGTGCAGGTATTTCTGAAACAGGCGCTCCAGCTGCCTGCGTGAAACGGTCACGAAGACGGCCAGCTCATCGAGATCGATCGGCTCTTCGAGGTTGGCCTCCATCAACGCGACGATTTCCTGCAATTTGGGCTGGTTGGTACCCAGCATGTGCTTGAGCGGCACGCGCTGATGGTCCTGTTCGTTACGAATACGCTCGTAGACGAACATTTCGGAAATCGCTGCCGACAACTCGCGCCCGTGATCACGGCTGATCAGGTGCAGCATCATGTCCAGTGGAGCCGTACCGCCGGAACTGGTGAAGCGGTTGCGATCCAGGGTGAACAAGCGAGTACTCATGGCCACACGAGGAAAGGCTTCCTGCATCGACGCCAGACATTCCCAGTGCACGCTGCAATCAAAGCCGTCCAGCAGACCGGCACATGCCAATGCCCAACTGCCGGTGCATACGGCGCCCAGACGGCGGGACTGACGTGCCTGGCTTTGCAGCCAGCTCACGTGCTCACGGGTGACAGTGCGCTGTATACCGACACCGCCACAGACAATGACGGTGTCCAGTGCTGGCGCGTTGTGCATCGCCGCGTCCGGGGTGATCTGCAGACCGTCACTGGCCCAGACCTGACCACCGTCCACGCTCAGTGTTGTCCAGCGATACAATTCGCGACCCGACAGCTGATTGGCCATGCGAAGAGGCTCGACCGCCGACGCCAGAGAGATCAGGGTGAAGTTGTCCAGCAGCAGAAAGCCGATGGATTGTGGCGCGCGGTTCTGGGGTTGAGCCCCTGCATTGAACGATGTCATCACACTGTCTCCTCACTTGGCGGTGGCTGGCCTCAGACAAGGCTCTTGTTATAGCCCTCGTCAATGAAGGGCTTTGCAATGACATCGCAAATCCCATGCCTAAATTTGATCAGCCATTCAACAACCCCTGAAAACGACGTCGCGATGCGTCTAACCGGCAGCGACCCGCCTGTCTGTTTGCGACTACCGCCCCTGCTCCAGCGCAGGCACGGTGAGCACTTCGGTATCACTGAAGGGAAACGTCGGCGGGGCCTGGGGTGCACGAGTGCTACTCAAAGCACGATCAGATGGCACGTCGCCCGATGTCGTTATTTCGCGCTAAAAGGTGGCGGCCCCGAAGGCCTGTGTTCAAAAAGCGAGCAGCTTTCAACATGTAGTGGCATTTTTGTTCATGCAGGACAAACAAGCGCAGCGGTGAACTTACCCGCATTACTCCCCTCAAAAAGACCGCGTTCGCGAAGGCGCCATGCGGATAACGGTGTCGCAATGGCAGGCGAAAAAGCACAGCAGTCGTCGAAAACGTACCGCTTGTTGACCTGCTGAAGCATCAGGCAGCAGAGCTGCTACGCTTCAAGCCGCCATCCACTGCCATGGCCGCAGCATGGGCCTTTGCAGTGGCGCATGACACCTGATACCGACAGCATCCTGTCCGCTGGCGACTACGGCGTCGCGCAACGTGCCAGTTACCGTTTCTGGCCGCTTTTTGGCTGCTCCACCACTGTAGCAGTGCGCTTGCAGGGCTTAAAAAATCTGTAAGCGACCTTGCGCACACTGGATGCGACCCCGCCTGTACTGGATACGACGCCCCCTGTATGCGTTTGATTTTGCCTGTTACATGATCGGTCCCGACACGATCGCCAGGCGCAGTGATGGAGCTTCGCGAAATGCCTCGCCAACACCCAAGCCGCGTCAGCGCTCACCTGCTGATGACTAAAAAAAACTCACAGGAGTCCAACCCATGAAAGGTTCCAAATCGTTGCTGTTGGCAGCCACACTCTGTTTACCGGTGCTGGCACAGGCCGCCGAACCAGAGGCCTGCCACACCGTGAACTTCTCCGATGTAGGCTGGACAGACATCACGGTCACCACCGCAGTGACCAGCGCAGTACTTGAATCCCTCGGCTACAAAACCAAAACCACCATGATTTCTGTCCCCGTGACTTACAAGTCGCTGGCGGACGGCAAGAACATGGACGTGTTTCTGGGTAACTGGATGCCGACCATGGAAAACGACATCAAGGCCTATCGCGAGGCTGGCACCGTCGAAACCGTGCGCGCCAATCTGGAAAACGCCAAATACACCCTGGCAGTGCCACAAGCCCTCTACGACAAGGGCCTGAAAGATTTTTCCGATATCGCCAAATTCAAGAAAGAGCTGGATGGCAAGATTTACGGCATCGAACCCGGCAACGACGGCAACCGCCTGATCCAGAGCATGATCGACAAGAACGCCTTCGGCCTGAAAGACGCAGGCTTCAAGGTGGTGGAGTCCAGCGAAGCCGGCATGCTGTCGCAGGTTGATCGCGCAGCTCGCCGCAATACCGATGTCGTGTTCCTGGGCTGGGAACCGCATCCGATGAACACTCGCTTCAAAATGAAGTATCTGACTGGCGGCGACGATTTCTTCGGCCCCAACTTCGGTCAGGCCACGATCTACACCAACACCCGCAAAGGCTACACGCAGGAATGCAGCAACGTAGGCCAGTTGCTCAAGAATCTGTCGTTCACGCTGGACATGGAAAGCACCCTGATGGGCAATGTGCTGGACGACAAGATCAAACCTGATGCCGCCGCGAAGGCATGGCTCAAGAAAAACCCTCAGGTGCTCGACACCTGGCTCGCTGGCGTGACCACCGTTGACGGCAAACCAGGTCTGGAGGCTGCCAAGGCCAAGCTGACTCAGTAAGACGGCGGCAGGCGGGCTGGCCCCGCCTGCTGTTCTCATTCTTCTCCGTAAGCGGACAATCACTATCATGCTGACTGATCATAAAATCCCTTTGGGCGAGTACATCGCGGCGTTCGTCGACTGGTTGACGCGCAATGGCGCTGACTACTTCGATGCGATTGCCTCGACACTGGAAATGATGATCCACGGGTTTACCTTCGCGCTGACCTGGTTCAATCCATTCGTCCTGATCGGCCTGATCGCTGCCCTTGCGCACTTTATTCAACGCAAGTGGGGCCTGACGGTTTTTGTCATCCTCTCGTTCCTGCTGATCCTGAACCTGCATTACTGGCAGGAAACCATGGAAACCCTGGCTCAGGTGCTGTTCGCCACACTGGTCTGCGTCGTCATCGGTGTGCCTCTGGGCATCATCGCCGCGCACAAGCCGATGTTCTATACGATCATCCGCCCGCTGCTGGACTTGATGCAGACGGTTCCAACCTTTGTTTACCTGATCCCGACCCTCACGTTGTTCGGCCTGGGCGTTGTACCGGGTCTCATTTCAACGGTGGTCTTTGCCATCGCCGCGCCGATCCGCCTGACGTATCTGGGCATTCGCGATGTGCCCCATGAATTGCTGGACGCGGGCAAAGCGTTTGGCTCGTCGCGACGCCAGTTACTGACCCGAATCGAACTCCCTTACGCCATGCCAAGCATCGCTGCCGGCATCACCCAGTGCATCATGCTGTCGTTGTCGATGGTGGTGATCGCCGCGCTGGTCGGTGCAGACGGCTTGGGCAAACCGGTGGTCAACGCATTGAACACGGCTGATATCGCACTGGGCTTCGAAGCGGGCCTGGCGATCGTATTGCTGGCAATCATGCTCGACCGTATCTGCAAACAACCCGAAGCCAAGGTAGGGTCCGACGCATGAGCATCATCAAATTCGACCAGGTAGACGTCATCTTCGCCAAGGACCCGCGTGAAGCCCTCAAGCTGCTGGATGAAGGCCTCACGCGTGATCAGATTCTCAAGAAAACCGGCCAGATCGTCGGTGTGGAGAAAGCCAGCCTCGATATCGAGAAGGGTGAAATCTGCGTTCTGATGGGCCTGTCGGGCTCCGGTAAATCCAGCCTGTTGCGCTGCATCAACGGCCTCAACACCGTGAGCCGTGGCTCGCTGTTCGTCGAACACGAAGGCTCGCAGATCAACATCGCCAACTGCTCGGCCGCCGAACTGAAGATGATGCGCACCAAGCGTATCGCCATGGTGTTTCAGAAGTTCGCCCTGATGCCTTGGCTGACCGTGCGCGAAAACATCAGTTTCGGCCTGGAAATGCAGGGCCGTCCCGAGAAGGAACGGCGCAAGCTGGTGGACGAGAAACTGGAGCTGGTCGGCCTGACCCAGTGGCGCAACAAGAAGCCAGACGAACTGTCCGGCGGCATGCAGCAGCGTGTAGGCCTGGCACGTGCACTGGCGATGGACGCCGACATCCTGCTGATGGACGAACCGTTCTCGGCACTCGACCCACTGATCCGCCAAGGGCTGCAGGACGAACTGCTGGCCCTGCAAAGCAAACTGAGCAAGACCATCGTGTTCGTCAGCCATGACCTGGATGAGGCGCTGAAACTGGGCAGCCGCATCGCAATCATGAAAGACGGTCGGATCGTCCAGTACAGCGTGCCGGAACAGATCGTGCTCAACCCGGCTGATGAATACGTGCGCACGTTCGTGGCACACACCAACCCGCTCAACGTGCTGTGCGGGCGCAGCCTGATGCGCACCGTGGATCAATGCACCCGCGTCAACGGCTCCGTCTGCCTGGATCCGGGTGGCGACTCGTGGCTGGACCTGGCCGAAGGCAACGTCATCAAAGGCGCACGTCAGGGCGCTGGCACGCTTGACTTGCAGAACTGGACGCCGGGGCAGGACGTCAACACCCTCGATCGCCGTCCTACCCTCGTGCATTCCAACATCGGCATGCGTGACGCCTTGCAGATTCGCTACCAGACCGGCAACAAACTGGTCCTGCAGGACGGCAACCAGGTCGTCGGCATCCTCGGTGACACCGAGCTGTACCACGCCCTGCTGGGAAAAAATCACGGCTGATGCATGGGCTCCCACGGCATGCACTCCATCTGGAGGCATACCGTGGGAGTCAGCCGGGCGACATTCCGTTTGCTGAGAAAGAAGTCGCCACACCAGCCACCTGTTCAGCGCCTGTTACAGAGCCTTCGAGAGCAAGCCTCCTACCCTCCTTTCAAACACCTTGGCTTTTTATTGATTGATCGTTCAATCAAAAATCTTTAGACTGGCTCGACCATTTCGGTACCGCGATCACTTCAAAGCCCGGGAGAACTCAGTCAATGCCTAAAGTGGGTATGCAACCCATCCGCCGCCAACAGTTGATCCAGGCCACGCTGACTGCGGTCGATCAAGTCGGCATGGGCGACGCCAGTATCGCGTTGATCGCCCGGTTGGCGGGTGTCTCGAACGGCATCATCAGTCACTACTTTCAGGACAAGAACGGCCTGATTGCCGCCACCATGCGGCACTTGATGAATGCCTTGATCCAGACTGTCCGCGAGCGCCGGCAGGCCCTTACTGACGATAGCCCACGCGCACACCTGCAAGTGATCATCGAAGGCAACTTCGACGCCAGCCAGGTCAACGGCCCAGCCATGAAAACCTGGCTCGCCTTCTGGGCAACCAGCATGCATCACCCGTCGCTGCACCGTTTGCAGCGTATCAACGATCACCGCCTGTACTCGAATCTGTGCTGCCAGTTCCGCCGTGTATTGCCACAGGAACAGGCACGCAGTGCCGCACGCGGTCTCGCCGCCCTGATTGACGGGCTATGGCTGAGAGGCGCGCTGTCAGGCGATGCATTCGACACCGAACAAGCGCAACGGATTGCCTACGAATACATGGATTTCCAACTGGCGAAGCAGTGAGCCCAGGGCTTGACGCCCCCCCCTCACCGAACGACTGAACGCCCGTGTTGCCCAATGTTTCCGGCACACTGAAATCAGTCATCGCCCCCCACTGAATTTGCGAGGACTTTATGGCCCGTTTTGAATTGCAGAAACTCTATATCGACGGCGGTTATGTCGATGCCAGCAACACCGAAACCTTCCAGGCGATCAACCCGGCGAATGGCGAAGTACTTGCCGAGATCCAGCGCGCCAGCAAAGAAGACGTAGAGCGCGCTGTGGTCGCTGCTGAAAAGGGCCAGAAAATCTGGGCTGCGATGACCGCCGTCGAGCGCTCCCGCATCCTGCGCCGTGCCGTCGATATTCTGCGCGAGCGTAACGATGAGCTGGCAGCGCTGGAAACCCTGGACACCGGCAAGGCGATCTCCGAGACCCGCTTCGTCGACATCGTCACCGGTGCCGATGTGCTGGAATATTACGCGGGCCTGGTGCCCGCCATCGAAGGCGAACAGATTCCGCTGCGTGATTCGTCGTTCGTTTACACCCGTCGCGAACCGCTGGGCGTTGTGGCTGGAATCGGCGCGTGGAACTACCCGATCCAGATCGCCCTGTGGAAATCCGCACCGGCTCTGGCCGCAGGCAATGCAATGATCTTCAAGCCGAGCGAAGTCACCTCGCTGACCACCTTGAAACTCGCCGAAATCTACACCGAAGCTGGTGTGCCAAACGGCGTATTCAACGTGCTGACCGGCAGCGGCCGTGAAGTTGGCACCTGGATCACCGAGCATCCGCGCATCGAGAAGGTGTCGTTCACTGGCGGCACCGACACCGGCAAGAAAGTCATGGCCAGCGCTTCGAGCTCTTCGCTCAAGGAAGTGACCATGGAATTGGGCGGCAAGTCGCCATTGATCATTTTTGATGACGCCGATCTGGACCGCGCCGCCGACATCGCGATGATGGCCAACTTCTACAGTTCCGGCCAGGTCTGCACCAACGGCACTCGCGTGTTCGTTCCGAACGCATTGAAGGCCGAGTTCGAGGCCAAAATTCTTGAGCGAGTGAAGCGTATTCGCGCCGGCAACCCAGAGGACGAAAACATCAACTTCGGCCCGCTGGTCAGCTTCGAGCACATGGAAAATGTGCTGGGTTATATCGCCAAGGGCAAAGAGCAAGGCGCACGCCTGCTGTGTGGTGGCGAACGTCTGAGCGGTGGCGTCTTCGACAAAGGCGCGTTCGTGGCACCTACCGTGTTCACTGACTGCACCGATGAGATGACCATCGTGCGCGAAGAAATCTTCGGCCCGGTAATGAGCATCCTCGGCTACGACACCGAAGAGGAAGTGGTGCGTCGTGCCAACGACACTGACTTCGGCCTGGCTGCAGGCATCGTGACCCGCGACCTGAACCGCGCTCACCGCGTGATTCATCAACTGGAAGCCGGTATCTGCTGGATCAATGCCTGGGGCGAGTCGGCGGCGCAAATGCCGGTCGGCGGCTACAAGCAGTCGGGCGTGGGCCGCGAAAACGGCATCAGCTCCCTGACCCAGTACACACGCATCAAATCGGTACAGATCGAACTGGGCGACTACGCCTCGGTGTTCTAAGCATTCGTTGAGTTGGACTTCGTCTGAGGCGAGGCCTTTGCGCACACACCCGCTCCAACAGCTGAAAAGCGGGAGCGAGCAAGCTTGCGAAAGGGCACGTTTCAAGTAGCGCACTAGCATGGGGTGCTAGGGGTCGAGCGTCGAATCGCTCGACCTTGCGCTGAATTGCATTTGCCCCACCTACCTTGAGAGGGCGCAGTTATGTCCCAGGAATACGACTACATCATCATTGGC
This sequence comes from Pseudomonas californiensis, assembly GCF_021147775.1. GTDB lineage: Bacteria > Pseudomonadota > Gammaproteobacteria > Pseudomonadales > Pseudomonadaceae > Aquipseudomonas > Aquipseudomonas californiensis. The sequence goes on from NZ_JAGTPK010000014.1 coordinate 75,743, forward strand.
GCAGGCTCGGCCGGTAACACGCTGGCAGCCCGTCTCACCGAAGACGCGGGCGTCACCGTTCTGCTGCTGGAAGCCGGCGGCCCCGACTATCGTCTGGACTTCCGTACCCAGATGCCCGCCGCACTGGCTTTCCCGCTGCAAGGCCGCCGTTACAACTGGGCCTATGAAACCGAGCCCGAGCCGCACATGAACAACCGCCGCATGGAATGTGGCCGCGGCAAGGGCCTGGGTGGCTCGTCGCTTATCAACGGCATGTGCTACATCCGCGGCAACGCGATGGACTACGACGGCTGGGCAAAAGAGCCAGGACTGGAAGACTGGACTTATCTCGATTGCCTGCCGTACTTCCGCAAGGCCGAGACACGTGACATCGGCCCGAACGACTATCACGGCGGCGAAGGTCCGGTCAGCGTGACCACGCCGAAGGCAGGCAACAACCCGCTGTTCCACGCCATGGTCGAAGCAGGCGTACAAGCGGGCTACCCTCGCACCGACGACCTCAACGGCTATCAGCAGGAAGGTTTCGGTCCGATGGACCGCACCGTGACGCCGAACGGCCGTCGCGCGAGCACCGCACGTGGGTATCTGGACGAAGCGAAAAAGCGCTCGACGCTGACCATCGTGACTCACGCATTGACTGACCGTGTTCTGTTCGATGGCAAGCGTGCGGTCGGCGTGGCGTATCTGGTAGGCGACAGCGACACGCGCATCGAAGCCCGTGCCCGCAAGGAAGTGCTGCTGTGTGGTGGTGCGATTGCCTCACCCCAGATTCTGCAACGCTCCGGCGTCGGCCCGGCTGAAGTGCTGAAAAAGCTCGACATCCCGGTGGTACACGACCTGCCTGGCGTTGGCCAGAACCTCCAGGATCACCTGGAAATGTACTTGCAGTACGCCTGCACCAAGCCTGTGTCGCTCTACCCTTCCCTGCTGTGGTGGAATCAGCCTGCGATTGGCGCGCAATGGATGTTCCTCGGCACCGGTATTGGCGCCAGCAACCAGTTCGAAGCCGGTGGTTTCATCCGTTCGAGCACGGCATTTGAATGGCCGAACATCCAGTACCACTTCCTGCCGGTTGCGATCAATTACAACGGCACCAAGGGCGTGCAGGAGCATGGTTTCCAAGCGCACGTGGGCTCCATGCGCTCGCCGAGCCGTGGCCGTGTGCAGGTCAAGTCCAAAGACCCGCGCGAGTACCCGAGCATCCTGTTCAATTACATGGCGTCCGAGCAGGACTGGCAGGAATTTCGCGACGGCATTCGGCTGACCCGCGAAATCATCCAGCAACCGGCACTGGACCCGTACCGCGGCCGCGAAATCAGCCCAGGCATTGAAGTGCAGTCGGATGAAGATCTGGACACCTTTGTGCGTGAACACGCTGAAACGGCTTATCACCCGTCGTGTTCGTGCAAGATGGGCACCGACGAGATGGCGGTGGTCGATGGTCAGGGCCGCGTACATGGTCTGCAAGGTCTGCGCGTCGTGGATGCGTCGATCATGCCGCTGATCACAACGGGCAACCTGAATGCGCCGACGATCATGATCGCCGAGAAAATCGCCGACAAGATCCGTGGTCGCCAGCCTCTCCCACGCAGCACCGCTGACTACTACGTGGCCGGTGACAAGCCTGCACGCAACAAGCCACTGCGCGAGATCGGCGCTTCGGCCTGATCGCAGACTGGCTTGCTGAAAGGGCGGTGCATCCACTCGAGATGTACCGCCCGTGCAGCAACCTTCGCGTACAAGACAGCTATCCCCCGGCTCGCCCTCACTCGGTCAGCTCGAAGGTGTGCTTCAGCTCATTGCAATCCCCGCGCAAGCCTCTATCTCACGCTTGCAGGTGCAGCCCGCACGTCTACGGGTTAATCTCATGATTCATGGCAATGGGCCCACGAGGCCTTACGGACTTTACCGACCGCCCTCAAGAAGGAGCTTGTCTGCATGTTCGATTTCTCCGCGCAACTCAAGCAGCGTTTCGCTGCCCTCCAGAGCGATGCGCAATTCTTTTCTGTACGTTATGTCCGCCGCACTGGCCAACGCCTGTGCGTGCGCAAGAATGTCGCCGAACCGCCATCGTTGAGTAGCGACGAAGGTGCGATGCTCACGGCGCGTGTCAAAGGTGTCGAGGCCTACGCCGCCACCCACGATATCTCTCAGGCCGGTCTGCAGACGGCCCTGAATCAAGCTGTCGCCATGGCCAGGCGCCTTGCACCGCATGCGCTGCTGGACCTCTCAGACCACGCGGTCTCAACCGCACGCGCCGATTACCTGTCACCACATTTCAGCGATGCCTTCCCGCCGCTGAGCGACTGCATCGGGCTATTGATGGCCGAGTCCAACTCGGTCCCGCAAGACGAGCGCCTGGTCAGCTGGCAGGCGAGCCTGGGCCTGGAAACGGTTGAGCAGATCTACCTCAACAGCGCTGGCGCGGAAATTCGTCAGGCGCAGCGCTTTGTATATCCGGGCATGAGCGTCACCGCCTATGACGGTCAGGACAGCCAGACCCGCACCTTGGGTGGGGATAACTTTGGCCAGCAAGGCGGCATTGAAGTGCTGAGCCATTGCGGACTGATCGGTGCTGCAACGGTAGTTGCCGATCAGGCCTTGCAACTGATTCTCGCGCCCAACACGCCTACCGGCCCACGTGACCTGCTGTTGCTGCCCGACCAGATGACCCTGCAGATTCACGAGTCCATCGGCCATCCACTGGAGCTGGACCGCATTCTGGGCGATGAGCGCAATTACGCGGGCACCAGCTTCGTCAAGGCGTCGGACTTCGGCACGCTGCAGTACGGTTCCAGTCTGCTGAACGTAACGTTCGACCCGGAAATTCCGGAGCAACTGGCCAGTTACGCACATGACGATGACGGCACCCCGGCCAGCAAGCAGTTTCTGATTCGCAACGGCCTGCTGCAACGACCGCTGGGGGGTGCGCTGTCGCAATACCGCAGTGGTCTTGAAGGCGTTGCCAACAGCCGCGCCTGCAACTGGAACCGCCCACCGATTGATCGCATGGCCAATCTCAACATCGAGCCGGGCGATCAGTCGATGAACAGCCTGATCGGCAACATCGAGAACGGCATCCTGATGTCGAACAATCGCTCCTGGTCCATTGATGACGCGCGCAACAAGTTTCAGTTTGGCTGTGAGTGGGGCCAGTTGATTGAAAACGGTGAACTCAGGGGCGTCGTGAAGAATCCCAATTACCGGGCGATCTCGGCACAGTTCTGGAAGAGCCTCAGCGCGGTAGGCGATGCCAGCACATTCAAGGTGCTGGGCACCCCCAATTGCGGCAAGGGCGAACCCAACCAGGTGGTACGTGTAGGGCACGCCTCGCCCGCCTGCGTATTTACCCATGTCGATGTATTTGGAGGGGATGCCTGATGTCGCACCAACAGCAATTCGAGGCACTGGTTGCGGTGCTCAAGGCGGCCATCAGCCCGACCGAACAGTTCACGCTAGCGTACGACGCAGAGGTGTCAGACTTCATTCGCTTCAACCATGGCCAAGTGCGTCAGGCCGGCCAGGTGCAGCAGGCCATTGCGACCCTCAAGCTGATCGACGACGGGCGCCACGCCAACCTGGAACTCACGCTTTCAGGCGATACACAGACCGACACCCAGCGCTTGAACGAGGCCTTGCAGCAGTTGCGTGAAACGTTGCCGTCGCTTTCAAAGGACCCGTACCTGTTGCCCAACATGCAGGCGTGGCACAGCAACAACGTGCAGAACGTGCCGCTGCCGGACAGCGGACACGTCGTCGAGCACATCAGCGAACTGTCCCAAGGGCTGGACCTGGTAGGTTTCTATGCTGCAGGACCTCTGTATCGCGGTTTCGCCAGCTCTTGGGGCGCGCTGGGTTGGCATCAGGCCAACAGCTTCAACTTTGACTGGAGCCTGTTCCATGAAAACGGTCAGGCAGTAAAAGCCAATTATGCGGGTCACGACTGGAACACCGAAGCCTTCGTGCAGCGCTTCGAGCAGGCCCGCGAACAGCTGGAGTTTCTCGGTCGCCCACTGCATGCCCTGGCGCCCGGCCAATACCGGGCCTACCTGGCACCGGCGGCGCTGGACGAAGTCATCGGCATGCTGTGCTGGGGCGGGTTTTCTGCGCAGGCGCTGGCCAGCAAACGCAGCCCGTTGCAGCGACTGTATGACGGTAATACGCAGTTCAGCCCATTGATCAGTGTCGATGAAAAAGTCAGCGGTTCGCTGTCACCGGCCTTTTCGCGCGAGGGTTATCCACGCAAGGACCTGCCATTGATCGTCAACGGGCAGGCTGGCGAGCGGCTGGTGGATTCCAGCAGCGCCGCGGAATACGACCTGCCTGCCAACGGCGCGGATTACGGCGAGTGGCCCAGCGCACTGAACATTGCAGGCGGTTCGCTGGAACTGGATCAGGTACTGGAAAAGCTCGGTACTGGTCTGTACATCAGCAACCTCTGGTACCTGAATTTCTCCGATCGAGCCGCCGCACGTCTGACTGGCATGACACGTTTTGCGACCTTCTGGGTCGAAAACGGCAAGATCGTCGCGCCTGTCAGCACGATGCGTTTCGACGACAGCGCCTACAGTTTGTTGGGCAGTGCGCTTGAAGACCTGACCCGGGAACGGGAGCTGATTCTTCAATCCAGCACCTACAGCCAGCGTCAGACCGGCTCCATCGAACTGCCCGGAGCCTTGATCAACCGACTGACCCTCACGCTATAGAAGGAGCCTATGCAAAACTCCGCAGCGCCAAATCTGGACGAAAAGACCCTGCGCTGGATGCCCTGGGTCATTGCCATCGCGTTCTTCATGCAAAGCCTGGACGGTACGATTCTCAACACCGCCCTCCCGGCCATGGCACGTTCGCTGGCAGAAGACCCATTGCGCATGCAATCGGTGGTCATCGCCTACATGCTGACCATCGCCCTGCTGATTCCTGCGTCCGGCTGGATCGCCGACCGCTTCGGGATCAAGCGCATCTTCTTCAGTGCGATCCTGCTGTTCAGCTTCGGATCGCTGCTGTGCGCGCTGTCCAACTCGCTGAACATGCTGGTAGCGGCACGGGTGATTCAGGGGTTCGGCGGTGCGCTGATGCTGCCCATCGGGCGGTTGATCGTGCTGCGCGCCTATCCTCGTTCAGAGCTGGTGCGGATCATGGGGTTCATCACTGTGCCCGGCTTGCTCGGTCCTTTGCTGGGCCCGACACTGGGCGGCTGGATGGTTGAATACATGAGCTGGCACTGGATCTTTTTGATCAACATCCCAGTCGGCCTGCTGGGTTGCTACGCGGTGAAACACTTCATCCCTGACTTGCCCGGCGGCGGCCGGACGCGCTTCGACGGCGTCGGCTTTATCCTCTTTGGTGCGGCGATGGTGCTGATCACTATTGCGCTCGAAGGCCTGGGCGAACTGCATCTGCCGCACATGCGCGTAGTGTTGCTCCTGTTTGCGGGCATGGGTTGCCTGGCGGCCTACTGGCTGCGCGCCGGGCATATCGATTCGCCGTTGTTCGCGCCCTCGCTGTTTCGGACGCGTACCTTCGCGGTCGGCATTCTGGGCAACCTGTTCGCCCGCCTGGGCAGCGGTGCCCTGCCATTTCTGGTGCCATTGCTGCTGCAGGTCGCGCTGGGTTATTCCCCGTCACAAGCCGGGATGAGCATGCTGCCGCTGGCCGCCGCCGGAATGTTTGCCAAAACCGTGGCGCGTTGGCTGATCGACCATCTGGGCTATCGCGTCATTCTCACCAGCAATACACTGCTGCTGGGCCTGCTGCTGGCCAGCCTTGCGCTGGTGACGGTCGAGACGCCCTATTGGGTATTGCTGGTGCATCTGGGTCTGCTGGGGGCAGTGAACTCCTTGCAGTTCACCGCCATGAATACAGTCACCCTGATCGACCTTGATGATGCCAGCGCCGCCAGTGGCAACAGTCTGCTGTCTGTCGTTGCGCAATTGTCCTTGAGCCTGGGCGTTGCAAGTGCAGCGGCCTTGCTGGGCGGTTTCAGTGAAGAGGTGGCGACCGGTGAAGTCAGCGGAGTTCTGGGCGCCTTTCAGTTGACCTTCCTGAGTGTCGGCGTACTGGCGATGTTTGCGGCGGGGATATTCCTGCAATTGCCTCCGCGTGACGCCAGGGAACCCAAGGCCACCAAGGTATGAGTCGGACGCAGGATTTTTTCGAATGCAGCTCAGGATTGGTCGCCATTTATCGATAACGCCATCTGAGCCAGCCCTGCGACCTGATACACTGCGCGACATTTTTGTTTTGCAGGTCCATCGTCGTGACTAACACCGCTTTCAATACTCTGCCCCTGTCCGCTGCCATGTTGGCTAACCTGGAGTCGCTTGGTTATGCCGAGATGACGCCGATTCAGGCGCAGAGCCTGCCGGTGATCCTCAAAGGCATGGACCTGATCGCTCAGGCCAAGACCGGCAGCGGCAAGACCGCTGCTTTTGGTATCGGTTTGCTGAACCCGATCAACCCGCGCTTTTTCGGCTGTCAGGCGCTGGTCATGTGCCCGACGCGCGAACTGGCCGACCAGGTCGCCAAGGAAATCCGTCGTCTGGCCCGCTCGGAAGACAACATCAAGGTACTGACCCTGTGTGGCGGCGTGTCCTTCGGCCCGCAGATCGGCTCGCTTGAGCACGGCGCACACATCATCGTCGGCACGCCAGGTCGTATTCAGCAGCATTTGCGCAAGGGTTCGCTGGTACTCGACGGCCTCAACACGCTGATCCTCGATGAAGCCGACCGCATGCTCGACATGGGCTTCTACGACTCGATCGCCGACATCATCGAGCAGACCCCACAACGTCGCCAGACCCTGCTGTTCTCGGCCACCTACCCGGTCGGCATCAAGCAGTTGTCGTCCAAGTTCATGCGTGATCCGCAGACCGTGAAAGTAGAAGCGCTGCACGCTGACAGCCAGATCGAACAGATCTTCTACGAAATCTCGCCGGAGCAACGCCTCGAAGCCGTGGTCAAGGTGTTGGGACATTTCCGCCCAACGTCCTGCGTAGCATTCTGCTTCACCAAGCAGCAGGTTCAGGAAGTGGTCGATCACCTGACCGCCAAAGGCATGTCGGCCGTCGGCCTGCACGGTGATCTGGAGCAGCGTGACCGCGATCAGGTACTGGCCATGTTCGCCAACCGCAGCACCTCGGTACTGGTTGCCACCGACGTAGCCGCGCGCGGTCTGGACATCGACGCACTGGACATGGTGATCAACGTCGAACTGGCACGCGACTCGGAAATCCACATTCACCGCGTCGGCCGAACCGGTCGTGCAGGCGAAACAGGTATCGCTGTCAGCCTCGTGGCACCGTCGGAAAGCCAGCGTGCCCGCGCCATCGAAGAACTGCAGAAAGCTCCGTTGAACTGGCAGCAGTACGACGCACTGAGCATCAAGGAAGGCGGCAAACTGCTGCCGGCCATGACCACCCTGTGCATCGGCTCAGGCCGCAAGGACAAACTGCGTCCGGGCGACATCCTCGGCGCACTGACAGGCGAAGCCGGCATTCCGGGTACTCAGGTGGGCAAGATCGCGATTTTCGACTTCCAGGCCTATGTCGCTGTCGAGCGCAGCATGGCCAAACAGGCACTGGAGCGTCTCAACAACGGCAAGATCAAGGGCAAATCCCTGCGCGTGCGCATTCTCTGAGCCTGCCCTCGGGCGGACAGCCCTGTGTCCGCCCGTACATGACCCCCAAACATCCCGAGGAAAGACGCTGTGCCCGTTACTGACGTTGTAATCATTGGCGCTGGCGCCGCAGGTTTGATGTGCGCGTTCACCGCCGCCAGTCGCGGGCGCAAGGTGATGCTGATCGATCACGCCAACAAACCCGGCAAGAAGATCCTCATGTCGGGCGGCGGGCGCTGCAACTTCACCAACATGTACACCGAGCCGTCCAATTTCCTGTCGCAGAACGCGCACTTCTGCAAGTCGGCGCTGGCCCGCTATACCCAGTGGGACTTCATCGCGATGGTCGCCAGACATGGCGTGCCGTATCACGAGAAAAAGCTCGGCCAGCTGTTCTGCGACAACAAGTCGAGCGACATCCTCGAAATGCTCCTCGAAGAATGCCGCCAGGCAGGTGTCAGCCTGCACATGGACACTTCGGTGCAACAGATCGAGAAGACCGACAGCGGTTACCGCCTCGACACCACACTGGGCGCGCTGAACTGCGAGTCGCTGGTTATTGCCACTGGCGGGCTGTCGATCCCGACGTTGGGTGCGACCGGTTTTGGTTATCAGGTAGGCAAACAGTTCGGCCACACCCTGCTACCGACGCGTGCAGGCCTGGTGCCGTTCACCATTACCGATCAGCTCAAGGAGTTTTGCACCGAGCTGTCCGGCACCTCGGTGGATTGCCTGGTGAGCTGTAACGACACCAGCTTTCGCGAGAACATCCTGTTCACTCACCGCGGCCTCAGCGGCCCGGCAATTCTGCAGATTTCCTCGTTCTGGCAACCGGGTGACACGGTCGAGATCAACCTCTTGCCGGATCACAACGTGCCGGACTGGCTGGCGCAACAGCAGGCCGAACGTCCCAACAGCGAGCTGAAAACGCTGTTGGGTGAAATCTTCACCAAGAAGATGGCCAACCTGATTGCCGAACGCTGGTTCGTCTCCAGACCCATGAAACAGTACACCCACGCCGAACTGGCCGACATCGCTGAAAAACTGGCGAGCTGGCAGCTGATTCCGGCAGGCACCGAAGGCTATCGCACGGCCGAAGTCACTCTGGGCGGCATCGATACACGCGAAGTGTCGTCCAAGACCATGGAGTCGCTGAAGTCGCCGGGGCTGTACTTCATCGGCGAAGTGCTGGATGTGAGCGGGCACCTGGGCGGCTTCAACTTTCAGTGGGCCTGGGCATCGGCCTACGCGGCGGGCCAATACGTCTAAGCTGTCGCGATAACCCGTGAAACTGGAATAAATTTTGCGACGCGGATGTACAGCCTCGCGTTTGGGCTGTACATATCCTCCTGCAGGATCGATTAATAGCGAACAAGGCCGTCAGCTTATTCATGGCATCGAAATCTCTTCGTCATACATTCCGCCGTTTGTGGGCGCTGGATAAATTCAGCTACAGCGTTCGAGTTTTCATTGCCCTGACGGGCAGCATGGCGCTGTGCTGGTACCAGAACGAGATGGGCCTGCTGATCCCGCTGTTTCTGGGGATTATCGCCAGTGCCCTGGCCGAAACCGATGACAGCTGGCAGGGCCGTCTTAACGCCCTCGCGGTGACGCTGGTGTGTTTCAGCGTTGCCGCCCTCGCCGTCGAGTTACTGTTTCCCTACCCCTGGCTGTTTGTCTGCTCGCTGGCACTGGCCAGCTTCTGCCTGACGATGCTTGGTGCGCTCGGCGAGCGCTACGGCGCCATTGCCTACGGCACGCTGATTCTCTCGGTCTACACCATGATCGGGGTGGACCAGCGCGGTGGTGAAGTGCTGGATTTCTGGCACGAGCCGATGCTGCTGGTGGCGGGCGCCGCGTGGTACGGCCTGCTTTCGGTACTGTGGCAGATGCTGTTCTCGAATCAGCCGGTGCAACAGGCGCTGGCGCGGCTGTTTCGCGAGCTGGGGCAGTACCTGAAAATCAAGTCGACCCTGTTCGAGCCGATTCGCACGCTCAACGTGGAAGCCCGCCGCCTGGAACTGGCGCAGCAGAACGGCAAGGTCGTCGCAGCACTGAACTCCACCAAGGAAATCATTCTGCACCGCGTGGGCAGCGGACGGCCTGGCTCAAAGGTCAGTCGCTATCTCAAGCTGTACTTCATCGCCCAGGACATTCACGAGCGCGCCAGCTCATCGCACTACCCGTACAACTCGCTGGCCGATGCGTTTTTCCACAGTGACGTGCTGTTCCGCTGCCAGCGCCTGTTGCGTCAGCAAGGCGTAGCCTGTCAGGCGCTGTCAGAATCCATCCAGCTGCGACAGCCCTATGTATACGACCCCAACTTCGCGGAGGCCATGGAAGACCTGCACGCCTCGCTTGAGCACCTGCGTATTCAGAGCAACCCGGCCTGGCGGGGGCTGCTGCGCTCGTTACGCGCACTGGCGGCCAACCTCAGCACGCTGGATCGGCTGATCAGCGATGCCAGCAACCCGGACGCTGTGGCCGACGCCACCGACAGCAGCCTGCTGGACCGCTCGCCGCGCAACCTGAAGGACGTGTGGACGCGCCTGCGATTGCAGATGACCCCCACATCCCTGCTGTTTCGCCACGCGCTGCGTCTGCCACTGGCCCTGACAATCGGTTACGCGATGGTGCACTTGATTCACCCGTCACAAGGTTACTGGATCATCCTGACCACGGTTTTCGTGTGCCAGCCGAGTTATGGCGCAACGCGACGCAAACTGGGACAGCGGATTATCGGCACCGCGATTGGCCTGACGGTCGGCTGGGCATTGTTCGACCTGATCACCAGCCCGATCCTGCAATCGATGTGCGCCGTGCTGGCGGGCGTGGTCTTCTTCGTCAACCGCACCACGCGCTACACGCTATCGACCGCAGCCATTACGGTAATGGTGCTGTTCTGCTTCAATCAGGTAGGCGATGGGTACGGCCTGTTCCTGCCACGTTTGTTCGATACCTTGCTGGGCAGCCTGATTGCAGGGCTCTCGGTGTTCCTGTTCCTGCCAGACTGGCAAGGCAGACGCCTGAATAAAGTGCTGGCCAATACCCTGACCTGCAACAGCATCTACCTGCGCCAGATCATGCAACAGTACGCCAAGGGCAAAAGCGACGATCTGGCCTACCGACTGGCGCGCCGCAACGCGCACAACGCCGACGCTGCACTGTCGACAACACTGGCCAACATGCTCATGGAACCTGGGCATTTTCGCAAGGAGGCGGACGTCGGTTTCCGTTTTCTGGTGCTGTCGCACACCCTTCTGAGCTACTTGTCCGGCCTTGGCGCACACCGGGATACGCAACTGCCCGGCGATGTGCACGAACACTTGATTGATGGTGCGGGCGCAACGTTGGCAGCGAGCATCGATGAGATCGCCCAGAGCCTGGCCGAAAAGCAGCCCGTTGCCGTCCAGAGCGACACGGAGGAAGCCCTGGCGAGCCAGCTGGAACAGATACCCGAAGAGATGGACGAAAGTCAGCGACTGGTACAAACCCAGCTGGCCTTGATCTGCCGCCAGCTGGCGCCGTTGCGCACCCTGGCAGCACACTTGATCAAAAGCCCAGAGACAGTTACAGACCGTGCTGTCTGAATAAGGCCTCGTAGCTGCCATCGGCTTTCATCGCGGCGATTTCACGATCAAAACCAGCCACGATTTCTGCGTGCCTGGGATTTTTCAGACTGACCAGAATGTGCAGGTCATTCTCGGTCAGTGAGCCAGGCAGAAACTCGACCTGGCTACGGACCTCTTCGGCCTCCAGCGCCAGGTTGTAGCGGGCCACGTATTCATCTTCCAGCGTCAGATCAACGCGCCCCGCTGCGAGCATGCGAATGGCGGCAGAAAAACTCTGCACAGGGACTTTGTGCAGCAGTGGGTCGTTATCAAAACCTGGGGAATAGGCATAACCGCGCACCACCGCAATCACATAATCGTGCAGTTGCTCTCTGGTCGCCTCGATGCCGGAGTCCCTGCGCTTCAAAAAGCGCACGCGATTAACCAGGTAAGGCTTAGAGAACTGGCCGATCCGGGTGCGATCTTCGCTGAACCAGGCATCTATCAGCACATCATGGCGCCCTTCGCTGAGCCCCAACATCGCACGGGCCCACGGCACCTGCTCGTAAACCGTTGTGTAACCGGCACGCTTCAATGCTGTGCTCACAATGTCAGTCGCAAGCCCGCCGTTACGCAACATGGCGTCAGCGAACGGCGGCCACGGGTCGGCGACCAGACGCAGCTTCTCTGCTGCGCAGAACTGCGACGCTATCATCAAGACCAGAAAACCCATGGCTCGCAACAACTGCGACATGCTCAGATTCCTGAAGAGGGCAGCATGCCCGGCACGAGGCTATCGGCGGCAGACCGTTACTCATAAGAGTGGCTATAAGCCTGTATTGAAGACCCAAAATGGCCATTCAACAAGGCAAAGGAATGCAAGAGTGTGTGCTTTGTGACACCGCCTGATGTTCAAGTTTGACTGCGATGGAGCTGGCAGCTGTTGTGATGTTCGTCAGCACGCTAGGATTGCTTCCCTGAACACAGTTTCAAGCCCTGAACGACAAGGCTGTTGGGCTGTTCGAATACGGCCCAAAAGGCTGACGAAGCATTTCCGGTTCTCAAAAAGTATGCCCATGCAAAATGACGACAATATCCACCCCGAAGCAGCAGTTGCTCCGGGTTACCTCGCCAGCCACGCAGAGCGAGTATTCAATCGGTCAGTCGAGGCCGCACTCAGGCCTCACGGGATCTCGCTGGCGCTACTCGGACCGTTGCTGTGGCTTGCCTGGCGAGGCCCCATGCTGCAACGCGATCTGGTGCATGCTTCGGCTATCAAGCAGCCTGCGATGGTAGCCATTCTGGACAAACTTGAAGCAGCGGGATTTATCGAGCGCACGCCCGTCCCGGAGGACCGCAGAGCTTCGAAAGTCAGTATTACTGCGCAAGGTCAGCAGATCGCGTCCGTAGGCAAGCAGGTGCTGCTGGACACCAACTCACTTGGCGTACGCGGCTTTACGCCTGAAGAGGCAACCGCTCTCGTGACCCTGCTGCATCGCTTTATCGGTAATCTGGAATGAATGGCAACATATATCACAAGTGATATTAAGTGCGGGCATCAGGAGTACTACCTATGCCCAAAAGAATCCTCATCTGCGGCGCAAGCGTCGCTGGAAACACCACCGCCTGGTGGCTGTCACGTAATGGTTTTGATGTCACCGTCACCGAAAAGGCGCCCGCCTTTCGCGACGGTGGTCAGAACGTGGACGTCCGTGGCGCCGGGCGAGAGGTATTGCGCAAGATGGGGCTTGAGCAGCAAGCGCTCGATCTGACCACTGGCGAGACCGGCACTGATTGGGTCGATGAACATGACAACGTCATCGCCCGCTTCGCCGTCGAGGACATCGGCGATGGTCCGACGGCTGAGCTGGAAATCATGCGCGGTGACATTGCCCGCATGATCTACGCACCTGCCAGCACACGCGCCACCTACCGGTTCAATGAAACTGTAGAGGCGCTTGAACAGGACGCATCCGGTGTCACCGTTCACTTTTCCAGCGCAAGACATGAACGCTTCGACATGGTGATCATTGCCGAAGGCGTTGGCTCATCGACCCGTGAAAAAGTTTTCCCGGGCGAAAACAAACTGCGGTGGATGGACCTCACCCTTGCCTACTTCGCCATTCCCCGAACAGAAAAAGACAGCAAGTTCGCCCGCCAATACAACACGGTCGGCGGCATTGGCGCGACCCTGAAGCCCGGGCGCGAGGACACGATGCATGTTTACCTCGGCATGCAGAAAAAGCCGGAAGGTGAAAACCTGTGGAGTCAGGAACGTCAGAAGCAATTCCTTGCCGAGCGCTTCGCCGACGCGGGCTGGCATTTCCCGCGCATTCTGGAGGGAATGTTCGAGACGGATAACTTTTACTTCGATGTGCTGCGTCAGGTAAGGATGGATCGCTGGTCCAACGGTCGCGTGGTACTCACAGGCGATGCCGCATGGTGCGCTACACCGCTGTCCGGTATAGGCACAACGCTGGCCATCACAGGTGGCTATGTACTGGCAGGAGAACTGGCGAAAACGGATGACCTTGCTGCCGCCCTTGCGGCGTACGAGCGCGTCATGCGCCCTTTCGTGAAGGAAGGTCAAGGCCTGCCCAAAATCGTGCCGAGGATGCTCTGGCCCCACACTCCCAGAGGTCTGGCACTACTACGGGGCGCGATGCGTATGGCTGGAAAACCCTGGGCGAGAAAAGCTTTTTCAAGCCTGTTCCTGCGCAATTCCCGGAAAGTGGCCTTGCCGGACTACACGTTATCCAGCAAGCACTGATCGATATGGGCTTCATGAATGCGTCGTTAGCGTCTGTCTCTGACAGAGCGATGTCGCTCTCGGCGTCAGCGTTTATTGGGAATGACGCCAGATACGTTTAGACTTCGCTTCTGGTTTCTCTGCGAGTCGGCAACATGTCTATAAAATGGATCTGCAAACACCACACCGAGCTGAGCACCGAGCAGCTGTATGCCGTGCTGCGATTGCGCGCCGAGGTTTTCGTGTTGGAGCAGCAATGTCTGTATCTGGACATCGACGGACAGGACCTGACAGGCGACACCTGCCATCTCATGGCCTGGCAGGAAGGTGAGCTGGTGGCTTACCTGCGCCTGCTCGACCCGATCCAGCAAGGTGGCGATGTCACCATTGGCCGCGTGATCACGGCGCCTTCGATCCGCAGCAAAGGCATCGGTCATGAGCTGATGGTTCAGGCACTGGAAAACGCCGAACGCAAATGGCCTGACCAGCCGATTTATCTGTCGGCACAGGCGCACCTGCAGGGCTATTACAGCCGCTATGGTTTTGATCCGATTGGCGAGATCTACCTCGAAGACGACATCCCGCACATTGGCATGCGTCGCGACCTGGAGTAATGCGCCAGGTTCCGGCAGCTGCAAGGACATCCACACTGGGTGTCACGGACTGTAAACCCGGTAACCTGCGCACTCGACTCAGGTCGCCTTTCGTCCTTGTGGCGACCCACTTTGATGGGGCCGAAGTGGGCAAAGCCGCAGACTCCGGTTGGGTCCGCCTGCGGCGGATTCCTTCGTCCTGCCCCTGATCCGGCGGTCGCTGGATCAGCGCCATGACTCAGCCTGCACCTTGCGTCGCACTCAGTGGTGCAGCGACTGACGGGGGTACAACCGCGCTATTTCGCCATTACATACGGGCTCCGCTCAAGGATATCCCAGCACTGTCTTGATCTGCGGCAGGTGACGGGTGATCCAGTCGCGGTCGATGGCGCCCCAGTCGCTGACTCGATAGCGCCCGGCATGGTTACGTGCGCCATCCTCCTGCTCGAACTGACAGACGATGTCCAGGTCGGCCAGTGCGCTGATGGTGTCCTGGGCCGTCCGCCTGGGCATGCCTGTCACAGCCATCAGTTCGGGGACGCTGCTCGCCAGTTGGCAGTCAATCAGATACGCCACGTACAGCCGGCGGTAAAAACTGCTTTTGGTCTTGCTGACCTCCATCGTTGCATCCTTCAAGGCGTTGTTTCGATAGTCGATTGAGCGACAGGTTGCAGGTCGCGGTACGTCAGGTAGATACGCAGGTCAAATTCCAGTTGGTGATAACCCGGCAGCATGTGTTCGCACAGCTGGTAAAACGCCTTGTTGTGGTCCGACTCCCTGAAATGCGCCAGCTCGTGGACAACGATCATTCGCAAGAACTCAGGCGCCGCTTCCTTGAACAGGGCGGCCACGCGAATTTCGTTCTTGGCCTTGAGCTTGCCGCCCTGCACCCTCGATATCTTGGTGTGCAGCCCCAGCGCGCGGTGCGTCAGGTCCAGGCGGTTATCAAAAAGCACCTTGTCGATGGCCGGCGCGTTACGCAGATGATCCTGCTTCAGCGCCTGGGCGTAGGCGTACAGCGCCTTGTCGCTCTGAACCTGATGGCGTGCTGGATAGCGCTGCTGCAGGTAGTCGCCCAGTCGACCCTGAGCGATTAACTGGTGAACCTGATCCTGAAGCGCCTGAGGATATGCTTGCAGGTATTTGAGTGAAGCACGACTGGGCGCATTCATGAGGCTGGGCACGGTTCAAAAAACCGCATTCTACAGCAATGAGCGTCGCTTCAAGCCGGGCAGCTCAGACTGCGCCGGAAACCGTATAGCGTCTTCGGCGACCATCGGGTGAGCGATTAAAAACCCCTGGACCACCTGACAGCCGCTGTCGGACAACCATTGATATTGCTCGTGGGTCTCGACGCCTTCGGCGATGACCAGCATGTCGAGATTGCGCGACAGATCAATGATGCTGCGCGCCATGGCAGCTTCACGTGGCGAACCCAGAATATTGGCAACAAAATGACGGTCGAGCTTCAAGGTATCCAGCTGAAGATTGCGCAGGTGCGACAGCGAACACTCACCCGTGCCGAAGTCGTCAAGAGCAACCCGAATGCCGATGTCATGCAATAACCCCAGTTGTTTATGGCTGTGCGTCAGGTTGTGCACCAGCGAACTTTCGGTGATCTCGACTTCCAACTGACCAGGCTTGAGTTCGAAGCGGTCCATCGCGCGCTTCAACTCGGATACCAGATTGGGCATGCAGAACTGGGTAGGGCTGACACAGACGCTCAGCACTACATCAGAGGAAAAGACACCGCTCCACACCTGACGCTGTTCGGCACCCTGGTCGAAGATCCAGCTGCCGAGCTTGTTGATCAGTCGCGTCTCTTCGAGCAACGGGATGAACAGCGCGGCAGGTACATCACCCACCGCCGGATGCTGCCAACGCAACAGCGCCTCGAAGCCCCGCAACCTGCCGTCCGCAACATGGATCTGAGGCTGGTAGACGACGGAAAAGTCCTTGCCATCAATCGCTGTTCGCACGCTTTCTTCAAGCATCAGCCGTGAGCGTGCACGACCGTTCATGTTCTGGTCGTAGAACCGGTATTGCTGTCGGCCTGCACGCTTGGCTTCATACATTGCGATGTCCGCTGCGCGCAGCAACCCATCCAGATTCGCGCCGCAGTCCGGGTAAGTGGCAATCCCGACGCTGGCACCCAGACTGATATCTACACCGTCAACCTGGCGGCGGCCTGAAACACGCTCTATCAGCTTCTCGGCGATGTTGGCCGCCTGTTCCGGATAATCCAGCCCGTCGATGACTACCGTGAATTCGTCGCCACCGATACGAGCCAGCACATCGTAGGGCCGCATGCACTCCTTGAGCTGCTCGGCGACCCAGATAAGCACCTGATCACCGGCGTCGTGTCCGAGAGCGTCATTGATCTGCTTGAAGCCATCAAGATCCATGTACAGCACCACCAGGTATCTGCCCGATTGCTCGCTGCGCGGCAGCAGCCCGTCAACCGCCTGGTAGAACCCACGGCGATTGAGCAACCCGGTCAGCGCATCGGTGACCGCCTGCGTTTCCAGCTGCTGATAAAGATCACGCACCACCGACATGTCGAGAACGGTCAGCACCATCGCTTTCTGTTCGGCGGGCAATCCGGCACACGACAACGCGACCGGCAATTGCTTGCCCTGAGCAGTACGCAGGATCGCGTCATGCACTCGATAGGTGTCGGCCCGGCGGTAATGCTTGTAAAAGCCCGAGTCCAGCCAGTTCACGACTTGCGGCTCAATGATGTAGTCAAGCACCTGCGTACCGCACAGTTGCTCGACTGTCGCGTTCAACAAGTAGCAGATCGCGGGATTGGCGAAGCTGATCCGGCCTGACTCGTCGACTACCAGAATACCCTCGGCAACGTTGGCCAGCACCGATGCATTGAATGCCCGCGCCGCCTCAAGCTCCTGGGAAAGCGTCTGCAGCGCACGGCGATTGCGCTGCTGCTCCAGCAAAGCCTGCACCTTGGGCTTGAGAATGTTGGGGTCGAAGGGCTTGAACAGATAATCGGTCGCGCCGCTGGCGTAACCTTTCTGCACGGCGTCCTTGCTCTGTTCGTTGGCCGTGAGAAAAATAATGGGCGTGAGTCGTGTGCGTTGGCTGCCACGCATCAGACGAGCCACTTCGAAGCCGTCCATGCCCGGCATCTGGACATCCAGCAAAACAAGGTCGACTTCCTGCTCCAACAAAACCGTCAGAGCTTCGATGCCCGAGCTCGCGGTCACAATGTGCCAATCCGTTCTTTGCAGGACAGCACACATCGTTACCAGATTTTCAGGGTAATCATCTACGACCAATAGTACAGACGAGCCATCATTTGGCTGGGGTTGCGCGCATTCCATGCTGCTTCTCTGTGTAGGGCACGACGCCTGGAGATCAGGAAGACCGTCATACATTTGAAATCACTCTAGCCCCGTCTCAGAAAAAGCAGAAGCAGGCCAGCTCTTAGCCATCATAAAAGTTCGACCTAACCGACTAACGGTACATTCCCACACGTCATATAAACCCTGCCCTGCAAGAGAAGTGACAGCACTTTGACGTCATTCGTTCGCCAATTTTTCGTTAACAAATTGTCCTACAACCCGTATAAACGCTGCTCAAACCCTCAACCTAGAGGCCTGGTTTGCTAACAGAAAAATTTTACGGATGGACAGAAAATGATTGATCTCGACTGCTGGAACCTCAGCATCCCCCTTCATAACCCTCCCGCCACTATTACGACGCGACAGTTGGTACAGGGCTATGACGGAAAGTATTTCAAGTCGAAATCGGACTCCATTGTGTTCTGGGCCCCCGTAACCGGAACAAAAACCGATAATGCCAAGTATCCCCGCAGCGAATTCCGCGAAACTTACCCTGATGGAACCCTGCGTAACTGGCTGTACAAAGACGCGAATAACCGCCTGGACGCCAGTCTGGAGATCGATCAGGTGCCTTCGTCCGGCAAGATCGTGATCGGCCAGATCCACGCTTACCAAAGCACCGAGCCGATGCTGAAGGTCGAGTATCAATACAAGGAAGACACCAGGAACGGCGACATCGTCGTCAAGGTACGCAGGCACTACGATGACAATAAAAGCAAAGTCATCAAGATAGCCGAGGGTGTGCCGCTCAATGAGAAATTTCGATATGCAATCAGCCTCAGCCGTGGCGGCAAGTTGAAGGTCAGCACAGGAAAAGCGGACTGGAGCACCCAGATCAGCGCCAACTGGAGCGACAAGCCTTTGTACTTCAAGGCAGGCGTTTACGTTCAGGACCATAGCGGCTATAGCAGCGAAGGTGGCAAAGCCACTTTCTACAGCCTTGATATCGATCACGACAAGGGCTGACCAACACGCACCTGAGTTGAACTTTCACCCCGAAAATGAAAAGGCCCGAACTCTTGAAGAGAACGGGCCTTTTTCATATTTGGCTGAAGGGGATCAACTGTTGGCTTTGAAGTCTTTCTCGGCCGCTAGGAAACGCGCCTGCATCGAAGCCGATGCACCTTTGCCGATCAGGCTGAATACCACGATGGCAATACTGGCGAAGATGAAGCCAGGGATGATTTCGTAAAGGCCCATGGTGCTGAACTGTTTCCAGAGCACCACCGTGACCGCGCCGACGATCACGCCTGCCAGCGCGCCGTTGCGGGTCATGCCCTTCCACAGCACAGAAATCAATACGACCGGTCCGAATGCCGCGCCGAAACCGGCCCAGGCGTAACTCACCAGGCCCAGAACACGGTTTTCAGGGTTGGCCGCCAGCAGGATCGAAATGATCGCAATCAGCAACACCATGCCACGCCCTACCCACACCAACTCACGCTGCGAGGCACCCTTGCGCAGATAGGCCTTGTAGAAGTCTTCAGTCAGAGCACTGGAGCACACAAGCAACTGACAGCTCAGAGTACTCATGACCGCTGCCAGAATGGCCGACAGCAATACGCCTGCAACCCATGGATTGAACAGCAGCTTGGCAAGCTCGATGAAAACCCGCTCCGGGTTCTCGGTCACCGGACCGGCAACATCAGGATGCGCAGAGAAATAAGCGATGCCGAAGAAACCCACCGCCACGGTGCCACCCAGACACAGGATCATCCAGGCCATGGAGATGCGACGGGCCTTGGCAATCGATTTGACCGAATCTGCTGCCATGAAGCGCGCCAGAATGTGCGGCTGACCGAAATAGCCCAACCCCCAGGCCAGTAAAGAGATAATGCCGATAAAGCTGGTGTTCTTGAACATGTCGAAGCTGGTCGGATCCTTCGCCTCGATCGCCAGGAACATGATGTCCACGCCGCCGGTGGCCAGCAGAACGATGATCGGCGTGAGAATCAGCGCGAAAATCATCAACGTGGCTTGCACGGTGTCTGTCCAGCTCACGGCCAGAAAACCACCGACAAAGGTGTAGGCAATCGTTGCCGCAGCGCCAGCCCACAAGGCCGTTTCGTAGGACATGCCAAAGGTGCTTTCAAACAGGCGCGCGCCGGCCACGATGCCCGAGGCGCAATAGATAGTGAAGAACACCAGAATCACGATAGCCGAAATGATGCGCAGCAAACCGCTGTTGTCTTCGAAGCGGCTGCTGAAATAGTCAGGCAATGTCAATGCGTCGCCGTTGTGCTCAGTCTGTACGCGCAGACGACCTGCCACGAACAGCCAGTTCAGGTAGGCACCGATGATCAAACCGATGGCAATCCAGCTTTCCGACAGACCCGACATGTAGATGGCACCGGGCAAGCCCATCAGCAGCCAGCCGCTCATGTCCGAAGCACCGGCTGAAAGTGCGGTGACCACACTGCCCAGACTGCGCCCACCCAGAATGTAATCCGAAAGGTTGTTGGTCGAGCGATAGGCCATCAGGCCGATCAATACCATTGCCGCGATGTAGATCACAAACGTGATCAAGGTTGGGTTGCTGACACTCATGAGTTCTGCCTTGGCATTGTTTTTATTTGGCACCTGATGCACAAGGGAGTTGAAGCCCACCCATGCTTTTGCACCCGACACCGCGCTGACTGAAATCTCGCAAGAGACCCCGGCCAATGACTACGGTTGCACCGTGAAAATGAATCCTATTAAACATGGCGAACAAGGTGCAACCAATTTCATCCGGCAAGTTGCACCTATCACAAATAAAAAGGTTTTAGCTGCCTAACGCCCTATTTTAGGGCATTTATCGAGCATTCCCCATCAGAAAGCGCACCGACATCGAACATCCTGTTGCGTTTGCCTAGAACCTTGAACAATCGTTACGAAATATTCTGCAAAAAAGGTTGCACCCGGTTGCACCTCACCCCGAAGCACAGCTAATCTGCGACAAAGCCGACGCCACACTCACAGTGGCCACATTGAGGACAACACATGGCCACCACCACGCTGGGCGTCAAGCTGGACGACCCGACCCGCGAGCGATTGAAAGCAGCTGCCCACTCCATTGATCGGACGCCGCACTGGCTGATCAAGCAGGCGATCTTCAATTACCTCGAAAAGCTGGAAAGTGGTGCAACCCTGTCTGAACTCGATGGCTCGGCGGCCAAAGACGCAGATGACCGTGGCGATTTGTCGGAAGACGCTGGCCTGCAATGCTTCCTCGACTTTGCCGAGAGCATTCAGCCTCAATCGGTTCTGCGTGCTGCCATTACCTCCGCCTACCGCCGCCCCGAGCAGGAAGTAGTGCCCATGCTGCTGGAGCAGGCACGTCTGTCGGTGCCGGTAGCCGAGGCCACCAACAAGCTCGCCGCCTCCATTGCCGAGAAGCTGCGTAACCAGAAGAGCGCTGGCGGCCGTGCAGGTATCGTTCAAGGCTTGTTGCAGGAGTTTTCGCTGTCGTCCCAGGAAGGCGTGGCATTGATGTGTCTGGCCGAAGCGCTGCTGCGCATTCCAGACAAAGGCACTCGCGATGCCCTGATTCGCGACAAGATCAGCAACGGCAACTGGCAGCCGCACCTGGGCAACAGCCCGTCGCTGTTCGTCAATGCTGCCACCTGGGGACTTTTGCTGACCGGCAAACTGGTCGCCACGCACAATGAATCAGGTTTGACCTCGTCCCTCAGCCGCATCATCGGCAAGAGCGGCGAACCGATGATCCGCAAAGGCGTGGACATGGCGATGCGCCTGATGGGCGAGCAGTTCGTTACTGGCGAAACCATCGGTGAAGCACTTGCCAACGCCAGTCGTTTCGAAGCCAAGGGCTTCCGCTACTCCTACGATATGCTCGGCGAAGCCGCGCTGACCGAACACGATGCGCAAAAATACCTGGCCTCGTACGAGCAGGCGATCCACTCCATCGGCAAGGCCTCCCACGGTCGCGGCATTTACGAAGGCCCGGGCATCTCGATCAAGCTGTCGGCGCTGCACCCGCGCTACAGCCGCGCCCAGTACGAACGTGTGATGGAAGAGCTTTACCCGCGCCTGCTGTCGCTGACCCTGCTGGCCAAGCAATACGACATCGGCCTGAACATCGACGCCGAAGAAGCCGACCGCCTGGAGCTGTCGCTGGATCTGCTTGAGCGCCTGTGCTTTGAACCGCAACTGATCGGCTGGAACGGCATTGGCTTCGTGATTCAGGCCTACCAGAAGCGTTGCCCGTATGTGATCGATTACGTGATTGACCTTGCCCGACGCAGCCGTCATCGCCTGATGATCCGTCTGGTAAAAGGCGCGTACTGGGACAGCGAGATCAAACGTGCACAGGTCGAAGGCCTGGAAGGCTATCCGGTGTACACACGCAAGGTTTACACCGACGTGTCGTATATTGCCTGCGCCCGCAAGCTGCTGGCCGCGCCAGAAGTCATCTACCCGCAGTTCGCAACACACAACGCCCACACGCTGGCGGCTATCTATCAGATCGCCGGACAGAACTACTACCCTGGCCAGTATGAGTTCCAGTGCCTGCACGGCATGGGCGAGCCACTCTACGAACAGGTCGTGGGCAAGGTCGCCGATGGCAAGCTGAACCGTCCATGCCGGGTTTATGCACCGGTCGGCACTCATGAAACCCTGCTGGCCTACCTGGTGCGTCGCCTGCTCGAGAACGGCGCCAACACATCATTCGTCAACCGTATCGCCGACCACTCCATTTCCATTCAGGAACTGGTAGCCGATCCGGTCAGCCAGATCGAGCGCATGGCCACGCAAGAAGGTGGCTTCGGTCTGCCACACCCTCGGATTCCATTGCCGCGTGACTTGTATGGTGCCGAGCGCGCCAACTCCAGCGGCATCGATATGGCCAACGAACACCGTCTTGCGTCACTGTCATCGGCGTTGCTGGCCACTGCGCACAATGACTGGAAGGCGGCACCGATGCTTGGCTGCCCCGTCAGCGAAGCCGCAGCGAGCGCAGCTCTGAACCCGTCAGATTTGCGTGACGTTGTCGGTCACGTTCAGGAAGCCAGCCTTGAAGATGTCGATAACGCCATCCAGTGCGCCTTGAGCGCCGGCCCGATCTGGCAGGCCACTCCACCGGCCGAGCGTGCAGCCATTCTCGAGCGCGCTGCGGACCTGATGGAAGGCGAGATCCAGCCATTGATGGGCCTGCTGGTCCGTGAGGCAGGTAAAACCTTCAACAACGCCATCGCCGAAGTACGCGAGGCGGTGGATTTCCTGCGTTACTACGCCGTGCAGGCGCGTAACGACTTCAGTAATGACGCCCACCGCCCACTGGGTCCGGTGGTGTGCATCAGCCCGTGGAACTTCCCGCTGGCCATTTTCAGCGGTCAGGTTGCCGCCGCTCTGGCAGCAGGCAATCCGGTGCTGGCCAAACCTGCGGAACAGACCCCGCTGATCGCCGCTCAGGCAGTACGCCTGTTGCTCGAAGCCGGTATCCCTGAAGGTGTGGTGCAACTGCTGCCGGGTCGCGGCGAAACGGTCGGCGCAGGCCTGGTCGGTGACGAGCGCGTCAAGGGTGTGATGTTCACCGGTTCCACCGAAGTCGCCCGCCTGCTTCAACGCAATGTCGCCGGGCGCCTCGACTCACAAGGTCGCCCTGTCCCGCTGATCGCTGAAACCGGCGGCCAGAACGCAATGATCGTCGACTCGTCGGCGCTGACTGAGCAGGTGGTCATCGATGTGGTGTCCTCGGCGTTCGACAGCGCCGGTCAACGCTGCTCGGCGCTGCGCGTGCTGTGCCTGCAGGAAGACTCGGCAGACCGCGTCATCGAAATGCTCAAGGGCGCAATGGCTGAAAGCCGTCTGGGCAACCCGGAGCGACTGTCCGTGGACATCGGCCCGGTAATCGATGCCGAAGCCAAGGCAGGGATCGAGAAACACATCCAGGCCATGCGCGACAAGGGCCGCACCGTCTATCAGGTGGCGATTGCCGACAGCGCCGAACTCAAGCGTGGCACCTACGTGATGCCGACGCTGATCGAGCTGGAAAGCTTCGATGAGTTGCAGCGTGAAATCTTCGGTCCGGTGCTGCACGTGGTCCGTTACAAGCGCAAGGAACTGGATCAGTTGATCGCCCAGATCAACGCCTCTGGCTACGGCCTGACGCTGGGCGTGCATACCCGCATCGACGAAACCATCGCCAAGGTCATCGACAACGTCAACGCCGGTAACGTCTACGTCAACCGCAACATCGTCGGTGCCGTGGTCGGCGTTCAGCCGTTTGGCGGCGAAGGTCTGTCCGGTACAGGCCCGAAAGCCGGTGGCCCGCTGTACCTGTACCGCCTGCTGTCGACGCGCCCACAGGATGCGATCGAGAAATCGTTCGTACGCAGCGACACGCTGTCGGCACCGGACACTCGTCTGCGTGACGCCTTCAGCAAACCGCTGCAGGCGCTCAAAGTATGGGCAGCCAGCAATCAGCAGGCGGATCTGGACGCGCTGTGCAGTCAGTACGCTGAGCAATCGCAGAGCGGCATAACACGTCAACTGGCAGGCCCGACCGGCGAGCGCAACAGCTACGCGATCCTGCCCCGCGAACATGTGTTGTGCCTGGCAGACGCAGAAACCGACCTGCTGATCCAGCTCGCAGCAGTACTGGCAGTAGGCAGCTCGGCTGTCTGGCCGGAAAACGACGTCAGCAAGCCGCTGCGCGCGCGCTTGCCGAAAGAGGTGCAGGCACGCATCAAGCTGGTACCGGACTGGAACAAGGACGAAGTGGTCATCGATGCCGTGCTGCACCACGGCGACTCGGACCAGTTGCGCGCCATTTGTCAGCAGGTCGCTCAGCGCACCGGCGCCATTGTCGGCGTCAACGGCCTGTCCCACGGCGAGACCAACGTCCCGCTGGAGCGCCTGGTGATCGAACGCGCACTGAGCGTCAACACCGCTGCGGCAGGCGGTAACGCTAGCCTGATGACCATCGGCTGATCGCGAACAGGCTTTCGACCTGCTCACAAACCGGCCGGCGCATCTGCCAGAGATGTGCCGGCCATTCCTTTCTGCACCCGGTATCGGGACTGACATCAAACGCCCAGGGCGCACTTCAATGGTTCGCATCCAGTGAGGTGCGAGCCTGCTCGCGAAGGCTGAGTTCTGGCGCTGATCCGGAGGGCAATCGGCATGGATGCCGATTGAGCCGCAGGCGGACCCAACCGGATCCTGGAGCCTTGCCCACTTCGACCCATCAAAATGGGTCGCCGTGAGGGCGATAAGGTGACCTGAGCGGTCCCGGATGCCACTGAATCTCCGGTTCATCGGCACATAAAGCAGACGCGTGGGTTTATTGACGTTGACAGCTCCGCCCTCGGCCGCCTTGAGCGGCTCAACTGCCGCTACGATACTCACCACACACCCCCTCTTATCACCCAGATCAATCTTGCTACCTCACTGCAATTGCGCCGCCTAGACTGACCGTCATCCAATTCAAGGTGCGCCACCATGTCCGAGTCGCTGCTCAGCTCCCGAAACCTCGCCTTCGAGCTGTATGAAGTTCTGGACGCCGAAGCCCTGACCCAGCGTGAGCGCTTTGCCGAGCACACGCGGGAAACGTTCGACGCAGCGATCAGCACTGCACGCACCATCGCCGAAAAGTACTTCGCGCCGCACAACCGCAAGGCCGACGAGAACGAGCCGCGCTATGAAAACGGCGAAGCGATACTGATCCCCGAGGTCAAACCGGCGGTCGATGCATTTCTGGAGGCTGGTTTTCTCAACGCAGCCCGCGACTTCGAAAGCGGCGGCATGCAGCTCCCCACCCTGCTCTCCCAAGCCTGCTTCGCCCACTTTCAGGCCGCCAATGCAGGCACAACCGCCTACCCTTTCCTGACGATGGGTGCCGCCAACCTGATTGAAAGTTTCGGCAGCGACGAACAGAAACAGCGCTTCCTGCAACCGATGATCGATGGGCGCTTCTTCGGCACCATGGCCTTGACCGAGCCACATGCCGGCTCGTCGCTGTCGGACATTCGTACCCGCGCCGAACCTGCCGCGGACGGTTCGTATCGCTTGCGGGGCAACAAGATCTTCATCTCCGGCGGCGATCACTCGCTGTCAAACAACATCGTGCACATGGTGCTGGCGAAGCTGCCGGACGCTCCGGCTGGCGTCAAAGGCATCTCGCTGTTCATCGTGCCCAAGTATCTGGTCAATGATGACGGCAGCCTCGGCAAGCGCAACGACGTCGTCCTGGCCGGGCTTTTCCACAAGATGGGCTGGAAAGGCACCACCTCCACAGCGCTTAATTTCGGCGATAACGGGGAATGCGTCGGCTATCTGGTAGGCAAACCGCACCAGGGCCTGAGCTACATGTTCCAGATGATGAATGAAGCACGCATTGGTGTCGGCATGGGCGCCGTGATGCTCGGTTACGCGGGTTACCTGTATTCGCTCGACTATGCCCGCGAGCGGCCACAGGGACGGCTGCACGACAACAAAAGTGCAGACAGCGCACCGGTGGCGATCATCCAGCATGCCGATGTACGACGCATGTTGTTGACCCAGAAAGCCTACGTCGAAGGCGCTTTCGACCTTGGCCTGTACGCAGCACGCCTGTTTGACGACACCCAGACCGGCGAAACTGACCAGGTTCGCCAGCAAGCCCACGAGCTATTGGACCTGCTCACGCCCATCGTCAAATCCTGGCCCTCCGAGTTTTGCCTCAAGGCCAATGAACTGGCGATTCAGATTCTGGGCGGCCATGGCTACACCCGTGAATACCCGGTCGAACAGTATTACCGCGACAACCGTCTCAACCCGATCCATGAAGGCACCCACGGCATTCAGTCGCTGGACCTGCTGGGTCGCAAGCTGGCGCAAAATGGCGGCGCCGGGCTGAAACAACTGATCCGGCTGATCGCCGATACGGCACAACGTGCAACTGCACATTCAGAGCTGGACGCGCTGCGTCAGCCGTTGGAGCAACTGGTGACGCGCCTGCAAGCCGTTACCGTGGGCCTGCTGACGGACATGGCCCACGGCAAGGTCAATGCCGCGCTGGCCAACTCGGCGCTTTATCTCAAGGCGTTCGGTCACGCCGTGATCGGCTGGCGCTGGCTGGAGCAAGCCATTCACGCCCATCGAGGCCTCATCAACGGCCAGACTTCGGACGCTGATTTCTATCAGGGCAAGCTGCAGGCGGCGCGGTACTTCCTGACCTGGGAAGTACCGGCCTGCCATCACGACCTGGCGCTCCTCGAAGCCCGTGACGATACGTGCCTGGCGATGCAAACCGACTGGTTCTGACCGGCGATCAGGAATGAGCCGGGAAGAAGGTATCAACCAGCAGCTTCGCATCGTCACCCAGCTTCTCGGCGTACTGCTGGCGACTGAAAAGCACTCCGGTACGCAAGTCGTAGGCAGGGCCTGAAACCTGCTCCACTGGCACCTGCCTGAGTTGCACGTTCATGAAGCGATAGTGACTGCCTGCGACTTCCTCGATGCGTCTTATCTGGAAGTAGTTGCCCGGCTGGAACAATGATTCGACTTCCTCGGCGCTATTGGAAAACGGGCTGATGGGCGTGGCAGTCAGGTACTCCTTGGCTGGCAGCTCGAATACCACCGAGGTGTCGTCGAACACGATATCGCCTTTATAGGCGGTCGACGCCGCGCCCGCCTGGCTGCTTGCGAAGACGCGAGCGACATACGGGTTCTCAGTGAACGAGGTGAAATCGGTATTGACCAGCACGTCCCCGACCTTGAGTGTACCCTGGCGGAACACCTTGCCTGACGTACCACGGTCGCCACTGCCGCCCCGATACAGCGCAACGTCGTTGTTGGGCTGTATCTCGGCAATATCTTCGATCAAACGCTCGATCGCCTCGATCTGATCGGAGTGTCTGCGCTCACCGGTACGCAGAAATACGTTGTACGCATCGTCGTCCTCGCTGTACCGGCTGATTGCTCCGCCGAAGTAAGCGTCATCCGTTGTCTTGAAAATCCGGTGCTTTTCGTTCCAGGCGTCGTAAACGACGTCCTCGCCTTCAGAGTCCGATACGACTTCCTCGTCCGAATCGAGCTCATAGATATTGACCACCGACTCCTGACGGTGATTGCCCAGGTCTGACAGGCGCTGCTCTTCTGCCAGGTTGAACTGCATGTAGGTGTCCCAGAACGGTGATGAAGCCGTGGCATAAGGCTGCGACGCTGAAGAGCCGGAGATTCCTTCTATCGGCGGCTTGCCACCTTGCAGTCCGGGTTTGCGGATCAGCTCCCACTGGTTTTGCTCGTTCAAACGGACCGGGCGAGCACCATCGAAGGCAAAAGGATTGTTCGGGTCGACAACCGCCCAGGTGTTCAGGTCTTCGAGATAGCGCACGCGGTAAGGCAGTTCTCCCAGCGTAATCCAGGTTTCGCCATTCTCCAGCACCTGAACGCCCTGGGCATGGCCCGATGCCGCCGCTGGCGGCGCATCATCAAGCACTTCATTGCCTTCCAGCCCGGCCAGCGAGGCAACTTCCTGTTCGGGTGCAGGCACCTGAGGCACAAACGCGTCGGACGCTCGGCCGATGTCGGCCAGCAACGGCAGATTCAAGAACAGATAAATCGAGTTGATGATTGCCCCGTACACACCGGCTTTACGCAATTGCGCAGTTCGACCACTGACGGCCTGGTCGATGCTCAGGCCGACCTCGGCGATACCCGCGCCCACCAGGGTCAGCGCCAACGGCCATGCCAGCGGGGCGATCCCGCCTGCCACACGGATGAAAGCACCCAGATACCCCATCACCATCTGCTTGCGCAGGCTGGCGCTACGGGTCAACTGATCGCGAATGTCCTGGTTCATTTCTTCGCGGGCCATGTCGCGCATCAGCTCGAACACGGGTTTAGAGCTGATGGGCCTGGAATGCCCCGCCCCGGAATGCCCCACACGCGCGTGCTCAGCGGTCCATTGTGTGCCCAGCGCGGAAAGACTGGCGTTCAAAGCCGCCTGCCGCTGCTCCCGACCAAAGTGCGACATCAAACGGGCTTTGCTGGCCGGTTCGGCAATCTGTGCGTGCAGCCACTGATACAAGGCAGACTCATCATCAAAGCACTGGAACGCCTGCTGAGCGCCGGGCATGTAAAGGATCTGCCGTCCACCTGCGTCCGTAATCTGCAACATGTCTCTGGAGACATGCCCCGCAAGCTCGAACACCTGCACAGCGGCCCCTGCTGTAAAAGCGTTGTCGGTCTGCAGCATCTCCCACGTGATACTCGGGTTGCTGCCCCCTGTGACGGCGGTGAGGACGGTATCGAAATCGTCGGCGCGCAGCTGCTTTCTGCTGGATGCCTGCCCGGCGGCAGACAGCAACTTCATTTTGGAAAAGGTACAAAAATCCTCGCCATGCGCCTGCCAGAATGCGTCTGCCTTGCGCTGACAGTCAGCGGCGAAATCCAGCGCCCAGAAATCCTTCAGTACGTCGCTGGGCAGCAGTGGGACTTCATTGCGCTCGCTGTAGAAGGCTTCGTCAGGGCCGGTCTGATAAAAGCCGCTGTAGGTGTTCAACTGGTCGGCCGAAACGTTGTCGCTGGCACTGAAGCGATGCATGACCAGCTCGGTCAGTGACATGGATTCTACCGGTGGGCCGATATGCTCCCAACCGGTGAAGCTCAGGCTGCTGTTGTCTGCCTGAGCGAAGCGATGCCAATACACAGTATCCGGGTCCAGCTTTTTGCCGGTGTGTTTGGCGACAATACTGCGCGCCGCCTGCCAGGCCATGGCGTGAATGTCCGGATAGGCGCCCATGAGAGCTGCCGCGCGGCTCTGAAGCGGGCTGAAAGAAGAAACATTGGGAGCCGCTGCCGTTCCAGCAGCGGTGTGAATAATCGAGTGCATGACTTCCTGTCTTGATAAGGGATGAAGTCACGCACAGTAAGCAATCGACAGCGACAGGCTGCGGTAGCTATTACAATTCCATGCTCGAAATCTTCATGACTGACGCCTCGATACGTCCGGAAAGAAAACGTCGACGAGAGGCCTGCCAGACGCGCCTAACCGTGTGGCGTAGCCCTCACGGCTGAATGGCTCACCGGTGCGCATTTCCAGAAGCTTTCGTCCTGCAACGGGTGCGGGAATTTCCGAGATCCGTACCCTCATGAATCGATAGAAAGCGCCCTGTACCTCATCCAGTTGATCGACTCGAAAGTAACACCCTGGCAAAAAGAGGGTTTCGGCTTCTCCGGGGCTTGAAGAGAACGGCGCGATCGGCGTTGCCTTCAGGTAATGCCTTGCCGGCAGCTCGAAGACTACCGAAGTATCGTCAAAGGTCAGTGGTGCGCTCACTGCGGCCGCATTGTTACCTGCCTGACTGCTGGCAAAGGTTCTGGCCTGGTAGGGGTTTTCGCTGAACGACGTAACGTCGGTATTGACCAGCACATCTCCGACGCTGACGTCCCCACTGCGGAAAAACAGCCCTGACGTACCTCGCTCGCCACTGCCGCCGCGATACAGTGTGACGTCATTGTTGAAGCCCAGCGTGCTGACATCCTCGACGAACCGCTTGATGTCCTCGACCTGTTCAGCGACCGTGGCCATACCTGGCTGTTCGCTGTACTCGAAGACCGTGCCGGTGCGCAGGTACTGGTTATAGATGGCGCCATCATCGGTGTAGAGGCGGATGCTCTGAGCATGGAACATTGCCTCGTTGGTTTTGAATACACGATGCTTTGCGCCCCACGGGTCGATGTGCACATCTTCACCTTCGGCGTCAGTCGTCACTTCCTCTCCCGGCTCCATCCGGAAGATATCCATGACCGCCTCCTGCCGTGCAATCGCGGCCTCGGCAACGCTTTTTTCGTCATAGACGTTGATCAGCATGTAGTGATCCCAGAAGGCGGAACCTGTGACGCCATGCGATGACGAGGATGACTGCACTGTGGCGTGCAGCGGTGTGTCCAGTGGCGCACCGCCAGTCAGGCCGGACCTTGCGAGTTGTCGCCAATTGCCGTGCTCGTCCAGAGCAACGGCCGGCCCGGAAGCGAATGCAAAGGGATTCTGCGGGTCAATCACCTGCCAGCGCTGCAGCGACTCGTTGAACCGCACGCGATAAAACAGTCCGTCCAGCTGTATCCATGTTTCCCCGTTGGCGAGCTGATGGATACCCCGCAGCCTTCCGGTGCTCTCGGTTGTCGCGCTTGCTTCAAGTGACACCTGGTTGCCATTCCAGTTGGACAGATCTTCTACCGGCGGCACCTGATGCGTAAAAGAGCCATGCCCTGACGAGGTGATCACCCGCCTGCCAGCACGCATCGGTCCGGCCAGAAGGGGCAGATTGAACGCCACATAGACGGCATTGCATATCGAGCCCAGCACACCTGCCCTGCGCTGCGCCGCCGTCCTGCCGGTGAATGCCTGGTCGAGGTTCAGGCCGAGATTGAAGGTACCGGCACCGACCACCGCCAGCGCAACCGGCCAGCCCAGTAGCGCGAGATTACCCGCGACCTGCAGAAAGGCATTGAGGTATCCCATCCAGATTCGCTTGCGCAGTTCGACATTGCTCGTCAACAGGACATGCGCATCAGCCCTCATGTCCTCTCTGGCGGCATCGCGCAAATGATCGAACGCATCACCCGGCACGGTTTCCCCGACCTGATTGATAAGCCCCTGACCCGTTTCCCAGTCATGGGCGAGCATCGTATCAACGCACCGGTCAAGTTCGGTGACGCGCGCCTGCTCGGCGGATGAGCGCAGGAAGTGCCTGCATATCTCGCTTCGCATATGGGCTGACGACAAGCGCGTCTTGAGCCAGTCAAACAACTCGCGCGGCGCGGAAAAAAGCTGAAACGGTCGGCTGTCACCTGGCACGTAAAGGATCTGCTGCCCGTGCTCGCCGACGATTCTCAGAATGTCCCTTGCCTTGATACCGCCGATATCCAGCCAGTGAATCGATGCCTTTACGGAGCGCTGTGTGGGACCTTGAAGAACGCTCAACGTTGGCGTATCGCTCTCGTGCCCCAGAATCACACCGGTCAGCAGCTCAAAGTCCGAGGATGAAATCTGCTTGTCACGAAGAGCACGCCCCGCTGCCGCCAGATACTCGGTTTTGGCCAACACACAAAATGTTTTTTCATTAAGGCGCCAGAAGTCTTCGATCTTGCGCTGATAAACCGCACTGAAATCCAATGCCCAAAAATCCCTCAGCACGTCTTGAGCGAGCAACGGTACTTCATTGGTCTCGTTGAACAACCCGTGACCGGCGTCCACGGTATAGAAGCCGCTGTACGACGAAAGCTCGTAACTGGCTACCTGATCCTGTGGACTGAAGCGGCGGACCACCAGCTCGACCAGGGTCATCGTCTCTACTGGCCGGCCTGCGTGCTCCCAGCCGGTGAATGTACGCGGGCTGCTGACAGCATTGCTGAACCGATGCCAGTAAACGATAGAAGGGTCGAGACGCCTGCCAGTGCGCCTGAAGAGGATGTCGTGCGCTGTGCGCCACGCCATTCTGTGCAGGTCCGGATAGTTGCTGACGTAATCGTGGGCCTTTTTGCGGAGTTGCTGCTGGTCATCGTTTTGTCGCGGGGTCGTTACAGAAGTCATGGCTTCCTGATCCTCAAGAATGGAAACCACACCTGATCAGACCTGCCTCAACCATCAGCGGTAGATATTCATGAAATGTAAGCTGCGTGCAGGCCAATGCCGAGCGCAAAGCACCTGTGCCAGGCTTTATTGGGCAAAACTTTGACAGCCAACCAATTCAACAGGTTAAATCGCTTGGCACGCGGACTGCATGGTCAGTTTTCGCCCTCATTGTTTTTCACCCGTTTTCTATGGAGTACCGCCCTTGGATGCCACCACCATCAACAGCCTGTTCCTGATCGGCGCGTTGCTGGTAGCGGCAAGCATCCTGGTCAGTTCTCTTTCCTCGCGCCTCGGCATCCCGATTCTGGTCATCATCCTTGCGGTGGGCATGGTTGCGGGCGTTGACGGTGGCGGGATCATCTTCGACAACTACGCAACCGCCTATCTGGTCGGCAACCTGGCATTGGCGGTCATCCTGCTCGACGGCGGGCTGCGAACGCGGGTCGCCAGTTTCCGCGTCGCACTCTGGCCCGCGTTGTCGCTGGCCACAGTCGGAGTCCTGATTACCACGGTGCTGACCGGCATGGTCGCGGCCTGGCTGTTCAACCTGAATATGATTCAGGGCCTGCTGATCGGTGCAATCGTCGGCTCGACAGACGCAGCAGCGGTGTTCTCGCTGCTGGGCGGCAAAGGCCTGAACGAGCGGGTGACGGCCAGCCTGGAAATCGAATCCGGCAGCAACGACCCCATGGCGGTGTTCCTCACGGTGACGCTGATCGGCATGCTCGCCAGCGGCCAGACCGGCCTGCACTGGGGCCTGCTGGGGCATCTGATTCAGGAGTTCGGGATCGGCGGTTTCATTGGTCTCGGTGGTGGCTGGATCATGTTGCAGCTGGTCAACCGCATCAATCTGGCCGCTGGCCTGTACCCGATTCTGGTCATCGCTGGCGGTCTGGCGATCTTTGCCCTGACCAACGCCATCCATGGCAGCGGCTTTCTGGCGGTTTACCTGTGCGGGCTGGTACTGGGTAACCGACCGATCCGCAGTCGCCACGGCATCCTGCACATGCTCGACGGCATGGCCTGGCTGGCGCAGATCGGCATGTTTCTGGTGCTGGGCCTGCTGGTCACGCCACACGACCTGCTGCCGATCGCCATTCCTGCACTGGGCTTGGCGCTGTGGATGATCCTGGTGGCACGTCCATTGTCGGTAATGGTTGGCCTGTTGCCCTTCAAGGCGTTCCACGGTCGCGAAAAAGCTTTCATCGCCTGGGTTGGCCTGCGCGGCGCGGTGCCGATCATCCTTGCGGTTTTCCCGCTGATGGCTGGCCTTCCTAATGCGCAGCTGTACTTCAACCTCGCGTTCTTCATCGTCCTGGTCTCGCTGCTGCTGCAAGGCACCAGCCTGCCGTGGATGGCCAAACTGCTGAAAGTGACGGTACCACCGGACCCTGCGCCTATTTCCCGCGCGGCGCTTGAAGTGCATGTCACCAGTGAGTGGGAGCTGTTCGTTTACCGCCTGGGTGCCGAGAAATGGTGCATCGGTGCCGCGCTGCGCGAGCTGAAAATGCCGGAAGGCACACGGATCGCGGCCCTGTTTCGCGGCCAGCAATTGCTTCACCCGTCCGGCAGTACAACGCTGGAAGTGGGCGACCTGCTGTGTGTAATCGGCCATGAACACGACCTTTCAGCACTGGGCAAGCTGTTCAGCCAGGCGCCGCAACGTGGTCTGGACCTGCGTTTCTTCGGCGATTTCGTCCTCGAAGGCGACGCACAACTCGGTGCGGTGGCGGCCTTGTATGGCCTGAAACTCGACGGTCTCGACCCCGGGATGCCGCTCAGTCAGTTCATCGTGCAGAAGAACCGTGGCGAGCCGGTTGTCGGTGACCAGATCGAATGGAATGGAACTATTTGGACAGTTGCCGTTATGGACGGGAACAAGATCCAGAAAGTCGGCGTCAAATTCCCCGAAGGAAGCCGCCCGGGTCCCGGTCTGTTCCTTTAAACTGCCTCCCCACACGTCCTGCCATGCGACCGGTGTCTATGTTTTCCCTGCGTTCCTTTTGTGCTGCCACAGTGTTTGCGCTTTGCCTTTCCTCGTTTCCTGCATTGGCCGCCGACCCGCCGAGCAGCGAATCCGTGCAGCAAAGTCTGGACAAGATTGCCGACCGAAAACTGCCCGACGCCGATCAAAAGGCCTTGCAGCAGGTGCTTGAGCAAACCCTGGCGTTTCTGGCCAGCAAGCAGGACAGCGAACAGAAGCTGACCGCCCTCAAGCAACAGCTCAACCAGGCGCCCAGGCAAACCACCGACAACCAGCGTGAACTGGCCAGACTGAAAGAAATCAAGGTCGTGCCGGTCGCGCAACGTTATGGTGGGCTGGACGTTCCGCAACTGGAACAGATCCTCAGCCAGCGCAGCACTCAGCAGAGTGACCTGCAGAAAGAGCTGAACGATGCCAATAGCCTGAGCATCACAGCACAGACCCGGCCGGAACGCGCGCAGGCGGAAATCAGCGCCAATCAAACGCGAATCCAGCAGATCAACGCGCTGCTCAAACTGGGCAAGGACAACGGAAAGACCCTCAACGCCGACCAGCGCAACCTGCTCAACGCCGAGCTGGCCTCGATCAATGCGTTGAGCCTGCTGCGACGTCAGGAGCTGGCCGGCAACAGCCAGTTACAGGACCTTGGCAACAGCCAGCATGACCTGCTGACCGAGAAAGTGGCGCGTCAGGAGCAGGAGATTCAGGACCTGCAAACACTGATCAACGACAAGCGCCGCGCCCAGTCCCAGAAAACCGTGGCCGAGCTGTCGCTGGAAGCCCAGAAGTCGGGCGGCAGCAGCCTGCTGGCCACCGAAAGCGCGGCCAACCTGCAATTGTCCGACTATCTGTTGCGAGGCACGGACCGGCTCAATGAGCTTACCCAGCAAAACCTCAAGACCAAGCAGCAACTGGACAACCTGACCCAGACCGACCAGGCGTTGAGCGAACAGATCACCGTCCTGAGCGGCAGCCTGCTGCTGTCCAAGATCCTCTACAAACAGAAGCAGTCGCTGCCCCATCTGGAACTGGACAAAGGCCTGGCCGACGAAATCGCCAACATCCGCCTGTACCAGTTCGAGATCAACCAGCAACGCGAACAGATGAGCACGCCGACAGCCTATGTTGACAAGTTGCTTGCCACCCAGACGCCTGAAAACATCACGCCCCAGCTGCGTCGCACACTGCTCGATCTGGCAATCACTCGCAGCGACCTGCTGGAACGCCTGAACCGCGAGCTGAGCGCCCTGCTTAACGAATCCATCACGCTGCAACTGAACCAGAAGCAACTGGCAAGCACCGCCCTTGGCCTGCGCACGACGCTGGACGAGCAGATGTTCTGGATACCCAGCAACAAGCCGCTGGACATGGAGTGGTTCCAGAACATCTGGCCGCGCCTGCAAAAACAGGTGGCCACCCTACCCTGGACATCCAGCCTCAGCGAGCTGTCGGACGGCCTGACCCATCGGCCTCTGCTGTTCCTGCCGTTGCTGTTGCTGATCGGTGTGCTGACCTGGAGACGTAAAGCGCTGTATGTGAAGCTCAATCGCTTGCATTCGGACATCGGCCACTTCAAGCGCGACAGTCAGTGGAAGACACCGCAGGCGTTGCTGATCAATGTCCTGCTGGCCATGCCGGTCGCGTTGGGGCTGGCGCTGTGCGGTTACGCCTTGCAGATTGATGCACGGGGTCAGAACGCGAACCTGGGCGAGGCCCTGTTGCAGATTGGTCTGGCCTGGCTGGTGTTCTACACCGCTTACCGCGTACTCGCACCCGCAGGCGTGGCACAACTGCATTTCCGCTGGGAAACGGCTCAGGTCGAGTTCCTGCAGGGTTGGGTGCGCCGGCTGGGGCTGGTGGTATTGGCGCTGGTGGCCGTCGTGGCCGTGGCTGAACATCAGCCCGCCGCGCTCGCCGACGATGTGCTGGGGATTGGCGTGGTGCTGGCCTGCTATGCATTGATGGCGTGGCTGTTGAGTCGCCTGCTGCTCGCCAGCCCGACGCATCACAACGCTTCGCTGTTCCGCAAGGCAGTGGGCGTAGCCTTTACTGCGCTGCCCATCGCGTTGTTCGTGGCAGTCTGCTTCGGTTATTACTACACCGCGCTCAAACTCAGCGATCGGCTGATCGACACCCTTTACCTGTTGATGCTCTGGCTGGTGGTCGAGGCGACCTTCGTCCGCGGTCTGGGTGTCGCTGCACGCCGACTGGCTTACCAGCGAGCACTGGCCAAACGTCAGGCGGCACGGGACAACGGCGACAGCGACGTGCCTGTCGAAGAACCGAAACTGGACATCGAACAGGTCAACCAGCAGTCGTTGCGACTGATCCGACTGGCATTGCTGGGTGGCTTCATCGGCGCCTTGTACCTGGTCTGGGCTGACCTGATCACGGTGTTCGCGTATCTGGACAACATCACGCTGTACGAATACACCAGCGGCACCGGCGCCAACATGAGCATGGTGCCGATCAGTCTCGGCGATTTCATTGGTGCCGGGGTGATCATCGCCATCACGTTCGTGCTGGCGGGTAACCTGCCCGGTCTGCTGGAAGTGCTGGTGCTGTCACGCTTGAATCTGGCGCAAGGCAGCGCCTACGCCACGACCACGCTGCTGTCCTACGCTATCGCCGGTATCGGCTTTGTCACGACGCTTTCGACCCTGGGCGTGAGTTGGGACAAGCTGCAATGGCTGGTAGCCGCCCTGTCGCTGGGTATCGGATTCGGCATGCAGGAGATTTTCGCCAACTTCATCTCCGGCATCATGATCCTGTTCGAGCGACCGGTACGGATTGGCGACACCATCACCATCGGCAACCTGTCGGGTACGGTCAGCAAGATCCGGATTCGTGCCACGACCATTACCGACTTCGACCGCAAGGACATCATCGTCCCGAACAAGACGTTCATCACCGGCCAGCTCATCAACTGGTCGCTGACCGACACGATCACTCGAGTGACCCTGAAACTGGGCGTGGATTACGGCTCGGACCTGGATCTGGTGCGTGAACTCCTG
Organism: Pseudomonas californiensis; assembly: GCF_021147775.1. Classification (GTDB taxonomy): domain Bacteria; phylum Pseudomonadota; class Gammaproteobacteria; order Pseudomonadales; family Pseudomonadaceae; genus Aquipseudomonas; species Aquipseudomonas californiensis. The sequence goes on from NZ_JAGTPK010000014.1 coordinate 113,180, forward strand.
CTGCAAGCAGCCCGGGAAAACCCCCGAGTCCTTAAAGAGCCGGAGCCGATTGTCTACTTCCTGAACTTCGGCGAAAGCACCCTGGACCACGAACTGCGCATGCACGTACGTGATCTGGGCGACCGCAACCCGGTGCTCGACGAAATCAACCGCTTTATCAACCGTGAGTTCAAGAAGCAGAAGATCAACATCTCGTTCCGACAGATGGAGATCTACCTCAAGAACACGCAGGGCATGGAATACAAGATGGTGCCCGTCGAGCCAACCGGCAGGACCATGGTCTCGGACCAACACCAAACGCCGCCGGTCAACACCAAAGTGGCACCCGCCACCAAGGACGCGCCAGAACCGCCTGAACTGAGGCTCGACTGACAGGGTCAACCCCAGCAGAATGTCTTCAATTTCTGCTGGAGAAGGCCTGTGAAAGCCCTCGACGAACTCGTATTCGATAACCGCTTCGCCCGTCTGGGCGATGCGTTCTCTACCTCGGTACTGCCCGAGCCCATTGCCGAACCGCGCCTGGTAGTCGCCAGCAAGGCTGCGCTGAGCCTGCTGGATCTGTCTCCCGAGCAGGCCGACCTGCCGTTATTCGCCGAAATCTTCAGCGGCCACAAGTTGTGGGCCGAGGCCGAGCCTCGCGCCATGGTTTATTCCGGCCATCAGTTTGGCTCGTATAACCCCCGGCTGGGTGACGGGCGTGGTCTGTTGCTGGGCGAAGTGTATAACCAGGCGGGTGAGCACTGGGACCTGCACCTCAAGGGCGCGGGGCAAACACCCTACTCGCGAATGGGCGATGGGCGCGCGGTGTTGCGTTCCTCGATTCGCGAGTTTCTGGCGTCCGAAGCGCTGCATGCGCTGGGCATCCCCAGCAGCCGCGCTGCCTGTGTGGTCGACTCAAGCACGCCGGTCTGGCGTGAAACCCAGGAAAGTGCCGCGATGGTGCTGCGTCTCGCCCAAAGCCATGTGCGCTTCGGCAGCCTGGAATACTTCTATTACACCAAGCAACCGGAGCAGCTGAAACAGTTGGCCGAACACGTGCTGAGCCTGCATTACCCGCACTGTCAGGAACAGCCCGAGCCTTATCTGGCGATGTTCCGGGAAATCGTCGAACGCAATGCCGAGCTGATCGCCAAATGGCAGGCTTACGGCTTCTGCCACGGTGTGATGAACACCGACAACATGTCGATTCTGGGTATCACCTTCGACTTCGGCCCGTTCGCCTTTCTCGATGACTTCGACCAGCACTTCATCTGCAACCACTCCGATCACGAAGGCCGTTACTCCTTCAGTAATCAGGTGCCCATTGCTCAGTGGAACCTCAGCGCACTGGCCCAGGCCCTGACACCGTTCGTCAGTGTCGAGGCGCTGCGCGAAACCATCGGGTTGTTCCTGCCGTTGTATCAGGCGCATTACCTGGACCTGATGCGTCGCCGACTCGGCCTGACCCAGGCCGAGGACGAGGACGACACGCTGATAAGCCAGCTGCTGCAACTGATGCAGAACAGCGGCGTGGACTACACGCTGTTCTTCCGTCGCCTGGGCGATCAGTCAGCCGCCGAAGCCTTGGCGAAGCTGCGCGATGATTTTGTCGACATCAAAGGCTTCGACCGTTGGGCCGACGACTATCTGGCCCGAATTGCACGTGAAGCCAGCAGCACTGATCAGGAGCGCCAGACGCGCATGCACGCGGTCAACCCGCTTTACATCTTGCGCAACTATCTTGCGCAGAATGCGATTCAGGCCGCCGAGCAGGGAGATTACGAAGAGGTGCGCCGCCTGCACGAAGTGCTCTGTAACCCGTTTACCGAGCAGGCTGGAATGTCGGGCTATGCGCAGCGTCCACCGGATTGGGGCAAGCATCTGGAGATCAGCTGCTCGTCCTGATCATTGCTCAATCATACGTTGCGCCTTGCCCAAGGCGCATCGCATTGCTATCGGCCAAGCCCTGAATCCACCAGCCATTGCTCGAGTCCTTGCAGGTCTGGAATACGCGCAACAGTTTCGCCGACCTGCACGGCGGCCAGTTCAAGTTCTGCGAGAGGGACGTCGACATAGCTGAGCTGGCTGTCGACCTTGCACGAGCGAGGAATACCCTGGGTCAGCATTGCGATGAATTTGAGATCGGCGCGCTCGCCCAGCGCGTTGAGCACCACGATCCGCGCCCGGCCACCGACACGCGTGCGACCGCCGCATGCCGCCTCGAAACTCAGTAGCGGCAGGGTCAGATCGCGCCATTTGATCGGCCCAAGGTACCACTCGGGTGCGCCGGGTTCTGCGCTGCAATCCTGATAATCGATCAGCTCTGCCACAGCCACGTTGGGCAGCAGCAAATGACGGTCGCTCAAGGGCAGGATCAGACCGGTCAAGCTGGTCAGGCGACTGGTCTGGAACGAGCTTTCAGACATTGACCTGGCTCCAGTGGGCGATGCTTTCAAGCAATACGTTCTCTTGATACGGCTTGCTCAGGTATTCGTTCACGCCGACGGCCATGGCCCGGTCGCGATGCTTTTGGCCTGAACGAGAGGTGATCATGATGATCGGCAGGTCCTTGAGCGCTTCGTCACGGCGTATGTGGCTGGCCACTTCAAAGCCGTCCATGCGCGGCATCTCGATATCCAGCAACATGATGTCGGGGGTGTGTTCCTGAAGCAGGCTCATGGCATCGACCCCGTCCTTGGCCGTCAGGACATGCATGCCATGACGTTCCAGCAAACGACTGGTGACCTTGCGTACGGTCACCGAATCATCCACCACCATGACCAGCAGCGGCCGGGCCTGCTCGAACTCGACATAAGGCGTCGCTGTGGCGCCCTTGAACGGCAGGCCCTGCAGGCGTCCTTGCAGAACTCGAATCTGCGCCATCAGGTCGAGAATCAGCACCACCCGCCCGTCACCCAGAATGGTCGCACCGGAAATACCCTGCACGCGGGCGAATTGCGCACCGAGATTCTTGACCACGATTTCTCGCGAACCAGCCAGCGCATCGACCTGCACCGCCACCCATTGATCCTGCAAGTGCAAGAGCAATACCGGCAATGGCTGCAATTGCCCCATCAGCCGTGGCTGGCCATTGCCAAGCAGCTCTCCCAGATAACGCAACTCGTAGCTGCGCCCGCCGTATTGATAGCGCGCGGGGCTGGTCTGGTAACACGCATCCAGCTCGTTGGGCATGACCCGCACGATACCGTCGACGGTGTTGAGCGGTACCGCGTACTGCTCCTCGCCGCACGTGACCATCAACGCCCGGTTGACCGAGACCGAAAAGGGCAGCCGAATCCTGAAACGCGTGCCCTTTCCCGGCACTGAGTCGATGACCATCGAGCCGCCCAGTTGCTTGACCTCGGCGTGCACCACGTCCATGCCCACACCACGCCCGGATATCTGGGTGATGATCTCGGTCGTTGAGAAACCGGCCTGCAGGATGAACGGCAGGACTTCGTGATCGGAAAGCTCGGCGTCCGGATGGATCATGCCGCGCTTGATCGCCTTGCGCCGGACGGCGGCCAGATCAACGCCCGAGCCGTCATCGCTCAGTTCGATGACGATATCGCCGCCTTCATGCATCAGTTCCAGGTTGATGTTGCCCTGTTCCGGCTTGCCGATGGCGAGGCGCTTTTCGGTGCTTTCCAGCCCGTGATCGACTGCGTTGCGCAGCATGTGCTCCAGCGGCGCAACCATGCGCTCCAGCACACTGCGGTCCATTTCTCCGTCGGCATTGGCGACTTCGAAGTGCACCTTCTTGTTCAGCTCGGTTGCCACTTGCCGCACCACACGACGCAAACGCGGCACAAGGCGCTCGAACGGCACCATGCGCGTACGCATCAGGCCTTCCTGCAACTCGGTGTTGACCCGTGCCTGCTGCGCCAGCAGGGTTTCTGCATCGCGCGAGCGGGTGCCGAGGGTTTCCTTGAGGTCCATCAGGTCTGATGCGGACTCGAACAACGCACGCGAAAGCTGTTGCAGCTGGGAGTGGCGGTCCATTTCCAGCGGGTCGAATTCTTCATAGCCCAGACGCTCGGCCTGCACCTGCTCGCGACTCAGGATGCGACCCTGTGTCTCGATGTCCAGACGACGCAGTTGATCGCGCATCCGCTCGATGGTGGTTTCCATTTCCGCCAGCGTGACCTGGGAATCCAACAGTTCCTGCTCGATACGCCCACGAAAAATCGACGTCTCGCCTGCCAGATTGACCAGGCTTTCCAGCTGTTCGGCAGGCACCTTGACCATTTCCGGCCCACTGCGCTCGGTGTCGGCGTCAGCCACAGGCGCCACCACTGGCGCGGGTTGCGACGGCTCTGCGACGGCTACTGGCAAGCGTGGCTCGGGTTCGAGACTCGCCAGCTTCTGGATGTTTTCAATCAGCAGGGTTGCATCAGGCAACGGCTTGTCGGTGCGCACCGCGTCCAGCATGTCGGCCAGTACGTCATGTCCGCTTTGCAGAAGACTCATCATCACCGGGCCGTGATGCATATCGCCGGTGGAAATGCCTTCGTAGAGCGCTTCCAGCTCATGCGCCAGATCACCGATGGGGGCGATTTCGACCATGCGTGCGCCACCCTTCAGGGTGTGCAGGTCGCGCAGCAGATTGTCGACTTCCAACAGATTCTGCGGATCCGCCTGCCAACGGATCAACGCCGCGCCAGAGCTTTCGATGATGTCGAAGCCTTCCTCAAGGAAAATCTCCAACAACTCGGTATCGCGCTCCGGCACTTCCTCCGCGCGCTCGGCAGGCAGAGCATGCACAGGCTCGACGGCATCGACACTGCGACACTGAATCAGCGCCTCAATAAGAGATGTCGGATCACTGAGTAGTTCGTGGCGGTAAAGCTGTTCCAGCATGACAGCCAGATGATCGTGACTCTTGAGCAGCAGCTCAGCCAGCTCCGGCGAGTGACTGAAACGTCGATCGATCAGGCCTTCGTAAAGATTCTCCAGCTCGTGCGCGAGGTCACCCACTTCGGCGATTTCTGCCATGCGCGCGCCGCCCTTGAGCGTATGCAGGTCGCGTTGCAACGATGACAGCGGCAGCGGATTTTCCTGGTCGTCGAGCCAGCGCTGCAAGGCCTGCCCGGCACTGTCGAGAATATCCACAGCCTCTTCGAGAAAGATCTCGACTATCTCGTCATCCAGCGCGGCCGCGTCGGCGTGCACCTTCTGTTCGGCTATTTGCCGGGTAGCGGCATCAAGCTCGGTAACGCTCAGGGTCTGATTGCCATCGCGCTTGACGAGCCCGGTGGCCGAAGGGTCCAACGCCTGATCCAGCAACTCGTTCAAGGCCCTGACGCATTCCGGGCGAGGGTCGACATCCTGGCCTGCGGCAACCTGATCGAGCATGTTGATCAGCGCCTCATGAGCACGCTCGGCCTCGTCGAAGAAACGCTCGCTGACCGCCAGACTGCTTTCTTCGACTGCACCATACAGATCAAGCAGCGCCTCGCACAACTCATCGACCTGCGGCAGCTCGGCCATGTGCGCACCATGGCCCAGCGTGGTCAGCTCATCCAGCAGCGCGCTCAGTTCCTGCCGCTCGCCGGGGTGCTGACGCCAGCGGCGCAACAGGTTCTCGGCGTCCAGCACGATGTCCATGCCTTCGGCCAGAAAGCTGGCGATCAACTGTGGATTGCGTTTGATGCGTAACCCGTTGTCCGACTCGCGCAGCACTGCAGCCAGTCGTTCGTCGAGCAACGAATACGCCGCATCGATCAGCTCGCGAGCCCCCGGTATCGGCGCCAGCGGCGCATGATCCAGTTGCTCAAGACCCTTGTGCAGCAGCGGCTCGGCACTGCGCAACAGATCAAGCTCGGCGGAGCCGATGGCAATCAGGTTGGCCTTGTATTCGCGTACCATTTGGTCCAGCGGGCTGGCAAGTTCGGCAATCGGCAATACGCCAGCCATGTGCGCGCTGCCCTTGAGCGTGTGCAGGGCGCGCAGCACGCTGTCACTGATCGACGGCGAGGCCGATTGCTCGGCAGTGTCGAGAAAGCGGCCCAGGGTGCCCAGATGCCCGAGCGCTTCCTGACGAAAAATGTCCAGTAACTGCGGATCCAGTGCCTCAGGTTCGGCAACGGCGACGGGCGTGCCCAGCAGCGGAACCTCGACACCGTTGGCCAAGGCATGGGCACGAGCGGCCAACAGGTCCACGTCATCACGCTGACGCTGTGCATCGTCGGCAAAATCACGGATCACCAGCGGCAGCAAGGCCAGCGCTTCATGCATCAGCTGTTGCACGTAGGGGCCAGGTAGAACGTCGCCTTCGAGCACACGGTTGAGCAGGTTTTCCACCGACCAGGCCAGCTCACTCAGAACCAGCGCCCGAACCATCCGCCCGCTGCCCTTGAGGGTGTGGAACGCACGGCGCACTTCGATCAACGCTGCGCTGTTCCAGTGATCGACCTGATTCAGCGACGCGAACCACCTCGGCAGGTACTCACGCAGGGCGTCCAGTACCTCGTCGGTTTCTTCCAGGAAGACTTCACGCAGTTCTTCGTCCACAGCAGCTTCGTCGGCCGGAGGCGGCAACAAGCTGGCGGGAACGTTGCGGGCGGGCGGGTTGACAGCCGACACCGGGCTGGCAAGCACCTGGGCGATGGTCTGCGTCGGGCTGACCAGCGCCTTGCGGTCATCGAGCGCCAACAGTTCGTCCTGAGTGATGACTTCTTCGAGCAGCGGCACTTCCAGTGTATCCGGGACGGGCGTATAGCCCAGGCGCGCCAGGCTTTGCTGCGCCATGTCCAGAATCTGATCACCTGGAGCCTCATGGTCCTCGCCCATCCGCTCCAGATAGTACTCGACGGCGGTAATAGTGTCGGCCAGGGAGTCCAGTTGCACCCAGTCAGGGCGCGTCCGGCCCACCAACAGCTGTTCCTGGATGTATTCGTTGCAGGCGGCCAGAAGGCTGGCAGCCCTGGCCAGCGGTATCATCGCCAGCGCCCCACGCACCTGTACCAGCAACGCGCACACCGGATCGATCCGCTGTTGGTCCCAGTCGCCATGCAGACCTTCAAGGATGACGTCCTTGGCCTGCTGCAACACGATGCGGGCTTCGCGAATCACCAACTGATGAATCTGGGTCAGGTCGGTGGTCGGCAAACGGCTTTCTTCGCGACTGTCCTGCTCGGTGTTACCGGCCATGCCGGCCAGGGTCGATTCGACGTACAACAGCGCACCCGCAACATCCATCAGCGCAGCGTCAGTGGGTTCGCGCTGCCCTTGGGCGAGGCCTTGCACCACTGACAACTGATCAATGATCACCTTGCGCGGCTGACCGAAGCCGAGGACCGCCAGGGTGTCGGCGATCTGGCGCAGCGGTGGCAGCAGTGCATTAAGCTCGCTGACGTGCTGGCGGTCGCCGCGTACGAAGACGTCCAGGCGCTCCTTGACCCGCACCAGCCCTTCGCACAAGGCGACGATGACCGAACGCATGGCATCGCGGTCCGGCCCGGCCATACGGGCGCGCTCTTCATTGACCACGTCGTTGCCGGGCAACGCGTCGTCCAGCGCGTACTGGTCCTTGAGGTCCAGCATACGTGGGGCATGGCTGTCTGACTTGGCGATATAGAACAGCAGGCTTTTCAGCAACTCTTCGGGCGCAGGCTGGTTGATGCCGCGCACGCCCTGCTCTGCCAGCCGCTTGAGTTCCTTGTCGGCGTCTTTCAACAGGCTGCGCAGCGCGGGACTGTTGGTGAAATTGCCGTTGAGCATGGTCTCTACCAACGCCGAGGCGATTCGCCAGAGCGGCCCAAGCGGCGCGTCCTCACACAGCTGCTCCAGCCGGGCGAAGACTTTGGCCATAAAGCCCAACTGCGTCTGCACGCCCTGTTCACGCATCAGGCCCGCCAAGGCAGCCTGCAAAGTCTGACGCATTTTGCGCAGCAGGTTCGGCAGTTCTGGCGTGTTGCGCAGGGCGAGCTCTTCTTCGCTGAGCGCCGGCACGCTGACCAGTTGTGGCGCAAACAGGCTGGTTTCCGATAACAGGCTTTCACCGCGTGCGCTGCGCAAGTCATTGAGCAGCGGCAGCACCACCAAGGGCAGGTCGCGGCGCGCCGAGTGAATACGCTCCAGATAAAGTGGCAACTGGGTCATGGCCTGGGCCAAAAGCTGCTCGGACTCGACCTGGTGACTGACGCGGTTCTGTTGCACCGCCAGCACCAACTGCTCAATTTCTTCAGCCAGCAACGCAGCGCCATAAAACTCGATCATTTGCAGGCTGCCGTGGACCTGATGCACCAGGTTCAGGCACTCGGCCATCGCCGCCGTATTGGCGGAGTCCTCAATGTACTCATCAAGTGCCAGACGTGCCTGCCTGAGCGTCTCGGCAATTTCGCCCTTGAGCCACTCCAGCGCCACGTAATCGTGACGATCAGCCATGACGGCCACCGCCTTTTACACGGTCCACACTGCTCATTTTTTGAACATCATCCGATTTTCTTCGAGGACGGCAAGGTGAAACCGGAGACCGAACGACGCATCTCGCTGGCCATTTTCGCCAGGTTGCCAATGCTCTCGGCGGTGGCCGACGTGCCCGAGGTCGTTTGCGAGGTGGTTTGCTGAATCACTGTCATGGTCTGAGAGATCTGCCCGGCAGACTCGGCCTGCTGGCGAGCCGCATCGGTGATACTTTCGATCAGTTCGGCCAGCACCCTGGACACCCCCTCGATTTCTTCCAGAGCAACACCGGCATCCTGCGCCAGCCGTGCGCCGCGCACGACTTCACTGGTGGTCTGCTCCATGGAGATGACCGCTTCGTTGGTATCGTTCTGGATAGCCCGCACCAGAGTCTCGATCTGCTTGGTGGCGGACGATGAACGCTCGGCCAGGCGCTGAACCTCGTCAGCCACCACCGCAAAGCCGCGTCCGGCGTCACCTGCCATAGACGCCTGAATGGCGGCATTGAGTGCGAGAATGTTGGTTTGGTCAGCAATATCGTCGATCAGGCTGACAATATCGCCAATTTCCTGCGAGGACTCGCCCAAGCGCTTGATGCGTTTGGACGTGTCCTGAATCTGCTCGCGGATGTTGTCCATGCCATGAATGGTGTTGTGCACCACTTCGTTGCCCTTGTTGGCGATGGTCACCGAGCGCTCTGCCACCGCCGAGGACTCGGACGCGTTGGCCGAGACCTGATCGATGGACGCTGCCATGTCATTGATCGCTGTCGACGCCGCACTGATCTGCAAGGCCTGATGCTCGGAGGCTGCCGACAACTGCATGGCAGTGGCCTGGGTTTCGGTGACCGCCGACGCAACCTGTTCGGCCGTCAGGTTGATGGTCACGACCAGCTCACGCAGCTGGTCGATGGAGTAATTGATCGAGTCGGCAATCGCGCCGGTGAAGTCCTCGGTGACCGACGCAGCCACCGTCAGGTCGCCGTCCGCCAGATTTTCGATCTCGTCCAGCAGGCGCATGATCGCGGTCTGGTTACGTTCGCTTTTCTGGGCGGTTTCGCGTAACTGGCGGTTGGTTTCGCGCACCATCACCAGACCGATCAGGATGATCGACATCAAGGCCAACAGCCCCAGCACGTAACCGCCAACGGTGTTGACGGTACGGCGGTTGGCAAGGTTTTCCAGGCTGCTGGCCAACACGGATGTCTCGTCCAGCAAGGTTTGCGAGGTGTTGAAGATGTTGCCGGACGCTTCACGCACCCGGTACAGCTCGGGCGACGTTTCGAGAATTTCGTCCACAGAACCCGAGACAAACTCGAACAGCTCGGCAATTTCTGCCAGTCGCGCCCGCGCATCGCGGTCCTCGACCTGCGCAATACGCATGGTCGCGTTGCCTTCCAGCATGCCATTGAGCACTCGACCAAACTGACTGGCATCGCGGCCGAACGCATCAGCGGCCTGCACAGCGGTCTCGTCCCCGGCCAACACTGTGTTGACCGAACCGAGAATGCGCTCTGCGAGCAATGCCTGCCGCTGGGCAACCACAACCTGGCCGGCAGGTGCGCGGCTCTGCAGCAGGATTTCGACGACTTTTTCGTACTCGGCCTGCAACTGCGGGATGGTTTCAGCCAGGGTGGCAGCCACCTGATGCAGCGACAGCACGGTCTGCTCGCTGGCGAGGATCACATCAGTGTTCTTGCGCAGCGCCTCCCAGTCATTCTGGACGTTGCGCAGTTCGTTGCGGATGGAGTCTGGTGCCGCAGGCAGGCTGGTCGCAGTATCACCTTTTCGGAGGTAACCCCAACGCAGATCGAAATCGTTGCGCGCATCGGCCAGCAGCTTGAACGCCTGGGGCTTGCCTGCCGCCGCTTCGGTCGCGTTCTTGGCGATTCGCTGGGACAGCACGCGCAATTCACCGGCATGCCCGATGTACTGCTTGTCGTAATTCGACTGAGTATTCAGGTAAGCGAAGTTGGCAAACAGCAACATGATGAAGACGATAAGCGCGACGAACAGCAGAATGATCTGCGTGCGGCTTTGTGCGCCTTCCAATGACTTGCCTGTATTACTCATTAATCAGGCCCCCGCCTGGACCAACTGCGATTCGTGAAACACAACAGGCCGCTCGCTGCCGGCAAGACCCCGCCACCCTAGAGCACCACATCCATGAAGTCCGAAGACTGCACCAGAGCCCACGGGCTGAATACCTGCCAGACCTGCTCGCGAATGAACTGACCGCGCAGGAAAGGCACCAGACGCTGATCGGCGACGTCTTGCGCCTCGGGCATCAGGCTCAACTGACTGAAATGTTGCATGCCGAAGACTTCATCGACCAGCAGGCCGGAGAAGCTGTCCTGATGCTCCACCACGAGAACACGTCGTTGTTTGCGCGAAGGCGACAGTTCATGACCGAAAAAAGCGCACAGGTCGATGAGTGGCAGCAGCCTGCCGCGCAAGTTGGCGACGCCAGCCACCCAAGGTTTTACGCCAGGCATGACCGCATGGCGAGGCTCATGCAGAATCTCGGCAATTTCGCCGATAGGCGCTACAAAACGCTGCTCACCCATCCGAAAACCAATACCGCCCCAATCCTGATGATGGGTTTCCTGCAACGGCAGGCCAGCGGCCAGCAAGCGGCACCGTCGGTCGATGTCCAGCAGCATCTCAAAAGCGGTACGTGGCTCGGCCATGAGTTATCCGGCAATCAGCCGGCCAGCACCGCGTTCAGGGTTTTCATCAGGGTTTCTTCATCGACCGGTTTGGTCAGATAATCCCGAGCGCCCTGGCGCTTGCCCCAGACCTTGTCGGTTTCCTGGTCCTTGGTGGTGATCATGATCACCGGGATCATGTTCGTGTCAGCGTCCTTGGTCAGTTGGCGCGTAGCCTGAAAGCCGTTAAGGCCTGGCATCACGATGTCCATCAGCACGGCGTCGGGCTTTTCCTGACGGGCAAGCGCCACGCCATCGGCGCCATTCTCGGCCTTGAGCACCTCGTGGCCGTGCTTCTCCAGCATGCCCGTGAGTTTGTACATTTCAGTCGGCGAATCATCGACGATCAATATTCTAGCCATGGTGTTCCCCGTCAGGTGGCAAGCGCGAGTCAGTCAGCGCCGGCATCACGATGTATGTTGTTCTACTGCAACGAAGCCCGGCACATGGGCCTTGATCGCGCTGAGCAGCTCTTCCTTGCTGAAGGGCTTGGTCAAAAACTGATCAGAACCGACGATCCGCCCCTTCGCCTTGTCGAACAGTCCGTCCTTGGAGGACAGCATGATGACCGGCGTGGACTTGAACGCTCGATTGTTTTTGATCAGCGCACATGTCTGATAGCCATCCAGACGCGGCATCATGATATCGACGAATATGATTCGTGGGTGGTTATCGGCAATCTTGGCCAGCGCGTCGAAACCATCTATTGCGGTGATGACTTCACACCCTGCGTTTATCAGCAGGGTTTCGGCGGTGCGGCGAATGGTCTTAGAGTCATCGATGATCATGACTTTCAGGGCTGTGGCGTGTTGTTCCATGTCTGCTCTTCCATCGCCGCAGCGAATTTTTGCGTGTTCTGCAAAGCACTGGGAGCCTGATGGTATGGCTTCACTGATGCCGGGGGATACCGGACCGGATGCCGAGCCTTTTTAGCACACTCTCCAGACGCAATCCATAAAGTACACCCTAGCGCGCCTGCCCCTTGACCGGGAGCAATCAGAGCGCCACCCTGACGCCAATTTCACGGCCACAATGGCCCTTATCGATCAGAGGATATTGCCCATGAGCGTTCGCCTAGGGATTGTCATGGACCCCATTGAGCGCATCTCCTATAAAAAGGATAGCTCGCTGGCCATGCTCCTTGCCGCACAGGAACGAGGCTGGTCGCTGTTCTATATGGAACAGAAGGACCTTTACCAGAACGCGGGCCAGGCCCGCGCCCGCATGAAGCCGCTGAAAGTCTTTGCCGACCCGGCCAAATGGTTCGAATTCGAAGCTGAAGTGGACGCAGGCCTGGACGATCTGGACGTGATCCTGATGCGCAAGGACCCGCCCTTCGACATGGAATTCGTCTACGCCACTTATTTGCTGGAGCAGGCCGAGCGTGCAGGTGTACTGGTGGTCAACAAGCCGCAGAGCTTGCGTGACTGCAATGAAAAACTGTTTGCCACACTGTTCCCGCAATGCACACCGCCAACGCTGGTCAGCCGTCGTGCCGACATCCTGCGCGAATTCGCCGAGCAGCACGGTGACGTGATCCTCAAGCCGCTGGATGGCATGGGCGGCGCGTCGATCTTCCGCCATCGTGCAGGCGACCCGAACCTCTCTGTGATCCTCGAAACCCTGACCGCTCATGGCACCCAGCAGATCATGGCGCAAGGCTATTTGCCGGCGATCAAGGATGGCGACAAACGCATCCTGATGGTCGATGGCGAGCCTGTTCCGTATTGCCTGGCGCGTATCCCGGCCGCAGGCGAAACCCGTGGCAACCTGGCCGCAGGAGGCCGTGGCGAAGCGCGTCCGCTGAGCGACAAGGACCGCTGGATCGCCGAGCAGATCGGCCCTACCCTGCGTGAAAAAGGCCTGCTGTTCGTGGGTCTGGATGTGATCGGGGAGCACCTGACCGAAATCAACGTCACCAGCCCGACCTGCATCCGCGAAATCGACAACGCCTACGGCACCAATATCGGCGGCCTGTTGATGGATGCCATCGAGAAGAAACTGCAGGCGCGCAAGGCCTGATTGCTGGCGCTTGGCTGACAAGCGCCTTCGTCAGCAAGCTGACTCCCACTGGGTACACATGACTTTCAAGTGAAATGCGTACCCGTGGGCGCGAGCTTGCTCGAAGGCTGCGTGGGAGACGCTGAATATTTTGCGGAGGTACACGCTCCCTTCGTCAGGTCTGCTGCAAAGCCGGACCGCACATTGCGTTATCATGCGCCACCTGTGACACGACACGGATTTTGACATGCAGGCTGACGAGATGCTGAACCGCTGATGACATCCATGGCCAGAAACGACCTCCCCCTCGAACTCTCAAGCGTGGGTGTGCGTCCTGTCGATCGCCTGGGCTTTACCATGATGATCGCTGCGCTGATTCACCTCGCGGTGATCCTTGGCGTAGGTTTTACCTACGTCAAGCCGGAGCAGATTTCGCAAACCCTGGAAATCACCCTCGCCACGTTCAAAAGCGAAGAAAAACCCAAGCAGGCGGATTTCCTCGCCCAGGATGATCAGCAGGGCAGCGGCACGCTGGACAAGGCGCAAACGCTGAAGACGACTGAAATCGCGCCGTATCAGGACACCAAGGTCAACAAGGTCACGCCGCCGCCCGCCAGCAAGCCGGTGGTCAAGCAGGAAGCACCCAAGACCGCAGTCGCCACCACCGCGCCCAGCCAACAGAAAACCGTCGCCAAGCGCGAAGAGGTCAAGCCCGAGCCCACCGCTAAGGCGGCGCCTACGTTCGACAGCTCCGAGCTGAGCAATGAAATCGCCAGTCTTGAAGCTGAACTGTCGGCCGAGCAGCAGTTGTACGCCAAGCGTCCGAAGATTCACCGCCTCAATGCCGCCTCGACCATGCGTGACAAGGGTGCCTGGTACAAGGACGACTGGCGCAAAAAGGTCGAGCGGGTCGGCAACCTGAACTACCCTGAAGAAGCACGCCGCAAGCAGATCTACGGAAATCTGCGGTTGCTGGTGTCGATCAACCGGGACGGTTCGCTGTTCGAAGTGCTGGTGCTGGAGTCCTCGGGCCAGCCCCTGCTGGATCAGGCGGCTCAGCGCATCGTACGTCTGGCCGCACCATTTGCACCGTTCACGGGGGATCTGGCGGACATCGACCGTCTTGAAATAATCCGCACCTGGAAATTCGCCCGCGGCGACAAACTGTCGAGTAACTGATTTTTTCGTCAGCGTGTCGACTGTGCCTGTACGAGACAGTTGTCAGGCAGGCGGCGCAACGCCACACTAGGGCTCATGAAAAAAGTCACTCCGAGTTATCTAAAGCATCAGTTCTTGATCGCCATGCCTCACATGCACGATGAGAACTTCGCTCAGACCTTGACCTACGTTGTCGAGCACAACGCCAATGGCGCCATGGGACTGGTCATCAACCGCCCGCAAAGCCTGACACTGGCCGATGTGCTCGAACAACTGCGACCGGAGCTTGCGCCTCCTGTTCGCTGCCAGCACATTCCCATTCATTCGGGCGGCCCGGTGCAGACCGATCGCGGCTTCGTGCTGCATCCCAGCGGCCAGGTGTTCCAGGCGACCGTGGATCTGGGCGGTATTTCCCTGTCCACCTCCCAGGATGTGTTGTTCTCCATCGCTGACGGCTATGGCCCTGATCAAAATGTGATCACCCTGGGTTATGCCGGCTGGGATGCTGGTCAACTGGATGCCGAAATGGCGGCCAATGCCTGGCTGACGTGCTCGTTTGACCCGGCCATTCTGTTCGATATCGACAGCGAACAGCGCCTCGACGCTGCAGCCGCACGGCTGGGCATCAACCTCAACCTTCTTTCGACCCAAGCAGGACACGCCTGATGGCTGCATTACGCCTGCTTCTGGGGTTTGATTACGGCACCAAACAGATCGGCGTTGCGGTCGGCCAGGCGATTACCGGCCAGGCCCGCGAACTGTGCACCCTCAAGGCCCAGAACGGCGTACCGGACTGGGACAAGGTGCAGGCGCTGATCACTGAATGGAAACCCGACGCCATCGTGGTCGGCCTGCCACTGAACATGGACGGCACGCCCAGCGACATGAGCGCGCGCGCCGAGAAGTTCTCGCGCAAGCTCAATGGCCGGTTCGGCGTCGCGGTCTACACCCATGACGAACGGCTGACCACCTTCGAAGCCAAGGGCGAGCGCATGGCCCGTGGCGGTCAGAAAGGCAGCTATCGGGATAACCCGGTGGACGCCATTGCCGCCGCGCTGCTGTTGCAAGGCTGGCTGGACGAAAACGCGGCCCTGTTGAACGTGTGACTTTGCTGGCCCGTACCGCTTCGAGATAACCGGATTTCACGTTTTCGCTTGAGCAACGCCCCAATGCGCGCGACGCACAAGCCCTCAAGGAGCAACCATGAGCCTGCCCAATCCCGCCGACCTGATTCGTCAGATGGCCACCGATCTCAACGCTCACCTGAGCAAGCGCGGCATCAATGCCCCCCGTTTCATCGGCATTCGCACCGGTGGCGTATGGGTCGCTCAGGCGCTGCTCAAGGCGCTGGACAACCCGTCGCCGCTGGGCACGCTGGACGTATCCTTCTACCGGGACGACTTCAGCCAGAACGGTCTGCACCCTCAGGTACGCCCGTCGGAGCTGCCGTTCGAGATCGAAGGCCAGCACCTGGTGCTGATCGATGACGTGTTGATGAGCGGCCGCACCATTCGCGCAGCACTCAACGAACTGTTCGACTACGGTCGTCCGGCCAGCGTGACCCTGGTCTGCCTGCTGGACCTGGACGCTGGCGAGTTGCCGATCCGGCCCAATGTGGTCGGAGCGACCCTGTCGCTGGACCCGTCGGAACGCATCAAATTGTCTGGCCCCGAGCCGCTTGCGCTTGAACTTCAAGACCTTTCCACCGCCCTCTAAGAGTCCTTTGCGATGACGCCTCTCGACGCCAAGCGCCCGCTGCAGCTCAACCATCAGGGCCAGTTGCGCCATTTTCTGTCTCTGGACGGCTTGCCCCGCGAGCTGCTCACCGAAATCCTCGACACCGCGGACTCCTTTCTGGAAGTCGGCGCCCGGGCGGTGAAAAAAGTCCCGCTGTTGCGCGGCAAGACGGTGTGCAACGTGTTCTTCGAAAACTCGACGCGCACCCGCACGACATTCGAGCTGGCGGCCCAGCGCCTGTCAGCCGACGTGATCACATTGAATGTCTCGACGTCGTCTACCAGCAAGGGTGAAACGCTGTTCGACACCCTGCGCAACCTTGAAGCCATGGCCGCCGACATGTTTGTGGTGCGCCATGCCGATTCGGGCGCAGCGCACTTCATCGCCGAACACGTGTGCCCGGACGTCGCGATCATCAATGGCGGTGACGGCCGTCACGCCCACCCGACCCAGGGCATGCTCGATATGCTGACGATCCGCCAACACAAGGGCGGTTTCGAAAATCTCTCCGTGGCCATCGTTGGCGACATCCTGCACTCGCGCGTGGCGCGTTCCAATATGCTGGCACTCAAGGCACTGGGCTGCCCGGACATCCGCGTGATCGGCCCGAAAACCCTGTTGCCGGTCGGTATCGAACAGTACGGCGTCAAGGTCTACACCGACCTCAACGAAGGCCTGAAGGATGTCGATGTGGTGATCATGCTGCGTCTGCAGCGCGAGCGGATGACTGGCGGCCTGCTGCCCAGCGAAGGCGAGTTCTACCGCCTGTTCGGCCTGACGACAGCGCGCCTGGCGGGCGCAAAACCGGATGCGATTGTCATGCACCCCGGCCCGATCAATCGCGGCGTGGAAATCGAGTCGGCAGTGGCCGACGGAGCTCATTCGGTGATTCTCAATCAAGTGACCTACGGCATCGCAGTACGCATGGCGGTGCTCTCCATGGCCATGAGCGGACAAACCGCACAACGACAATTCGAGCAGGAGAACGCCCAGTGAAGCTCAGCATTCTCGGCGCTCGCGTCATCGACCCGGTCAGCGGGCTGGATCAAGTCACCGACCTGCACATCGAAGCGTGCAAAGTGCTGGCCATCGGTGCGGCACCTGCGGGTTTCGAACCGGCTCAAACCATTGACGCCGCTGGCCTTGTGGCTGCACCCGGCCTGGTCGACCTCAACGTTGCCCTGTGTGAACCGGGCTACAGCCGCAAAGGCAGCATCGCCAGCGAAACCCGCGCTGCCACCGCCGGCGGCGTGACCAGCCTGTGCTGCCCGCCGCGTACCAAACCGGTGCTCGACACCTCGGCGGTCGCCGAGCTGATTCTGGACCGCGCCCGCGAGGCCGGTTTCAGCAAGGTGTTCCCGGTTGGCGCGCTGAGCAAAGGCCTGGACGGCGAACAACTGGCAGAGCTGATCGCTTTGCGTGACGCAGGCTGTGTTGCGTTCGGCAACGGACTGAGCAGTTTCAGCAATACCCGCACACTGTGCCGGGCACTGGAATACGCGGCCACGTTCGACCTGACGGTGATTTTTAACTCTCAGGACCGTGACCTGGCCGAAGGCGGGCTGGCCCATGAAGGCCCGACTGCCAGCTTCCTCGGGCTGGCCGGCATTCCGGAAACCGCCGAGACCGTCGCCCTTGCCCGCGACCTGTTGCTGGTCGAGCAGAGCGGCGTGCGAGCACACTTCAGCCAGTTGACCAGCGCCCGCGGTGCAGCACTGATTGCCCAGGCTCAGGCTCGGGGTTTGCCGGTAACGGCGGACGTGGCGCTGTATCAGTTGATTCTGACGGACGAAGCACTGATCGACTTCTCAAGCCTGTATCACGTCCAGCCGCCGTTGCGCACTCGCGCTGACCGCGATGGCCTGCGTGAAGCCGTGAAATCCGGGGTGATCCAGGCCATTTCCAGCCATCACCAGCCACACGAGCGTGACGCCAAACTGGCGCCGTTTGGCGCGACAGAGCCTGGCATCAGCAGTGTGGAGCTGTTGTTGCCGCTGGCCATGACGCTGGTAGAGGACGGTCTGCTGGACCTGCCAACGTTGATTGCCCGCCTGAGCAGCGGCCCTGCTACAGCGCTGCGGCTGCCTGCCGGGAAGCTGAGCGCTGGCGCCCCGGCCGACATCGTCCTGTTTGATCCAACTGCGTCTACCGTGGCCGGGGAGACCTGGCTGTCGAAAGGTGAAAACTGCCCGTTCATTGGCCATTGTCTGCCAAGCGCGGTGCGTTACACGCTGGTGGATGGACGGATCAGCTACAGCCGTTGACTCCGCCAGCGGACAGAGCCCACATGTGTGGGCTCTGTCGCATTCAGCGGTCAATGTGTTTCAAGGATTAGTCAGAGCACGTAGAACCAGATCGCAACAAAGTGCATCAGGCTGCCGCCGATCACGAACAAATGCCAGATGCCATGCCAGTGGCGAATGTGGTCGTAGGCAAAAAACAGGATGCCGACGGTGTACAGCACTCCACCGCCTGCCAACCAGATAAACCCCGCCACGCCCAACGCTGCCAACAGCGGCTTGACCGCCACCAGTACGATCCAGCCCATCACCGCGTAGATCACAATGGACAGAATCCGCGCTTCTGAGCGGGGTTTGATCTCCTGCAAAATGCCGATCAGTGCCAACCCCCAGACAATGCCGAACAGGGTCCAGCCCCACGCGCCGCGTAACGTCACCAGACAGAACGGCGTATAGCTGCCGGCGATCATCAGGTAGATCGAAAAATGATCAACCTTCTGCATGATCGACTTCGAGCGTCCTCTTACGCTGTGGTACACGGTAGAAACGCTGTAGAGCGTCACCAGGCACACACCGTAAATGGCCATACTCACGACCTTCCAGACATCTCCATGCAGGCTGGCCATGACCAGCAGCCAGATCGCACCGACGGCTGCCAGCACCGCGCCCACCAGATGGGACCACGCGTTGAATTTTTCTCCGTAGTACATCTGCTTGTCACCTTTTCTACCGAAAACACCGATTGCAGAGGCTCCGGGTTATTGAAACAAACTGCAGCGTATCTGTCAGCGCCTCGCTCCATGAAGAAAGTTTCGAGCAGCTTTGGGCAGCTATCCGCGCGTGACTTGGGCACAATCAACGCACACCAACAACAAGCGCCACGCCATGCAGATCGATGACGAGCTCACGCTCAAGAAACTGGAAATCTTCCTCGCCTTCATGCGCACCGGCAATCTGGCGCGCGCTGCGGCAGAGTTACAGACCAGCAATGTGAGTGTGCATCGCGCTATTCACTCACTGGAAAGCGCCCTGCGCTGCCCACTGTTCAAGCATGAGGGCCGCAACCTGACGCCACTGGAAAGCGCCTACGTGCTGGAAGAGCGCGCCCAGAAGCTGATTCAGGACGTGGTCAACACTGTCGAGCTGACCCGTCAGGCGGCGGGTTTCTCGGCAGCGCGCTTTCGGCTGGGCGCGTTGTACTCGTTGACGGTCAAGACCGTGCCGCAGTTGATCATGGGCCTGAAAATCCGCCGCAGCGAGTTGAATATCGACCTGATCCTGGGCTCCAATATCGACCTGCTCTACAAGCTCAAGAACATGGAAGTCGATGCCATGCTGGTGTCGCTGGACGAAAGCACCAACGACCCGGACTGCGAGCACCTGGCGCTGTTTTCCGACGATATCTTTCTCGCGGTACCCACCGATTCCCCGTTCTCCGGGCACTCCGAAGTGGACCTGAGCGACTTGCGCGAGGCAACGTTCATTACCCTGACCCAAGGCTTCGCCACCCACCGTGATGGTATTCGCGTGTTCCAGCAGGCGGGGTTCGAGCCGAAGGTGGCGATGCAGGTCAATGACATCTTCACGCTGCTGAGCATGGTCAGCTCAGGTGTGGGATATGCGCTGCTGCCAGGGCGTATTGCGGCGGTCTATGAGAACCGCGTGCGGCTGATCCCCTTGCAGCAACGCTACAGGATGCAGCAGCACATCGGCATGGTGTTTCTCAAGGCCAAGGAGCGCGACCCCAACCTGCTGGCGCTCCTTGCGGAATGCCGGATGTATGCAAACCGGGCGTTGTCGCAAGATCAGATGTGATCGGCCCCTTCACGATCACAGTGGACCGCGCAGAGGCTCAATCTGCTAGCCGAACATTGCGCGCATTATCAAGAACAACAAGGATGGGCCCAGCAGACAGCCCAGTGCGGTATAGAACGCTGCAGTGAGGCAACCGTAGGGCACCAGTTTCGGGTCAGTTGCCGCCAATCCGCCAGCTACGCCGCTCGATGTTCCCATCAGTCCACCAAAGATGACAGCGCTGCGAGGATTGTTCAGGCCAATGAACGGTGCCACGAAGGGTGTCGCTACCATTACCAGGATCGCTTTGATCAACCCGGCCGCAATGGATAAAGCCATGACTTCGGAAGTGGCTCCAATCGCTGCGCCTGTGACAGGGCCCACGATGTAGGTCACTGCTCCGGCACCGATGGTGGTCAGACTCACCGCATCGGTGTAGCCGAAGGCAATGGCAACGCCAACACCCGCAATGAACGATGTGCCAATGCCCACAAACAGCGACAGGACACCCACATAACCGGCTCGCTTCAACTCGTCGACATTGACGCCGAAGGCAGTTGCAACGATCGCGAAGTCTCGCAACATTGCCCCGCCCAGCAAACCGATGCCGGAAAGCAAAGGCAGGTCTACCACGCCCTTTTGTCCGCCGGTCAGTGCGCCGCCGATGTATGAGAGAACCAGGCCCAGCAGAATGGCGATCGCGGAGCCGTGCAAACGACCTTTGGTGAAGGTGTTGGACAGCCAATAGGAAAACCACATGGTGATGCCGATCACTGCAAAACCGCTGATCAGCCCGTAACTGGTGATGACTTTGATCATGGAGTCGTACATGGCGATCACCCTGCCGTCTTGCTGGGGGCGGGCACTTCGGGCTGGCCTCTGCCCATGCGCGTCAGCACCGGAACCATGGCAAAGGCAATCGCCACCGCCAGCGTGCCGGCCAGTATCGCCATCGGACCACCTTTGAGGGCGCCGTAAACATTCTGCTGCGCGGCCATGGCGACCACGATGGGAATGTAGATCGCACTCCAGAACTCGACACCCTGCTCAGTCTTGCCTTTGAGCAGACCTCGATTGCTCAGGTAGCTGCCGAGACCGATGAGCAGCAACATGGCGATACCTACACCGCCGACATTGGCGGGTACGCCAATAAGTTTGCCGAGCACTTCACCGATAAAAATACCGACCAGCGTACAGAACGCCAGTAACGCCACACCGTAAATGATCATTGTTGTTATTCCTCTGTTTGCATTGCTGAAGTTGTTGTTTTTGTCCTTCGTAGCAGCTGCACAGCGCTTTTATAGGGTGCGAGTGCCCTCCTCTCGCGACAGGGCGACCAGACTGTCCAGGCGCGAAGCCTGGAAGGCCACGGCCGTTCCCTGTTCAAACACCTTGCGTGCCAGACCGGTCAGCACAGCACCAGGTGGCAGTTCAATCTGCAGACGCACGCCGCGCTCATAGGCGGTTTCAACAGTGCTGCGCCAGTCGACGACGCGGCACATGTTGAATGCCAGATCGTCACGCAGCCTGTCGGCGTGGAGCACCGGGCGGGCGGTGCTGCCGCTGAGATAACGTACTTTCGGCGCCTCGATGCGAACCTGGGAAAACGCTTCAGCCAGTTGTTGCGCAGGCGCTTCCAGCAAGGCGCAGTGTGAAGGCACGCTTACCGCCAGACGCTTGACCGCTGCAGCTCCAGCTGCTTTGGCCAACTGCCCGACCCGCTGCATGGCCTCTGTGCTGCCTGCCACCACCAACTGGCTGTCGCTGTTGATATTGGCGAGATAAACTGGCGTCCCGGCGCTGTTGACCTGAGCGATCATGGCTTCGACACTCGACTGCTCCAGGCCAATAACGGCGGTCATGCCATAGCCTTCGGGATAGGCGCTCTGCATCAGTTCACCTCGCAGGGCCACCAGCCGCACTGCATCGTCAAAGCTCAGCGACCGGGCGATTACCGCCGCCGGATAAGCACCGATTGAAAGCCCTGCGACGTAATCCGGCGTGCAACCGCGCGCCTGCAACAACCGGCCGCTGGCGACACCGGCGATCAACAGGCAAAGCTGAACGGCACGGGTCGATTTCAGGGCCTGATCGCCGTCAAGCGCCAGCACGTCTTCGCCCAGCGCAGCGGCTGCTTCGTTCAAACAGTCGCGCACACAAGGCTCGTCCGGCAACTGATGCAGCATGCCCGCCTGCTGCGCACCCTGGCCGGGAAACACCCAGAAACTGCTCATGCGCAGGCCTCGATCAACTGCCAGGGATCCCTGACCAGCCGAGCCTCGGTGGCACCCTTGAGCAGCACTCGGCTCGATGCGCTCGCCCATTCATTCAAGGCCAAACCGCCGTGGGCAAGTTGCAGCTGGACGTCGATTCGGCAGTGCGATGTTTGCAGCGCTTCGACCAGTTCGGCTGCCCATCGGCGACTCACCGGGGCCGGAGTACGCAGGATCAGGTCGAGATCGCTGTGCTGATGCAGCACGCCGATGCCACTGGCCAGCTCGAAACCGGCACTGCCAGCGATGCCCCAGGTCAGCTCCAGCGAATCCATGATGGGGCGAATCTGCCGCAACGCTTTGAGCGCAGGCCAGTCGTGAAAGTTATCAGTCGAATAGTCAATCAGGTGTTCGGGACAAACCCGTCGGTAGATCTCCGCACAGGCCATGATCGCGGCATAGCGCTGCTCACGGCCCCGGCCCCGCAAGCCGACCGCAACCTGCCCAGCGGCGACCTGCTGCCTGCGTACCACGACAGGACGCCCGGCCAGGATGGCGTCGCCTGCCCACTCTGGCGCTTCTTCCGGCAAGGCGGACAGCGGCATGCCCCACAACAGGTCATGGGGCAAGACTGCCAGGGAGCGGTCGGTCACCACTGCGCCCGCAACAACTGGCGTACGTTCGCCGAGGCCGCACGATGGGTTGCACCAAGGCGGCTGCTCAAGTCGCTGCCGCTGGCCTGCACGTCCTTGATCGCACTGCTCAATACCTCGCGAACCTGATCCAGGTCCTGCTCGGCTGGTTGCTCGATCTGACTGACCGACAGGGTTTCCCACAACAGGCCGAGGCTGGCGTAGTTGTCGATGTCGTACGCCATCGGCGGAATGCTGGCGGCAAACTTTTCGAGCTCATCGACGCTGCGTTGGGTCACCCGAGCCGCCGAAGCCTTGCCCATTGCGTGCACCATCACGCCTGGGTCACGCAGTGCAATCAGCCGGTTGGCTTGATAACCGTGGGCCAGAAAAGCGCCTGACATGGCCTTGCCAACCAACAGACCAATCACTGCATGACCAGCCAGCCGGGCGCGCGCATAGCTGTCCACCGCGCCCGCAAGCGCCTGATGGATACCAAGCGCTTCTTCACGACGACCATAGGCCTGGCTGGGCACGTCGACGATTGCAATCAATGCACGTTTTTGCGGCAGATCGCGGTCCTGTTCAATGACTTCATCCACGGCCCTGGCCAGACCCCAGCCCTCCAACAGACCGACTTCGCCCTGACGAGCGCGGGCAAAGCGATTGTCAGCATCCGTCACCACTGCGAGAAAGCGCACCGGCTGCTCACCCAGCACACCATCAGCAACCTTGAGCGATGCGGGCAGCCCCGACACTTCGGTTGCATTGGCACTCAGCGCGTTGAACCAGTTCAACCCCCTCTGTCCATGATTCATGGTCGGGCTCCTTGGTAGAGAGTGCGCACAGTGTGCGGATCGATTTGTGGCTCGGCGTCAAGGCTGGCAAGCCGCTCGAGGTACAACGCGTATTGGCCGCTGCGATGCTCGGCAGGCACGCCCTGCCTGAGCCATCCATTGACCTGCTGTTTGATGTCGGCCAGATCGTCTGCGGCAAAGCCGTCCACCAGACCCGACGCGTAGCGCTGTTCGCCGCCGGTCAGGCTCCAGATGAACGGACGATCACGCGAGTCGTATTCTTCGATCCCGGCTTCCTGCTCGATCACCTGCGGACCGTTCAAGCCCAGACGCGCTTCCTGGGTGACCAGCAGATAGCTGCACAAGCCTGCCGCGATGGACATGCCTCCAAAACAGCCCACGCTGCCAGCCACCACGCCGATCACTGGCTGATACTGGCGCAGGTCGACAATCGCGGCGTGAATCTCGGCGATCGCCGCCAGCCCCAGATTGGCTTCCTGCAAGCGCACGCCACCGGTTTCCAGCAACAGGATCGCGGCGGTCGGTATGCCGTTGCGGTTGTCTTCGGCCGCCAGCTCCAGCGCACCGGCCATTTTCGCACCGCCGACTTCGCCCATACTGCCGCCCTGAAACGCTCCTTCGATGGCAGCTATGACGACCGGCAGCCCGTCGATCGTGCCTTTGGCAATCACTACACCATCATCGGCCTGCGGGACCACGCCCTGCCTGGCCAGCCATGGAGACATCACTCGGTCAAACGGGTCGAGCAATTCGCGAAAGCTGCCCGCATCCAGCAACGCGCGGGCGCGCTGGCGAGCGCCCAGTTCGATGAAGCTGTGCTGGCTCAGCAAGCGTGCGGTATCAGTCATGGCCGATCTCCTCAAAGCCTTGCTCCAGACGCAAGCGCACCACGCCCGGTGTCGCGCCGAAGTCATGAATATCGATGCTCAGCGCAGGCGGGGACTGGCCGTCGAACATCCGCTCGAACAAGTGTTTCCAGCGCAGTGATGCGCCATTGACCGATGTCACCACCTGAATCGACAGCTTGCCCGGCTGGCCCGGCTCAAGCAGCACTTCCAGATCGCCCGAACCGACACAACCCACCAGCGCACGGCCTTTTGGCGGTTGCCCGGCAGGGAATTCAAAAGACAGGGTTTCCATATCAGGCACTCCTTGAAAGACGGCCGAGCGCACGCTCAAGACCGTCGATAAACAGGCAGGCGGCCAACAAGTCCGCTGCCCCACCGGGCGAGGCGTTGAGCGCCAGCAGTTGCTGATCCAGTTCATTCAGCGCACGTCGACCGGCCAGGCTGGCGCTGCCACCCGCGTCCAGCACGCGTTTCGCACCGCTCTGCATGGCGTGCAGGCCTTCCGTACCCGCTCGGTACAGCACACAGGTGTCCGCCAGCGTGGTCATGATTGCCAGCAGCGCATCCAGACGCGCGTTCTGCTCGCCGCTGGCCGCAGCACGACTGCGCTGCAGTTGCGGCAACGCCCAGCCGATGACGGCCGGAAAGCCCTGCTGCGCCTGCTCCCTGGCACCCATTGCGCCATAACGTCGGGCGACCACGCGGCCATGGCTTTCCACCGCGACGACGTGACGATCCTCGATAAGCGCAAGGCTGGCAGCACGCTGGCACAGAGCAGCAGGTGCGCAGTCACTCGCGTCCAGTGCCGCTGCGGTGACCAGCAGCCCCAGGGCCCAGATCGCACCGCGATGCGTGTTGACGCCACCGGTGGTCTGCATCATCGCCGCTTCGCCTTCGCGCCCCAGGCGCCCGAGCGTTTCACGCAATGGCTGGCCTGAAACCTTGTACTGCCCCGCCGCTTCGGCCATCAGCTTGAAAGTTGGCCAAAGCGACAGTGCCGACGCGTGCATCAGCCCGACGTGCAAGTCGGTGTGTGCGCCATTGCCGCGCCGGTCCACCAGCGCAGGCTTGGGCGAGAGATCGGCCTCGTCAATCAACGCATCGACCGCCAGATCAGCCAGCAACTCAGACAGCGAGGCCTTTTGAGGTATCCGTTGCAGTGCACTCATCACCAGCTCCTGAATTTGGCAGGCGGGCTGTACAAGCCACCGGACCACTGCACCAGATCGGCGATGCTCTTCGCCGCGAGCAGTTCGCGGCTGGCGTCGGTGCGACGAATACCCAAGTCTTCCGGCAAGGCAATCAGCCCCTCGCGGCGCATGCGGGCGGTGTCTTTCGGGTCGTGGCGCAAACCGATCACGGTTACGCCTGCCACCGCAGCGATCATCGCCTGACGCTCTTCCAGGCTGCGCGCCTTGTAGAGGTAGGCAATGCCCTCTTCGGTCAGCAGGTGAGTCACGTCATCGCCGTAGATCATGATCGGCGCCAGCGGCATGCCGCTTTTCCGGGCGACTTCCACCGCGTCGAGGGTTTCGACAAAGGTTGGCTTGCCGCCTTCCTGGAATGTCTCGACCATCTGCACCACAAGCTTTTTGCCGCGCTCCAGGTAGGCAGACGGGCCGTCTTCGGTCTGCTGGCGCATGTCCAGCCAGGCCGGTGTGGCATGCCTGCGACCGCGTGGGTCGTGGCCCATGTTTGGCGCGCCGCCAAACCCTGCCAGACGCCCGCGGGTCACGGTTGAGGAATGTCCGTCGCCGTTGACCTGCAAGGTCGCACCGATGAACAGGTCCACCGCGTATTGTCCGGCCAGTTGGCACAGCTGGCGGTTGGAGCGCAATGAACCGTCACGACCGGTGAAAAACACATCGGGACGGGCCGCAATGTAATTCTCCATGCCCAGTTCGGTGCCGAAGCAGTGCACGCTTTCAACCCAGCCGCTTTCAATGGCCGGAATCAGGGTCGGATGCGGGTTGAGCGTCCAGTTCCGGCAGATCTTGCCTTTCAGACCCAGCGACTCGCCGTAGGTCGGCAGGATCAATTCGATAGCCGCGGTGTTGAAACCGATACCGTGGTTGAGTGACTGAACGTTGTGCTTCTCGTAAATCCCGCGGATCGCCATCATCGCCATCAATACATGTACTGGCTTGATGTGACGTGGATCGCGGGTGAACAGCGGCTCGATATAAAACGGTTTGTCGGCCACCACCACAAAATCGACCCAGGACGCCGGGATGTCCACACGAGGCAGTTCGCTGACATCGTCAACCAACTGATTGACCTGGACGATAACAATGCCGTCGCTGAATGCGGCAGGTTCGATCAGCGCGGGGGTGTCTTCTGTGCTCGGCCCGGTGTAAATATTGCCTGCCCGGTCGGCCATGAAGCCTGCGGCCAGCACCACATTCGGGATCAGGTCCACTACCAGCCGCGAGTACAACTCGATGTAGGTATGGATGGCGCCAATTTCCAGCAGGCCATCTTCCAGCAGCTGGCTGATGCGCAGGCTTTGGGTACCGGCAAACGAGAAATCGAGCTTGCGAGCGATGCCTTGCTCGAACAGGTCCAGATGCTCTGAGCGGCCGACGCTCGGCATGATCATGTGCAAGTCATGCACCTTGCCCGGGTCCACCTTGGCCAGCGCGCGGGACAGAAAGTCTGCCTGCTTCTGGTTGTTGCCTTCCAGGACCACACGGTCACCGGAAACCAGCAAGGCCTCAAGCGCCGCGACAATTTTGTCGGTCGGCAACACCACGCCATCGGCCAAGGCCCGCACCTGTTCGAGCCGCCGCTGCTTTTCGCTGCGACGACGCGTCCAGCGCGCGTCGGGGGAAGTTGTTGTTGTCATGATCGCTCCACGATTTCGCTGTCGTGGCCCACCTTAGGAGCGATAGGTGCAGAGCATCAATCAAGCACCGCGAGTAATCGTTACGGCTGGAGTAATGAACGTGGCTGAAACATCTTCGCAACACCCGGCTGATTTTCGCGTAGGACCTGTCCTTAACTGGTTTTCGCCGCACCCGAACAGCGCATTTACACCTAGGATTCGGGTTTTCCAGAACCCTTGAGGAGTCAGCGATATGCCATTCATAGTCAGGGAAGGCGATCCAACCACCAGTGGCGGTCTCGTACTGATCGCTTCAGCGAGCGAAGTCATTGATCTGCGCCGGGTGGCCCGCATGGGTGATCCAGTGTGGTGTCCAGCCTGCAAGAGCGTCGGTTTCATCGCCGAAGGCAACCCGACCTACATCGATGACCTGGTGGCGGTCGCCACTCACGGACATCAAGTGCAATGCGGCTGCAAACCCGGCAGCAACCGGCTGACGGCGTCACAGGAATATTTCAAGGCAGACATGGAGGCCGCCATCGCCATTCCCGAAGAAATGGCCAGAACCGCAAGGCTGCATGCTGAATACCTGACCCGTTCGCTCAAGGACGGTACGTTCAACTCCCCCGTACTCCGACCGCTTTCACCCACCGCCTGAGGCACCTGGTGATGGGTGGCCGAGCGGCTTTATGCCAGATCAGCGTGAGCGTTGGTTTCCAGCAGGTGATGCAGGTCCACAAACTGCTGGGTCAGTTTGTGCCGCGGATCAAGGTGCACCAGCGGCAGGTTGGCCTGATGGGACTCGCGCATTTTCACCGATGCGTTGAGATAAACCGGCAGCACTGGCAAGCCCTCGGCAATCAGCTCGTCCAGCATCTGCTGGGGCAGGCTCGCCCTAGGCTGAAACTGATTGACGATAATGCCTTCTACCTGCAGATCTTCGTTGTGATCTTCCTTGAGCTCGTCTATTTCACGCAGCAGCCCGTACAGGGCCTGTCGCGAAAAGCTGTCGCAGTCAAAGGGAATAAGCACACGATCCGCTGCAATCAGCGCGGAAACCGCATAGAAGTTAAGCGCCGGTGGCGTATCCAGATAAATACGCTCGTAGTCCTCGCTCAGTTCGTCGAGAAGTTTACGAAGCTTGTTGATCTTGTGCTTGGCCTCAAGTTTGGGCTGCAGGTCGGCAAGTTCGGCAGTGGCGGTCACCACATGCAGGTTATCGAAAGGAGTTTCGTAGATATCGACATGATTTTTCTTGCCGAAAGGCGCCGACGAAAGCGTTTGCTTGAAGAATTCGGCAATGCCCATCGGAATATCATCACCGGTAAGACCAGTGAGGTATTGGGTCGAATTGGCCTGGGCATCAAGATCGATCAACAGGGTCCGGTAGCCTTCGTTGGCGCTGACTGCGGCCAGGTTGCACGCAATGCTCGATTTACCGACGCCACCCTTTTGATTGAATACCACGCGACGCATGCTTTGAATTCCTTTGAAGATGAAGAAACACCATAACTGGCCGATACCGGCTGTGCGAGGTCGAGTCTAGGCAATGCATATGACAACAGCGAGCTTATCGCAAAAACAGCGTTTCCAGAGCCCATACCCGCCGCCGTAACAGACATCGTGCAGGGCGCTTTCACGGACAGCGCTGTCTTTTATGTGCATATAAGCCATTTGTAACAGTTTATAAGTAACAAAGTTGCCAGTAATGACGCCCATCAGGATAATGCGCGCATTCGGTCAAATTACCGCACCCAGGCTGATATCGTCCTGATATCGATGTAGCGCGAAACAAGCCCGCAGGGGCGGGAAGAGACGTATTGATCACCTTCAACATTGCACAATGGCGCGCTTGGGCTCCAGGCTTGGCGAGCGCGGACGACTGGCAGCAATGGAGCCAAAATCCCACGCTTCTGCCCGTCAGTGACGAAGCGCCAGATGTGTCGTTTCTTCCGGCGATGCAACGCAGGCGGCTGGGCCGTATGGCGCGAATGGCGGTTGCCGTCGGCTGGCCTTTGACTGAAGGGCTGGAGCGCGTACCACTGGTGTTCGTATCGCGCCATGGCGAAACCCCGCGTACCTTTGAAATCCTGCGCGATCTGGCGGCCGACGAGCCGCTCTCCCCCACCCAGTTCAGCCTTTCCGTGCACAATGCGGTGATTGGTCTCTGGTCGATCCTGCGCGGTGAAACCAGCGAAATGACGGCACTGGCGGCGGCAGGCGACGGCCTGGAATACGGCGCATTCGAAGCCGCTGCGCTGTTGGCCGAAGGCGCCCCGGCCGTGTTGCTGGTAGTGACCGAAGAGCAGCCACCGCAGGCCTATGCCAAGTGGATCGATGATGTTCCTTTTCCGTATGCCGTCGGGTTGCTGCTGACATCTGGCAGCGATTGGCAGCTGTCGCTGGACAGCGACACGCGAGGTGCCGCTCGTACGCAATGGCCTCACGCGCTGAACCTGCTACACGCTCTGAACACTCACCAGTCCACCTGTCTACACCCCTGGAACAACCGACTATGGACCTGGCAACGCAACCCGTGAAAAAAGGCCGGGATGCCTATTATTGGCGCCTGCTGGCAACCGGTCTGAGTTTTGCCCTTTTCGGGGTCAGCGGCCTTTGCCTGCGATTGTTCGTTTTTCCAGTCCTGAGCTGCCTGCCAGGTAATGCCGCCAGCCACCAACGTCGAGCCCGCCGGACCATCAGCCGCCTGTTCTGGCTGTTTATCCGGATCATGGCGCGCATGGGCGTGCTGACCTACGAGGTTCAAGGCACTGAAAGACTCGGCCGTCCGGGCCAGATGATCATTGCCAACCATCCGTCCCTGATCGACGTGGTGTTTCTGATCGGCCTGGTGCGTGACGCCAATTGTGTCGTCAAGCGCAGCCTGTGGGAAAACCCGTTCACGCGGGGTCCGGTGCGCTCCACGGGCTACATCAGTAACGACGGCAGCATGGACATGCTCGACGCTGCCGTAGATCGCCTGAAAACCGGTCAGACCCTTATCATTTTCCCGGAAGGCACCCGTACCCAGCCTGGTCAACCGCCAGCCTTCCACAGGGGGGCTGCGGCCATTGCCCTGCGCGGCGCGAGCATGATAACGCCGGTCACCATCAAGGTCTGCCCTACGACCCTGACCAAGGCCGAGCCCTGGTACCGCATTCCGCAACGCCGCGTGCACTTCAGTCTGCGTGTCGGTGCCGATATAGATCCCAACGCCTTCAGTGCGCTGGGCCCACCGCCGGTGGCGTCCCGCAAGCTCAACGATTACCTGCATGACTATTTCACCAAGGAGCTCGCCACAGATGAGCGATCTGCACCAGGACATTAAACTGCTGATCATCGATGCCCTGGGCCTCGAAGACATCACACCCGACGATATCGGCAACGATCAGACACTGTTCGGGGAAGGCCTCGGGCTGGACTCGGTCGACGCCCTGGAGCTTGGTCTTGCCATCCAGAAGCGCTACGGCATCAAGATCGACGCCGATGCCAAGGACACCCGCAATCATTTTGCCAGCGTGGACAGCCTTGCGGCTTTCGTCAGCGCCAGACAGTCGGTTTGAGGATTGAACATGCAAACCCGTGAAGACATCTTCGAAATCCTGCGAGCTGCCATGGTGGAGTTGTTCGAACTGGAACCCGAACGAGTGACGCTTGATGCCAACCTCTATCAGGACCTTGAAATCGACAGCATTGATGCCGTGGACCTGATCGACCACATCAAACGCAAGACCGGTAAAAAAATCGCTGCGGAAGAGTTCAAGTCGGTAAGAACCGTCAATGATGTCGTCGAGGCCGTCTACCGACTGGTCAACGCAGCCGAATGAAACGGCTGATTGGCCTGATCCTGCTGCTGGCCGGTGTGCTTTATCCATTTGCCGTCTATTGGGGGACCGAACATTTCGCGCCCTGGCAATTCGCCCTGTTACTGGGAAGCCTGTGGCTGGCCCGTATCCTGACCGGCGAGCGCAAACCCGGCAGTCTGGCGATGGCCCTCGTGGCGCTCGCGTTTTGCTTGGTGCTTGGTGTGCTCGACAGCCATCTGATGCTGCGCTGGTACCCGGTGTTGGTCAGCACGTTCATGCTGGGGCTGTTTGGTTCAAGCCTGATCTACGGCCCGCCCATTGTGGAGCGAATGGCCCGGATCAATCGACCCGATCTGTCTGAGTCCGGCATCCGTTACACCCGCCGAGTGACGCAGGTCTGGTGCGTGTTCTTTCTCGGCAACGGTTTTGCAGCGGCGGCTCTGACACTTTGGGCGCCGTTGTCCTGGTGGACGCTGTACACCGGCCTTGTTTCGTACGCACTGATGGGGCTGCTGTTCGCAGTCGAACTGATCGTCCGCCTGCGCGTCATGGGCCGTACCTGAAATGGATAGCATGAACTGGCTGAACCTTGAACACCTGCTGCTCGATGCCCATCCGGAGCGACTGCTGACCCAGACCCCCGCGCTGACGCACGCACAGTTTCGCGAGCAGGCCCTGAGTGCAGCGGCCGGTTTACAGACGCGTGGCGTCAAGCAAATGGCCTTACACCTGGAGGACGCCGCCGAACTGGCCATTGCCCTGTTCGGCGCGTGGCGTGCCGGCGTCAGCGTATTGCTGCCTGCAGACCTGCAAGGGCAGACCCGCGAACGCTGGGGCAGTCAAGTGGACATCTGGCTCACCGACCAGCCGGGCGATGTGCATCTACACGACCTGCTGGCTGCGCCACTTGCGCCCGCGGCACTCGATGTGGACGAATGCCGCCTGAGCCTGTGCACCTCCGGCTCTAGCGGCGAGCCCAAACTGATTGAAAAACGCCTGCGCCATCTGGCCAATGAAGTCACCGCACTGGAGCGACTCTGGGGCGCGGACCTGGGCGCAGCCTGCATGGTCGGCAGCGTGGCGACTCAACACATCTACGGACTGTTGTTCCGTTTGTTATGGCCTTTGTGCTCGGCGCGGCAGTTTGTCCGACTGACGTTGCCGTTTTCCGAAGACGTGCAGCGCGCCAGCCGCGAGCATCCTGCATTTGCCTGGGTTGCCAGCCCGGCCTTGCTCAAGCGTATGGGTGACAACCTTGACTGGCCGCACCTGAGTGCCGTGCGCCGGGTATTTTCCTCCGGTGGAGCGCTACCACCCGATGCTGCACACAGCCTGCATCAGCGTCTGGGGCAATGGCCGACAGAAATTTTCGGCAGTTCCGAAACCGGTGGTATCGCCTGGCGTCAAGGTGAGCAGCGCTGGCAGCCCTTCGACAGCGTGGAACTGAGCCAGGACGAAGACGGCGCCCTGCGCATCAGCTCGGCTTACATGCCGCAGGGCCATATCGAGCACACGGCGGACGCCGCACGCATTGATCTCGACGGGCGTTTCGAGCTGCTGGGCAGACTTGACCGCATCGTCAAACTTGAAGAGAAGCGCGTATCCCTGCCGCTATTGGAAAAGGCGCTCACCGCCCATGACTGGGTTCGCGAGACGCGTCTGGGCATGGTTCAGGAAAACCGTGCCTTCCTCGGCGCGCTGGTAGTGCTGAGCGACAGCGGTCTGCTGGCCCTGCGTACGCACGGCCGTCGGGCTTTGACCGAAGGCCTGCGTCAACACCTGCGGCCGCACTGTGAAACCATCGCCCTGCCGCGCCGCTGGCGCCTGTTGACCCAGATGCCGCTCAACGCCCAAGGCAAGTTGCCACAGGCGCAAGTTCAGGCATTGCTGATCGCCGAGCGACCCAGGTTGCCAGAGATTATTGATCAACAGGCTGTCGATACCGAGCTGCACCTGACCCTGACGGTACCGCCGGACCTGGCCTGTTTCAGCGGCCACTTCCCCAAGGCACCGGTATTGCCCGGTGTGGTTCAGGTCGACTGGGCCATGAAACTGGGCCAGCGCCTGCTTGACCTGCCGCCCGATTTTGCCGGCATGGAGGTGCTCAAGTTCCAGCAACTGGTGCGCCCCGGCGACCAGCTCAAGCTGACGTTGCGCTTTGATGCCCCGCGCTCAAAACTGCATTTCGCGTTCCATAACAGCGACGCTGCGCCATGTTCCAGCGGCCGCATCGTACTGGGGGGCGGACATGCATAACCCTTGCGCAATCATTCCGGTGTTTGATCACGAGCTGGCCGTGCCTGACGTGGTCAGGGCCTTGCGGGATGCCGGGCTACCCTGCGTGCTGGTGGATGACGCCAGCAGCCCGGCCTGCGCAGCGGTGTTAGAGAAATTGGCACAAGGCGAGCACATCTACCTCGTGCGCCTGCCCGTCAATCAGGGCAAGGGCGGCGCGGTCATGACCGGGTTCAGGGAAGCAGCACGGCTGGGTTTCAGCCACGCGCTGCAAGTCGATGCCGATGGTCAGCACGACCTGACCGGTATTGCGCTGTTTCTGGAGCATTCCCGCCAGCATCCCGATGCGCTGATCTGCGGCTATCCCCAATACGACGAAAGCGTGCCGAAAGGTCGCCTGTATGCGCGCTACCTGACGCATGTATGGGTCTGGATCAACAGCCTGTCATTGCAGATCCGCGACTCGATGTGCGGTTTCAGGGTGTATCCGCTGGCACCGGTACTGAAGCTGATCGACAGCGTACAGATCGGCAAGCGCATGGACTTCGACTCGGAAATCCTCGTGCGCCTGTCGTGGCGCCGGCAGGCCATGCGCTGGCTGCCGGTCCGTGTTCATTATCCGCAGGACGGCTTGTCGCACTTCCGCCTGTTCCATGACAACGCCCTTATCTCGAAAATGCACGCCACGCTGTTCTTCGGCATGCTGATTCGCCTGCCTGCCATCCTGTGGCGACGGTGGCGCACATGAGTGGCGAAAAACCATCCCGTCAGCATTGGGCCGATCACAAGGAGCGCGGCAGCTTTGTGCTGATGAAGCTCATGGCCTGGGGCGTCAAGCTGTTGGGCCGCCGCCTGCTCAGCCCGATCCTGTACGGCATCGTGCTGTACTTCTTCCTGTTCGGACGTCGCGCACGACGCAGCGTCCGGGAATACCAGCAACGACTCGCCCAATGGGGAGCCAGGCCTGAACTAAGGCCGAGCCAGTGGCGGGTGTTCGGGCAGTTCATGGCGTTTGCCGAAGCGCTGCTCGACAAGCTGGACGTGTGGAACGGCAGGCTGGGCATCGATCAGATCCAGATCGTCGACCCGTCGCACTTGCGTAAAAATCTGCGCGGCGAGCGTGGCCAGTTGCTGGTCGGCGCCCACCTGGGCAACCTTGAAGTGTGCCGCGCCCTCGCAGAACTGGGCGAAAAGGTCACCATGAACGTGCTGGTACACACCAAGCATGCCGAACGTTTCAATCGTCTGCTGGGCGAAGCCGGGGCAACCAATCTGCGCCTGGTGCAGGTCAGTGAACTGGACCCCGCGATCATGCTGCAACTGAGCCAGCGCCTGGACGAAGGCGAGTGGCTGGCCATAGCCGGTGACCGCGTGGCACTGCATGGCGGACGTAACGTGCGGGTCGATTTCCTGGGCCATCCGGCCGTATTCCCGCAAGGCCCATGGTTGTTGGCCGGGCTGCTCAAATGCCCCGTCAATCTGTTCTTTTGCCTCAAGGGACCGAAGGGTTACCGGGTCATTCTCGAACCTTTCGCCGATGCCATCGAATGGCGTCGCAGCGACCGCGCCCAGGTCATCGCGCACTGGGCCGGGCGTTACGCCGAACGCCTTGGCCACTATTGCCTGGAAGCACCGCAGCAGTGGTTCAATTTCTATCCATTCTGGAAATCCGATGACGAATCAAGCTCCTGACACCATCACGTTCGGTGAACGTGCGCTGCGTATCGAAGACGTGCTGGCCCTGGCCAACCGCCAGGTGCCGACCGTACTGCAGGACGACAGTGTCTTTCGCGAGCGCATCGCCAGGGGCGCCCGGTTTCTGGATTCGTTGCTGGACAAGGAAGGCGTGATCTACGGCGTGACCACCGGCTATGGCGATTCGTGCGTGGTTGCCGTGCCGCTGGAACACGTTGAAGCGTTGCCGCGCCACTTGTACACCTTTCACGGCTGTGGCCTGGGCAAGATGCTGGACGCGCAGGCGACGCGTGCGGTGCTGGCTGCGCGCTTGCAGTCGCTGTGTCAGGGCGTTTCCGGCGTGCGGGTCGAATTGCTCGAACGCCTGCAAGCCTTCATCGACCGGGACGTTCTGCCGCTGATCCCGGAAGAAGGCTCGGTGGGGGCCAGCGGCGATCTGACGCCATTGTCGTACGTGGCTGCGACCCTGTCGGGTGAGCGCGAAGTCATGTTCGCTGGCGAACGCCGCGCTGCCAGCGATGTGCATCGCGAACTCGGCTGGACGCCGCTGGTGCTACGACCCAAGGAAGCATTGGCGCTGATGAACGGCACCGCAGTCATGACCGGTCTGGCCTGCCTCGCGTTCGCCCGTGCCGACTACCTGCTGCAACTGGCCACCCGCATCACGGCAATGAACGTCGTGGCACTGCAAGGCAATCCCGAACACTTCGATGAGCGCCTGTTTGCGGCCAAACCGCATCCGGGTCAGACGCAGGTGGCCGCATGGCTGCGTCAGGACCTCGCCATCGACGCTCCCACCGCACCGCTGCATCGCTTGCAGGACCGTTATTCGCTGCGCTGTGCGCCTCATGTGCTGGGCGTACTGGCCGACAGCCTGAACTGGTTGCGCTCGTTCATCGAGATCGAACTCAACAGCGCCAATGACAACCCGATCATTGATGCCGACGCCGAGCGCGTGCTGCATGGCGGACATTTCTATGGTGGGCATATCGCGTTCGCCATGGACAGCCTGAAAACTCTGGTGGCCAACGTAGCGGACCTGCTCGACCGGCAACTGGCACTGCTGGTGGACGAGCGCTACAACCATGGTCTGCCCAGCAACCTGTCCGGTGCGAGCGCCGAGCGGGCAATGCTCAATCACGGTTTCAAGGCCGTCCAGATCGGCGCCAGCGCCTGGACGGCCGAAGCCCTTAAAAACACCATGCCTGCCAGCGTGTTCTCGCGCTCGACCGAGTGCCACAATCAGGACAAGGTCAGCATGGGCACCATCGCCGCACGTGACGCCATTCGCGTGCTGGAACTGACCGAGCAAGTCGCTGCCGCCACGCTGATCGCCGCCAATCAAGGCGTCTGGCTGCGCTGCAAGGCTGCTGATGCACGCCCCCTGCCGCCCGCGCTGGCGGCCATGCACGCTCAGTTGGGCGAGGACTTTGCACCTGTCATCGAGGATCGGGCGCTGGAGGCCGAATTGCGCCTGTGCCTGAAACACATCGCCAACCGTCACTGGAGGTTGCATGCGCAGTAAGGGTTTCCTGCACGTCGACACTGAAATCACAGTGCCGTTCTTTGACGTCGACATGATGAACATCGTCTGGCACGGGCATTACGTCAAATACCTGGAGGTGGCGCGCTGCGCGCTGCTCGACCACATCGGCCATAACTACATGCAGATGCTCGAATCCGGTTATGGTTGGCCAGTCATCGACGTGCAATTGCGCTACGTGCGCAGCGCCGTGTTCGGGCAGAAACTGAACGTGCGCGCCAGTCTGGTCGAGTGGGAGAACCGCTTGAAGATCAATTACCTGATTACCGATGCAACCACCGGCGAACGCCTGACCCGCGCCAGTACGGTTCAAGTGGCAGTCGACAGCCAGAGCCGTGAAATGCAGCTCGCCTCGCCCAGGGTGTTCATTGATGCCGTAGAGAGAGTCCTGCCATGAACCGTCCTTTGCATACGTTTTGCCTGTTCGGGCTGCTCTGCCTGTCGTCATTTGCACACGCCTTCGATCTGCAACAACTGAGCGATCAATTGGCGAAGCCTGCCGTGGTTCAGGGCCGTTTCGTTCAGGAGAAGCACCTGCGGGCACTTCCCCAACCCTTGCTGAGCAAGGGCCGCTTCGTGCTGGCCAAGGAGTTGGGGCTGCTCTGGTTGCTGGAAACCCCGCTCAAACAGGACTATCGCATCTCGGCAACCGGTATTGCGCGCCGCGAAACTGCAGGTGGCACCAGCAGCTGGAAGCCGGTGCAGAGCAAGAACGCCGGGGCGGAGCAGAACCGCCTGTTCCTGGCCGTATTGCAAGGTGACAGCAGCGGTCTGCAACGTGACTTCGATTTGCAGCTCACCGGCAACGCCAACGCCTGGCAACTGCAACTCACGCCGCGCTCGCTGTTGCTGCAACAGGTGTTCAAACAGATCAATATCAATGGCGGCGAACTCGTCCAGCAGATAGAGCTGCTGGAGACCCAGGGCGACAGCACAGTCCTGAAGATGACCGACAGCAGCGCAGCCGCTGCCCTGACCGACGCGCAGCGTGACGACTTTGCGAACTGAGCGCCTGCTGCCACGCCTGTTCCTGCTGATTCTGGCGGGCGTTCTGGCGCTGGCTGGCTGGCAGTGGCACGACCGCTCGCCGCTGTCGGCCAACCTCATGGAACTGGTGCCGGGCACCAACACCGATGCAGTGGTGCTGAACGCTGAAAAACGTATACAGGAACCGCTCAACCGCGAAATGCTGGTGCTGGTGGGGCACGCCGACCGTGAGCATGCAGTGGAGCTTGCGCGCCAATTGGCCGGGCAATGGCAGGCCAGCGGTCTGTTCGAGAAGGTCCAGTGGTCTTTGCAAGCCGATATCCCCGCCCTGCGCACCCAATTGCTGCAAGGCCGAATCGCAATGTTGCCAGCGGCAGATCGCGCACAACTGATCAACGACCCAAAAGCGTTCATCGATCAGCGCGTTCAGACCCTGTTCGATCCCTTCGCCGGGTTCAGTCTGGTCCCCGGTCAGGATGACTGGCTGGGGCTGACCGTCCGTATTCAAAATGGTTTGCCGCGGCAGGGCTCGGTCGAACCGGACCTTGCCAGCGGTGCCTTGATCGCCACGGCCGATGACAAAAGTTGGGTGCTGCTGCGTTCACGTACCCGTACCGACGCGTTCGACATGCACTTGCCCGGTCAGGTCGCTGACCTGCTGGCTGGCGCACGCGAACAGGCACGGCAGGCGGGCGGCCAACTGCTGGCAGCCAGTGGCCTGTTGTACGCAGCCGATGGCCAGAAACAGGCCAGCCGGGAAATCACCTGGGTGGGTGGCGGCGCGACGCTGGGCATCCTGTTGCTGCTGTTGCTGGCGTTCCGACGCTGGAGCGTGCTGCTGGCCTTTGTTCCGGTGCTGGTGGGCATGCTGTTCGGGGCCGTGGCCTGCGTGGCGTTCTTTGGCAGCATGCATATCATGACGCTGGTGCTGGGCTCAAGCCTGATCGGTGTGGCGGTGGACTATCCGCTGCATTACCTGTCCAAAAGCTGGAGCCTGAAACCCTGGCGCAGTTGGCCCGCCCTGCGCCTGACCTTGCCCGGTCTGAGCCTGAGCCTGATCACCAGTTGCATCGGCTATCTGGCGTTGGCCTGGACACCATTCCCGGCACTGACGCAAATCGCGGTGTTCTCGGCGGCTGGCTTGATGGGTGCTTATCTGGCATCGGTGTGCCTGCTGCCTGCGCTGCTGAGCAAGGTCGAGATCCGGCCCGCGCAGTGGCCATTGACGCTTGCAAACCTGCTGCTCGACTGTCGCGCAGCCTTGCTGCAACGGGTCAAGACGCCGGTTCTGCTGATGCTGTTGCTGGCATTCTGTGGCGCGGGCCTCTGGCAATTGACGACCAAAAACGACATCCGCCAATGGGTCGCTGCACCTCAGGCCCTGACCGACGAAGCTCAGGCCATCGCCCGGATCACTGGCTACCAGCCGACCAGCCAGTTCTTTCTGGTGCGCGGCAAGGACCAGCAGCAACTGCTGGACCGCCAGTCAGCACTGACGCAGCGGCTCGATCAACTGGTCAGCATGGACAAGCTGCAAGGCTATATGGCGATCAATCAGCTACTGGACTCGCCTTCCGATCAGCAGGCCACGCGCGAAGCATTGGCCCGTCTGCCACAGTACTGGCAGCCGCTCGTTGACCTCGGCGTGCCGGCCAGCTCGCTCCAGGCCGAACTCTCCCGGCTGCAGGCATTGCCGACGCAAGACATGGAAATGGCACTCAAAGGGCCGCTCAGCGAGCCTTGGCGCACTTTATGGCTTGGCACCGCCGAAGAGGGTGTGGCCGGTATCGTGAGCTTGCGCGGCATCAACAGCCCGGCACTGTTGCGCGTGCAGGCCACGGGGCTTGAAGGCGTGCAATTGGTGGATCGCCTTGGGGAACTCAATCAGGTGTTCGCCCACACACAAGTCAGTGCGGCGGAGCTGAAGCTGATGTCATGCGTGCTGATCGTTCTGTTGCTGATCGTCCCGTTCGGCCTCAACGGCGCGCTGCGCATTGTGGCCCTGCCCTTGCTGGCCGCATTGTGCAGCCTGGCCAGTCTGGGCTGGCTCGGTCAGCCGCTGACCCTGTTCAGCCTGTTCGGCCTGCTACTGGTCACGGCCATCAGCGTCGACTACGCGATTCTCATGCGTGAACAGATCGGCGGGGCCGCCGTCAGCCTGCTGGGTACGTTGCTGGCGGCCGTCACGACCTGGCTGTCGTTCGGGCTACTGGCGATATCCAGTACACCGGCGATCAGCAATTTCGGTCTGTCGGTCAGCCTCGGCCTGGCATTCAGTTTTCTGCTTGCCCCCTGGGCCAGCCCACACCAGCAGGCACATACGCCCGTCTCGGAGCCACACCCATGATGGTGCTGACGTTCTGGATCATGGCGCTGAGCATGTTTGCTCTGGCAACCTGGGTGGGCCAGCGTCTGGGGCTGATCCCTATCGTCAGTCAGTTATTGCTGGCAACGTTCGGCCTGCCGCTGCTGATGCTGTTCTGGATCGAACCCCACTGGCAATTGACAGGCGTGCAACTGGTGTCGCCGGTCTGGCTGAAAAGCCTGTATGGCTTGGCCTTTGCCATCGTTCTGGGGCAGATACTCAGTGAAGTGATCGACGTGAAGCTTGATCGGCAAAGCCTGAAAATCGCCATTCCAAGTTTTCTCGTCCCCTTCCTGGCGGGGCTGGCCTGCGCCGTCTGGTTACTGCCGGGTCAGGCCTGGATAAGCTCGCTGGCCGTCGGACTGGTGTTCGCGATCACCGCGATTCCGGTGCTGTATCTGTATTTGCACCACATCGATTACCCGCCCGCCGCCACCCGCCGCCTGGTGCAGACTGCGATCCTCATCGACCTGACCTGCTGGAGCCTGTTCGCGCTCGCCCAAGGCAGCCTGCACCTGAGCAGCCTGTTGCTGCCCTTGCTTGGCGCCTGCGTGCCTTTGCTGTTCTACCTGTTGCGCCTGCGCCAGCCGCTGCTCTACAGCGTGACGTTTTTTGTGCTGCTGGTGGTCGCCGAACATTACCGGCTCAACGCCCTGATCTTCGGCATCGGCTACCTGCTATGCATGTCACGCCTGGGGCAAGCCTGGGTGCCGCCGCTGAATGCTGTGTGGCTCAAGCTCTTGCAGACCCGCCTGGCCATTCCTCTGCTGCTGACCTTCGGCATCGTGCAGATCAATGTGCACAGCGCTATCGACGAACTGGGCTGGCTGCAACTGGTTGCGCTGGTGGTAATGCCCATCGTCAGCAAGATGCTCGGCAACTGGATCGGCCTGCGCTGGGCGCCGCCGTCTTTTGTCGGCGCCAGCCGCTGGCGTGAAAGCGTTCTGTTGAATATCCGTGGTCTGAGCGAAATCGTTTTCCTCAATCTGCTGCTGCAACAGCAGCTCATCAGCCCGGCGCTGTACTTCGCCTTGATGCTGATGGGCCTGCTTGCGACACTCATGCCAGCCCTTACCGGCATGGGCCGTGTGCCGCTGTTGCCCTCTCCCGCTCTCGACAAACCGAAAAGGAATACCTGTGCCCATCATTGATAGGGAAACACGTCAGGTCATCGTCATCGGTGCCGGCCCTGCCGGGTCGATCGCCGCCGCGTTGCTCAAGCGTCAGGGCCATGACGTTCTGATCATTGAACGGCAGCTGTTCCCGCGCTTTTCCATCGGCGAGAGTCTGCTCTGTCACTGCCTGGACTTCGTTGAAGAAGCCGGCATGCTCGACGCGGTGAAAGCCGCCGGCTTCCAAGAGAAGAACGGCGCCGCTTTTGCGAGAGGCGAGCAGTATTGCGACTTCGATTTTGGCGACACCTTCAGTAATGGCAAACCGACGACGTTTCAGGTTCAGCGTAGTGAGTTCGACAAATTGCTCGCCGATCAGGCTGAACTGCAGGGCGTCGAGATCCGCTTTCAACAGGAAATCATCAATGCAGACTTCGACGGTACACAGCCGATACTGAGCGTGCGCCGTGAAGACGGCAGCGAATACAGCGTTCAGGCCAGCTTCGTGCTGGACGCAAGCGGCTATGGGCGGGTGTTGCCGCGCCTGCTGGACCTTGAAGCGCCGTCGGGTTTTCCGATTCGCAAGGCTGTGTTCACTCACGTCGAAGACCATATCGAAAGCCCACCTTTCGATCGCCAGAAGATTCTGGTCAGCATCCATCCGCAACACAGCGACGTATGGTTCTGGTCGATCCCTTTCAGCAACGGCCGTTGCTCGGTGGGCGTCGTGGCGTCAGCCGAGCGTTTCGAAGACAAACCTGACGACCTTGACGCCTGCCTGCGCGCTTTTGTCGATGAAACACCACAACTGGCCAATGTGCTCAAGCACGCGGTTTGGGACACTCCCGCGCGGACCATCGGTGGCTATTCAGCCAACGTCAAGGCCCTGCATGGCAAGGGCTATGCGCTGCTAGGCAATGCGGCAGAGTTTCTCGATCCGGTGTTTTCCTCCGGTGTGACCATCGCCATGCGTTCAGCGAGCATGGCCGCAGGCTTGCTCAACAGGCAACTGCGGGGCGAAGTGGTCGACTGGGAAACCGAATTTTCAGTGGCACTTAAACGTGGTGTGAATACCTTCCGGGCGTACGTTGAGGGCTGGTACGACGGCACCCTGCAAAACGTGCTGTTCTATCCCAACGGCACGCCGGACATCAAACGCATGATCAGCGCGATCCTCGCAGGATACGCCTGGGATGAACGCAACCCGTTTGTCGCTGAACCCAAACGGCGCCTGCGCATGCTGTCGGAAATCTGCGCGGACGGCGGCTCATGAGTGGTCCGTTTATGAGCGGGAACTACGTCGAAGAAACCCGCTTCGGTCTGTGGTTCCTGCGCAGCCATACCTGGCAATACCGCGTGTTGCGCGTCGCGATAAACGACCTGCGCAGCCTGTTCAGCAGCCAGCCTCCTGCTGCACCGGTGCTGCTTGATGCCGGTTGTGGTCAGGGCAAATCATTCAAACACCTGACCCACGTATTCGCGCCAGCAACGCTGCTGGGCGTGGACGCCGACCCGGACAGCCTGACACGAAGCCGCGAGGAGGCAATGGCGCAAGGTCTCGACGTGGAGTTGATCGGTAGCGATTGCGCCGCGCTGCAATTGCCGGACG
This sequence comes from Pseudomonas californiensis, assembly GCF_021147775.1. GTDB lineage: Bacteria > Pseudomonadota > Gammaproteobacteria > Pseudomonadales > Pseudomonadaceae > Aquipseudomonas > Aquipseudomonas californiensis. The sequence continues at coordinate 155,889 of NZ_JAGTPK010000014.1, forward strand.
CCAGCGTGGATCTGTTGTTCTGCCACCAGACGTTTCATCACCTGGTCGAGCAGGAACAAGCGCTGGCAGAGTTTTATAGAGTCCTGAAACCCGGCGGCTACCTGCTATTCGCCGAATCCACCGAGGCTTATATCGACACCTGGGTCATTCGCTGGCTGTTTCGCCACCCGATGCATGTGCAGAAAAGCGCTGAACAATATCTGCAGATGATTCGCGACCAGGGTTTCGAATTTGATGCACGCAATGTCTCGTATCCATACCTGTGGTGGAGCCGCGCCACAGACTTCGGTCTGCTCGAAGCCCTGAAGCTGCGCAAGCCCAGGCCTTTCGGTCAACGACGCGAGACACTGGTCAATGTCGTGGCCCGCAAGCCAATGCCAGGACTCACCTCATGATCCGCACCCTGTTGCTGGCCCTGCTGTTGCTCAGCGGCTGCGCCAGCCAGTCACCCTTGCCAACCACCGCTCCGACGATGCAATTGCCGATGCAACTGCATGTGGTGCGCAACCAGGCCGGTCAACGTCTGGACTGGTTGCTGGTCATTCAACGCGAAGACACCGCGCTACGCTGGTCAATGATGGACCCGCTGGGCATTCCACAGGCCCGACAGCGTCTGGTCGACGGGCAGTGGCAGGCCGACGGCTTGCTGCCGCCCAACCCGCAAGCCCGTGAGTTGTTTGCTGCGCTGATGTTTGCCATGACCTCGGACATCGAACTGCATGGTCGCTACCCCACTGCGTACCGCCAGGGCATGCAGCGCCGGCTGGAAGATCGCTGGCTGGTCGAATATCAATCGGCCAACGCTTTCACCCTCCGCCTCAAGGATGGACTGAGTTACACCGTAACCCCGCTGAACAGTGAGACCGCTCCATGACTGCCTATCTCAACGCGCTGGGCGTGATCTGTGCCTTGGGCAATGACTGTGAAGAGGTGTCGCGCAGACTGTTTGCCGCTGACAGCTCAGGCATGGTCGTCGAAAGCGGCTGGGTGCCAGAGCGCGCCTTGCCGGTGGGCGCGGTCAAAAGCGCACTGCCGCCTATTCCCTCGTCCCTGCGCTCCCACGGCAGCCGCAATAACCAGCTATTACTGGCCGCAGCTTTGCAGATCGAAAACGATATCCGTCAGGCAATTGATCGTTACGGCCCTGCGCGCATCGGCGTGATCATCGGCACCAGCACATCGGGCATCGATGAAGCCAGCAGCAGCATGGTCAGTTGGCTGCGCGAACAGACTTTCCCGGAGCACTACGATTATCAGCAGCAGGAACTGGGCGCACCCGCGAACTTCCTGGCCGCCTGGTTGCAACTTACCGGCCCTGCATATGTGATTTCTACCGCCTGCACGTCCAGCGCCAGAGCGCTGCTCAGCGCACGGCGAGCACTGGACATGGGCCTGTGCGATGCGGTGCTGTGTGGCGGCGTCGACAGCCTGTGCAAATTGACACTGAACGGCTTTTCGTCGCTGGAGGCCATGTCGCCACAGCTGTGCAACCCGTTTTCCCGCAACCGCAACGGGATCAACATCGGCGAAGCGGCGGTGCTGTTTCTCATGACGCGCGAAGCCAGCGGCAATCACCGTATTGCCCTGCTTGGCGCGGGTGCCAGTTGCGACGCACACCATATTTCCGCGCCCGAACCCACTGGTCGCGGGGCAAGAGACGCCATGCAACAGGCTCTGAACAACGCCCGGCTCGATCCGGAGCAGATCGGCTACTTGAATCTGCACGGCACCGCCACGCTGCACAACGACGCCATGGAAAGCCTGGCGGTGCAGAACGTGTTTCCTCATGGCGTACCCTGTTCTTCAACCAAGGCACTCAGCGGCCATACCCTCGGCGCCGCTGGTGCGCTGGAAGCCGCGTTTTGCTGGCTGAGCCTCGGGCCCCAGAACGTTGCGCAGGCCCTGCCGCCACATCTTTGGGATGGCGAAATCGATCCGTCGCTGCCGGCGCTGCAATGGACCACTTCACACACACGCCTTGCCCCCGCCGACACCCGTTGCCTGATGAGCAATTCCTTTGCCTTTGGTGGTAACAACATCAGCCTGATTATCGGAGATGCACCATGATCAAGTGGCCGCTCGCCGACCTGATTCCCCATGCTGGCGACATGATCCTGATCGACCGGGTGCTGGCGTTCGACGACGAACAGATTCAGACCTGCCTGACCGTACGCGCCGACGGCCTGTTCAACGAGCCCGATGGCAGCCTGCCAGCCTGGGTGGGCATCGAGCTGATGGCGCAAAGCGTCGCGGCCTACGCGGGTTGTCAGGCTCGTACCAGGGACGAAGCGGTCAAGCTGGGCTTTCTGCTGGGCAGCCGCAAGTTCGAGTGCAACGTGGCGCACTTCCCGGCAGGCAGCGAATTGAACATCCATGCGGTGCGCTCGCTGCAGGATGACAGCGGTATGGGCGTGTTCGAATGCAGCCTCACCGGTCCGAATATCAAAGCTTTCGCGCGCCTCAATGTATATTGCCCACCCAATACTGCTGAATACATGGCTGAAGGAGCCCCGGCATGACTGAATCAATCCTGGTCACCGGCTCCAGCCGAGGCATCGGCCGCGCCATTGCATTGCGTCTGGCCCAGGCCGGATACGACCTGATCCTGCATTGTCGCACCGGGCGCAGCGAAGCCGAAGCCGTGCAGGCCGAAGTCGTTGCGCTGGGCCGGCAGGCACGGGTGCTGCAGTTCGATGTGTCGGACCGCGCGGCCTGCAAAACCGTTCTCGAAGAAGATGTGGAGACTCATGGCGCCTATTACGGCGTGGTGCTCAACGCAGGTCTGACCCGAGATGGCGCCTTCCCGGCATTGAGCGATGACGACTGGGATCAGGTGCTGCGCACCAACCTCGACGGTTTCTACAACGTGCTGCATCCGCTGACGATGCCGATGATTCGTCGCCGTGCGGCGGGGCGCATCGTCTGCATTACCTCGGTTTCGGGGCTGATCGGCAATCGCGGCCAGGTCAATTACAGCGCGTCCAAAGCGGGCCTGATTGGCGCAGCCAAGGCGCTGGCCATCGAACTGGGCAAGCGCAGAATTACGGTCAACTGTGTGGCGCCGGGCCTGATCGACACCGCGATGCTGGACGAAAATGTACCGGTGGAAGAACTGATGAAGATGATTCCAGCGCAACGCATGGGCACACCTGAAGAAGTCGCTGGTGCGGTGAATTTTCTCATGTCGGCAGAAGCGAGCTATATCACGCGTCAGGTGCTGGCCGTCAATGGAGGGCTTTGTTGATGAAGCGCGTGGTCGTTACCGGCATGTCCGGCATTACTTCGGTAGGCAGCGACTGGCCCACCATCGATGCCAGCTTTACCGCCAATCGCAGCGGCATTCGACGCATGGACGAGTGGAATCGCTTTACCGAGCTCAACACCCGGCTGGCCGGTCCTATCGATGACTTCGCAGTGCCCGGGCACTGGACGCGCAAACAGCTGCGCAGCATGGGCCGTGTTTCAAGACTCGCAGTAGGCGCTTCTGAACAGGCATTGATCGACGCCGGGCTGCTCAACGACCCGATTATCCGCGATGGCCGCATGGGCACCGCGTGCGGCTCGTCCACGGGCAGCACGGATGAGATCAAGGCATTCGGCAACATGCTGATCAATTCGGTGGCGGTAGGCCTCAACGCCAATTCGTACGTGCGCATGATGCCGCACACCACCGCAGCCAACATCAGCATCTTCTTCGGCCTGACCGGACGCCTGATCCCGACATCCAGCGCGTGCACCAGCGGTAGCCAGGGCATCGGCTACGCCTACGAGGCAATCAAGTTCGGGCGCCTGCCGCTGATGCTGGCGGGCGGCGCCGAAGAACTGTGTCCGACCGAGGCGATGGTCTTTGATGCACTCTATGCCACCAGCCTGAAAAACGATGCGCCACATACCACGCCCCGTCCTTACGACAGTGGCCGCGATGGTCTGGTGATCGGTGAAGGCGGCGGCATGCTGGTGCTCGAAGAGCTTGAGCATGCCCAGGCACGCGGTGCCCACATTTACGCCGAAATCGTCGGTTTCGGCAGCAATGCCGACGGCGCTCACAGCACTCGCCCCGAGCAAGCCACCATGCGCCGTGCCATGGAGCTCGCACTGGAGGACGCCAACCTGTCGCCCGAAGCCATTGGCTACGTCAACGGCCACGGAACCGCGACAGAACAGGGCGACATTGCTGAAACGCTCGCCACCAGCAGCCTGTTTGGCTCACGCATGCCGCTCAGTTCGCAGAAAAGTTTCCTCGGTCACACGTTGGGTGCCTGCGGCGCACTCGAATCATGGTTCTGCATCGAAATGCTCAATAACGACCGCTACATCCACACCCTGAACCTGGACAATATTGATCCGGAATGCGGCGACCTTGATTACATCGTTGGCGAACCGAGGCGTATGAATAACGAATACGTCATGAACAACAATTTCGCGTTTGGTGGCGTCAATACCTCATTGATCTTCAAGAGATGGAGCTGAGGGCCGCCCGGCTAAGGAGGATTAGCGGGTCTCTTCGTCAGCAAACGGAAATCCGGCCGACTCACTCCCACAGACGCACCCCAACGGAGCTGGATTTCAAATTGAAGCCGAGCTCTTCTTGGGAGACAGCTTGCTGGCGAAGGCCGGAGGCGTAGTTGCTGCATCTTCTGAACTGTGGATTCAGCGACCTGTGTGATCGACTCTGGTCACCTTTTCGCCCCTCGGCGACCCACTTTGATGGGGCCAAAGTGGGCAAAGCCCCAGGCTCCGGTTGGGTCCGCCTGCGGCGGATTCCTTCCTCCTGACACTGATCCGGCGGTCGCTGCAACGGGCCATCCATGGCCCGGTGCAGCTCAATCGGCATCCATGCCGATTGCCCACCGGATCAGCGCCAGAACTCAGCCTGCACCCTGCGTCGCGTTCGGTGGTGTTGCAGCTATCGTGGGAGACAAGCGCTGTTTGTTTTTGTGTGCGCTGTGGCTTGGATTTGCTTGATCCTTGTTGTGAATTTTCAGTGACATGCTGGCCTCTTCGTCAGCAAGCTTACTCCACAGGTGCACTTCAACAGACCTGGATTTCAACTTGAAATCAGGTGCTCAATGGAAGAGAGCCGGGCGGCGTTCCGCTTGCTCGCGAAGACTGATTTGAAGACACCGCATCAACATCAACTTAACCACGGCGTTGCCGTTGCCCTTGATCTTCAACCCCCCCATCTCATTGACGACGCCAATCGCGCGTATGGAAGGCCGAATGCAGGCGTCGTGGAAGGGGTCGATCGGCAGGGATGCCGAGAGAGCGCCGTTGGGCCATGGATGGCCCGTCGGCGCGGGCCCCTTCCACGATGTCTGCATGAGGGAACCCCGGCTTGCCGGGGCCTGACGTCAGCGCAAATGGTTTGGTTACTTTGTCGAAACAAAGTGACCCGGCCGTCAGGACGGAACCTTTCTTGGCAGCGCAGACCCCGTCTGGATATGTATACCGTCGTCAGGATCGGAGTTTTCCAAGGCTTGGATGGCTTTTGCTTTAGGCGTTTGGGACTGTGGATTCAACTGGATGCGCTCTCGACTGAGGTCACCTTTTCGCCCCTCGGCGACCCACTTTGATGGGGCCAAAGTGGGCAAAGCCCCAGGCTCCGGTTGGGTCCGCCTGCGGCGGATTCCTTCGTCCCGACACTGATCCGGCGGTCGCTGCAACGGGCCATCCATGGCCCGGTGCAGCTCAATCGGCATCCCTGCCGATTGCCCCCCGGATCAGCGCCAGAACTCAGCCTGCACCTTGCGTCGCGTTCTGCGGCGTGGCGGCTATCGGGGTAGAAAGGCGCTGTTTGTTTTTCGACGTGCGAGGCTTGGATAGTTTGATTCTGATCCTGGTTTTGCTTTGATATTGAGCCGAAACTCAATGAACATGCCGACCCCTTCGTCAGCAAACGGAAAGCCGGTCGACTCACTCCCACAGATGCCCCGCAACGGAGCTGGATTTCAAATTGAAGCTGGGCTCCCTGATAGGAGACAGCTTGCTGGCGAAGGCTGATTCAAGGCCAATGCATCCCCAGCGAATGTACCGATATCTTCACGCTCCCAGCCTTCCGGTGATCAGGTCGAAGAATGCCTTGGCCATGGGTGATTGCTCGTCCTGGCGCTGTACCAGCCACACCGCGCTGGTTGCGCCAGGGTCGAGCAGGTTTCGATAAACCACGTCGTCGATCCGCATCCTTCGATAGGAGGCAGGCAACACCGTCACGCCCAGACCGGCTGCCACCAGGCCGATGATGGTCATGACTTCGCCCGCTTCCTGTGTAATCAAAGGGCTGAACCCTGCCGCGCGCGCCAGGCTCAGAACCTGGGCGTAGATACCGCTGCCGTAGGTGCGCGGAAAGAATACGAAAGGCTCGGCAGCCAGCGCGGCCATGTGAATCCCGTCTTCGCTCCCCGCTGCCAACGGATGGTCGGCGCGCATGATCGCCACCAGCGGCTCGTTCAGCAATTCGTGCACCACCAACGAGTCCGGCAGGGCCAGCGGTCGCATGATGCCGACTTGTATGGTTTTGTCTTCCAGACCTGCCGCAACTTCCTGGCTGGTGATTTCCGTCAGGGTCAGGTGCACGTCAGGGTATTTCTGGCGGAATGCGAAGATCGCCTGAGGAATGCTGGAGGTGAACGGCGCAGACGACGTGAAGCCAATCTTCAACTCACCCAGCTCGCCCAGTTGGGCACGACGTGCCACATCCGCTGCCTTGTCGACCTGCGCCAGCACCAGGCGCGCCTCATCGAGAAACAAACGCCCGGATTCGCTCAGCTCGACACGCCGATTGGTACGTTCGAACAAACGCGTCCCCAGCTCTTGCTCCAGTGTCTGAATCTGCTGGCTCAACGGCGGTTGGGAAATCCCCAGAGTCTGGGCGGCGCGGCCAAAATGCAGCTCTTCGGCGACGGCGATGAAGTACCGCAGATGACGCAATTCCATGGAGCTCCCATTAAGTCGTTTTACCTATCAAACAGGTCGAACAATATATTGGATGGAATGATTGGCGGGCTATATGATTTTTTCATTGCTTCCCCAGCCGTGCTCCGAGGTCCAACGTGAACCCTGCCGTCGCTCCATCTTCTTCCCATTCGCAACCTTCGACAGTTGCGGCATCCGTGCCGCTGGGTGACACGTACATCGAAAAAAACACGCCACTGTTCAAGCGCACGTCATTGGCGTTGTTTGCAGGCGGGTTTTCGACCTTTACCTTGCTGTACTGCGTACAGCCAATGATGCCGACTCTGTCTCGGGAGTTCTCGATCACTGCGGCACAGAGCAGCCTGATCCTTTCAGTCGCCACCGCGATGCTCGCCATCGGTCTGCTGATCACGGGACCAATCTCCGACCGGTTGGGGCGAAAATCGGTCATGGTACTGGCGCTGTTCTGTGCATCGCTGTTCACCATCGCCAGTGCACTGATGCCGAGCTGGGAGGGCGTGCTGATAACCCGCGCATTGGTGGGCTTGTCACTCAGCGGGCTGGCAGCCGTGGCGATGACATATCTCAGTGAGGAAATACATCCCACGCATCTGGGCCTGGCAATGGGGCTCTACATCGGCGGCAGCGCGGTGGGCGGCATGAGCGGAAGGTTGATCGTCGGAGTCATGATCGACTACGTGAGCTGGCACGTAGCAATGCTGGTGGTGGGCGGGCTGGCGATGATCGCTGCGGCTGTGTTCTGGAGAATTCTCCCGGAATCTCGCAACTTCCGGGCGCGATCATTGCACCCCCGCAGCCTGCTGGATGGCTTCGTCGTGCAGTTTCGCGATGCAGGCCTGCCGCTGCTGTTCATGACCGGTTTTCTGGTCATGGGCGCCTTTGTCACACTGTTCAATTACATCGGCTACCGCTTGCTGGGCGAACCCTACAACCTGAGCCAGGCCTTGGTCGGAGTGTTCTCGGTAGTGTACTTGTCGGGTATCTACAGCTCTGCGAAAGTCGGCTCGCTGGCTGATCGGCTGGGACGTCGGCGGGTATTGTGGGCGGTAATCGTCATGATGCTGGTAGGCATGAGCATGACGCTTTTCACGCCATTGACGGTCGTCATCGCAGGCGTACTGATCTTTACCTTCGGCTTCTTCGGCGCGCATTCCGTGGCTAGCAGTTGGGTTGGCCGCAGGGCAACCGTCGCACGAGGTCAGGCCGCATCGCTCTACCTGTTCTGCTATTACGCAGGCTCAAGCGTGGCCGGAACCGGCGGCGGTTTTTTCTGGCATTACGCGGGCTGGAACGGCATCGGGCTTTTCATCGGCGTGTTGCTGCTCATGGCCTTGGCCGTAGCATTGCGGCTGGCGAAGCTGCAGCCTCTGACAAAGGCCTGAACAAAAACGCCCGGCATTTCGACCGGGCGTTTTCATGTGCAACTCTCAACCATTACTGGTGATACTGAGCCGACAGCTCGTGCACCGATTCGATGAAAGCGCCCGCGTTGGCAGGGTCGACTTCAGGTGTGATGCCGTGGCCGAGGTTGAAAACGTGGCCGCTGCCGCTGCCGTAACTGGCCAGGATGCGTGCGACTTCCTGGCGGATGGCCGACGGGCGAGCGTAAAGCACAGTCGGGTCCATGTTGCCCTGCAGCGAAACCTTGTCACCCACACGCTGGCGCGCCTGGCCGATGTCGCAGGTCCAGTCCAGACCCAGGGTATCGGCGCCTGCGTCGGCGATGCTTTCCAGCCACAGACCGCCACCTTTGGTGAACAGGATGACCGGCACCTTGCGCCCGTCGTTTTCGCGGATCAGGCCGCTGACGATCTCGCGCATGTAAGCCAGGGAGAATTCCTGGTACGCCGCCGAGGAAAGGCTGCCGCCCCAGCTGTCAAAGATCTGTACCGCTTGCGCACCGGCCAGAATCTGACCGTTCAGGTACGAGGTCACCGACTGTGCCAGCTTGTCCAGCAACAGGTGCATGGCTTGCGGGTTGTCGTAGAGCATGGCCTTGGACTTGCGGAAATCTTTCGACGAGCCACCTTCGACCATGTAGGTCGCCAGTGTCCAAGGACTGCCAGCGAAACCGATCAGCGGAACGCGCCCGTTGAGCTCGCGACGGATGGTGCTGACAGCGTCCATTACATAACCCAGGTCTTTCTGGGCATCCGGAACCGGCAGCGCTTCGATGTCAGCCAGCGTGCTGACGGTTTTCTTGAAGCGCGGGCCTTCGCCAGTCTCGAAGTACAGGCCCAGGCCCATGGCGTCAGGGATGGTCAGAATGTCGGAAAACAGAATCGCCGCATCCAGCGGGTAGCGATCCAGCGGCTGCAACGTGACTTCACAGGCGAACTGCGGGTTCTTGCACAGGCTCATGAAGTCACCTGCACTCGCGCGGCTGGCGCGGTATTCAGGCAGGTAACGGCCCGCCTGACGCATCATCCAGACTGGCGTGACGTCTACGGGTTGCTTGAGCAGGGCGCGAAGGAAACGGTCGTTCTTCAGGGCAGTCATGTCGGCATCCGCAATAAAAGTGCCGGCATTTTCTCAGACACCAACGTAAAAGGCACGGTAACTACCGTGCCTTTTATCTATCGTGTGTCCCGTCCTGAATAAGGTTTACACCTTCTGACCTTTCCTCAGGAGGATTCAATGGACTCAGGCAAAAGGCGTAGCCAGCGCGATTACACGCTAGCTT
>NZ_JAGTPK010000015.1 GCF_021147775.1 Pseudomonas californiensis
ATCGGTGCTGATCTACAACAGGGAGCGGCCGCATCTGTCCTTGAAATACAAAACGCCCGATGCGGTGCATCGGGCGCTTTGAGACTGAAATAGGTGTAACCTATTTCAGGACTAGACATGTAAAACCGGCTGATGCTTCCGCATGAGCAGACGCATCAGCGCAAGGTCTTACTCAGCCTTGGCGGCCGATGCAGTCTTGACCAGCTCTTGCAGAGAACCATCAGCCATCATCTCGGTGATGATGTCGCTGCCGCCGACCAGCTCACCGGCTACCCACAGCTGCGGGAATGTCGGCCAGTTGGCGTACTTGGGCAGGTTGGTGCGGATTTCGGGGTTCTGCAGGATGTCGACATAGGCGAACTTTTCGCCGCACGCCATCAGTGCCTGGGAAGCCTTGGCCGAAAAACCGCATTGCGGAGCATTCGGAGCACCTTTCATGTAAAGCAGAACGGTGTTATTGGCAATCTGCTCTTTGATCGTTTCGATGATATCCATGGAGCACCTCGGCTGAATTTTCCGACTCAGTTGTCGGCACGGTGGCGCATTGTAACGGAATCCCGAGCCACACGCTCTGTCTTGAGCCTTAACACGCCGCAACCTGCACCGGAACACCGTTAAGAGCAGCGTTGCCGGACAGCGCGTCCATTTGCCGTTCGTCAGTCAGGTCATTGGCGCTGACACCAGGCTGGCTCTGCGCAATGTCCATCCGTACGCCTTTGCGCGCATGACCCCAGCCATGGGGCAGACTGACCACGCCGGGCATCATGTCCAGGCTGGCAAGTACCTCTACTTCAATCACGCCTACCCGTGAACTGACCCTGACTTGCTGGCCGTCGCTCAAGCCTCGGCTGGCCAGATCGTCCGGGTGCATCAACAACTGATGACGGGGTTTGCCCTTCACCAGACGGTGGAAGTTATGCATCCACGAGTTATTACTGCGTACATGTCGGCGCCCGATCAGCAACAGCTGGTGAAGCTTGGGACCTACTGCTGTCGCAAAGCGGGAAAGGTCGGCCATGATAACCTCCGGCGCCGCCTGAACATGACCGTTGGCAGTCTTCAGACGGCCTGCCAGATTGGGCTTGAGCGGGCCAAGGTCCAAGCCATGCGGATGAGTGTCCAGAGTGGCCACTGACAACTTGCGCGCGGATGAGTCCCCGTATTCACCGGCACGCAACCCGATGTCGATCATGTGCGCGGGTGGGATCGTGGGCTTCAGTTCCTTTGCGGATCTGGCAGCGAAGGCCTTGGCCAGCCCGACGAAAATTTCCCAGTCATGCAGAGAACCTTCGGGCTTGTCGAAAATTGCGCGATTGAAGCGGGTGACATTACGCACAGCGAGGGTGTTGAACGTGGTGTCGTAGTGATCGTTTTCCAGTGCAGAGGTCGACGGCAGAATCAGATCGGCGTAGCGCGTGGTTTCGTTGATATAGAGGTCGATACTGACCATGAACTCCAGACCGTCGAGGGCTTTTTCCAACTGACGTCCGTTGGGCGTCGACAGCACCGGATTACCGGCCACGGTAACCAGCGCACGCACCTGCCCCGCACCTCCTTGCAGCATCTCCTCGGCGAGCGCTGAGACAGGCAACTCACCACCGTACTCCGGCAAACCGGACACACGGCTCTGCCACAAATCGAAATGCCCGCCGGAGGTCGAGCTCACCAGATCAATGGCCGGCTCGGTGCATAACGTACCACCGACGCTATCCAGATTGCCGGTGACCAGATTGATCAACTGCACGAGCCATTGGCACAAGGTGCCGAAGGCCTGAGTGGAGATGCCCATCCTGCCGTAACACACCGCCGTATTGGCCGCCGCAAAATCACGGGCCAGTTGCCGAATCTGCTCTGACCAAACAGCGCACCGTGCGCTCATGGCTTCAGCACTGAAACCTGCAATTGCGTGTTTGACGACGTCCAGACCTTCGACCGGCAAATGACTCTCTCGCGTAAGCCCCTCATCGAACAGGGTATGCAGCAGGCCGAACAGCAACGCTGCATCACCACCGGGACGCACAAACAAATGCTGATCAGCGATGGCCGCGGTTTCGCTGCGCCGCGGATCGACTACCACCACTTTGCCGCCTCGTGCCTGAATGGCTTTGAGTCTTTTCTCGACGTCCGGGACCGTCATGATGCTGCCATTGGAAGCCAGCGGGTTGCCGCCCAGAATCAACATGAAGTCGGTGTGATCAATGTCGGGGATCGGCAACAGCATGCCGTGACCGTACATCAGATGGCTGGTGAGGTGATGCGGCAGTTGATCCACCGAGGTCGCGGAGTAACGGTTACGGGTTTTGAGCTGGCCCAGGAAGTAATTGCCGTGGGTCATCAGCCCGTAATTGTGGACACTGGGGTTGCCCTGGTAGACCGCCACCGCGTTCTGTCCATCGCGTTGCTGAATGGTGAACAACCGATCAGCCACCAGATCGAACGCTTCCTGCCAGGCAATCGGCTGCCATGCCTCCCCCTTTCGCAACATGGGCTGACGCAAACGGTCGGGATCGTTCTGAATATCTTGCAGCGCAACGGCTTTGGGGCAGATGTGTCCGCGGCTGAAGGGATCGAGCGGATCGCCTTTGATGGACGCTATCTGACGAGGAGAGCCCGCAGCTTCGGTTGTCTCGATTGTCAGGCCACAAATGGCCTCGCACAGATGACAGGCGCGGTAATGTTGGGTCCGGGTCATCGCAGCCTCATCGTCTCGTCATGGCAATCACGCTGATTGCGGAACAAGGACTATGGTGCGTCATGCAATGCGGCGCCACGGACGTTTGTCTCGTGAATCTGACGGTATCAGGCGGGCAGATAGCCGCTGCCATCAACCCCCGATCGGCGTGACTACCTTGCGCTGCAGCTGAATTTCCGTAACGGTTTCGATCTGTTCCTGCGCCATGTGCACACCGGTCAGCTCACCGATCAGGCGCCAGTGTTCATCGAGCCCGGAGCTCACGGTCGCCATGCGATCAATCATGCGTCGCCCGGCTGAACGCGTCACTTCATCTTCGCTGCGCAGCAGTTCGAACGACATGGATGTCATTGAGGCCGTCAGGTGGGTCAAGGTGCGGGCAGTGAGCCCAAGCAGTTCCGTAAGTTGACGTTCCTTTGAGTCCATTCCCGATCCCCAGTCATTGATTGTATCGACAACGCTTTATAACCTACCCCTGAGGTTATGGAAACGGTCCATGCTTCAAGCGCGTGAAGTACGTCGCATATGAAGAGCAGCCTCTAAAGGACTGTTACAGGATTGGTACTAATTGCCAATCCCCATTTGAGCAGTGTACAAATGCTGCCTTCGAAAATGTGAACCGCTGGCAATTGGCCTGCCCCACTCACGGGACGTTTCGCTGAACCGTAAGGAAAGCAACGTTCTCAGGGCATTTCCCTTTATCGACGCCACCACTCGAAAACACGCATGACATTGGTAAGACGCGACATTTTTTTATACTATCGCGCCTTCATTATTCGTCGCCTCGCGCGGCTTTCTCCGCTGACCTTGCCCGTTTTCCCGATAAAACCCGGCTTTGACACTCTGCGGTCTGTTGCAAAAAAGGTAGTTAATCATGAACGCCAGGCACTTTCTCTCGATGATGGATTACACCCCGGATGAGCTCCTGGGCTTGATCCGTCGTGGCGTAGAGCTCAAAGACCTGCGAAATCGCGGCGTGCTTTTTGAACCGCTGAAAAACCGGGTTCTTGGGATGATTTTCGAAAAATCCTCGACACGTACCCGGCTTTCTTTTGAAGCCGGGATGATCCAGCTGGGTGGTCAGGCCATATTTTTGTCTCATCGCGACACGCAACTGGGCCGCGGCGAGCCGATTGCCGACAGCGCAAAGGTCATGTCACGCATGCTGGATGCGGTGATGATCCGTACTTACGCACACAGCAATCTGATCGAATTTGCCGCCAATTCACGCGTCCCGGTGATCAATGGCCTGTCGGACGACCTGCACCCGTGCCAGTTGTTGGCCGACATGCAAACCTACCTGGAACACCGTGGCTCGATTCAGGGCAAGACGGTGGCGTGGATCGGCGATGGCAACAACATGTGCAACAGCTATATAGAAGCTGCGATTCAGTTCGACTTCCAGTTGCGGGTTGCCTGCCCTTCAGGCTATGAACCCAATCCGGAATTCATGGCGCTGGCAGGCGATCGAGTCACCCTCGTGCGCGACCCGAAAGTGGCAGTTGCCGGCGCGCACCTGGTCAGCACGGATGTCTGGACCTCAATGGGTCAGGAAGAAGAGACAGCCAGGCGTATGGCCTTGTTTGCCCCCTATCAGGTGACCCGTGCCTTGCTTGACCTCGCGGACCCAGAGGTGCTTTTCATGCACTGTCTGCCCGCCCACCGTGGTGAAGAGATCAGCGTCGACCTGCTGGATGACGCGCGCTCCGTAGCATGGGATCAGGCTGAAAACCGCCTGCATGCTCAAAAAGCGCTGCTGGAGTTTCTGGTCGCGCCGTCCTGCAAGCCCGCATGAGTCAATCGCTGCTGCTTGATCTGCGCAACCTTGCCTGCGGCTACGAGGGTCAACGCGTCGTGCAGGATCTCAACCTTCATCTCAATGCAGGAGATATCGGTTGCCTGCTGGGCTCCTCGGGTTGCGGCAAGACCACCACCCTGCGTGCAATCGCCGGCTTCGAGCCAGTGCACGCAGGTGAGATCACGCTGGCGGGTGAAGTCATCTCCCGTCCAGGCTGGACGCTGGCTCCGGAAAAACGCCGGATCGGCATGGTGTTCCAGGATTACGCCCTGTTCCCGCACCTGAGCGTTGCCGAGAACGTAGCTTTCGGCATTCGCAAACATCCGCGACTGGATCAGGTTGTGGCAGAGCTGCTGGAACTGGTCAATCTGGGAGCGCTGGGCAAGCGTTACCCGCATGAGCTTTCCGGCGGGCAGCAGCAGCGCGTCGCACTGGCCCGTGCACTGGCGCCGGAACCCCAGCTTCTGCTGTTGGACGAGCCGTTTTCCAATCTTGATGGTGAGCTGCGTCGACGCTTGAGCCATGAAGTTCGCGACATCCTCAAGACACGCGGCACCAGCGCAATCCTGGTGACGCACGATCAGGAAGAAGCCTTCGCCGTCAGCGACCATGTTGGCGTATTCAAAGAAGGCCGACTGGAACAATGGGACACGCCTTACAACCTGTACCACGAACCAGCGACGCCGTTTGTTGCCAGCTTTGTAGGCCAGGGCTATTTCATCCGCGGTCAAATGCTGGATCCTGACTCGGTACGTACCGAATTGGGTGTATTGCGCGGCAACCGTGCCTATCCAGGTATCAGTGGCAGCGCAGTGGATGTCCTGTTGCGCCCGGATGACATTGTTCATGCACCCGACAGCGATCTTAAAGCCCGCGTGATTGGCAGAACCTTTCAGGGCGCCTCGACGCTGTATCGCCTGCAGCTACCGACGGGCAGCCAACTTGAAGCGATCTTCGCCAGCCATGCTGACCATATGACTGGCGATGAAGTGGGCATTCGTGTGGCGGCTGAACATCTGGTTCTGTTTGCAGCACCTGGCAGCGTGCCCACTTCAGCGGCCAAAGGCTGACCTGACGGTTCAGCCTTCGTGCCTATCCACGGCCAATAACAGCAAACGCCGCCTGAGTGTGCTCGGCCAGAACGGTTGCTGACAGCTCGACCTCAAGCCCCCTCCTGCCTGCGCTGACAAAGATGGTTTCGAAGGGCTGAGCCGTTTCATCAATAAAGGTACGCAGTCGTTTTTTCTGGCCCAGCGGGCTGATGCCACCGAGCAGATATCCCGTGGCCCGCTGCGCGGCAGCCGGGTCGGCAATTTCGGTTTTTTTCACCCCTGCAGCCTGTGCGAGAGCCTTGAGATCCAGAGTTCCGACGACCGGTACAACGGCGACCAACAATTCACCTTTTTCAGTGCACGCCAGCAAGGTCTTGAAAACGCGCGCCGCATCCAGATCCAGTTTTTCCGCTGCCTCCAGACCATACGACGCAGCTTTTGGATCATGTTCATAATTGTGAACACGATGTTCGGCGCGAACTTTTTTCAGTAAATCCAGGGCGGGTGTCATGCAACGCTCCATTGATCCGTGACGAGCACTACTTTAAGCGAAACGGCATGAACATGCCTTGATTCACGTCGCCTGTAACGCTGATGGCCATTTAAAACCACAGCACATTTTCCTACGAAAAACGCAGAAACGAACTAAGTACAGGCCGTGATAATTTAGCTGACCGTTCAGTTCCGACCTTTGACAGCGTTCTTTCTTGTCTATATTTTTTCGTTTACGAATATTAACGAAAGGTGATTTTAGGTATAACTCGCGCCAACGGTTGGGAACCAGACGTTTCCAGCACGCTGGCTTCAACGAGCACTCATCCTTTTTCAAGAGTGCCGAGACAAAAACAAAAATGAGGTATTCATGACCATCGCAATCAAACAACCGACGCTGACCGGGCAATGCCTGGCAGAATTTCTGGGCACAGCCCTGATGATCTTTTTCGGTACAGGATGCGTTGCAGCGCTCAAGGTCGCGGGTGCATCTTTTGGCTTGTGGGAAATCAGCATCATCTGGGGCATCGCAGTCAGCATGGGCATCTACCTGAGTGCAGGTATCTCCGGTGCTCATCTCAACCCCGCCGTCAGCATCGCGCTGAGCCTTTTCGCCGGATTCGAAAAACGGAAACTGCCGTTCTACATTTCGTCACAGGTCGCTGGCGCATTCTGCGGAGCCGGTCTGGTGTACCTCCTTTACGTCAGTCTTTTTTTCGACTTCGAACATGCGCACCATATCATCCGTGGCAGCGAGCAAAGCCTCGAACTGGCGGCAGTCTTCTCTACCTATCCGAATGCAGCCATTTCAGTAGGCCAGGCCTTTCTGGTCGAAGTAGTGATTACCACCATCCTCATGGGCGTCATCATGGCGCTGGGCGACGACAGCAACGGTCTGCCACGCGGTGCGCTCGCACCGCTGCTCATCGGCTTGCTGGTTGCAGTCATTGGCAGCTCCATGGGCCCACTGACCGGCTTTGCCATGAACCCGGCGCGTGATTTCGGCCCGAAACTGATGACGTTCCTTGCGGGTTGGGATGAGATAGCTTTTACCGGCGGTCGTGACATACCTTATTTCCTGGTTCCGATTTTTGCGCCCATTCTGGGCGCCTGCCTCGGTGCAGCTGGCTACCGCGCATTGATTGCGCGCCACTTGCCAGACGCCGAACCTGTTGAGCATGCAAAAGAGAGCAAAGTGGTTCGCGGCAAAGTTCAGGCTTCATCTTGAATCCCACCCAATAATGCAAGGCAATCGACATGACTGACACACAGAACAAGAATTACATCATTGCTCTTGACCAGGGCACCACCAGCTCGCGGGCCATCATCTTCGACCGCGACGCCAATGTGGTGAGCACTGCCCAAAGCGAATTCGTGCAGCATTACCCTCAGCCAGGCTGGGTCGAACATGACCCGATGGAAATCTTTGCCACCCAGACGGCCTGCATGACCAAGGCGCTGGCGCAGGCTGACTTGCATCACAACCAGATCGCCGCCATTGGCATTACCAACCAGCGTGAAACCACCGTTGTGTGGGAGCGCGACACCGGTCGCCCGATCTACAACGCCATCGTCTGGCAATGTCGCCGCAGCACTGAAATCTGCCAGCAGCTCAAGCGCGACGGCCTTGAGGATTACATCAAGGACACCACCGGCCTGGTGATCGACCCCTACTTCTCCGGCTCCAAGGTCAAGTGGATCCTCGACAATGTTGAAGGCAGCCGTGAACGTGCGCGCAACGGCGAGTTGATGTTCGGCACCATTGATACCTGGCTGATCTGGAAATTCACCGGCGGCAAGGTCCACGTCACCGACTACACCAACGCCTCTCGCACCATGCTGTTCAACATCCATACTCTGGAATGGGACCAGCGCATGCTCGATGTGCTGGATATCCCGCGTGAAATGCTGCCTGAGGTCAAGGCATCGTCCGAAGTCTATGGCCATAGCAAGAGCGGCATCCCGATTGCCGGTATTGCGGGCGACCAGCAGGCCGCCCTCTTCGGCCAGATGTGCGTAGAGCCGGGACAGGCCAAGAATACGTACGGCACCGGCTGCTTCCTGCTGATGAACACTGGCAAGAAAGCCGTGAAATCTGCGCATGGCATGCTGACCACCATTGGCTGCGGCCCACGCGGTGAAGTGGCTTACGCCCTGGAAGGCGCCGTGTTCAACGGCGGTTCGACCGTTCAATGGCTGCGTGATGAGCTGAAGATCATCAACGACGCGCTGGACACGGAATACTTCGCCAGCAAGGTCAAGAGCAGCAATGGCGTGTATCTGGTTCCAGCCTTTACCGGCCTGGGCGCGCCTTACTGGGATCCCTACGCCCGAGGCGCCCTGTTTGGTCTTACACGTGGCGTGAAAGTCGATCACATCATTCGTGCGGCACTTGAATCCATCGCTTATCAGACCCGCGACGTGCTGGATGCCATGCAGCAGGACTCCGGCGAGCGCCTCAAATCTCTGCGCGTGGATGGCGGCGCGGTGGCCAACAATTTCTTGATGCAGTTCCAGGCCGACATCCTGGGCACCCATGTCGAGCGCCCGCAAATGCGCGAAACAACGGCGCTCGGCGCGGCGTTCCTGGCGGGTCTGGCGATTGGTTTCTGGAGCAGCCTGGACGAACTGCGCAACAAGGCAGTCATCGAGCGGGTATTCGAGCCGCAGTGCGAAGAAGCCCATAAGGAGAAGCTGTACGCCGGCTGGCAGAAAGCCGTTGCACGTACCCGTGATTGGGAACCGCACGAAAACGAGGAGTGATCCACGCTCGCGGGCACGGGAAGCAGGATTCAGGCTGACAGGAAACACTTTCCTGCGGCATGATGGGCGCCATTTGCAGAGGGCGCCCAAGGAAAAACAATGAACCTGCCTCCCCGCCAACAACAGATCCTTGAACTGGTTCGCGACCGCGGTTACGTCAGCATCGAGGAAATGGCGACGCTGTTCGTCGTTACGCCACAAACCATCCGCCGCGACATCAATCAGCTCGCGGACATGACCCTGCTGCGTCGCTACCACGGCGGCGCGGCCTATGACTCCAGCATCGAAAACACCGCATACGCCATGCGTGCGGATCAGATGCGTGATGAAAAACAGCGAATTGCCGAAGCCATCGCCGCTCAGGTTCCGGATAACGCCTCACTGTTCATCAATATCGGTACCACTACCGAATCCATTGCCCGAGCCCTGCTTAATCACAACAATCTGAAAATCATCACCAACAACCTGCACGTGGCGTCGATTCTGAGTGCCAAGGATGACTTCGAAGTGTTGCTGGCCGGTGGCAAAGTGCGCCGTGACGGTGGTGTAGTGGGTCAGGCCAGCGTCGACTTCATCACTCAGTTCAAAGTCGACTTCGCGTTGGTCGGCATCAGTGGCATTGATGAAGACGGCAGCCTGCTGGATTTTGATTACCAGGAAGTCCGCGTCTCTCAAGCGATTATCGGCAACGCACGCAAGGTGCTGTTGGCTGCGGACTCGAGCAAGTTCGGTCGCAACGCCATGGTTCGACTGGGTCCCATTACCCTGATAGATTGCCTGGTGACCGACCAACCGCCGGTCCCTGCCCTGCAACAGCTGCTGACTCAGCACAAGATCCGCCTCGAAGTGGTCTGATCCCGGCACACTTCCACGCCTGAAATTGTTCAACACCCCCCAATCCAGAACCGTCGCTACGCAGCGAAGGCTCTGGCGCGGGCCATCTGTGGCGTTCCTGCCCTACAATGTTCATTTTTGTTCTTTTTCACGTTCTGCTATCAGTATTTTCAATCGATACTTGCTGGCACGGTCATTTTTATTGAGCTATTATTTTCGAAAGCGAACATTAATGTTCAGATTCGCCTTTCGCGCTGAACTCAAGAATTGTCCAGGAGGCCACAATGCCCCACTCTACCGTGACAACCCCACCCCTCTCTGAGGTCTACGACATCGCCGTCATCGGTGGTGGTATCAACGGTGTCGGGATTGCGGCAGATGCCTCCGGACGCGGCCTTTCGGTTTTTCTGTGTGAAAAGGACGACCTGGCAAGCCATACCTCTTCAGCGAGCAGCAAGCTGATTCACGGCGGCTTGCGTTATCTGGAGCATTACGAGTTCCGCCTGGTGCGCGAAGCGCTCGCAGAACGCGAAGTGCTGCTGGAGAAAGCGCCGCACATCGTCAAGCCGATGCGCTTCGTACTGCCTCACCGCCCGCATCTGCGTCCGGCGTGGATGATCCGTGCAGGCATGTTCCTGTATGACCATCTGGGTAAACGCGAAAAGCTTCCAGCGTCGCGGACCATCCGCTTCGGTGCAGACAGCCCGCTCAACAGCAGCATTACTCGCGGCTTCGAATATTCGGACTGCTGGGTCGACGACGCCCGGCTTGTAGTGCTCAATGCAATGGCAGCTCGTGAAAACGGTGCGCATATTCACACCCAGACACGTTGCGTCAGCGCACGCCGCATCAAAGGCATGTGGCACCTGCACCTCGAACGCAGCGACGGCAGCCTGTTTTCGATCCACGCCAAGGCGCTGGTCAACGCAGCAGGTCCATGGGTGGCCAAGTTCATCCGTGAAGACCTGAAACTCGAGTCTGCCTACGGCATCCGCCTGATCCAGGGCAGCCACTTGATTGTGCCGAAGCTATACGAAGGTGAACACGCGTTCATCTTGCAGAACGAAGACAAGCGCATTGTGTTCACGATCCCGTATCTGGAGCACTTCACCATTGTCGGCACCACCGACCGTGAGTACCAGGGCGATCCGAACAAGGTCGAAATCACCGAAGGCGAGATGGACTACGTGCTTAAAGTGGCCAATGACCACTTCAAAAAGCAGCTGACCCGCGCTGACGTCTTGCACACTTATTCCGGTGTTCGTCCGCTATGCAACGACGAGTCCGATAACCCTTCGGCGATCACCCGTGACTACACGCTGTCGTTATCGGGTACTGGCGATGAAGCACCGATCCTGTCGGTCTTCGGCGGCAAGCTGACCACGTATCGCAAACTGGCAGAATCGGCCATGGCGCAACTGGCACCGTTCTTCAAACAGATGAAGCCAGGCTGGACGGCCAAATCGGCGCTGCCAGGTGGCGAAGACATGACCACGCCGGACGCACTTGCGGCCGAACTGACCCAGCGCTTCAAATGGCTGCCTGCACAAATTGCCAAGCGTTGGTCGATTACTTACGGCAGCCGCAGCTGGAAGTTGCTGGAAGGCGTCCAGAACCTTGACGACATGGGCCAACACCTCGGCGCAGGCCTGTATACCCGCGAGGTGGATTACCTGTGCGATCAGGAATGGGCTACCAGCATCGACGATATCCTGTGGCGTCGTACCAAGCTGGGGCTGTTCACAACGCGTGAAGAACAGGCCAGTGTGCGTGACTACCTCGAAACCGTCGCGCGCAACAAGGCGACTATAGAAGCTGCCTGATCCCTCCGATAGCCTGTTCACCCGCTGATTTTGGCGCGGGCTGAACAGGCTATCGCAACTGCCTCCCTCCTGATTGCCCCTCCTCTACCTCGTCTCTACTCGTCACGGCTCAAACTTGCCTCCAGTCGTTCGGTTTCCCGAACATCAGCGGACGACCGATTCGGCTTCCCGGACGCCTGCCGGCGGTAAACTTTCAAAAAAAATCATAAAACCCTTTATTTTCAATGAGTTGAATTATTTATCGAGCTTGGCACGACTTCTGCTCGTTACTTAGTATCGACCGCCTTGAACGTGCGTGTGTCTGAATCAGGGCGCCGTCGAGGCAATCGTCAAGAAGTGGACTGCCCTAACGCAGCCCCATCAATAAAAATGAAATCGAGGATTCATCGATGCGCATCGTCTCCCATGTGTTGGCAGCAGCAGTTGCCGCCACTCTGATCAGCACTCCTGCTTTCGCAGCCGAATTGACCGGCACACTGAAGAAGATCAAAGAATCCGGCACCATCACCCTCGGCCATCGCGATGCTTCCATTCCTTTCTCTTACATCGCTGATGCTTCTGGTATTCCGGTTGGCTATTCCCACGACATCCAGCTGAAAATCGTCGAAGCCATCAAGAAAGACCTGGACATGCCTGACCTGAAGGTCAAGTACAACCTGGTCACTTCCCAGACCCGTATCCCGTTGGTTCAGAACGGCACAGTCGATGTGGAATGCGGTTCCACCACCAATAACGTCGAGCGTCAGCAGCAAGTCGACTTCTCGGTCGGCATCTTCGAAATCGGCACACGACTGCTGTCCAAGAAAGACTCGGCCTACAAAGACTTTGATGACCTGAAAGGCAAGAACGTTGTGACCACCGCCGGCACCACGTCCGAGCGCATCCTCAAAGCCATGAACGCTGACAAGCAGATAGGCATGAACGTGATCTCGGCCAAAGACCACGGCGAGTCTTTCCAGATGCTCGAATCCGGCCGTGCGGTCGCTTTCATGATGGATGACGCATTGCTGGCAGGTGAAATGGCCAAGGCCAAGAAGCCGGATGACTGGGCGGTTACCGGCACTGCGCAATCCTACGAAATCTACGGCTGCATGGTTCGCAAGGGCGATGCTCCATTCAAGAAAGCGGTGGATGACGCCATCCTCGCCACTTACAAGTCTGGCGACATCAACACCATCTACAACAAGTGGTTCCAGTCTCCGATCCCGCCAAAAGGCCTGAATCTGCAGTTCCCGATGAGCGACGAGCTCAAGAAGCTGATTGCAGAGCCAACCGACAAAGCCGCTGAAGACAAGAAAGCCTGAGCAATCGGTCCAGCCCGGCTGAATTGATTGCATCCCGAACGAGCCAGGCTCGTTCGGGATCGGCTCATCACTCTCGGCCTCCGGCAGTGCGTGCATTTAGATAGCTATAAAAAGAGGGGGAGACCCTGATGAATTACAACTGGGACTGGGGCGTTTTCTTCAAGTCCACCGGCGTCGGCAGCGAGACTTATCTGGACTGGTTCATCTCCGGCCTGGGCTGGACCATCGCGATTGCCGTGGTTGCGTGGATCATTGCGTTGATATTGGGCTCCGTGCTCGGCGTCATGCGCACCGTACCAAACCGTCTGGTATCGGGCATCGCCACGGTATACGTGGAAATCTTCCGCAATGTACCCCTGCTGGTGCAGCTGTTTATCTGGTACTTCCTGATACCGGACATGTTGCCGCAGAATCTGCAGGACTGGTACAAGCAAGACCTCAACCCAACGACCTCGGCGTTTCTGAGCGTCGTGGTGTGTCTTGGGCTATTCACTGCTGCACGTGTGTGCGAACAAGTCAGAACCGGCATCCAGGCGTTGCCAAAGGGCCAGGAGTCGGCCGCTCGCGCCATGGGTTTCAAGCTGCCGCAGATCTACTGGAACGTGCTGCTGCCACAGGCTTACCGCATCATCATTCCACCGCTCACCTCCGAATTCCTGAACGTGTTCAAGAACTCTTCGGTAGCCTCGTTGATCGGTCTGATGGAGCTGCTCGCGCAGACCAAACAAACGGCCGAGTTTTCGGCGAACCTGTTCGAAGCCTTCACCCTAGCAACGCTGATCTATTTCACGCTGAACATGAGCCTGATGCTGCTGATGCGTGTGATCGAGAAAAAGGTCGCAGTACCCGGCCTGATCTCTGTGGGGGGTAAATAATGGACTTCACTGGAATCATTCCCGCCCTTCCCGGCTTGTGGAACGGCATGGTCATGACCCTCAAGCTGATGGCGATGGGTGTCGTTGGCGGCCTGCTGCTGGGCACCGTGCTGGCGTTGATGCGCCTGTCGTCCAACAAGCTGCTGGCCAATGTGGCTGGCGCCTATGTGAACTACTTCCGCTCAATCCCGCTGCTGCTGGTCATCACCTGGTTCTATCTGGCGGTACCGTTCGTGTTGCGCTGGATCACAGGTGAAGACACCCCTATCGGTGCGTTCACCTCCTGCGTCGTGGCGTTCATGATGTTCGAGGCCGCGTACTTCTGCGAAATCGTTCGTGCTGGTGTGCAGTCGATTTCCAAAGGGCAGATGGGCGCTGCCCAGGCGCTGGGCATGACCTACAGCCAGATGATGCGTCTGATCATTCTGCCTCAGGCCTTTCGCAAGATGACTCCGCTGTTGCTGCAACAGAGCATCATTCTGTTTCAGGACACCTCTCTGGTTTACACCGTCGGCCTCGTTGACTTCCTCAACGCCTCGCGTGCGAGTGGCGACATCATTGGTCGCGCCAACGAGTTCCTGATCATTGCCGGTGTGGTGTATTTCACGATCAGCTTTGCCGCCTCGCTGCTGGTGAAGCGTTTGCAAAAAAGGTTTGCCGTATGATTTCCATCAAGAACGTTAACAAGTGGTATGGGGACTTCCAGGTACTGACCGATTGCAGCACCGAGGTCAGCAAGGGCGAAGTGGTTGTCGTGTGCGGCCCGTCCGGCTCCGGCAAATCGACTTTGATCAAATGCGTGAACGCGCTGGAACCGTTCCAGAAGGGCGACATCGTGGTCGACGGCACGTCGATATCGGACTCCAGGACCAACCTGCCAAAACTGCGTTCGCGCGTGGGCATGGTGTTCCAGCATTTCGAGCTTTTTCCGCACCTGAGCATCGTTGAAAACCTGACCATCGCGCAGATCAAGGTGCTGGGCCGCAGCAAGGCCGAAGCCACCGAGAAAGGCCTGAAACTGCTAGACCGTGTCGGCTTGTCCGAACACGCCCACAAGCACCCCGGCCAGCTCTCCGGCGGTCAGCAGCAACGTGTGGCCATTGCCCGCGCGCTGGCAATGGACCCGGTCGTGATGCTGTTCGATGAGCCAACCTCGGCACTGGACCCGGAAATGGTCAATGAAGTGCTCGACGTGATGGTGCAATTGGCCAACGAAGGCATGACCATGATGTGTGTGACCCACGAAATGGGTTTCGCACGCAAAGTCGCCAATCGCGTAATCTTCATGGACAAGGGACACATCGTCGAAGATTGCGCCAAGGAAGAGTTTTTTGGTGATGTGAGTGCACGCTCGGAGCGCGCTCAGCAATTCCTCGCCAAGATCCTCCAGCACTAAGCATTACACCAACAGCTGCCTGTTACACGGGCAGCTGTTCGGTTCAGGACGACTGTGATGAAATGCGACCCCTCTCTCTACCGCGCCGCGCCGCCATCACTCGCCGTGAAACCCCGCCTGATTCGCCAACTGTTTGTACCCCCGCTGATCCTCATGTTGATGATCGGTCTGGGCTATATCGCCTATCTCATCAGCGAAACCAACGGCATCAAGACCTTGAGCGAAAGCGGCAAGCGTCAGCTTGAGTTGCATGCCCGCACGGTAGAAAGCGAGATCAGCAAATACACCTACCTGCCGAGCGTTCTGGAACTCGAATCCAGCGTTTCGCAGTTGCTCAATGACCCTGGTCCCGAATTGCAACAACAGGTCAATCGCTATCTTGAAGGCCTGAATCGCCGCAGCCGCAGCCGCGCCATCTATGTGCTGGACACCACCGGTCGGGTACTGGCCACCAGCAACTGGCGCGACGCAGACAGCTATCAGGGCGAAGACCTGTCCTTTCGCGCCTACTTTCAGGACGCGGTACGCGGCCTGCCAGGGCGGTTTTACGGGATTGGCACCACCACCGGCGAGTCCGGTTATTACCTGGCCCATGGGCTGGAAGAGAAAGGCCGGATCATTGGCGTGGCCGTGATCAAGGTACGGCTGGAAGCCCTTGAGGAACGCTGGCAACGCGCCCGCCTGGAAGCGTTCGTCAGTGACGAAAACGGCATCATCATTTTATCCAGCGACCCCGCACGACGTCTGAAATCGGTGCAGCCACTTACCCCGGAAACCAAGGAGCGGCTGGCGCGCAGCCTTCAGTATTACTGGTGGCCGCTCAACGAACTGGTGCCCATCGAGAGAGAGTCGCTGGCCGAGGGCGTAGAAAAGCTTACCTTCCCGGCTAACGTCAGCGTTGACCATGAGCACACTCAGGTCAGCTATCTGGCGCAGACCCGCCCTCTCAGTGATACGCCGTGGCACCTTACCCTCCTTACCCCACTTGAAGATCTGCGTAGCGAAGCAGGAAGCCGCGGCATGCTGGTCGCTGTCGCATGCGCACTGGTGGCCTTTTTGCTGATTGCCTGGAACGAGCGCCGCAAGGTGATCGCTACGCGCCTCGCTGCGCGCGAAGCCCTGCAAGCGGCCAATGACGAGTTGGAGCGCAAGATTGCCGAGCGTACCGAGCACCTGCGCGCCAGTAATGAGCGGCTGAAAGCGCAGATCCGCGAGCGTCGACAGGCCGAGGATACGTTGCGCAAGGCGCAGGACGAACTGGTCCAGGCTGGCAAACTGGCGGCCATCGGCCAGATGTCGACAAGCATCGCCCATGAGCTCAACCAGCCGTTGGCAGCACTGCGTACGCTGTCCGGCAACACCGTACGCTTTCTGGAACGCGGCGCCCTCGATACCGCCAGCGCCAACTTGCGCACGATCAATGATCTTGTCGACCGCATGGGCCGCATCACCGCCAGCCTGCGTGCCTTTGCCCGACGCGGCAATGACCAGGGCCAGGCGCAGTTGAGCAAAGCGACGGACGCGGCCTTTCAGCTGTTGGCAGTAAGACTTGAACAATCCTCGCTGGTTCTGCATGAGGATTTTATCGACGTCACCCTGAGCATCGACCAGACCCGACTGGAGCAGATACTGGTCAACCTGATTGGCAACGCGTTGGATGCCATGCATGCCCAGCCTCACCCGGAGCTCTGGCTTGAAGGCTGCATCGACGATGGACGCTATCGGTTGACGGTGCGCGACAACGGCCACGGCATCGATATCGAAGCGCGCAAGCACCTGTTTGAACCGTTCTTTACCACCAAACCCGGGGAACAGGGTCTCGGATTGGGTCTGACGCTCTCGGCGAGCCTTGCTGCGGCAGCGGGTGGCAGCCTGAGTGCCGAGCATCCGGGCGACGGCGGTACCTCCTTTGTTTTGTACTTGCCGTTCGTTGACGGCGCGCCCACCGAACCCGGCCAGGCCAAGCCGACATGAGGCAGTCCCCATGAGCATCAACAGCGACCTCACCGTCCTGATCGTCGAAGACGATCCGCATGTACTGCTGGGCTGCCAGCAAGCCCTGGCGCTGGAAGACATCGACAGCGAAGGCGTTGCCAGCGCCGAGGAAGCCTTGAGCCGCATCGATGACAATTTTGCCGGCATCGTCATCAGCGACATACGATTGCCTGGTATTGATGGCCTGGAACTGCTCAGCCGCCTCAAGGCACGCGACAAGAGCCTGCCGGTCGTACTGATCACCGGGCACGGCGACATTTCGATGGCCGTCAATGCCATGCGCGACGGTGCCTATGATTTCATGGAGAAGCCCTTTTCCCCCGAACGTCTGGTCGAGGTCACCCGACGCGCACTGGAGCAGCGCGGGCTGGCACGGGAAGTCTGGGCGTTGCGCAAGCAACTGGCCGAACGTGACTCTCTTGAAGGCAGGATCATCGGCCGCTCGCCAGCCATGCAGAATCTGAGGGCGCTGATTGCCAACGTTGCCGACACCTCGGCCAACGTGCTGATCGAAGGTGAAACCGGAACGGGCAAGGAACTGGTCGCCCGCTGCCTGCATGATTTCAGTCGACGTACGCCTCATCAGTTCGTGGCGCTCAACTGCGGCGGGCTGGCGGAGAGCCTGTTCGAATCGGAGATTTTCGGCCACGAAGCCAACGCCTTTACCGGTGCAGGCAAGCGCCGCATCGGCAAGATCGAACACGCCCACAACGGCACGCTGTTCCTTGATGAAGTGGAAAGCATGCCGATCAACCTGCAGATCAAATTGCTGCGTGTCTTGCAGGAACGAACACTTGAACGCCTGGGTTCCAACCAGAGCGTCGCAGTGGATTGTCGGGTCATTGCCGCGACCAAATCCGACCTCAACGCGCTGGGCAAGACCAATCAGTTTCGCAGTGACCTGTATTACCGCCTCAATGTCGTGACGCTTGAGCTGCCGCCGCTGCGTGAACGTCGAGAAGACATTCTGCAATTGTTCGAGCACTTTCTACAGCTGTCATCCTTGCGTTTTGACCGCGAACTACCAACGCTGGATCGCCATACCCTGTCCAGCCTGATGAGCCACGACTGGCCGGGCAACGTGCGCGAACTGCGTAACGTTGCCGAGCGCTTTGCGCTGGGCCTGCCCGCCTTCAAGCAGCCGGGAGCCATCGACGAAAGTCAGAGTCTTGGGTTTGCCGAGGCGGTCGAAGCGTTCGAGCGCAACCTGCTCAGCGAAGCCCTGGAGCGCAGCGGCGGCAATCTGAGCCAGGCCAGTCAGGAACTGGGCATGGCGAAGACCACACTGTTCGACAAGGTCAAAAAATACGGGCTTTGAGTCCGATTCAAACAGCAGGGCGATTCCAGAAAACGGAGAATCAGGTGGATTTAGTACTCAAGGCGCTGTTGGGAGGCGCCGTCGTCGTAATACTCGCGGCGCTGGCCAAAACCCGCAATTATTACATCGCGGGACTGGTGCCATTGTTCCCGACGTTTGCGCTGATCGCCCATTACATCGTCGGCAAGGGCCGGTCGCTGGAAGATTTGAAGACCACCATCCTGTTCGGCATGTGGTCGATCATCCCCTACTTCGTCTACCTGGCGGCGCTTTACCTGTTGGTTGACCGACTGCGTCTGGAAGCCTCGCTGGCCTTGGCTGCCGTGGCCTGGTTGGTGGCCGCAACGCTACTGGTAACAGTCTGGGTCAGGGTTCACGGCTGACGTTGCGCCAGCGACAAGTGCGCCTTTGAACAGCTGTCAGGTGTCGCGTGGCTGACACCTGACAATTGACCAATCAATCAGGCATTTTCACTGATGATCTGGCGAATCGCGCTGACGAATACGTCCACCGGCTGCCCGCCCGATACGGCGTACTGGTCGTTGAACACAATGGTCGGCACCGAGCTGACACCACGCGACGTCCACAGCTGTTCATCTTCACGCACCTGCGCGGCGTAATCATTGCTCGCCAGAACAGCCAGCGCCCGAAGCCGATCAAGACCGACCTTTTGCGCAGCGTCCGCCAGGTCCGCATGGCTGGACGGGTCCTTCAGCTCACTGAAATACGCCTCGAACAAGGCAGTTTTCAACGCGTGCTGTTTGCCTTCTGTCTCAGCCCAGTGCAAAAGACGATGGGCATCGAAGGTGTTGTAGATACGCCGCTCACCCTTGGCGAAGACAAAGCCAAGCTCTGCGCCTTTTGCACGGATTGTTTCGTGGATGCCCTCGATCTGCTCCGGGGTGGAGCCGTATTTCTCGGCGATATGCTCTTTGATGTCCTGCCCTTCGGACGGCATGTTCGGGTTCAGCTCGAA
Source organism: Pseudomonas californiensis (assembly GCF_021147775.1). Classification (GTDB taxonomy): domain Bacteria; phylum Pseudomonadota; class Gammaproteobacteria; order Pseudomonadales; family Pseudomonadaceae; genus Aquipseudomonas; species Aquipseudomonas californiensis. The sequence continues at coordinate 19,319 of NZ_JAGTPK010000015.1, forward strand.
CGGTTGGAAGTGGATCTGTGCGTCCACTTCATCGCCAAGTTCTACAAGCGCCTGGTCCAGCGCACGCAGACCAATGACACACCAGGGACAGGAAACATCGGAAACGAAATCGATTTTAAGTGCAGTGCTCATGACAGCCGTTCGCTCATTGAACCAAAGCCCTCACGATACACCTCTGTCCGAGCCTGACAACCTGGCTAGAGCTGCGCCAGATGACGACCGTCTTCATGCTGCGCCTTCAGATAGGGCAATACTGCGCCCAGCAAAGGTGCCTTGAACGCCTCCTGAAAACGGTGCGCCAGCCCTGGGATCAGCCGCAGCTGGCTCCCTTGGATATGCGCGGCTACGTGCACGCCATGCATGACCGGCAACAAGGGATCGGCAGTGCCGTGCACCACCAGTACCGGCAGACGCAGCCGATTCAGCAGCTCGACGCGGCTGGGCTCGGCGAGAATGGCCATGATCTGGCGCTTCACGCCCTCCGGGTTGAAGGCGCGATCGTAGGAAATCGCAGCCTGGTGGAGCAATTGCTGCCGATCATCCTTGACCTGCGGGCTGCCCAGCGCTGCCAGCAGATCGGCTTGCTGTTCGATGGCAACCTCCCGATTGGGCGCACCGCGGCGGGCCAGCAGCTGCATCAGCGCAGCACTGGGCATCGGCAAGCCCTGCGCGCCAGAACTGGTCATGATCAGTGTCAGGCTCTCGACCCGTTCTGGCGCCATGTCTGCCAGATGCTGGGCGATCATCCCGCCCATGCTTGCACCGAGCACATGAAACTGCTGAACATGCAGCGCGTCCATCAGGCCCAGGCCATCGTCAGCCATGTCGGTCAGCGAGTAAGGCGCCGACACGGGCAGACCGAGTTTGAAGCGCAGCACTTCGTACGTCAGGTTGGCATCGGCGGGCGGTTGCACCCAAGTCGAAAGACCCACGTCGCGGTTGTCATAACGAATGACCCGATAGCCTTGCTGACAGAGCGCAGTCACCACTTCGTCAGGCCAGTGAATCAACTGCCCGCCAAGACCCATGACCAACAGCAAGGCAGGGTCTGACTCACTGCCGATGCTCTGATAGGCAATGCGCACTTGTTTGAGTTCGGCAGTCTGGACAGGAACGTTGACATCGCATCGATCGGCCGCAAAAGACGGCAAGCCGCACAGAAGCGCAGCCAGAAAAATTAAAACCCGCATGAAAAACACCAAAAAACAGATCCCCAGTAGGCAACGAGTCTGATGATGTTTTGCAAAGCGCGCTGCCACAGTTGCGTGACAATTTGATGAACAGCGCTGAGTGGTAGGCAAACGGTTGTGAGCGACGAGCTGAACGGGATCAGCTTGTCGCGAGAGGCGTCTTCAGTTTCTCAACTGCCGTGCCGCTGCAACCATGTTGATCAGAGCGGCTTCGGTTTCTGCCCAGCCTCGGGTCTTTAGACCACAGTCAGGGTTGATCCACAGGCGCTCGGCAGGAATGCGCCGCGCGGCCTTGGCCATCAGCGCGACGATTTCAGCGGTGGTCGGAACGCGCGGTGAGTGGATGTCGTAGACCCCCGGACCGATGTCGTTCGGATAATCGAACGCTTCGAACGCCTTGAGCAACTCCATATCCGAACGCGAGGTCTCGATCGTGATCACATCGGCGTCCATGGCTGCGATGGATTCGATCACGTCATTGAATTCGCTGTAGCACATATGGGTGTGAATCTGGGTTTCGTCGCGCACCCCCGAGGCACACAGACGAAACGCTGCCACAGCCCAGTCAAGGTAAGGCTGCCATTGGGACTTGCGCAACGGCAGGCCTTCGCGGAAAGCAGCCTCGTCAATCTGCACGATCCTGATACCGGCACGCTCCAGGTCCTGAACTTCGTCGCGAATCGCCAGCGCCAGCTGTTGTGCCTGCACGTGACGAGGGATGTCCTCCCGTGGGAACGACCACATCAGCATCGTGACCGGGCCGGTGAGCATGCCTTTCATGGGCTTGCTGGTCAGGCTTTGCGCATAGCGTATCCACTCGACGGTCATCGCGCCGGGACGGCTGACGTCACCATAAATTACTGCCGGTTTCACACAACGCGAGCCATAACTCTGCACCCAGCCAAAGCGGGTGAACAGGTAACCGTCCAGTTGCTCGGCAAAATACTCGACCATGTCGTTGCGTTCGGCCTCGCCATGCACCAGCACGTCCAGCCCCAGGTTTTCCTGGATCTGGACCGCATGACGGATCTCCTGGCGCATGGCGTCGGTATATTCGTTGAGGGCCAGCTTGCCTTGCCTATGCGCCTGGCGGGCCAGACGTATCGCCGGGGTCTGCGGGAATGAGCCGATTGTCGTGGTCGGAAAAGCCGGCAGTTGCAAGCGTGCCCGTTGCAGGTCAATACGCCGGGCGAACCCGGATTGACGCTGATGATCAACAGCCGTAACGGCGGCCAGACGCTGTTGTACTGCCGGGTTATGGATCCGCGGCGACTGCTTGCGGCTGGCCTGCACATTTTGGCTTTGCGCCAGCGCTGCCCGCACTTGTGCAGCTTCGGGCTCATTCAGCGCCTGCTTGAGGATGGCAATTTCTGCGCTTTTCTGCACCGCAAACGCCAGCCAGCTTTTCAGCTCAGGGTCCAGACGGTCTTCGCGCTCCAGATCGACAGGGCTGTGCAGCAGCGAGCAGGAAGCCGCGACCCACAGGTTATCGCCAAACCGTTCATGCGCTTCTTGCAGATGGGTCAGCGCCGCCTGCAGGTCACAGCGCCAGACATTACGCCCGTTGACCACGCCCAGCGACAGCACCTTATAGGCCGGCAGACGATCAAGTACGACAGGCAGTTGCTCGGGCGCCCGCACCAGATCAATGTGCAAGCCGTCCACCGGCAAGGTTGCCGCCAGACCAAGATTGTCTTCAAGCCCGCCAAAATAAGTGGCAATCAGCTTTTTCAGCGGGGAGTACTGCAGGCTGTGGTAGGCGCGTTCGAATGCGGTTTTCCAGTCCTGTGGCAGATCGAGGGTCAGGATCGGCTCGTCGATCTGCACCCACTCCACACCTTGTGCCGCCAATCGTCCGAGAATTTCTCCGTACACCGGCAGTAGACGATCCAGCAGCTCCAGCTTGTCAAAACTGTCGCCCTTGGCCTTGCCCAGCCAAAGGTAAGTCAGCGGCCCGATGATGACCGGTTTGACTGTGTGACCCAGCGCATGCGCCTCCTCGACCTCCTCGAACAACTGTGACCAGTTCAGCTGAAAACGCTGGTCATGGCTGAACTCCGGGACCAGGTAGTGATAGTTGGTATCAAACCACTTGGTGAGTTCCTGAGCGTACTGTGTCTGCCCATCTGACTCGCCACAGCAATTGTTGCTGGCGCCCCGCGCCATGGCGAACAGAGTATCAAGGGTCGGCAAACCAGCAGCGTCACGGGTATGGGCGAAACGTTCAGGGACGACGCCCAGCGTGAGCGAGTGAGCCAGCACCTGGTCATACCAGGCGAAATCACCGACCGGCAACAGTTCGATGCCAGCGTCTTTTTGTATTTGCCAGTGAGCGACACGCAACTCACGACCCACCGCGCGCAGGCCGGGCTGATCGAGATCGCCTTTCCAGTAGGCTTCCAGCGCTTTCTTCAATTCACGATCAGCGCCGATGCGCGGAAATCCAAGGTTGTGGGCCAAAGCCATGTCGCGTCCTCCGTAAAATATGGCGCCATTGTCGACAGCCAGACCAACATGAGACAAACTCATTGTTTTCTTGTTGGTCACAAATTTTATTCATGGAGAGCGGACGGTGCTTGAAATACGCCACCTCAAAACCCTGCACGCGTTGCGCGAAGCAGACAGCCTCGTGGAAGCTGCCGAGCGCCTGCATCTGACCCAATCAGCGCTGTCTCACCAGTTCAAGGAGCTGGAGGAGCGCATGGGCATGCAGCTGTTCGTGCGCAAGACCAAACCGGTGCGCTTCACCAGTGCTGGCCTGCGTCTGCTGCAATTGTCCGATGCGCTGCTGCCGCAACTGCGCAGCGCAGAACGGGACATTGCGCGCCTGGCGGGCGGCACGGCGGGTCGTCTGCACATGGCCATCGAATGCCACAGCTGTTTTCAGTGGCTGATGCCGACCATTGACCAGTTTCGCGATGCCTGGCCAGAAGTCGAACTGGACCTGTCTTCCGGGTTCTCGTTTGCACCGCTGCCGGCGCTGGCGCGTGGCGATCTTGACCTGGTGGTGACCTCGGACCCGCAGGAACTGCCCGGCATCACCTACGTGCCGCTGTTCACTTACGAGGCGATGCTGGCGGTGGCCAACCAGCATGCATTGGCGACCAAACCGTACATCGTCCCGGAAGACCTGCTGGAAGAGACCCTGATCACCTACCCGGTGGAGCGCGACCGGCTGGACATTTTCACCCGCTTCCTGGAGCCCGCCGAGATCGAGCCTGCGCAGGTAAGAACCTCCGAACTGACGGTGATGATGATGCAACTGGTCGCCAGCGGGCGTGGCGTCTGTGGCATGCCTCATTGGGCGCTGCATGAGTACAGCTCGCGGGGTTACGTAAAGGCCAAGCGGCTGGGGGAAAAAGGGCTGTTTGCGACTTTGTATGCAGGTATTCGTGCCGACATGCTGGATGCACCGTACATGCGCGACTTTCTGCTGACAGCCAAGGACACTTCGTTCTCGACGCTGGACGGCGTCAGCGCGGTTCGCTGAATGGCAAGCGCCCTGCACACTTGTGCAGGGCACTCAACCGCAATGGCTGTCAGATCATCTCAGCCTGACGCTGCCGGTAAAGCGGCAGGATCAAATCACGCGTCAAGGGTGCCAGATGCAGGTCGGGGTGACTCTGCGAGCCGACCCAGACTACCTCCTCGATCTCGGCAGCAGGCAGCACCTCGGCAGCGGTCTTCACTTCATACAACTGGCAGTGAACTTCAAAGCCTGGCTCGTTTGCCGCCGGTGCGGTGAATTCACCCAGAAACTCGGCCTGCTGCGGATCGATGATCAGCCCGAGCTCTTCGTTCAACTCTCTGGCCAACGCCACTGGCGCCGTTTCGCCAGGGTCGATCTTGCCGCCGGGCTGCATGAACGCCAGCGTACCCCGCTTGCGCACGAGCAACGTTCTGCCGTCCGGGGCAATCAACAGGGCGGCCGCAATAGTGATGATTTTCATGCAAAGATATCCGTCTTGAGCAACCTGGCCTCGTCTGCCCGCTCCAGCGCCAGCCCGATCAAGCGATCGATCAGCCTGGCGTAGGACAGACCGCTGGCCTGCCAGAGTTTGGGGTACATGCTGATAGAGGTGAAGCCAGGCAGAGTATTGACCTCATTGATGATGATCTCGCGCGCCTCGGTGACGAAGAAATCCACCCGCGACAGCCCAGCGCATCCCAGCACCTTATAGGCCTGCAATGCGACGTCGCGCACCTGATCACTCAGCTCTGCAGGCAACTCGGCCGGTATGGCGATCCGGGCCTGATCACCGTTCAGGTATTTGGTGTCGTAAGCGTAGAACTCATCATTGGCGATCACTTCACCGCACACGCTGACCTGCGGCTCGCGGTTGCCCAGCACGGCGCACTCCACTTCACGCCCGACCATGCCCTGCTCGATCAACAGCTTGTGATCGAACTGCAAGCCCAACGTCAAAGCGGCCTCGAAGCTGGCCTCATCAGTGACTTTACTGACCCCTACAGAGGAACCCTGGCTGGCCGGCTTGACGAACAGCGGCAGCCCCAGTTGCTCGCGTACGCTGGCAAAAGCAATGCTCTGGCCGCGTGTCAACACCACAAATGGCGCAACCGCGATGCCTGCATCACGCAGCAGACGCTTGGTCACGTCCTTGTCCATGCACGCTGCCGAACTCAGCACGTCCGGCCCGACGAAGGGAATTGCCAACAGACGCAGCAAGCCTTGCAGCGAGCCGTCTTCACCCAGGGCGCCATGGATCAGCGGAAACACAACATCAATGCGCGCCAATGGCTGTCCTGACTCGATGTCAACGAACTGTCCGCCCACACTCCCGGGCAGCAAGGAGAGTTGCTTGCCAGCGGTGCTCAATTTGATGCGCGAAGGATCTTCTGCATTGACCAGGTAATTGCTTTCATCGAAGCACAACCAGCGGCCCGACTTGTCGACGCCGATCAGGGTCAGTTCGTAGCGGTCACGATCAATCGCATTGATAACGTTGCGTGCCGACTGCAACGAAACCTCATGCTCGCTGGACTGCCCACCGAAAACGATGGCGACTGATTTTTTCAAAGCGGGTACTCCTGTTTTTCAGGCCGCGAAGATAAAAGCAAAGCTTGCCGTTAGTCCAGTGGACGAGTGGTCGCATCGCGTCTTTTGTGTTTAAAAAGTCCTGCGCAGAAAATTGGAACAAAAAAATCCCGGCGAGAAGGTCATCCTGTACAGATAGCCTTCAGCCGGGAAGCCGGACATGTCATTGCTCGGCAGGGACGTCTTTCTTGCCGCCAGAACCAAACGTGGCGAAACGCTTGTTGAAGCCTGCAATGCGGCCTTCTGTGGTGGTCTTGCGCTGCTGACCGGTGTACATCGGATGCGAAGCACTGGACACATCAAGCGCTACGTAGGGGTAACTGTTACCGTCGGTGTGCTGCTGCGTGCGGTCTGTGTCGACAGTGGAACCGATCAGGAAAAAGGCATCGGCCGCTGTGTCATGAAACAGCACGGTACGGTAGGCGGGATGGATATCAGCTTTCATGGTTGTCTCCATTGAGTAAGTGTCGAACGTGTTACACAGTAACATAATGACTCCCCAATGATAATGACTCTTGTTGATGGCAACCATTGCCGCAATCGATGCCGCACCCTGTTTGCCAGATCACACCAGCGAACAGGTTCGATGACCCTTATTTAATGCGCGTCGGTAGAGGCAATCCGCTACATTTCAGTTGCGCACCGTGCTGACCTCAAGCCCAGACCCGGAAAGCACAGATATCCCGCAGCCCTGCTGTCTGCCCTTGGGCGACAAAAAGACAGGCGCGCGCAGAAAACCGCTATCAGCCCAAGGATGTCACATGAGCCTATCGCTACTCAGTCGTTATGCAGTCTTCGTTGGTTGCGTGCTCTTCACTCTGTTCAGCCTGCCGTTCTGGCATCACGAATGGCTCTGGCCTTTCACGTTATTGACCGCTGTGCTCAGCGTAGTGGGCATCATCGATCTGCTGCAATCACCGCATTCGGTGCGTCGCAATTACCCGATTCTGGGCAATATCCGTTACGCCGTTGAAGCGATCCGTCCCGAGATTCGTCAGTACCTGCTGGAATCAGACAGCGACGCCCTGCCCTTCTCCCGCGCTCAGCGCTCGCTCGTGTACTCGCGTGCAAAGAACGAGTCCGCCGACAAGCCGTTCGGCACGCTGATCGACGTCTATCAGACTGGCTTCGAGTTCATCGGGCACTCCATGCGTCCTGCTCCCATGAGCGACCCAAGCGGGTTCCGTATATCGATAGGCGGGCCGCAATGCACCCAGCCCTACTCGGCCTCGATTTTCAATATCTCGGCAATGAGCTTTGGTTCGCTCAGTGCCAACGCGATTCGCGCGTTGAACAAAGGCGCAAAGCTCGGCAACTTCGCCCATGACACTGGCGAAGGCAGCATCAGCCCTTACCACCGCGAGCACGGTGGCGACCTGACATGGGAACTCGGCAGTGGTTATTTTGGCTGCCGCACGGCTGACGGCCACTTCGATGCGGAGCGGTTCGCTGTTCAGGCCAGAGACCCGCAGGTGCGCATGGTCGAAATCAAGATGAGTCAAGGTGCCAAGCCGGGCCACGGCGGCATCCTGCCCAAGCACAAGGTGACAAAGGAGATTGCCGAAACACGCGGCATCGAGATGGGCGAAGACTGCATCTCGCCGTCGCGACACAGTGCGTTCTCCACCCCTTACGAACTGATGCAGTTCATCGCCCGTCTGCGCGAGTTGTCTGGCGGCAAGCCGGTAGGGTTCAAGTTCTGTCTGGGTCATCCGTGGGAGTTCATGGGGATTGCCAAAGCCATGCTCGAAACCGGAATCTACCCGGACTTCATCGTCGTCGACGGTACTGAAGGTGGCACCGGCGCCGCGCCAGTCGAATTCACCGACCACATGGGCACTCCCATGCGTGAGGGACTGTTGTTTGTGCACAACACGCTGGTGGGGCTGAATCTGCGCGACAAGATCAGGCTGGGCGCCAGCGGCAAGATCGTCAGTGCCTTCGATATCGCCAGCGTACTGGCCATCGGCGCAGACTGGGCGAACTCGGCCCGCGGCTTCATGTTTGCCATCGGTTGCATCCAGTCACAAAGTTGCCACACCAACAAATGTCCTACTGGCGTCGCGACCCAGGATGCATTGCGACAGCGCGCACTGGTCGTTCCCGACAAGGCTGAAAGGGTCTTCAATTTCCATCGTAATACGCTTAAAGGACTGGCCGAAATGCTGGCCGCTGCGGGCTTGGAGCATCCATCACAACTGGAAGCCAAGCACTTGGTAAGGCGCATGTCGGCGACCGAAATCAAACTGTTCTCGCAAACCCACGTATTTCTGCAGCCGGGGCAATTGCTCAATGGCGTACAGGACGATAGCTTCTATTCGAGAATGTGGCAGATGGCGCGGTCAGACAGCTTTGATGCCGCCGAAGTCGCCTGATTCAAGCGCGCGGTTGAGACATCCTGTAATAGCCCGCTTTTGCAATTCCCGGCGATTGACGCCACCCTGCCGCGCCGCCGGACAACACCGACTGGCGGCGCGGAACCTCAGCCCCTTGCGGCCGATCTTATCAGCAATCATCTAGAGCCCACCGTTATGACTAACGGACGCGATTATCGAATCGACTTCTTTCGAGGTCTGGCGCTGGTCTTCATTTTTTGGGACCACGTGCCGGACAATCCTTTGGCCCAACTCACCGTGCGCAACTTCGGGTTCAGCGACGCGGCGGAAATCTTCGTTTTTCTCGCAGGCTACGCAGCGATCCTGGCTTACGGGCGCATCGCTCGACGCGACGGCATGCTGGTGGCTGGCGTACGGATCCTGCGGCGTACATGGGTGCTGTATGTCGTACACATTTTCTTGCTGACGTTGTTGATGGGCATTGTCTTCGTCGCCAACAACCACGTCGAAACCCGCGACATGGTCCAGCAGATGGGCCTGGAGTATTTCGTAGGCAATCCACAACAGGCGCTCGCAGACGAATTGCTGCTGCGCTTCAAGCCTAACCTTACCGACCCACTGCCTTTGTATATCGTGCTGCTGCTCACCCTGCCACTGACCTTGCCATTGATGCTGCGCAAACTTGAGGTGGCCGTCGGCCTGTCAATCGCGCTGTACATGATGGTGCCGTTGTTTGGCTGGAACCTGCGTGCCTACGAGGGCGGCGGCGTGTGGTACTTCAACCCGGTGGCCTGGCAATTGCTGTTCGTACTCGGAGGAGCCTGCGCCTTGCGCAGCGAGACATCGACGGCCCGCACGCAAGGCCCCTTGCACCAGCAGCCGCTTTTCCTGATGGCAGCCGTGTATGTCCTGATCGCCGGCGTGCTCACCTTCAGCGAAAAATGGCCGCAGTTGCACACCGGGCTGGTATCAGCCCTGTACCTGGAAGGCCTGTATCCCATCAGCAAAACTGACCTGGCGCCTGCACGCCTGCTGCACTTCCTCGCCCTGGTCTACGTCGTCGCCCGACTGTTGCACACGCAAAGCACCTGGCTCGACAACTGGCCTGCCCGCCAGACCTGCCGTATGGGTCGGTACTCACTGGAAGTCTTCTGCCTGGGCGTGCTGCTTGCGCCGCTTGCGGACATGGCCAACGCGCTGGCAGGCGACACCTGGCCCATGCAAATCGCCACTGCCATCGTCGGCCTGGGGTTGATGATGCTGATGGCCAATGGACTGGAGCTGAACAAACGTCTGGGCAAATCGAAACCTGTGCTGGTGACTTGAGAACCCCTGCTCTGAAACCTCGTCGTAGCCGTCGTCCGACAATTTTTCATGCAATCTCGCTCAGCGTCTAAGCTTGTATCAGGTGCGTTAACAGGGTGACCGGATCAATCGACTATGGGCGTATTTCGGCATTCCGATAGCAAGCAAGAGGTAGAGTCCGCTGACCGTCAGGATGACCCGAGCGTGCCGCAGCGTCCTCGTCGCAAACGTTACGGATGGCGGGTATTTTGGGTGGTTTTGGTTCTGGCCGGGGTTGCTCTGGGTGTTGCCGTGGCCTTGGAAAGCCGCAGTTCCAGGCTTCAGGCGCGCGAGTTCAGCCGCTTTGCAGCCAGCCTGAGCTACTCGATGCAACCGGGTCCCAGTGATGCAGTGGTGTATCCGGGGGACGGGCCTTTTGACAAACGCCTGGGCTACTCATCGCTGGACGAGTTTTTGCCGCGCCTGCTCAAGCGTGACTACGTGATCACTCGCCAGACCCGGTTCTCGCCGGAACTGATGCGCTACAGCCAGCGAGGTTTTTTTGTTCCCTATCAGGAAAAGACCCAGGCCGGTTTGTCGATCACCGACTGCCGTGGCGAGTCGCTATACGAGTTTCGCTACCCTCAGCAGTTCTACTCGACCTTCGCGACCATTCCACCGGTGGTGGTGCACAGCCTGCTGTTCATCGAAAACCGTGACCTGCTTGATCCGCAGCAACCGCTGGCAAACCCGGCGGTGGACTGGCCGCGGTTTGCCAAGGCCGCGTGGTCGCAGGTGGCGAAAATACTCGCCCTGCCCGGCCAGTCAGCAGGCGGCAGCACCTTGGCGACTCAATTGGAAAAGTATCGTCACTCGCCCGACGGCCTTACACAGTCGAGTTCTGAAAAGTTGCGGCAGATGATTTCTGCCAGCGTGCGCGCCTATCAACCGGGTGCAGAAACCCTCGCTGTGCGTCAACGGGTAGTGCGTGATTATCTCAATAGCGTGCCGTTGTCTGCAGTGCCGGGGCATGGTGAGGTTCATGGTCTGGCCGAAGGTTTGCGGGTCTGGTTCGGCGTGGATTTCGCCAAAACCAACCAAGTGCTGGCGTCAGCGCCAGTCGACGAAAAAGGTCTGGCCGAAAAGGCGCTGGCGTTGCGTGAAGTGCTGTCGCTGGTGATTGCCCAAAGACGACCCTCGCACTATCTGGCCAAGGGGCGTCTGGAACTGGCTGAGCTGACCGACAGCCATATCCGGCTGTTGGCACAAGCCAATGTCGTTGATCAGCCACTCGCCGATGCGGCCCTGGCAGCAAAGGTCACTTACCGTGACTGGGTGCAGCAACCGACGATTCAGCCCATCGAAACCAACAAAGGCATCAGCGTTGCGCGTACCCGTCTGTCCAATCTGGTCAATCGACCGCTCTACGATCTGGATCGTCTCGACCTGTCGGCCACCAGCACCTTGCATGGTGGTTTGCAGAGCAGCATCAGTCAGTACCTGCGGAACCTGGCAAACCCTGAGTTCGCGGCAACGATCGGCCTTTTGGGCGAGCGCCTGCTGACCCCGGCCAGTACTGCGCAGGTGCGTTACAGCTTCACCCTGTTCGAACGCGGCGCGGACGGATCACGCGTCAGGGTACAAACTGACAGCACAGACCAGCCGTTCGACATCAATGAAGGCAGCAAGCTCGAACTCGGCTCGACCGCCAAGATGCGCGTGCTGACGACCTACCTTGAGATGATCGCCGAGCTGCATGGACGGTACGCCGACATGAACGTTGCCGAATTGCGAAAAGTCCCGGTGGAAGAACCTGACAGGCTGACCCGATGGTCGGTGGATTACCTGGTGCAGAACAAGGACCGGGACCTGAAGAAAATGCTCTCGGCAGCGCTTGATCGCACTTATTCCGCAAGCCCGGGAGAAGCGTTTTTCACCGGGGGCGGCATGCACCGTTTCAACAACTTTCGGCGTGAAGACGACGGGCGTATTCCGACCTTGCGCGAGTCGCTGCGTGAATCCATCAACCTGCCTTTCATTCGCCTGATGCGTGATGTGGTGCGCTACAGCACCTATCAGGCACCGAACAACAGTGCCGCGCTGCTCAAGGACGATGACAATCCACGGCGCCAGGAATACCTCAGCCAATTTGCCGACCGTGAAGGCACGGTGTTTTTGCTGAGATTCTGGAAGCGGTACAAGGACAAGACCACGCAGGAGCGGCTCGATACGTTTCTGGACGGTATCCATCCGACGGCCATTCGACTGGCAGCGGTGCATCGTTATCTGCTGCCCGGTGCCGACCAGAACACCTTCAATGCCTTCGTGCGCGCACACCTTGACGACAGCAAAGCGACCTCCAGACTCACCGAAAAGCGCATGGCGGAACTGTACAAAAGCTATGGCCCGGGTGCCTACGATCTGCCAGATCAAGGCTACATCGCCCGCGCTCATCCGCTGGACCTGTGGCTGGTGGGCTATTTGCTGAAACACCCTGATGCGCAATTCAAGGATGCCGTGGCCGCCAGCCGTTTCGAGCGCCAGGAAGTCTACGGCTGGCTGTTCAAGAGCCGACACAAAGGCGCTCGTGACAGCCGCGTCCGTACCATGATGGAGGTCGAAGCATTTCTGGACATCGAGCAACGCTGGCAGCGCGTCGGGTACCCGTTCGATCATCTGGTTCCGTCGCTGGCCACCGCAATCGGCAGTTCAGGAGACCGACCGGCTGCGCTGGCCGAATTGATCGGCATCATTCAGAACGACGGAATACGCCTGCCGCCCGTGCGCATCGACAGCCTGCACTTTGCGGCTGACACACCCTACGAAACCGAACTGACCATCAACCCGGAGCTGGGTCAGCGCGTGCTGCCGTCCGAAGTGGCAGCAGCAATGCGCGAAGCCTTGTCGCAGGTGGTCGATGGTGGCACTGCCAAGCGAGTCCAGGGCACGTTCAAGATGTACGACGGTACGGTGCTGACCATGGGTGGCAAGACCGGCACCGGTGACAACCGGATCGAGAGCATCGGCGCAAGCGGGCGAATCATCAGTTCAAGGGCGATCAATCGTACAGCGACTTTTGTGTTTTATATCGGTGAAAACCACTTTGGCGCGCTGACGGCATTTGTGCCGGGGCGAGCGGCAGAGGGCTATCGCTTCACCTCGGCCCTGCCGGTGCAGGTCCTGAAAGGCATGGCACCGATCCTGACACCCTACCTGGAGAACAAGGGTCAGGCCATGTGCAATACGTCCCTGCCGCCTGCGCCACCGGGAATCTGATCGGGCTCAAAATCCAGCGGTTCTGCCATCCGCCAGCAGATGACCGCTCGTCTGTGACGCTTGTCGCAATGTTTAGATATATCTTAAGCTATATCTAACTTGTAACGAGGGACTTGAAAATGCGCGATGACGCTCATCACCATCACCCCCGTCCGCCGCACGCCCGTGAATTTGGCGAAGGCCGCGACGGTTTTGAAAAACGCCCAGGCCGCGAACGCGGTGGAAGAGGCCCGCGGGTCTTTGCGCCAGGCGATCTGAAGTTATTGTTGCTGGCGCTGATCGCCGAACAGCCTTCCCACGGCTATGACCTGATACGCAAGATCGAAGGTATCTTTGACGGCGCTTACAGCCCAAGCCCCGGCGTGATTTATCCGACCCTGACCTTTCTTGAAGAAAGCGAGCTGATCATCGGCGACGCTCAGGCGGGCAAAAAACTTTATACCGTGACCGAAGCAGGCAGTACTTCATTGCTGGACCAGGCCGTTGCGCTAGACGGCGTGCGCACTCGCATCGACGTCAGCAAACGTTCGCTGCGCGGTCATGACCGACCACCGGAAATCCATGAAGCAGTGCACAACCTGCGACATGCGCTGCAAATGCACCACGGTCGCTGGAGCCCTGAAGAGATTCTTCGGGTTCGCGATCTGCTCAACAACACCGCCAAGGCCATCGTCGATGGACCCCAATCTGCCTCGGAGAAGTCGGTATGAATTCGCAGGAATACGCTCAAGACAAGCAGCCGGAACAATCCATCCATCGCGTCATGCATGAAATCAAACATCGCAAGCTGCTAGTGGCACGCGTGACAGACCTGACGCCGCTGATGCGCCGCATCACGCTGCAAGGGACGGAGCTGGCAGGCTTTATCAGCCTGGGTACCGATGACCACGTCAAACTGTTCTTCCCACAGACGGCTGAAGAGCACGCAGCACTGGAAAACCCGACGGCTGGCGGGGACAAGGAAGGGCCACGCCCGCCGATGCGCGATTACACGCCGCGTCGATATGACGAAGCCACTGGCGAACTGGACATCGATTTTGTCCTGCACGGTGAAGGGCCTGCTGCGACCTGGGCGGCTCAGGCGGCGCCCGGCCAGTTCTTGCACATCGCAGGGCCTCGCGGCTCGATGGTGGTGCCGGACATGTTCGACAGTTATTTACTGATCGGCGATGAAACGGCTATCCCGGCTATCGCTCGACGCCTCGAATCATTACCAGCCAACCGTGCCGCTCTGGTGGTGGTCGAGGTTGCCAATCAGCAGGAACAGCAAGTCTTTCAGAGCGCAGCACAGGTCGATGTGATCTGGATCGTGCGGGGCGAGCAGAGCCTGCTGGACGTTACGCGCCGTCTTGAAATGCCCGAGGGCAAGCTCTACGCCTGGATCGCGACCGAGTCAGGACTGTCTCGCAAGGTACGTCGCGTGCTGCTGGACGAGTTCGGCCTTGAAGAAGAATTCGTCAAGGCGGCAGGTTACTGGAAGCTGGACACGACAGAAGAATAAAACACCTGGGCGGCTCAGCGCTTACGACGGGCCGCCCATTTATCGATCCCCAGCAACACCAGCGCAATCATCAGAAAGCCTGCCAACACCCCCAACGCGTTAATGAATGCTTTTGGGTAGCCGATAGTGCCGACGTCGATGAACGGGTACATGTAGTCGCCGATCACATCGCCACGCAGCAGGATGTAGGCGAAGTAAGCGATCGGGTACAGCATCCAAAGCCCCAGATGACCCAGACGCAACGTTCCCTTGGGCACGTAAAGCCACCAATAGAGCAAAAATGCCAAAGGCATCACGTCGTGCAGTAATTCATCGGCCACCCATTGCCAGCCTTGCGGCTGCCACAAGTGACGCAGTAGTACGTTATAGGCAATCCCGACCAGCGCAATGCTCGCAGCAATACCGCTGCACACCACCGGATGGCGGAAGAATCGATGGCCTGCGGACTGACGTTCGTTCAACGCACAGGTCAGCGCGACCACGACCAGGGTGTTGGTCAGCACGGTAAAAAAGCTGAAGAACCGCACCAGCCCACCCAACAGGCTGGCGTGATCGGCGTAGCGGCCAATGAAGATCAGGTAGAGCTGAATAACCAGACCCGACCAGCCCAGGCAGGCGGCAACAAGGGTGAAATAGCGCTGTCCCTGCGCTGGTCGTGAAGGTGAGCTGTACATCGAATCTATATCCTTGAAATCCAGCGTCCGTGCCGGGTATATCTGACTGCGCTTGACCGGACAGCTGTCACCAGCCTTTGCTGCGATGCAATTTGACGTAAAGACCTTCAACCTTTTCACGCGCCCAAGGGGTTTTGCGCAGGAAGGTGAGACTGGACTTTATGCTCGGGTCACTCTTGAAGCAGCGGATGTCGATACGCTCGGCCAGGCCGGACCACTCATAGTGCTCAATCAGCGCCCGCAGGATCTGTTCGAGGGTGACGCCGTGCAGCGGATCGATGTTGGGTGTGCTCATGAGAAACCTTGAAGCCTGTTGAGGGGGCGGTAACTGAGGCTGCGCACCGGGTGTCGAGCGATCAGACCACGTATAGAGTCTAGCCTGTGCTGACCTGCCTTGGCGTGGGCATGGCGCCATGCACGTTGACCATCTTCAAAACCAGGCTCTGCGGGCAGCCCGGCTCAGTAAGTCCATTCATTTCAAGCGGTTGGATCTTGCCTGAAATTCCCAGGCCATTAAAGCACTGTTACCAAACCTGCAATGATCCATGTCAGGTTTGCCACTGTTAGCCAACTCGTTAGCGTCCTATCATTGTCAGCCTCAGAGCTGAATCGATTTTCCTTGGGCAGTGTTGCGCCGACGGCTGCACAGACCGCTGCGGCAGAACACTGTTACTCCCAGGCATTGTCACTTCCAAGCATTTTTACTCCCAAACATTGTCTTTCCATAAGCCTAAAAAGAATGCCTTTTCCATGCCCAGTCTCTCGAAGCACCCTCGCCTGCTAACGGTTCATCGTATGGTCAGTCTGTGCGGCCTGACGTTTATTGGCTTGACGGCTCAGGTTCAGGCCGCATCTGCACTGGCATCCGATTCGCCTTGGATGCTCGGCGACTGGGGCAGCAGGCGCAGCGAGCTCTCGAAGCAGGGCATTGATTTCAAACTCGACTACACCAGCGAAACCGGCGCCAACCTGCATGGCGGATATAACCATGACAAGGCCGTACGCTACAGCGATCAGATCGCGCTAGGCGCGCACCTGGATCTGCAAAAGCTGCTGGGGTGGCAGGACGCCGAGTTCCAACTGACGCTGAACAACCGCAACGGCGAAAACATCAGCAACGACCGTATCGGCGACCCACGCACCGGCACAGTGTCGTCTTCGCAGGAAGTCTGGGGGCGCGGCAGCGTGACCCGCCTGACCCAGCTCTGGTATCAACAGAAATTTTTAGACCAGGCCTTGAGTGTGAAACTCGGCAGGTTCAATGAAGGCGAAGACTTCAATACCATGCCCTGCGACTTCCAGAATCTGTCGCTATGCGGCTCGCAGGTCGGTAACTATGTGAACACCTGGTACAACTGGCCCATCAGCCAGTGGGCCATGCGCGTCAAGTATCAGCTCACCCCAAAGCTGTTTGCGCAGATCGGTGCCTATGAGCAAAACCCGTCCAATCTGGAAAACGACAACGCTTTCACGCTCAGCGGCAGCGGCACGCAAGGCGCGGTTCTGCCGATCGAACTGGTCTGGTCGCCGCAACTGAATGACCTGCCGGGCGAGTACCGCGCCGGCTATTACTACAGCACCGCCGATAGCGAAGACGTTTACAAGAACAACGCCGGGCAGTCCGCAGCGCTCGCTGGCACCGCCTACCGCAGCGCATCGAGCAAGCACGGCATGTGGCTCAACCTGCGCCAGCAAGTCACCAGCCTGGCCAGCGACCAAAGCCGGGGGCTGAGCGTGTTCGCAAACGGCACCCTGCACGACAAGAAAACCAACATGGTCGACAACTACGTGTCTGTCGGCATGGTTTACAAAGGGTTGTTCGATGCTCGTCCCGGGGACGACATCGGCGTCGGTTTTTCGCGCATTCATGTCAATCCGGCATACCGCAAGAACGCCGATGCACGAAATTAGGCAGCGGCGGTCTACGACTACAACGACCCGTCCTTCATGCCCCTGCAGGACACGGAATACAACGCTGAGCTGTATTACGGTATCCATATGACCAACTGGCTCACGGTGCGCCCGAACCTGCAATACGTCCGTCATCCAGGCGGCGTGGATCAGGTGGACGATGCAGTGGTCGCCGGTCTGAAAGTACAACTTTCGTTCTGAACAACGGTTGAATTTGGCCGTCGGTTAATCGTCTCAACAGTTAGCTGTTACAAATGATGTCACGGGTGGTGCTTTAGAAGCCCGGACATCAGTCACTCAATTCTCGCGGAGATTCGGATATGGGCACTGATAGTGCTTCGAGTAAAAATCGTCTGTTACCGACACTATTAGGGCTGGTGATCCTGCTGATGGGGTTGGCACTTGTGGTCGGCGGCATCAGATTGTTGCAACTGGATGGCTCGCTGTATTACCTGCTGGCAGGTATTGGCTTTGCCGTGACAGGCATCTTGTTGATCACCGGTCGCTCGGCCGCACTGGGGCTGTATGCGGTGCTGCTCTTCGCGAGCACGGTCTGGTCTCTGTGGGAGGTCGGTCTGGACTGGTGGCAGTTGGTGCCACGTCTGGCGCTGTGGTTCGCGTTGGGTATCGTCCTGCTGCTGCCATGGTTCCGTCGTCCGCTGTTGCGCAATGGCCCGGCCCGCATGGGCACCGGCGCACTGAGCATCGCGGTGGTTCTGGCTGGCCTGACGGCTTTGGCGAGCCAGTTCACTCACCCTGGTCGCATCGAAGGTCAACTGGATCGCGAAACTGCGGGCACCACCAACACCGCCCCGGCCATGCCGGATGGCGACTGGCAGTCCTATGGCCGTACTGCGTTTGGTGATCGCTACTCGCCACTCGCGCAGATCACGCCGGAAAACGTGAACAAGCTGGAGCCTGCCTGGACCTACCGTACCGGTGACATCCCAGGCCCCGGTGACCCCGGCGAAACCACCGCTGAGAATACCCCGCTGAAGGTCAATGGCATGTTGTACGTGTGCACGCCACACAGCCAGGTGATCGCGCTTGACCCGGATTCGGGCAAGGAAATCTGGCGCTTCGATCCGAAGATCAGCACCCAGAAAGCGGAAAATTTTAAAGGCTGGGCGCATATGACCTGCCGTGGCGTCACCTATCACGATGACGCGGCATACGCCGCCGCCGCACCTGCCCAGAGCCCTGCCACACCAACGGCTGAAGGCACTGCACCGACTGCGGCGGCGAACACTGCAAGTGCTTGCCCACGCAGAATCTTCCTGCCGACTGCCGACACCCGTCTGATCGCGCTGAATGCCGACACCGGCAAGATGTGCGAAGACTTCGGCAACAAGGGCTCGGTCGATCTGACAGCCAACATGGGTACCTTCGCCCCGGGCGGTTACTACTCCACGTCGCCACCTGCGGTGACCAAGGACCTGGTGATCATCGGCGGCCATGTTACCGATAACGTTTCCGTGGATGAGCCGTCCGGCGTGATCCGCGCCTACGACGTGCACACCGGCCGTCTGGTCTGGAACTGGGACAGCGGCAACCCGGAAGCGACCGCTCCCATTGCCGAAGGTCAGATCTACACCCGCAACTCGCCCAACATGTGGTCGATGTTCAGTGTTGATGAAAAGCTGGGCATGATCTATCTGCCGATGGGCAACCAGACACCCGACCAATGGGGTGGCGACCGGACACCGGACTCCGAGAAATACAGCGCGGGTCTGGTTGCACTGGACATCGCGACCGGTCGCGTACGCTGGAACTACCAGTTCACGCATCACGACCTGTGGGACATGGACGTGGGTGGTCAACCGACACTCATGGACATGAAAACCGCTGACGGCGTGAAACCGGCTGTGCTGGCATCGACCAAGCAAGGCAGCATCTATGTGCTGGACCGCAGCAATGGTCAGCCGATTGTACCTATCAACGAAGTGCCCGTGCCGCAAGGCGCAGTCGAAGGCGACCACACCTCGCCGACGCAACCCAAATCTGACCTGAATTTCATGCCGCCTCCGCTGAAAGAGCGCGACATGTGGGGCGTGACCCCGTTTGATCAGATGATGTGCCGGATCGACTTCAAATCCCTGCGTTACGACGGCCCGTTCACCCCGCCATCGCTGCAAGGCTCGATCGTTTATCCAGGTAACTTCGGCGTGTTCGACTGGGGTGGCATTTCCATCGATCCGGTTCGTCAGATCGCTTTCGTCAACCCAAGCTACATGGCCTTCCGCTCCAAGCTGGTTCCTTCTGCCGAAGTTGAAGGCGGCCCAGGTCGCAAGAGCGAAACCGAAGGCGTGCAGCCGAACAAGGGCGCACCGTATGGTGTGATTCTGGAAGCACTGCTGTCGCCAATGGGCCTGCCGTGCCAGGCACCGGCATGGGGTTACGTGGCAGCGGTCGACCTGACCAACCACAAGACCATTTGGATGCACAAGAACGGCACTGTACGCGACAGCTCGCCGGTTCCGATCCCTCTGACCATGGGCGTTCCAAGCCTGGGTGGTACTTTCACCACCGCCAGCGGCCTTGCGTTCCTGAGCGGTACCCTCGACCAGTACCTGCGCGCCTACGATGTTCGTAACGGCAAGCAACTGTGGGAAGGCCGCCTGCCAGCAGGCGCCCAGACCACACCGATGACCTACACCGGCAAGGACGGTCAGCAATACGTGCTGGTCGTGGCTGGCGGTCACGGCTCGCTGGGCACCAAACAGGGCGACTACGTGATGGCCTTCAAACTGCCGAAGTAACGCACTACCGAGGCAAACCAAAGGCGGCTATCGACAGATAGCCGCCTTTTTTGTGCGTGTGGATAAACTTCGCGAGCAAACGGAACGCCGCCCGGTCCTCTTCCATTGAGCACCTGATTTCAAGTTGAAACCCAGGTTTGTTGAAGTGCACCTGTGGGGTCAGCTTGCTGACGAAGAGGCCAGCATGCTCACTGAAAATCCATAACGAGGATCAAACAAATCCAAGCCACGGTGCACCCAAAAACAAACAGCGCTTTTCTGCCACGATAGCCGCCACACCACCGAACGCGACGCAAGGTGCAGGCTGAGTCTTGGCGCTGATCCGGTGGGCAATCGGCATGGATGCCGATTGAGCTGCACCGGGCCATGGATGGCCCGTTGCAGCGACCGCCGGATCAGCGTCAGAACGAAGGAATCCGCCGCAGGCGGACCCAACCGGAGCCTGGGGCTTTGCCCACTTTAGCCCCATCAAAGTGGGTCGCCGAGGGGCGAAAAGGTGACCTGGGTCGAGCGTGCATCCAGTTGAATCCACAGTCCTAAATGCCTCAAGCAAAGCCATCCAAGCCTTGAAAAACTCCGATCCTGACGACGGTATACATATCCAGACGGGGTTCGCGCTGCCAAGAAAGGTTCCGTCCTGACGGCCGGGTCACTTTGTTTCGACAAAGTAACCAAACCATTTGCGCTGACGTCAGGCCCCGGCAAGCCGGGGTTCCCTCATGCAGACATCGTGGAAGGGGCCCGCGCCGACGGGCCATCCATGGCCCAACGGCGCTCTCTCGGCATCCCTGCCGATCGACCCCTTCCACGACGCCTGCATTCGGCCTTCCATACGCGCGATTGGCGTCGTCAGTGAGATCGGGGGTTGAAGATCAAGATCAAAGGCAAAGGTGATAAACGGATCAGCGTCAGGACGAAGGAATCCGCCGCAGGCGGACCCAACCGGAGCCTGGGGCTTTGCCCACTTTGGCCCCATCAAAGTGGGTCGCCGGGGGGCGAAAAGGTGACCTGAGTCGAGCGTGCATCCAGTTGAATCCACAGTCCCAAACGCCTAAAGCAAAAGCCATCCAAGCCTTGGAAAATTCCGATCCTGACGACCGTGTACATATCCAGACGGGGTCCGCGCTGCCAGGAAAGGTTCCGTCCTGACGGCCGGGTCACTTTGTTTCGACAAAGTAACCAAACCATTTGCGCTGACGTCAGGCCCCGGCAAGCCGGGGTTCCCTCATGCAGACATCGTGGAAGGGGCCCGCGCCGACGGGCCATCCATGGCCCAACGGCGCTCTCTCGGCATCCCTGCCGATCGACCCCTTCCACGACGCCTGCATTCGGCCTTCCATACGCGCGATTGGCGTCGTCAGTGGGATGGGGGGTTGAAGATCAAGATCAAAGGCAAAGGTGATAAACGGATCAGCGTCAGAACGAAGGAATTCGCCGCAGGCGGACCCAACCGGAGCCTGGGGCTTTGCCCACTTTGGCCCCATCAAAGTGGGTCGCCGGGGGGCGAAAAGGTGACCTGAGTCGGGCACACGGGCAACTGAGTACACAGTCCAGAATGACCAAAAAAAACAGCGCTTTTCTGCCACGATAGCCGCCACACCACCGAACGCGACGCAAGGTGCAGGCTGAGTTCTGGCGCTGATCCGGTGGGCAATCGGCATGGATGCCGATTGAGCTGCACCGGGCCATGGATGGCCCGTTGCAGCGACCGCCGGATCCGCGTCAGGACGAAGGAATCCGCCGCAGGCGGACCCAACCGGAGCCTGGGGCTTTGCCCACTTTGGCCCCATCAAAGTGGGTCGCCGAGGGGCGAAAAGGTGACCTGAGTCGGACACAAAGGCCACTGAGCCCACAGTCCAGAACGACCAAAAATAAACAGCGCTTTTCTCCCACGATAGCCGCCACACCGCAAGGTGCAGGCTGAATCACCGCTTCCCGCCAGGCTTGCCACCCGCCCGCAAGATGTCGCTCCAGCGACGAACCAGGTAGTTATGCTCGTTCATGACCGAGTTCCACACCGCGATATGCCCCATGCGCTCTTCATAAGAGCCACCGTCACGGACTTCCCCGGCGTCGATCAGCGGCAAGCCGTCGCTGCCAAGCAATTGCTCACGCGCAGGCAGACCCGCATACCAATAATCCCATTCCGCCGCACTCAGGTGATCACGGCTGCGCGCCGGGTTACCGATGTAATACCCCTGACGCGCCATCACAGCACCCGGCCAACCGGACAACCACCAATTAAGGTAAGCGTAGGCTGCGTCCAGCACCGGACCCTTGGCGTGACGCGACAGTGACAGGCCACCGAACCAGCCGCGATAGCCTTCCTTCGGCACCGCCACACGGTACTTCACACCCGCACGGTGCAGTCGGACCAGGGTCGGTGACCATAGGCTCTGAATGTCGATGGTCGGGCTGAGCATCAATTCGGCTGCTTCTTCATCATCCGACCAGAACGCGCCGAAATGCCCTTGCTGTTGTTTGCGCACCAGCACGTCAGCAAGCTGGTCGATCTCTTCGATGCACATGTTGCCAATGTCGCTGAACTGCGCAAGCCCGGCGCCCTGCACCGCCAGCGCGGCGTCCAACGCACCAATGGCGGCGTCACTTTGCAACGCAATGCGCCCTCCCCATGCAGGGTCCAGCAGCCAGCCCCAGCTTTCATCCGCCGTCGTCAGGCCAGCGGGCAGACGTTCAGGGCGGTAGGCAAAGCTGTCGGCGTTGTGAGTCAGCGGCAGCATACTGATGCGCTCGGTGACCGTACTGCCGAGGCTGCCATCGTGTTGCACAAACAACCGCTCACTCGGCACGCTGCCACTGCCCGGCTGATCAGTAGGCCGAAGCCTCCCGCGCTTGGGCAGGTCGTTGATCTCGTGCCAGAGCGCTATGCGGCGGGTGTCGATCGGTTGAATGGCGCGGGCCGGCCAGACGAAATCGACGTTGTGAAACCATTGGTCATAGAGGTCGTAGCTGTCCGGCTGCATGACGGCAATCCGTTGCGCGGTCTGCACATCATGAATCTGATACACCAATTTGATGCCCAGCTCCTGCTCGGCACGCTCGCGCAAGGATTCGAGCAACGTCACCGAGGTGCCCAATACGCGCAGAGTGATACTCATGCGGCGGACTCGCTGAGTGACGGCGCGAAGCTGCTGGAGAACACCTCGAACGAATGGCGCAGCAGCGCAGGGTCCAGGCCGCGCAGGATAAAGACCAGACGAGAGTTGCGCTCTTCACCCGGCCACGCGGACAGGTGTACAGGCGCATGCAGACAATGCTGCACGCCATGAATAACGATGGGGCCCTGATTGGCGGTCACGTTGAGCAGTCCTTTGACACGGAGGATTCGTTCACCATGGCATCTTAACAGCATCGATAACCACACCCCGAACCCGACCCAGTCCAGCGGCCGGTCAAACGTCAGACAGCACACTTGCGCATTACCATGGCGTGCCGGCGTCGACTGTACGCGATGCAACTGCCAACGTGTGACTTCCTCAGCGGGCTCGGCACTGCGCACTCCCTCGCCCAGCAGCAATTGGTCACCGCTGTGAACCTGTGCACTGTCCAGCAAAGGCGCAGAGAAATTCAGCGCCTGCAAATGCTCGCGCAAATCGGTCAACGTTGGCTCATCCACCAGGTCTGTCTTGCTCAGCAACAGCCGGTCCGCCGCAGCGACTTGCGCCAGCCACTCGGGGTGCAGGCGTTCCTGCAAAGCGGCATGACAGGCATCCACCAAGGTCACGATCAAGCCCACATGAAAACGCCCGCGCAGTTGCGGATCGTTGCTCAAGGTGGCGAGGATCGGCGCCGGATCCGCCAGCCCGGTGGTTTCCAGAATGACGCGCTTGAATTGAGGAATCTCGCCCCGGCCGCGTCGCTCCAGCAAACCGAGCAACGCATTCTTCAGCTCGCCACGTATCGAACAGCACACGCACCCGCTGGGCAGCAGCACGGTGTCAGGCGCGACTTCCTCGACCAACAGATGATCAATGCCCACGTCGCCGAACTCGTTGATCAGCAAGGCGGTGTCACCCATGGCTTGGTCTGCCAACAGGCGCTTGAGCAAAGTGGTTTTGCCACTGCCCAGAAAACCGGTAATCACGTTCAGGGCAATACTCATGATGACCTCTGCAAATGTTCAAGCAACCGCGAATCAAGCGGGTCCAGCGGACGCCCGATCAGCAGCTCCGCCTTCTGCCAGAGTTGTTCCAGCCCGGTCGCCAGTTCCTGCTTGCCGGTCGCACCCAGCAACAGGTAGGAAACACCCTGGAAGTCCTCGACCTTGAGGCGAAACGGCGCAACCACCTTGTTGATGGCTGCGATACGCCGCAAGCGCTCGCGCCGTCTGGGCAGCTCGGCACCCAGCGGGTCGCTCCAATGGATGTCCTCACCCAACAGGCCGCAAAGTACGCACATCAGTCGATCTCCCGCTGCTTGATCATGGCATCACGTCGCCAGAGTTGGGGCCCAGCGTCTGACCCACGAACAGGTTGCCGCCCGGCTCGCTGGCAAGCAGCACCGCAACCGGCGCAACTTCTTCAGCCAGCCCAAAACGCCCCAGCGGCAGCTCGGCAGCCTTGGCGGTTTTCCAGGCACTGCTGATTCCGGCCACCAGCGGGGTTTCAATCGGGCCTGGCGCGATGGCGTTGACCAGCACATTGTCTTTGGCCACCTCCAGCGCCAACGACTTGGTAAAGCCGATCACCCCGGCCTTGGCGGCAGCGTAGTGCGTCAGTTCGGCGCCACCCTTGATGCCCAATTGCGAGGCGACATTGATGATGCGTCCCCAGCGTTGCGCAAGCATGTGCGGCAAGGCGCGCTGGCTGGCGACGAAGACGCTGGTCAAGTCGACGCGCAGCATGTCGTTCCACATCTCGATGCTCAGGTCGACGCAACGTGCCTGGGTCAGCATGCCCGCGTTATTGACCAGAATGTCGATGCCGCCGAACTGCGACACACATTCATCGACGCTGGCCTGCGCGCCCTCGACGCTGCCGACATCTGCAAGGCACTCATGCACCTGGGCGCCCAGTTGGCGGCATTGCTCGGCGACCCTGGCCAGACCGACCGGATCACGGTCCCCAAGCACCAGGCGTGCACCTTCGACTGCGTAGGCGCGGGCAATCGCAGCACCAATGCCGCTCCCGGCCCCCGTGATTACGGCGCGTTTGTCTTTGAGTTGCTGCATGGTCGGTTCCTTCAAAAACCTGTGTCATGAACCTGTGCACACTTCGCACAGTGCGTGAGTGTCGGCCCTCACTCCGGCCAGCGGACGGTCAGACCGCCATCGACCACGATGCTTTGCCCTGTCAGGTAACTGGCCTCGTCGCTGCACAGAAAACGCACCAGCGACGCCACTTCATCCGCACGCCCGACCCGTCCCAGCGGGATGGCTTTGGCGGCCTGCGCCAGACCCTCAGGCCCCAGGGAATTCTTGCTGTCGAGGGACTGCGGCGTTTCGATCAGGCCGGGGATCACCGCGTTGCAGCGGATGCCACGGGCTGCCAACTCTACCGCCAGCGAGCGGCACAGCCCCGGCACACCGGCCTTGGCGGCGGCGTAATGGGAGTGGTCCTGCCAGCCATAGACGCCGCCGGCAATCGATGAAATCGCCACCAGCGCGCCGCCCTCGCCCATGTGCCGAACCGCAGCGCGAAAGGTACGCATGACCCCGGTCAGGTCGACATCAAGCATCTCGTTCCAGCGCTCATCGGTCATTTCCAGCAGCGGCGCACGACGCAGCAGACCGGCGTTGGCTACCGCATAATCGATCCGGCCAAAGGCCTCGATGGCGTGCGCGGCCAGGTCATCGACCGACTCGGTGCTGGTGACATCCAGCGGCACCATCAGGCATTCGCCACCCGCCTCCTCCACCAGGCGACGGGTCTGGTCAGGGTCATGCGGGTCGGCGGGATAAAACCCGCCCGCCACCGCTACACCCTGACGGGCGAAGGCGACAGCCAGGGCCTGACCGATGCCGCTGGCAGCACCGGTTACCAACGCTACTTTACGAGTCATGCATCACTCCTTATTTGACGGTTTCAGGGCGCACGTGGCGAGCCGCGAACATCAGCGCGCCAGACAGGAAACAAGGCAGCGCGCCGAAGTACAGCGCCGAGGTCTGCCAGTCACCGCCCGCACTCAGTACCGACGTGGCGCCAAAGCCTGCAACGACCGCACCCAGCGGTCCCATCGCATGGATGATTGCGCCGCCCGTGGCGCGGATACTGGTCGGGAAACTTTCGCTGATGAAAAACAGCGCAGCCGAGTAAGGCCCGATCAGGAAGAACAGGCCCAGGCTGTACAGCCCGACCACCATCGCCATGTTGCTAGGCCCATAAAGCATGCCCGCGAAAGCCAGACCACCGAGCATCCAGCCCAGACCAATCACGTTACGACGGCCGATGCGGTCGCCCATCCAGCCGTGGCTGAGGTAGCCGCAATAACCGACGAGATTGGACAGCACCAGAATGATCAGCGAGTTTTCGAACGAGATGTGATGGACGCTGATGATCACCGTAGTGCCCAGCACGCTGAACACCTGGATCGCCGCCCAGTTGAGCAGAATGGCCGCGCCAATCACCAGCGTTGCACGACGCGAAGTGCCACGGAACGCAGCCGCAAAGCCTGCCTTGCGATGTTCTTCGTAGTCGACGCCGTAGGTCTGAGCCACCGCCTGCGCCTGGCTCACGTCACCCTTTTTGCGCAATTGGGTAATACGTTGATGAATCTGAAACTGCGGGCTCTCCTTGAGTTTGCGCGCCATGATCGCGATGACGATGGCCGGGATTGCCGCAAACACGAAACAGCCCTGCCAGCCAATGATCGGCAACAGCACAGCGGTCAGCCCGGCAGCAATCAACGCACCCACCGGCCAGCCGCCCTGCACCAGGCTGTAGATGAAGCCCCGACGTTTGGCCAGACGCGGATCGTCGGATGCCGCATAGATTTCGCTCAGGTACGTCGCATTGACGGTTTCCTCCGCGTAGCCCAGCCCGCCCAGCGAGCGGATCAAGATCAGCGGTGATTTACCCCACGAGCCGCCAATGGCCGTGAGCGCCGAACAGATGGCCGAGCCGCTCACGGTAAAAATGATGCCTACACGCCGTCCAAGGCGATCAACCAGCGGGCCGATGGCCAACGCCACAACGGCCGTACCCACCGCGACCCAGGTCGCGATTTCGGCCTGCTCCACTTCACTCCATGAAAAATGCCGCCCGATTTCCGGCAACAGCGTGCCGAACAGAATGAAGTCATATACCGCAAACACCCACGCGAAAAACGCTATCCATGTGGCGAACCGCACTTGCTCCGGCGTCAATTGCTCTGGCTTCCAGCCGGTCAGGTCGAGCTTATTGTAAATGGACATGAGTGATGCCTCGGACAGGGCTAAGAATCAACGGTTACGTGGGTTGCGACGCACAAAGTCGTCGGCGATCTCGTCAAACGTGACGAACTTGACGCCTGCATGGCTCTGGATGTGCTCGATCAGACGCTCAAGCATCAACAGCACCTGCGGACGACCGGACACGTCCGGGTGAATGGTCATCGTGAACACCGCATGTTCATGCTCGCGATAGACCCAGTCGAACTGATCGCGCCACATCTCTTCCAGATGGCGCGGGTTGACGAAACCGTGGCTGTTGGGTGCCTTTTTGATGAACATCATCGGTGGCAGGTCGTCCAGGTACCAGTTGGCCGGGATCTCCACCAGATCGGTTTCTTCACCGCGCACCAGCGGCTTCATCCAGGTGTCCGGATGCTGGCTGTAATCAATTTTGGTCCACTTGTCACCGACCCGAACGTAGTAAGGATGGAAGTCGTTGTGCATCAGGCTGTGGTCGTACTTGATGCCTTTTTTGAGTAGCAGCTCGTTGGTGACATTGCTGAATTCCCACCACGGTGCGACGTAACCCGTCGGACGCTTGCCGGTCATCTGAGTGATCAGCTCGATAGACTTGTCGAGAACGATTTCTTCTTGCTCGGGCGTCATCGCAATCGGGTTTTCATGGCTGTAGCCATGCACGCCGATTTCATGACCGGCATCGGCCACCGCTTTCATCTGCTCGGGAAAGGTTTCCATCGAGTGCCCCGGAATGAACCAGGTGGTGCGCAGCCCGTAACGCTCGAACAGCTTGAGCAAGCGCGGCGCGCCGACTTCACCGGCGAACAGCCCGCGCGAGATATCGTCCGGTGAATCCTCACCACCGTACGAGCCGAGCCAGCCGGCTACCGCATCCACGTCCACACCAAACGCACACAAAATTTCTTTAGCCATCTTGGTTCTCCAGCAGGGTAATAAGACCGGCGTTGGGGCCGTCAGCGCGGCAGCCGATCTGCAAAGATCAGGTCATTCAAGGGGTATTCAGCAGCGCTTCGACAGCCAGCGCGGCACGTAACAGGCGCGCGTCTTCCCCGGCGGGCGCGCTGAGCAGCAAGCCGGTCGGCAAGCCCGATGCGTCACAACCACTGGGTAACGAGACGCCGGGCATATTGAGCAGGCTGCCGGGCATGGTCAGGCGCAGGGTGGCGAGGTTGGTCTTGATAAACAGCTCGTCGTCGGCGAGCAAAGGCGCAAGCGGCGGCGCCGCATGGGCGACGCTTGGGGTAATCAGCAGCGCACCGTCGAGTTCGAGGCTCAATTGCTCCTGAAGGCGTTCGCGCGCGCTGTACAGATTGATCAAAAGACTGGCGGGCATGTTTCGCGCCGCTTCGAGACGGTTGCGCACACGCGGGTCGAGCTGGCTGGCCGCGGCGCTGTCGAGCAGCGGCTGATGCAAGGCAAAGGCTTCGGCAGCACCCAGCCAGCCTTGCTGCTGGATCAGTTGCAATGTGGCCTGAAACGCCTGACAGGGCTGAACTTCAACCAATGCACCGCCTTCGCGCAACTTGACGATGGCCCACAGCAGGTTGTTGCGAACGCAAGGCTCGACCCGCTCATCGTCCAGCACCGCCTGATCCACCAGAAAACGCTGGCCTGCCAGGCTGCGCGGCGTCAGTGACGTGGGTTTGCTGCGAGCACACAATAGATCGTCGATCACCAGCGCATCGCGCACGCTACGAGTCAGCGGACCGACGCTGTCCAGCGTCAGCGCCAGCGGATACACGCCGTCACGGCTGTAACGACGACTGGTGCTGCGAAACCCCACCAGACCGTTGAAAGCCGCCGGAATGCGGATCGAGCCTGCAGTGTCGGTGCCCATCGCAATCGGCACGATCCCGGCAGCCACGGCAACCGCCGAACCCGATGAGGAACCGCCGGGGATGCGCAGCACACCGTCACTCACCGGGTTGATCGGCGTACCGAAATGCGGATTGAGGCCCAGCCCGGAATAGGCGAACTCGCTGAGGTTGGTCTTGCCCAGGCTGACCATGCCGGCGCGGCTGAGCAGCCCCACCGTCGGCGCATCGAGTAAAGCAGCAGACATCTTCTTGCGCAGCGCAGCACCTGCGGTGGTCACCGAACCCGCCACATCAAACAGGTCTTTCCAGGCGACCGGCACACCGTCGAGCGGCCCCAGCGGCTGGCCGTGGCGCCAGCGTATCGCCGACGCCTCGGCTTCACGGCGTGCACGCTCGACGCTCATGGAAATGAATACATGCTCCTGCTGCGCAGCCAGATGCAGCGCCTGATCCAGAACTTGCGCAGGATCACTACGACCCTCGGCGAAATCCCTGGCCATCGCGCATGCATCGTTGGCAGTGCCAGACGCAACCGTACTCGTGAATGACATGGCGCACCTTTAAAATGTACTTATTCATAAAATGTACATTTAACAAAGGCAGATTCCATGCCAATCTTCCACGCAGCCGAGGACTGATCAATGCCTTACTGAGGCCAATAAACGCGAAAACGCTGTGCTAGAAGCCTTTCCTTCAAAGCTCAACAGTGTTCAAAGCGCAAAAGCGCGGCATGACGGATTGTCATAAAGAAATAATGTATCTTTTTTAAAAGATACATTTTAGTGCAGAAAAGTAACGGCGGGCGCCATGACCGAGCATCCCGATGTACCTCAAGGTGACACTGGCGTATCTGTGCGAGAATCGCCCGTCAATCGCCAGAAGTGTATGAAACCGATGTCAGACGAGGACCAGCGCACCGCGTCGCGCTACGCCATGATCCGTGAGGTCTTGCGTAACGCGATCACCACGGGTGCGGCCGCCAATGGACTGGTGCTGCTTGAGGCACCGCTGGCAGAACTGTTCGGCACCAGCCGGGTGCCGGTGCGCAAAGCACTCAACCTGCTGCATGAAGACGGGTTGATCAGCCGCTTCGACGGTCGCGGCTACCTCGTCAACCCGGATCATCTCGACGTAGAGCCGCTGCGCCTGAGCCTGAGCCACAAACAGTTCGGTCTGGACAGCAACGAAGAGCTGGTGGACACCCGCCCGCTTGGCGAGCGCATCTACGACGAGATTGGTGCAGCGCTGTCGGCCTGCATCGCTTTCGGTCACTACCGTCTGGATGAGCAAAGCGCGGCCGAGCATTACGGCGTCAGTCGCACCGTGGTGCGTGAGGCACTGATGCGCTTGCGCGACCGCGGACTGGTTGAAAAGGAGCCCTACTCTCAATGGCTGGCCGGGCCACTCACAGCCCGCGAAGTGACCGATGACTACGAACTGCGCGCCTGCCTTGAACCGGAAGCGCTGCGCCAGACCGCACCCAACCTGAGCCGCGAGACGCTGGAGGCGATGCTGGCCAGAGTCATCGAGGCGCAGGCCGCCGAACACGGCAGCCTCGAACAGATAGAGCGCATCGAAGATGATCTGCATCAGCAGTGCCTGAGCGGCCTGCAGAATCGCAAGATCGTGACGCTGATCAGCCAGGCGCAAAGCCCGATGATCATCAACAGGATTTTTTATCGGCTACTGGGCATCGGCGCAGACGAGGCCATGCTGGCCGAGCACCGCATGATCCTTGAGCTGTTGCTGCACGGCGCCTTCGACGCCGCCGCCCTCAACCTGAAGGAGCACTTGCAACGCGCCCGGCAACGCATGCTGCAACGCCTGAAAGTGCTTTCAGTACTGCCAGAGCAGGAAGCGCCTGGGTATCTGACGCGCTTGAGCTGAATGCCGCCTGAGTGCCAACTGGTTACCCTGACCGTGACGTGACGCTATTTGCCGATCACTTCGCCACGCATCGGCGCCAGGCGGGCAATCAGACGGTTCTGCACCGGGACCGGGATTTTCTCGGCATCCATGGCATCAATCAGGTCCTCGACCAGGGCATTGAAGTCGCTGGGTGTCAGATTCTGGCCTTTGTGTGATTCGGCCATGCTGTCGCCGGTATAACGGCACGGGCCGCCAGCCTCGACGCAGAACTGCTCAACCAGCTTGTCACGCAACCGCACGATATTGACCTTGCGAAAGCGCTCGACGATGCGCTCGTCCTTGGCAATGTTCAGCAACATGCCTTCGACAATCCGCTGGATACCCGCACGCTGGCCCAGGTCCTGATAAAGGCTGTCATCCTTCGCAGGCTGCTGAGCGCAACCGACCAGCAGGGCGAGCGTCAGACAGATCAACAAACGCTTCATCAGAAGCTCCCTTGCACGGACAGATAGGTGCCGTTCTGGTTGTCCAGCGTGGCAATCTCACCCAGACGGGCGTAGGCCAGCACGAAGGACAGGTGTTTGTTGGGGAAGTAACCGACAAATACATCAGCCCAATCGCTTTCCCCTGCAAACGAAAGATTGTCAGGCTTTTCACGGTACTCGACACCCAGCGCCCAGCGCGGGTTGAACAGCACGGCAACGGAGCCCTCCTTGAGCAAGCTACGGGTGTCACGCCGATCACCGCCAAAACCCAGCAAACCGGTTTCGTTGGCACGGCTGTAACGCACGCCTCCGTTAACCAACACGTTGTAACCAAAGGCGGCGCCCATGAACAGTCGACTGGCTGTCAGGTAGCCTTCGACATCGGCATCACGCTGCGCGCCGACCAGGCTCGGGATCAGGAAATCGTTCTGGTGCTTGTACTCAATACCCAGCGACACTTGCGGCAAGTCGCCGTAGATCACATCGCCGAACAGACGCACTTTCACGCCGAACACATCCTGGCTGAGGTTATCGTCTGGCAGACTCAGCTTGTGTTGCAACGAACTGATGTCGAATCGCTGATGCGCATAGGACAGCTCGACACGGTTGCCGTAAGCCAGGGCCATACCGGCCACATCGAGGTTGTAGTCAGGCAGGTTGATGTGCGTGGCGAAGGCGGTTGCACCCCACTCGCCCTGCTCGCTGTAGCCAGTGATCACCGCCCACGGCGTGATCCCGCCCCCCGCATTACCTTCGATATTGCTGGCTCCGCCCGTAGCGATCAAACGACCATTGTCGGCCAACGCCAGAGGCGCAGCGGTAGCCAATGCACAGCCCAGCAACAGCGAGGTTCTGTAGGACATATCAATTCACCATAAGGCCAGGGGAGACCTGGGTTTTGGCCATCCATGCCTCAAAAGCAGAAGCAGCCAGAGGTCGGCTGATCAGGTAACCCTGAGCTGTGTCGCAATGCCAGCGCTGCAGCAGATCCAGACTGTGCTGATACTCGACGCCTTCAGCGACCACTTTGAGCCCCAGGTTGTGGCTCATTTCGATGGTCGAACGCACGATGACCGCGTCTTCACTGGTTTTATCCAGGTTGCGCACAAACGACTGGTCGATTTTCAGTTCCTGCACCGGCAGACGTTTCAGGTGAGCCAGCGACGAATAGCCGGTCCCAAAATCGTCAACCGACAGGCTGATGCCGCAATCACGCAGACGATGCAGCACCACCAGCGCTTTCTCCGGTTCGCTCATGACCGCACTTTCAGTGATCTCGAACACCAGTTGTTCGGCAGGCAGGTTGTAGCGTTTGAGCAGTTGCATGACGAAACCGGCCAAGTCATCGCCCAACAGGTCATCCGCAGAAATATTCACCGACACCTGCAACACCAGCCCGCGCTGGCGCCATTCGGCCAACTGACGCATCGCTTCTTCGATGACCCAATTGGTCAGCAAATGAATGCTGCCTGTGCGCTCGGCGAGGACGATGAATTCGGCTGGCGAGACATTACCGAACTGAGGGTGACTCCAGCGCAGCAGGGCTTCGGCCTGGCGTACGTAACCCTGACGAATATCCAGCTTGGGCTGGTAATGCAGCGTCAGTTCGCCGTTCTGAGGCGCTTTGCGCAAATCGCGGATCAGGCTGATCTGACGTTGATGCGCCAGGTCACTGCCGTCCTGATAGATCTGCAGGCGACCGGGCAGGAACGCAGCGTCCTTGCGCGCAATCGCAGCACGGTTGACCAGTTCCTGAGCAGAGTCGCCGTTATCCGGGTAGACCGTGATGCCCATGCAGCATTCGAGGGTGACGTCATGGTTGTCGATACGTTGAGGCGCGCTGAGCATGCGTTGCAAGGCGTCGCCCGTGGCCACCGCACCGTCGCTGGTGGTGTGATCAAGCAGCAACAGAAATTCGTTGGCGGTCAACCGGGCCACGGTGTCACCGGCGCGCAGGTTACTCTGCAGACGCTGACCCACTTCACGCAGCAGTTGCTCGACACCTTCGGCGCCCGCGCTTTCGTTGATGGCGGCCAGGTTTTCGATCCCCAGGTACAGCAAAGCCACTGGGCGTTCGGCGGCAATCGAGCTGCCCAGACGTTCCATCACCAGCGCGCGGTTGGGCAGACCGGTCAGGTTGTCGTGCAACGCGTTGTGCGCCAGTTGCCCTTCACGCACGGCAATACCGTGCTGCATGGTATTGATCGCATCGGCCAGCATGCCCAGCTCATCACTGCGCGCCATGTTCACTGGGGTTTCATAATCGCCGTCACCGATACGCTTGGCTGCGATGGCCAGCGCCCGCACCGGCAGTGATACGCTGCGGGCAAGGGCCAGGGTACCGATCAGCGATGCCAGCAAGGCGGCCATCGATATCCAGAAAATCTTTTCATCCAGCGGTGCGAAGGCCTGCAAGGCTTTGTCCAGAGGGCTTTGCAGCAAAGCGATGACTTGTCCGTCCTTGACCTCGCCCGTGTTGGCCAGCATCAATGTCTGGCTGAGGAAGTTCAGGTTGGACTGCTCGGTCACACGCATCTGACCGCCGGATGAGTTGCGCATCAGGTCGATGACGCCTGCGCGCAACGCTTCTGGCTGGGTGGTGATCAGGTCGCCGGACTCGCCGTTTTCGACGGTGAGAAACGACACTTCCAGGCCGCTGAGCGAACGCAGTTCTTCTGCGATATCGCGGTCGATGGTAAACCCCATCACCACACGACCGATGGGCAACGGTGCCAGTACGGTGCTCTCGACCAACAGGTGTGGCGTGCCGCCGCCAGGAACAATCAGCACTGACTGACTATTGCGCTTGGCCGTGCGCAACGCCTGGTCGTAGACGAACCTGGAGCCTTCCGGCACCGCTGCTACGGTACTGGCGACCACGACGCCGTCCATACCCAACAGGAACATGTCAGTCGCATTGATACGCTTGCCATGGTTGAGCAACACCGAGCGAATGGTCGACGCGTCCGCGCTGGCTACAGCATCACGAAAGCCAAAGTCGGCTGCCAGCAATTGCACCGCGTCACGCAAGCGCTTGCCACGCAGGTCGATCAGCCGCTCGAACACACGGCTACCGACCTCAAGCTGAGCCTGCGCCTGCGTGCGTACCGCATCGCCGGTCGCGACCTTGACCGCCACAAAAACCGCAGCGACCACGATGATCAGCAGTGCGATCAATACTCCGGCAATACGCGCCTGGAAGCTGATTTTAAGATTCATTCATGAGCGGCCTTGTGGAAGGCATCACCAAAACCACCCGCAGCGGGACGGGAAGGCTTGTCGTCGGCTTTTACTTCGACGGGCAATGTGAAGCGCTGCGTCAGGCCGGCAGCAGGCAGATCAAACTCAGCGCCCGCCACTGGCTGCATGTCTTCGATTTGCGGATGCCAAAGAGTGACCGCGTAATGACCGGCTGGCATCTGGTCCAGCTTGAGCTGCCCATTGCCATCAGTCACACCAAACCAGGGATCGTCCGTGACATAGATGTAGCCCACCATCCAGTCGTGGATATTGCAGCCCAACACCACCACGCCAGGCTTGTCGAACAGCAATGGGTCCGATGGTGTCCCTTCGTACAACCGCAGTTCGAAGCGCTTGGCGGGCGAGAAGGAATAGACCTGATGGCGAATGTTGTCGCTGTTGGGAAATTTGACCTGTGTACCGGTATGAACAGCCAGCACGCGAGGCGCGAACTCCTGGTCACGCTGGTCCATGGAGGCCTTGAGCACGGCAGGGGACGGATCTGCCGGTCCCTTGAGCGTGACCACAGCGTCGGCCAAAGGCTTGCCCTGTTTGTCGAGCAACTGTGCCGTCAGGGTCGCGGCTGAAGCGCTCGCCGCCGCGGCCGTCAACAGTCCAGCAATAACTGCCGAGAAAAATACATTGGTCATACCGATTCGTTCCACAACGGCAACGCCGCAAAGAAAAAGGCCTGCCTTGGCGACAACGACACGTCCACAAGACACGGAAAACAGCAGTTTTATTGTCCCTATCAACACTATCGACCGAACCCATTGAAACCTGAGGGTGCGTGCCCCATCTAAGAGCCATGTACAACTTTTCAGGTGCCCCATGAGCGATCCGCAAACAGACTCGCCAGATTTGCCGAATGACGCAGCCGAGCTCGACGTTTCGCTGAGTTCCGATAGCACCTCACTTGCCCTCCCCGGCCAGAATTTGCCGGACAAGGTTTATATCATTCCGATCCACAATCGCCCGTTCTTCCCGGCGCAGGTTTTGCCGGTAATCGTCAACGAAGAGCCGTGGGCCGAGACGCTGGAACTGGTGAGCAAGTCCGACCACCACTCGCTGGCGCTGTTTTTCATGGACACGCCACAGGAGGACCCGCGTCACTTCGACACGAATGCGCTGCCGGAGTATGGCACTTTGGTCAAGGTTCACCATGCCAGCCGTGAAAACGGGCGCTTGCAGTTTGTTGCGCAGGGCCTGAGCCGGGTGCGCATCCGCACCTGGCTCAAGCACCATCGCCCGCCGTATTTGGTCGAGGTCGAATACCCGCAGCAGCCGAACGAGCCTACTGACGAAGTAAAAGCCTATGGCATGGCACTGATCAACGCGATCAAGGAACTGCTGCCGCTCAACCCCTTGTACAGCGAAGAGCTGAAAAACTACCTCAATCGCTTCAGCCCGAACGACCCGTCCCCGCTGACCGACTTTGCCGCCGCGCTGACTTCGGCGACCGGCGTAGAGCTCCAGCAGGTGCTGGACTGCGTGCCCATGCTCAAGCGCATGGAAAAAGTTCTGCCCATGCTGCGCAAGGAAGTCGAAGTCGCACGCCTGCAGAAAGAGATCTCCGCCGAGGTCAATCGCAAGATTGGCGAGCATCAGCGTCAGTTCTTCCTTAAAGAGCAGCTCAAGGTCATTCAGCAGGAACTGGGGCTGAGCAAGGACGACCGCAGCGCTGATATCGAGCAGTTCGAGCAACGCCTGGAAGGCAAGACATTGCCACCGCAGGCGCGGAAAAAGATCGACGAGGAGATCGGCAAGCTTAAGGTCCTGGAAACCGGCTCGCCCGAATACGCCGTGACCCGCAATTACCTCGACTGGGCCAGTTCCCTGCCGTGGGGCGTGTATGGCGCGGATAAACTGGACCTCAAGCACGCCCGCAAAGTCCTGGACAAGCACCACGCAGGGCTGGACGACATCAAGTCCCGGATTCTCGAATTCCTCGCCGTGGGCGCCTACAAAGGCGAGATCAGCGGCTCCATCGTACTGCTGGTCGGACCGCCAGGCGTGGGCAAGACCAGCGTCGGCCGCTCAATCGCCGAATCCCTCGGACGACCGTTCTATCGCCTGAGTGTGGGCGGCATGCGCGACGAGGCCGAAATCAAGGGTCACCGTCGGACTTACATCGGTGCCCAGCCCGGCAAACTGGTTCAGGCGCTCAAGGATGTAGAGGTGATGAACCCGGTCATCATGCTCGACGAAATCGACAAGATGGGTCAAAGCTATCAAGGCGACCCGGCCTCTGCTCTGCTTGAAACACTCGACCCTGAACAGAACGTCGAATTCCTCGACCACTATCTGGACCTGCGTCTCGACCTCTCCAAGGTCTTGTTCGTCTGCACAGCCAACACTCTGGACTCGATTCCCGGCCCCTTGCTTGACCGCATGGAAGTGATTCGCCTGTCCGGCTACATCACTGAAGAAAAACTCGCGATTGCCAAGCGCCACCTGTGGCCCAAGCAACTGGAAAAGGCCGGCGTCGCGAAGAGCAAGCTGACCATCAGCGACAGTGCGCTGCGCGCCGTGATCGAAGGTTATGCGCGGGAAGCCGGTGTACGGCATCTGGAGAAGCAGCTCGGCAAGCTGGTGCGCAAAGCTGTCGTCAAACTGCTGGACGCTCCTGATTCAACCATCAAGATCGCGCCGAAAGACCTCGAAGCGTCACTGGGCATGCCGTTGTTCCGCAGCGAGCAGGTACTGTCGGGCACCGGCGTGATCACCGGCCTGGCCTGGACCAGTATGGGCGGCGCGACGCTGCCGATCGAAGCAACACGTATCCACACGTTGAACCGCGGCTTCAAGCTGACCGGGCAGTTAGGCGACGTGATGAAAGAGTCGGCCGAAATCGCTTACAGCTACATCAGTTCCAACCTGTCGAAGTTTGGCGGCGACGCGAAGTTCTTTGATGAAGCGTTCGTGCATGTGCACGTTCCTGAAGGCGCTACACCGAAGGACGGCCCAAGTGCAGGTGTGACCATGGCCAGCGCCCTGCTGTCCCTGGCTCGCAATCAGCCGCCGAAGAAAGGCGTTGCGATGACCGGCGAACTGACCCTCACCGGTCATGTGCTGCCGATTGGCGGCGTGCGTGAGAAAGTCATCGCGGCCCGTCGTCAGAAGATCAATGAGCTGATCCTGCCGGAGCCCAATCGTGGCAATTTCGAGGAGCTGCCTGACTACCTCAAGGAAGGCCTGACGGTTCATTTCGCCAAGCGCTTTGCCGATGTAGCGAAAGTGTTGTTCTAAGCCCTGACGCTGGCGCCTGCGCAGACTTGCGCGGCGTCAGCATGGCCGGACAGGCCTTGTACGTATCGACCCGCTCAGGACTTGCGCCGCAAGCGGGCCATACGCTCCCCTCGAAAACCCTGATCGGTTATCCTCGCAACATCGTCACGCAAAACCGGACCTTGCCATGACTGTTGCCAGACTTATTGCACCGCTGAGCCTCGCCCTGCTGGCCGCTTGTGCACAAACGCCAAAAAACATTGTTTCCATCGACAGCAAAAGTGACTGTCCGCTCACATTGAGCACTGGACAGACCTTGATCCTCACCCTGCCCAGCAATCCCACCACCGGTTTTCGCTGGCTGACCCAGAACCCTGCCCAAGGCATTCTGCGCAGCCTGGGGCCAGAGGTGTACGCC
Organism: Pseudomonas californiensis; assembly: GCF_021147775.1. Taxonomy (GTDB): domain Bacteria; phylum Pseudomonadota; class Gammaproteobacteria; order Pseudomonadales; family Pseudomonadaceae; genus Aquipseudomonas; species Aquipseudomonas californiensis. The sequence continues at coordinate 57,732 of NZ_JAGTPK010000015.1, forward strand.
ACCGAAGGCAAGGAAGTGATTGGCAGTGGCGGACAATCCGTCTGGCGCTACAAAGCGGCGGACAAGGGTACCGGCCACCTGATGATGGTCTATCAACAACCCTGGGCACCCGAGGTTGCACCTGAGCAGACCTTTGACTGCTCCATCACCGTGAAGTGAAGCGTTTGGCAGGCGCTGCCCCGCGCCTCATCCGACAACTCGCTCTGCATCATGCAGACCGGCAACAACTTGGCTAGAATGCCCGCCTTTCAAAGCCTTCGCCGGAACCGCCGTGAGCAAAGAACCCGACCGCATTTTCGCCCAGCCACTGGTTCAGGTGCCTGACTTCGCCTTCAATGAAGACGTGGTGCGGGTATTTCCTGACATGATCAAGCGCTCGGTCCCCGGCTATCCGACGATCGTCGAGAACCTCGGCGTCCTCGCCGCGCAGTTTGCCCAGCCTGACACCGTGCTGTACGACCTGGGCAGTTCGCTGGGTGCCGTGACTCAGGCCCTGCGTCGCCATGTTCGCAGTGAAGGCTGCAGCGTCGTCGCTGTGGATAATTCAAGCGCGATGGTCGAGCGCTGCCGCGAATACCTGAACGCACAGAACTCCATGTTTCAGGAGCTGCTGCCGGTGGACGTCATCGAGGGCGATATTCTGGGGCTGGAGTTCAAACCGGCATCGGTCGTTGCGCTGAACTTTACATTGCAATTCATCGCTCCAGAACTGCGCCTAGGGTTGCTGACGCGCATTCACGGCGCACTGGTGCCGGGCGGCGCACTGATCCTCTCGGAAAAGCTGCGCTTCAACGACGATCAGGAACACGCTCTACTGACCGACCTGCACATCGCCTTCAAACGCGCCAACGGCTACAGCGATCTGGAAATAGCCCAGAAACGCAGTGCCATTGAAAACGTCATGAAGCCCGACAGCCTCGAAGAACACCGCCAACGCCTGCTTGCCGCGGGGTTCTCCAGGGTGGTGCCATGGTTCCAATGTCTTAACTTTGCCTCGTTGATTGCCCTGCCATGATTGATCTCGCTCCACTTGTCCGCCGCCTGGCGCGAACGCCACTGGCTGAATGGGCCAACGGCCTGCAAGCACAACTCGACCTCAAGATGGCCAAGGGTCATGGCGATCTGCAACGTTGGCAGGCGGCGCTGGATGCGCTACCCGACCTGCAACCGGGCCGCGTCGACCTGGCCGACAGCTTTACCCTTGAAACCGAATGCAATGGCGAAACCCGCACCGTACTGCGCAAGGCACTGATGGGGCTGTCACCGTGGCGCAAAGGGCCATTCAATGTCTTTGGCGTCCACATCGACACCGAATGGCGTTCGGACTGGAAATGGTCACGGGTATCCCCGCACCTCGACCTCAAAGGCAAGCGGGTTCTGGACGTGGGGTGCGGCAACGGTTATTACCAGTGGCGCATGCTGGGTGCTGGCGCTGACAGTGTCATTGGTGTCGACCCCAACTGGCTGTTCTTCTGCCAGTTCCAGGCCATGCAGCGCTATCTGCCCGACCTGCCAGCCTGGCATCTGCCATTCGCGCTCGAAGACTTGCCAGCCAATCTGGAAGGCTTCGACACAGTGTTTTCGATGGGCGTGCTCTATCACCGAAAATCCCCCATCGACCATTTGCTGGCGTTGAAAGACTGCCTGGTCAAGGGCGGCGAACTGGTAATGGAAACACTGGTGGTGCCGGGTGATGTGCATCAGGTGCTGGTGCCGGAAGACCGCTACGCGCAGATGCGCAACGTCTGGTTCCTGCCATCAGTGCCCGCGCTGGAGCTGTGGATGCGCCGCGCGGGTTTCGAAGATGTACGTTGCGTGGACGTCAGCAACACGACGGTCCAGGAGCAGCGCAGCACCGAGTGGATGCGCTTTCAGTCACTGGGCGACTTCCTCGACCCTGCCGATCACAGCAAAACCGTCGAAGGACTGCCCGCGCCGATGCGGGCAGTGATCGTAGGGCGAAAACCGTAGTCGTTAGCGGGCAGACTCGACAATCAGTGCTTTCATTTCGGCAACGGCAGCCTTGAAACCGACGAACAGTGCATGGGCCACCAGCGCGTGGCCAATGTTCAGTTCATTGATGCCCTTGATCGCAGCCACCGCCTGTACGTTGTGATAGTGCAGGCCGTGGCCAGCATTGACGATCAGTCCCTGAGCGATGCCGAACGTTACGCCATCGGCGATTCGTTGCAGTTCATCGGCCACTTCAGTCGGGGTTTCGGCGTCGGCATAGCGGCCTGTATGCAGTTCGATGGCGGGCGCGCCGACACGCTTTGACGCGGCAATCTGGCGCTCGTCCGGGTCGATAAACAGCGAAACCTCACACCCGATCTTCGCCAGACGCTCCACCGCCGCCTTGATGCGCGCCTCTTGGCCCGCCACATCAAGACCGCCTTCGGTAGTCAGCTCTTCGCGGGTTTCAGGCACCAGACAGACATGAGCCGGACGAATACGCTCGGCGAACGCCAGCATTTCCTCGGTGACACCCATCTCGAAGTTCATACGGGTCTGCAACACTTCCTTGAGCAACAGAACGTCGCGTTCCTGGATATGCCGACGGTCCTCACGCAAGTGCACCGTAATGCCGTCGGCACCTGCTTCTTCGGCGTCCAGGGCTGCTTTGACCGGGTCCGGGTAACGCGTACCGCGGGCCTGACGCAGCGTGGCCACGTGGTCGATGTTCACGCCTAGAAGGATGCGGGTACTTTGGGTCACAGGTATCTCCTGAGGTTTGATCGAAGCAGGCCGTAAAGCATAAAGCCTGATCACGGCTTGCGAAACAGTTCACGACTGACCAATGGGCGGCCGCCCAGGTGCACGGCCAGTGCCTGACGCATCAGACGCTTGGCAGCGGACATCGCGCCAGGCGCTGCCCAGTCCGCTTGCGACATGGCGAGCAATTCAACGCCTTGAAACAGTCCGGGCTGCAACAGATAAACCCGTTCAAGACCGGCATCGACTTGCAGGCGGTACATGCCATCGGCTGCCAGGGGCTCACCGTTGACGTCGACGGTCAGCTCGAAGCCATAACCGAGATCGTCCAGCAGGCGCCATTCGAACGAGCGCAGCAACGGCTCAAGGGGACGCCCTTCGGCGAGTGCCAACAGCGTGGCCGCATAATGATCGAATACGGCGGGATGAGGGTCTTCGGAAGGCAACAGGCGAATCAGCAACTCGTTGAGGTACATGCCGCTGAACAGCGCTTCACCAGTCATCCAGGTGGCGACGCCTGCACTTTCCATACGCCCGACATTTTTCAGCTCGCCACGGCCACGAAACTCGACTTCGAGCGGGACAAAGGGACGCGCCAGCGATCCGGCCTTGCCCTTGGCACTGCGCAGTACTGCTCGAAGACGACCCTGTGGAGTCAGAAAATCGACCAGCGCGCTGTTTTCGCGGTAGGCACGGCTGTGGAGCACATAGGCGGGTTGACCGGTGGGCGTGCTCATCGGACGGGCTCTGAAAAGAAGGTATTCACTGGGTCCGTGAAATACTCATGGACCCAGCAAAAGAGCGGCTTAAAGGTCGCCGTAACCGAGCGAGCGCAGTGCCCGCTCATCATCTGACCAGCCGCCTTTGACCTTGACCCACAGGTTGAGCATGACTTTGGAGTCGAACAACAGCTCCATGTCACGACGGGCGTCACTGCCGATGCGTTTGATACGCTCGCCCTTGTCACCAATGATGATCTTCTTCTGGCCATCACGCTCGACGAGAATGAGCGCATGGATATGCAGAATACGACCCTGCTGCTTGAACTCTTCGATTTCGACAGTGATCTGGTACGGAAGCTCTGCACCCAACTGACGCATGATTTTTTCGCGAACCAGTTCGGCGGCCAGAAAACGACTGCTGCGGTCGGTGATCTGGTCTTCCGGGAAGAAGTGTTCGTTTTCCGGCAAGTGCGTTGCGATCAGGCTTTCCAGCGCTTCGAGGTTATGCCCGTGTTGCGCGGAAATCGGCACGATAGACGCATTTGGCAGCTGGCCCTGCAACCATTCCAGATGCGGCATCAGCTCGCTTTTGTCTTCGATGCGGTCGGTCTTGTTGATCGCCAGAATGACTGGACCCTGCACGTATTGAACACGCTCAAGCACCATCTGGTCTTCGTCGGTCCAGCGAGTGCGGTCCACAACAAAGATCACCACGTCGACATCTTTCAGCGCGGCCGAAGCAGTCTTGTTCATGTAGCGGTTGAGGGCTTTCTCGCCATTCTTGTGCATGCCCGGGGTATCGACATAGACGGCCTGAACAGCGCCCTCGGTCTTGATGCCCAGCATGTTGTGCCGAGTGGTCTGCGGCTTGCGCGAGGTAATCGCGAGCTTCTGACCGAGAATATGGTTGAGCAGCGTGGACTTGCCTACGTTAGGGCGGCCGACGATGGCAACATAGCCACAGCGTGTTGCAGTTGTATCAGTCATGACCGTTCTCCACGCCAAGTGCAATGAGTGCTGCCGCTGCGGCTACCTGTTCGGCAATCCGTCGGCTGACACCCTGACCTCGACTTTTTTCATTCAATAAGGCGATTTCGCATTCGACGAAGAACGTCCGGCAATGCGGCTCACCCTGGATATCCACTACTTCGTAACGCGGCAATTCACACGCACGCGACTGAAGAAACTCCTGCAGTCGTGTTTTCGGGTCCTTGTTGGTATCGACCAGGGTCAGGCTGTCGAACTCGGTCGTCAGCCACGCCAGCACTCGCTCACGCGCAACCTCCATGCCGGCATCCAGATAGATTGCACCAATCAAGGCCTCAAGCGCGTCGGCCAGAATGGACTCACGACGGAAACCGCCGCTTTTGAGCTCGCCAGAGCCCAGACGCAAGTATTCACCCAAATCAAAACCGCGCGCCAGCAACGCCAGGGTTTCCCCTTTGACCAATCGCGCCCGCAAGCGGGACAACTGGCCTTCGCGAGCCTGAGGAAAGCGCTCGAACAGCGCCTCACCCGCCACGAAGTTGAGAATGGCATCACCGAGAAACTCGAGCCGTTCGTTGTTACGGCCGGCAAAACTGCGGTGGGTCAGGGCCAGGACCATCAGGTCCTGATCCTTGAAGGTATAGCCGAGCTGACGCTCAAGGCGGCTCAAGGATACGCTCACAGTTTGCCCACGCTCATTTGCTTGTCGAATTTGATGACCACATCAATGCTGCTGATCAACGACTCGCGTTGCTCGTAATTCAAATGAGCGTTGAACGTGTTGTTCTCCACCGTCACTCTTAACGCCTTGTTCAAATCTATATCCCGAATGCTGTTGAGCTGCATGCTCTTGTCGACATAACTGTAAAAATCACTGGCTGTGGTGATCGCCAGGCTCTGATTGCTCTCGACCGTCTCGATGATCTTCTTCATCGTCATGTAGTCAAGGTAATGAGGGACCAGCTTGAATGCGGTACTCGCCGTGAAAACGACCAGCACAAGCACCAACAGACCTCCCAAAAGCGACGCACCTTTCTGAGATGCAGAGAACGTCATGTTCACTTCCGACCTCCTGGTCTTCCCGCCTGCCCGCCCCGACTGACTCATCGTTGAGCGGGTATTGAAGCTGTTCCAAATGACATACGGCGCTGCTCATGCAGCGCCGTATCCATTACTTGATCAACCCCACCCTCGAAAAGTTGGGGAAGTGACTCAGTTTGGGCTCGGGCCAGCTCATCCAGACAGCGAACGCCTTGCCTACAATGTTCTTGTCTGGAACCATGCCCAGCTCGTCCTTGGCAATATTTGGATCATCCCAGTAACGGCTGTCGTTGGAGTTGTCCCGGTTGTCGCCCATCATGAAGTAATGCGCGGCTGGCACCGTCCATTCGGTATCAGGCGGGGCACGATAACGGCTCATTTCCTGACGGATCTGGTGCTCGACGGCGCCCAGTTGCTCTTCATAGAGTTCAGCGCTGCCCAGCGTGCCGGGCTCTGTGCCTATCAGCTTTTTGGCAACCAGCTCGCCGTTGACGAACAGACGCTTGTCACTGGTGTAACGAATGCGATCGCCCGGCAGCCCCACAACCCGCTTGATGTAATTGACGCTCGGGTCGCTCGGGTAGCGAAAGACCATGACGTCGCCACGCTGCGGATCGCCGATCTGAATCACTTTCTGGTCCAGTACGGGCAAACGAATGCCGTAGGAGAACTTGTTGACCAGAATGAAATCACCCACGTCCAGTGTCGGTTTCATGGAGCCAGATGGAATCTGGAACGGTTCGACCAGAAACGAGCGCAGCACCAGGACAATAAACAACACGGGAAAGAACGACTTGCCGTATTCGACCAGCAAGGGCTCTTTGTTGAGTCGCTCGACGACAGCAAGGTCAGGTTCTCCGACGCTCCCCTGATAAGTCGAAATGGCCGCCCGGCGACGAGGCGCCAGGAAGACCAGATCAATCAATGCAAGTACGCCACAGACGAACACAGCGATGACCAACAACAGCGGGAAATTTAGTGACATAGGACCTGACTATTCCAACCTGAGCACTGCAAGGAAAGCTTCCTGTGGAATTTCCACGTTGCCGACCTGCTTCATGCGTTTCTTACCGGCCTTTTGCTTCTCCAGCAATTTACGCTTACGGCTTACGTCACCGCCGTAGCATTTGGCCAATACGTTCTTTCTGAGTGCCTTGACGGTTGTCCGGGCCACAATCTGACCACCAATGGCAGCCTGAATTGCAACGTCGAACATCTGCCGTGGAATCAGCTCTTTCATTTTCTCGGTCAACGCGCGCCCTTTGTAGTGCGCATTGTCCCGGTGAACGATCAACGCCAGTGCGTCGACCTTCTCACCGTTGATCAAAACATCGAGCTTGACCAGATTGGCAGACTGGTAACGATCAAAATGATAATCCAGGGAAGCATAACCGCGGCTGACTGACTTGAGACGATCGAAGAAGTCGAGGACAACCTCGTTCATCGGCAAATCGTAAGTCACCTGGACCTGAGTCCCAAGGAACAGCATGTCGTGCTGTACGCCACGCTTCTCGATGCACAGCGTAATGACGTTGCCCAGGTGCTCCTGAGGCACAAGAATATTTGCCCGAACGATTGGCTCGCGCATGTCCTCGATGACCGACAGGTCAGGCAGCTTGGACGGGTTATCGACATAGATCGTCTCGCCGGTCTTCAGCAACAGCTCGAAGATTACCGTCGGCGCGGTGGTGATCAGGTCCAGGTCGTATTCGCGCTCGAGGCGCTCCTGGATGATCTCCATGTGGAGCATGCCCAGGAAGCCACAACGAAAACCGAAGCCCAGTGCATCGGAGCTTTCCGGCAGGTACTGCAGCGAAGAGTCGTTGAGTGTCAGCTTCTGCAACGCTTCACGGAAGTCTTCAAAGTCATCGGAGCTGACCGGGAACAGACCGGCGTAAACCTGCGGCTGGATTCGTTTGAATCCAGGCAGAACGTCAACGTCCGGGGTGGTGTTCAAGGTCAGGGTGTCACCGACTGGCGCACCGTGAATGTCTTTGATGCCGGCGATGATGAAGCCTACTTCGCCTGCTTTCAGATCAACGGTAGCCGTGTGCTTGGGGTTGAATACACCCACGCTGTCCACCAGATGGATCTTGCCGGTAGACTTGACCAGAATCTTGTCGCCCTTCCTCACTCGGCCATGGCGCACGCGTACCAGAGAGACAACGCCCAGGTAGTTGTCGAACCAGGAATCGATGATCAACGCCTGCAGCGGATCTTCGATATTGCCGGTCGGTGCTGGAATGGTCGCCACCAGGCGCTCAAGCACCTCGTCAACGCCCATGCCACTCTTGGCGCTACAGGCCACTGCGTCAGTCGCGTCAATACCGATGATCTTCTCGATCTCTTCCTTGACGCGGTCCGGATCGGCCTGTGGCAGGTCCATCTTGTTCAGCACCGGCATGACCTCAAGGCCCTGCTCGATAGCGGTGTAGCAGTTGGCAACCGACTGCGCTTCAACGCCCTGACCCGCATCCACGACCAGCAACGCGCCTTCACACGCGGCCAGGGAACGGCTGACTTCGTAGGTGAAGTCCACATGCCCCGGGGTGTCAATGAAGTTCAGCTGGTAGGTGATACCGTCTTTGGCCTTGTAGTACAGAGTAACGCTGTGGGCCTTGATGGTGATCCCGCGCTCGCGCTCAAGATCCATGGAATCGAGCACCTGCGCTTCCATTTCGCGCTCGGACAAACCGCCGCACATTTGAATGAAGCGGTCGGCCAGCGTCGACTTGCCATGGTCAATGTGGGCGATGATGGAGAAATTGCGGATATGACTCAAATCACTCACGGATCAACACTCAAAAAGGTTGCAGACAGATTGCCCGCCGAAAAATAGCCGGGAATTGTACCTGAATTAAGCAAGACGCGTCACGCTAACAGGCAAACCGATCAGTCACCACTCGTGAGACGGGCACAAAAAAGGGCGGCCATTGCCGCCCTCTCTCATGAAGCGTCTGCGTTATTCAGACAACTTGAAGGTAATGAACGTGGCGCGCCCCTGACGCAGGACACGCATCGAAACCGAGCGATCCTTGGGCAAGCTCTTGGCGACTTCAGTGAACTGCGTGGCCGAGGTGATCGCCTGATTGTTCAGGTGAGTAATCACATCGGCAGCCTGCAGGCCGATCAGCGCCGCAGGACCACCCGTCACTTCCTTGATCGCCACGCCACTCTTGATGTCGAGGGTTTTCTTCTGCTCTGCAGTCAGCTCAACGACCGAAACGCCCAGTCGATTGCTGCTGCGCTCGGCAGTCGAACCACCAAGACCGGCCATTTCCTGACCTTCGTCAGGCAAGGCGCCCACGGTAACGGTCAGTTTCTGACGCTTGCCGTCACGAATCACTTCGAGCTCCGCCTTGCTGCCATCCTTGAGATTGCCGATCAGGTGCGGCAAATCTGCCGACATGACGATTGGCTGGCCGTTGGCACTCAGAATCACGTCACCAACCTGCAGACCGCCCTTGGCAGCGGGACCATCGTCAAGTACCTGCGCAACCAGCGCGCCAGCAGGCTTGTCGAGACCAAACGACTCGGCCAGATCCTTGTTGACCTCCTGAATCACAACACCCAGCCAGCCGCGACTGACCTTGCCACTGGCCTTGAGCTGATTGGCAACGTCCATCGCAACATCAATAGGGATCGCGAACGACAGCCCCATGAAACCGCCCGAACGGGTAAATATCTGGGAATTGATACCGACCACTTCGCCGGCCATGTTGAACAGCGGGCCGCCGGAGTTACCCGGATTGATCGCCACGTCCGTCTGGATAAAAGGAACGTAGGTATCGTTCGGCAAACTACGGCCCTTGGCGCTGACAATGCCTTTGGTCACCGAGTGATCGAAACCGAACGGCGAGCCGATCGCCAGCACCCACTCACCTACCTTGAGCTTGTTGGAGTTACCCAGCTTCGCAGTGGGCAAGTCCTTGCCTTCGATCTTCAACACCGCCACGTCGGTACGAGGATCGGTCCCCACCAGCTTGGCTTTCAGCTCACTGCGATCGGACAGGCGAACGAGGATTTCGTCGGCGCCATCAATCACATGATTATTGGTCAGTACGTAGCCATCAGGGGAAATGATGAAGCCCGAACCCAGCGACTGAGCCTCACGCTGACGATCACCGCCCTTGCCTGGTGGACGAGTTCCTGGCGGCATGCTGCGCTCAAGAAATTCGCGGAGCATCGGAGGCAGGCCTTCCAGATCCGGCACTTGCTGATTGGCAATGGCACGGTCCGGCAGCTTCTGGCGGGTACTGATATTCACCACCGCTGGCGACGCCTGCTCAACCAGATCGGTGAAATCGGGCAGGTTTTCAGCCTGAGCAACGGCAATCTGTCCGAGCATCAGGACCGCTGTGACCAGTGATAGATAAGATTTCACGCGTGGTATCAACATACGACTCCCGTTCATAACGCAAGTTAAGCAGTACAGATCAACTGACCCCGAAAATCCAAGCCTGTCACGACCGGGCAGCACTTTATTTCCAGACCAGCTTTACAGCCCAAAAACGACAAAGGCCAGAGCTGCGAGGCTGTGACCTATAGAAAAAAAAGAAAGATTTTGCAACTTGCAAACCTCACCAAACATTTCAGTATTTCGGCCAAGGCCAGCTTTAATGGGGGCTGGCGGCTCGCCTGACCCAAGATGAAGAGTTTTACATCCCGGGCAATTCAGGCTGGCTGATTACTTTTTCGCAGGCGTTTCGTTTGCGCGAATCGACAGCGCAATGCGTTCGGCAGTCCCCATAGGTATCTCGCCCACGACAGTCACCATGGTGTCGCCCTGAGGTGTAGTGAGACGGCGTGATACCGCTACGGTAGGCCCAAGCTGGGTGCGGATATCCGAAGACGATTTACCACTGACGCCCTCGATGAACACCGAGAATCGGGCCAACCCGTCGCCATACATCATGCTGGCAACCGGCGCGTGCGATTCAGGATCCTTGCGGACTCCGCTACTGCTCAGGTCGAAACCCGGTGGCAGCCATTCGGAGCGCCAAGGTACCGGGGATATCTGCGCGACTGGCTTGGCAGCCTTGACCGGCGCAACCGACTTGCAGTCGGCGCTGGCTTGCAGTGATTCATCAGCCAGCTTGTCGACGGGATCGAGATCGGTAAATTGAAAGCGCTCTAGCAATTGCCCCTTGTCGCTCAGCAACAGCGACTTGAGTGCCAGACCGGTTTCGTTATCAATATGCAGTTCTACACCATAACGGTGCTGGTCTTTCGGCGTCAGCGCCACAATAGTGGTGGCACGACCAGCTACCCGGGATTTGCCGACAATTTTCATGTCGTACCAGGCTGACAGTCTTTTGACATCGAAAGCACGGGAAGAAGAGTCGGACGCATTGACTACGCCCGCTTCAAGCATGCCGCTGACGCACTGTGTAAGCCCGTCAACACGCAATACTTCTTGCGCAGAACCATCAAGCTGCAACAAGCGCTCCTGTATCTTGCCATCCGCTACGCGGTGCCAGATCCGATGGGTAGAAAAACTACCGTTGCGCTCGTATACAAATGTACCTTGATAACTCTGCTGCTGGTCTACCTGAGCAAGACGTTTGAGCATGTCTTGCGCATCATCGGCATGTACCGGGAGGGCAAGCCATCCACCAAGCAACAACGGCAATAGAGGGACGGCTCGCATGATCCTCCTTAACGGTTTTCCAGGCTGGCAGCGCGTGCGTAAGGCAGTGCGCTTTCAGTACCCTTCAACGCGGCTTCCTGAGCATGTTGACGCAGGTAGCCAGGCAGACGCTTGTCGCCTTCAGCAGCCTGACCTTGCAAGACGCCGTGGGCCATAGGGCCTGGAGCCTGCTCGGTCTCAGTGTAACCAGCCAGCACTGCCGGACCCTTGACCTGTGGAGCGATCAGGTTCGACGACTGCTGTGTCTGCTGTGCCAGTTGAGTGCTGGTGATCTCGTCCTGGTTGAACAGGCGGACACCTGCCAACACCGCAACGGTAACCGACGCTGCAACTGCCATGCGACCCAGAGTACGCCAAGGTCCACGCGCAACTTTGGGCGGGCTTACTTCATCGGCGATCGCGGCGGATACAGCAGCCGAAATATCCAGATGAGGCATCAACAACTCTTTATGCATTGCTGCACGGGCAATTTGATAACGCGACCAGGTTGCACGCGTATCGGCATCGTCAATAGCATTCAATACCCGACGCAATTCCAATTCATCCGCTTCGTTGTCCATCACTGCGGACAGCGATTCCTGCAGGGCTTCACGACTCATGGCGGGTTCCTCTCTTGGGCTATCGCCGCTGTCTCAGGATTCCTGCAACAACGGCTGCAGGGCTTTATCGATGGCTTCCCGAGCGCGGAAGATACGAGAGCGCACGGTACCAACAGGACATTGCATGACGCTCGCAATGTCTTCGTAACTCAGACCATCGAATTCACGTAAAGTTAACGCAGTACGCAAATCTTCTGGCAGAAGCTGGATGGTCCGATGGACAGTGCCCTCGATCTCATCCCTCAACAATGCACGCTCTGGCGACTCGATGTCCTTGAGGCCATGATCGCCATCGTAGAACTCCGCGTCTTCAGACCTCACATCGCTATCTGGTGGCCGCCGACCGCGCGATACCAAATAGTTTTTCGCCGTGTTGATGGCGATGCGGTACAGCCATGTATAAAAAGCGCTGTCGCCGCGAAAATTGCCCAGTGCGCGATACGCCTTGATAAAGGCCTCTTGCGCAACATCCTGAGCCTCGTGGGTGTCGTGCACGAATCGCACGATCAACCCTAGAATCTTGTGCTGGTATTTCAGCACCAACAGATCAAATGCTCGAGTGTCACCGCGCTGTACGCGCTCGACAAGCTGCTGATCCTCTTCCTGGGTTAGCATGAACACTCCTCATTGAGCTCAAGGGAGTGTCGCAACTGACATTGTTCAGGCTCGCAAACATAGACTCGGGCTTTTCGCAAAAGTTCTCCCCCTTCAAGCAAGTTTCCTGCAAGCAATCGTTAGACCTGCACGAAAAACGCAGCACGACCAGGCCGACTGCGTGAATAGTCTTGTCGCCGGATCCGCAGTCGATGATCACTTATCTAACCCTGCGCAAGCCGACGCTGTTCCTTTATGGGCAACCTGCTATTGAGCCCGGAGCTTATTGAAAAGTTCCATTGGGCCTTATGCAGGCGTGAGCCAAAAACCACACACCGCCACACCTCAACCCATGAACTGAAAGCGTTTCAGACGTTGAATCGGACGAAAACGATGTGCATGACGTCAGGGACTGGAGCACAATCCGAACCCGCCGTGGTCTCACAATGCCATGAAGGCGCGGCTATTGTGCCGATCCCCCCATACTTATACTAGTGGCCGTCAAGGGCAGAGTTCAGAGATGAGTCAACATTTTCAGCACGACGTACTGGTGATCGGCAGCGGCGCAGCAGGATTGAGCCTGGCGCTCACTCTTCCCGACCACCTGCGTATCGCTGTATTGAGCAAGGGCGATCTGTCCAATGGCTCGACATTCTGGGCTCAGGGCGGCGTGGCCGCCGTGCTCGATGACACCGATACCGTGCAGTCTCATATCGACGACACGCTGAATGCTGGAGCAGGGCTTTGCAACGAAGAGGCGGTTCGCTTCACGGTCGAACACAGTCGCGAAGCCATTCAATGGCTCATCGACCAAGGTGTCCCGTTTACTCGTGACGATCCTTCCCACACCGAGGAAAGCGGCTTTGAGTTCCATCTGACGCGCGAGGGCGGACACAGTCATCGACGGATCATTCATGCCGCCGACGCTACTGGCGCGGCCATCTTCCGCACCCTGCTCGAGCAAGCCAGCAAACGCCCAAACATCGAATTGCTTGACCAGCGCGCCGCCATCGACCTGATCACCGAGCGCAAGCTGGGCCTGGACAGTCAGCGCTGCCTGGGCGCGTACGTGCTCAATCGAAAGACCGGAGACGTGGAAACCCACGGCGCCCGCTTTACCGTGCTGGCGTCGGGCGGCGCAGCAAAAGTCTATCTGTACACCAGCAACCCTGACGGCGCGTGCGGCGATGGTATTGCCATGGCCTGGCGCTCGGGCTGCAGGGTCGGAAACCTGGAATTCAACCAGTTCCATCCGACCTGCCTGTACCACCCGCAGGCCAAGAGCTTTTTGATTACCGAAGCACTGCGCGGCGAAGGTGCGTATCTCAAGCTGCCCAATGGCGAACGGTTCATGCTCCGTTTCGACGAACGGGCAGAATTGGCGCCTCGCGACATCGTGGCGCGAGCCATAGACCATGAAATGAAGCGACTGGGTATCGACTGCGTCTACCTGGATATCAGCCACATGCCCGCCGATTTCATCAAGACGCATTTTCCGACCGTCTACGAGCGGTGCCTGGAGTTCTCGATTGACATCACCCGCCAACCGATCCCGGTGGTGCCTGCTGCGCACTACACGTGTGGCGGCGTGGTGGTCGACAATCAGGGCCATACCGATGTGCCTGGTCTTTACGCCATTGGCGAAACCAGTTTCACCGGCCTGCACGGCGCCAACCGCATGGCCAGCAATTCGCTGCTCGAGTGTTTTGTCTACGCACGTTCGGCGGCGGCAGACATCGAGAACAAGCTTGATGATGTACAGATGCCAGTCAATCTGCCGGCCTGGGACGCCAGTCAGGTCACCGACTCGGATGAGGACGTCATCATTGCGCACAACTGGGACGAACTGCGGCGCTTCATGTGGGATTACGTGGGCATCGTGCGCACCAACAAACGCCTGCAACGTGCTCAGCACAGGGTGCGCTTGCTGCTGGACGAAATCGACGAGTTCTACAGCAATTACAAGGTCAGCCGTGACCTCATTGAACTGCGAAACCTGGCTCAAGTGGCCGAATTGATGATCCTGTCAGCCATGGACCGCAAGGAAAGCCGTGGCTTGCATTACACGCTGGATTACCCCGATATGCTGCCTGAGGCACTGGACACTATTCTGGTACCGCCCACCTACGTCGACTGAATTTCAAGCGAACGCGCAAGCGCCGGTGCACATCCGGCGACAGCGCATCGCGAGGTATGCAGCAGCTTGTTGTATGGCGTGAAGGTCGTGAACCTGACATCAGTCGAAAGCGCAGTACGACCACCAGCGGGAGCGCGAGGCTATCCTGACACAGCTGAACAGGCTGCCAGCCATCGCGCCGACTCAACACAGACCAGCCGTGTTGGTCGCGCTTCAGGCCGGTCACTGAAGCAGGATGACTGAGCAGAATGGAACGGGGCATCACCCACGCTGCATGCGCAACACACAGCGCTACGCCCACCACCAAAAACCAGGGAGAAACATCAAGCCAGAACAGCGCCAGCAGCGCCAGGACCTGAGTAACAGCGTACGCGCTCCGCAGCAGGCGCGAAGCCTGCCAGCGGCACTCGAAATGCTCACTTGGGCTGGACACGGTCCAGGATCATGCGAACCATGCGCTGCAATTCCGGGTCTTCGGATTCGGCACGCTGCATGAACCAGCCGAACATGTCCTGATCCTCGCACGTCAGCAAACGACGATAGAGATCGCGATCCACGTCATCCAAATGCGGATAAACCTCGCGTACAAACGGCACCAGCAGCACGTCCAGTTCAAGCATGCCGCGGCGGCTGTGCCAGTACAGGCGGTTGAGTTCAACGTCTTCGACCATGGAGCGCTCCTCAAAGTAGGCGGCGAGTATACAGCGGTGAGCCGACTGAGCGAATCGCACAATGGTCGCAGCAGTTTTCACCTACCCCGTATTCATATCCACTCCTGCGCACTATGATGGGGCCCAGACTTTTTCCATTTGCGATGACCATGGCCCACACAGCTTTTTTCTGCACGCTATCCCATGAAGGCGTTCTCGCCGTTCGCGGCGTGGATGCCGGCAAATTTCTTCAAGGGCAGTTGACCTGCAACATCAACTACCTGAACGAAACCACGTCTAGTCTTGGTGCTCGCTGCACCCAGAAAGGCCGAATGCAATCCAGCTTTCGAATTGTTTTCGAAGGCGATGGCTGCCTGCTGGCGATGGCCAGAGAACTGATCGAACCGCAGTTGCTGGACCTGCGTAAATACGCAGTGTTCTCCAAGTCCAAACTGACCGACGAAAGCGACACCTGGGTGCGCTTTGGCTTGCAGGATGGTGACGGTGTGCTGGTAAGCCTGGGGCTGGATCTGGCGCAGGAAACCGACGCTGTCGTGCGGGCCAATGACCTGATCGCAATCCGGGTCTCGCCTGCTCGCGCAGAACTCTGGGTACGCGCAGAACAGGCAGACAGCATCAAGTCTCGACTGGCATCGCAATTGAGCGAAGGCTCTCTCAACGATTGGCTGCTTGGCCAGATCCAGGCGGGCATCGGCCAGGTGTTCAGCGAAACCCGTGAAGAATTCATTCCGCAAATGATCAATTTGCAGGCTGTGGGTGGCGTCAGTTTCAAGAAAGGTTGCTACACAGGCCAGGAAATCGTCGCACGCATGCAGTACCTGGGTAAGCTCAAGCGTCGACTGTATCGCCTTTCGGTGGACAGCAACGAGATACCCGCGCCCGGAACCCCGGTGTTCTCGCCGGTACATGCCAGTGCCGTAGGTAATGTCGTGGTTGCAGCGCAGTCTGGGCAAACCGTCGAGTTGCTCGCAATCCTGCAGGGTGATGCTGCAGAAAACGGTCAGATACATCTTGGTTCGCCGCAAGGCACTGCCCTGGAAATACGTGAACTGCCCTACATTCTGGACAGCAAGCTCGAAACTCAGCGGTAGAATCACCGAACGCGGCAAGGTTCCTATTGTCTTAAGCGACCCAGCACGCTGGCGCTCCCAGAGCGCCCGGCACACTCTGGACACCCCCAACGGCTGCGAGACGCAACATGAGCAAGATGGCTGACGAGGTGCAGAGAAATTTGATCAAGGCCATCGATAGAGATGCCTTGTTCCTGCCTACCCTGCCGGAAGTAGCACTGAAGATTCGCCTTGCCGCCGAGGACACAGAGATCAGCATTGCGGCGTTGAGCAAGGTGATTGGCAGCGATACTGCCCTTTCCGCTCGCCTGATCAAAGTGGCCAACAGCCCGCTGCTACGTCCCAATTTCGAAGTCAGCGACGTAATCACCGCCGTTCGCCGTCTGGGGGTCAATTACACCTGCAACCTGGCGATCGGGCTGGTGGTCGAGCAGATGTTTCACGCCAAGTCTGAAGTGGTCGAACACAAGATGCGTGAAATCTGGAAACAAAGTCTGCAGGTCGCAGGGATCAGTTATTCACTGTGCCAGAACTACACCCAACTGAAGCCGGACCAGGCCACTCTGGCCGGGCTGGTACACCTGATTGGCGTCCTGCCCATCCTGACCTATGCCGAAGATCACTTCGATCTGCTTGCAGACCCCGTCAGCCTCAATCACGTGATCGACAACATTCACCCGGTGATTGGCGAGCGACTGTTGCGCTCGTGGGACTTTCCCGAGCCTCTGGCCTGCGTACCGGCCAAGTTTCAGGACCTCACACGCGTTTCGCGCAGCCCCGACTATGTTGATCTGGTGCAAGTTGCAGCCGTGCATATCCACAGAAATACCGCGCACCCTCTTGGCCAGATCGATATCGTCGATCTGCCAGCGTTCAGCCAGTTGAGACTGCATACCGCTAGCGGGCTGTTGAGCGCCGAAATGGACGAAGCAATGGACATGCTTTACTGATTCAGGCCAAAGCTGACCCTTACTTTCAAGCCACGTTCAGCGCCGTCATGCAGCGATATCCGCGCCAGGTGCGCACGACATATCTCCCCGACGATCGCCAGTCCCAGGCCCGCGCCACCTCCCTGCTGGGTACTGCGATAGAAGCGCTCGAATACTCGTTCGCGCTCTTCCTGCGGGATGCCCGCGCCGTCGTCTTCAACTTCCAGGATGCCCGGCGCATAAACCCTCAACACTACATTGCCACCGGACGGAGTATGCGCAAGCGCATTGTCGATCAGATTGCTCAGCAGCTCGTTGAGCAGCGTGGGCTCACCGCGCAGCCACACAGGCTCGTCAGCTTCCAGCGCAAGAGAAACGCCATGCGAGTGGGCAAGAGGTGCCATCGCCAGGCCCAGTTCACGCGCCAACTGGCTCAGGTCCAGTTGCTGGGCGCCCCCTTCGGCAATTGCACGAGCACCGTTTTCGATACGCGCCAGCGACAGCAACTGATTGGCCAAATGGGTCAAGCGGTCGGTGCCAAGTGCTGCCGATTCAAGTGTGGTGCGCCATTGCTGCGGATCCTTGTCGCGCAGACCCAGTTCGACCCGCGCCTTTAGCGCCGCGAGCGGGGTCCGCAGTTCGTGCGCTGCGTCAGCAATGAACTGCGCCTGACGCTCGAACTGCAGCCGCAAGCGCTCGGTGAAGTGATTGAGCGCGCCGACCAACGGTCGCAGTTCATGCTGTACCTCGACCATGGGCAATGCCCGAAGATCATCGGGCTGGCGCTCTTCAACAGCCGTACGCAACCGCTCAAGTGGCCGCAAGGCAGCGCTGACCGTGAACCAGACCAACAGCAACGCACCGCCGCCGAGCATGCCCAGTCGCAACAGCGTGTCGGCCATCAGGCTACGCGCCATACCCTTGCGGGCCTCCTGGGTTTCAGCCACTCGAATCTCGGCGGTGCCGTTCATGCCTGGATCTGTGACAGGCTTGAGCAGACTGACGACGCGTACGTCCTGCCCTTGATAATTACCGTTGTAGAACTTGGCCAGCGCCGGATAATCGTCGGTACGCAAAGTGCCGGGCGGTGGAGACGGGAGATTTTCGTAGCCTGAGATCAATTTCTGGTGGATGTCATTGACCTGGTAATAGATGCGCCCTTCGCTGTCGTAGGCAAAGGTGTCCAACGCAACGTAAGGGATATCGGCACTCAACGTGCCATCCCGCTGCGTCAGCCCGGCAGCGATGGTTCGGGCCGAGGCCAGCAGGGTCCTGTCGTACGCAGTGTCCGCTACCTCTCGTCCATTCCAGTAAGCACTCATACCGCTGGCCAGCATCAGCACAACCAGAAGCAGTGCCAGGTTCCAAAGCAGCCGCCAGCGCAGGCTGTCATTGATCATCGCGGCTTTCCAGCAGGTAGCCGAGGCCGCGGAAGGTCACGATAGCCACCGCATGCCCGTCGAGCTTCTTGCGCAGCCGATGCACATATATTTCGATGGCATCGGGGCTCGCCTCTTCGTCGAGCCCGAAAACCTGCGCGGCCAGTTGCTCCTTGCTCATGACGCGTCCAGGCCTTGCGATCAGTGCTTCAAGCACTGCCTGCTCGCGCGAGGTGAGGGTCAGCAATTCGTCACCCAGGGTAAAGCGCCGCGTGTCCAGGTCGTATACCAGTACACCGCAGCGTTGCTGGCGCTCACCGCCCAGCACACTGCGACGCAGCAACGCCTTGACCCGGGCTTCAAGCTCGGACAGTTCAAAGGGTTTTGCCAGGTAATCGTCAGCGCCGAGGTTCAGGCCATGCACCCGATCCTTGACGTCGCTGCGAGCCGTCAGCATCAGGACCGGCAGGTTCTTGCTGCGCGCGCGCAAACGAGCCAGCACTTCAAAGCCATCCATCCGGGGCAGTCCGACGTCGAGGATAGCGACGGCATACTCTTCGCTGGTCAACGCAAGGTCGGCAGCGACGCCATCATGCAGCACATCAACCGTCAAACCCGCGCTCTTGAGCGCCTGCGCGACACTTTCAGCCAATTGCAGATGATCTTCCACAAGAAGAACACGCATCGCCGTCTCCTGATTGTCAGTGTTTTTATCGAGGCTCGTGGAGGCGGAGTTTACAGGCGTGCCACGGCCTGTGAAGCACTGAAACACCTCGAGATCCCTGGACGACCACCTGAAAGGTAATTGAAAGGTTTATGAAAGGTTCGTCATTTAGCATCGGGGCACGACCCTGAAACGGGTACGTGAACAGGCGTCCGGATACGTCTGAACAATAAAAACAATAAATCAGTGAATGGAGTTACATCATGTCTACGCCATCCCAGGCTCGACTACCCGTCAGCAATTGCTTTTCCGCTTGCGTGCGCTCCACGGACCTAACGGTTCAGCGCCCCTCTTCCCGACTTCAATGCATTTTTTTGCGCCGATGACAGCCCTGTCAGCGCACGGCCTCTTGTCGCCTGCCTGACGTCCACGAGTACCCAACAGCTTCCCTCATCCAAAAACAAAAACACCTCAGGAGACTGCACATGAAATTTTCCTTGCGTCAGATAGCCGTGGCCACTGGTTGCATGATGGTTGTAAGCCAACTGTTTGCCGACGAACCGAAACGTCCGGAGTGCATCGCGCCGGCCTCTCCAGGCGGCGGCTTCGACCTGACCTGCAAACTCGTCCAGAGCGCGCTGATCAATGAAAAGATCCTGACTTCGCCGATGCGCGTGACTTACATGCCCGGCGGTGTCGGCGCAGTAGCCTATAACGCGGTGGTCGCACAGCGCCCAGCCGATGCGGGCACCCTTGTGGCCTGGTCGAGCGGGTCGCTGCTCAACCTTGCGCAAGGCAAGTTCGGACGCTTCGACGAGAACGCTGTGCGCTGGCTGGCGGCGGTCGGCACCAGCTATGGCGCCATCGCGGTCAAAAGTGACTCGCCTTACAAAAACCTCAACGACCTGGTCAACGCGCTGAAGGCTGACCCGAGCAAAGTGGTGATCGGTTCAGGCGGCACCGTCGGCAGCCAGGACTGGATGCAAACTGCGCTGATTGCCAAGGCAGCCGGTATCAACCCGCGCGCATTGCGCTACGTGGCACTGGAAGGCGGTGGTGAAATCGCCACGGCACTGCTGGGCGGGCACATTCAGGTGGGCAGTACCGACATTTCCGACTCCATGCCGCACATCCTGAGTGGTGATATGCGTCTGCTGGCTGTGTTTGCCGAAAAGCGCATCGACGAACCTGAAATGAAAGACATCCCTACCGCCAAGGAACAGGGCTACGACATTGTCTGGCCAGTGGTTCGCGGCTTCTACCTGGGCCCGAAAGTCACCGACGAACAGTACAACTGGTGGAAGGCTGCGTTCGACAAGATCTTGGCCTCGGAAGACTTCGCCAAGCTGCGTGACCAACGCGAGCTGTTCCCGTTCGCCATGACCGGTGCGGAGCTGGATACCTACGTCAAAAAGCAAGTGGCCGACTACAAGCTGCTGGCCAAGGAATTTGGCCTGGTTCAGTAATTGAACGCAATTGACTGACTTTCGGTTGCGCCCGCCGGACGGGCGCGACTCAGGAGCTTTCCATGGTCTTACAACGTATTTTTGCCGCCGTGCTGCTGCTCGCATGCATCGGCCTGGCGCTTATGGCCTGGCCGTATCAGGCACCTTTTTCCTATGAACCAGTCGGGCCGCGTGCATTTCCGCTGCTGATGCTCGCCCTGATGGGCGCTGCCTTGCTCTACCTGGTATTTCGCCCGACACCGATCGTGCACACCGAGGAAGAGCCCCCGCTCGACCGCGAAACCCTGGTCAAGATCGGTATCTGCATTGCGCTGTTACTCGTGTTTGCCGGCCTGTTCGAGCCACTGGGTTTCATCCTCAGCAGCATTCTGATCGGCATTCCCATGGCGCGCCTGTATGGCGGACGCTGGGTACCGAGCATTGTCGTGGTGATTCTGATGAGCATTGGCCTCTACCTGCTGTTCGATAAAGCCATGGACGTTCCGTTGCCTTTGGGTCTTCTCAGCGTTCTGGAGAATTAAACATGGATACTTTCAGCTACCTGGGCCACGGATTCGGCGTGGCCCTGACGCCTTACAACCTGATAACCGCACTGTCCGGCACCTTGATCGGCACCATCGTCGGCCTGCTGCCGGGGCTTGGGCCAATCAACGGCGTCGCACTGTTGATACCGATTGCCTTCGCATTGGGGCTGCCGCCGGAATCAGCGCTGATTCTGCTCGCGGCCGTTTACCTGGGGTGCGAATACGGCGGCCGTATCAGCTCGATTCTGCTCAACATTCCGGGCGAAGCTTCGACCGTGATGACCACGCTCGACGGCTACCCGATGGCTCGCAAGGGCCTGGCTGGTGTAGCGCTGTCGCTTTCGGCCTGGAGCTCGTTCATCGGCGCCTTCATCGCTACCTGCGGCATGGTGCTGTTCGCCCCGCTGCTTGCGAAATGGGCAATTGCCTTCGGCCCGGCGGAATACTTCGTGTTGATGGTGTTCGCCATCGTCTGCCTGGGCGGCATGGCCGGTGACAAACCCCTCAAGACGTTTATTGCCGCGCTGATCGGCCTATTCCTGTCAGCCGTCGGTATCGACGCCAACAGTGGTGTGTATCGCTTCACTGGCGACAACATCCATCTCACCGACGGCATTCAGTTCGTGGTGCTGGTACTGGGCCTGTTCTCCATCAGCGAAATTCTTTTGCTGCTGGAAAAAACCCACCGAGGGCAGGAAGCGGTCAAAGCCACCGGACGCATGATGTTCAACTTCAAGGAAGCGGCGGCGGTGTTTGCGGTCAACATTCGCTGCGGCCTGATGGGCTTCATTCTCGGCGTACTGCCAGGGGCCGGCGCGACACTGGCCAGTGCTGTCGCTTACATGACCGAGAAACGTATTGCAGGCCCCAAAGGCACGTTCGGCCAAGGAGACATGCGCGGCCTCGCAGCGCCGGAAACCGCTATCGGCGCAACCGCCTGCGGCGCTCTGGTACCAATGCTGACTCTGGGCGTTCCGGGCTCTGGCACCACTGCCGTGATGATCGGCGCCTTGTCGCTGTACAACATCACCCCTGGGCCAATGCTGTTCCAACAGCAACCGGATCTGGTATGGGGTCTGATCGCATCGTTGTTCATCGCCAACATCATGCTGGTGATCCTCAACATTCCGATGATCCGCATCTTTACCCGCATCCTGGCCGTGCCGAACTGGGCGCTGGTACCGGTGATCGCAATCATCACCGGGATCGGTGTCTACGCCGTACATGCCACAACCTTCGATCTGTTCCTGATGGTCGGCATCGGCATCTTCGGTTACATCCTCCGCAAGCTGGACTTCCCGCTGTCGCCGATCCTGCTGGGCTTCATTCTCGGCGGTCTGATGGAGCAGAATCTGCGTCGTGCGCTGTCCATCTCCAATGGCGAGCTAGGGATCCTATGGTCCAGCCCGATCACTCTGGGTGTCTGGGTGCTCACCATTTTCATGCTGTTGTTCCCGGTGATCCGCATCTGGCGCAAGCGTGCCAAACGGCATACCGCCGCCAATGCCTGATTCATCTCTGCGCAGTTGGTGGGCGACGCCGCTGGTCGGCCTGCTTGGCGGTTACCTCGCCAGCCAGGTCGGCTGGCCTTTACCGTGGATGGTCGGCTCGCTGCTGGCCATCATTCTTGTACGCTGCCTGACACCCTGGCAGCTGGCGCAGATTCCCGGTGGCCGCAAATGCGGCCAATTGATCATCGGGATCGGCATCGGCCTACATTTCACACCCGTCGTGATTGAACAGGTACTGGCGCATTTCGGTCTGATTTTCTTCGGTGCGCTGGTCACCAGCCTGTCGTGTCTGGTCGGTGTCTGGCTGATGCTGCGCACCGGCGAAGATCGCCCTACTGCCTTTTTTTCCAGCATGCCGGGTGGCTCCGGCGAAATGGTCAATCTGGGTGCACGCAACGGCGCCACGCTCAGCAGCGTTGCAGCCGCGCAAAGCCTGCGGGTGCTCGCAGTGGTCCTGTGCGTACCGGCCATCTTCAAATACCTGCTGGGTGACGGCGCGCCCGCCCTGCACGCAACCAGCGTCGATTGGCGCTGGCTGGCGTTTCTGCTGCCGGTAGGCGCAGCGCTGGCCTGGCTGTGGCAACGACTCAAGCAACCCAACCCGTGGTTGTTTGGGCCATTGCTGCTCAGCGCGGTGGTCAGCGTGGTCTGGGACCTGAGAATCGGCTTGCCCAACGGTGCCAGCCAGTTGGGCCAGTTGCTGATCGGCAGCGGGCTGGGTTGTCATTTCAATCGGGAGTTCTTTCGCAGGGCCCCGTCTTTTCTCGCCCGCACCTTGCTGGGCACTGCGCTGACGATGCTGATCGCCGCCCTCGCCGCCCTTGGCCTGAGCGCCCTCACCCATCTCGACGTGCGCTCGCTGACGCTGGGCATGATGCCCGGCGGTATTGCCGAGATGAGCCTGACCGCCGAAGTGCTGCAATTGTCTGTCCCGCTGGTCACAGCCATGCAGGTCATGCGCCTGCTGTTCGTGCTGTTTCTCGCAGAACCGCTGTTTCGACGCTGGAACAGAAAGCCTGCAGGCTGAGCTTCGATCAGATGTTGGGCAGCCGCCAGTCAATCGGGGCGATTCCGTTCTGCTCCAGATACTTGTTGGCCCGTCCAAAATGCCCGTTGCCCAGGAAGCCTTTATAAGCCGACAGCGGCGAGGGATGAACGGACGTCAGAACCAGATGCTTGGTGGCATCGACCAGCTTCTGCTTGCTCTGTGCATGCGCGCCCCACAGCAGAAACACCAGGTGCGGCTGATGCTCACTGACCACCTGAATGATTCGGTCCGTAAAATGCTGCCAACCCTTGCCCGCATGGGAGGCTGCATTGGCACGCTCTACTGTAAGGGTGGTATTAAGCAGCAGGACGCCTTGATCGGCCCATGATTGCAGGCAACCGTGGCCGGGAATGTCGATATTCAGATCGCGCTTGAGCTCTTTATAGATATTGACCAGCGAAGGCGGCGTCGGCACGCCCGGCTGTACCGAGAAGCACAGACCATGAGCCTGGTTCGGGCCGTGATACGGGTCCTGCCCAAGAATCACCACCTTGACGTTATCCAGCGGCGTCGAGTTGAGCGCATTGAATATCAACGGGCCCGGCGGGTAGATCTCTTTGTGGGCGGCGTGTTCCTGGCGCAGGAATTCACGCAACTGATTCATGTAAGGCTTTTCGAACTCGTCACGCAGCGCTTCTTTCCAGCTGGGCTCAAGTTTGATGCGGTCGTCAGTGGTCATGATCAAATCCGTAAAAACAATGCGCGGACACTAGGAAAGCTCGTCCGCAAAGTCAAATGTACGACGCTGTCACGCGTCCTTTCCTACACTCAGCCTCAGACATCCCTTTGCAACTTAATTGTGCACCGCGCAGACCAACGTTATCTGCAGTGCACGCAAGAGAGGGCCACGATGAATCTGCAATTCGAAGAACTCCACGCGCAGGGCGGCGCCCGCATTGGCATCGCAACACTGGATGCAGAACAGTCACTGAATGCATTGTCGCTGCCGATGATCACGGCGCTTTCCGAACAGTTGGAAGCCTGGGCCAGCAACCCGCAGATCGTATGCGTGCTGCTGCGCGGCAATGGACCCAAAGCCTTCTGTGCCGGCGGTGATGTGCGCACCCTGGTGGAAGCCTGTCGCACATCCCCGGGCACCGTACCGCCGCTCGCCGCGCAGTTCTTCGGCGCGGAGTACCGTCTGGATTATCGACTCCACACCTACCCCAAACCGCTGATCTGCTGGGGCCACGGCTATGTGCTGGGTGGCGGCATGGGGCTGTTGCAGGGCGCGAGTATTCGCATCGTTACACCGAGCAGCCGTCTGGCCATGCCGGAAATAAGCATCGGTCTGTACCCTGACGTAGGGGCCAGCTGGTTCCTGTCCCGCCTGCCCGGCAAGCTCGGCTTGTTTCTGGGTTTGACCGGTTCGCACATCAACGGGCGAGATGCACTTGACCTGGACCTCGCCGACCGCTGTCTGCTCGACGAACAGCAGGAAGACCTGATTGAAGGGCTGCTGCAGCTCAACTGGCAGGAACAGACAGACATTCAGCTCAACAGCCTGCTCAAGGCCTTGCAACACGAAGCGCTCGGTCAGTTGCCGGACGCGCAGTGGCTGCCGCGCAGGCCGCAGATTGACGCCTTGCTGGACGTGGGCAATCTGGCCTGTGCCTGGAACGCTCTCGTTCATCTGCAGCATCAGGACGATGCCCTGCTGGCGCGAGGGGCGAAAAATCTCGCCCAGGGTTGCCCGGTGACGGCACATCTGGTGTGGGAACAGATCCATCGGGCACGCCATCTTTCGCTGGCCGAGGTGTTTCAGATGGAATACACCATCAGCCTCAACTGCTGTCGCCACCCTGAGTTCACCGAAGGCGTTCGCGCGCGCCTGATCGACAAGGATCAGACGCCGCACTGGCATTGGCAGGACGTCACCAAGGTACCGCGTGCCGTCATCGAGGCACATTTCGAGAAAGTCTGGGAAGGGCGGCACCCGCTGGCAGATCTGTCGGAATATTGATTCAGGGGCCAAAACAAGTGCTCCGCCAGAAGGCGGAGCGGTTTTGATCAGGTCTGTTCAACGATCCAGCTCAGCGATAAACCGCAAAGGTTCAACGGTGACCACCGCGGCCGTCGCCACGCCCATGGTCACGTCCGCCTCTGTCGCCGCGGTCGCCCCGGCCTCCGTGGTCATCCCAGCCACGGTTTCCACGACCTCGGTAGCCGTCGTTGCCGCGCGGGCCGTCACCTCTCCATCCATAGCCGGGCGGACGACCCGGCTGGTAGTAACGCGGCACCGGTGGCGGCGCGTAATAGCGCGGTGCGGGTGTGTAATAGCGCGGTTGATTGTAATAGCGTTGTTGAGGCGCTACGTAGATGCGCCGTTCCTGATAGTAGGTAGAGCGGTAACCATTGTCATAAGCGTAACCGCCACCCACCACTGTAGTGGGCTGCGTGTACACATCGGATTCGTAGTAACCAGGGCCTCCGTAGCAACCAGCAAGGAAAAGGGTCAGCAAAACGATAAGCAAGGGTCTTCGATACATGGCGGCCTCCCGGACCGCGATTGGGCACAAACCAGCGACGCTGGTCGGCGTCCACCAAGCGGTTGGCGGACGAAAGATCAGACAGCGAAAAGGCCTTCTAGTGCCTGAGTTCCCGACGGCTCCCAGAATGGCGATTGAAGCAAATACTGCTCAAAATCCTTTGCGATCAAGGCACATCGTCACATTTCCGTTTTTTACAAAGATGCTACAAAACATTTCCTCAAGCGCTTCATGGCGGTGCGAGGCTGCACCAGCAAGAGGCAACGTAACGGCAGTAAATCAGCCGAGAATGACCTGCGAGCCTTCAATCACAAAGCTTCTGCCGAGTTGGCACAACTCTCGCTTAGTTCTCTTCGTGCAGGAGTCAACACAGGTTCGCGGCACCACAATTTGCAATAGCCGACTAGGGTTCCGGCTTGCCGAAAGGCAAGTGGCTGGTCCGAGAGTTGGCGACCTCCAGTAGAGGTTACACGGCGGGAAAAAAGCCCGGGAGACAGGACACCAGTGGTGTCACGTTGCTCCTCGCCGCCCTATTTTCTACTGGAGATTTCTCGACATGCACAAGCAAAAGTCTCGTTTCCTCAGCCTGCTCGGTGCAGGTCTCCTTGCTGCGTTGAGCTTTTCGGCGCACGCCGCTCCCAAAGATCACTTCAATGTCTGCTGGACCATCTACGCGGGCTGGATGCCGTGGGAATATGCCGGCACACAGGGCATCGTCGACAAGTGGGCGAAAAAGTACGGCATCAAGATTGATGTGACACAGCTCAACGACTACGTCGAATCGATCAACCAGTACACCGCTGGCCAGTTCGACGGCTGCACCATGACCAACATGGACGCGCTGACCATCCCGGCAGCGGGAGGCGTGGAAAGCACTGCGCTTATCGTCAGCGACTTCTCCAACGGCAACGACGGCATCGTGCTCAAGGGTGAAGGCAAGAAAGTGGCCGACCTCAAAGGCATGGACGTCAATCTAGTCGAGCTTTCGGTTTCGCACTACCTGCTGGCGCGCGCCCTGGACAGCGTCGGTCTGCGTGAAAAAGACCTGAAGGTCGTCAACACCTCGGATGCCGATATTTCTGCTGCCTTCAATACCAGCGACGTCAAGGCGGTTACCACCTGGAACCCCATGCTGGCCGATATCAAAGCCAAGCCTGGCGTGACCGAAGTGTTCAACTCCAGCCAGATCCCTGGCGAAATCATGGACATGATGGTCGTCAACACTCAGACCCTCAAAGACAACCCGGCCCTCGGCAAGGCGCTGACCGGCGCGTGGTTTGAAGTGGTTGCACTGATGAACGCAAAAAATGCCCAGAGCAAGGCCGCGCTGGAGCACATGGCCAAGGCATCCGGTACTGATCTGGCAGGTTTCCAGGCGCAGTTGAACACCACCAAACTGTTCGCCACACCCAAGGAGGCGCTTGAGTTCGCGACCAGCAAACAGCTCCCGGAAACCCAGCGCAAAGTCGCCGACTTCTCGTTCGGTCACGGTTTGCTGGGCGAAGGTGCCAAGGACTCCAGCGCTGTCGGCATGACGTTCGCCAATGACGTAACCACCGGCGACAAGGCCAACCTCAAGCTGCACTTCGACCCCAGCTACGTGCAGATGGCTGCCGACGGCACGCTGTAATCCACCGTTCGCACAAAGGTCATTGCCATGCGTTTGATAAACCGCCATCCGGACCGCGCAGGTCGCCTGATTCTGGTGCTCCTGCCGTTCGCCCTGTTGCTGTTCGCCTATTTCATGGGCTCAGCGACGCGGCTCGCGGAGAACCCCAACGACAAATTGCTGCCCAGCGCCGTGCAGATGGCTGATGCAGTCAACCGCATGGCTTTTACCGCCGACACGCGAACCGGGGAATACCTGTTGTGGCAGGACACCGCGTCAAGCCTTCAACGCCTGGCGATCGGGCTTGGGATCAGCGCGTTACTGGGGCTGTGCCTGGGCATAGCGGCAGGCATCCTGCCGATGTTCGGTGCACCCTTGTCGCCGTTGCTGACGGTGCTGTCGATGGTGCCGCCGCTGGCCATCCTGCCCATCCTGTTCATTGTTTTCGGCCTGGGCGAGCTGTCGAAAGTGATGCTGATCGTGATCGGTATCACACCGATCCTTGCCCGGGACCTGGAACAGCGCGCCCGTGAAATTCCGGTCGAGCTGCTGATCAAGGCCCAGACTCTCGGCGCTTCGACCTGGACGCTGATCCTGCGGGTGATCCTGCCGCAGTTGCTGCCACGCCTGCTGATCGCGCTGCGGCTGGTGCTGGGTTCGGCCTGGCTGTTTCTGATCGCGGCCGAGGCCATCGCTTCGACCGACGGGCTGGGCTATCGAATTTTTCTGGTGCGCCGTTATCTGGCAATGGACGTGATTCTGCCTTACGTGGTCTGGATCACGCTGCTGGCCTGGCTGATGGACTGGGGCCTGAAAGCCCTGACACGCCGTGCGTTCCCCTGGTACGAAGGATCACGAGCATGAGCTTTATCTGCGTGCGCAACGTCTGGCAGCAATACGACGACCAGGTGGTGCTGGAAGGCCTGAATCTGGACGTGGCCGAGGGTGAGTTCTGCACACTGGTCGGCGCCTCTGGCTGCGGCAAATCGACCTTCCTGCGCCTGCTGCTCGGTCAGGAATCATCCAGCCGAGGTTCTATCACGCTGGACGGTCAGCCGCTCTCGAACGAGCCGGATTCCAGCCGCGGTGTGGTTTTCCAGCGTTATTCGGTGTTCCCGCACTTGTCTGTGCTCGACAACGTGGCGCTGGGCCTGGAGCTGCCCCGCTCGCCCTGGATCGGCCGCCTGTTCGGGCAAGCCAAACGGGACGCCCGCGAGCAGGCAGCGCAGTTGCTGCACAAAGTCGGCCTCGGTCACGCGCTGGACAAATACCCGACGCAACTGTCCGGTGGCATGCAACAACGCTTGGCGATTGCTCAGGCGCTGATCATGAAACCCCGCGTGCTGCTGCTCGACGAACCCTTTGGCGCATTGGACCCCGGTATCCGCAAGGACATGCACAGCCTGCTGCTGGAGCTGTGGCGCGAAACAAAGCTGACCGTTTTCATGGTCACTCACGACCTGTCCGAAGGCTTCAACCTCGGCACCCGTCTGCTGGTGTTCGACAAAATCCGCCATGACCCGCACGAACCCGGAGCTTATGGCGCGCGCATCACATACGACATCCCCCTCAACAGCGAACGCCGCGCCGAGCGCGCCGCCCTCGATTCGCTGCAACCGGTTAAAGAGGAACCCGTTCAATGACCGATTCCACCACGCTGTACCCCGTTTTCGCTGAAGAACTGTTGCCCGGCGGCGCCCACCGCTCGTTCGTCCTCAAGCGTGGCGAACTGTTGCGCCTGACTGACCTGGACGGCAACGCCAACGTCAGCCTGACCCTGCTTAACGCCCATGAAAAAACCGAGCGTCTGAATTTGCCGGACAGCCTCAAATGCCAACACACCGCCCGGCTCAGTAGCGGCCACTGCCTGTACTCGGACATGGGCCGCGTACTCGCTGCCATCGTCACCGACACCTGCGGCTGGAGCGACAGCATCGGTGGAGTGCTGAATGCGCAGGAAGTCGCTGAAAAATACGGACAGGGCCGCTATCAGGAACTGCGCAACGGTTTCTTTCGCAACGGCGTCGACAACCTGATGGTCGAGCTGGGCAAATGGGGCCTGGGCCTGTCGGACCTGTTGATGACCCTCAACCTGTTCAGCCGGGTCGACGTGGACGACAAGGGCACACTGCATTTTGCTGAGAACAATTCGAAAGCCGGAGACTACATCGAACTCTACGCCCCGATGGACACGCTGGTGGTGCTCACTGCCCTGCAACACCCGATGGACCCCAACCCGCACTACGCCCCGAAACCGCTCAAGTTGAGCTGGATGAAAGCCGACGCCAGCGTCGCCGAGCATTGCCGCACATCACGCCCGGAAAACGAGCGCGGCTTTATCAACACTGATCGCCTGTTCGCCTGAGGAGCCCTGTCATGAACCTGAACGCCCATCATTGCTGCGACGCGACCATTGCCGCTGGCGAGCCGTTTCTGACCGAGGTCAAAGCCGGACAGACCGTGCGTATTCTCGATCTGGAAGGCAACCAGGCGGTTGACACGCTGTTCTTCAGCCTTGCCAACCCGCGTGAGCGCTACGACGTGCAGCGCACGTTGCGCCGCCAGAACAGCGTGTACCTGACCACGGGCAGCGTGCTGTATTCCAACCTCGGCCAACCGATGCTGACCATCGTCGACGACACCTGCGGTCGGCATGACACCCTCGGCGGCGCATGCGCCCAGGAGAGCAACACCGTGCGTTACGCGCTGGACAAGCGTCACATGCATAGCTGCCGCGACAACTACCTGCGCGCCTGCCTGCACGACGGCCGCCTGACCAAGGGCGACATCGGGCCGAACATCAACTTCTTCATGAACGTGCCGGTGACCGCTGACGGCGGCCTGACCTTTGAAGACGGTATTTCTGCCCCCGGCAAGTACGTCGAACTGCGTGCAGAGATGGATGTGATCGTGCTGATCTCCAACTGCCCGCAACTGAACAACCCCTGCAACGGCTACAACCCGACGCCTGCGCAGTTGTTGATTCGCGACTGATACCACCCGAATGCCTTCTGGCAGCGACGGACGACCGTTGCTTAGAAAACCAATAGCGGGACGGCCCGCTTCCCATCACGAAACCGGGTACGCCCGGGTTTCCGGGGTTATGCCATGTTCGACAAACTGCTGATCGCCAACCGTGGCGCCATCGCCTGCCGTATTCTGCGCACTCTGCGGACATTGAAAGTTCAGGGCGTGGCAGTGTATTCCGAAGCCGACGCCGCCAGTCTGCACCTGATGCAGGCTGACGAAGCCCACAGCCTGGGCGAAGGCGGTGCTGCCGGGACGTACCTGGCGGTAGACAAGATTCTGGCCATCGCCAAAGCCAGCGGGGCTGGCGCGATTCATCCGGGCTACGGTTTTCTGTCTGAAAATGCTGCGTTCGCCCAAGCCTGCGAAGACGCTGGCATCGCTTTCGTCGGCCCGACACCTGAGCAACTGCGTGTCTTTGGTCTCAAGCACACGGCGCGTGCGCTGGCCAGGCAACACGGTGTTCCGATGCTGGAAGGCACCGAACTGCTCGACAGTCTGGCGTCGGCACTTGCCGCTGCTGAAACCATCGGCTATCCGGTGATGCTCAAAAGCACCGCGGGCGGTGGCGGTATCGGCATGCGTGTCTGCCGCAGCGCCGAAGAACTGACTGACTCGTTCGAAGCGGTCAAACGCCTTGGCCAGAACAATTTCAGCGACGCGGGTGTATTCATCGAGAAATACATCCAGCGCGCCCGCCACCTGGAAGTGCAGGTCTTCGGCGATGGTTTGGGTGAGGTGCTCTCGCTCGGTGTTCGCGACTGCTCGGTGCAACGCCGCAATCAGAAAGTGCTTGAAGAGACGCCTGCTCCGAATCTGCCTGCGGGCATGGCTGACGAACTGTGCGCCGCCGCTATCAAGCTGGCGAAGGCGGTCAATTATCGCAGCGCCGGCACCGTGGAATTCGTCTTCGACAGCGAGGACCAGCGCTTCTACTTTCTGGAAGTGAACACGCGCCTGCAGGTTGAGCACGGTGTTACGGAACAGGTATGGGGTGTCGATCTTGTCAGTTGGATGGTGCAATTGGCCGCTGGTGACCTGCCGCCACTCAGCACGCTGCAAACAACCCTCAAGCCGGCGGGGCATGCCATCCAGGCGCGTTTGTATGCCGAAGACCCGGGCCGCGACTTCCAGCCCTGCCCAGGCCTGCTGACCGCTGTGAGTTTCCCGTCGGCCGACGGCCAAACGTTGCGTATCGACACCTGGGTCGAGGCCGGTTGTGAGATCCCGCCTTACTTTGACCCGATGATCGCAAAGCTGATCAGTTGGGCGCCCACCCGCGATGAAGCCAGCGCAGGGCTGGCCGATGCGCTGAACGAAACGCGTCTGTACGGTGTGGAAACCAATCGCGACTATCTGCGCCAGATCATCGCCGACACCCCCTTCGCCAGCGGCCAACCCTGGACCCGTTGTCTGGAAGGGCTGGTTTATCACGCAGACACGTTCGAAGTGTTGAGCGGTGGCACTCAGACCAGTGTTCAGGACTATCCGGGACGTCTGGGTTACTGGGCGGTCGGTGTCCCACCGTCAGGGCCGATGGACAGCCGTGCGTTACGTCAAGGCAACCGGCTGCTTGGCAATGCCGAAGGTTGCGCCGCACTGGAAGTCACCATGAGCGGCCCGTTGCTGCGCTTCAATACTGACGCGGTTGTGGCGGTGACGGGGGCGGTGATTCCGGTGAGCATCGATGGTGAGCCGTGCGCCGTGAACACCGCATTGCTGGTGCGGGCAGGCTCGACACTGGCTTTGGGCACCATCGCAGGAGCCGGCGCGCGAAGTTACCTGTGCGTACGCGGCGGGCTCGACGTGCCGGATTATCTGGGCAGCAAAAGCACCTTCACGCTGGGCCAGTTCGGCGGTCACGGTGGCCGGGCCTTGCGCGCTGGCGACGTGCTGCATGTTGCGCCACTGGTTGATCGCAGTGTCGGTCAGGCCATCGCAGCAGACGAACTCGTTGATCTGGCCGCCACCCGCCAGATCCGGGTGATCTATGGCCCGCACGCTGCGCCGGAATACTTTACCGAAGCGTACATCGACACCTTTTTTGCCACCGACTGGGAGGTGCATTTCAATTCCAGCCGTACCGGCGTGCGGCTGATCGGTCCCAAGCCTGAATGGGTACGCGCTGACGGCGGTGAGGCCGGGCTGCATCCTTCCAATATTCATGACAATCCGTATGCGATCGGTGCGGTGGATTTCACGGGCGACATGCCGGTGATCCTCGGTCCGGACGGTCCGAGCCTGGGCGGCTTCGTGTGCCCGGTGACCATTATCGAAGCGGACTTGTGGCAATTGGGCCAGTTGAAGGCGGGCGACAAGGTGCGCTTCCATCCGGTGAGCATCGAGTCGTGTCATGGCCTGAGCACATCGGGGGCTGAGTGGGCCTTTTCGCGAGCAAGCGAAGGCGATACCGGGGAAGGCATCGCCCACTCAGACACACCACTGAGCGCCCGCCTGCAAAGCCCGGTCATTCTGGACATCGGTCAGGACGACACCCGGCTGGTGGCACGCGTGTCAGGCGATACGCATGTGCTGCTTGAGATCGGCGCGCCCGAGCTTGATCTGGTGCTGCGCCTGCGCGGTCACGCCCTGATGCTGGCGCTCGAAGCCAAGGCGCTGCCCGGCGTGATCGACCTGACGCCAGGCATTCGCTCCCTGCAAGTTCACTATCGCCCGGAACAGCTTGCCCTCAAGACGCTGCTCGACATCGTCGCGGGCGAATGGGACGCGGTGTGCGCCGCCAAAGACCTGCACGTCGCGTCGCGTATCGTGCACCTGCCCTTGTCATGGGATGACCCGGCCTGCCAGTTGGCCATCGAGAAATACATGACCACCGTGCGCAAGGACGCGCCGTGGTGTCCAAGCAACCTGGAGTTCATTCGCCGCATCAACGACCTGCCCAACCTCGACGAAGTGCAGCGCACGGTGTTCGATGCCAGCTATCTGGTCATGGGCCTGGGCGATGTCTACCTCGGCGCGCCTGTCGCCACCCCGCTCGATCCGCGTCATCGTCTGGTGACCACCAAGTACAATCCGGCACGCACCTGGACGGCCGAAAACTCGGTCGGTATCGGCGGCGCCTACATGTGTGTGTATGGCATGGAAGGCCCCGGCGGCTACCAGTTCGTCGGTCGCACGCTGCAGATGTGGAACCGCTACCGCGACGTCGCCGCCTTCGAAGGCAAACCCTGGCTGCTGCGTTTCTTTGATCAGATCCGTTTTTACCCGGTCAGCGCCGATGAACTGCTGCGCATTCGTCGGGACTTCCCGCTGGGCCGCTTCGTGCTGAACATTGAGCACAGCAGCCTGAACCTGACCGACTACCAGGCCTTCCTGTCCCGTGAAGCGGATGGCATCGCCGCGTTCCGTCAGCAGCAACAAGCCGCGTTCAACGCCGAACGTGATCGCTGGATCGCCAATGGTCAGGCCGACTTTCAGAGCGACGAAGGCGTCGCGCCCGCACTTGAAGAATTGCCTTTGCAGAAGGGCCAGCAAGGCGTCGACAGCCCGATTGCCGGCAACCTCTGGCAAGTTCAGGTGCAGCCAGGCGAGCGAGTCAAAGCGGGCGATGTGCTGGTGATTCTCGAATCAATGAAGATGGAGATCCCGGTACTCGCCACGGTCGGCGGCATTGTTGCGGACGTGCGCGTGCAACCTGGCTCTGCGGTACGCGCAGGGCAGCGGGTTGTGGTGCTGGAAGCAGACTGAATCAAACCTTTCAATTTCAAGGAGACCTTGCCATGACCGACACCCCACTGCTGAGCGATCTTCGTCTGGACAGCGTCCGCGCCGCGTACCAGTCCGGGCAGGTATCACCCCGCCAATTGATTCTGTCGCTGAGGGAGAAAGCGGCAGCGCTGAACCCTGACTACCACCTCTTCATCCACCTGCTCAGCAGTGCCGAACTCGAGCCTTATCTGACTGCGCTGGAAGGTCACGAACCCAAGGACCTGCCCTTGTATGGCGTGCCGTTCGCGATCAAGGACAACATCGACCTGGCGGGCATCCCCACCACCGCAGCCTGCCCCGCTTACGCTTACACGCCAGAGCGCTCGGCAACCATCGTCGACCAGTTGATCGCGCTCGGCGCGGTGCCGATGGGCAAGACCAATCTGGACCAGTTCGCCACCGGTCTCAACGGCAGTCGCTCGCCTTACGGCGCATGCCCCAACAGCGTCCTGCGGGACTATCCATCAGGCGGGTCAAGCTCGGGCTCGTCACTGGCAGTCGCGCTGGGCGTCAGCAGCTTCTCGCTCGGCACCGATACCGCAGGCTCCGGACGCGTGCCCGCTGCACTGAATAATCTGGTGGGCATGAAGGCCAGCAAAGGACTGATCTCTACCGCTGGTGTCGTACCGGCCTGTCGCACGCAGGATTGTGTGTCGACCTTTACCGCCACAGCAAGAGAAGCCAGCCAGTTGCTGGGGCTGGTCGCAACACTCGACCCACTCGATGAGTACAGCCGGCGCAATCCGGCCTGGAATGACGCCAGCGCGTTCGGCTCGCCACGCCCGTTTCGCTTCGGCGTCCCGCGTGCCGAAGACCTGGAGTTTTTCGGCTGCATCCAGGGGCCGTTGCTGTTCAGCGATGCCATTGATCACCTGACCGCAATGGGCGGTGAAGCCGTGACGCTTGACCTGTCGCCCTTCCTGGAGGCCGCAAAACTGCTCTACGGCGGCCCTTGGGTCGCCGAGCGCTACAGCGTTGCCGGGCAATTGATGCAGGACAATCCCGAGGCGGTGCTGCCGGTCATTCGTGCGGTATTGGCCAAGGCCCCGGCCGTGACGGCTGTGGATACTTTCCGCGCACAATACCGCCTGCAAGCGCTGAAGGCTGTTTGCGACAAGGCACTGGAAGGTCTGGACTGCGTCGTTACACCGAGCATCGGCCGTCCCGTGACATCGGCAGAACTGGCTGCCGAGCCGGTGCTGCGCAACTCGGAGCTCGGCTACTACACCAACTTCGTCAACCTGCTCGATTACGCCGCCGTCGCCGTTCCCGCCGCCTTCATGGAGAACGGGCTGCCATGGGGCGTGACCCTGTTCGGCAGAGCGTTCACCGATCAGTATCTGCTCAGCCTGGCCGACGCCTTTCAGCGCCACAGCGCTCTGGCGCTGGTTGCAGGCCAGTCGCCGCAGCTGCCCGCGATCGCTCAGCCAGCGCGCAACGACAAGGCGAGGCTGGTGGTGTGTGGCGCGCATCTGGACGGGCTGGCATTGAATGGTCAGCTCAAACAGCGCGGCGCACGGCTGTTGGAGGCTACTCAAAGCTCACCTGATTACCAGCTCTATGCCTTGGCAGGCGGCCCGCCGTTTCGGCCCGGCATGGTCAGAGTGGCTGAGCACGGAGTGGCGATTGCCGTGGAGGTCTGGGAACTGCCGAGCGCCGAGCTGGGTTCTTTTCTCACCGGGATCCCCGCACCGTTGGGGTTGGGTAAAGTACAACTCGCCGACGGACGCTGGGAAACCGGCTTTATCTGCGAAGGCTATGGACTGGACGGCGCGCTGAACATCAGCCACCTGGGCGGCTGGCGTGCCTATCTGGAACAGAAAAGCAGCTGAAAAGGCAGCTGACGGCGGCACGCTCACGCATGCCGCCAAAGCGTTTTCAGGCCATCAATAGATAGTTATGCCTTCCCTGCGGCGTCTTCTCGACATAGTGAGTGGGCAACCCACTCACTTCGATAGGTCGTCATGAACACCGTCTGGAGTCCGCCTCGCCAGGACACCCCGTTTAACCCTTTTGCCGCAACGTTTGCACAATCCACGGCCCTGCCGCTGCCCGATTACCGCAGCGCGATGCACGCAAGGCTCGAAAAGCCTCTGCCGTTTTTTCTGTCGTTGCAGCCTTTTTCTTCTCTCGAACATGGCCCGCCACCCTTTGCAGGCGAACCTGTGGCCGATAAAAGCAAGGCGCTTGTACGACGCTTCAAAGCGCTACGAAAAAGCCCTGGCTTCGCACTGATCAAGGACTCGGTACTGTTTCTGGAGGCCTGCCAACTGGACATGGACTTTACGCCCCGACGACGCCATTACGTTCGCGAACAACTGGCCGAGCTGCTCATCAACCAGGTTGGTTGGCCGATGGATCCGGACCAGTCGTACATCACCTTTATCACCGATACCCATCCCTCGGTGGCAACCGATGGGCGCGAGCGATACCGCTTGCGCCTGTCGCTGACCGATACGGCACTGGCCTGTTTCGATGGCCCGCGTGCCATGGCGCTTTTTCGAAGCAGCATCGAGCCGGCTCCATTGTCAGATGAGGACTCGAACCTCAGTGCGGCACAAGCGTTCAAGTTGATCCTCCACTCACCCTGGAGCAACGACTACACCGCTGCCCTGGAATCATTCTGGACACGGCACCGAGCGACCTATTGCACCTTATGGCGGCTGGCCTTCCTCGACGATCTGTCACGCCACTACGCGAGCACGCGCATCACTCGGGAAGGTTATCTGCTGTCGCTCAATGCCATGGGACTGGCCGACTTCCCCTCCGACGCGGCATCGACCGTTGATCCGGCGCTCGATGTCAGGGCCGAAACCCGAACGCTGTGTGTCAACGGCGAGCAGGTGCCGGGCCTTTTCCAGTTCAGGTCCAGGCTCACCTCGCACTGCTTCATTCATGTGCTGGGGGCCCGCGAAAAAATCATCGAATACATCAGCGATGACCCCGCAGAGATGACCAGAAGATTGATCGCCGCCCTCAACGACTCCGCCCTGCATCGACAGGTACTGAGTGCGCTGGAGCAAACCGCCGACGCCACGCCTGTTGCAGAGTCGCAAGTGATCGAGGGGGATGTGTTTGCTGAAATGACCAGAGCCCACGAGGCGTTTGGTTACGCACTGCTGAGCACAGAAGCCTATGACAGCATTGATCTGTTGAAGCCTGTCGCCCGCAGCCTGGCCCTGGCCAGTGCGGTGGACTTCTGGCAGACCCGCCCTGCGATACTCGAACAATTGCCTCAGCCATCGACGGTCGCAAACCAGGTCATGGCAGACTACTTGCGCGAGCATCACGGGCTGACGCTCAATCCTGAGCAGGTGTATATCGCGTATCAGCGCGGCAACTCGATCACCCCGCTGGGCGATGCCCGCACGCCATCCACCCATGTTCATACGCCCGACGAGAAACCGATCACGCTGAGCGAGGCGCTGATTCGTAACTATCGGGTCGACTACCCAAGCGGTTATATCGACCACGACGGTCGTAGTCTGGTGTTTCACGACGCCAGCGGCACCGCAAGCCTGACCGATCAACAGGCGCTTTCCATCACGCCGAAGGCCGTTGAAGACTACATAAAATCGCTCGACTTTTTGTCATTGATGACCCGACGACTGGAGACTTTCTGGAGCCTTCAAAGAGGTGCCATTGAAGACGCGTTCAGGTCGACTTTCATCACTTACGCACTGATCAGCCTCAGACTTGGCAGCCTCAAACGCAGCGGTTTCGACGCGATAGTGCAGGCTCTGCTGGCGCCTGATGCTGCATGCTGGTCCACGCTGGGGTTCTACGTGCAGGGCTCGCTGATCGACGGCATGGAACAGCAGTACACGGGGCTGCTGTTGCTGGAACAACCCGGTGGGTCGAGCGTGTTGTATCAGGCGGGTCATTCGACGAGTTTTATCGAGTTTCACAGCGACGATGAACTGCACCGTCATCTGCGACTGGCCGCGGCGAGCGAAGCCTGGCGCACCGCCGTCCTGCGCTACGTGCCCGTCAGGCATCATAAGCGTCTGACCTACCTGCTCAGCGTGTGGGGCGGCGTGCAGGCACCGTCTGCGCCCGCGTCCATCCTTCGCCCGTGGACCGATGCGCTGTACAACCCCGATACGCACAAAGCCATGAGTCATTCACTGACCCAGAAAAAATTGAGCGGCTCGCTCTTCGCGTTTCTGCATCAAGTCCTGAAGCAGAACGCGCTGTATGACGCGCAGGACGAAATCGTCACGTCTTCGCAGATATCGATAGAAGCCTGGAGCAACCGCCTGCGTCATCTGCAATCTTTGCTGGCGCCTCTGGCGCCGCTGTTGACACCAGCCTTCATCGCCTATCTGGTAACGGAAGCCGGCATCACGTCGTTGAATATCGCTTCCGCACGCCTGCCAGGCAGTCGCTACCCCGAGAAAAACCAGGCGCTGCTGTCTGCGCTGTCACTGGGCTTGATGCACCTTGGGCCGCAGACGCCGAGGATGCTGCGCTCGCTGAACAGGCTATCAAAACCGTCCGGCATCGCCACGCAGGCGCTGGAAAAGGCAGCAACGACACCTAGGGGTATCAGCTTTCGGCCCACTGCATCCCTAAACCCGCGTCAGACCCGGCTTGTACAGTTCTTCCACACCAACGCCCTGCTCAAGCGCTGGACCGTGGTCAGCCATCCGAACTTTGGCGCCACGCCTGTCCATGCCTGGAAGCTGGGCCGCAGGTTTCTGTTGTGGACCTCGGACAGAGGTCAGGCCCGAACCCTGGTGGTCAGCACTCACGGGCATTACTTGCCATGGACCTCGACGGTCAAGATCCCCAACGGCACGGAGATTCGCACGTATGCCCCTCATGGTTACGAACTTGTTGACCCGCGACTGCACCGTGTCGTCAGCAACCGTGTCCAGGCCTTTGCCGCTTCCACCGCAGCGCGGAATACACCGATACAACCGCTGACGCTGGCGCCGCTGGTCATCACCGACATGGTCATGGCAGGCACGTCGCTGACCGGGAGATTGAAGAACTACACACTGTCCAAATTTCAGACGCTCAGGGACGAAACCTATGACGACATCGCACACATCGTACGCAACTCGAACAGCTCACCGCTCAGTGGGCAGTTGCCAGCAATACCCATGGACGTCCTGACCGTACGAAACCGCTTTGGCAGTGCGTCGCCGACGCTGGCAGACCTCTTCAACAAACTCTCGGCGCAAGGCATTCATTACGACAGGATTCTGCTGGTGCACTGCCGCTGCGCCGCGCTGGCATCGCTGATGGGCCGCTCACCCGTGTATCGTGCACCGACAGTGAGGCCTGTGATTGCTAAGATACCGTGACCCGAACCACAAGACCGTGCATCGCCATGAACCCCGTCGAGAACCAGACCCAACTGTGCCCTGTGTGCGGTTATAGCAACCAGTGCAGCCTTGCCGATCCGCGTACGGCCAGCCAGCCTTGCTGGTGCTTTTCAGAAACCATCGACCCGGCGGTGCTCAAGGCGCTGCCTGAAGAACTGCGCGACAAGGCGTGTCTGTGCCCGCGTTGTGCAGGGATCGCAGACGCGGCACCCGGCCAACCGACGCGCTAGATCGCGTACCATGCGCTCCCTGTCTACGTAACGTCGTCAACGTCATGCGTCTTGATCGCTTCCTCAGCAACCTGCCCCGCTTCAATCGCAAGGCCGTACGCCTGGCGCTGGCCAACGGGCGGGTTACGGTTGATGGCCACAAAACCGTCGATCCACACCACGACGTGCGTGAATTCAGTTGCGTGGCCTTCGATGGCGAAGTGTTGCAGGCTGGCAAGGCTGCGCGCTATTTCATGCTGCACAAGCCCCAGGGTTGCGTCAGCGCGACAATCGATGCCCAACACCCCACCGTGCTTGACCTGCTCGATGAGCCTGACAAACACGAGTTGCACATCGCCGGACGGCTGGACTTCAACACGACGGGGCTGATGCTGATTACCAACGATGGACAATGGTCGCGACGACTGACCCAGCCCACCACTAAATTGCCGAAAGTCTATTACGTCGAAACCGAGCAGTTGATCGACGAACGGTATATATCGAAGTTCGAAGAA
The DNA here is from genome assembly GCF_021147775.1 of Pseudomonas californiensis. GTDB lineage: Bacteria > Pseudomonadota > Gammaproteobacteria > Pseudomonadales > Pseudomonadaceae > Aquipseudomonas > Aquipseudomonas californiensis. The sequence goes on from NZ_JAGTPK010000015.1 coordinate 98,347, forward strand.
GGCTTTTATTTTTCATTCGAAAATATCACCACACAACCTGCACAACTGACACTGCTGGGACCTCGATGTGCACGGTTGAGTATTGTTGAAGGCCGGTACCATCAAATAAAACGGATGTTTGGTCACTTCGACAATAAAGTGTTGATATTGCATCGGGAAAGCATGGGCGCATTGCCGCTCGACCCCACGCTTGAGCCCGCGAGCTACCGTGAACTGCATGCTGCGGAAATTGCACTGTTCTGAAAAGTCACAACCGTTCGGCGGATTAAAAAAACAACCGCCGCTCGAACCTTGCGGGTTACGATTTCGCCTGTTTGAATCCAGATCGTCAGTCCGCATGTGACTGACGAGTCAAACCACTATTCCAAGAAACCTTTTGCCGTATAGAGCCAAGCGCTCACGGCAAATTGCCCGCCAATAATAATACCTGTCGAACAGATCGTTAGGATCGACATGGGCCTTTAATCGGCTATGCCTGCCTGTCACGAAACTCGTGCAATGTTGTTTGCGCGTTTACCTGTTTACGCCAGGAGTTACACCTATGTCGCCAGAAAAAGCGGTGCTTGATATACAAGGACAGTTTCGGGTTTACACGGAATTCTATCGCGCAGAGGCCGCTGAAAAGACCATCATTCTGGTCAACGGCTCACTGGCCACTACGGCATCCTTTGCCCAGACCGTACGCAATCTCAACCCGCGGCTGAACGTCGTGCTTTACGACCAGCCATACGCCGGGAAATCCAAGCCTCATAACCTGCACCAGACGCATCTCACCCGGGAAATGGAAGGCCAGATCCTGCTGGAGCTGATCGACCACTTCAATGCCGAACACGTGATGTCGTTTTCATGGGGCGGAGCCGCCGCGCTCGTTGCGCTTTCCCATCGACCGAAGCGAGTTGAAAGTGCAGTCATCAGCTCCTTCTCGCCGGTCATCAACCAACACATGCGCAGCTACCTGCAACGCGGCCTCACCCACCTGAGCGCCCACAATCGGCATGAAATGGGGCACTTGATCAACGACACTATCGGCAAACACCTGCCGTCACTGTTCAAGCGTTTTAATTATCGCCATGTGAGCAGCCTGGACCTGCATGAGTATGACCAGATGCTTCACCACATCAGTCAGGTTCTGGATATCGATCCGGGCAACTATCTGATGGCAGCCACCAGCATCAACGTGCCCGTACTGTTCATGAACGGTGCCTGGGACGAATACACGGCCGCAGACGACGCCAGGCAATTCGCTCAGTACGTAAAAAACAGCCGTTTCAGCACCATTGAGGCCGCCGGTCACTTCTTGGACATGGAGCACAAGGCCGCCTGCCGAGACTCGAAACTGGCGCTGATGAGCTTTCTGCAACCGCAAACAACCCTGACCGAGCCCTCGCGCCACGCCTACAACCTGGTCCCGAACCATCATGCCTTCGCCCTCTGACACCAGCGCTCGACAGAGCCGGGGAAACCACCGCCAGTGCACGAACAACGGCACTCGGCGGCTGGCCTCCCATGGCAGGCACCTGCACTGAACCTGCAGCCGGAAAAAATTAGCGCTTCAAATCAAGGTCTGCTTCTGGTACAAAGTCAGCCGCTCAAAGCGGGTGCCCTTCAGGGCGACAGTTCTGACAGAACGGCTCGCGAACGCGTACCGTAACAACGCTTAAATGCGGGTATAGTTTAGTGGTAAAACGAAAGCTTCCCAAGCTTTAGTTGAGGGTTCGATTCCCTCTACCCGCTCCATATTCTTCAATGAAATCAAACAGAAGCCTTCCAAAACTCAGCATTCAGACATGTCTGGGCGGCTCGCTTTACACCCCCGAATAAATCATTCCCCACTCTGCAAAATGCTATCTCCCGACTCAGGGCCTTTGCTCAGCGCTCACGTGCCTTTATTACGCCGACACCGCTCTGAACAGTAGCGAACTTCGTCCCAGCACCTTGCCCACTTTTTACGCCAGGTAAACGGCAGGCCGCAGACTGCGCAGGTTTTGACGGGAAGTTCGCTTTTCTTCATGAACACGTTCCAGAGGTCGTTGGGCAATCCGGCGGCGCCTCTCGGTGCGTCGACGGCAAGCGTCTAGTGAAGCCGGGCATTCTCGGCATGGTTGTGCGCCTTTACCGTTTCTGGCGTGGTGCGGTTGTCGATGGCCTGCTGTTTGGTCGCTTCATCGCCACCCACAACATGATCGACGTCATTCATCAACGCCTCAAAACCTTGCCTGGCCACCTCGGTCTTGTCATTTTTCTCTGACCTGCCGATCTTGCTGCTGCCCATCCCGGCCTTTTTGTGAAACTCGCTGTCAGTTGCGCCGGGGAGCAGCGCTGTCACGGTGACGCCTGTTCCGCGCAATTCTTCGCGAAGCGACTCAGCGAAGGAAAATCCGAATGCCTTGGAGGGGCCATACACCGTTTCATGGGGCGTGGGCTGAGTGGCTGAAATGGAAGAGGTGATGAGGATTCGGCCCTTTTTGTTGGCCAGCATGTGCGTCGCCACCCGCTTGGCCATGTGCACGGTGCCGGTGATGTTAATGGCGATCAACTTCAAATCGTCTTCGAGCGGGTTATCGACGAACGCCCCGCCCTGGCCGATGCCGACATTCAACGCTGCGGCATCCAGTCGACGATCAAGAGACATGACGTAATTCCACAGCGCTTCGACACCGTCGTACGTCGACGCATCTGCCTGATAGGCGAAACACTCGACGCCCAACGCGCCGATTTCCTGCGCGGACGTTTTTACTTTGTCGCTGGACCCGGAAATGATTACGTCGTGACCGTTCTGAGCAAACTGTTTGGCCAGTTCAAAACCGATGCCTGACGAACCTCCGGTGACCAGAGCGAGGGGGCGGCTGGATGACATGACTTTCTCCTGAGTAATAACGTTTGGGTCCTGCCGCAGAATCAATGGCAACGCGGCAGCTGTTCATCTGAAAGACCCATCCTCTGTTCGATCCATGATTTTTACCCAGTGGTGCCGTATGACCGTTGAGGCATTCGTGCACCTATCATTTCAACACCCCAGCGCATCGGCAACGTCGGTCAGGGAACCAACGATCAGGTCCCAGTCTTTCGCCGGGCTCAGATCGAGCGTCTGATTGGGGCCGTATTCGGTGGGTCGGCGAACGAACGCTGTTTTCAGGCCATTGGCACGAGCGGCCGCCAGGTCGGAATTGTGCGCCGCAATCATGCCCGCTGATTCAGGTGAGAAACCCGCGGTTTTGACCGATTTCAGATACACCTGCGGCTGAGGTTTATAGGTGCCCGCGATCTCGGCACCCAGGATGACGTCCCATGGCAAGCCGCCGAATTTCGCCAGTTTCAGCATCCCGGCAATATGCCCATTCGACAGGGCGCCAATCGCGAATTTGCGCTTCAAGCGGGTCAGACCGGCGACGGCGTCCGGCCAGGGATCCAACTGTTCCCACGCGCGGTTGAGCTCAACGAGTTCTGCGTCTGTCGCCGCGCCGAAATCGAAATCGTACCGGGCGAGCACGGTTTCCAGATTCTCACGGTTAAGCACATCCAGAGTCACGTAGGGGCGCTCGCCGGAACGCACACGCTGCATGGACGGCTGATACAGCGCGCGCCATTGGTCCGCGAAATCGAGCGGGTCTGCGCTCACGTCATGGCGATGCAGAAACGGCGCAGCCGCGCGGGCCACGCCGTTTCGCCAGTCGACGACGGTGCCAAATACGTCAAAGCCCAGAAAACCAACGGTGTCGAATGTGGACATGAATTTTCTCCAGATGCGAGCTGCGTTACAGAAATCGGCCAGACTCAATAATAGTCAGGCAACGCAGAACCACGGCCTCAGCTAGGCCTGGACGGACCAAACGTCCAGAAACGGTTCAGCCGTAACGACTCCAGGCCATCCGCACTCAGGTGTGCGGGACGGGAACCTGTACAGGATTTTGCCGACCAAGGGCCTGTATTTGAATTACCACCCACCATTTCTCAAGGACGAAAAATGCGCTTTGCTGCCCTGTTGCTGGCCGTTGCCTTTGTTGCCGGCTGCGCTTCCACGCCTGACTACTACATCTCCCCCACTCCGGCGCACATCCCGAAAACAGCCACCTATTGGGTCGAGACATTCGAACTCAAGCTGGAGGGTGAAAACGAGAGATTCATGACCCGTGATCAAGTGAAAGACGGATTTGAGCTTGAGCTGATCAACGGCTTGAAAAAGGCCAATCGTTACGCTGCCAGCAAAGACGATGCGGATTACCTGCTGGACGTCAGCACGGTGTACACGCGCCGAATCAATGACTACCAAGGAGGGCTGATATCGTCAATCGTCGATGACAATACCGTCCTGCTGAGCGTCGATTTCGGCTATCAGATTTCAGTGAAGAAGTCCGGCAGCGAGGTGCTGCATTTCGGCAAGCACCTTGAGCGCCTGCAGCCGGGCGGTATAAGGGGCGAATTGGAAAACTGGAAAACCTTGGCCAAGATAGTGACGAATAAAGGAAATTCCCGCACCGAGAGGTTTTTCATCAGCGTTTTGCCTCGTAATATCGTCAGAGATATCGAGGACATTCCGTCACGGTGATGGCGGCTAATACTCATAAATCAACGTGTCGCGGCAGTTATCGCCCGACACGTGCGACGAACACGTCAGGCCCACAGGAATCTCGCCTGACAGAAAAAGCTGTATTACTTCCAGTGCTTCATGGGCGCTGGCTGATCGGCAAGAGCAATACTTTGCGTCCCGCTCATCGACAACAGATACCGAGCCTCACCCACCAGCTCGGAAATGGCCCTGCTCGAGGCAAGGCTGGACAGTTTGATACCGGTCATGCAGATCATGTCCTGAGGACTTGTGGCGCTGGTCAGCGTCAACGTCAATGACCCCCCATCTGCCATGGCCCACTCACAGCGATGCGGAAGCAATGATTGTTCAATCATGTGCTTTATTTCAAGCATGGAAAGTCGGTAGGCGTTCATGGTCTTCCTGAGACAAGTCAATTTGATACGTCATTAACGGTCAGAAAGTCTTGAAAATGAGACGTTCCCTATAAATATCAATGGCGAGCCTGCTGTTAGTACATAAAAACTATTCTTGTACATTTATGAATATTTGCAGTGTTCTTGTACAGGTTTTAACGCCTCATCTTTTTGTGTTTCCACACGCTTTTATTGAAAGCGGAGTGCGTCCAATCGTCATCGACATTTTGACGCTGTCAATACCGGAGCCATGAGCATCAGTCTCAATATGGTTCACAGCAAAGCCAAGTCCTGCGTAGAAGCCCTGAACATGTTGGCTGGTATTGATGTAAGCGCTGATCACACCGGGGATCGACTTCATGAGTTCCAGCCGGGCCAGAGTCAGAAAGCGACCCAGGTTTTTTCCGTGGTGGTGACTGTCCACCATGCCCCACGTCAGTTCGGCTAACGATGAGTCGGTCAGAACAAGAAAACCGCCACAGCCCAATGTCTCGCCATTGCGTTGGGCCACAAAGTACTCCCCCAGCGGGGCGAGCAGAAAGTTGGCAAATTTCTCTCGTTCCGAAGGGTCAAAATAATGCGGCGTATTGGTATCGAAAATGTGCAGACAGGCATCCCGATCCATGAGGGCGTATGGCCTTAACGTGTCCATGTGCGAGCCTTCTCTCTGAGCCTGAGAATATTCAGTCCGTGAAGCCAACCTGATCGCGTGTTGTATACCGGCCAAGGTGATGTGAACAGGTTCGCAACTCATGCATTCAATATATACAAGGCGGTACAGGCTGTGCATCTTTTGCCCAGGATTGTCAGCCAACGGAAAGCGCCGATGCTGCATGCTCATCTCACCACCCTGAACGCCGTTTCACTGGTGCTCGAAACGTTTGTCGCGCAGGGGTTTACACGCGAAGCGTTGCTGGAAGGCAGCGGGATCAATGTGGCAGAACTCGAACGGGCCGAGATCCGCATCACTACGCATCAGGAAATGCGCGTGTACGCCAATGCGGTGGCGTTGCGCCCCGATGTCGGGCTGGAGCTGGGCAGGCGGATGCACGTGTCGTCTTACGGCATTCTGGGTTACGCATTGCTCACCAGCGCCACACTTGGGGATGCATTGCGTCTGGCGCTAGCTTACCCCGCCCTGCTGGGGACGTTGTTTGAACTGCACCTGGTAGACGATGGAGACACAGTCTGGCTCGGCGCAAGCAACTATGGCGCACATGAGCAACTGACGGTGTTCAACACCGAAATGTGTCTGGCCTCACTCAAGCTTATCTGCGACGACCTGCTGGGGCATCCGCTGCCCCTGATTGGCGCACGGTTCAAGCATTCGGCACCTGATTACCTGCAACGCTATGACGAAACGTTTGCAAGCCCCGTGCAGTTCGATCACAGCGAGAATGCGTTCGGATTTGCGCGCATCTGGCTCGACCATGGCCTGCCGCTGGCTGACCGCATCACCCATCGCGACATGCATGAGCGGTGTCGGCGACAGAACACCGAGTTCACCGGGCGCCAGGCCTGGCTGGCGCGCGTTCGCCGGCTGATCACCGACCAACTGAAAGGCGCGCCCAGTCTGGGCGCTGTTGCACAACAGATGAACTGCTCAGAGCGCACCCTGCGTCGTCACTTGCTTGCAAACGGTAGCACTTATCAGGCCTTGCTCGACGAACTGCGCTTCGAACGGGCCAAGGAGTTGTTACACGAAGACCGGCTTCCTATTCATCGAATTGCCGAAGAGCTGGGTTTCAGCGAGACCGCAAGCTTTCGACACGCCTTCACGCGCTGGAGCGGCGTCGCGCCGAGTCATTACCGCAACTGAAACTGCCTTCAAACGGGGCGTCGCGCCTCAATAAGGGGCGATATCAGGTCAATATTTATGGCCGAATCAATCCTTTTTTGGCCGTAATGATCGTTCCCGCCACGGGTGCTGCTCGCCAAGAATGAGCAACCTGCCGCGAGGAAAATAACAATGCTGACGATCTATTCGGACGACCACCGTCTGCACCATGGCCGCTGCGAGCTGATTGACGGGCAATTGATGCCCTGCTTCGAGATGCCATCGCGCGCCGATCATGTGCTTGAGCGTATTCGCACACGTAACATCGGACCCGTGTTGCCGCCGGACGATTTTGGGTTGGCCCCGCTGCTGCGCGTGCACACCCAAGCGTATCTGACCTTTTTTCAGCAAGCCTGGGCGCGCTGGAACGACATGGGCCGTGACGGCGATCTGCTGCCCTACACCTGGCCCGCCCGCACGTTGCGTGGCGTGATACCTGAAAGTCTGCACGGCGAATTGGGTTACTACAGTTTCGACGCGGGTGCGCCCATTACAGCGGGTACCTGGCAGGCAGCCTACAGCGCCGTACAAGTCGCACTGACCGCACAACGGGCCATGAACGCAGGAGCCCGAAGCGCGTTCGCGTTGTGTCGGCCGCCCGGCCACCATGCCGCCAGCGACGTCATGGGCGGCTATTGCTACCTGAACAATGTTGCCATCGCCGCCCAGGCCTTTCTCGATCAGGGCGCCGCGAAAGTCGCGATCATTGATGTGGATTATCACCACGGCAACGGCACGCAGTCGATTTTCTACTCGCGCAGCGACGTTCTGTTCACCTCCATTCATGGTCATCCGGAAGCGGAGTTCCCGTTCTTTCTCGGTTATGGCGACGAAACCGGCGAAGGTGACGGAGCGGGGTACAACTTCAATTACCCGCTGGCCGCCGGCAGTGGCTGGGATCGCTGGAGCGAGGCACTGGAACAGGCATGCAAGGAGGTGGAACGCTATGACCCGAACGTCGTGCTGATCTCGCTGGGCGTTGATACGTTCAAGGACGATCCGATCTCACAGTTCAAACTCGAAAGCGACGATTACCTGACTATGGGCGAGCGCCTCGCACGTCTCGGCAAGCCCACGCTGTTCGTGATGGAAGGCGGTTACGCCGTCGAAGAAATCGGCATCAATGCCGTGAATGTATTGGAAGGTTTTGAACGCGTTTGACTTTAATCTCTGGAGATAACGATGAAACGACTCAAGCGCTTTATCCCCTTGCTGTGCGCATCGCTGCTTTGTACGACGGTACAGGCCGACGAGCCACGCACGCTGCGCGTTTACAACTGGTTCGACTACATCACCCCGCAGACGCTCACCGACTTCAAAAGCGAAACCAAAGTCAATTTGATCTACGACATCTTCGACACCAACGAAGCGCTGGAAGCCAAACTGCTGACCGGCAATTCGGGTTACGACGTGGTGGTGCCGTCCAACGTATTTCTCGCCAAGCAGATCGAAGCGGGTGTGTTCCAGCCTCTGGACCGCAGCAAGCTCAGCCATTACGCCAACCTCGACCCCAAGTTGATGAAGCTGCTGGAGGCAAACGATCCCGGCAACAAATACGCCGTGCCCTACATGTATGGGACGATTCTGATCGGTTTCAACCCGGACAAGGTGAAGGCCGTACTGGGCGAAAACGCACCGGTGAACAGCTGGGACCTGATCTTCAAGGAAGAGAACATCAGCAAGCTCAAACAGTGTGGCGTCGCCCTGCTCGATTCGCCCTCCGAGATCATGCCGCTGGCATTACAGTATCTGGGCCTGCCGCCGAACAGCACCAAGGCGGATGACTACAAGAAAGCCGAAGCGCTGATGCTGAAAATCAGGCCTTACATTACCTACTTCCATTCCTCGAAATACATGGCCGACATCGCCAACGGCGACATCTGCGTGGCGGTCGGCTATTCAGGCAGTTTCTCCCAGGCCGCCAACCGCGCCAAAGACGCCAAAAATGGCGTGACCGTAGACATGCGCCTGCCAAAAGAAGGTGCACCGATCTGGTTCGACATGCTGGCAATTCCAAAAGGGGCGAAGAATACTCAGGACGCGCTGACCTTCATCAACTACCTGCTGCAACCCAAAGTCATTGCGCCAATCAGCGATTTTGTCGGTTACCCGAACCCCAACATGAATGCCAACGATCTCGTAACGCCCGAGATCCGCAACAACCCGAATCTGTACCCGACCGAAGAAGCGATGAAAACGCTGTATACCCTGCAACCGCTGCCTGCGGCGGCAGAGCGGGCCCGCACCCGAGCATGGACCAAAATCAAATCGGGGACCTGAGTTGAACCAGGCGTCACGCGTCCTGCCAACGGCAAATGCGTGGCGCTTCGAAAAACCGGTACTCCCTTTCAAATCTTCCGCGCTCCCGCTCACCCGCCGTGCCGGCACTCGCTGGCAACCGGCGACCTGAGTCCTTTCGAGACGCCAGCAAACTGTACGGCCAAATCCGTCGGTAGCTGTAAAGGCAAGCCATGGCGAACTATGGCTAGATACTTGTCCTTGTAAACACAACAAAAAGACTGGATCGCAATCATGTCGTCTCGTGAAAACACCGGTATGGCCCTGGGCCTGCTGGGAGTGGTTATTTTTAGTTTGACGCTACCCATGACCCGCGTCGTGGTGCAGGAAATCCATCCACTGCTCAATGGTCTGGGCCGGGCATTGCTCGCCGCCATTCCTGCGGCCGCATTGTTGTACTGGCGGCGCGAGAAGTGGCCGACGCGTCAACAGTTCAAGGGGCTGTTGCTGGTGATTGCCGGAGTCATCATCGGCTTTCCCATTCTGTCGGCATGGGCCATGCAGACCCTGCCGGCATCACACGGCGCACTGGTCAACGGCATACAACCATTGTTCGTCGCGATCTATGCCGCGTGGCTTTCTCATGAGCGGCCTTCAAAAGCGTTCTGGCTGTGTGCGGCACTGGGTAGCGCGCTGGTGCTGAGCTACGCACTGATGAGCGGCGCTGGCAGTATTCAAGCGGGCGATCTGTGGATGCTCGGAGCCGTTGCCGTTGGCGGGTTGGGATATGCTGAAGGCGGTCGACTGGCCAGGGAAATGGGCGGCTGGCAGGTCATCTGCTGGGCGCTGGTGCTGTCAAGCCCCCTACTGGTGGGGCCGTGTCTTTATCTGGCGGCACAGCACCAGGGCACGATCTCGTTCGGCACGTGGTGGGCGTTCGGCTACGTGGCGTTTTTTTCGCAGTTCATTGGCTTCTTTGCCTGGTATTCAGGGCTGGCGATGGGCGGGATTTCTCGGGTCAGTCAGGTTCAGTTGCTGCAGATCTTCTTCACCATCGCATTGTCCGCCCTGTTCTTTGGCGAACATATCGAGCCGATGACCTGGGTGTTTGCCGCCGCAGTCATTGCCACCGTCATGCTTGGGCGCAAGACATCGGTCATTGCGCCCAGGGCGGTCGAAGCCGCCAGTTAACGCTCTTTCAGTTCAGAGTACCGTCGCCCCGGAGCAGGGTTTCCAGGCAGTGTTCGGTAATTCCGTAGAACGTTTTCAGCTCTTGAATACGCGCCTGCAAATGCGTCGGATCAACCGGCTCGGCGCGTTTGACCGCAAGGATCATCTTGTTCTTGTTGGTGTGTTCCAGCGAAATGAACTCGAATACTTTCGTCTCATAGCCGCAGGCTTCCAGCAGCAAGGCACGCAGGCTGTCGGTGACCATTTCTGCCTGCTGGCCCATGTGCAGGCCGTATTGCAGCATCGGTTTCAACAGGACAGGACTCTGGATCTGCAGGCGAATCTGTTTGTGGCAGCACGGCGAGCACATGATGATCGAGGCACCGGAGCGGATTCCCATGTGAATGGCGTAGTCCGTCGCGATGTCACAGGCATGCAGCGCAATCATCACATCCAGCGCGCTGGGCGCAACCGTACGCACATCGCCATGTTGAAACGCCAGGCCGGGATGTTCCAGTCGCGCCGCGGCGTTGTTGCACAACGTCACCATGTCCTCACGCAACTCGACGCCGGTCACCATCCCTTCTGCCTGCAACGTATTGCGCAGGTAATCATGAATGGCGAACGTCAGGTAGCCCTTGCCCGAACCGAAGTCCGCGACCTTGATCGGTTGATCAAGCTTCAAGGGCGATGAAGTCAGTGCGTGGGAAAACACCTCGATGAACTTGTTGATCTGTTTCCATTTGCGCGACATGGCCGGGATCAGCTCATGCTGCTTGTTGGTCACGCCCAGGTCAGTCAGAAACGGACGAGTAAGCTCCAGATAGCGCTTCTTTTCACGGTCATGACCGGCTGAAGGCGTTTCGCGCTCTTGCTGTGCCTTGCTCTTGAACAGCGTGGTTTTGCCCTTCTTGCTGAATTCCAGCTGGACCTCTTCGGTCAGAGACAACAGGTGCGCATTTTTGAACGACTCAGGCAGCAGGCCTGCAACAACCGCCAACGCCTCCGCCAGCGGAAAATTCTTGGTGATGTCACGCGTCTTGTAGCGATAGACAAACGACAGGCACGGCTGGTCCTTGACGATCAGCGGCTTGATGATGACCCGCTGCAACTCGACCTCGCTGCCCACGTGTTTGGCCAGAACCAGCTTGACCAGAGAGTTTTGCGACAGGCTGGTGTCCAGCAAGGCCAGGAACTGCGCGCGGTGATCGGACACGGCAGCGGACGGGGGAGGAGAAACTGACATCAAAAAGTGCCTCAGTCGTCCCGAACGGGACTCAAAAAATCCAGAGGCACATTTTAAGCGTCTGTGAAGGCCATGGGCAGCGTTATTTGGGACAGCAGGTGGAACACGCGCTGACCTTGTGCCCGAAAATCAATGGCACTTGCGTCCTTCAGCGAAGCACGACCAGCCGGTTGGGCAGCTCGTTTCTGCCATGCGTGACCGGCACATGGTCGGCCAGCAGCTCACCGCAGGCATGGATACAGCCCAGAAACCCTTGCAGCGTCTGGCCGTCCCGCACCTGCTGGGTGAACACATCAACCATGGCTTTCCAGGTATCGTCATGCAGACGACTGGCGATGCCATGATCGACAAGAATCTCCACGTAACGCTCGGCTTCGCTGACAAACACCAGAATGCCGGTGCCTTCTTGAGTCTTGTGCAGGTTCTGTTCGAGAAACTGTCGCCTGGCCAGATTACCGGCCCGCCAATGCTTGACCGAGGCAGGTACGAGGTGGGCGGTCACTTGCGGAATCCGACACGCCAGAGCCACCACGATGAAGGTGCTCATTTGCGCGAGCATCAGCTCATCGGCACTCAGCCACTGGAGGCAATAATTGATGCTGCCCGGCAACAACAACCCTAGCAGACCGGCCCAGATCAGGGGCATATAGGCATAATCGTCGGCACGCGCGGCCAGGACGGTCACCAGTTCGGCATCGGTTCGCTGTTCGACGCGATCAATCGCCTGCGCTACCAATTGTTGTTCTTCTTTGTTCAGTAAAGCCATTGCTCTCTCATTCCCTGACGGGTCAATTACCAGTTGCCTGAAGCGCCGCCGCCGCCAAAACGGCCGCCGTTGCGACCACATGCCTCGTCACATTTGCCTACCCGCCCTGTAGAACCGCGCCGGATACTGACGGCCACAATGATCAGTACCACCAACGTCAAGGCCATCGCCAACAACCATACCTGATTATCCCTGCCCTGCTCCTCAGCCCCGCCGAGCACTCCGGACAGCTCGGGATAATCAGGCACCTGACCACCCAACGCGGTGACCACTGCCTGAGTGCCGCGCTCGATGCCCATTGCGAAACGGCCTTCGTTGAACTCGGGCATCATCAGCATATCGACGATAAGTGAAGACTGAGCGCCGGTCAGACGGTTCTCCACCCCGGAACCCACTTCAATGAACACCTTGCGTTTGTCACGATGGATCAGCATGAGCACGCTTTTGGCCTTGCCGCCCCGGCCGAGGCCCCATGCATCACCAAGGCGAGCGCCGAAATCTTCCAGGCTGGCGCCCTGCAAATCAGCCAGCGTCACAACGACCACGCGTTCACCGGTGGCCTGCTCATGGGCACGCAGCAGTTTGGAGAGACGCACGCTGGTCTGGCTGTCCAGCATCTGGGCAGCGTCAATCACACTGCCGGTCATGGGTGGGAAGACCAGCGCAGGCGGTTCTGCCTGGGCTCGAAACACACTTCCCACCGCCATTAACAGGAACAACATAATCGGTAACACACACTTCAAAATCGGACCTCCGGTACTTTTTGAATCCAGTGAATCGACACGCTTAGCCAAAACAGAAGTTCCCCGGCATAATCCCCCGCCAGAGACCAGGAATCGATCAATCGTTGACCAGGCTAGCGTGTACAAAGATCAGTCAAAAATGATTGTTTCAGTACGCAACAGGGAGAGACCTTGCGCACCCATGCTTGCACGCGCCCTCGTTGCCCCCTGCTCGAACAATAACGCCAAAGGTCTATAACCCAAAAACTGGCTGTCGGATATTAAACGCGAGTTACCGACAAAAGCCTTGAGAAATTATTCATGAATAAGCTGTGTGTATTAGGTTTACTGGTCGGTCTTGCCAGCCAGTCGGCACTGGCCCAGAACGCTGCGCCTTCCGAGAAAGTCCCGCTTCAGGCCAAGAACGCGTTCATTTCCAAGCTCATGAAACAAATGACTCTGGATGAAAAAATCGGCCAGTTGCGTCTGATCAGTATCAGCTCAGAAATGCCCCAGCCCATGATCCTCAAGGAAATCGCCGCAGGCCGCATTGGCGGCACGTTCAACTCCATTACGCGCTCGGAAAACCGTCCGCTGCAAGAGGCTGCCGTCGCCAAGAGCCGCCTGAAAATCCCGATGTTCTTCGCCTACGACGTGGTACACGGGCATCGCACCATTTTCCCGATCAGCCTGGGTATGGCCTCCAGCTGGGACATGGACGCCATTGCTCTGACAGGCCGGGTTTCGGCCAGGGAAGCCAGCGCTGACGGCCTCGACATGACCTTCGCTCCGATGGTTGATATTTCCCGCGATCCACGTTGGGGTCGCAGCTCTGAAGGGTTCGGCGAAGACACTTATCTGGTGTCGCGCATTTCAGACGTTATGGTCCGGTCGCTCCAGGGCAAAAATGTAAGCGCGAATGACAGCATCATGGCTGCCGTCAAACATTTCGCCCTGTACGGTGCGGTGGAAGGCGGACGTGACTACAACACCGTGGACATGAGCATGACCCGCATGTACCAGGATTACCTGCCGCCTTACCGTGCCGGTATCGATGCAGGTGCGGGTGGCATCATGGTTGCGCTCAACTCGATCAATGGCGTGCCAGCCACGTCCAATACATGGCTGATGCAGGATCTGTTGCGCAAGGACTGGGGCTTCAAGGGCGTGACCATCAGCGATCACGGCGCGATCAAGGAACTGATCGAACACGGCGTGGCCAAGGATTACCGCGAAGCCGCCAAGCTGGCCATCAAGGCTGGCGTTGACCTGAGCATGAACGACGTCGCCTACGGCGAGCAGTTGCCAGGCCTTGTGAAAGACGGCGAAGTCTCGGTACAGGAAATCGACAACGCCGTGCGCGAAGTGCTGGGTGCCAAGTACGACATGGGCCTGTTTGCTTCGCCTTATGGCCGCATCGGCGTTGCTGCGGATGATCCTGCCGACACCTACTCCGACGACCGTCTGCACCGTGCAGAAGCTCGTGACGTAGCCCGCAAGACGCTGGTGCTTCTGAAAAACCAGAACGACACCCTGCCGCTGAAAAAACAGGGCACCATCGCTGTGATCGGCAGCCTGGCACAGAGTCATCTCGACATGCTGGGCAGCTGGTCGGCCGCTGGCCGTCCCAACCAGTCGGTGACCGTGTATGAAGGTCTGGCCAACGCCGTGGGCGACAAGGCCAAACTGGTCTATGCCCGTGGCGCCAATGTCAGCGACAACGAGCACATCCTCAACTACCTGAATTTCATCGAGAAGGAGGTGGAAGTTGATCCACGCCCGGCTCAGGAAATGATCGACGAAGCCGTGAAGGTTGCGGAACAGGCCGATGTGATCGTGGCGGTAGTGGGTGAGTCACGTGGCATGTCACATGAGTCGGCAAGCCGCAGCAGCCTGACCATTCCAGGCAAACAGCGGGACCTGATCAAGGCGCTCAAAGCAACCGGCAAGCCACTGGTACTGGTTCTGATGAACGGCCGTCCGCTGGTTCTGGTCGATGAACAGGAGCAGGCCGACGCCATGCTCGAAACGTGGTTCCCCGGCACCGAAGGCGGCAATGCCGTGGCTGACGTCCTGTTCGGCGACTACAACCCGTCAGGCAAGCTGGCCATGTCGTTCCCGCGTTCCATTGGGCAACTGCCGGTCTACTACGCACATCTGAACACCGGTCGTCCGTACCATGAAGGCAAGCCGGGCAACTACACCTCACACTATTACGAGGAACCCAACGGCCCGCTGTTCCCGTTTGGTTACGGCCTGAGCTACACGCAGTTCGACGTCTCGGACATCAAATTGTCGGACGCCAACATGGCACGTAAAGGCAAACTGACCGCCAGCGTCACCGTCAAGAACACCGGCAAGGTTGCCGGTGCCACTGTGGTGCAGCTGTATCTGCGCGATATTGCAGCGTCCATCAGCCGCCCCGTCAAAGAACTGAAAAACTTTGAAAAGGTCGAGCTTGAGCCAGGCCAGGAAAAAGTTGTTACCTTCACGCTCAGCGAAGATGACCTGAAGTTCTACAACTCGCAGCTCAAATACGCTGCCGAGCCGGGCGACTTCAAGGTGATGATCGGTCTGGACTCCCAAACCGTGAAAGAAGCGACCTTCACCCTGTTGTAATACTGCGGATGGCGCACGCGTGAGCACCCTGCCCACGAGCGCGCCCATCCAACTCGTCAGGCAGTGCACGTGACATGACGTTCAAGCATCGCTATCTGCGCTTAGCCCTGTATGTGCTGCTGATACTGGCAGGTGCCGCTCTTTCGGCCGGTTTGGCGATGCATCAGGCGCAGCGCCACGCTGTGTCGGAAGACGCTGTCCGCGCAAGCGGGCAGTTATCGTTATACGCCAACACCCTGCATACCCTGATCGAACGCTACCGCGCGCTGCCGTCGGTGCTGGCACTTGACCCTGAAATACGTGCCGCCCTCAAGGCACCGATCAGTGAGAGCGAGCAGCAGGCGCTCAATCTCAAGCTGGAAAAGATCAACGACACCGCCCACTCGTCGACACTCGAATTGCTCGACCGTCATGGTCTGGCCATCGGCGCGAGCAACTGGCGTACGCCCAACAGCTACGTTGGCCACAACTACGGCTTTCGCCCTTATTTTTTGCAAACCCGCGCCGAGGGCGTCGGGCGTTTCTACGCCGTGGGTGTCACCACAGGCATCCCTGGCTACTTCCTGTCCAGTGCAGTGCTGGACGACCAGGGCACGTTCATTGGCGCCATGGTGGTGAAGCTGGAGTTCCCCACGCTTGAAAAGGAATGGGGCCAGGGCGAAGACCTGCTGTTGGTCAGTGATGACAAGGGTATTGTATTTATCGCCAATCAGCCCGGCTGGCGTTACCGCGAGCTGGAGCCCATTTCTGTCGAAAATCGCACCGAGCTTTTGCGCACCCGCCAATACGATAAAAAGCCGCTGTCGCCGCTGCGCAGTCGACTCATTGATCGCATAGGTCCGCACAGCAATCTGAATCGTGTCGAAGGCCCGGACGGTACGGCTGACTACCTCTGGCAGTCATTACCCTTGCCCGATGAAAACTGGACGTTGCACCTGTTGCGCAAACCGCCGGTGTCCAACGAGGACATTCGCAATGCAGGGCTCGCTGCTGCCGGCATTTGGTTGGCGTTGGTCTTTCTGGCCCTGTTCCTTTATCAGCGCTGGCGGCTGGCCCGCTTGCGCGAGCGCAGCCGGGACGAGCTGGAGCGCCTGGTTCTTGAACGCACCCGCGATCTGCAGACCGCCCAGGACGGCCTGGTGCAATCTGCCAAGCTGGCGGCACTGGGACAGATGTCAGCGGCGCTGGCCCATGAAATCAACCAGCCTCTGACTGCCCAGCGCATGCAACTGGCAACCTTGCGCCTGCTGCTTGACCAAGGCCGTATCGACGAAGCCTGCAAAGCGCTGGTCCCCGTCGACCAGCAATTGACCCGCATGGCGGCCCTGACCGGGCACCTCAAGACCTTCGCGCGTAAAAGCCCCAGCGGCTTGCGTGAGCGACTGGACCTGGCCACGGTGGTTGATCAGGCACTGTTGCTGCTGGACCCTCGATTGCGCGAAGAACATATCGATTGCGTTCTACACCTGGCACGTCCCGCCTGGGTACGCGGCGATGCGATTCGGCTGGAGCAGGTGCTTATCAATCTTTTACGCAACGCGCTGGACGCCATGCGTGACAGCACGTCAAGGAAACTGGAAGTGCGTATTGACAGCCTCAATGATCAATGGCGCCTCAGCGTCAGCGATACCGGCTCGGGGATTGCTGCCGAAAACCTGGCCAATATCTTCGATCCGTTTTTCACCACCAAACCGGTAGGAGACGGCCTTGGCCTCGGGCTGGCCGTGTCATACGCGATCATTCATGAACTGGGCGGCCAACTGACTGCGGAGAATCACGCCACGGGCGCGATATTCTGGTTCAGCCTGCCCAATGACTTTCTGGAAATCTGACCCGACATGTTGAATTCGGTGATCGTGGTAGATGACGAAGCCCCTATCCGACAGGCAGTCGAGCAATGGCTGACGCTGTCCGGCTTTACGGTGCAAGTCTTTGCGCGTGCCGAGGATTGCCTGGAGCAGTTGCCTGAACACTTCCCTGGCGTGGTGCTCACCGATGTGCGCATGCCGGGCATGAGCGGGTTGGAACTGTTGGCCCTTCTGCAAGGCCGTGACAAGGATCTGCCGGTCATCCTCCTGACCGGCCATGGCGACGTACCCATGGCGGTCGATGCAATGCGTGAAGGTGCGTATGACTTTCTGGAAAAACCATTCAGCCCGGAAACGCTGATCAGCAACCTGAGACGGGCGCTGGAGAAGCGCCAGCTGATCCTGGAAAACCGTCGTCTGCACGAACAGGCGGACACCCGTTCCCGTCTCGACGTGACCCTGCTGGGCATGTCACCCAGCCTGCAGACTTTGCGCCGTCAGGTGCTGGAGCTGTCGCAGCTGCCGGTCAACGTGATCATTCGTGGTGAAACAGGCAGCGGAAAAGAGCTGGTCGCACGCTGCCTGCATGACTTCGGACCGCGCGCGGGCAAACCTTTCGTTGCGCTGAACTGCGCGGCGATCCCCGAGCATCTTTTCGAGGCAGAGTTGTTCGGCCACGAAAGCGGCGCGTTCACCGGGGCACAGGGCAAGCGGATCGGCCGACTGGAGTACGCCGACGGCGGGACTGTGTTTCTCGATGAAATCGAAAGCATGCCAATGGCGCAACAGGTCAAGCTGCTGCGCGTCCTGCAGGACAAGCGTCTTGAACGACTGGGCTCGAACCAGAGCATCGAGGTCGACTTGAGGATCATCGCCGCCACAAAGCCTGACCTGCTGGAAGAGGCACGCGCCGGCCGTTTTCGCGAAGATCTGGCATACCGTCTGAACGTCGCCGAGCTGCGATTACCCCCGCTACGCGAACGGCGGGAAGACATCCCGTTGCTGTTCAGCCACTTTGCCAATGCCGCGGCGCAACGGATGGGTCGCACAGCGCCGACCGTCAGCGCGACGCGCCTGACTCAGCTGCTCAGCCACGACTGGCCGGGCAATGTGCGCGAGCTGGCGAACGCTGCCGAGCGTCAGGCATTGGGTTTGACCGAGTCTGATTCAGGCACCGAAACGGATAGCTCCGGGCAATCGCTTGCCGCCCAGCAAGAGGCCTTTGAGGCCCAGTGTCTACGGGCCTCCCTCACCCGGCACAAGGGCGATATCAAGGCCGTGCTCAGCGAACTGCAACTGCCACGCCGTACCCTCAATGAGAAAATGCAGCGCCATGGTCTGGTCCGCGAGATGTTTCTTGGTTGATTACCGGCTCGGGCCCATAGACTTCTTTCGGGCATAACCGAACATTTGCGCGAGAGCCCTGTCTGCATACTGTTGCGGTCACCTTTGGTCGTGATAGCTGGATATCAACAGGGCACAATGACATCATGCTCAACTCTACTCTCCAGCTGATTTTGGCAGTTCGAAAAATGGGGCATTTTCTACCGTGAATACTCCCCTCGATCTCCAACTGGGCGGCGGCGACATGGGCCAGTTCATCCGAGAGACAGACTGGTCGACGTCTGTTCTGGGACCGAAGCAAGCCTGGCCTTTGGCACTGCTGTCGTCCATGAATTTGATGCTCAACTGCCCAGACAGCATGTACTTGCTCTGGGGCAAGGATTTCACACTGTTCTTCAACGACGCCTATCGCGCCGTGCTACCCGTTGCCGCCTCAAAAGCACAGGGCCAGCCCATCGGTTCCGTGTGGGGTGATGCGTGGGAAGACGTTCGCTACCTGGCTGAGCGCGCGCTCGCTGGAGAGAGCTGTCGCTCTGACAATATTCAACGCATCGTTGATCGTAACGGCAAGCCCGAGCAGACTTGGTGGTCGCTGTCCTACTCACCACTATTCGGCGATACCAGCCTGATCGAAGGCGTGTTCTGCCGGGTCAATGAAACCACCGCGCAGGTCCTGGCCGAGGCACGACATAACGAAACCGAGGCGTTCACCGACCGCGTCCTGTCGAGCATCAATGACTGCATCAAAGTGCTCGATCTGGACTCGCGGCTGACGTTCATGAGTGACGGCGGCCAACGCATCATGGAAGTCAGTGACTTCAATGCCATTCGCGGCTGTCCGTGGCCGGACTTCTGGCAGAACCAGGGCAATCTGGACGCCAGGGCGGCTGTCGAAGCGGCTCGCATGGGCAGGAATGCCAGTTTCATGGGTTCGGCACAGACCATGGCGGGCAATCTGAAATGGTGGCATGTGCAAGTCAGCCCCATTTTTGGCCACGACGGAAAACCGGAAAAAATCCTCTGCGTTTCTCGTGACATGACCCAGCTCAGAGACGCAGAAGAAGCCCTTCGCACCCTTAATGAAACCCTCGAACAGCGCGTAGTAGAACGGACTCAGGACCGCGACCGCATATGGCGGCTTTCGACCGACCTGATGCTGGTGGCAAAATTTGACGGCACAATATCAGCCGTTAACCCGGCCTGGACTCAGGCACTGGGCTGGTCAGAAGACCAATTGCTGGAAAGCCAGTTTCTGCAACTGGTGCACCCTGAGGATGTGCAAAGCACCTTAGGGGCGATGAGCGGCCTGGAAAATGGCAAGAACATTCCTCATTTCAAGAACCGTTACCGCCATATCGATGGCTCGTACAGGACTATTTCCTGGACAGCGGTACCGGACAAGCAATTCATCCACGCGGTGGGACGTGACATTCAGGCAGAAGAAGAAGCCAATGAAGCGCTGAGGCTGTCGCAGGAGGCCCTGCATCAAGCCCAGAAACTGGAAGCTATCGGCCAATTGACCGGCGGCGTGGCGCATGACTTCAATAATTTGCTGACAGTTATTCGCTCTTGCAGCGACCTCCTCAAGCCAGCAGACCTGGACGAAGCGCGGCGCATCAAATACGTCGAAGCTATCTCGAGCACGGTGGACCGCGCTGCCCGCCTGACTGGACAGCTGCTGGCGTTTGCACGCAGACAGGCCTTGCAGCCTGAAGTATTTGATGTGGGCGAAAGCGTGGCGCGCATTGGCGAGATGATGGACACCCTCACCGGCTCGCGTGTTCAGGTCCACATAGAGGTACCCGATGAGCCCTGCTATATATTCGCTGATGGCAGCCAGTTCGACACCGCGCTGGTCAATATGGTGGTCAATGCCCGCGACGCGATGGCGGGCAGCGGCCTTCTGACCATCAAGGTTGAACGCTCGGGGAGACCATGCACCGAGCTCGCGCCTGCACTCACCGAGGGCGAATATGTCACGGTGTCGCTGACCGACACCGGCTCTGGCATCGCCAAAGACAAACTCAGCGCGATCTTCGAACCGTTTTACACCACCAAAAGTGTGGGGCAAGGCACTGGCCTAGGCCTGTCGCAGGTGTTCGGATTCGCCAAGCAGTCGGGCGGCGAAGTGTTCGTCGAGAGCGAACTGGGCAGTGGCAGCCGTTTTACACTGTGCCTGCCCAGCGCGCATGAACATGACGTCATCCCTGAAAACAAAACCCGCACCCTGGTTGAGCAGGCAGGGTTGTGCGTATTGATGGTCGAAGACAACCAGGACATTGGTACCTATACCCGCCCCATGCTTGAACAACTGGGTTTCCAGGTGTGCTGGGTCACGAGCGGCAGTGAAGCGCTGCAAGAGCTTTCCGGCAATCCTGAGCGCTTTCACGTGGTGTTTTCCGACATCGCCATGCCAGGCATGAGCGGTATCGAGTTATGTGCCGAGATCGAATCGCGCCACCCCTGGATGCCAGTAGTGCTGACCACGGGCTACAGCGACGAATTCGCCCACTTCGCGCAAGACGATACGTATCGCTTCGATCTGCTGCAAAAGCCCTACTCGATGGAAGACCTGACAGCCATTCTGCACAAGGCGGTATGCCGCAACACGGTGCAGAACGCCTGAGAACGCCGCTTGCCTGTTGAAGAGGCTCACCCGTCGAGAGGTGTTTCAGCCTTCTGCGCCCTGCCATCGGCAATAATCCGCTCATTCAAAAGCCTTCGATGAGCGGATTGTCGCTCATAAAAATTGATTAACCCCTCTAGATCAAGCCTCTCTGGTGTGGCACAGCTCCTGCTATGTAAGGAGCCAGGGCCTCGATGCCTCCTTCTAAAAATAATGAAAGAAAGGAACACCATGGAAATTTCCAATCCCCTTGCGAAAGGTTCGGCGGGCGCACCTGCCGCCGAGAAAACCACTTCCAGCCGTCTAAAGTCCATTTTCAGTGGCTCGGTCGGCAACATGGTCGAGTGGTATGACTGGTACGTCTACGCTGCATTCTCCCTGTACTTCGCAAAAGCCTTTTTCCCCAAAGGCGACACCACCGCCCAATTGCTCAACACCGCTGCCATTTTCGCCGTCGGCTTCCTGATGCGTCCGATCGGTGGTTGGCTGATGGGGCTTTACGCTGACTATAAAGGCCGCAAGGCTGCGCTGATGGCCTCGGTACTGTTGATGTGCTTCGGCTCGCTGATCATTGCACTGACGCCTGGCTATGAAAGCATCGGCGTCGGCGCGCCGATTCTGCTGGTCTTTGCCCGCCTTTTGCAGGGCTTGTCGGTAGGTGGCGAATACGGTACCTCGGCGACCTACTTGAGTGAAATGGCAACCAAGGAGCGTCGCGGCTTCTTCTCGAGTTTTCAGTACGTAACACTGATCTCCGGCCAGCTCATCGCACTGGGCGTACTGATCGTGCTGCAGCAGACTCTCACCACTGAGCAGCTGTATGCCTGGGGCTGGCGTATCCCATTTGTGATCGGTGCGCTGTGCGCAGTGGTTGCACTGTTCCTGCGTCGCGGGATGGAAGAAACCGAATCGTTTACTCGCAAGAAAAAAGAAAAGGCCAAGGAAAGCCTGATGCGCACGTTGATGCGTCATCCAAAGGAACTGATGACCGTGGTCGGCCTGACCATGGGCGGCACGCTGGCGTTCTACACCTACACCACCTACATGCAGAAGTATCTGGTGAACACCGTAGGCATGAGCATTACTGATTCGACGAGCATTTCGGCAGCGACCCTGTTTCTGTTCATGATGCTGCAACCGGTAATTGGCGCCCTCTCCGACAAGATCGGACGGCGTCCCATTCTGATCGCGTTCGGCGTTCTGGGCACGCTTTGCACGGTGCCAATCCTTACGACTCTGCACACCATCCAGACCTGGTGGGGTGCGTTCTTCCTGATCATGGCGGCGCTGATCATCGTCAGCGGTTACACATCGATCAACGCCGTGGTGAAGGCCGAGTTGTTTCCGACTGAAATCCGCGCACTGGGCGTAGGCCTGCCGTACGCGCTGACCGTATCGATCTTCGGCGGCACGGCTGAATACATCGCGTTGTGGTTCAAGAGTATTGGCATGGAGACCGGCTACTACTGGTACGTCACTGCCTGTATCGCCTGCTCGCTACTGGTGTACGTATTCATGAAAGACACTCGAACCCATTCGCGAATCGAAACCGACTGATCCTGCGCTTCACAAGGTCAAAAAGGCAGCCAGCGGTCAGGGCTGCCTTTTTTCATACCTATCATTCGAGCATGCCAGCAATGCTGTTCGCCTCGCGCGGCAGTGATAACGACGCTGATGAGGAATCATCCTCACGTGTAACCGAGCGTTTCAAACTGGTGCGGTTTCTTTCCCGTTTTTTGACATAAGCCTATGAATCAACTTTGTATTTATTTTGTCAAGAGGCTTTGTTACGGGAAATTTCACGATTTGCACCGACATGACGCGTTTACCTCCAAAAGGCCCGAAAACAGAGCGCTGTGGCTTACTATCATTTTCAGCGATGGTCGCTAGCAATCCTATTAACTTCTTAATAATTACCCAGCGCGTAGCATTGCCTCCATACCGGGATGACATCTCACCCCAACAAATTGGAGACACTCTCATGAAAACCACCAAATTGATCTTCGGCCTCACATTCTCTGTTCTAGCTTCCAGCGCGTTTGCACTGCCAGCCGTCACTACCGCTCAGGACCTGTCCCACGCAACCATCGTTGCAGAAGGCGGCACCAAGCACACCAACGTTGGTTCGATCCGCGTAGCTGCTGATGGCGCTGACCGCGTAGGTCCAAACCGTCAGGCTGCCGGTGGTGCTGATCACGTCGGTGCAAACCGCCTGGCCGCTGATGGCGCTGACCGCGTAGGTCCAAACCGTCAGGCTGCAGACGGCGCTGACCACGTCGGTGCAAACCGGCTGGCTGCTGATGGTGCGGATCGCGTAGGTCCAAACCGTCAGGCTGCAGACGGTGCTGACCACGTCGGTGCAAACCGTCTGGCTGCTGATGGTGCGGATCGCGTAGGCGCAAATCGTCAAGCTGCCGATGGTGCTGACCACGTCGGTGCAAACCGTCTGGCTGCTGATGGTGCGGATCACGTAGGCGCAAATCGTCTGGGCTGATTGTCAGACCGTATGACCCCAAGCCCGGCGTATGCCGGGCTTGTCAGTTTCGGGGTGAAACACATGACACGCTGGCATCAGTTGGCGATGCAAAGCACTATGTGCCTATCTACTGTCATTGAGTTCATCAGGAATCGAGCATGTCAGACGCAATTCACTCCTACGAACCTTCCAAAGGTCACGGCCTGCCGCATGACCCGTTCAACGCGATTGTAGGCCCGCGCCCTATTGGCTGGATTTCATCTCAGGACGCCAACGGCAAGCTGAATCTGGCGCCTTACAGCTTTTTCAACGCATTCAATTATATTCCGCCGATCATTGGCTTTTGCAGCGTCGGTCGTAAAGACAGCCTTAATAACATCGAGCAGACCGGGGAGTTCGTCTGGAACCTGGCCACACGCTCACTCGCCGAGGCAATGAACCAGAGCTGTGCGCCAGTGGCACCGGACGTCAGCGAGTTCGAGCTGGCAAACCTGACGCCACTGGCCTCTGACATCGTCGCGGTGCCCAGGGTGCTGGAAACCCCGGTCTCGTTCGAATGCAAGGTGACGCAAATCATCCAGTTGCAACGCGCAGACAAGGAGCTGGTCCCAAGCTGGTTGATTCTGGGAGAAGTCGTCGCCGTGCACATCGCTAAATGGTTACTCAAGGATGGCGTCTACGACACTGCGGCCGCTGAGCCGATTCTGCGCGGCGGCGGCCCGGCAGACTACTTCCAGCTGGGCCCGGAAGCCTTGTTCAAAATGCACAGGCCCACATCCTGATCAAGCAGCGCCCCACACCAGCTCGCCTTCGGCGTCGACACTGGCCAGCCGCTCCAGCTCTTGAGTAGCAGCCAGGTCGGCTTCGTGGGCGGTCTTGAATGTTTCACCGGGCAGTACCGGATGAAACCGCGGCGCACCGCCAGCCCGAGCTTTAACGGCAACGGCCGCGCGGTAGCCCTGCTCACCCGGTATCACGGCCGAAACCGCCTCGAACTCGTCGTACTCTTTGCGCGCCATCAGTATTGAACCCTGCCAATAAAATCAAAAAAGGATCTTAGCCTGTCCGGCTGATGGTGTGTTGCCGACCGGCATGACGCTCTGGCGCGCCAGGTTACGACAGTAGATCACTGATGACCGCGCTTGCCTCACACGCACCCATTCCTTGTCCTACACTTCAATCAGTCCTTTCAAACTGCTCTGTAGCTGAAGTAAGGAGTGCGTCATGAAAGTAAAAACAAAAAAATGCGCGGCTGTTATCGGTTTTCTCGCTGTACTGGGTCTCTATGCCACCGGCGCCTACCGCAATGAACTGACACGACAGGCGCCCACCGTGGCCAGTTGCTCGTTCGGCCACTGTGTACCCACCGATGCAACGTTCAGCGCATTGCGATGATCATCGACCTGCGGGCATGATCACAGCAATCGAATAAAGGCAGCTATCGATTAGCAAGCTAT
The DNA here is from genome assembly GCF_021147775.1 of Pseudomonas californiensis. Classification (GTDB taxonomy): domain Bacteria; phylum Pseudomonadota; class Gammaproteobacteria; order Pseudomonadales; family Pseudomonadaceae; genus Aquipseudomonas; species Aquipseudomonas californiensis. The sequence goes on from NZ_JAGTPK010000015.1 coordinate 123,597, forward strand.
CGGATTAGACTGGCCACACTCTTCCCGCCACGCTTCGGGCGGGTCAACACGGCCATCAGGTTTTGCCTTGACCAGTCTAAATCAAACACCTCCCGCCATTCGCAGCATCCTGTTTGCGCTGATGATGGCTGTGCTGCTCAGCGCGCTGGACCAGACCATTGTTGCGGTCTCGATGCCAGCCATCTCCGCCCAATTCAAGGACATCGACCTGCTTGCCTGGGTCATATCGGCCTACATGGTTTCGCTGACCGTGGCAGTACCGATCTACGGCAAGCTCGGCGACTTGTACGGGCGACGCAAGCTGATGCTGTTTGGCCTGGGCCTGTTCACGCTGGCGTCACTGTTCTGCGCGCTTGCACAAAGCATGGAGCAACTGGTGCTGGCTCGCGTACTACAGGGCATTGGTGCGGGAGGGATGGTATCGGTCAGTCAGGCAATCGTTGCCGACATTGTCCCGCCAAGAGAACGCGGACGCTATCAGGGCTATTTCAGCAGTATGTACGCAGTCGCCAGCGTTGCAGGTCCGGTATTGGGGGGGCTGATGACGGAATACCTGTCGTGGCGATGGGTATTTCTGATCAACCTGCCACTGGGTGCACTGGCGTTGATTGTTGCATATCGCACCCTAAACGGCCTGCCGGTTCCGCAACGCAAGCCGATCATCGACTACCTGGGCACGGTGCTGATGATCATTGGCCTTACGGCTCTTTTGCTGGGCATCACTGAAATCGGTCAGGGCCATGGCCTCGATGATCGAGAAGTTCAGTTGTTACTGGCGATCGCACTTTTTACGCTGGCGATATTCGTCTGGTGCGAACGACGTGCTCCCGAGCCTCTGCTGCCCATGCACCTGTTCGCCAACCGCAGTGCTGTGCTGTGCTGGTGCACCGTTTTTTTCACCAGTTTTCAGGCCATCTCGCTGATCGTTCTGATGCCGCTGCGTTACCAGACAGTGACCGGCGGTGGAGCCGACAGCGCTGCGCTGCACCTGCTCCCACTGGCCATCGGCATGCCCATGGGCGCGTATTTCGCCGGACGGCGCACGGCATCGACAGGGCGCTACAAACCATTGATCGCAACCGGTGCGCTGCTTATGCCCATCGCTATTGCAGGCATGGCCTTCACACCACCTCAGTCATTAGTGCTGATGAGCCTGTTCATGGTTCTGACCGGCATCGCGACCGGCATGCAGTTCCCGACATCACTGGTGGGGACGCAGAACTCGGTCGACGTGAAAGAAATGGGCGTGGCGACCAGTACCACCAACCTGTTCCGTTCGCTGGGCGGCGCAGTCGGAGTTGCCCTGATGTCCGCCCTACTGCTGGCGATGCTGCAGCACACCGGCGTCGGGCAACTCGGTGCAGGTGCCATCGGCCATGAAGCGGGCTCAGGAAATGTGTTGCTCGACAGCCTCAACGCCACCACCGGCCCGGCGCTGGACACTCTGCGCGCAGAGCTTGCCTTGACGTTCAAGCACCTGCTGCTGACCAGTGCTGCAATCTCTCTGTTCGGTCTGGCCGCAGCATGGGCGATGCCCAATAACCTGTTGCGCGGGCGGGGATAAAACACCCCAAGGCCGGTCCCCACATCGGATTTCGGCTCAGTCAGGGGCCTGGTTTGCCCAGAACCACTGGGTACGCTTGCCTCTGATGTGCTCGAAGGCAGGCATGGTTTCGCCCTCGTCGAACAAACGCCGGGAGCGTGCCAGCGCATTGCTGAACCAGTAGCCCGCACGGGGGCAAGGCTTCCCTCCGTCCACCGGTGGTTGGTCTTTTTCGTCGAAACGCGCGAACCACTGCGCGGTAGTGTGCTTGTTGAAGCCTGCACCCGGCGGCAGATAAGGATGAAGATTGCCCGTGTCCTGCAAACGGACCGGTTTGATCACCCGATTGACGGCTCTGTAAGGAGAGAAGTCAGCCCTTTCGATGCTGCCAAGTTCCGGTACGTCCCCCGCCCTGATCATCAATCCGCTGGTATAACTGTGAAACACGATGTCGCTGTGCGCGCTCAACTCGCCCCGCAATCGGTCGCTGCCTCCCAGCCGTCTGACAAACGTGTCACCGAGGACCGTATACCAACCAACACCCTTGATTCGGTCCAGTAATCTCAAGCTCTCTATATGCGGACCCGGATCGACAATCAGGCCGATGTAGCGCTGCGCCAGCTGGAATTCCCACGACAGGTACTGGTGGCCGTCGCAGGGCAGCACGCATGCCAGCCCACCAAAACCATGCTCGGCATTTACCTCACTGCTGAGATAGCGAATCCACGCCTCGTATTTTTTCAACCCTCCGGGCTCGACCAGGTACGACCAGGGCAACACCATCTTCAGACACGAGCGATCATTTTCGGCCTGCCCCTCGGCAGTGTTCATCACAAACAGGCTATACGTTGCGACTTCAGCCTGCGTGGCACTGGAAATTGACCAGACAAACTGATCTTCCGGACAGCTATGCACGATGTGACGCCTGCACGAGGCGAACCCGGACGGCGTCAACCGGCGCATCCGCTTGTACAGCTGCCATTTCAGCATCGGCTTGAAGGTCTCGTAGAAGCGTGCAAAGCAGGCTTCTACGCGGCGTTTGACATCCGGTGTATGACCCTGTCGAAAATACAACGTGGTGATCAGCCCCAGGCGCACGATAGGCATGCCCAGTGCTGAATCCACGGCGATGCGTTCCGATTGACGTTCAAGTCGGTTCAACGAGCTCACCATGGCAGTCGCGTTGTCCGCCATCAGTTGCCCACCTCGCGGTTGCATGAAGTAAACACGCTGTTCGCTTGAGCAGAATTCAAACTCGATAACGCAGCGTCTACCCTTGAAACGCCTGGCGAATCGCCGCAACCGTCCATCTCCCGGTCAGCTTCAGGATTGCCTTTGATTTTAGGGCACACAGGCGCACGACTCGACGCAAACATGCAATCTCCCCTTCCTTTTGTCGATTAGGGGGAGAAGAGTGAAGGGAGTTTTCCAGCGGATCAATACACGCAAATTAGTTTGGGAAATCAGCTACATGTATCCGGAAATGTCCTACCGGGATCCTACAATTTCAGGCCAAACCGTCAAAAAATTTGACGCCGCCGAGCGGCATTAACCAGTCCTGGCCTAAACAAACGGTAAACTTTATGGCGCTCCAACATTAAATTAACGTCAGTTACGCTCGTCAGGAACTGCTGAGCGATACGATAGGTCATTTACCGGGTTGGCCGCGTATGGGCTCCGCAAAGACGGACTGAAGCGCAGCATGTCCAGACAGACGTCGACAAGCCGCTCAGCTTCGCCTGGCAGTGAAAAACTCTCGGGAACCAGTAACCACTGGTGGATGAAACCGTTGATATAGGAAAAAAGAGCAACCGCAGCACGAGCAGTGTCCAGATTGGCTGGCAGCTGTTCCCTGCGAACCGCATTGGTCAGGCCTCTGCGGATCCGGTCGTGGCAGTGAACGGTGTTGTCCTGGCGTTGACGACGAAAATCACACATTTCGTCAGTAAACTCGCATTTGTGAAAAAGAATCTCATTGATGCGGCGAGTCTTCGGGTCGAGTGCGAGCTGATGAAAGAGATGAACCAAGAGATTTTTCATGCAACCCAATGGGTCCTGCTCTTCCTCGCTCTGGCTGGCTTCGGCCATTTCGTCCAGCGGTTCCTGCAGGCTGTCGAGCATTGCCTGCACCAGTTCGGCTTTATTGTTGAAGTGCCAATAAATGGCACCTCGTGTCACACCCGCCAACGTCGCGATTTCAGCCAGCGTCGTACGGGCAACGCCCCGGTCGTAAAAAGCCTGTTCAGCAGCCTCCAGAATCTGGATTCGGGTGATCTGAGCTTCCTCTTTGGTGCGACGAACCATGGCAATAAAACCTCAAAATGTTTCCTTCAGGCGTGTGTTGCATCAAATGCCTGGAGATTTGACCGGGCGGCAGTTGTGTCGCCTTGTCCCGAACCCGCTTTATACCCCCTGAATAGTGGCTGAATGCACACTGGAGGTATTTACAAACAACCGTGAATGTAAGTATATTCCTTAGCATGCTACTTATCTAGCCGTAATATTTTTTTACATTTCAATTTCTGCTCAGTTATCAGGCTCCTGCCCCGAGGATCTTCATGCAATTCAAGCCAGCTGTTACCGTTCTGGTCACTGCCGTCGCCCTGGCAACTCTGCTCAGTGGCTGCGGCAAGAAGGAACAAGCGGCGCCGCCCGCTCAAACCCCTCAGGTCGGCGTCGTCACTCTCAAAGCCCAGCCTTACACCCTGACCACCGAACTGCCAGGCCGCACTACGGCGTTCCGTGCAGCCGAAGTCCGACCGCAGGTCAACGGCATCATCCTCAAGCGCCTGTTCACTGAAGGGGCCGACGTCAAAGCTGGCCAGCAGCTGTATCAGATCGATCCAGCGGTCTATGAAGCCAATGCCAACAGTGCCAAGGCGACGTTGCAGTCTGCCAAGTCGATGTCCGACCGCTATAAACAACTGGTCAGCGAACAGGCAGTGAGCCGCCAGGAATACGACACAGCACTGGCTTCGACTCAGGAAGCACAGGCTGCGCTGCAGACCGCCCAGATCAACCTGCGGTATACCAAGGTTCTTGCGCCGATCTCGGGCCGCATTGGACGCTCGGCCGTTACCGAAGGTGCTCTGGTGAGCAGCGCCCAGGCAGATGCAATGGCGACCATCCAGCAGCTCGATCCAATCTACGTGGACGTGGTCCAGTCCTCGGTAGACATGCTCAAGCTGCGCGCAGATCTGGAGAGCGGCAAGCTGCAGAAGGCAGGCGACAACGCCGCCATGGTCAAGCTGACCCTGGAAGACAACAGCACCTACGCACAGGAAGGCAAGCTCGAATTCTCCGAAGTCTCGGTTGACCAGACCACCGGCTCCGTGACGCTGCGTGCGGTGTTCCCGAACCCTGAACACCGCCTGCTGCCGGGCATGTTTGTCCACGCCAAGCTGCAGGCCGGTGTATCCGCCAAGGCCATTCTGGCACCTCAGCAGGGCGTGACACGCGACCTCAAAGGCACCCCGACTGCGCTGATCGTCAATCAGGACAACAAGGTTGAGCTGCGCACGCTGGTAGCCAACCGTACCGTCGGCTCTGACTGGTTGATTGAAGACGGCCTGAAAGAAGGTGATCGCATCATTACCGAAGGCTTGCAGTACGTTCGCCCTGGCGCTGAAGTAAAAGTCGCCGAAGCAACCAATGTCAAAGGAGCTAACCCGGCGCCTGCCCCGGCCACTGATAAAGCCGCAGGCAGCAAAGGGGAGTAACCCATGTCGAAATTTTTTATCGATCGCCCCATTTTCGCGTGGGTTATTGCCCTCGTGATCATGCTGGTCGGCGCGCTGTCCATTTCCAGCCTGCCGATCAACCAGTACCCGAGCATTGCGCCGCCAGCGATTGGCATTCAAGTGACCTACCCAGGCGCCTCTGCACAGACCGTGCAGGACACCGTGGTTCAGGTGATTGAACAGCAGCTCAACGGTATCGACAATCTGCGTTATGTGAGTTCGGAAAGTAACTCCGACGGCAGCATGACCATCACCGCAACGTTCAATCAGGGCACCAACCCCGATACTGCACAGGTTCAGGTTCAGAACAAACTCAACCTGGCCACGCCACTGTTGCCGCAGGAAGTGCAGCAACAGGGTATCCGCGTGACCAAGGCAGTGAAGAACTTCCTGATGGTGATCGGCCTGGTGTCCGAAGATGGCAGCATGGGCAAGGAAGACTTGGCCAACTACATCGTGTCGAACATGCAGGACCCGATTTCCCGTACCTCCGGTGTGGGTGACTTCCAGGTTTTCGGTTCGCAGTACGCCATGCGTATCTGGCTGGACCCGGCCAAGCTGAACAACTTTCAGCTGACGCCAGTCGATGTGAGAAACGCGATCACCGCGCAGAACGTTCAAGTGTCTTCCGGTCAATTGGGCGGCCTGCCGTCCATCAGCGGCCAGCAACTGAACGCCACCATCATTGGCAAGACTCGGCTGCAGACAGCTGAGCAGTTCGGCAACATTTTCCTCAAGGTCAACACCGACGGCTCGCAGGTTCGCCTGAAAGACGTCGCCACCGTGGGCCTGGGTGCGGAAAACTACAGCACTGACTCACAATTCGACGGCAAGCCTGCCTCGGGTCTGGCGATCAAGCTGGCAACAGGCGCCAACGCTCTGGACACCGCCAAGGCGATCCGCGCGACCGTTGCGTCGCTGGAGCCGTTCTTCCCGCCTGGCATGAAAGTCGTGTTCCCGTATGACACCACTCCGGTCGTCAGTGAATCGATCTCAGGCGTGGTTCACACGCTCGGCGAAGCGATCGTACTGGTGTTCCTGGTGATGTACCTGTTCCTGCAGAACTTCCGCGCCACGGTCATCACGACTCTGACGGTTCCGGTGGTGTTGCTGGGTACGTTCGGCATCCTGGCCGCCTTCGGTTTCACCATCAACACATTGACGATGTTCGGCATGGTACTGGCCATCGGTTTGCTGGTGGACGATGCCATCGTCGTGGTGGAAAACGTCGAACGGGTGATGGAGGAAGAGAAGCTGTCGCCTCGAGATGCGACCATCAAGTCGATGGTGCAAATCCAGGGTGCTCTGGTCGGTATCGCACTGGTGCTGTCGGCGGTGCTGTTGCCGATGGCATTCTTCGGCGGCTCCACAGGCGTGATCTACAAGCAGTTCTCGATCACCATCGTATCGGCCATGGCCCTCTCGGTTGTGGTGGCGTTGATCTTCACCCCTGCCCTTTGCGCCACCATGCTCAAGCCGATCGACCCCAAGACCCACGGTAAACCCAAGCGCGGCTTCTTCGGCTGGTTCAACCGCACCTTCGATCGCAGCGTTCAAAGCTACGAGCGCGGTGTGGGCAACATGCTCAAGCATAAATGGCCAGCCTATCTGGGCTATATCCTGATCTGCGCAGGCATGGTCTGGATGTTCATGCGGATTCCGGCTGCGTTCCTGCCAGAAGAAGATCAGGGCGTCATCTTTGCCCAGATTCAGACGCCAGCAGGTTCCTCGACGGCGCGTACGCAAGAAGTCATCGACAACATGCGCAACTACCTGCTGACCGAAGAAAAAGATGCGGTGAAGTCGGTCTTCTCGGTAAACGGCTTCAACTTCGCTGGCCGTGGCCAGAGCTCGGCGATCGCCTTCGTCATGCTCAAGCCGTGGGAAGAGCGTAACGCGCACAACAGCGTATTCGAGCTGGCCAAGCGAGCGCAGGCGCACTTCTTCAGCTTCCGCGATGCCATGGTGTTCGCTGTGGTTCCGCCGTCGGTACTCGAACTGGGTAACGCCACCGGTTTTGACGTTTACCTGCAAGATCAGGGCGGTGTGGGTCACACCAAGCTGATGGAAGCCCGTAACCAGTTCCTCGGCATGGCCGCCCAGAGCAAGATCCTGGCAGGCGTGCGCCCGAACGGCCTGAACGACGAGCCACAGTACCAGTTGATCATCGACGACGAGCGCGCCAGTGCGCAGGGCATCACGTTGTCGGATATCAACAACACGTTGTCCATCGCACTGGGCGGTAGCTACGTCAACGACTTCATTGATCGCGGTCGCGTGAAGAAAGTTTACATCCAGGGTGACGCCGGGGCGCGTATGACCCCGGAAGACCTGAAGAAGTGGTATGTGCGCAACAGCTCGGGCGAGATGGTGCCGTTCTCGGCATTCGCCAGCGGCAAGTGGGTCTTCGGCTCGCCGAAACTGTCGCGCTACAACGGCGTGGGCGCAGAGGAAATCCTCGGTACTCCGGCACCTGGCTACAGCACCGGCGACGCGATGGCTGAAGTGGAAGCGCTAGCCAAGAAACTGCCGCAGGGCGTTGGTATCTCGTGGACCGGTCTGTCTTACGAGGAACGTCTGTCCGGCTCGCAAGCGCCTGCGCTGTACGCGTTGTCGCTGCTGGTGGTCTTCCTCTGTCTGGCAGCGCTGTACGAGAGCTGGTCGATTCCGATTGCCGTCGTACTCGTGGTACCACTGGGTGTCATCGGTGCATTGATGGCGACCAGCCTGCGAGGTCTGTCCAACGACGTGTTCTTCCAGGTGGGGCTTCTGGTGACGGTGGGTCTGGCCGCGAAAAACGCCATTCTTATCGTCGAGTTTGCCAAAGAGTTGCACGAACAGGGCAAGAGCCTGGCCGACGCAGCGATTGAAGCCTGCCGCATGCGTCTGCGTCCGATCGTGATGACGTCCATGGCGTTCATCTTGGGCGTTGTCCCGCTGGCGATCTCTACGGGCGCAGGTTCGGGCAGTCAGCACTCGATCGGTACCGGCGTGATCGGCGGTATGATCACCGCTGTTATCCTCGCGATCTTCTGGGTACCTTTGTTCTTCGTCTCGGTCTCGGCGCTCTTCAAGGGCAAGCAGAAACCTATTAAACATGATGAGGCTGGCCAATGAGCAAGTCACTGATCTCTCTGGCAGTCGCCGCGTTCGTGCTCGGCGGTTGCTCTTTGATCCCCGAGTACAAGCAACCGGAGGCTCCGATTGCCGCTCAATACCCGCAAGGCCCGGCGTACGCGCCGGCCGAAGCGGCCAAAATGGCAGCAGCCGAGCAAGGCTGGCGCGAATTCTTTCGTGACCCGGCGCTGCAGCGTCTGATCCAGACCGCGCTGGTCAACAACCGCGACCTTCGGGTCGCTGCGTTGAACATTGACGCTTACCGTGCGCAGTACCGCATCCAGCGCGCAGACCTGCTGCCTGCTGTTTCGGCAAACGGCAGCGGCAGCCGTCAGCGTGTACCTGGCGACCAGACCCAGACAGGTCAGTCGGCCATCACCAGCAGCTATTCAGCGACATTGGGCGTCAGCGCCTATGAGCTGGATCTGTTCGGTCGTGTACGCAGCCTCAGCGAACAGGCGCTGGAGACTTACTTCTCCAGCGAGGAAGCACGTCGCAGCACGCAGATCAGCCTGGTCGCCAACGTGGCCAACGCCTATCTGACCTGGCAGGCCGACAAGGAACTGCTCAAGCTGACGCAAGACACGCTCAAGACTTACGAAGAGAGCTTCCGCCTGACATCGCGCAGTAATGAAGTCGGTGTTTCTTCGGCACTGGACCTGAGTCAGTCGCGTACCGCCGTCGAAAGCGCGCGCGCCCGTCTGGCGCAATACCAGCGTCTGGTCGCACAGGATCAGAACGGTCTGGTGTTGTTGCTGGGCACAGGCTTGCCTGACAACCTGCCAGCCAGCCAGCTTCTTGCTTCCGACATGCTGACCGAGATGCCGGCAGGTCTGCCGTCCGACTTGCTGCAACGTCGTCCGGACATCCTGCAAGCCGAGCATACGCTCAAGGCCGCCAACGCCAACATCGGGGCAGCACGTGCAGCATTCTTCCCAAGCATCAGTCTGACGGCGAGTGCGGGCACCGGCAGCAGCGAGTTGTCAGGCCTGTTCAAGGGCGGATCGAGGACCTGGCTGTTCCAGCCAAGCATCAATATCCCGATCTTTAACGCAGGCAGCCTGCGCGCCAGTCTGGATTACTCCAAGATCCAGAAAGAAATCAGCGTCGCCAACTACGAGAAAGCGATTCAGACCGCTTTCCAGGAAGTGTCCGACGGGCTGGCCTCACGCAAGACCTACGACGAGCAGCTCCAGGCGCAACGTGACTTCGTCACCGCCAACCAGGACTACTACCGTCTGGCCGAGCGTCGTTACCGCATCGGGATCGACAGCAACCTGACCTTCCTCGATGCACAACGCTCGCTGTTCAGCGCACAGCAAACGCTGATCACTGATCGACTGGCCCAGCTCAACAGCGAGGTCAATCTCTACAAGGCCCTCGGCGGCGGCTGGTACGAGACAACAGGCCAGACCGAAACCATCTCCAAAGAGAAGCCTTCGGTTCAGCTGTTCTGATCGCAGCGCTCATAAAAAACCCACCTTACGGTGGGTTTTTTTTGCCCTGCAAATGAGCGATCAGTGGTCGTGATACAAGTAGGCCGGTTGCTTCGGCAGCCGCAGGCTGAACAGGAAAGCCACCGCCATCATGGCCGTCACATACCAGTAGAAGCTGTTTTCCATTCCAGCACTCTTGAGCTTCAGTGCCACGAACTCGGCCGAACCGCCGAACACTGCGTTGGCCACCGCATAGGCCAGCCCCACACCGAGCGCGCGAACCTGAGGCGGAAACATCTCGGCCTTCACCAGCCCGCTGATCGAGGTGTAAAAGCTGACGATGGCCAGCGCCAGGGTGATCAGCACAAATGCCATGAACGGATTGGTGGTGGTTTTCAGCGTCATCAGAATAGGCACGGTGCAAAGAGTACCCAGCGCACCGAACCACAGCATGGAGTTACGCCGACCAATGCGGTCCGCGAGCATGCCGAAGAAAGGCTGCATGCACATGTACAGAAACAGCGCACCGGTCATGATGTAACTGGCCGTCTTGGCCTCCATACCGCCGGTATTGACCAAATACTTCTGCATGTACGTGGTGAATGTATAGAAAATCAGCGAGCCGCCAGCGGTATAACCCAGCACAGTGATGAAAGCAGCCTTGTGATGCTTGAACAGCGCCGCAATGCTGCCCGCATCCTTGTCCTGACGGCTTTCGGCGGTGGTGGTTTCATTGAGCGTGCGACGCAGCAGCAAGGCGATCACTGCTGCAGCGGCACCGATCACGAACGGGATACGCCAGCCGTAGGCACGCAGCTCTTCGGTGGTCAGAAACTGCTGCAGGATGACAACCGTCAGGACCGCCAGCAACTGGCCGCCGATCAGCGTCACATACTGAAAAGAAGCGTAGAAGCCGCGCTGTCCACGCAGCGCCACTTCGCTCATGTAGGTTGCGGTCGTACCGTACTCGCCGCCTACCGACAGGCCTTGCAGAAGGCGCGCCATCAACAGCAGTGCCGGAGCCCAGGCGCCAATCGAGGCGTAGGTCGGCAGGCAAGCGATGATCAGCGAGCCGGCACACATCATGGTGACCGAAATCAGCATCGAGTTCTTGCGACCATGCTTGTCCGCTACCCGACCGAACAACCAACCGCCAATAGGACGCATCAGGAAGCCGGCGGCAAATACGCCTGCCGTATTGAGCAGTTGCACCGTTGGATCATCGGAAGGAAAAAAGGCAGGCGCGAAGTAGATCGCACAGAAGGCATAAATATAAAAGTCGAACCATTCGACAAGATGCACCGACGATCGCGAAGATTCTTTTGCTGCGCTCCTCGCCGGTGTAATGCGGTGCTTTGGATGTGGATGTGGTTGTCATTATTTTTCCCTGACATGAATCGTAAGAAACAATCTGTAACACCGTAGCTCGCCCAGCACAACAACCCGGACCACCGATCTGCCTTTTCGTGAAGGCAAACAGTGACCCGGGTCGCTGAACGGTTGGCTACGCCAGAACGATTATCGCTCGATGGCCAGAGCGAGGCCCTGCCCTACGCCGACGCACATGGTTGCCAGTCCTTTGCGGCCGCCGGTTTTTTCCAGATGATGCAAGGCGGTCAGCACCAGGCGTGCGCCGCTCATGCCCAGCGGGTGCCCCAGCGCGATCGCGCCGCCATTGGGGTTGACCTGCGGTGCGTCGTCCGCCAGTCCAAGCTCGCGCAGTACGGCAATGCCCTGACTGGCAAATGCTTCATTCAGCTCGATGACATCAAAGTCGGACACCGCCATGCCCAGACGCTCGACCAGTTTGCGCACCGCAGGCACAGGACCGATGCCCATGACCCGAGGTGCAACTGCGGCGCTGGCCATACCGAGCACACGGGCGCGCGGTGTCAGGCCGTGCTTTTTTACGGCCTCGGCCGAGGCGAGAATCAACGCGGCGGCACCATCGTTAACGCCAGAGGCATTGCCTGCCGTCACTGTCTGGTCCGGGCCATTGACCGGCTTGAGCTTGCTCAGGGTTTCCAGGCTGGTATCGCCACGCGGATGCTCGTCCTTGTCGACGATGGTTTCGCCTTTCTTGTGCGCGACACGCACGGGCACGATCTCTTCCTCGAAAAAGCCCGCAGCCTGTGCAACGGCAGTGCGTTGCTGGCTGCGCAGGGCGAAAGCGTCCTGATCGGCTCGAGAAATCTTGAAGTCTGCGGCGACGTTATCACCGGTTTCCGGCATGGAATCCACACCGTACAGGGCCTTCATAGCCGGGTTGACGAAGCGCCAGCCGATGGTGGTGTCTTCGAGCTTCATGTTGCGCGAAAACGCGGCGTCAGCCTTGCCCATCACAAACGGCGCACGCGACATGGATTCGACCCCACCGGCAATCGCCAGCTCCATTTCACCCGACGCAATGGCACGAAACGCTGTACCGATGGCGTCCATTCCGGAGGCGCACAAACGATTGAGAGTCACGCCCGGCACACTTTTCGGCAAGCCGGCCAGCAGCGCAGCCATGCGCGCCACGTTGCGGTTGTCCTCGCCCGCCTGATTGGCGCAACCGAGGAACACCTCGTCGACCTCCTCCCAGTTGACCGACGGGTTGCGCTCCATGAGCGCCTTGATTGGTATAGCGGCCAGATCATCGGCACGTACCGAGGACAGGCCGCCGCCAAAACGGCCGATCGGCGTGCGAATCGCGTCGCAGATAAAGACATCACGCATCATGCTTCTCCTGCAACCTGGCCGTGGGCGGCTGCGGTCCGGGCTTCCAGATCACGCAGCGCAGTGAGTTCGACGTCGGTAGGTTCTTCGGAAAAGACCACATTGTCGGCAAAACGAATGTCCCAGCCCGTGGCGGCAACGACCTGCTCACGCGTCACGCCGGGGTGCAGCGTGGTCACCACGAACTCGTGGGTGCCCGCCTCCGGCTCCATGATGCACAGGTCGGTGATGATCCCCACGGGGCCAGCACCGGGCAGACCCAGGCGTTTGCGTGAATCACCGCCCTCACCATGGCCTACCGAAGTAATGAAATCGAGCTTGTTGACGAACGAGCGTGCCGACTGCTTGAGGATGATCAGTACCGACTTGGCAGACCCGGCGATCTCCGGCGCACCGCCAGCACCCGGCAGCCGCACTTTCGGGTTGTGGTAATCGCCTACGACGGTGGTATTGATGTTGCCGAAGCGGTCGACTTGCGCCGCGCCGAGGAAGCCCACATCGACCCGACCGCCCTGCAACCAGTAGCGGAAAATCTCGCTGGTGGAGACCACGGTATCAGCGGTTTCGGCCAACTCACCATCACCGATAGAGAGCGGCAGTACAGTCGGCTTGGCACCGATCGGGCCAGATTCGTAGATCAGCACGACGTCAGGCGACGACGTGAGACGCGCCAGATTCGCCGCCTTGGAAGGCAGACCGATACCGACAAAGCAGACCGAACCGTTGCGCAGGCGGCGAGCGGCGGCCACCGTCATCATTTCACTGGTGGTGTACGACATTATTTTGCCTCCGATGCGCGAGCCAGCTTGCTCTGGAATTCACTGAAATCCGCAGTGCCGTGGATGTATTCATCAATCCACGCCTTGAAGGTTTCACGGTCTCGGGCAATCGGGTCCCAGGCCTGATAGAACGGGTTATCCCGTTCGTAGTAACCGTGAGCGTACGACGGGTGAGCACCACCAGGCACCAGGCAAACGGCACTCAATGCCCAAGTGGGCAGCACGCAGGAGTTCATGGGTGCCTTTAGGTCATCGACAATCTCTTCGACCGTGACGATGCAACGCTTGGCAGCCAGAGCAGCTTCTTTCTGCGCCCCGAGAATGCCCCAGAGCAGCACGTTACCCTTGCGGTCGGCCTTCTGTGCGTGAATAACGGTTACGTCAGGACGCACCGAAGGCACAGCAGCCAGCACTTCGCCCGTGAACGGGCAGGTTACGGTCTTGATCAACGGGTTGACCTTGGGTAAGTCAGAGCCCGCATAAGCGCGCAGCACCGCGAATGGCAGGCCAGATGCACCGGCTACGTAGGCGTTCGCCAGGTCGGCATGGCTGTGTTCTTCGATTTCCATCGGCCGCGGCCATTGCTTTTCGACGGCATCACGCAGACGGTGTAGCGAGCCAACGCCCGGATTACCACCCCACGAGAAAATCAGACGCTTCGCACAGCCAGCACCGATCAGTTGGTCGTAGATCAAGTCTGGGGTCATGCGTACCAGCGTCAGGTCTTTCTTGCCCTGACGAATGATTTCATGACCCGCCGCCGTGGGAATAAGGTGCGTAAAGCCTTCCAGTGCAACGGTGTCGCCATCGTTGACCAGTTGCTTCACTGCATCGCGTAGAGAAAGAATTTCTGCCATGAGGTGCTCCGAACCCAACATCACGTTTCATTGATCAGCGCGAAACTCTGCGCCGGAATGAAAATGAGGTTATGCCTGAGCACTGCGGCAAACAATCCGATAATCGATTAACTGTTCGTTAATCGAACAAATTCACTTACCGTATCGAGTGGTGTGAGCCTGGTAAAAAGTCAGGTAAACAACTGCGTACTCAGGTCGCGGCTGGCATCGAGCATGATCGGTAAAAAACGCTGCTCCAGTTCGCTGCGAGCCACGCGCCCGGCGCTGGTGCTGACATTGAGCGCAGCAAGTACCTGACCCGATGCGTCATAGACCGGCACAGCGATGGAACGAAGACCCTGTTCCAACTCCTGATCGACAATACACCAGCCTTGCTGACGAATCTGCTGCAGGCACTCGAGTAACGCCTCAGGCGTGCGAATGGTACGACTGGTCTTGGGCTGAAGGTCGACATGGTCAAGGTACTCCTGTAACGACACGTCATCCAGCGCTGCCAGCAATATGCGCCCCATCGACGTGCAATAAGCAGGTAAACGGCCACCCACTGACAGGTCCACGGAAATGAGCCGCTGTGTCGTAGCTGAACGAGCGATGTACAGAATGTCATCGCCTTCAAGCGTCGCCATGTTGCACGCCTCATGCAGCTGGTCGCTCATTCGGTCCAGATAAGGCTGCGACGAAATTGCCAAAGGTGTCGAAGACAGGTAGGCGTGCCCCAGGGTAAGAACCTTGGGCAACAGCGAATAGGTGCGGCCATCGGTGGTGGCGTAGCCCAGCTTGATCAGAGTGTGCAGGCAGCGGCGTACCGCGGCGCGAGGTATCTCGGTTCGGTGGCTGATCTGCGCGATGGTCAGATGACGCTTGCGCTCCTGAAACGCATGAACCACGGCCAGTCCACGCGCCAGCGAGGTCATGAAATCAGGATCGCCGGTCAGTGCCTGAATGCGTTTGGCAGGCGATGCCACAATAGGTGGAGCCAGCGACGCAAAAGAATTACGCAATTCATCGTTCATTACCGCACCCTCAGTAACACCCTTCCAGGCCCTGTGTGCCGCTGGTTTCAGACCGATGCAACGCATCCGCCAACCTCGGCTTGCGCGATTATCGAACCAATGGCCGATAATCGCAATTGACCCGCCATAAATATACTTATACCTTTACCACTGCCATGAAGTGACTTCTTGGAAATTACTGGTCAGGTACCCACTGAGAAGTCCAAAGGCAGCGGCCTTGCCCACGAAGCGAGGCCGTTTTTATTACAGCCCGTATCATATTCGAGCTTGATAAACAGGCCATCTGCGCAACACGTCACTCCCTCCTTCGCCCGACCTGCTTCTTTTTTGTGAAATTGTCAGGATCCGGCATGAGTATCAATTGCTTGCCTGGGTTTTCAGACACTCGCGGATGAAAGTTTCGTCATATATGTGGCCGACCGGTAATTCGGAATATTCTTACACCTGCCGGCTCGTTTCAAATGCAGTCGCCGTAGTTGACGGCATTGAACTTCTTGGAGATAGTGTCCGTCCATTGACTGGACAGTGCTTTATTGTCAGCGCACTGCTCACGATTCGCGGTAGCATTTTTAATCGACGCATGAACACACTGTGTTCGACGCACCCGCTGCCCGCGAATGTCAATGCAGACCGTTTTGCTTGTACCCATAATCGAATGTCGCTACGACAGTTGTTTACTGGTGCCCGTAGCCGCGAGCGGCGACACGCTGTTCAAACATCTTCCGGACTGCCTGGATTGCATGCTTCACGCATTGCGCTGTCCTGCACCCCACGGAAGTGAACAGCGTTGCAGTACCTCGCGTGATCACCAGACTTCAATCGACTTGATAAGGTAATACAGTGACTAAAGATGAACTGCGCGCGGAACTTGAGCGCCAGGAGCAACGTTTCAAGGATGTCTACGGCGGGGAAATAACCACTTACGCCGCACAACCGGAACCGGAGCGAAAGCCTTGGCGCAAGAGAGCAAGCATCCTGGATCAGGCTTTCAAACAGGAATTGCAGAAAATGGAACAGGACTTGAAAGAAGAGCCGTAACCATCAGGGTTTGAACGGTTCCAGCCCCCCTCAGGGTGTGTCTCGCCAACCAGAATCGATATGAAGCTACTCGTCCTTTCATCAGAGACGCGGCGTTCATGCGTCTTTTTTTTGGTTTCAGGCGACACAGGTCCGAGGCCGTCGCATCGTTCGGTATTTTTTCTGTCATAATCGCGCCCCCTTCAGACCGGGTCAGAAAATCTACATGATCGAATTATTCAGCGGGCTAGATGCTTGGGTGCTTGTGAGCCTGTTGCTCGCCCTGGCCTTCGTCCTCACCTTCGAGTTCATCAATGGCTTTCATGACACTGCCAACGCGGTGGCGACTGTCATTTACACCAAAGCCATGCCGCCTCACCTGGCCGTATTCTTTTCCGGCGTGTTCAACTTTCTCGGCGTTCTGCTGGGCGGCGTCGGCGTTGCATACGCCATCGTCCACCTGTTGCCGGTAGAACTGCTGATCAACGTGAATACAGGTCACGGGCTGGCCATGGTGTTCTCGCTGCTGGCAGCGGCCATCACCTGGAATCTGGGCACCTGGTATTTCGGTATTCCGGCGTCCAGCTCCCACACCCTGATCGGTTCGATCCTGGGGGTTGGCCTGGCCAACGCCCTGATCAACGACATCCCGCTGGCAGACGGCGTCAATTGGCAGAAAGCCATTGATATCGGTGCATCGCTGGTGTTCTCGCCGCTGGCGGGCTTTGTGGTGGCGGGGCTTGTGCTCATCGGGCTCAAATGGTGGCGTCCGCTGTCGAAGATGCACAAGACACCTGAGCAACGCCGCAAACTCGATGACAAAAAGCATCCGCCGTTCTGGAATCGTCTGGTGCTGGTCATCTCCGCGATGGCAGTCAGCTTTGTGCACGGTTCAAACGATGGCCAGAAAGGTATCGGCCTGATCATGCTGGTGTTGATAGGCATCGTGCCAAGCCAATTTGTACTGGACCTCAACAGCACCACGTACCAGATTGAACGTACCCGCGACGCCACCCTGCACCTCAGCCAGTTCTACCAGCGCAACAGCAGCACGCTGGGCGAGTACCTGGCGATGGGCAAGGCAGAAAAAGGCGATCTGCCGTCCAGCTCGGCGTGCAACCCGGAGCAGACTGAACCAACCATCGACGCTCTGCTCGACCGGTTGAAAGGTGTTTCCGACTACCACTCGCTGACATCTGAAACCCGTATCGAAGTGCGTCGCTACCTGCTCTGCCTGGATGACACCGCACGCAAGGTCGGCAAGCTGCCGAACCTGGCTGCGCGTGAAAAGTCCGACCTTGAGAAGCTGCGCAAGGACCTGACCGGTACGACTGAATATGCGCCGTTCTGGGTAATTCTGGCGGTTGCGCTGGCGCTGGGCATCGGCACCATGGTCGGCTGGAAGCGCGTGGTTCTGACCATTGGCGAGAAAATCGGCAAACAGGGCATGACCTACGCTCAAGGCATGTCGGCGCAAATCACTACGGCCTGTGCCATTGGTCTGGCCAACGTGTTCAGCCTGCCTGTTTCCACCACGCATATTCTGTCGTCGGGCGTTGCTGGCACCATGGTCGCCAACAAGAGCGGCCTGCAAAGCGGGACCGTTCGCACCATTCTGCTGGCCTGGGTGTTGACCCTGCCTGCGACCGTTGCCCTGTCTGCCGCTCTGTTCTGGCTGGCATCCAAGGCGCTGTCCTGATCTGAAGCATGTCAGACGGTGCGACCTTCGCACCGTCTGACCCGATCACTTGCGCTTCTTCGTCCCCAGCAACGACCCCATCAAACCCCGCACCAGCTCCCGCCCCAGTTGACTGGCCGCCTGACGCATAGCGTTCTTCATCGCCTGCCCCGCCAGACCGCCCAGAAACGCGCCCGCCTTGTCGCTGAAACTCTCATCTTGCTTGTCAGCAGGCATGTCCGTCTTTTCCGCCGGCTGCGGTTCAGCCACCTTGCGGGCTGCCAGCATCTCGTAGGCTGACTCACGATCAATGGGCTTCTCATAGCGCCTGCCAAGCGGCGACTGGGCGATCAGGACGGCGCGTTCGGCTTCGGTCAGCGGCCCGATACGTGATTGCGGCGGCGCGATCAGTACGCGCTGCACCATGGCGGGCGTGCCCTTGTCCTGCAAGGTGCCCACCAGCGCCTCGCCAATACCCAGCTCGGTCAGCACACCGAGCGCATCGAACGCAGGGTTTGGTCGAAAGCCATCAGCTACGGCACGCAGCGATTTCTGCTCCTTGGCAGTGAAAGCACGCAGGCCGTGCTGGATGCGCAAACCGAGCTGAGCGAGCACATCATCGGGCAAGTCGCCAGGAGACTGCGTCACAAAATAGACCCCCACGCCCTTGGAACGGATCAGACGCACCACCTGTTCGAGCCGCTCCTGCAAGGCCTTGGGCGTGTCGGCAAACAGCAAATGCGCCTCGTCAAAAAACAGCGCCAGCAGCGGTTTGTCAGCATCGCCGCGCTCGGGCAATTGCTCGAACAGCTCGGCCAGCAGCCACAACAGAAACGTCGCATACACCTTCGGTGCTTCGTGCACCAATTTGCTGGCGTCCAGCAGATGGATACGCCCTCGTCCATCACCGGCAGGCTGCAGGATATCTTCGAGTTGCAGCGCAGGCTCACCGAACAGCGCTTCGGCCCCCTGCTGCTCAAGCACGGCAAGACGACGCTGCAATGCCTGGCTTGAGCCTGTTGTCATCAATGCGCTGTCTTCGCCCAGCAACTGAGGGTGCTCACGCAAGTGATTGAGCAGAGCCTTGAGGTCCTTGATATCGAGCAGCAACAGCCCTTCACGATCAGCCACCTTGAACGCCGCGTACAGCGCAGCTTGCTGGCTGTCGGTCAGCTCCAGCAAGTTACCCAGCAACAAGGGGCCCATTTCACTCAAGGTGGTACGCAGCGGATGACCGGACTTGCCTTCGATATCCCACAAGGTCACCGGATACTCCCGAGGCCCATAGTCAAGCCAGGGCATGCCGGCAATTCGTTCAGCGATCTTGCCTTGCGGGTTACCTGCCGCCCCCAGACCACAAAGGTCACCTTTGATATCTGCTGCAAAAACCGCGACACCTGCATCACTGAATGCCTCCGCCAGACGCTGCAGGGTCACCGTCTTGCCGGTGCCGGTGGCGCCCGCGATCAAACCGTGGCGGTTGGCCAGTCGCAAATCCTGGGAAATAGGTAGCCCCGCAGGGTCGGCACCTAAAATCATTTCCTGAGAATCGTGCATGGATAACCCTCTTCAAACGTGAGACGCGCAGACCGGTCGCGCAGTGATTGCAGTATCGACCTGTCCAGCCTGTCGCACCACCCTGCGTCAGACAGCGGACAGACGCTTCAACAACTATTCTGAAGAAGGGTCAAGAACAGGACGAGCCCCGTTCCGAGGAGTGTTGCCGTGCACATTGCGGACATGACGATGTTCTATGCGCCAGCCAGCGGTGGCGTGCGCACCTACCTCGATGCCAAACACCAACGGCTGGCACGTCAGCCAGACGTTCGCCACAGCCTGTTGATCCCCGGCGCACACGCCACACATCTCGACGGGATCTACAAAATGCCGTCACCCGCCGTACCGTTTGGCAATGGCTACCGTTTCCCCGTGCGGGTGGCGCCCTGGCGCACGGCGCTACGAACGCTGCAACCCGACCTTATCGAAGCGGGCGACCCCTACCTGACAGCGTGGGCGGCACTCGACGCACGTCGCCAACTGGGTATACCGGTGATCGGCTTTTACCACTCCGACCTTCCGCTGCTGGTGCGTAATCGTATGGGCCACTGGATGAGCACCAACGTCGAAGCTTACATCAGCAAACTTTACGGCAACTTCGACCGGGTATTGGCACCCAGCCAGATCATGGCGGACAAACTGATCGGTCTGGGCGTCGAGAATGTGTATGTCCAGCCATTGGGCGTGGACCTGGAGGCGTTCAATCCCCGCTACAGAGACGCTCACCTCAAGAAGGAGATGGGCCTGACTGACGACACCCGACTGCTGATCTTCGCCGGGCGCGGTTCGAAAGAGAAAAACCTGCCGGTACTGCTCGACTGCATGAAAAACCTCGGGACGCGCTATCACCTGTTGCTGGTCGGCTCGCACATGCCTGCGCAAGCCCCTGACAACGTCACGGTCATCAACCGTTTCTGCAAAGCAACTCAACTGGCGCGCCTGCTGGCCAGCGCTGACGCACTCATACACGCAGGTGATCAGGAGACGTTCGGTCTGGTGATACTGGAGGCCATGGCCAGTGGTATCCCGGTGGTAGCAGTGGCTGCCGGGGCATTCACTGAGATCGTGCCTGCCCACTGCGGTGTGCTGTGCTGTGCGAAGCAAACAGTCCCGCGTGCATGGCCGCCGTCGTTATCGAACTGTTTAGCCACGATGTGCGCGAGAAAGGCCGGCTAGCCAGGCGGCACGTAGAAAATCATTACAGCTGGGACGTGGTGGTAGCAGGCTTGATCGAACAGTACCAAGCCGTACTTGGCATTCGCCAAACGAGGCTGGCGCATGGCTGAGAAAAGCGTGTTGCTGGTATTGCACGACGTCGCACCGTGCAGTTGGGAGTATACGCGCCTTTTGTAACAGCTGTCGATGAGCTGACAGGTGTAAACATCACCTGGCTGGTGGTCCCCGACTTCCACCGACGCAACCCCTTGAGTGAGGCCAGATGGTTTCAGCAGCGGCTGCATGACCGTCTGGTGCGCGGGGACGAGTTGGCGTTACACGGTTACTACCATTGCGACGACGGGCCAACCCCTCGCACGTTGCATGACTGGTTCATGCGGCGTATCTACACATGGGAAGGCGAATTCTACAGTCTGGATCAGCAGCAGGCGCTGACACGCCTGGAGGCCGGAATCGAAGTCTTCAAGCGCAACGACTGGCCACTTTACGGCTTCGTGGCGCCCGCCTGGCTGATGAGCCAGGGCACAAAAGCAGCGCTGCGTCAGTTGCCGTTGAACTATACGAGTGACGCACGGCACCTGTTCTGGCTGCCGGACTTCAAAGAGATCCAGGCACCGGGACTGGTCTGGAGTGCCGGAACCGCGTGGCGACGCGTCGCTTCAAGAATCTACAGCGAATGGACTGAAATCCGCCTGCGTAAAGCGCCAGTCATACGTCTGGGCCTGCACCCGGTGGACATGCTGCACGAGAGCTCACGTCGCTACTGGCTCGACGTGCTGAAACGCTTGTTGGAAGATGGCCGCCAGCCTATGACCAAAATCGCCTGGCTCAATGCTCAGGTGTCAGCGTCGTCTTCAGTGGCCTGCTCGTCGGCACGCGGATGAAGCTGGCGCCACAGCTCGCCTGCGCCCTCGAAGTCAGTACCGTTTTCTGGAGTGAGCTCGTCGGGGTCGTAACGGCTGAGGCAGCCCTCTCCCAGAGTGCCAGGCGCGCTTGAAGTCGCTTTATCGAGAGGGTCGGTCATTGAATTGTCCGCCTGAAAGGTCGTGCAGCCAATGGAAGATGACAGGAGCGCCAGCAGAGCGCCCCTGCCGCAACCGATCAGTCAAATACGACGGTCTTGTTGTCATGCACAAGTACGCGGTCTTCGAGGTGCGCGCGCAAGCCACGCGCGAGGACCATTTTCTCGACGTCACGGCCAAAGCGCACCATGTTTTCAATGCTGTCCCGGTGACTGACGCGTACCACGTCCTGCTCGATGATCGGCCCGGCGTCCAACTCTTCAGTCACGTAATGGCAGGTTGCACCAATCAGCTTCACGCCACGCAGCGACGCCTGGTGGTAAGGCTTGGCTCCTACGAAAGACGGCAGGAAGCTGTGATGGATGTTGATTACCTGATGAGCGTACTCACGGCACAGCTGTGGCGGCAGAATTTGCATGTAACGCGCCAGGACCACGACATCGGCCTGATGATGGCCGACCAGACGTGATACCTCGGCAAAAGCAGGTTCTTTGTCCGTCGGATCAACCGGCACATGGTAGTACGGAATATCATGCCACTCGACCATGCTGCGCAGGTCCTGGTGGTTTGAAATCACGCACGCGATGTCGCAATCAAGCTCATCACTGTGCCAACGATGCAGCAAGTCCGCCAGACAGTGAGATTCACGGCTGGCCATGAGCACCACACGCTTTTTCTGGCCCGAATCCGTGATGCGCCAGTCCATCGAAAACTCTTCGGCGATAGGCGTGAAGGCCTCACGGAAACCCTCGAGATCAAACGGCAGCGTATCAGCACGAATCTCGTGGCGCATGAAAAACCAGCCGCTGAGGTTATCCGAATGATGGCTCGCTTCGGTGATCCAGCCGTTATGAGTGGCCAGAAAGTTACTGACTTTGGCAACGATGCCGACACGGTCCGGGCAGGCAATGACCAGACGAAAAGTGCGCATTAGGGAAACTCCAGAACTTCGCAAAGGCGCCATTCTAGCGACTGTGCGCCAAAACTGCAGTATCTGTGTGGCCTGAATTCAGACGGGGCGCGAGGCGAAACAGACCTGAAAGTCTGCACCGCGCCATTACCGCGCTATCATGCCGAATTGCTAAACAAGCGCCGTAGTTAAACGGCGCTTTATAGCGGCGCGCGTTAGTAATGAACGTCACCGCCTTCTAGTTTGGGATTCTGTAGGACAGTCGTATATTTCTAAATAATTCAAATAAAACTTTTATTTAATGTTTACTTGATCAAGCCCTCTGACTATTATTGCGTCACTGTCTCCCTGCCACCCTTCACAACATAAGGTCACCCTCATGTCCCTGATCAACGAATACCGTGCTACAGAAGAAGCAATCAAAGAACTGCAAGCCCGTTTGAAGAATCTGTCGCAAGACGACAAATTGCAAACCGAGCTGGAATTCGAAGGCAAACTGCGCACGCTGATGGGCGAATATCAAAAATCGCTGCGTGACATCATTGCTCTGCTGGACCCGGACTCCAAGGTTAATAAGGCTCCGCGTGGCGGCGCTGTGAAAACCACCGGCACCAAGCGCGCTCGCAAGGTCAAGCAATACAAGAACCCGCATAACGGCGAAGTCATCGAAACCAAAGGTGGCAACCACAAGACGCTGAAAGAGTGGAAACTCAAGTGGGGCGGTGACGAGGTTGAAAGCTGGGCCACTCTGCTGGGCTAAGCTTCACCGCGTCATTTAACCCGACGTGAAAACGCCAGCTTGCTGGCGTTTTTTATTGTTCAGGATTTGTTCAGCAACGCCTCAGATCGACAGCCGTGCGCGCAGTTGATCAACATGATCCTGCCACTGCCGCAACACCGCCAGCTGCTCTGGCGTGGCACTAAGCGACAACTCAGCCTGTGCGCTCGCGTAGTCTTGCAGCGTGTTGGGCGCACCCCGTTCCGGCTGACACAGCCGTGTCTGACAGAAATGACGCCAGCGCTGTTGCTCTTCTTCATTCAAGGTCTCGGGGAAGTTTCTGGCCCGATAGCGAAATAACAACTCAGGCAATCGCGCGTCGTCAAAAGGCCAGGCGTCACGTGCCAGTTGTTCGGGCTCTGCATTGCGTACTTGCTCACACAGGCGACGGTCCCGATCACCAATAAAGCCATCATACAATTGCTGCTCGGGGTCTTCACTTGCAATGAAATCCTCCTTGCCGTAAAGGGCGCGGACTTTGTCCTCCCAAACTTTCTGGCTTTCGCTCAATTGCACCGCCCGTGACTGATAGCAGGCCATGTCCAGCTGCAAGCGCTCTTGATCCTGCTCGCGCAACACGCTCAAGGGTGCAATCACAGGGCATCGATTTATATGCAATAGTTTGAGCGGCACCGGCAGCTCGCCTTCGCCCAGCGCCTCGTGACGGGTATATAAACGGTGCTTTAGTGTTTCAGCATCCTGCTCCAATAAGGGCGACGGGTCCTGATGTAAGTCGCACACGATCAGCGCATTACGGTTATTCGGGTGCCACGCCAGGGGCAACACCACGCCAAGATAATTACGGGCAGCGGAGAAGCGCCCCGAAATATGCACCAGTGGCTGCATCAGCTGAATCTGTTCCTGAACCTTTTGTTTACTGCGCAGTGCAAAAAGCCAAGCGAAAAGACGCGGTTGTTTTTCCCGGATCAAGCGCGCGAGCGCAATCGTTGCACGCACGTCAGACAACGCGTCGTGAGCCTGACCGTGATCAATACCATTGGCGGCTGTCAGACGCTCCAGCTTGAGCGTGACCTTTCCATTTTCCTGCGGCCAGACGATGCCGTCAGGGCGCAGGGCATAAGCGGCACGCACGATATCAATCAAATCCCAGCGGCTGTTACCGCCCTGCCACTCCCGGGCATACGGATCGAAAAAGTTGCGATACAAGCTGTAACGAGTCACCTCGTCATCGAAGCGCAGCGTGTTGTAGCCTGCGCCGCAAGTCCCTGGCGCAGAGAGTTCAGCGTGCACACGCGTCATGAAATCCGCTTCACACAGGCCCTTTTCGGCCAATCGCGCAGGCGTTATCCCGGTGATCACACATGCGGCAGGATGAGGCAGGATGTCATCACTGGGTTGGCAGTAGAGATTGACGGGAGGCGCAATTTCGTTGAGGTCGGCATCGGTACGAATGCCCGCCATCTGCAAGGCGCGATCATTGCGCGGGTTGATACCGGTGGTTTCGTAGTCGTACCAGAAGATGCTGGAGGTCACGGGCTGATCCTGAACAAAAGACCCTGGAAGTGTAGGGCTTGCAACCCGTAATTAGCTAATCGGGCGATGTCCGCTGCTCTGTGAAACGTTTTCTTACAGGCGCTGCTTTCAATGGTCGGTTGCTTAGCACGGCCGCGGTAGCTAGCATCAGCTTTCGTCTTCAGGTATCGCCCTCCGATAATGCTATCCCCTCCCCCCTCGCCAGGGAACGCAGCGCAGCCATCGACGCTGGATACCCGCATTGCTATCGAAACCCCGGAAGGCATCGATATGATCCTTCGCCCTGCCGGTCTGGTTTGTCGTGCCCTGGCTTTCGGTATTGACCTGGGCATCCGCATCGCGGTGATCGGGGCGCTGTTGCTGCTGTTCCAGCTGTTTGGCTCATTCGGTATCGGACTGGGCGCTATCACGATGTTCGTGGTGAACTGGTGGTACATGGTGTTGTTCGAGGTACTGAACCAGGGACGCACGCCGGGCAAACGCGCCATGGGCTTGCGTGTCGTTCATGATGACGGCACGCCGATCGGCTGGGCTTCCTCACTGATTCGCAATCTGCTGCGCTTCATCGACATGTTGCCGCTGGGCTACGGCGTCGGAGCCGTCACTTGCCTGAACCATCCAGCATTCAAACGTCTGGGAGACCTGGCCGCCGGTACACTGGTGATCCATACCGACCTTCCCGTTCAGCGCCCGAACCTGCCAACGGCGGCACCTGTACTGATACCGGTCGCGCTGCTGATCGAAGAACAACGTGCGCTGCTGAGCCTTGCCGAACGTCAGGTTGAACTGTCAGAAGCACGTACCCAGGAGTTGGCCGTGATCCTCGCCGAGCCCCTGCGCATACCTGTCAACACGGCGATCGCACACGTCAACGGCATGGCCCGCAGCCTGCTGGGTCAGTCATGAAGCAGAGCCAGTTTGAAAACCGGCATCAGTCGCAGTGGCAGCGCTTGCGTGAATGTCTGGATGCCCTGGAGCGTGGCAAGAACGACCCCGCTACCCAAGACAACTTCCCAGGCGACTATCGCCGTCTTTGCCATCAACTGGCGCTGGCTCAGGAGCGAGGCTACAGCAGCCACCTCATTGATGAGCTGCACCAACTCGCGATGCGCGGCCATCAGCAGCTTTATCGCCATCGCAGCGCCATTGGTGCACGCTTCTTGAGCTTTATCCTTGCTGGCTTTCCTCGACAAGTGCGTGCCGAGTGGCGTTTCGTACTGGTCGCCAGTCTATTGTTTTTTGGCAGCCTGGCAGGCATGGGGCTCCTTGTTTACGGTTTCCCCGACTTGATCTACAGCATCGTCAGCCCGGCACAGCTCAGCGATATCCAGACCCAGTACGACCCGGCGGCGAGCCGCATTGGTCAGGCGCTGGAGCGTGCATCCGACGATGACTGGATGATGTTCGGTTACTACATAATGAATAATATCGGCATCGCCTTTCAGACCTATGCCAGCGGGTTGCTGTTTGGCGTGGGGAGCTTGTTCTTTCTGTTGTTCAACGGCCTGATGATCGGCGCCGTTGCTGGCCATCTGACCGACATCGGCTCCGGACAGACGTTCTGGTCGTTTGTCATCGGCCACGGTGCATTCGAATTGACTGCCATCGCGCTCGCCGGCGCTGCTGGCTTGAAGCTGGGCTGGGCGCTGCTGGCGCCCCGACACCTGACACGCAGCGAGGCGTTACGAATAGCGGCACAAAGCAGCGTGCGACTGATCGGCGGAGTGATGCTGTTGCTGCTGATTGCGGCATTCATTGAAGCTTACTGGTCATCGATGACCTGGCCCTCGCCGCTGATCAAGTATCTGGTGGGCGCAACCCTCTGGCTGCTGGTGGCCTTGTACCTGACACTGGCCGGGCGGACTCCGCATGCGCCTGACTGAATCGAGCGTTGCAATCCGCCCACGTCCAGCCTGGGAAGCTATTGATCTGGGCATTCTGCTGGCGCGTGAACACCGGTTTTTATTGATGACCAGCTGGGCCATCGTCACGCTGCCCCTGTTCACGCTGCTCTCTGTGGTGCTCTGGGATTATCCTTCTCTGGCGATCTTTCTGTTCTGGTGGCTCAAGCCAGCTTATGAACGCCTGCCTCTACTGATTCTTTCCCAGGCATTGTTCGGCTCAGCACCGACTTTGAAGCAAGCGCTGAAGGCCTGGCCAGCAACTCTCAGGAATCAGTTACTACCCAGCCTGCTCTGGCGGCGCCTGAGCCTGAGTCGCAGCTTTCACCTGCCGGTTCAGCAACTGGAAAACCTCTCCGGCACAGAGCGTGCGCTGCGTATCAACCTGCTCGATTTGAAAGACAGCTGGGCCGCACGGTTGCTCACCATCGCAGGAGCTCATCTGGAGTGCTCGTTATGGATCGGCCTGATCATCCTGTTCTATGCCTTCATACCGCAACAGGTCGAAGTCGATTGGCAGTGGATGAGCCTGCTCGACACCCACGCCGACTTGAACTGGCTTGAACACCTGACCAACCTGTTTTACGCGCTGGCACTGATCATCTGGGGCCCTGTCTACGTTGCCTGCGGCTTTACCCTCTACCTCAACCGGCGAACCGTGCTTGAAGCCTGGGACATCGAACTGACGTTCAGGCGGCTGCGTCAACGTTTGTCGGGCAGCGCTTATGCCCTGCTGATAATCACGGCCATGGGCCTGACGTTCTCGACTGCGCCAGGGCCAGCATGGGCCGAAACGCAAAGCTACAGTTGCCCGCGCCCCGACATGGCAGAGCCCGAAACCACCGAAACACTGCCGCCACCCGACACCCCGCGCCTTACCCACCAGGCGTTGACCAGCGAAGCGGCCAGAAGCGAAATCACCACGCTGTTACAGCAGCCACCGTTCAAAAACCCTACGATCGTTTCCGGCTGGCGATTCCCGGAGTCTGAAAAAGGGCTCGAGAAGACCGCCAAAAAAGGCAGCGAAAGCGGCCTGATCAGTTGGCTCAACGGCCTGATGAAGTTCGCAGGCGCGCTGGCCAGCCTGTTCGAGTTGCTGATCTGGACAGCCGTCCTGCTGCTGGTGGGCCTGTTGATCTGGCGTTACCGTCTGTGGTTGAAAACGTTTGTCAGCCGTGACGCCCGCAAACCCGTGCATAAACGCGAAACACCACAGCAACTCTTCGGCCTGCAGGTCAGTGAAGACAGCCTTCCGAATGACGTCGCGGCCAGTGCCGAAGCTCTCTGGTCACAAGCACCGCGTGAGGCGCTGAGCCTTTTGTACCGCGCCCTGCTCAGCAGACTGCTGACGGACTATCGACTGCCGCTGAAAAATGCCGACACCGAAGGACAGGTGCTGGCGCGTATCGACCAACTCAACAAACCGCAGTTGAGCGCATTCAGCCACAGCCTGATGACCCACTGGCAGAATCTTGCCTACGGCCATCGACTGCCTCCCACTCATGTGCAGCAGGAACTCTGCAGCGGCTGGCGTGACCTCTTCAACGCGCGCGTGCAGCCATGAGCCTGCGCAAACGGTTTCTGATCGGGCTGTCCATTTTGCTACCGCTGATGCTCATCGGCCTTTATGTCGGCAGTCATCTGGAACGCTATGAGGAAACCGTTGATCACGGCCCCTCTCCAGAAGCCAAGGCGAACCCTTATCTGGCAGCCACCCATTTTCTGCGTCACCGTGCGACTCCGGTACAGATCACCGACACCCTGGCCAACCTCCCGGACTTGCACCTTCGATCGCAAACACTGCTGCTGCTCGATGACCGCAGCAACATGACGCCCATACAGGCGGAGCGCTTGCTGGACTGGGCACGTTCGGGCGGTCACCTGCTGTTCGTGGCCGAACAGCTGTGGGATGACCAGAAAGGTCGCAGCGACGATCTGTTGCTCGACATGATCAAGGTTCGTCAGTACCTGAGCAAAGACCTCGACACCCTGGACCCGCAGCAAAGCGATGCCCGCCCAGCGCTGCCAATACCGTTGATGATGCCGCAACCCGCGACCCGGAAGGTCAAATGGCCGGAACTGACTCGTCTGTATCTCGAAAATGAAGAGGCGCCGGCCTACATGAGTTTCGATCCTGCCTTTCACCTGGAAGACCCTGAAGACCTCGCGCATGCCTGGGCCAATAGCGCCAACGCGACCCACATGCTGCAGATCAGCGAGGGCGCTGGACTGATCACTGTACTGACCGACGCCGACCTGTGGAAAACCAGCGCCATCGACCAATACGACAATGCCTGGCTGCTGTGGTACCTGACTCAGGACAGCGACGTGACGCTGGTACTGCAAACCGGGCACGACAACCTGCTGAGCCTGCTGCTGCACCACTTTTCATTGGCACTGGCCGCATTGGGCCTGCTGCTTGGCCTGGGCCTTTGGCATCTGGGGGTCCGCGAAGGCGCTGTGCAATTACCCGCCACTCGCGCCAGGCGTCAGTTGACCGAGCATTTGAGCGCCAGCGCCGAGTTTCTACGCAGGCACGGTGGCCAGCAGACGCCGCTCAAGAGCCTGCAACAGGACGTCCTGCGGCGCGCGCGACTGCTCCATCCCGGCTTTGAGCTGTTGAGCGTCGCCGATCAATGGCAAGTCCTGTCACGCCTGACGCGACAACCCACCAGCGCCATCAGCGACGCACTGCGCCCAAGACCGCAGCAGCGCCTCTCACACAGCGAATTCACCCGTCAGGTGGCCCACCTGCAAACTCTCAGGAATGCGTTATGAGCGATCAATCGCCCGACCCCTCAGGCAGTATCGAACCGCCTGCCCAGCCAGCGGCGGCGACAACGCCGGAAACCACTGCGAGCACTCAGGCACAGCAGCGACAACGCGCCAGCCAATTGGCTCAGGCGCTGCGTGCCGAACTGCAAAAGGCTTTGATCGGCCAGAGTGCCGTCGTCGACGATGTGCTGACCGCGCTGATAGGTGGCGGTCACGTTCTGCTAGAAGGGGTGCCAGGGCTGGGCAAAACCCTGTTGGTGCGCGCCCTCGCCAGTTGCCTGGGTTGCGAATTCGCCCGCATACAATTCACGCCTGATCTGATGCCTAGCGACGTCACCGGTCACGCCGTCTACGACCTGCAGACTGAACAGTTCAAGCTGCGCAAAGGGCCGATTTTCACCAACCTGTTGCTGGCGGATGAAATCAACCGGGCTCCGGCCAAAACTCAGGCAGCGCTCCTCGAGGCCATGCAGGAACGGCAAGTCACGCTGGAAGGTCGAGCATTGCCCATTGCCCAGCCGTTCATGGTGCTGGCCACCCAGAACCCGATTGAGCAGGAAGGCACCTATCCACTGCCTGAAGCAGAACTGGACCGTTTCATGCTCAAGCTGCGCATGGACTATCCATTGCTCGATGATGAACTGAGCATGGTTCGCCAGGTCACCCGTTCGACGCGCGCCGACATGCTCGACGTGCGGCCGCTCAGGGTGATCATGCAAGCGCGCGAAGTGCAGGCCCTGCAACGCATTGCCAGCGAGTTGCCTGTCGATGAGCAAGTGCTGAACTATGCAGTTCGTCTGGCGCGCAGTACTCGCAGTTGGCCCGGCCTGACATTGGGCGCAGGCCCTCGCGCGTCCATTGCCCTGATCCGCGGCGGTCGGGCTCGCGCATTACTGCGGGGCGGCGAGTTCGTCATCCCGGATGATGTCAAGGGCTGCGCGCTGGCCGTATTGCGACATCGAGTGAGGTTATCCCCGGAGCTGGATATCGAAGGCCTTTCGGTGGACCAGGTACTCAGCCAGTTACTCGATCAGGTGCCGGCCCCTCGCCTATGAAGCAGGTCATGAAGCCTTCGACATTGCTGCTGCGTTGGGTTGGCGGATTTGCTGGCGTAGCCATACTGTCGGGTACGCTCAATGCACTGGGCATTGAGTATTCCGCGCACCTGAACGCTTTCTATTGGGCCGGATTGCTGACGCTTGCCGGGGTAAGCATTCTGGACGGCTGGCGCGCGGGCCTCCTGCCCTCACCCCGGCTGCAACGCCATTTGCCGGGCAGCATGACACTTGACCGCTGGCATGCCATACAACTGGACCTGCAATACGACGGAACAGCGGCCACCCGAGCCCGCGTATTTGATCACCTGCCGCACGGCCTCGAATCCGGACAGCTGCCGCAATCAATCATGCTGCCCGCAAAGGGCACTGCTCAAATCGGTTATCGACTACGCCCGCTGAGCCGTGGCAATTTTACGTTTGAACAGTGCGAGATAGAGCTGCATAGCCCGCTGCGTTTATGGTCGACCAGACGATACTTGCCGTTGCCCGATACGACCCGCGTCTACCCCGATTTTACCCGCGTTTACGGTGGACAGCTTCTGGCGGTGGAAAACTGGCTGAGCCAGCTGGGCGTGCGTCAGTTGCAGCGTCGGGGCCTGGGACTGGAATTCAATCAACTGCGTGAGTTTCGTGAAGGCGACAGCCTGCGCCAGATCGACTGGAAAGCCACCGCCCGGCAACGCGCACCCATTGCCCGCGAATATCAGGACGAACGTGATCAGCAAATCATCTTCATGCTTGATTGCGGAAGGAGGATGCGCAGTCAGGATGGCGACTTCTCGCATTTCGATCATGCACTCAATGCGTGCCTGCTGCTGAGTTACGTCGCACTTCGACAGGGGGATGCCGTGGGGCTGACGACTTTCGCAGGTGAACAGAATCGCTACCTGTCGCCGGTCAAGGGGCCGAGCCAGTTGAACCGGATGCTCAACACCGTCTTCGACCTGCAAACGACCCAGCGCCCCGCCGACTATGGCGCCGCGGTACGTCAGTTACTGACGCGGCAGAAAAAGCGTGCATTGATCGTACTGGTGACCAATGTACGGGATGAAGACGATGAAGAACTGATGATGTCCGTCAAACAACTGGGGCGCCAGCACCGCGTACTGGTTGCCAGCCTCAGGGAGGAAGTACTGGACAGGCTTCGCCATTCACCCGTCGAAACGTATGAACAAGCGCTGGTTTACTGCGGGTCAGTCAATTTTGTAAATGCACGTCACTCACTGCATGAGCGGCTGATTGCCCATGGCGTCAACGTGCTGGACGCGCGCCCTGGAGAGCTGGGCGCGCAACTGGTAAATCGCTATATGAGCTGGAAAAAAGCAGGGACGCTGTGACAGGCTGCGTCTTTGCTACCTCAGGCTGAGGCTTCCATTGAGGGGTAGAAGCAAAAGTATCGGCGCAACGACTCGATCAATTCAAAGTACTCAGCGGACACCTCGGTCAACTCAAAACCAGCATCATAGCAACCGGGTGTCTCATCTTCGTGGCACCACAGGCATGTCGCATGCACATCAATGGTCCTATGCCCCTCTCCACGAGGTGCCTTGAGGCACAAATCGAATCTGGCACCTACCAACAATGGCAGGCTGCTGATCAACATCAGTCCTTCCTCGGAAATGTTGCCCAGACAGCCCAGAAGCTTGTCGTTGTGCTGGTTGAAAACCTGAAGGTAATCCCGCAACTGGTGTCGCTCGATTCTTCTATCTGTATACATGGCAGGCCGCCTTCAGAGGCCACTTGCATGGCCACATAAAAACCTCGAATTCGCCGCAGTCGTTTAATGCGTTGCTGCAGGAAACTCCCTTGACGAAGAGCCGTGGCCCTTTCATTCCCTTGACAGTCAGCCTAGCGCAAATCTTTCCAAGATCCACTCATATACGATAATTTTCACTCATTCGAGTGTAATTATTTTGAAGCAGGGATGGGCCTCGCTGGCTGCGCGGGCGGATAATGGCCCAACTGCGCCAGCGTATCGAGACGCGCGCGTGCACGGTATGCGTACTCGCTGCCAGGGTATTGCGCCAACAGAAACTGATAGGTTTGCGCCGCATCGACGTACAGTTTCTGCCGCTCAAGGCACTGACCTCGCAGCATCGAAACTTCCGGCTGCACGTAGCGCCGTGCACGACTCTGACGCTCGACCTTTGACAGGTCGAGCATGACCCGGTCGCAGTCGCCTTCCTGATAGGCACGGTAGGCATGATCCAGATTGGAGTTCATTGCCCAACGGGTGCAACCGCTGACCGCAGCCAGTAATACAACAATCGTTACAATACGCATGGGACTCTCCTGTTCTCTGCCCTCTATCGGCTCGAACGCCGATTTCTTCAGGCAAATCGAGCGCCAGTCGTCAGCCGATTGCCCTGCCCGATGGCAGCAAGGTAGTGCAAAGGAACAATGACTAAAGGCACAGACAGGAGTAGCCTCTCGCTGCGCTTCAATTAAGGAGTTTGTGCATGACCGTTCGCCGCACCAAAATCGTCGCCACACTTGGCCCTGCCAGCAACTCGCCGGAAGTCATCGAACAACTGATCCTCTCGGGTCTGGATGTTGCTCGCCTGAACTTCTCCCACGGCACCCCGGATGAGCACAAGGCGCGCGCCGTGCTGATCCGTGAGATCGCCGCCAAGCACGGGCGTTTCGTCGCTCTGCTGGGCGACCTGCAAGGTCCGAAAATCCGTATCGCAAAGTTCACCGACAAGCGGATCGAGCTGAAAGTCGGTGACAAGTTCACCTTCTCAACGGCACACCCGCTGACCAGCGGTAACCAGCAGATCGTGGGCATCGACTACCCGGATCTGGTCAAGGACTGCGGCGTAGGCGACGAGCTGCTGCTCGACGACGGTCGCGTGGTCATGCGCGTTGATACCCAAACCGCTGACGAGCTGCACTGTACGGTACTGATCGGTGGCCCGCTGTCGGACCACAAAGGCATCAACCGTCGCGGCGGTGGCCTCACAGCACCTGCGCTGACCGAAAAAGACAAGCAGGACATCAAGCTCGCTGCCGAGATGGACCTGGACTACCTGGCCGTTTCCTTTCCGCGCGACGCCGCTGACATGGAATACGCCCGCAAGCTGCGTGACGAATCCGGCGGCACAGCCTGGCTGGTTGCCAAGATCGAGCGCGCTGAAGCCGTCGCCAACGACGAAGTCCTCGACGCACTGATTCGCGCCAGTGACGCAGTCATGGTTGCCCGAGGCGACCTGGGCGTAGAAATTGGTGACGCTGAACTGGTTGGCGTACAAAAACGCATCATTTTGCACGCACGTCGCCACAACAAGGCGGTGATCGTTGCCACGCAAATGATGGAGTCGATGATCTCCAGCCCAATGCCGACCCGCGCTGAAGTATCCGACGTGGCCAACGCCGTGCTCGACTACACCGACGCCGTCATGCTGTCGGCTGAAAGCGCCGCCGGTTCCTACCCGATCGAAGCCGTTCAGGCCATGGCGCGTATCTGCGTTGGCGCTGAAAAGCACCCGACCGGCAAGACCTCCAGCCACCGCATCGGCCACTCGTTCACTCGCTGTGACGAAAGCATCGCGCTGGCCGCCATGTACACCGCCAACCACTTCCCTGGCGTGAAAGCGATCATCGCACTGACTGAAAGCGGCTACACCCCGTTGATCATGTCGCGCATTCGCTCCTCGGTGCCGATCTACGCGTTCTCCCCGCACCGTGGTACTCAGGCGCGTGCAGCGATGTTCCGTGGCGTCTACACCGTACCGTTCGACCCGGCAGCCCTGCCGCCAGGTCAGGTCAGCCAGGCCGCGGTCGACGAGCTGCTCAAACGTGGGCTGGTCGAGCAAGGTGACTGGGTCATCCTCACCAAGGGCGACAGCTACCACACCATTGGTGGCACCAATGGCATGAAGATCCTGCACGTCGGCGACCCATTGGTCTGACACCGCAGCGCTGCAAGCAAAAGCCCCGCCTCGCAAGAGTCGGGGCTTTTTTCGTCGTGTGCGTCCTGTTTTCGGGTGCTATCCCCCCATCATC
Organism: Pseudomonas californiensis; assembly: GCF_021147775.1. Lineage (GTDB taxonomy): Bacteria > Pseudomonadota > Gammaproteobacteria > Pseudomonadales > Pseudomonadaceae > Aquipseudomonas > Aquipseudomonas californiensis. The sequence goes on from NZ_JAGTPK010000015.1 coordinate 158,171, forward strand.
TGAGCCTTGCCGATGAATCGGACGCGTGTCGACAATGAGGAACGGTTGCGCTCAAGATGACGTCTTTCGGAGAATGTGATTGGTTGAAAACCGCAAGAGTCGGCCTCTTTGTGGGGCTGAACCAATACCTCTTCCATCGTCAGGTCTCCCCATTCCACATCAGAATACGCTGTTGTTCTGAATCCGACATTCAGAAACTCCACAACGATTGGTAAAGGTGCTGACCCGCTGATGACCCAATCAAGCCCTAGCTTGGATATACGCCGGAACAGCCAAGTGACCGCTGCCTTACGCATATCTTTCTTATAGATGTATATCTCGCCGGATTGCATAAAAGCATAGGGACTTCTTATCAACAGTTTCGTTGAACGATCGGTGATGTCGGCGGGCACGTAGCACCTGAGGTTCTTCTTCCAGAACTCATCCACCTTGGCGGTGGTGGTGTTCGAATTGATTTTTGTTTTCAAGTCGAACGCGCTGGAATGGTCAGCAAGATAATGCGTCCAACTTTCCAGCATTGTGCGTGCCTCATCGCGAGTGCTGTTGAATTTAGGAAGCGAGTTTTCCATGAGCCTGGTCACTTTACTCTCATCCACTTCCATACCTTCCTTGAGCTTGGTGATAAGCCCAAAATCTCCACCCACCGATGAGAAATCTATACCCAGGGCAGCATTAAGCTCATTAATCGTTATCATCCTGCGCTCGGGCCTTTCATTCTCCTCATTGAGCAGATATGCACTGCGAGCATCGCTGAACCCATACAGCAACGTGACCTCCGGCTGCATCCCGTCAGGATCACTCAGGGTGCTCGGGTTGTTCCTGGCAAACCGATAGAGATTGAGACCATCGATT
>NZ_JAGTPK010000016.1 GCF_021147775.1 Pseudomonas californiensis
GGGAGCGGCCGCATCTGTCCTTGAAATACAAAACGCCCGATGCGGTGCATCGGGCGCTTTGAGACTGAAATAGGTGTAAACCTATTTCAGGACTAGACAACGAAACCCGCTGGCCATCTGGCGCAGCGCTGGCTCAGACCGCTACGTTACGACCGTAGAAGATCTCCAGCATTTCGTGTTTGACCTTGGCGGTCACTTGCTCACGCTGTTCAACCGACAGGTTGCTGGTCGCATCGCCAAACAGGTAGTTATCCAGTTCGAACTCCTTGAGCAGCATCTTGGTGTGAAACAGGTTTTCCTGGTACACGTTCACGTCGGTCATCTGGTAACCGTTGCGGGTGTCTTCGGACAGGTAGTTCTGGATCGAGTTGATCTCGTGGTCGATGAAGTGCTTCTTGCCTTCCACGTCACGGGTGAAACCGCGCACGCGGTAATCGACAGTCACGATGTCGGACTCGAACTTGTGAATCAGGTAGTTCAGCGCTTTAAGCGGCGAAATAACACCACAGGTCGACACGTCTATGTCCACGCGGAATGTCGCAATACCGTCCACCGGGTGGATTTCCGGATAGGTATGGACCGTGATGTGGCTTTTGTCCAAGTGCGCCAGAATGGTTTCCGGCAGTGGACCTGGCGACTCTTCGATCTGGCTTTCGGTAGGTGTTACCGGCTGCTCGGAAATCAGAATAGTCACACTGGCGCCCTGAGGATCGTAATCCTGACGTGCAATGTTCAGGATGTTGGCACCAATGATATCGACAACATCAGTCAGAATCCGCGTCAGGCGTTCTGCGTCATACACACTGTTGATGTATTCGACGTACGCCTGCTGGTCTTGCGGAGTTTCCGCATAGCAGATGTCATAAATGTTGAAGCTCAAGGTCTTTGTCAGGTTATTGAACCCGTGGAGCTTGAGTTTGCTTTTCACCGTTAAAAACTCTCTATATGTGTGCGGCGCCAGCCGCGTGATCAAGCATGCCCGTCAGATGAGGTCGGCTCAGCTGCGTAGGACGGTTAACACCTCTTCGCGTTGGCGATTTTGGTTGTCTGTTCGGGCCGGCAGCAGAAAACCGATACACGCTGCGCCCTGAAAAAGTGGCGCATTATGCAGACGTCCGAAGCCGTCTGCCAGAGTGTGCGCCGTTTTTATGATCGTTGGATGTCGATGCGTCAGCTCAACTCGATAATTTCATAATCATGAGTGATCTCGACACCCGCATTACCAAGCATGATCGACGCCGAGCAGTACTTCTCTGCAGACAGCTCGATGGCGCGTTTCACTTGCGCTTCTTTAAGGCCTCGACCTTTGACGACAAAGTGCAGGTGGATCTTGGTGAACACCTTTGGGTCTTCATCGGCACGCTCGGCTTCAAGAAACGCTTCGCAGCTTTCGACAGGCTGGCGAGACTTCTTGAGGATGCTTACGACATCAAAGTTGCTGCATCCGCCCAGACCGATCAGCACCATTTCCATGGGCCGAACACCCAGGTTGCGCCCGCCACTTTCAGGCGGTCCATCCATTACCACTACATGACCACTACCGGACTCACCGAGGAACATGGCTTCGCCAGCCCATTGGATGCGTGCTTTCATCGCCAAGACTCCACTGTAAAAAAGGGGGGCGCCAGCTTAGCACAGGGCCTGTATGTATCAGGAAATGTCACTAAAAATGCTATTCAGGGCCAATGTGTAGGAAGATTCGGAAATGGAGGCTGCCGCTCGTCGAAAAGCTGGCGAGAACGCAGTTACGGCCGATACCTACGGGTATGCCATTTGGCGAAGAGCCTTTTTTCGGATATCACGCATGGTCGCAATCACACTTGCCTCAAAAACAAAAAATCTGGACAAGCTCCTTTCCCATGCACAACGTCGCCGCTGCGTCGCCAAGAGCAACATCATCAATGCGGGCGATCCCTCCGATTCGTTGTTCCTGATCCTGAAAGGTTCGGTCACCGTCCTGATCGTGGATGACGAAGGACGCGAAATGATCGTGGCGTACCTCAACACCGGCGACTTCTTTGGCGAGCTGGGTTTGTTTGAGCAGCCGGGCCATGAGTCCGTGCGAAGCGCGTGGGTACGTGCCAAGAGCGAATGTGAAATCGCCGAGATTCCTTACACCAAATTCAGAGAACTGACTCAGCAGGAACCCGAGATTCTGTATGCGCTCGGCGGTCAGATGGCTGATCGCTTGCGCAACACCACTCGCAAGGTCGGCGACCTGGCGTTCCTGGATGTCACCGGGCGTGTGGCGCGAACACTACTGGACCTGTGCAAACAGCCGGATGCGATGACCCATCCGGACGGTATGCAGATCAAGATTACCCGTCAGGAAATTGGTCGTATCGTAGGCTGCTCAAGGGAAATGGTCGGGCGCGTGCTCAAGGCACTTGAAGAGCAGAGCCTGATCGACGTCAAAGGCAAGACCATGGTGGTGTACGGGACGCGGTGACGCCTACAACTCGGCAAGCATGGTGCGATAAGACCGCGTCAACGTACCAAGAACGTCGGCATGCGGGAAAGCCTCATGCAACGCAATGTGGCTGTCGGCGCGAACACGCGCATCCAGCTCACACAGCTCGTTGAAGCGGTTGACCACGGCGGCCATCTGCTGACGCTCGTTATCCAGCAACAGCGCGCCATGTACCAGCACAACCGGGCGCGTGCCACCCTGACTTTGACGCCAGCGCTGGGCCGTACCGACCATCTTGCGACCGCCAAGGTTGATGTTGAAGCGGCCATCGCAAAACGCCCCTTCCACTTCGCCCAGTGATGCTTCACCACCCAGTTCGATCAGCATGTCGAGAACAGGCTGACACAAACGGTTGTAAGCAATTTCGATGCGATCGCGATCTGGATCATGGCGTGGCTGGGCATAGACGAGCGCGATATTAACCGTGGCCCCTGATTGCGGCACCGGCTCGCCACCGGTCTCGCGCAGCAGAACAGGCCATCCATTGTCCGACAGTGTCTCGCTGGCTTCGACGAAACCCGGCAGACGACTCAGACGACGTGGCATGACCAGCGCGCGATCGTTGGGCCGCCAGAACAGCAGCCCATGATCCGCGTCACCCGCACACACCGAAGCCAGCAAGTCTTGCTCGGCTTGCAGACCTTTCTCGATGCAGATATCGATGATCGCGTCTTGCATGCTCGCCCCCTCAGTCAGGTTCTGCCTGCCCCAATCAGTCCAGTGTTGATCCACTGATGACCGTTCCGCGCTCCGGGAAAAACAGACGCTGCAGTTCCGCCCCTGGATGCTCGGCGCGCATGAACGCCTCACCAACCAGGAAGGAATACACGTCGTTGATTTCCATCAGTTCGACATCAGCACGGTTGAGAATACCGCTTTCGGTGATCACCAGACGATCTCTAGGGATACGCGGCAGCAGATCCAGCGTGGTTTCGAGATTCACTTCAAAGGTATGCAGGTTGCGATTGTTGACGCCGACCAGTCGGGTATCCAGCGTTTTCAGCGCGCGCTCAAGCTCATCGCCATCGTGCACCTCAACCAGCACGTCCAGCCCTACGCCTTTGGCAACAGAAGCCAGCTCTGCCATCTTCACATCATCCAGCGCCGACACGATCAGCAGGATGCAATCCGCACCCAGGGCACGGGCCTCGACGATCTGGTAAGGGTCGATCATGAAGTCCTTGCGAATCACCGGCAGCTTGCAAGCCGCACGTGCTTGCTGCAGATAAGCGTCGGAGCCTTGAAAGAAGTCGACATCGGTGAGGACCGAAAGACAGGTCGCACCGCCGGCCTGATAGCTTTCGGCGATTTCGGCAGGCAGAAAGTTTTCGCGGATCACGCCCTTGCTTGGCGAGGCTTTTTTGATTTCGGCGATGACCGCTGGCGATTTGCGCTTGGCCTGCGCAATCAGCGCATCAGCGAAACCACGAGGCGCGTCGGCCGCAGCCACTTGGCGCTCCAGTTCGTCCAGGCTGACAATAGCTCGGCGAGCTGCCACTTCCTCGGCCTTACGGGCGAGGATCTTCTCGAGTACGGTTGGCACGCTCATGCTTCATTCTCCTGTTTGAATACCGCCGTGAAGGCGCCCAGCTCTTCAAGTTTTTCCCGAGCAAGCCCGGTATGCAATGCGTCATGCGCCAATGCCACGCCCTCTTTCAGACTGGTGGCGTGATCAGCAGCGTAAAGTGCAGCGCCCGCATTGAGTACGATCATTTCAGCCGCTTTCTGGCCGTTCTCGGTTTTACGGCGTCCCAGCGCATCGCGAATCAGCTCCAGCGAAAGCGCGGGGCTTTCGACTGCCAGACCGTACAGGCTCTGGCTCTTGATACCCAGGTCTTCCGGTTGTACCCAATATTCCGTGACTTCGCCGTTTTTCAACTCGGCAACAAACGTCGGGGCAGCCAGGCTGAATTCATCCAGCCCATCCTGGGAATGCACCACCAGAACGTGCTTGCTGCCCAGGCGCAACAGAACTTCGGCCAACGGACGGCACAACGCCTGGCTGAACACGCCCACCACCTGATGACGCACCCCTGCCGGATTGGTCAGCGGGCCGAGCATGTTGAACAGCGTGCGCAGGCCCAGATCCCGACGAGGGCCTGCGGCGTATTTCATGGCGCTGTGATGCGACTGAGCAAACATGAAGCCAATGCCGACACTGTCAATGCAGCGAGCGACCTGGACCGGCGTCAGATTCAGATAAACACCTGCTGCCTCCAACAAATCCGCACTGCCGCTCTTGCCTGACACAGCGCGATTGCCATGCTTGGCCACTGTGCAGCCAGCCGCCGAGATCACAAAGGCCGAAGCAGTGGATACGTTGAAGATATTCGCACCATCGCCACCGGTGCCGACGATGTCGACAACACCGTCCAGCGACTTCAACTCTACCTGACTGGCCAATTCGCGCATGACGGACACGGCGCCGACGATCTCGTCGATGGTTTCGCTTTTCATGCGCATGCCCATCAGGAACGCGCCAATCTGAGTCTCGGTGCATTGCCCGGTCATGATTTCACGCATGACGTCGCGCATTTCGTCGGTAGTCAGGTCCAGCTGATTGACCACACGATCCAGCGCTTTCTTTATGTTCATGGGGGTACTCATAAAAATCCTTGGCCCTGACGGTGGCCGCCACTCTGTTTGAGGAAGTTGGCGAACAACTCGTGGCCCTGCTCGGTCAGGATCGACTCCGGGTGGAACTGCACACCCTCGACGTTCAGTGTCTTGTGACGCAGACCCATGATCTCGTCAACCGAACCGTCTTCCAGCGCGGTCCAGGCAGTGACTTCCAGGCAGTCGGGCAACGTGTCCCGCTTGACCACCAGCGAGTGATAACGGGTGACGACCAGAGGATGATTCAGGCCTTCGAATACGCCGCCGTCTTCATGAACAACCGGGCTGGTCTTGCCGTGCATGACCTGACGCGCGCGTACCACGTCGCCACCGAACGCCTGGCCGATGGACTGATGGCCCAGGCAGACACCCAGAATCGGCAGTTTACCCGCGAAGTGAGTGATCACTTCAAGCGAGACGCCGGCTTCATTGGGTGTGCAAGGGCCAGGTGAAACCACGATGCGCTCGGGGTTCAAGGCTTCGATTTGCGCGATGGTCAGTTCGTCATTGCGGATGACTTTGACGTCGGCCCCCAGTTCACCGAGGTACTGCACGACGTTGTAGGTAAAGGAGTCGTAGTTATCGATCATCAGCAGCATTTTGCTATTAACCTTTTGAATTTACTGACGTTGTTCACGCCTTGAAATCGCATTTCGCTCAAGCATCCGCCTCTTCAGCCATATCGAGTGACATGACAGTGACGGGAGAACATTACGAATTGAAGGCATACAGGTGCGGATCCGGCAGGGCCGGCAAGGAAATAGTCAGGCGCGCCAACGCCAGCGGGCGTGAGCCTTGATAACGCGCATCAAGAGTTTGCTGACAATCGTCACGGAAGGGGTCTCGTCGGTACGTTTCGGGACATTAGCGTACCGAATCGGCCGGTGCAATATGATTGTATCGAGCAGAGCGACCAAAATGCAGGACGACAAGCTGCGAAAACGCTGTCGGGAAGGCCGCACCTTCATGCGGAGGGGGATTGAGGCAAGGGCTCAGAAGCCAGAGAAGGATGTTCAGAACGCGATCGCGCGTACGCAGGCCAGACAGGCCTTGAGCGCAATCAGGCCCTTTCTTCATGACCTGGCCAACTACCTTAACGACATCGTCACAGACAGGGCGGCATGATTTCCAACAGTGATCGAGCACCACTGGGCAGTAACTTGCGTCAGTATTTGCGGTAATGAAGAGGCTTGCTACGTTTCCTAAACACAATAAAAAACAGGAAAGGATCTTTCTCATGATCACAACATTACGGCGCTGGCCATTCGCGGCCTGCCTGCTCTCGCTGGCATGCAGCACTGCCACCGCAGCCCCCTATTCAACCATGGTGGTGTTCGGCGACAGCCTGGCCGACGCGGGGCAATTCCCTGACGCGGGCGGCCCGAGAGGAGCAACGCTGCGATTTACCAATCGGGTCGGCCCCACCTATCAAAATGGCAGCGGCGAAGTCTTCAACGTTAATTCGTCGACGCTGATCGGCAGGATGCTTAACGTCTCGGCAGCAGATCTTGCCGCCTCGACCTCACCGGTCAATGCTGCACTGGGCTTGGCGGACGGTAATAACTGGGCAGTCGGGGGTTATCGAACGGACCAGATCCTGGATTCGATCACCACGCGGTCAGATGCAATCACGCCGATTACCAATGGCTCACAGACGCTTCTACGCAGCCGCCAGGGATACCTCCCGGCCAATGGCCTGAAGGCAGACCCCAACGCACTGTATTACCTGACGGGTGGGGGCAATGACTTTCTACAGGGGCGTGTACTGAGTTTCGGTACTGCCGAGGCTGCGGCCAACCGGCTGGCGGACAGCGCCCAGGTCCTGCAACAGGCTGGTGCGCGCTACATCATGGTCTGGCTGCTGCCGGACATCGGGCAGACGCCCGCCTTGAGCGGCTCGCCTTTACAACTGTTTACCTCGGCTCTCAGCGCCCGTTTCAATGAACAATTGGTCAATCGCCTGGAACAGATCAATGCACAGATCATACCGCTTAACGTTCCGTTGCTGATCAATGAAGTTCTGACCCAACCGGCACGCTTCGGCTTCGATCCCAATGAAAACCTGGTGAGAACCTGTTTCAGTGGTGACAGTTGTACCCAAAGCACCACGCACGGTATCTCCAGCGCCACGCCAGACCCGAGCAAAGTGTTCTTCAATGATCGTGTCCATCCCACCGAAGCCGGGCAGCGCCTGTTGGCCGACTATGCTTACTCTCTGCTATCAGCGCCGTGGGAAATCACCCTGCTGCCGGAAATGGCCAATGGGACCCTGCGCACGCATCAAGACGAACTGCGCGCCCAATGGCTCAGCGACTTCGGCCAGTGGCAAGGTGTTGGCCAATGGCAGAGCATCATTGCCGCCGGGGGACAAAAGCTGGATTTCGATGCGCAGGACAGTTCAGCAGATGCTGACGGCAGAGGCTACAACCTCACCATCGGCGGCAGCTACCGCTTCGCCGATCACTGGCGTGCGGGCGTGGCCGCAGGAGCTTATCGACAAAACCTGGACGCAGGCCCAAGGGACTCGGACTACAAACTGAACAGCTACATCGCGACCGCTTTTCTGCAATATCAGGCCAACCATTGGTGGGGTGATCTGGCAGCATCAGGCGGCAAGCTGGATTACGAGAACGCCGAGCGCAAGTTTGCGCTGGGCGTGAGCGAAGGTCAGGAAAAAGGCGATACCGACGGTGAGCTGTGGGCCGTCAGTGCGCGGGTCGGCTTTGACATTGCTGGAGCCAACAGCCGCTGGCATCTGTCGCCATTTGTCAGCGCGGATTATGCGCACATCGACGTGGACGGCTACTCGGAGCAAGGCACACGCTCAACAGCGTTGACCTTCAGCGACCAAACCCGAAAGTCTCGTCGTGCAGGTGTGGGTTTGCAGGGCAAGTTCGAGCTGACGCCAGCGACTCAGGTATGGGGCGAGTTTGCGCACGAGCGGGAATTCGAGACCGATCAGCAAAACGTGACCATGTCACTGAACAGCCTGCCCTCCATCGACTACACGCTTGAAGGCTACACCCCACAACGCGATCTGAACCGGGCGACCCTGGGTGTCAGCCAGAAATTGACCGAGGACCTGACGTTGCGCGCCAACTACAACTGGCGCAAGAACGACGACGTGACCCAGCAAGGCGCAAGCGTGGCGTTGAGTTTGAATTTCTAAAAGCAGACAGGGGTATTGCTCGCGAAGGCCGCCTGACAGCCGGTACATCCCAAACGGATGTATCGGCCTCTTCCTCAGCAAGAGGGCTCCCACAAGAGCTGCCTGAATGGAAGGCATCCAGTGAGGCAAGCTTTGCAGTTCAGTCCTCGGCGGTCTGTTCTGCCAGGGCTACGGCGCGGAACATTGCGCGACGTTTGTTCAGGGTTTCTTCCCATTCCAGCGCAGGGACCGAGTCTGCGACGATGCCGCCGCCAGCCTGAACATGCAGTTCGCCATTCTTGATTACCGCTGTGCGGATCGCGATGGCAGTGTCCATGTTGCCGTTCCACGCCATGTAGCCCACCGCGCCGCCGTAGACGCCGCGTTTGACCGGTTCCAGTTCGTCGATGATTTCCATTGCACGAATTTTCGGCGCACCCGACAACGTGCCTGCAGGCAGGATTGCGCGCAGAGCGTCCATTGCTGTCAGACCGCTTTTCAACTGCCCAGTCACGTTGGACACAATGTGCATCACGTTGGAATAACGCTCGATGACCATCTTCTCGGTCAGCCTGACCGTACCGATTTCAGACACCCGACCGGTGTCGTTGCGGCCCAGGTCGATCAGCATCAGGTGCTCGGCGATCTCCTTGTCGTCGGACAGCAGATCGTCTTCCAGCGCACTATCAGCCTCTTCAGTGGCGCCACGCGGGCGCGTACCGGCAATCGGACGCACCGTGACCAGATTGTCTTCGACGCGCACCAGCACTTCCGGCGAACTGCCCACCACGTGGAAGTCGCCGAAATTGAAGAAATACATGTACGGCGTAGGGTTGAAGCAGCGCAACGCCCGGTACAGATCAATAGGCGCAGCCTTGAAGTCGATCGACATGCGCTGCGACGGTACAACCTGCATCACGTCGCCCGCCAGAATGTACTGCTTGACCGTGTCGACAGCGGCTTCGTAATCACTCTGGGTGAAGCTTGAGCGAAAGACTGGATCTGGCGCGGGAGGCCTGTCCAGCGCAAGACCACGACGCGGCGTGATCGGCTGACGCAGTTTTTCCATCAGCGCCTCAAGGCTCGCACGCCCTTCTTCGTAAGCGTCCGGTTGTGCCGGATCGGCCAACACGATGGCGTGCATCTTGCCCGCAAGGTTGTCGAACACTACTACAGCGTCGGACACCATCAGCAGGATGTCCGGGACGCCCAGTGGATCGGGATTCGGGCAGTTGGCCAGACGCTTCTCGACGTAACGCACGCAGTCGTAACCGAAGTAGCCGACCAGCCCACCGTTGAATCGCGGCAAACCGGCGACCGTAGGCACGTTGTAGCGCGCCTTGAAGGTTTCGACGAAGTCCAGAGGGTCTTCAGCCTCATGGCTTTCGATCTCGACGCCGTCATGGGTCACGCTGATACGATGGCCGTGAACACGCAGCACAGTGCGGCACGGCAAACCGATCATTGAATAACGGCCCCATTTCTCGCCGCCCTGCACCGACTCCAGTAGATACGAGTTGGGCTGATCGGCCAGTTTCAGATAGATCGACAGCGGCGTGTCAAAGTCAGCCAGGGTTTCACGGGCAAGCGGAATGCGGTTGTAGCCGTCAGCGGCCAAACGCAGGAATTCTTCACGGTTCATGAGCAACCTCGTGGTTTGAGGAAAACAGGGTCAGATAGGCAAACGTACCGGCAGGCCGGCCAGGATCAAGTCAGGCGCGCCAACGCCAGCGGGCAAGGGCCTTGATGACTTTCATCCAGAGTTTGCGAGTGACCACCACGATGGAATCTCTATAGGAGGGACGTTCGATGTCGGGCAACAGTATCTCAGCGTCCTGATCCAGGCAACCGGGAATCAACTTGCGCAAATCATCGATCACCATCGCTGGCGATTCCTCGGCGATCGGCCGGCCATGGTTATAGCCATAACTTAATGCCACACATGCGACGCCTGCGGCTTTCGCAGCCTGCACGTCGCTGCGCGAATCGCCGACAAACAGGGACTGCGAAGCAGGCACACCGGCCATTTTCATCACGAAAAACAACGCGGCGGGGTCTGGTTTTTTCTGCGGCATGGTGTCACCACCCACAATCCAGCGAAAGAACCGACCCAGCTTCATCTCGTCGAGCAGCGGTGCGACAAAGCGCTCCGGCTTGTTGGTGATGAGCGCCATTTGCACGCCCATCTTCTGCAACCACTTCAAGGTTTCGCGCACGCCGGGGTACACCACCGTGAACTCATGCTTTTGCGCGTAGGCTTCCATGAACAGTTCCAGGCCTTGCTCGGCCAGCGCATCGTCTACTCCGCTGTGATCGATGTCGTTGGCCAGTGCCCGACGTACCAACACCGGCGCGCCATTGCCAACCCATGCCCGCACCGACTCAAGACCGGCTGCGGGACGACCGAGTTCGAGCAGCATCTTGTCCACGGCGACCGCCAGATCAGGCACCGAGTCCACGAGGGTCCCGTCCAGATCGAACATGATCAGCTTGGGTAACTGGCCAGCAAACAGCTGCTCGAAGCCACTCATGCGCGGGCTGACGCCAGTTCGGTGCGCATTTTTTCGATGACTTCACGATAGTCAGGTGCATTGAAGATGGCCGAACCGGCCACGAACGTGTCGGCGCCAGCCGCTGCGATTTCGCGAATGTTGTTCACGTTTACGCCACCGTCGATTTCCAGACGGATATCGCGCCCTGATGCATCGATCAACGCCCGCGCTTCGCGCAATTTGTTCAGCGTGCCGGGGATGAACTTCTGACCGCCAAAGCCTGGGTTCACGCTCATGAGCAGGATCATGTCGACCTTGTCCATCACGTACTCCAGCAGGTTCAGCGGCGTGGCCGGGTTGAACACCAGACCCGCCTTGCAGCCGCCTTCACGGATCAACTGCAGCGAGCGATCGATGTGCTGGGTCGCTTCAGGGTGGAAGGTGATGTACGTGGCACCGGCTTCGATGAAGTCACCAATGATGCGATCAACCGGGCTGACCATCAGGTGCACGTCGATTGGTGCGGTCACGCCGTACTTGCGCAGTGCGCTGCACACCATCGGACCAATGGTCAGATTCGGGACGTAGTGATTGTCCATCACGTCGAAGTGAACGAAGTCGGCACCAGAGGCCAGCACGTTGTCGACTTCCTCGCCCAGACGGGCGAAGTCAGCGGAAAGAATCGATGGGGCAATAACGAAGGGCTGCATGACGCACCTGTTTGAGCAGAATCACGGTGGCGCGCATTGTACTCCAACGTTTCTTAATATGTCGCAGGTGCACTTTTGATGTTTTTGTCAGACAGTTTACAGCGATGTGTCAGTGCTGGCCGCCCACTGACACAACGCAACGGCGTCGATCAGGCTACCTGCGTCCTCAGCTTCTCACTGCGCCCGCGCAGCCATTCCAGCACCAGTAGCAGCAGAACCGAGAAGCCGATCAACAGCGTAGCGGCTGCGGCAATGGTCGGGCTGAGGTTCTCACGAATGCCGCTGAACATCTGGCGAGGCAAGGTGGCCTGCTCCGGCCCGGCGAGAAACAGCGTCACCACGACTTCGTCGAACGAGGTCGCAAACGCGAACAGTGCGCCGGAAATAACGCCGGGTGCAATCAGTGGCAAGGTCACACGGCGGAACGCCGTCAGCGGCGAAGCGCCCAGACTGGCCGCCGCACGCACCAGATTGTGATTGAAACCCTGCAAGGTTGCGGACACCGTGATGATCACGAACGGCACACCCAGCACCGCATGCACCAGAATCAATGAAGTGTAGCTGTTGCCAAGCCCAAGCGGCGCGAAGAATAGATAGCTGGCGACACCGACAATCACCACCGGTACCACCATCGGCGAAATCACCAGCGCCATGACCAGCGCCTTGCCGCGAAAGTTACCCCGCGTCAGGCCGATGGCCGCCAGCGTGCCGAAGACCATAGCCAGCATTGTCGCGGCAGGCGCAACGATCATGCTGTTCTTGAGGGCACGCATCCATTCGGCAGAATTGAAGAAGTCCTGATACCACTGCAACGAGAAGCCTTGCAGCGGATAGACCAGAAAACTGCCCGAGTTGAATGACAGCGGGACGATAACCAGCACCGGCAGCACCAGAAACAGCAGCACCAGCGCACAGATGACGCGCAGGGCGTAGTACCAGATGCGCTCGATTGGCGATGTGTAAGGACTCAACATGGTGACGCTCCTCAGCTCAGGCGCAGGCGGCTGGCGCCGACCAGCCAGCTATAGATCAGGTACAACACGATGGTCGCCAACAGCAGCAGACCGCCCAGCGCCGTGGCCATGCCCCAGTTGATACTGGTGTTGGTGTAGAAGGCGACGAAGTAGCTGACCATCTGGTCGTTCGGGCTGCCGAGCAAGGCCGGCGTGATGTAGTAGCCAATCGACAGAATGAACACCAGCAGGCACCCGGCGCCAATCCCGGCATACGTCTGCGGGAAGTACACACGCCAGAAGCTGGCGAACGGATGACAGCCCAGCGAAATGGCAGCGCGCATGTAGGTCGGCGAGATGTTCTTCATCACGCTGTAGATCGGCAGAATCATGAACGGCAGCATGATGTGCACCATCGAGATGTACACCCCGACCCGGTTGAAGACCAGTTCCAACGGCTTGTCGATGATGCCCATCGCCAGCAGCGCACTGTTGATCAGCCCGCTTGATTGCAGCAGAACGATCCAGGCCGCGACACGTACCAGAATCGAGGTCCAGAACGGCAGCAGCACCAGAATCATCAGCAGGTTACTTTGACGTGATGGCAGGTTGGCAAGCAGATAAGCCAACGGATACGCAAGCACCAGACAGATCACGGTTATGACCAGACCCATCCAGAAAGTACGGGCAAAGATATCCAGATAAATCGCCTGGTCGGGGGTTGCCGCAGCCACTTCGCCAAGGTCATCGATACGATGGTCGACAGCGGCCAACAGGTAATACGGTGTGACACTGCTGGTATTGCGACGTACAGCCTGCCAATAGGCGGGATCGCCCCAACGCTCATCCAGCGCTTCGAGCGCTTCTTTATAAGAGGCCGGTTCGGTCTTGAATGGTAGCGCGCGAGCCGTTTTGCTCAACAGGCTGCGATAACCGGCCAATTCCATGTTCAGTCGCTTGGACAAATCGCCCAGCGTCGAATTCTTGCGGGTTTCAGCCAGGTCCAGGCTGAGTGCCTTGTAGACCGACTCGGGCGGCAGCCCTTTACCATCCCATTTCTGGACTTCGATCACAGTGCTCGGCAATGCGGCGACGACTTCGGGGTTGCCGACACTTTTGTAGAGCAGCGCGGCAATGGGTACCAGAAATACCAACAACAGGAAGATGACCAACGGAGCGATCAGTGCCTGAGCCTTCCAGCGGTTGACCCGCTCTGCGCGAGCAAGACGTTGCTTCAAGTTGGGGCTGGCGCCTTCAGTCAGGGGCACGGCGATGGCCATAGCGAACTCCGAAAATCTTTCAACAAGGGGGCGTTCCCTGCGAAGGGAACGCCCGGATCTGACTCAACGTGACGCGATTACTTGGCGGCCCATGCAGTGAAACGCTGCTCGAGTGATTCGCCGTTATCGGTCCAGAACGCCACATCCATTTGCACCTGATCCTTGATGTTCTCAGGTGTGGTCGGCATGTTCTGCAGCGTTTCCTTGTCCAGCAGTTTCACAGCCTCAATGTTGGCAGGGCCGTAAGCGATGTTCTGCGAATAGGTCTTTTGCTGCTCCGGGCTGAGCATGTAGGCGATGAACTTCTTCGCGGCATCAGCGTTTTTCGAACCTTTCGGAATAGCCCATGCGTCAAAGTCGTAGACACCACCGGTCCAGACCACTTTCAGGTTGCTTTCTTTCTGCACGGCAGCGATGCGGCCGTTGTAAGCCGAACTCATCACGACGTCGCCGGAAGCGAGATACTGAGGCGGCTGAGCACCTGCTTCCCACCACTGAATGTTTGGCTTGAGCTCGTCGAGTTTCTTGAACGCACGGTCCTGACCGTCTTTGCTGGCCAGCACTTTGTAGACGTCCTTCGGCGCAACGCCGTCGGCCATCAGAGCGAATTCCAGGGTGTACTTGGCGCCCTTGCGCAGGCCACGCTTGCCCGGAAATTTCTTGGTGTCCCAGAAATCCGCCCAGCCGCTCGGAGCACTGGCAACCTTGTCGGCGTTGTAGGCGAGTACGGTGGACCAGACGAAGAAACCGGCACCGCAGGTGGTGATGGCGCCCGGAACATAGTCGGAAGCCTTGCCCAGCATGGCCGGGTCAAGCTCTTCGAACATGTCCTCGTCGCAGCCACGCGCCAGCTCGGGCGACTCGACTTCTACCAGGTCCCAAGACACGCTCTTGGTGTCGACCATGGTCTTGATCTTGGCCATTTCACCGTTGTACTCACCGGCGATGATCTTGCCATTGCCCGCTTTCTCCCACGGTGCGTAGAAGGCTTTCTCTTGAGCGGCCTTGTTGGCACCGCCGAAGGAAATGACCGTCAGGTCAGTGGCCGCCGAAGCGTGAGCAGCACACATCATGCCCAACGTGATGGCGGTGAACTTCAAAGATTTCAGCATTATTCTTTTCTCCACGAGCAGTGTTGGTAAGCGATTGGGATGGGCGATAGATTCGCCTCTGTTATTGCTTTTATTGATAGATCAATGCTCTTGCTGCAAGGGGTCGAGCGCGCGAACGTGCTCGACTTGCCATCCGATTGGCACAACGTCACCAACACTCAGCGCAGGGTCGAGCTCGGCGATGGGCTGTTTGACGAAGAAGTCGGTTTTACCCGCCACCTCCAGACGCACACGAACGTGATCGCCCAGATAGATGAACTCGGCGACGCGGCCGGAAAAACGGTTCACACAGCTTTCGCTGCGGCCATTGAGGTTGATGCGCTCAGGGCGAATGGACAGCGTCACCGGCCCGCCAGGCTGACCGACATTGATGGCCAGTGCCTGCACTTTCTCGCCACGTTCAAGTTCGACAACGCAGCGATCACCGTCGCGGCTGAGCAGGCGTCCATTGAGGCGGTTGTTCTCACCAATGAAGTTGGCGACGAAGGTGTTCTTCGGTTCTTCATACAGGCTGCGAGGCGGTGCAATCTGCTGAATCTCGCCTTGGTGAAACACTGCAACCCGGTCAGACATGGTCAGGGCTTCACCCTGATCGTGGGTGACGTAAACCACGGTCACACCGAGGCGCTGATGCAGGTGTTTGATTTCCATCTGCATGTGCTCACGCAACTGCTTGTCGAGCGCGCCGAGCGGCTCGTCCATCAACACCAGTTGCGGTTCGAAGACCAGCGCGCGAGCCAGCGCAACCCGCTGTTGCTGACCACCGGACAGCTGTGCCGGGTAGCGATGTGCGAAGGTATCGAGCTGAACCATGCCCAGCGCACGCTTCACTTTTTCGCCGACATCGGTCTTGCTCATGCCACGTACCGACAACGGGAATGCAAGGTTTTCGGCAACGGTCATGTGCGGGAACAGCGCGTAGTTCTGAAACACCATGCCGATGTCGCGCTTGTGCGGCGGCACATTGTTGATGGCGCGTCCGCCAAGCAGGATTTCACCCGCAGTAGGGGTTTCGAAGCCGGCCAGCATCATCAGGCTGGTGGTCTTTCCGGAGCCGGAAGGTCCGAGCAGGGTGAGAAACTCGCCTTTGCGAATGTCCAGGTTAAGGTCTTTGACGATCAGTGCTTCGCCGTCGTAGCTCTTCTGCACACCACGAAAGCTGACCAGAACATCACTTGCTCCAGCGCTTGTATCGACGTCGCTCATTACCCACACCTTTGTTTTGTCTGCGTGGGCTCAGACTAGAACAGCCTGAACAGCCCGCAAATCGGGGGCCAGGAGAGATTGGGCTAGGCAGGCTGGAAGGCCAGGGGTAAGGATTGCCCTACACGGATGGCGGGATTGGATATGTCAGATGCAGGTCGATTGTTTTTGTGACGACACCTTCGCGAGCTGGCGCGCTGCCAACGGGGCCAAGCGACAAAAACGACAGTAAAACTGCTCGGCACGCGCCGACGACAGATGTCGTTTTCAGACTCAGAGCAGTTTGTGTTCCATTGCATATTTGACGAGGTCGGCCAACGAGTTGAGCTTCATCTTTTGCATCAGGCGCGCTTTGTGAGTGCTGATGGTCTTGCTGCTCAAGGCGAGTTGCTGGGCGATATCATTGACATTGGCACCCTGGGCCAGGCGCTCGAACACCGAGAATTCGCGCTCCGACAGCAACGAATGCAGCGGTCGGTTATCCGTCAGCCCCACTTCGAAGACCATGCGATCCGCCAGGTCCGGATCAATGTAGCGGCCACCAGCGGCGACCCGTCGTATCGCGGTGAGCAACAGGGCCGGATCGCTGTCTTTGGTGGCATACCCGGCAGCGCCAACCTTCAACGCGCGAGCCGCCATCTGTGCCTCGTCGTGCATCGACAACACCAGAATCGCGGGCGGATTGTTCAGGGCGCGAATGCGCGGAATCGCCTCAAGCCCATTGACGCCTGGCATGGAAATATCCAGCAGTACCACCTCGCAGGCCACATGTCGCAAGGTTTCGAGCAGCTGTTCGCCATTGCTCGCCTCACCCACTACCTGCAGGTCCTTGGCGAGGCCGATCAATTGCTTGATACCTTCACGCACAATGGTGTGGTCTTCGGCGACCAGTACACGAATCACTCTTCTCGCTCCTGTCCAGCGGGGTCCAGCGGAATATAGGCACGCAAGGTTGTGCCTTCACCGACCTCGCTGTCCAGCTCCAATCGGCCACCCAGCATCAATACCCGCTCACGCATGCCGACCACACCGAACGACACAGGCCGTTCAGACTCGATGACAAAGCCCTGTCCGTCATCGGCGACAGTCATGCACATCACGTTTTCATCCAGCGTCAGGCTGATCTCGACCGTGTGCGCCTGGGCGTGACGCATGACGTTGGTCAACGCCTCCTGAAGAATGCGAAACATGCCGGTCGCCCTGGCGTCGCTGAGCGCGGGCAGGTTATCCGGGACCTGCACCAGACAGGGGATCTGCGTTCTCGACTCGAAACGGCGAGCCTGCCATTCGATGGCCGAGGCGATACCGGCATCGAGAATCGGCGGACGCAAAGCCGTGGCCACGTCCCGCACCAATTGAAACAACTGCGCGATCAAGCGTTTCATACTGCCAAGACGCTGGCCAAGACCCGGGTCAAGCTCGGCGTAAGCCAACTCACACATGGACGTTTCCAGCTTCAATACCGTCAACATCTGACCGAGTTCGTCATGCACCTCTCGGGCGATACGCGCCTTCTCTTCCTCCCGCACGCTTTCCAGGTGCGCCGACAATTCACGCAACTGATCATGGGCGCGGCGCCGCTCACTGACGTCGCTGAGAAACACCACCAGGTATTCCGCGTCGCGAAATCGCAGAAAGCTCAGGGAGACATCGGTGGGCAGGAACGTGCCATCAGCTCGCAGGCAATTGGTTTCGAAAACCTGTGGGCTGTCCTCGCTGGAGCGCGCGTTCTTCCACAGGTTGAGCCAGCGATCCATGTGCAGGCCCGGCTCGAAGTCAATCAGCGGGCGCTCGATCACCTTGCCGGATGCATACCCCAACATCGACTCAGCCGCCCGATTGGCATAGCGCACGCGACTGTCCCAGTTCACCCATAGAATCCCCACTGTGCTCTGGTCGATAGAAAACTGCGCCAACCGCAACCCTTCTTCGCCCTGCACGCGCCGGGCGATGTCTTCTCGTGCAGACAGCAATTCGGACTCAAGCGCCTGTTGCTGCCGACGCTGCCAGACCACAATCGAGAAACAGGCGAGCAACATCACCGCCAGCAGAATGCAGAGGTTTTGCCACAAACCGGGCGACTCGCTGAAATGCGAAGGGGTCAGCGGCATCCAGCGCGTGTGCAACTGGTCCAGTTCTCGTGCCGGTATGGCGCGTAAACCCTCGCTGATAATCGCCGCCAGCTCGGGCGCATCACGGCGCGAAGCCACTCTCAGCAACAGCGGTAATCCGATGTCTCCCACCACGGCCAGGCCGGCAAACTCAGGCTCCCGAAGCAGGCGGCTGAGTTGCGCCTCGTCGACAACCGCGTAACGCGCCTGCTGGCTGAGCAACAGTTGCAGCGCCTGACGCTCCAACGGCACGCCTTGCAGGTTCAAATGCGGATAATTGCCGCGCAGGTAATCCGCAGTCGGACCGGGCATGCGCACCGCGACCCGCACCCGACCGTCGAGTTGTTCAAGGTCAACGGCTGCGCTGCCGTCACGCTCGCCAATCAGCAGTTGCGAGATCCGCAGGTAAGGGTCCGAAAACAGCCACAGCCGTAGGCCTGCCGGGGTTTGCGTCAGGCCTGGCGCGACGTCGACTTCGCCTGCTGCCAGCGCATTTTCCAGCGCCGCCTGATCGGGAAAATTGCGCCAGACCAGCTCTACCGGAAACGTCGCCGCCAGCGTATTCATGAAATCGACGTTGGCGCCAGACAGCTGCTGAAGACGCTGGTCGAACTGGGCATACGGGGCACGCAGCACCAGCCCAACCCGCAAGGGACCATGCTGGGCCAGCCAGGCGCGCTGCGTCGGGTTCAATTGAGCCCGAGTCGACGGATCAGACTCGTCGGCCGCTGCGAGAAGCATCTGAGCCATCAAGAGCAAAGCCAGGCAGCCGATAAAACCAGTGCGCCGAAGACGAGTTATCAACGTGTCGTTCTCATGTATGCGTATGACGGTCGTGTGCCGCCCAGGCCCGGGCCTGACAAAAGCCGATCAACCCATTAGGCTGCCGGTATAGATTCTGGCTTGGAATATCCGATGTCCCACACCTTTCGCGCAACGTTTCCTGCATTGTTTCTGTCGCTGATAGTACCTTGCGCCCTGCCTGCGATGGCGGCCGATCCAGCCCCGGGCCAGGACGCGGGCGCTCAGGCTGTCGAACGCGCGGCATTGCCCAGCCGTTCTCAGGAAGACGAAATAGCCCTGGAGCGACAGTTGCCCAAACAGGACCTGCAACAACTGCAGGCAGGCGACGAAAACTTCCTTGCCCTCTGGAAACCCGCCAACACCGAAGAGCCACAAGGTGCGGTGATCATCCTGCCTGGCGCGGGTGAGTCGCCAGACTGGCCGGATGCTGTCGGCCCGTTACGGCGCAAATTCCCTGATACCGGTTGGGCCACGTTGAGCATCAGCCTCCCGGATGCGCAAGACCCCGCCTTGCTGCCACGCGAGCCTGACGCCGCACCCGCAGATGCTAAAGCGGAAAAGCCGAAGGACGAGGCAGCCAAGGACGTCAGCGCCGAAGCCCAGGCCAGTGCCGATACCGCCAAGGCGGCCGCCGACGAGGAGCGCGACAAGGCACAGGCCGAGAAAGTATTCGCACGCATCGAAAGCGCCATCAGTTTTGCGCAGCAGAACAAGGCGCGCACCATCGTACTGCTCGGACACAGCAGCGGCGCTTACTGGGCAGCGAAGTTCATCAGCGAGCGACCCTCACCGCTGGTGCAGAAACTGGTCATGGTCGCGGCTCGCGAGCCAGCCGGTGCCACACAGTCGCTGCTGGACCTGGTGCCCGGTCTGAAAATCAAGACCGCCGATTTCGTCTACAAAAATCAGGCTCAGCAGGCCGCCCTGGAACGCTTGCAGGCCAGCAAACGTGCGAAAGGACCTGGCTTCACACAAATCGCACTGATCAACATCGTCGGCAACGAAGAAACTGAACAGGAGCAGATGTTCCGCCGGATCCGCGGCTGGGTTGAAGCACAGTAGCGGGTAGCAACCTGGCTAAAAACCCCGGCGCGCCTTGATCACTCGATAGGCGTTATGCAGCTCGCCGGTTTTCTCGGTCGCGGCCCGCACCTGCAGCGGGTTGGCGCCCGAGCCGGCGATCTTGTCCGGATGATGGCGACTGAGCAAGCGACGGTAAGCACGCTTGATGCTCACCGAGTCAGTATCGGTTTCTACGCCCAGCAGCCTCAAAGCCATTTTGTACTCATCGCCGCTGCCGATAGGCGGCCGCTTCATCGGGTCGTGCTCGGCAGCCAACGCTTCCACCTGCTGCGCTGACCAACCCAGCCATAACCCCCAGACACCTATCAGTTCGCGTTCCAGCTGCGAAGCCTTACCGTCGGCCCATGCCATCCGCCAGCATGCGCGTAGCAGCTGCTCGGCAACCTCCGGCTGGCGCTGCAACCGTTTCAGGTAACCTCGCAGTCCTTCCGCTCCGTCCTTGCCACGCGTAAAAGCGCCGATTGCCCGGCGCTGATCGTCACTGTTCATGTTCAAACGACGCATCTCTGCGCGTGCCTGATGAATGTGGCTGGCCGCCACTCGCCCTTCCCGCTTGGCCAGACGCCCCAGCATCACGAACAACAGATCATCATCGTGGATAGCAGGCCGTCCGCCCAGGCGCTCGCGCAGATGCGCCCAGCTGTGCAGCTTGAATCGTCGGTCTACCGCCTGCCCCAGCAAGGCACCCAGCAGCGCCCCCGGAATATCCGCGATGGCGTACCCGAGCCCTGCGCCAATCAACGTGCCAGGCCAAATCATTCAGCGCGGCCCCGACAGCAGTTGCTCGACTTCAGCCAGACGCTCGTGAGTGCCTACATCCACCCAGCGACCCTTGAAATGCTCACCCGTCACCAGGCCTTGACGCATAGCGTCTCGCAGCAATGGTGCCAGCTTGAACGCACCGGCCTCGCACGCGGCAAACAAACGCGGATGGAGGATGGCAATCCCGCTGTAGGTCAGCCGTTGCGCAGCAGAATCGTCATCGCGCACCTCACCCTCGACAAGCGAAAAATCGCCTGACGGATGATGTGCCGGGTTGTCGATCAGCACCAGGTGCGCCAACCCTGACAATGGTTTACGCAATACCGAGAAGTCGTAATCGGTCCAGATATCGCCGTTGACCACCACGAAAGGCTCCTCGCCCAGCAATGGCAGCGCACGGAAGATCCCGCCACCGGTTTCCAGCGGTTCGCCTTCCGGGGAATAGCGAACGCTCAGGCCGAAACGCTGGCCGTCACCCACGTAATCTTCGATCTGCTGGCCGAGCCAGGCATGGTTGATGACCAGTTCCTGAAACCCGGCTTCGCGCAGTGCATTGAGGTGGTACTCAATGAGCGGAACATCACCTGCGCGCACCAGAGGCTTGGGCGTGTGCAGCGTCAGCGGACGCATCCGCTCGCCCTTTCCGGCGGCGAGAATCATCGCTTTCATGCAGACCTCTTCAACACAATCGACACCTTTTCAAAATAATCAGAAACACCGCATTCATACTGGCGCTGCAGCGGCCTGGGGCAGACTCGTCAGCAACTGTCCCAATTGGGCCAGCTCGGGACGGCGCGACATGACCGCTTCTATATAGGATAAGAAACGCGGGATATCGCTCAGGTAGCGCGGCTTGCCGTCACGATGACAGATACGCGAAAAAATCCCGATGACCTTCAAATGCCGCTGCACACCCATCAGATCACTGGCGCGCTCGAACGCTGCAAAGTCGTCGTGAACCGGGATGCCTGCCACACGCGCCTGCTGCCAATACGTCTTCAACCAGTCCGTGACGCGCTCCTGCGGCCAGCTCAGAAACGCATCCTTGAACAGGCACGTCACGTCGTAGGTCACCGGCCCGTAAACCGCGTCCTGAAAGTCCAGCACACCCGGATTGGGCTCGCTGATCATCAGGTTGCGAGGCATATAGTCACGGTGCACCAGCACCTTGGGTTGCGCCAGGGCGCTTTCGATCAGAAGCTCGCTGACCTGCTGCCAGTTGCGCAGTTGTTCAGCATCAAAGTCAACGCCCAGATGCCGCTTGACGTACCACTCTGGAAACAACTCCAGCTCACGGCGCAGCAACGCCACGTCGTAGCTGGGCAATGGCTCGTCCGTCGGCAATTGCTGAAAAGCCAACAGCGCCTCGATGGCGTCTGCAAACAGCGCATCGGCATTATCGTCATTGATGACGTCAAGGTAAGTCTGGCGACCGAGGTCATTAAGCAGCAGGAAGCCTTGATTCAAGTCTTCGGCATAAATTTTCGGGACATTAATGCCCGATTTTTCCAGCAAATGAGCGATATCCACGAACGGTTTGCAGTTTTCCTGCGGTGGCGGCGCGTCCATGACAATAAAAGTTCGCCCTTCGCCTTCCCAGCGGAAGTAACGACGAAAACTGGCGTCACTACTGGCCGCAGTCAACGTGGCCGGGGGTACGGCACCCCAATTCTGTTCAGCAAAAAGCCTTGGCAACTGCTCATCGAGCCAAACTTTCAGGGATTGCAGGCGTATATCTTGGTCTGGCATTACAAGGGTCTCCGACGGCGCTAGCCGTCAAGCGGGTCATGCTTTATTATCCGGAATCTTTTTCAGCCCATCGAGAGGCGTGCGGCCCCCCCGCGGGCAGATGGCGCGCAGGAAGCCCGGACTAATAAGATGGCATTGAAATCCCCCGCGTTTCGTAAAAAATTTCCGTTGCTCGTAACCGGCAGTTTGCTGGCGATGCAACCTCTGGCCACTCAGTTCGTGGTCGCCGCGGAACAGTATGACTGCTCAGTCGCTGCTTCGGGTGCCTGGAACTGTGCGCCGAAAACCAATGCTGCTGCCGTAGAGCTGCCTCCACGTCCCGTGCACAACGCGACCGAGGTAAGTTCCAATGGGACGGTCACCTCGAGCGGCGAGTCTGCGGGCCAACCGGCTGCTACCACGCAACTGGTGACCGAGGCCAAGGGCAAAGGTCTGAAGTCGCGTAGTGCTGACTACAGCCACCTCGATTGGGTTCCTCGCGACAAGCTCACCGCTGCGCAACTGGCCGAAACCGGTCCGTATTGCTCGGGTGCTTACGTGGAGCCAATCCGCCCAGGCATGGACGACAAGACGCCGATGAGCGAAGCACCGATGTTTGTCGGCGCCAAGGCATCGCGCTACGAGCAGGAAGCACAGGTTGCGACCCTTGCCGGTGACGTCGTGCTGCGCCAGGGCAGTATGCAGGTTCAGGCTCAGGAAGCTGCCCTGCATCAGGCCGAAAACCGTGGCGAGCTGAACGGCGATGTCCGTCTGCGCGACAACGGCGCGCTGATCGTGGGTGACAAGGCCGAATTGCAGCTCGACACGGGTGAAGCCCGCGTCGACAACGCCGAGTACGTCCTGCACAAGTCCAATATCCGTGGTAACGCGCTGTACGCCAAGCGTGCAGAGAACGCGATCATCCGGCTCAAGGACGGTACTTACACCACGTGCGAACCTGGCAGCAACGCCTGGACGCTCAAAGGCAACAACATCACGCTCAACCCGGCGACCGGTTTCGGTACTGCAACCAACGTCACCCTTCGGGTCAAGGACGTGCCGGTTCTGTACACGCCCTACATCTACTTCCCGATCGATGACCGTCGCCAGTCAGGTTTCCTGCCGCCGACCATCGCGGCGGGTGGTGACAACGGCTTCACGCTGGTCACCCCGTACTACTTCAACCTGGCGCCCAACTATGACGCCACGTTGTACCCACGCTATATGGCTGATCGCGGCCTGTTGATGGAAGGCGAGTTCCGTTACCTGACCAAAAGCAGCGAAGGTCAATTCGGCGGCGCTTACCTGAACGACGAAAACGACGATCGCAAGCTGCAGTCGGACTACGACAAGACACGTTGGATGATCAACTGGCAGCACACCGGTGGGCTTGACTCCCGCTGGCTGACCAAAGTCGACTACACCGACATCAGCGACCCGTACTACTTTCAGGATCTGGAAACCGACCAGATTGGTGTGAAACGTACCGACTATCTCAACCAGCAAGGTGCTCTGACCTACCGTGGCGACAATTACACGGCACAGTTCAACGCTCAGGCTTACAAGCTGGCAACGGTTGCGAACATCACGCCTTACAATCGTCTGCCGCAGATCACCTTCAACGGCACCCTGCCTTACAGCCCTGGTGGTTTGAAGTTTGACTACCAGACCGAGGCCGTTCGCTTTGAGCGCGACCTGCGTACGGGTACCTTCGTTGACGAAAACGGCAACTTTGCAAACCGTCTTGATACCAATGTATCGGGCCTGGCACGCTCCAACGGCGACCGCCTGAACCTGGCGCCTTCGGTCAGCCTGCCGATGAACACCACGTACGGGTTCCTGACACCGAAACTCAAGTACGTCTATACCCAGTACGCACTGGATCTGGATGGTCAGGGCAAGAACTCTCTGCTTCCCGATGAAGAATACAGCAGCAGCCAAAGCCGCAGCGTGCCGATCTTCAGCGTGGACAGCGGCCTGTACTTCGACCGCAATACCCAATGGTTCGGCAAGGACTATCGCCAGACACTCGAACCGCGCCTGTTCTATCTCTATGTACCCGAGAAAGACCAGACCGACATCCCGGTATTCGACTCGGGCGAGAGCACCTTCAACTACGCCTCGCTGTTCCGCGACAACCGGTTTACCGGCTCTGATCGCATTGGCGATGAAAACAAGCTGTCACTGGGCATCACTAACCGCTGGATCGAAGACAACGGCTTTGAACGTCAGCGCTTCAGCATTGGTCAGGCGCTGTACTTCGAAGACCGTAAGGTGCAATTGCCTGGCGTATCCTTCGCAGACCGCGCCGACGCCAAGGCAAACGTTTCGCCTTATGCGCTTGAGTACGAATATCGCTTCAACCGCGACTGGCGCTTCAACTCCGATTTCAACTGGGATCCGGACAGCAAGACCACACGTTCGGGCAGCGCGATGTTCCACTATCAGCCTGAAGCGAACCCGGGCAAAGTCGTCAACGTTGGCTACCGCTACCGCAATGACCAGATCCGGTACGACCAGACTACTGGCCGCTGGACCGTGGGCGGTGGTGACTATGGCACGCCGGGCGATGCCAACTACGTCAAGGACTACTACAAGATCCAGCAGCACGACTTCTCGGTTATCTGGCCGATCGTGCCGCAGTGGAGCCTTATCAGCCGCTGGCAGTATGACTACAACCGCGACCGTACCATCGAAGCCTTTGGTGGTTTCGAATACGACAACTGCTGTTGGAAACTGCGTCTGATCAACCGTTACTGGATTGATTACGACGAATTCAGCCAGGAAGCGCCACAGAACGAAAAAGGCGACCGCGGCATATTCCTACAAATCGTGTTGAAGGGACTCGGCGGCGTAACTGGCGCCAAAGTAGAGAGCTTCCTCGACAAAGGCATTCAAGGTTATCGTGAACGTGAAGACCAAGCTTTCTGATTGTCTGCGCCCATTGATGTTGGGCGCGTTACTTCTGAGCGGCGCAGTGCATGCAGCGGTTCAACCTCTGGATAGCGTCGCGGCCATCGTCGACAACGACGTGATCATGAAAAGCCAGGTGGATCAGCGTGTTCGTGAAGTTCAGCAAACCATCGCCAAACGCGGGGCTGGCGTACCGCCAGCCGAAGCACTGCAACAGCAGGTCCTTGATCGCCTGATCCTGGAAAACCTGCAGTTGCAGATCGGTGAACGTTCCGGCATTCGTGTGACGGACGAAGAGCTGAACCAGGCCATCGGCACCATTGCACAGCGCAATAACATGAGCATCGACCAGTTCCGTGCGGCCCTTGCTCATGATGGTCTGTCGTACAACGATGCGCGCGAGCAGGTTCGCCGGGAAATGATCATCAGCCGGGTGCGTCAGCGCCGTGTGGCCGAGCGTATTCAGGTTTCTGAACAGGAAGTGAAGAACTTCCTGGCCTCTGACCTGGGCAAGGCTCAGCTTTCCGAAGAGTTCCACCTGGCCAATATCCTGATCGCTACGCCTGACAGTGCATCGTCCGATGCTATCCAGGCTGCGGCCCGCAAAGCCAAAGATATCTACGACAAATTGAAGAGCGGTGCCGACTTCAACCAGATGGCGATCACCAATTCGGCGAGCGAAAGCGCGCTGGAAGGTGGCGATATGGGTTGGCGCAAGGCGGCTCAACTGCCCCCTCCGTTTGGTGACATGCTGAGTTCGATGCCAATTGGTGATGTCACCCCTCCAGCTCGTACGCCCGGCGGTTTTATCATCCTCAAGCTGCTCGAAAAACGCGGTGGTCAAGGGCAGGCTCAAATGCGTGACGAAGTGCATGTACGCCATATCCTGATCAAGCCAAGCGAAATCCGTAGCGAAGAAGAAACCCGTCTGCTGGCTCAGAAGCTCTATCAGCGCATTGAAAGTGGCGAAGATTTTGCCACTCTGGCGAAAAGCTTCTCCGAAGATCCGGGCTCAGCACTCAATGGCGGCGACCTGAACTGGGTTGATCCCAACTCGCTGGTTCCGGAATTCCGTGATGCCATGAACGCAACGCCGCAAGGTGTCGTGTCCAAGCCGTTCAAAACACCTTACGGCTGGCACGTTCTGGAAGTCCTTGGCCGCCGCGCCACGGATGCCACGAGTCAGGCTCGCGATCAGCAGGCTCTCAGCGTATTGCGTAACCGCAAATACGACGAAGAGCTGCAAACCTGGTTGCGTCAGATCCGTGACGAAGCCTACGTCGAGATCAAACTCCCTGGCGCAGCCCAGGCTGCTCAGTGAAACCGAAGCGTTTCGCACTGACACCCGGCGAGCCGGCCGGCATAGGTCCTGACCTCTGCCTGCTGCTCGCTACGCAGCCCCAGCCACATCCCTTTATAGCCATTACCAGCCGCGACCTGCTCCTTGAGCGGGCCGCGCAACTGGGCGTGGCTGTACGCCTGCTGGAAGTGACCCCGGACACACTGCCCGACTTGCCGGCACCTGCGGGCAGTCTGTATGTCTGGGACACGCCCTTGGCGGCCAGCGTCAAGACCGGAGTGCTGAACAAGGCCAACGCCGCGTTCGTGTTGCAAACGCTGACCCGGGCCGGTCAAGGCTGTCTCGACGGGGTGTTCAGCGGGATGATCACCGCACCGGTGCACAAGGGCGTCATCAACGAGGGCGGCATCGCTTTCTCCGGGCACACTGAATTTCTTGCCGAGCTGACTCACACCGATCAGGTAGTGATGATGCTGGCGACAGGCGACTTGCGCGTGGCGCTGGTGACCACTCACCTGCCACTGCGGGATGTCGCGGACGCCATCACACCCGACAGGCTGGAACGCGTCACACGCATACTGCACGCCGATCTGGTGAACAAGTTCGGTATCGCAAAGCCCCGCATTCTGGTCTGCGGCCTCAACCCTCATGCAGGCGAAAGCGGGCATCTGGGTCGCGAGGAAATCGACATCATCGAACCGACTCTGGAGCGTCTGCGCAGCGATGGGCTGGACCTACGCGGCCCGCTGCCTGCCGACACTCTGTTTACCCCAAAATATCTGGAGCACTGTGACGCAGTGCTGGCGATGTACCACGACCAAGGCCTGCCTGTGCTCAAGTACAAAGGCTTTGGTGCAGCAGTCAATGTGACGCTTGGCCTGCCGATCATCCGCACCTCTGTCGATCACGGCACTGCGCTGGATCTGGCGGGAAGCGGAAACATTGATACCGGCAGCCTGCAGGTTGCGCTGCAAACCGCCTACCAGATGGCCGAGACCCATTCATGACCGAGCAATACCAACACCGGGCGCGCAAGCGTTTCGGACAGAACTTCCTGCACGACGCAGGCGTAATCGACAAGATCCTGCGCGCAATCCGGGCGAAGCCCGAAGATCGCCTGCTGGAGATCGGACCGGGCCAGGGCGCCTTGACCGAAGGCCTGCTCAACAGCGGCGCGCAACTGGACGTGGTCGAACTGGACAAGGATCTTATCCCGATCCTCAACAGTCAGTTCGCAGGCAAAACCAATTTCAATCTGCATCAGGGCGACGCGCTGAAGTTTGACTTCACCAGCCTGGGCGCCCAGCCGAACAGCTTGAGAGTCGTCGGTAATCTGCCGTACAACATCTCGACGCCGTTGATTTTCCACCTCCTGCAGAACGCGCACTTGATTCGCGACATGCACTTCATGCTGCAGAAGGAAGTGGTCGAGCGTCTTGCGGCAGGCCCAGGCGGCGGCGATTGGGGTCGTCTGTCGATCATGGTTCAGTACCATTGCCGCGTCGAACACTTGTTCAACGTCGGTCCAGGGGCATTCAACCCGCCTCCCAAAGTCGACTCGGCCATTGTGCGGCTGGTGCCACACGAAACACTGCCTCACCCCGCCAAGGACCATCGCCTGCTTGAGCGCGTCGTACGCGAAGCCTTCAATCAGCGTCGCAAGACCCTGCGCAATACCCTCAAGCTGTTGCTGAGCAGCGACGACATCGAGGCCGCCGGTGTAGACGGCAGCCTGCGCCCCGAACAGCTGGATCTGGCCGCGTTCGTTCGCCTGGCAGACATGCTCAGCGAGAAACCTCTGGTGGAGTAAGCTGTCAGGACAAGTAAGCGGTCATTTTCTGCTTACTTGTCCTAGACTGATGCATCTGTCGAATACGCCCGTTTTTTTCGCTATGGATTTCAAGGCCTACTGAATGTCCGATTCACGTTATCAGGTCGACGTCAGCGTCGTCACACGCTTTCTCGCCGAACAATCGCAGCCCGAGCAGAACCGCTTTGCGTTTGCGTACACCATCACTGTACAGAACAACGGCGAACTGCCTGCCAAGTTGCTGTCTCGTCATTGGGTGATCACCGATGGTGACGGCCATGTCGAGGAAGTGCGTGGTGAAGGTGTCGTAGGGCAGCAACCGCTGATCAAGGTCGGGCAAAGCCACACCTACAGCAGCGGTACTGTGATGACGACCAAGGTCGGCAATATGCAGGGCACCTATCAGATGCTGGCTGAGGACGGCAAACGCTTCGACGCGGTCATCGCGCCCTTCCGGCTTGCTGTTCCGGGCTCCCTGCACTGATGGCGGTATATGCCGTCGGTGACTTGCAAGGTTGTCTTGATCCACTGAAATGCCTGCTTGATCACGTTCACTTCGATCCAGCCCGGGATCAGCTTTGGCTGGTGGGCGATCTGGTCAATCGCGGTCCGAAATCACTGGAGACACTGCGTTTCCTGTACGGCATTCGCCAGGCGCTGGTCTGCGTGCTGGGCAATCATGACCTGCACCTGCTCGCTGCCGCACACAAGATTGACCGCCTGAAGAAAGGCGACACCCTGCGCGAAATACTCGAAGCACCGGATCGCGAAGACTTGCTCGGCTGGGTACGTCAGCAAAAGCTGATGCATTACGATGAGCAGCGCAATATCGCCATGGTTCATGCGGGCATCCCCCCGCAGTGGTCGCTGAAAAAAGCGCTCAAGCATGCCGGCGAGGCCGAACATGCCTTGCGTGACGACAGTCTGTACGAGCCTTTCCTCGACGGCATGTACGGCAACGAACCGGTCAAGTGGAACAACGATCTGCAAGGTGTGACGCGGTTACGCGTGATTACCAACTACTTCACCCGTATGCGCTTTTGCACCCGTGAAGGCAAACTCGACCTCAAGGGCAAGGAAGGCGTCGAAACTGCGATTCCTGGTTATGCACCCTGGTTCAGCCACAAGGACCGCAAGACCCGCGACGTCAGGATAATCTTCGGTCACTGGGCCGCCCTGGAAGGACGATGCGATGAGCCCGGCGTCTTTGCGCTGGACAGCGGGTGCGTGTGGGGCGGTGCCATGACGCTGCTCAACGTCGACACCCTTGAACGCCATCAATGCAATTGCGATGCTGTCGGCAATGTTGCCACGTCGCCTTTCACACCGGCGGCGGCCAACCATTCAGAACAGCCAGACTCTACAGAACAACCGGCTCAGGAGCCCTCGAAATGACCGAATTCAAACGCATCCCGCCAGAACAGGCTCATGCACTGCGTGAACAGGGCGCGGTAGTGGTCGACGTTCGCGATCCTCAGACGTTCGAAACCAACCATATCCCCGACTCCTTGCACCTGGACAATCACTCCATTGCCGACTTCATTGCCAAGGCAGACCTGGACAAGCCGCTGGTGGTCGTCTGCTACCACGGCAACTCAAGCCAGAGCGCCGCGGCCTATCTTGTAGGCCAGGGCTTTTCTGATGTCTACAGCATGGACGGTGGTTTTGAGCTGTGGCGTTCGACGTTTCCGAGTGAAACTGCGCAAGGCTGAGAAAAAATATTTTTTATGACAGTGGATCCCGCGTCCTACGCGGGCTCGCGCCCCAACTGACGAACGGTCGGCCCCTCTTCTCGCTCATCCCTTCTTTATCTTTCTGAATCCGAACTATCCTTAGCCTCAGGCCATCCGAATTCAGGGGAGAGCCGGTACACCGGCGCGTGGGTCATCGGTAGTTACTTTTATGGTGTTCTGGGGGGTAACGGCAGCTGGATACACAGCTGCTGCCAGCATCGACTGACGATCCGCCGCCGGCTCTACGTATCGAGCGAGGTGACGTCATGAGTATTTTTAGCCACTTCCAACAACGCTTTGAAACCACACGTCAGGAAGAGCTCTCGCTACAGGAGTATCTGGAGCTCTGCAAACAGGATCGCAGCGCATACGCCTCTGCCGCAGAACGTCTTCTGCTGGCCATTGGCGAACCTGAGCTGGTGGACACGTCCGTCAACTCGCGGTTATCGCGAATCTTCTCCAACAAGGTCATACGCCGCTATCCGGCCTTTGCTGACTTCCACGGGATGGAAGAATGCATCGACCAGATCGTTTCGTATTTCCGCCACGCCGCCCAAGGCCTGGAAGAAAAGAAGCAAATCCTTTATCTGCTCGGCCCTGTAGGCGGTGGCAAGTCGTCGCTGGCTGAAAAACTCAAACAACTGATCGAAAAAGTCCCGTTCTATGCCATCAAAGGCTCGCCGGTTTTCGAATCGCCACTGGGCCTGTTCAATGCCAACGAAGACGGCGCGATTCTAGAGGAAGACTTCGGCATTCCACGTCGTTATCTGAGCACCATCATGTCGCCGTGGGCGACCAAGCGTCTGGCTGAGTTCGGGGGCGACATCAGCCAGTTCAAGGTAGTGAAGCTTTACCCGTCGGTTCTCAACCAGATCGCGGTCGCGAAGACTGAGCCTGGCGACGAGAACAACCAGGACATCTCCGCACTCGTGGGTAAAGTCGATATCCGCAAGCTGGAGGAATTCCCCCAAAACGATGCCGATGCATATAGCTACTCGGGCGCACTCTGCCGGGCCAACCAGGGCCTGATGGAGTTTGTCGAGATGTTCAAGGCGCCAATCAAGGTTCTTCACCCTCTGCTGACCGCGACTCAGGAAGGCAACTACAACAGTACCGAAGGGCTGGGCGCGATCCCGTTCACCGGCATTCTGCTGGCCCACTCCAACGAGTCGGAATGGCATAGCTTCCGTAACAACAAAAACAACGAAGCCTTCATCGACCGTATCTATATCGTGAAGGTGCCGTATTGCCTGCGTGTCAGCGACGAGATAAAGATCTACGACAAGCTGCTGTTCAACAGCTCGCTGTCCAAAGCCCATTGCGCGCCCGATACTTTGAAGATGCTCGCGCAATTCACCACGCTGTCGCGCCTCAAGGAGCCGGACAACTCCAATATCTACTCCAAGATGCGGGTATACGACGGCGAGAACCTCAAGGACACCGATCCAAAGGCCAAGTCGATTCAGGAGTATCGAGACAGTGCAGGCGTCGACGAAGGCATGAACGGCCTGTCGACACGTTTCGCGTTCAAGATCCTGTCCAAGGTGTTCAACTTCGATCCGCACGAAATCGCCGCCAACCCGGTTCACCTGCTTTATGTGCTGGAACAACAGATCGAGCAGGAACAATTCCCGGCGGAAACGCGTGAGCGCTATCTGCGCTTCATCAAGGAATACCTGGCGCCGCGCTACATCGAGTTCATCGGCAAAGAGATCCAGACTGCCTATCTCGAGTCCTACAGCGAGTACGGCCAGAATATCTTCGACCGTTATGTGCTGTACGCAGACTTCTGGATTCAGGATCAGGAATACCGCGATCCCGAAACCGGCGAAATTCTCAATCGCGTCGCGTTGAACGAGGAACTGGAAAAGATCGAGAAACCTGCCGGCATCAGCAATCCGAAAGATTTCCGCAACGAGATCGTCAACTTCGTATTGCGCGCCCGCGCGAACAACAATGGCAAGAACCCGACCTGGTTGAGCTACGAAAAACTGCGTGTGGTGATCGAGAAGAAAATGTTCTCCAACACCGAGGACCTCCTTCCGGTCATCAGTTTCAATGCCAAGGCCAGCAAAGAGGACCAGCAGAAGCACAACGACTTTGTCACTCGAATGGTCGAGCGGGGCTACACAGACAAACAGGTACGTCTTCTTTCCGAATGGTACCTACGGGTCCGTAAGTCACAGTGAGGCAATTGCAAGCTTCTGGCTGAAAGCTGCAAGAGGCAACGTTCAAGTCCCGATCGGGAATTCATAGCGCTGTCGCTTGCAGCTTGACGCTTACGACTTGAAGCTCCCCGGAGGGGCCCATGAGCTATGTGATCGACCGACGTCTCAACGGCAAGAACAAGAGCACGGTGAACCGGCAGCGGTTTCTGCGGCGTTACCGTGACCACATCAAAAAAGCAGTGGAAGAAGCTGTCAGCCGCCGCTCCATCACCGATATGGAGCACGGCGAACAAATAAGTATTCCCGGCCGTGATATCGACGAGCCGGTTTTACATCATGGGCGCGGCGGCAAACAGACCGTCGTGCACCCCGGCAACAAGGAATTCACCACGGGTGAACACATCGCCCGTCCCCAGGGTGGCAGCGGTGGCAAAGGGCCTGGCAAGGCGGGCAACTCCGGCGAAGGCATGGACGAGTTCGTGTTCCAGATTACCCAGGAAGAGTTTCTCGAATTCATGTTCGAGGATCTGGAGCTGCCCAATCTGGTCAAGCGCAACCTGACCGGAACCGAGACGTTCAAGACGGTACGCGCCGGGATCAGCAACGAAGGCAATCCGGCTCGCATCAACATTATCCGCACCCTGCGCTCGGCGCATGCCCGGCGCATTGCTCTGTCAGGCAGCAGCCGCGCAAAGCTCAAGCTCTCGATAGCGGAACTTGAGCGCATGAAGCGCGAAGAACCCGATAACTTTGGCGATATTCAAGAGCTGGAGATCGAAATCGAACGTTTGAAGACGCGTATTCGCCGCGTGCCTTATCTCGACACGTTCGACCTCAAATACAACCTGCTGGTCAAACAGCCCAGTCCCAGCTCCAAAGCCGTGATGTTCTGCCTGATGGACGTTTCAGGCTCAATGACTCAGGCAACCAAAGACATCGCCAAACGCTTCTTTATCCTGTTGTACCTGTTCCTCAAGCGTAACTACGACAAGATTGAAGTCGTGTTCATTCGTCACCACACCAGTGCCCGCGAAGTGGACGAAGAAGAGTTCTTTTATTCAAGGGAAACCGGCGGCACCATCGTTTCCAGCGCATTGAAACTGATGCAGGAAATCATGGCAGAGCGTTACCCCAGCAACGAATGGAACATCTACGCCGCTCAGGCTTCCGACGGCGACAACTGGAACGATGACTCACCGATCTGTCGGGAAATCCTGACCAAGCAGATCATGCCGTTCGTGCAGTACTACACCTACGTGGAGATCACTCCCCGTGAGCATCAGGCCCTGTGGTTCGAATATGAACGTATTGGTGAAGATTACGCCGACACATTTGCCCAGCAACAGCTGGTCTCTGCCGGTGACATCTATCCGGTATTCCGTGAACTCTTCCAGCGGAGGTTAGTGTCATGACCGCCAGAGAGCAGAAACGTCAGCCCCTGTCGACGGGCTCGGAGTGGACGTTCGAGTTGATCCAGTCGTACGACCGCGAAATCGGCCGTATTGCCGAGCGTTACGCGCTGGACACCTACCCCAATCAGATTGAAGTGATCACAGCCGAACAGATGATGGACGCCTACGCTTCGGTGGGCATGCCGCTGGGTTATCACCACTGGTCCTACGGCAAACACTTCCTGAGCACTGAAAAGTCCTACTCACGTGGTCAGATGGGTCTGGCCTACGAGATCGTCATCAACTCCGATCCCTGCATCGCTTATCTGATGGAAGAAAACACCATCTGCATGCAGGCGCTTGTTGTCGCCCACGCCTGCTACGGACACAACAGCTTTTTCAAGGGTAACTACCTGTTCCGCACCTGGACCGATGCCAGCTCGATCATCGACTACCTGGTGTTCGCCAAGCAGTACATCATGCAGTGCGAAGAGCGCCATGGCATTGATGCGGTGGAAGACCTTCTGGACTCCTGCCATGCACTGATGAACTACGGCGTGGATCGCTACAAGCGCCCTTATCCGATTTCCGCCGAGGAAGAGCGTCAACGTCAAAAGGACCGTGAAGAACACCTGCAACGACAGATCAATGACCTGTGGCGCACCATTCCGAAAAGCGCTGGCAAGGGCAGCAAGGAGGACAACGCACGCTTCCCTGCCGAGCCTCAGGAAAACATCCTCTATTTCATCGAGAAACACGCACCGCTGCTCGAACCCTGGCAGCGCGAGGTCGTGCGCATTGTGCGCAAGATCGCGCAGTACTTTTATCCACAGCGTCAGACCCAAGTGATGAATGAGGGCTGGGCCACGTTCTGGCATTACACGCTGATGAACGACCTCTACGACGAGGGCCTGGTTACAGATGGCTTCATGATGGAGTTCTTGCAGTCCCACACCAGCGTCATTTACCAGCCGGGCTTCGACAGCCCTTATTACAGCGGCATCAACCCCTATACTCTCGGATTTGCGATGTATCAGGACATCCGGCGGATGTGCGAACACCCGACGGATGAGGACCGGCAGTGGTTTCCGGAAATCGCCGGCACTGACTGGCTCACCGCGATCAAGTTCGCCATGAGCAGCTTCAAGGACGAGAGCTTCATACTTCAGTACCTGTCGCCAAAGGTCATTCGCGATCTCAAGCTATTCAGCATTCTGGACGATGACGAGAAAGACGACTTGCTGGTGCCCGCCATTCATGATGAGAACGGTTACCGGACGATCCGCGAAATTCTGGCTGCGCAGTACAACCTGGGCAATCGCGAACCCAATGTGCAGATCTTCAGCATTGACCGCCGGGGTGATCGCTCACTGACCCTGCGCCATCAGCAGCACAACCGCAAACCGTTGGGCGACTCCACAGACGAGGTGCTCAAGCACTTGCACCGGCTGTGGGGTTTCGACATTCATCTGGAAACCCTGCAGGGCGATCAGTTGGTCAAGACTCATCACGTACCACCGAGAAGCGAGCACGCTGACAGTGAATATCCCCGGCTTGATTTGGCGGTCGTACACCTCTAGGCCGTGACGCACAGCGACGTCACACAGGTAATTGTCCGGTTTGGCCTCCGCAAGGGCGACGCAAGGTTTATCCTGTCGCGCTTACGGAGGTTTTTTATGCAGATTTATAAAGTGGGCGGTGCGGTACGCGACCGTCTTCTGGGACAACCGGTCACCGATATCGACTGGGTTGTGGTCGGCGCGTCGGCCGAAGAGATGCTGAGCAAAGGCTACCGCCCGGTCGGCACTGATTTTCCGGTTTTTCTTCATCCGCTGACTGGCGAAGAATACGCCTTGGCGCGCACTGAACGAAAAAGCGGCGTGGGCTATGGAGGCTTCGTCTTTCACGCCAGCCCAGAGGTCACACTTGAGCAGGATCTGATCCGGCGCGACCTGACTATCAACGCCATGGCAGAGGACAAGGACGGGAATCTGACCGATCCTTACCGTGGAAAACAGGATCTGGATGCGCGCATTTTGCGCCACGTTTCACCGGCGTTTGCAGAAGATCCGCTCAGAGTGCTCCGTGTGGCCCGCTTCGCCGCGCGTTATGCCCCGCACGGGTTCACTATCGCCCCAGATACACTGCAACTGATGCGACAGCTCAGCGAATCAGGTGAACTCAAGGCCCTGACGCCAGAGCGAAGCTGGAAGGAAATTTCCCGCGCACTGATGGAGGAACAGCCTCAGGTGTTCATCAGTGTGCTGCACGAATGCGGCGCTCTCGAGGAGCTGATGCCTGAAGTCGAGGCACTGTTCGGCGTGCCCCAACCCGCTGCGCATCATCCTGAAATCGACACCGGCGCGCATGTCCTCAGCGTGCTGGAGCAGTCGGCGATTCACAAGCATCCGCTGACCGTGCGCTGGGCCTGCCTGCTGCACGACCTGGGCAAGGGGCTGACACCAGAAGCCGATTGGCCCAGGCACATCGCTCACGAGCACACGGGCTTGCGCCTGATAAAAAAGGTCAATGAGCGCTTTCGCGTGCCCCGCGATTGCCAGGAACTGGCGCTGCTGGTGGGCCAGTACCACACCCATGGGCACCGGGCATTGGAATTGAAGCCATCGACAGTTCTGGAACTGCTGCAAAGCTTTGACGTTTACCGCAGACCACAGCGCTTCGAGGAATTTATTGCTGCCTGCGAAATGGACGCGCGCGGCCGCCATGGTTTCGAGCAGCGCAGTTATCCACAAGCCGAGTACCTGCGCGGCGCGGCGCATGCTGCACGAACCGTATCGGTGCAACCGCTGCTGGAAAAAGGCCTGAAAGGACAGGAGCTGGGCGACGCGCTGAAAAACGAGCGACTGGACGCGCTGAAAGTCTACAAGGCCGAATACAACGCCTAGCAACGCAACGGGCAACGCTGCGCATGGCGCTCGCTACAGCAATTCAGCTGGCGTCAGCGCCTTGCCCCGCCACTCGAAGGACACCGGCCAGAGCTGCTGATCAATCTGCGCTTCGGCCCATAGTTTGCCAAACGGTACGCCTACGCCAGGATGCAGGCGTTCCGGCGCGATCAGCGACAAGGGCCGCAACACGAAGGCATTCTTGAGGATCTCGGCCCTGGGCAGAACCAGTCCGTCGAAGTTTCCGACCTGCTCGCCGTACAGCAACACGTCGATATCCAGTGGCAGCCCCTTGCGATCAGGCGCGTAGCGGCCATTGTCGGCCTCGATGAATTTCAGACGGCGGTCCAGCTCCAACAGCGGCAGGTCAGTCAGGGCCGACACCACCAGGTTGAAAAACGGCCCGCTCTTGATGCCCACCGCATGGCTTTCAAACACCGGCGAGCAGCTCAGGTCGCTCAGGAAGTCGTCCAACGCATCCAACCCTGCGCACAGGTGCTGTTCGCGCTCGATATTGCTTCCGAGCCCGAGAAAAATTCGCGTCAGCGACATCCGCGCTCGATCTCCACGCCCACACCGGCTGCGGCAGCAACGGCACCCGGCTTGATCACTTTCAAACGCAGCCAGGGAATGGTGAATTCGCTCATCAACACCTCGGCCAGACGCTCGGCGAAGGTCTCGACCAGTTGAAATTGCGCCTGCTCGGCGAAGGCCTGGATACGGTTCGAAACGCTGGCATAGTCGAGTGCCTTGGTGAGGTCATCGCCCGCCGCAGCAGGTCGGTTGTCCCATGCAAAGCTGAGGTCCAGACGCAGGCACTGGCGAATACCACGCTCCCAGTCATAAGCGCCGATCACCGTATCGACTTGCAGACCCTCGATGAAAACTCTGTCCAAGCACTACTCTCCGCTGCACGACAAGGGCGCGATGCGCCGTTAGAATCAGGGCATCCTCGCCCGGAATGGTTAGCATGTTTTGGTTATTGGCGACTTTCGCCTACCTGCTCGGCTCGCTGTCCTTTGCCATCCTGCTCAGCCGCCTCAACGGCAGCCCCGACCCGCGCGCCAGTGGTTCAGGCAACGCAGGCGCCACTAACATGTTGCGGCTGGCCGGTAAAAAACTGGCCATCCTGACCCTGCTCGGCGATCTGTGCAAAGGCCTGCTTCCGGTGCTGCTCGCCTGCACGCTGGGCCTCGACCCTTCGCAGCAAGGCTGGATCGGCGTCTGCGCGGTACTGGGCCACCTCTTTCCGCTGTACTTTCGCTTTCGGGGTGGCAAAGGCGTCGCAACGGCAGCAGGCGTGCTGCTGGGTCTTTACCTCCCGGCAGCGGCGTTGGCGATAGCCGTATGGCTGTTGACCTTGCGCCTGACCCGCACCAGCTCACTGGCCGCATTGATTGCCACACCCATGACGCTACCCTTGCTGGCCTGGCAGGAACCCCGAGCCTTGTTGCCCATGAGTGTCCTTACCCTGCTGATCGTCTGGCGTCATCGCGGCAATCTACGCGACCTGCTCGCCGGGCGCGAACGGCATTTCTGAGGAGCGAGCTGAAAAACGCTCATGTTTCTCCTCTCCAGCACCGCGCCCTTTCCAACGCCACCCGCAGCAAGCTCAAGAAGCCTCACAGCCCCGAGAGCTGCTCCATCGGCCAGCGCGCCTGCACGCTGATACTCAAATCTTCCTTCTGGCCCGCCTGCAGACGCTGGCAGCCAGCGAACGCAATCATCGCGCCGTTATCGGTGCAGAACTCAGGCCGTGCGTAGTAAACATGACCCTGCAAGCTGCCCAGCATGCTCTCCAACGATAAACGCAGCGCCTTGTTGGCACTGACGCCACCGGCGATGACCAGCCGCTTGAGGCCTGTCTGCTTGAGCGCACGCTTGCACTTGATGGTCAAAGTCTCTACCACCGCATGCTGGAAGGCCAGAGCGATGTCGCTACGAGTCTGTTCACTGTCGTCCCCAGCACGCTGGCACTGCTGCCAGGTATTGAGGGCAGAGGTTTTCAGGCCGCTGAAACTGAATTCCAGTCCCGGACGATCAGTCATCGGCTTTGGAAACACGAACCGACCCGGTACACCTTGAGCTGCCAGCCTGGAAATTTCGGGCCCGCCCGGATATTGCAGGCCCATCATCTTGGCCGTCTTGTCGAACGCCTCGCCTGCGGCGTCGTCCAGCGTCTCGCCCAACAGCTCGTACTGACCGATCCCGTCGACCCGAACCAGCTGCGTATGGCCACCGGAAACCAACAAAGCGACGAACGGAAACTCTGGCGGGTTTTCTTCAAGCATCGGGGCCAGCAGGTGACCTTCCATGTGGTGCACGCCCAGCGCCGGAATATCCCAGGCAAATGCCAGGGCCTGAGCGCAGGAAGCACCCACCAGCAATGCACCCACAAGGCCCGGCCCTGCTGTGTATGCGATGGCATCGATGTCAGTGGCCACACAGTCAGCCTCGGCCAGCGTCTGACGAATCAGGGGCAGCATGCGCTTGACGTGATCGCGTGAAGCCAGCTCCGGCACTACGCCGCCATAGGCACGGTGCAGGTCGATCTGACTGAATAATGCATCCGCCAGCAAACCGCGCTCGCTGTCGTAAAGTGCGACGCCGGTTTCATCGCAGGACGTTTCTAATCCCAGTACTAGCATGGGTTTGCGCCTTGTAGGGGGCAGATTTGAAGGCGCGCATAATAGTCGTCGCCCGAGGTGCCGACCAGCGGTTTTCGATCAGAGGCTTTGCATTCCTCTCAATGAGGGGTTAACATCCGCAACCCTTAAAAACCGACGTACTTTTGTGCAGTGTTTGCACGAAGCGTTGACCCCGGTAATGAATGAAGGTAGCTCTGGATGCCAGCCGTCAAAGTTAAAGAGAACGAACCCTTCGACGTAGCTCTGCGTCGTTTCAAGCGCTCCTGCGAAAAAGCCGGTGTTCTGGCTGAAGTTCGTAGCCGCGAATTTTACGAGAAGCCGACTTCTGAGCGTAAGCGCAAGGCAGCTGCTGCTGTCAAACGTCACGCCAAGAAAGTTCAGCGCGAACAGCGCCGCGCCGTTCGTCTGTATTAATTTACAGACTTTCGTCGCAAGCTTCTGCCTTGCCCGGCAACACAGCCGGGCTGTCGGCAGTTGCAGCTATAGCATCACGCTAGATTGACGGAGCCTGTCCAAGCCGCACACGCGACCGGGATATTCAGTCAAGCAACGTCCAGCCTGTTTACAGGCAACATTGATCACGTCCAATCGGACAGCGAATCGATCAGTGGACAAGACGAGTATGCCTTGATGACTTCGCAAGAAGCTCAGCCAAGGCAGCGTCTCCCGTGACAGCAACGTGGATACCGATCTTGAGGCCTTCATGGGCTCAGATAACGGCTGCGCGTTTATTCCCTTTGCAGGCTCGAGCACCGATCTCCGGATGCAAGCGCGTGCCCGCTCATTACTGGCTCCGCTTAAAAGACGGCTGACAGGCTGACAGAACACTCGTAGAGTCACCACGATACTTTCGCGACACGCTTGATGATGAGAACGCCATGGCCGGGCTGATTCCCCAGAGCTTTATCGACGACCTGCTGAACCGTACCGACATTGTCGACATCGTCAGTTCGCGCGTGCAGCTCAAGAAAGCGGGAAAGAATTACAGCGCGTGCTGCCCGTTCCACAAAGAGAAAACACCCTCTTTCAGCGTAAGCCCCGACAAACAGTTTTATTACTGCTTTGGCTGCGGAGCAGGCGGAAACGCGCTGGGCTTTATCATGGACCACGACAATCTGGACTTTCCCCAGGCGGTCGAGGACCTGGCGAAAGCTGCTGGCATGGAAGTGCCACGCGAACAGAACGTCAAAGGCCAAAAGCCGCGCCAACCGACGGACTCCCCGCTTTACCCACTGCTGACCGCCGCTGCCGAATTCTATCGCCAGGCCCTGAAAAGCCATCCCATGCGCAAGGCGGCTGTGGATTATCTCAAGGGTCGCGGCCTTTCCGGCGAAATCGCCCGAGACTTCGGCATGGGCTTTGCGCCGCCGGGATGGGACAACCTCTACAAGCATTTGAGCAGCGACTCGCTGCAGCAAAAGGTCATGATTGACGCTGGCCTGCTGATCGAGAACGCCGAAACCGGCAAGCGCTACGACCGTTTTCGCGACCGGGTCATGTTCCCGATCCGTGATTCACGCGGACGCGTCATCGCCTTTGGCGGGCGGGTGCTGGGTGACGACAAGCCCAAGTACCTGAACTCCCCGGAAACCCCGGTTTTCCACAAAGGACAGGAGCTGTACGGTCTGTTCGAAGCGCGCAAATTCAATCGCAATCTCGATGAAATCATCGTGGTTGAAGGCTACATGGACGTGATCGCCCTTGCCCAGCAAGGCCTGCGTAACGCCGTCGCAACGCTGGGTACCGCCACCAGCGAAGAGCACTTGAAGCGCCTGTTCCGGGTAGTGCCCAACGTGCTGTTCTGCTTTGACGGCGACCAGGCCGGTCGCAATGCGGCATGGCGGGCGCTTGAAGCGACACTGTCGAGCCTGCAGGACGGCCGGCGTGCACGCTTCCTGTTCCTTCCGGAAGGCGAAGACCCGGACACGCTGGTGCGCTCCGAAGGCACTGACGCGTTCAAGGCACGCATCAATCAGCACGCACAACCACTGGCCGATTACTTTTTTGAGCAATTGACCAAAGAAGCCGATCCGCGCTCGCTTGAAGGCAAGGCCCACATGGCCACCCTCGCCGCGCCACTGATCGACAAGGTACCCGGCGCCAATCTGCGTATTCTGATGCGTCAGCGCCTCAGTGAAATTACCGGTTTGACAGGCGAAGCCGTCAGCCAACTGGTGCAAAGCGCACCGGCTGAAGCGCCGCCCAGCTATGACCCGTACGTCGATTACGACGCCATGCCCGACTTTGCCGACTACCAACAGGCAGGTGGCTATGAAGCGCAGCAGGAATGGACGCCCAAGAAGACCGGCGGTCAGAATCAGAAAAAATGGGATAAAAAACCCTGGGACAAAAAAGGCAAGCGCGGCGACTTTGAACCTCGTACTCCACGCGTACCGACAGCGGTAGAACCGCCCATGCAAGCGGCGCTGAGGACATTGCTGCATCACCCTGAACTGGCCGAGAAAGTCGAAAATGCCAGCCATTTCGCTGCAGAAGACCAGTCTCAGGCGCAATTACTGGTCTCGCTTATTGAAGCCAGGCAAAAGAATCCCAATCTTCGGTCGTTACAGTTGATAGCGCGATGGCACGGCACAGAACAGGGCCGTCTGCTGCGCGCATTGGCCGAAAAGGAATGGTTGATCGAGGCCGATAACCTTGAACAACAGTTTTTCGACACTATAACTAGCTTATCTGCTCGCCAACGCGAGCGCAGTCTGGAACATCTGATCAGCAAAGCACGTCAAACCGAGCTGAGTGCGGAAGAGAAAATTCAGCTTCGTGAACTGCTAAATCGCAATGTTCCTGCACAAACCCCGACCTCAACTGGCGCGTGAGGTCATAGCTCGGGTATAATCCTCGGCTTGTTTTTTGCCCGCCAAGACCTTCAGTGGATAGGGTGTTATGTCCGGAAAAGCGCAACAGCAGTCTCGTATCAAAGAGTTGATCACCCTGGGTCGTGAGCAGAAGTATCTGACTTACGCAGAGGTCAACGACCACCTGCCCGAGGATATTTCAGATCCTGAGCAGGTGGAAGACATCATCCGCATGATCAACGACATGGGGATCCCGGTACACGAGAGTGCTCCGGATGCGGACGCCTTGATGCTGGCCGACGCCGATACCGATGAGGCAGCCGCAGAAGAAGCGGCCGCAGCATTGGCAGCGGTTGAAACCGACATCGGTCGTACCACCGATCCCGTTCGTATGTACATGCGAGAAATGGGCACCGTTGAACTTCTGACCCGTGAAGGCGAAATCGAAATCGCCAAACGTATCGAGGAAGGCATCCGTGAAGTGATGGGCGCAATTGCGCACTTCCCAGGCACGGTTGACCACATTCTCTCTGAATACACACGAGTCACGAGCGAAGGCGGTCGTCTTTCTGACGTTCTGAGCGGCTACATCGACCCGGACGACGGCATTGCGCCGCCTGCCGAAGTCCCTCCTCCCGTCGACCCCAAGGCTCCAAAGGCCGAGGGTGCAGATGATGACGAGGAAGACTCGGCAGACTCCGACGATGAAGAAGAAGCCGAAAGCGGTCCTGATCCGGTCATTGCACAACAGCGCTTCGGCGCCGTGTCTGACCAGATGGAAATCACCCGCAAGGCTCTGAAGAAACTCGGTCGCAACGACAAGCACGCCATTGCAGAAATGGTTGCCCTTGCCGAACTCTTCATGCCAATCAAGCTGGTTCCAAAGCAGTTTGAAGGGCTGGTCGAGCGTGTACGCAGTGCTCTGGAGCGCTTGCGTGCTCAGGAACGCGCAATCATGCAGCTGTGTGTGCGTGATGCACGCATGCCACGCGCTGACTTCCTTCGCCAGTTCCCGGGCAACGAAGTCGACGAAAGCTGGACCGATTCGCTGGCCAAGGGCAAAGGCAAATACGCCGAAGCCATCGGCCGCTTGCAGCCTGACATTCAGCGTTGCCAGCAGAAGCTGTCTGCACTTGAAGAAGAGACCGGCCTGAAAATCGCCGAGATCAAGGACATCAACCGTCGCATGTCGATCGGTGAGGCCAAGGCCCGCCGCGCGAAGAAAGAGATGGTCGAAGCGAACTTGCGTCTGGTGATCTCCATTGCCAAGAAGTACACCAACCGTGGCTTGCAATTCCTCGATCTGATCCAGGAAGGCAACATCGGCTTGATGAAGGCTGTGGACAAGTTCGAATACCGTCGTGGTTACAAGTTCTCGACTTATGCCACCTGGTGGATCCGTCAGGCGATCACTCGCTCGATTGCCGACCAGGCACGCACCATCCGTATTCCGGTGCACATGATCGAGACGATCAACAAGCTCAACCGTATTTCCCGTCAGATGTTGCAGGAAATGGGTCGCGAACCGACTCCGGAAGAGCTGGGCGAACGCATGGAAATGCCTGAGGACAAGATCCGCAAGGTATTGAAGATCGCTAAAGAGCCGATCTCCATGGAAACGCCGATCGGTGACGACGAAGATTCGCACCTGGGTGACTTCATCGAAGACTCGACCATGCAGTCGCCAATCGATGTCGCTACCGTTGAAAGCCTGAAAG
This sequence comes from Pseudomonas californiensis, assembly GCF_021147775.1. Taxonomy (GTDB): domain Bacteria; phylum Pseudomonadota; class Gammaproteobacteria; order Pseudomonadales; family Pseudomonadaceae; genus Aquipseudomonas; species Aquipseudomonas californiensis. Next base: position 43,873 of record NZ_JAGTPK010000016.1, read on the forward strand.
AAGCAACGCGTGAAGTGCTGTCGGGCCTCACCGCCCGCGAAGCCAAAGTCTTGCGCATGCGCTTCGGCATCGACATGAATACCGACCACACGCTTGAAGAGGTTGGTAAGCAGTTTGACGTAACGCGCGAGCGGATCCGTCAGATCGAAGCCAAGGCACTGCGCAAATTGCGTCACCCGACCCGTAGCGAGCATTTGCGCTCGTTCCTCGACGAGTAAACGCAAACGCGTCAAACAAAACCCCCGGCCTGCCGGGGGTTTTGCATTTCCGGCTGTTTGACTCCATGCCCGCTTCAACCATCAATTCAAGCGCATCGGCCTGTCGCCCTCGGTGAATACGGCTACTTGCACCTCTTTGTACGCTTGCCAACCGTCGATAGGGAGGCAAACTTTGGCAGTTTGGCCTACAACTATCAGCTCAAGCACAAAATTCGCTTGCTACCCCTTGGCCCGAATCGACACAGCCAAAAAGGGGTGAGCGCGGCACCGCCCCCTTCGCTTGAGTATTTGGCGGTACCGAAGCTTCGCGAGCAATGAACCTGAAGCAGTAAGGACCCCAGCATCAATTGCCGAGCACTCATGGCTGCGGCTGAGTGCGCTGGATTCACGATTTGTCATCCTGATCGAACACGGACGTGAGCCATTTATGCGTGGATTAATGATCGACATCAGTGACAGCAATCAAACCGAGCAAGCACTGCGACAATCCGAAGACCGGTTCGCCTCAGTTTTTGCCCAGTCTCCGGACATCCTGGTGATCGCGAGCCTTGCCGACGGCAAGATCCTCGAAGCCAACGACGCGTTCGTCGAGAAAACCGGCCTCACTGTCGCAGAAGTCATGGGTAAAACACCGACCCAGCTGGACCTGTGGGGAGTGCCGGGCATAGGCCCTTCGCTTCTTGAGCAGTTGCAAAAAGGCAATATCCGCAACCTGGAGCTGCCGTTTCGATGTAAGGACGGCCAGACCTTCTCAGGCCTTATGTCTGCGCAGCCGATCATCCTGAGCACAACGCCTACCGTGCTGATCGTTGTCCGGGACATTACCCCGCTCAAGGAGGCTCAGCAGCAGTTGCGAGCGTCTGAAGAGAAGTTCGCTGGCGCTTTTCATGCCTCCCCTGACGGGTTGGCCATCACCCGTGAACGAGATGGTTTTATGCTTGAGGTCAACGAAGGGTTCTGTCGCATAACAGGCTATGACGAACAACGATGCCTGGAGCATTCCACTCTTGATCTGGGCCTGTGGGCCGACCCGAGAGAGCGCAAGTCGCTTGTCAAACAGATGAGAATAAAAGGGTCTATCCACGACTTTCGGGCAAGGATTCGCGGCTCAGACGGCAGAATCAGGCTCTGCGAGCTGTCCTCGCACTCCGTGCAGATCGGCGGTGAAAAATGCCTGCTGACCATCTCCCGTGACATCACCGAACGCCAACAGATGCAGGAGAAACTGCACCTGGCCGCGACGGTATTCGAAAGCACAGCAGAAGGCGTGCTCATCACCGATACAAACCAGCGCATCAATGCCGTGAACCGTGCGTTCAGTGAAATCACCGGGTACAGCGAAAGCGAGGCTACTGGCATGACGCCGCGCCTGCTTGCCTCAGGCGTGCACGACAGCGCCTTTTACGCCGCCATGTGGCATCAATTGACAGCAGAGGGCCATTGGCAAGGCGAGATCTGCAACCGCCGAAAAAATGGAGAAATGTTCCCGAGCTGGCTGACCATTAACGCGGTTCGCAACAAAGAACACGTCATCACCCACTTCGTCGCCGTCTTCGCCGATATCTCCAGAATCAAACAGGCTCAGGCGCGCCTGGACTATCAAGCTCACCACGACCCGCTCACCGGCCTCCCCAACCGAACCCTCTTCGAGAGCCGCCTGCAGACTGCCCTGTTGCACAGCGAGGAATCGGGCAGCCTTGGGGCCGTTCTGTTTCTGGATCTGGACCGTTTCAAACACATCAACGACAGCCTGGGTCACCCGATCGGCGATCTGCTATTGAAAGGCATTGCCCATCGACTCAAGGAGAACCTGCGCGACATTGATACCGTCGCAAGGTTGGGCGGTGATGAGTTCATCGTCCTGCTGCCAGGCTTGCTACAAGCCGCCGATGCGCAGACCATCGCCCACAAACTGCTTGCCTGCTTCAGCGCGCCCTTCCAGGCCGACGAGCACGAGTTCTTCATGAGCGCCAGCATTGGCTGCAGCCTGTTCCCCGATGACGGCACCGACGTCGCCACATTGGTCAAAAACGCGGACGCGGCCATGTATCGCTCCAAAGCCAAAGGTCGCAACCGCGTCGAAAGCTACACCCGCGACCTGACCGCGCAGGCCAGCGAACGCATCGCCCTGGAACAGGAACTGCGCAGAGCGCTGGACCGCAACGAGCTGAGCCTGTCTTTTCAGCCCAAGGTCTGCCTGTTGAGCAACATCATGGTTGGCGCCGAAGCGCTGATTCGCTGGAGCCATCCCCTATTTGGCGAAGTACCGCCCGAGCATTTCATCCCACTGGCGGAAGAGAACGGGATGATCCTGCAGATTGGCGATTGGGTGCTTGAACAGGCCTGTCGCCAGATGCACGAATGGCGCAAGACCCACAAACCCTTCGGCACCTTGTCGGTCAACCTGGCAGGCGCCCAACTCAGACAACCACACCTGGTCAGCCGCATCGAACAGCTGCTGGCAGACCACGGACTGGAACCCGAATGCCTGCAACTGGAGATCACTGAAAACTTCATCATGAGCCAGACCCAGGAAGCGCTGGCCGTCCTGCACAAACTGAAAAAGCTCGGCGTGCAACTGGCCATCGACGATTTCGGTACTGGTTACTCATCGCTGAGCTACCTCAAGCGCCTGCCGCTGGACATCCTCAAGATCGACCAGTCATTCGTCCGCGGCCTGCCTGAAGACTCCCACGACGCCGCTATCGTGCGCGCCATCATCGCACTGGGCCGCAGCATGCAACTCACCGTCATCGCCGAAGGCGTGGAGAACCACGAACAACAACAATTCCTCGCTGCCGAAGGCTGCGAACAGATGCAGGGCTACCTCATCAGCCTGCCCCTCCCACCCGACGAATTCTGCACGAGGTTTCTTCTTATGAAGGTTTCGGACTTTTCGGATAGCACAGCCGCGAAACCGCCGTTATAATCCGCGACCTACTGAGGGCCCATAGCTCAGTTGGTTAGAGCAGAGGACTCATAATCCTTTGGTCCACGGTTCGAGTCCGTGTGGGCCCACCACCTTTGAAAGCCGCGCATTGCGCGGCTTTCGCGTTTCTGGGTGGTTCTCCACTAAGACCGTCCTATGGTCGACTCCAAAGAGTCCAAGGATCTCGCGCCCAAGAGATCGCTTAAACTCTTCGTCCGAACGAAAATTGGCAACGGCGTAAAGGGCTCGTCCTTCTCGCGGATGAAACGAACCGGGGATGGTTCCTGCGGCTTCTCTGGTGGTTTGTGGTCCATACAGCTCCTCCTGTTTCCCACGAATTTATAGGCTCTGCGGATGCGACTGGTTAGGTAGCGCAAAACCCGATCACCCGAATCGCGGACGATCCTGAGAGAGTGGGCTACGCGCCTCCTGAATAGCTTACAGTCCCGCGTGCCTAGGTGTTCACGGAAAATTCCCGAGGTGGTCTTAACTAATTTCCACGCCTAGGCCCCTGCTTCATCCCGTGACCACAAGCCCAAGCGAATCGCCTCTTGCAGATCTGGAAAAACCTTCAGAAATCCATCCCTAGGATGAATCCGAGAGAGCCTTAAAGTCGGGTTGGCTGTGGCTTTGCGGATGTCGCGATCCAGCCCAGACGGGAGTGCCTTGAATCATGGTCGTAGGCAGCGAAACTCGAGGACTCACGGTCAAATCACGCACTGCTGGCCTTCAAAGAGCCAGTTAACCTGAGCCAGGCAGATGTGGCACACCATTGAATGGAGGAATGCACCATGGAAGATGACCAGCATCTTCAAGACTCGATCTGGAGCAGCGCAAGGTGGCTCAATGAGCCCGGTAGTTGCCGTGTGCTGGCGGACCACTCGCTGGAGGTGGTGACTGACGAGCAGACTGATTTCTGGCGTGAAACCCATTATGGCTTCATACGAGACAGCGGTCATTTTCTCGGTTTCAGCAGCGTGGGTGGGTTTACTGCCCAGATCAGAGTGAATGCCGATTTCAGGGAGCTCTATGACCAGGCTGGGATCATGGTCCGGATCGATGAGCAGACCTGGGTCAAGGCAGGGATCGAGTTCAACGACGGGCATGCAATGCTCAGCAGTGTCCTCACTCAGGGTCGGTCGGACTGGGCACCCAGTTACTTTTCGGGTGATCCTCGCGACTTTTGGCTTCGGGTGACGGTCGCGAACGGCGTGCTGCGCCTGCAGTATTCATCCGACGGTGTGTGCTGGCCTTTGCTCAGGCTTGCGCCCTTCCCCGAGGCGCAAAGCTATCAGGTCGGCCCCATCTGCTGTACGCCACAGCGCAAAGGCCTGCAGGTCAGGTTTTCAGAGTGGTCTTTGACGCCTCCCGTGGAGCGCGACCTGCACGATCTGAGCTAAAGAGCGATAGCGCCCGATCCGCCCGGGCATGTTCGCCCTGCGGACTGAGCAGATCGGGCAGCGTGTTTGTCCCGAATGTTCAAGGAGCCTGCCTTAGAGGCACAAGGCTGACGCGGCGTATCCGGTCAGATGTTCTCGCCCTGCTCGTTGATGCGCCCGCTGTCGTAAGCCTTGCGCATTTCCGGATCGGACAGGATCGTGTAAGCATTCGAGATGCTCTTGAAGCGTTCAGTCGCTTCTGCCTGGTTGCCCGGATGCTTGTCGGGATGGTGCTTCAATGCGCTGTCCCTGTAAGCCTTTCTGATGGCGCTCATGTCTGCGGTCATGTCAGTAAGGCCCAGGTGTTGATACAACGGTTTCACGACCGGCTTGGCGGGGCGGTCTTCGCCCACCTTGGCTGAAGCGTCGGCGGCCGTTTTGGCTTCAGGCCGCGGCGCTGAAGGTCGTTTGGGCCCGGCCCCAGACTCTGTTCTGGGCGGAGGTGGAGGAGTGCGGGACGGTCTGCGAGGTCGCTCGTCCTGGCGTTGTGGCCGCTCTGAGCTGTCAGGGCGCGAGGCTGGAGGGGGTGCGCTGCCAGCGCTGGAGGGCTGTGTCTCTTCAGGTATTTGATCAGCGATATCCTGCATCACCTTACTCATGTACAGCTTGCTGGCAAAGAAAGCATTGCGCAGGTTAGCCGCGACGGTGTTGTCCTTATGTGGCTCAGCCAAAGGCGCGGCCAGTGCATCGGCCAGTTTCTTGCCGAGGGAAAACAGCGACTTGCCCGTATGGTCCATGAAGCTCAAAAAACTCATCACCTCCGGCCTTTTAGTGTCGCGCTCCCAGACCACGCTCGCTACGTCATAAGCGGCCCGCGCCAGCTTGAACGCTCCGCCTCTAGCATACGTCTCGACATTGATGACCGGCTCCTTGCCGCTCAACGCGTCCAGGATTACTGACAGCCCTTTCTGCTGGCGCTCAGTGAGATTGCCTTTTTGCTCCAGTAAAGACTGGTTGAGCTGCAAGGCCACCTTGCCAGCAATGTGGCTCGCGACGTTCAACACCAGATCCAGTTTGGGCTTTGGCGAATCGCTGAGAGCTGCGCGCGCCAATGAAGACGCCACGCTGGAGAGATTGATCATAGTGCTTCCCCGGAAGGTCATAACGCCTTAGTGGCAAGCCGATAGATCTGGTTCCAGAGCCAGCACAGCGTGCAGCAAGTGCCATCAGGCGAAGGGGTCTGCACAGAAGGGCGTTAAAGCCCTGCTGTACAGTTCAGGGCTTCAGGCAGGCAAGAATAAACAGAGAACTGGGTTTGAGCACGGATGATGCTCCCGCCAAGTGACCTCCCCTCAAAAATCCGCAACCTTGCCCCAGGCCGAGGACCGAAAACGGTCCGGGTGATACGGTTTCGGGTCGACGATAGGCGTGACGCCGCTGACGATGTCGGCGATCAGGTGGCCTGCGCCGGGGCCTATACCGAAGCCGTGGCCGCTGAAGCCGGCAGCCAGCACCAAGCCTGGAAGGCTGGCCATTTCTCCAATGCCGGGGACGCCGTCGGGCGTGCTGTCTACATAACCTGCCCAGGCTGCCGTGACCGTCGAGCCTTTCAGCAGCGGGATCAGGTCAACGGCACGCTTGTAGGTGAGTTTGACCGCCGCTGGGTCGGCGCTCGGGTCGAGAATCCGCATCCGTTCCATTGGAGTCGGCTCATCCAGACGCCAACGCTTCCAGCTTTCATGGCCCGCGCGCAAACCCTCAAACCCACCCGGCGCCAGGTTGCGCCAGCGGCGCTGAAACATCGGCAAAAATTGTGGCGCGAAACTGAGTAACTGGGGCGTCAGGTCGACGCCCCCCTGCCGCTGATTGCCACTGTGTAACTGCCATCCGAGCGCCGCGTCATGGAAACATCAGGCGTATGCAGCGCAGCTGGCATCTCGTGATCGCGAGGAGCAATCGAGAGCGCAGTCTGGCGGATGGTGGCTTGAGGGAAGCGAATACCGTATTGGCGGCAGAAGGACGACGCCCAGGCGCCTGCCGCCAGCACGGCCTGCCGGGTGCGGATGGTGCCTTTTTCGGTCACGACTGCAGACAACCGGCCGCCTTCGGTCTCGATACCCCGCACGGCGCAGCCCTGATGTACCGTCCCGCCGAGCGCGATGATGGCGCGAGCGACCGCCGGCGCGGCGCGCGACGGGTCTGCGGTGCCATCGGTGGGAGAGAAAACCCCGCCTTTCCACTGTTTGCCAGTTGCGCTGCCGTGTTCAGCGGCTTGCTGGGTGGTAAGCATGTAGGTTTCGACATTGGCGGTGCGCGCAAACTCACCCCAGCGCGCCCAACCTGCCAACTCCTTTTCGTTGTTGCTGAGGTAGAGCAACCCGCAGCGTTTGAAGCCGGTGTCCTCGCCCGTTTCGGCACCGAACTGATCCCACAACTCAAGGCTTTTGGTGGCCATCGGCAGCTCACGCTCATCGCGGTTCTGCTGGCGGCACCAGCCCCAGTTTCGGCTAGATTGCTCAGCGCCGATGCGGCCTTTTTCAACCAGGGCGACTTTCATGCCGCGCCTGGCCAGGTAATAAGCGGTAAACGAACCGATGATACCGCCGCCGATCACGACCACGTCAGCATCCGTCGGCAGGTCGGGTGAGCTTTCTACGGGGGTCAGAGGGGCTGGCATGTCTGGGCATCCGTCAAGGTTCAGTCATAGGGCGAGAGGCAGCCCGTCAGGCGTGTCGCCAGTCATAGTTGAGTACTGGCGTTTCATGGATTTATTACACCACCATGAAGCCATGCATAAACGATTGAAAGTGCAGCTTGCCTGGCACAAACATCCGTTTCGCACACCTGCTTCAGCAGACTTTGCGGATGAGACGGGCAGGCGCTCTACGATGCGGACACAGTACGTGTCCGCATGTCGCCTTGCTCACCATCAACCAGCGGAGGCAGCCGTCTGCTTCGCTGCACGCGCGCTCATGATGATCTCTTCAGTCGCCGCAGTCGCAGGCTGGCCTTTTTTGGTCAACTGAACGAAGAACATGCCGTCGTACTGTTCCTGCGACGGTGTTTTGGTCACGGGGATCAATAGCGCGGCGAGGTCGAGCGTGCCGGCGAAGTTCTCCTTGGTCAAACTGTAGCGCCCCATGGAACTGCCGCTCCAGCCGGTATCAGCTGCCACCAGATCGATGGAGGAGTCTCGGTAGCCCACCGCCGACGCTTTCAGACTGTTGTCGTCATTCAACAGCTTGTTCAAGCGCTCCTCATCCGAGGTGCTCAACTGTCCGGCACTGTTGAGCGCCTTCAAATTGCCGTTCTCTTCTACCGTGAAGCCGAATTTCTTGCTCGCCAGATCGGGCGCCAGTTTCGCCAACGACGTCTGGAACGCCTCGAACGAGTTCTTCAATTGCGCCTTTGCACTGCTATGCACACTCACCCGGTTGAGGAATTCCGGCGTTTGCGATCGACCGATGAGGGTATAGACCTCGTCCATGGACAGCGACGTCGACGGTGCTTTATCGCTCGGATGATAGACAGCAGCGGGCGTGGCGTTCAGCAGCGCCTGTTTGGCAGTGTCGCTCATGGGTTGTGCGGTGAGGATCTGGTCAGAAGGTGTGAGGCGGTTGACCAGCGAAGGGATGTTGACAGGATTCAGGGAGATAGCCATTTCATCGATCCATGATGGGATGTATGGCCTCTGTATCGACGCGACAGGGCAAGAGCTTTAGGGAGAGCCGACCAATAGCCGGACACTGAAGTGTTACTGCACATTAGCGCCAGTGGCACGGCTCCTTCCGGCCACTGAACGTATTACGAGCAACGCTGCTTGCCCTGGCCCGACTGCAGACGTCGAGACCAAGGCTGCTTTACCCGGCGGTCTTAACGATACCGTTCCAGCCAATGCGCGTAAGGCGCTGGCAGGGTCCACGAGGCGTTGTCTACGCCCAGTTCCTTGGCGGCAAAGTAAGGCCAGTGCGGGTCTGCAAGGTGAGCGCGACCGATGGACACCAGATCGAGATGGCCCGATTTGATCGACTCTTCAGCCAACTGCGGAGTGCCGAAGCCCCACGCAGAGGTCACCGGCAAACCTGCTTCGCGGCGCACGCGCTCGGCGACAGGTCCCATGAAGGCCGGGCCCCACGGGATATTGGTGTCCGGGATAGTGAAGCCGACGCTGACGCTCAGCAGATCAAGACCGCCCGCCTTGAAGCGACGCGCCAGTTCGATGGATTCACCAAGAGTCTGCTCATCACGCCCGTCGTACTCGATCACACCGAAGCGCGCGGTCAGCGGCAGGTGCTCAGGCCAGACTTCACGTACGGCAGCGAGGGTTTCCAGCAGGAAACGGCTGCGGTTGTCAAAGCTGCCGCCGTAGGCATCGGTGCGCTGGTTAGAGTGCTCGGAGAAGAAGCTTTGACCGAGGTAACCATGCGCAAAGTGCAGCTCGATCCACTCAAAGCCTGCTTCCAGAGCACGGCGTGCTGCATTGACGAAGTCCTGCTGAACGCGTGCGATGTCGTCCAGAGTCATTTCGCGCGGCACCTTGGGCAGGTTGGCACCGAATGCGATGGCGGACGGGGCGATGGTTTCCCAGCCGCGCGCATCGGACTCAGCGATATGGTCGTCGCCTTCCCACGGACGATTGGCGCTCGCCTTGCGACCAGCGTGCGCGATCTGAATACCCGGAACCGATCCGGCAGCCTTGATCGCTTTGACAACAGGAACGAATGCCTGGGCTTGCTGGTCGTTCCAGATACCCGCACAACCTGGTGTGATTCGGCCTTCAGGCGCAACAGCAGTTGCTTCCACGACCACCAGACCTGCTCCGCCACGCGCCATGCTCGCCAGATGCACGTGGTGCCAATCGTTGATCAGGCCGTCATCCGCCTTGTATTGGCACATCGGTGGAATGGCGATGCGATTACGCAAGGTGACGTCTTTGAGGGTGTAGGGTTCGAACAACGCGGACATGAAAAGTCTCCAGAACTACAAAATACGATTGTTCGATAGTATTCGAAATATAGCGCTGAATGAAACCCCTCGATATGATGCGGCACATGCGAACCTTAAAACACCCAGAACCCCAAGCCGTCACTCTCGACCGCGTGCTCTATGCGTTGAGCGACCCTGTACGGATGGAAATCGTCCGCCATCTGGCAGGCGTTGCGGAAGCATCGTGCGGCGAGCTGTGCGGCGATCGCCCCAAGTCCAGCGCCTCACACCACTTTCGAGTGCTGCGCGATGCCGGGCTGGTGCGCACGCGGAACGTCGGCACCACGCACATGAACTCGCTGCGTGGCGAAGAGCTGGAAACCCGTTTTCCCGGCCTGCTGACGACCATTCTTCGCCAGCTCGGCGAGCCGTAAAACGGTTTACAGTCAGGGTCTTCACCGAAAACGAAAGTCTGCTCCCGGTACGACTTCGCTTATTTGCAGGCGATGATCGGCGCCCTTCCAGTGACTACGCGTGTCTCGTTTGAAGACATCCGCGAGAAAACTGCTCATTTTTTCGCAGTTGTCAGCTTGTACCACACCGAAAAGCGGATCGAAAAAGTGCATGCCGCCTTGGCTGTCCTGATGCAGAGCCATGGCATGTGATTCACTCAACAGCAAAAATGTCCGGGCCTTCACGGGCTGCGACAGGGTCTTCAAATCACGTTCAAGGTCTGCCAGCTTGATCCCGTAATGCCCATGCTGCGCAGTGCCACGGCCCTTGTCCAGCGTCATGCCCAGCTTGGGTAGCGTGCCCAGCAGCATGGGTTTCGCGTTTTCGATTTTGCCCGGATACGCCTGTTGCTCCACATGCTGAAAAGCCATTACCCGAGGCAGCAAGGCGTCGTCCCGGTAGTTTGCGAGCTTCTCGAAAAACAGCTCATCCGGCTGGTCCTTCGCGCGACTTTGGCACCAGTTGACGGCCAGGCCGAAGCAAGCGTGCCCCTCGCCGCCAGCACGACTGTAATCGGCAGCAAACGGCCTGTCGTCGATGGTTTTCTCGAACAGAAACTTGTTCTGATTGAACGGATGAGACAAATGACAGCCGTGCTCCTGAGCAATCCTGCGCTTGGCTTCGATGTTGGCGGTGCTGCCCATGCTGCCGTCCGCCGCCTGCTTGATGCTCGTTTTAGCGTACTGCACAACGCTGTCACGCAAGGAAGCGATGGACGTCATCAAGTCCGGCAACAACTTTTGCAGAGCGTGAAGCTGAGCATTCAAAGCCTCAGGGCCGGGCTGCTCAACGCTTTCGACCGACGAGAACGAGGAATGCGCGTCGAAAAAAACCTCTTCATGCCCCTCCACTGGAACAAAAACGCCTGACGTATGGGGATGAAAATGGGCAAAGGTATCCGGTGAGCCCTGAACAAGTCCGGCCGATGAAGAAGGACGTTCCTGCGACGTGGCAGCGGCCACGCCGGTTGATGCATTAGCGTGCTGAATCTGCATACCAAACCCCTGATCAGGTCATGAAGGTTCGTGGCGTCCGTTGCAGCGACGGCAACACCCGAGGCTCCTTGTGCACCGCCCTGCCGGACTTTTCCTGATACCGAAAGTCTTTGAGGTAGCGTTGCAGCGAGCCGGCCAACTGGCTCAGTCGGGTCATGATGCGATCGAGCGCTTCGTCGTCCAGATCGTCCATGGGGTGAACGCTGCGAAGCAACAGTTGATTCGATTCGGGGTTGTAACCCAGCGCCGCGCCACCGGTGCGCGAGGGGTCAAGGTTGAGCGCCATCGACAGGGTCAAAAGGACGTTGTCCTGCGGCATGGTCAGTGTGGTGATCTGAATGAAGACAAACAGCGCTGTGTCCTGCTCGGGCAACCAGAGCAGGCATTCACTGCCCTCTCTGGTTTTTACCTGATGGCGCAGGCCTTCCAGCGGATCAATACCCCGCCGGCGCAACCACTGGTGAAGCTGATCTTTTGCCTCGACAGGCTGCATGAAAGAATTCCTCGCTCGATAAAACGATAATTCTCTCTGTGGCGAGACACGCAAAACGGTTCCATAAGAAGCCCGCCGCCTCGTCAAGGCAGCGGGTGCGATCCGTTGAAGAAAGCGCCCTCTCACAACTTCGGCAATTGTCCAATCCTGCCGATCATCTCGGTCACGATCTGCAGGTCAAGCAGGAATTGCTCGGTGGTTTTGAACTCATTGTCAGTGTGGCCAGTGTATTTGGCCTCAGGACGGGCCAGTCCGAACTGGACACCGTTGGGCAGTTCGTGGACCGAGGTAGCGCCGGCAGAGGTACCGAACTTGTGTTCCATACCGAGGTTTTCAGTGGCCACGGCAAGCAGCGCTTTGACCCACTCGCCTTCGGGGTTGCGGTACATCGGTTCGGCGATGGAGTAATCGAAGGCTGGCGTGATCTGGGTCTTTTTGCTCCAGGCCGTCAGCTTGCCGGCGATTTCAGTTTTCAGGACTTGCGGAGACTTGCCCTTGGGTACGCGCAGGTTGACTGCCAGCTTGAAGGTCTTGTCGTCCATGCCCACGAACGTCGGGGACGCGGTCAGCGGGCCCATGAAGTCGTCGGCAAAACCGACGCCAAGCTTGCTTCCCAGGTAATCCAGGCCCCAGTTGTCAGCCAGATACCGCGCGGCGTCGGTGATGTGGTTGTGCTTGAGCGCGACCTTGCCGTCCAGGCTGTTGATGAAGTCGAGCATTCTGGCAATCGGATTGACGCCAGACTCGGGCTCGGACGAATGAGCGGATACGCCGGTAACGGTCAGTTTGACGTCCTTGCCTTGGACTGCGGCTGCCACTTCAAAATTGCCGCCATGGTCTTTGACGTAGTCAGCGCCTGCTTTTTGCAGGCTGGCGACCAGTTCTTCGGGCTTGTCGGTCACCAAAGTGACGACCGACTTCGACGGGATCTGATTGGTGGCCATGCCGCCGGTCATCGAGGTGATCTCCGCGCCGTTGCCCTCGGCAGCGCGCCGCGCGAAGTTGGCCATTACCGTGCCGTAGCCTTTTTCGGCAATAACCACCGGGTAGCCGCCGTCGAGCGCCAGGTTGTAGTTCGGCGTAGGGTTGCGTTCGAAGTAATAAGGGATAGCGTCGCCGGAGGTTTCCTCCGTGGTGTCGATCAACAGCTTGAAGTTTCGCGCCAGTGGCAGCTTTTCTTCCTTGATGACTTTCATGGCGTAGAGCGAAACCACGATACCGTTCTTGTCATCCTCGGTACCTCGGCCATACATGCGGTCGCCGATCAGTGTGACCTTGAACGGATCAAGTTTGGTACCGTCCGGCAGCACCCAGTTCTCCGGAGTGACCGGCACGACGTCGGCATGCGCATGAATGCCGACGACCTCGTCGCCAGCCCCTTCAAGGGAGACTTCATAGACGCGGTTATCGACGTTGCGGAAGTTGAGGTTGAACGCCTGAGCAAGGCTTTTGATCTTGTCGGCAATCTTGATGAATTCGGGATTCTCGTGCTGGGCGACGCCGTCCACGCTGAACGTTGGAATGGCCACCAGCTCACGCAGGGTTTCGGTCGCCGCGCTGCCGTACTTCACTCGGGTGTAGAGACCCAGCAGACGGTGGATTTCATTCTGCTGTTCTGCGGTCAGCGTCTTGTTGCCGAGAAACGCGCTGATCGTCACGCCCAGGTTGTCCACCTTGGCTATATCGCTCTTGGCGAGGCTATCCAGAAACTGGCGGAAGTCTGTGACCGAGGCGTCGCTGAAGTTCTTGAGGATGACCGCACTTTGCTGAGGCGTGATATTGGCCTGCACAGCGGTGGTGAACGAGGAAAGAGTGGCGAGCACCAGGGTGGTTACAGCCAGGTGCTTGAGTGAAAGATTCATTGCTGAGGGCATTCCTTTGCAGATCATTCGTGGGAAATAGCTGATCGCTTGATCAGAAACGCCCTCAAAATAACACCACGCACGAAGAATGCGGGAGCCCCGGTTGAGTAATCTGTCGCCCCGACGTGCAGAAACGGCGCACAAACGCAAAACCCTGAGAACGCTAACTGTCGACGAAAATTGAACACGCTTCGTCCCGGAATCGGCCATCACACATCATTGTTTTAAAAGGGCTGTCTTCTTTTAAAAACAGAAACGGAGACACTTCAAAGGTAGTCGCCTTATTACCAAACCTTCAATAATGCGCAAAAAATTTCACATGAAACCGTATTAAACCCTTAACAAATCTCCAACAAACCTGTCGCATCACTTAACAGACTCTCGAATTTAAATACCCATGAACTGTCCGTATCAACAGGTTTATAACGCCTAAAAAATATCACCCGGACAGAGTTGCCCCAAGGCGCCAAACCCAACAAAACAAGGGCCTTCAAGCCTGAACAGGCTAAACGGAAAACAACGACATCTGTTTCATTTAAAAAATGAAGTGTTTTCAGACCCGCCACCACACTCAAACTTATCACTTCACTGATAGTGCTCTACGGAGATAAAGGTTATTTCATTTGATCTCCCTTCTGCGCCCCACTAGCTTTTGCGAATTGGCAGTTTGCTACCAAACGGCACTTCGGTGATAAAGCATAAGTGGGTCAGACAGTGACGAATCAGGCTTTCCTTCCTTTTTCTCGACCGTCCATGGGCGATGAAGAGATAGCGGCAGTTACCCGTGTGTTGAATTCCGGCTGGATTACCACCGGACCGGAATGCCAGAAGCTCGAAGAGCAGTTTGCCGAGCGCGTGAGTGCACGGCATGCCGTTGCTTTGTCGTCGGCCACTGGCGCCATGCACGTCACGCTGCTCGCGCTGGGCGTCGGACCGGGTGATGAGGTGATCACACCGTCCCAGACGTGGGTGTCCACGGCAAACATGATCTGCCTGCTGGGCGCTACGCCGGTCTTTGTCGACGTGGACCGTGACACGCTCATGGTCGATGCGTCGCGTATTGAACAGGCCATCACACCCCGAACCAAGGCGATTGTGCCGGTGCATTACGCCGGTGCCGCGCTCGACCTCGACCCTCTGTACGCGCTGGCCAAACGGCATGGCATCGCGCTGATCGAGGATGCAGCTCACGCGATTGGCACCGAGTACAAGGGGCGACCGATTGGCGCTCAGGGCACGGCAATTTTCTCGTTCCATGCGATCAAGAACATGACCTGTGCCGAAGGTGCGATGTTGGTGACCGATGACAGCGAGCTGGCTGATCGGGTGCGCCAACTGAAATTCCATGGGCTGGGCGTCGATGCGTATGACCGACTGACACTGGGCCGCAAACCACAGGCGGAAGTCATCGAGCCGGGCTTCAAGTACAACCTGGCAGACATCAACGCCAGCATCGCCCTGGTACAACTGCAACGCCTGAAAGCAATCAATGCAAAACGTCAGATGCTCGCCAACCGTTATCTGGAGCGACTGGCCAGCAGCGCTGTTCTGCCGCTCGCCCAGCCTCGCTACGCACAACGTCACGCCTGGCACCTGTTCATCCTGCGCATTGATGCCGAGCGTTGCGGCATGGAGCGTGACGGGTTCATGAAGGCCTTGCAGGCGCACAACATCGGCACTGGCATCCACTTCATCGCAACCCACATGCACCGTTATTACCGCCAGCGGTTCCCCGACGTTCACCTGCCCGACACCGAGTGGAATTCGTCGCGACTGTGCTCCATCCCGCTGTTTCCGGACATGACCCTCGACGATGTCGAGCGAGTCGTGGACGCCATTGAATCGATCGTGGAAGCCAGACATTGAGACCGTACCCTATCAACTGCGTATCGATCGTCATTCCCGTCTACAACGAGCAACAGAGCCTGCCGGAGCTGTTGCGCCGTACCGAGGCAGCCTGCGCGCAGTTGAAACATGCTTACGAAATCGTGCTGGTCGACGATGGCAGCCGTGACAATTCCGCCGAAATACTCCAGCAGGCCGCAGAGCGTGAAGGCAGCCCGGTCGTTGCGGTGATCCTCAACCGCAACTATGGCCAGCATGCGGCAATCAT
This sequence comes from Pseudomonas californiensis, assembly GCF_021147775.1. Classification (GTDB taxonomy): domain Bacteria; phylum Pseudomonadota; class Gammaproteobacteria; order Pseudomonadales; family Pseudomonadaceae; genus Aquipseudomonas; species Aquipseudomonas californiensis. The sequence continues at coordinate 59,301 of NZ_JAGTPK010000016.1, forward strand.
GGCCGGTTTCGAACAATGCATCGGCGATGTGGTGGTGACTCTGGACGCCGACCTGCAGAACCCGCCTGAAGAAATTCCGCGCCTGATCGCCATGGCCGAACAGGGCTACGACGTGGTGGGCACGGTGCGCAACAACCGTCAGGACTCGGCCTGGCGACGCTGGCCGTCAAAGCTCATCAACCTTGCCGTGCAACGTTCGACCGGCGTTGCCATGAGCGACTACGGCTGCATGCTCAGGGCCTACCGACGCACCATCGTCGACGCCATGCTGGCGTGCCGCGAGCGCAGCACGTTTATCCCGATTCTGGCCAACAGCTTTGCGCGCCACACCACCGAAGTGCTGGTACACCACGCCGAGCGCGAGCATGGCGATTCGAAGTACAGCCCCATGCGCCTGATCAACCTGATGTTCGACCTGATCACCTGCATGACCACCACACCGCTGCGCCTGCTCAGCATTGTAGGTTTCAGCATGGCACTGCTGGGCGTGCTGTTCGCCGTGGCGCTGATTGTGCTGCGACTGATTTTCGGCGCGCCCTGGGCCGAGAACGGCACTTTCGTGCTGTTCGCGGTGCTGTTCGTGTTCACCGGCGGCCAGTTCATCGGCATGGGGCTGCTCGGCGAATACCTGGGTCGCATGTACAGCGACGTCCGTGCACGCCCGCGGTTTTTCATCGAAAAGGTCGTGCGCAGCTCAGCCGAAATCACAACCAACAGTGTTGATTCTTCCGCTTCTCCTTATTTGAACAAGGTTGCGCCATGAGCCCTAAAGCTGTCGTCTTCGCGTATCACGATATTGGCTGCGTCGGTCTGCACGCGCTGCTGGAGGCAGGGTATGAAATCGCCGCAGTGTTTACCCATGCGGACGACCCCAAAGAGAAAACCTTCTTTGGTTCAGTGGCGCAACTGTGCGCACAGCACGGCATCCCGGTGCATGCCCCGGAAGACCCGAATCACCCGCTGTGGATAGAGCGCATCGGCAAGCTGGCACCGGATTTCATTTTCTCCTTCTACTATCGTCAACTGCTTGGCGAGCCTTTGCTGGCCTGCGCAAAAACGGGCGCGTTCAACCTGCATGGTTCGCTCCTGCCACGCTATCGCGGCCGGGCCCCTGCCAACTGGGTGCTGGTCAACGGCGAGACGGAAACGGGCGTTACTCTGCATCATATGGTCAAGCGTGCCGATGCAGGATCTGTGGTTGCCCAACAGCGAGTGCCGATCAGTACGCTCGACACCGCGCTGACCTTGCACGGCAAGCTGCGTGAAGCGGCCGCCCATCTGCTGGGCGATGCGCTGCCGTTGCTGGCGCAAGGTCAATTGCCCGGCACAGCGCAGGACGAGGCAAAAGCCTCGTACTTTGGAAGACGCACAGCGGCTGACGGCTTGATCGACTGGGCCCGCCCTGCAGCGCACTTGAACAACCTGATTCGCGCCGTCACACAACCTTATCCCGGTGCCTTCAGCCCGGTGGGCGAGCACAAGCTGATCATCTGGAGCGCCAGCGTCGATGCCGATAACAACGGCGTGGCGCCGGGCACCGTGATCAGTTGTGACCCGCTGCGCATCGCCTGCGGTGAAGGTTCGCTGGTCATCAGCGCCGGGCAGCGTGGTGACGATGGCCTGTACCTCAGTGGCGTACAACTGGCACGCGAGTTCGGGCTGGTCGATGGTTCACGGTTGCGCGGCGCCGAGAAAGGTCGTGCGCAGCGGCGCACCCGGGTGCTGATTCTGGGCGTCAACGGCTTTATCGGTAACCACCTTTCAGAGCGTCTGTTGCAGGACGACCGCTACGAGATCTATGGGATGGACATCGGCTCGGACGCCATCGAGCGCCTGCGCACCCAACCCAATTTCCACTTCATCGAAGGCGACATCAGCATCCACACCGAGTGGATCGAGTACCACATCAAGAAGTGCGACGTGGTATTGCCACTGGTGGCGATTGCCACGCCAATCGAATACACCCGCAACCCGCTGCGCGTGTTCGAACTGGACTTTGAAGAAAACCTGAAGATCGTGCGGTACTGTGCCAAGTACAACAAACGCGTGATTTTCCCCTCCACCTCAGAAGTTTATGGCATGTGCCAGGACGCCAGTTTCAGCGAGGACACCTCCAACCTGGTCGTCGGCCCGATCAACAAACAGCGCTGGATCTACTCGGTGTCCAAGCAACTGCTGGACCGCGTGATCTGGGCCTACGGGCAGAAGGGTTTGCAGTTCACGCTGTTCCGCCCGTTCAACTGGATGGGCCCGCGACTGGACCGCCTGGATTCGGCGCGGATCGGCAGCTCAAGAGCCATCACCCAACTGATCCTGCACTTGGTGGAGGGCACACCGATTCGCCTGGTGGACGGCGGTGCGCAGAAGCGCTGCTTTACCGATGTCGCCGACGGCATCGAAGCGCTGGCACGAATCATTGAAAACCGCGGTGACAGTTGCAGCGGCCAGATCATCAACATCGGCAACCCCGACAACGAAGCCAGTATTCGTCAGTTGGGCGAAGAGCTGTTGCGTCAGTTCGAGGCCCATCCTCTGCGCTCCAACTTTCCACCGTTCGCGGGCTTTCGTGAAGTGGAAAGCGAGTCGTTCTACGGCAAGGGTTATCAGGACGTCAGCCACCGCAAGCCCTGCATCGACAACGCACGTCGGCTGCTCGGCTGGACGCCTTCCATCGAACTGAGCGAAACCATCGGCAAGACGCTGGACTTCTTTCTGCGCGAAGCCATGGCTGAAAAAGCGGATCAGCGCTGATGCAGGCAGGCTTGAGAATTGATGTGGACACCTACCGTGGCACCCGTGAAGGTGTGCCGCGAATGCTGGACATGCTTGAGGAAGCTCAGGTCAAGGCCACGTTCTTTTTCAGCGTCGGGCCGGACAACATGGGGCGTCACTTGTGGCGCCTCATCCGTCCACAGTTTTTCTGGAAAATGCTCCGCTCGCGGGCGGCCAGCCTGTATGGCTGGGACATTCTGCTGGCCGGGACCGCCTGGCCGGGTAAACCGATCGGCCATGACCTCGGCCATCTGATGCGCCGCGCGCGTGATGCTGGTCATGAAGTCGGTCTGCATGCCTGGGATCACCATGGCTGGCAGGCCAATGCGGGGCACTGGAACGATGCACGGTTGATCGCGCAGATCCGCCGGGGCGTCGATTGCCTGGGCGACATTCTCGGCGGCCCGGTGACGTGCTCGGCAGCAGCGGGCTGGCGCGCCGATGAGCGCGTCATTGAAGCCAAACAGTCCTTCGGTTTTCGTTATAACAGCGACTGCCGGGGCGACAGTATTTTTCGTCCATTGCTGGCCAACGGCACGTCTGGAGCACCGCAGATTCCGGTCGACTTGCCGACGTTCGACGAGGTGGTGGGTCCGCAGCTTGATGCGCAGGCGTTCAACAGCTTTATCCTGCGACGTTTCGCGGCGAACCAACTGAATGTCTACACGGTACATGCCGAAGTCGAAGGCATCGTCATGGCCAACGATTTCAGGCAACTGCTGGCACTGGCGCATCAGCAAGGCATCCGCTTCCAGCCGCTCGGCGATTTGTTGCCTGATGCCATCGAGCAATTGCCCTCTGGCCGAGTCGTACGTGGCGCCCTTGAGGGTCGCGAAGGCTGGCTGGGAGTCCAGCAATGACCGAATCTCGATACCGCGCTATCGCCCTGCTGTTTCTGGCCTTTTTCGCGGCCTACCTGTTGCCGCTCGGGTCCCACGGCCTGTGGATCCCCGATGAAACCCGTTATGCGCAGATCAGTCAGGAAATGCTCCACAGCGGCCAATGGGCTGCGCCGCATTTCATGGGTGTGCGCTATTTCGAAAAGCCGGCAGCCGGTTACTGGCTGATCGCGATGGGTCAGCACCTCTTTGGTGAGAATCTGTTTGGCGTGCGGATCGTCTCGGCGCTGAGCACCGGTCTGAGTGCTGTGCTTGCCTGGTTGCTTGCCGGCCGGATGTGGAACGATCCCCGCAAGAGCTTCGCCAGCGCCTTGTTGTTCATGAGTTTCGCATTCGTCGCGGGGCAAGCGGGTTATTGCAACCTCGACCCGCAATTCACCTTATGGGTCAATCTGTCGCTGGTTGCATTCTGGTACGCGGTCAACAGCATCGGGCGCCTGCGGTTGGGCGCCTGGACGGTGCTCGGGCTTGCCTGTGGCATGGGGTTCATGACCAAAGGGTTTCTGGCCTGGGCGCTGCCGGTGCTGATTGCCGGGCCGTATATGCTGTGGCAAAAACGCCTGCGCGAGCTGATTCGCTACGGTTTGCTGGCAGTTATCGTTGCTCTTGCTGTCTGCCTGCCATGGGTACTGACGGTTCACGCGCAGGAGCCGGATTACTGGCGATTCTTCTTCTGGCACGAGCATATCCGTCGTTTCGCCGGTGAAGATGCGCAACACGCCCAGCCCGTGTGGTTTTACCTGCCGGTGCTGGTCGCAGCCTGCCTGCCGTGGGCGCTTTTGATTCCAGTAGCCTTCAAACGCGCCTGGCAAGACAGGCATCAACCCGCCAGCGCCTTTCTGCTGATGTGGACTGTGCTGCCGCTGCTCTTTCTGAGCCTGAGCCGTGGCAAGCTGCCGACCTACATCCTGCCCTGTCTGTTGCCATTGGCCCTGCTGATGGCCGATGCAATGGTCGAAAAACTCAGGCACGGCCACCTCGCCACGTTGCGGCTCAACGGCACATTCAATGCGGCCACCGCGCTGACAGGTATGGCGGCGCTGCTGTATGTGCAATACACACAACCCGTTTATGACCACGAACCCGTCCATCTGCTGCTGGCAGGTCTGGTGCTTGCAGCCTGGTTTGTGGCCAATGCGCTACAGGCCTGGCGCCCACTGAAACTGTGGGCGATGCCTGCGGCAGGCAGTTTGCTGATGGTTGCCTTGCTACCTGCCGCACTGCCTTACAGCGTGGTTTATGACAAGACGCCTGACCAGTTCGTCGCCCGACACATGGCCGAGCTGGCAGCCAGCCAATCGCTGCTGAGCAATGATCTGGGTGCAGCATCGGCACTGGCGTGGCGACTGAAACGCTCGGACATCACGCTGTTCAACACATGGGGCGAGCTGAAATACGGCCTCGACTACCCGGACGCCAGTGCGCGCAATGTGAGTCTGCAAGGGATCGATGCGTGGATGAGCGCCGCTCGGCATAACGGTCAGGTCGGCGTGATCATGCGCGGCGACGGCAATGAAGAACTGCACGAACTCGCCCTGCTGCCCAAAGGCGGCAAGCGCTATCAGGAAGGCGATCTGGTCATCGTGATCTACGAGCGGTCCGAACCATGACGTGGTCATTGTTGTTCACCGCGTGCCTGCTGACGTGCCTCGGTCAGGTCGCTCAAAAAATGGCCGTCGAGAGCTGGCGAGATGGATTCCCCGGTCCGCTGGCCGCCGCGCGCTCCGCCTGGTTATGGCTGGCGGTGCTGTGTCTGGGATTAGGGCTGCTGGTCTGGCTGACGGTGTTGCAGCGGCTGGACGTCGGTGTCGCCTACCCGATGCTGGCCATGAATTTCGTGCTGATCACTCTGATCGGCCGCTACGTGTTCAACGAGCCGGTCGACCGCCAACACTGGTTGGGCATCGTACTGATTCTCGCAGGCGTGATTCTGCTGGGGCGTCAGGCATGAGCCAGCGCAACGGGATGCTGCTGACCCTGGGCAGCGTGGCGCTGGTCAGTGCTGCTCAGTTGGGCATGCGCTGGAGCATGACACGCCTGCCCTCGCCCTCCCGACTGTTCGACATGCAGTGGTTCGAGTCGCAAGGCTATCTGAGTATCGACTTCAGTGCCGCCATCGTTGTGTCCGTCGCCGTCTGCGCGTATGCACTGTCGATGCTACTGTGGCTGCTGGCCCTCCGCAGCCTGCCCTTGAGCCGTGCCTATTCGTTGTTAAGCGTCAGCTATGCGCTGGTTTACGCGCTGGCGGCCGCTCTGCCGGTTTTCCATGAGACGTTCACGGTATCGAAAACTGTGGGTGTCATCCTGATCGTGATGGGTGTTGTGACCATCAACCTTCGGCGCATTTCTCGCAATTCTCTCCAGGGTTCTTTTCATGAAAATCAGCGTTTTCGGTAGCGGATACGTAGGTCTGGTACAAGCGGTGGTGCTTGCAGAAGTCGGTCACGACGTCGTGTGCATGGACATTGATCAGGCGAAAGTCGAACAATTGCGCCAAGGCCAGGTGCATATCTACGAGCCGGGGCTGTCCAACCTGGTTCGCGAGAATCTGGACCACAAGCGACTGCAGTTCACCTGCGACGAACAGATGGCCGTCGAGCATGCCGAGGTACTGTTCATCGCCGTCGGCACACCTTCCTGCGAGGACGGATCGGCAGACATGCGCAGCTTCTTCGCCGTCGGCGACAGTATTGCCCGGCACCGCACCGAACCGCTGATCATTGTGGAAAAGTCCACCGTACCGGTCGGCAGTGGCGATGCCTTGCGCGCGCACATTGATAAAGGCCTGCGTCAGGCCGGGCGCCTGCTGCAATTCGATATTGTCTCCAACCCGGAATTTCTCAAGGAAGGTTCGGCCGTCAATGACTGCCGTCGCCCGGACCGAATTGTCATCGGCTGCGAAAACGAAGCGGTAAGAAAGGTCATGCGTGAACTGTATGCACCGTTCAACCGCAACCATGACCGGATCATGTTCATGGACCTGCGCAGCGCTGAACTCACCAAGTACGCAGCCAACTGCATGCTGGCCACCAAAATCAGCTTCATCAACCAGATTGCCGAACTGGCCGAACACTTGGGCGCAGACGTCGAAGCGGTGCGGCTGGGCATCGGTGCCGACTCACGTATCGGCTACGACTTCATCTACCCCGGCTGCGGGTATGGCGGTTCGTGTTTCGGCAAGGACATCCGTGCGTTGATTCACAGCGCCAGAGAGGCGAATTGCTCAAACGATCTGTTATCTGTGGTCGAGGCTATCAACGAGCGCCAGAAGAACAAGCTGTTCGAGCGGGTCAATGCGTTTTACCAGGGGGATTTGCGCGGCAAGACCTTCGCGCTCTGGGGCCTGGCGTTCAAACCCAACACCGACGACATGCGCGACGCGCCCAGCAGAGTATTGATGGAAGCATTGTGGGCCGCTGGCGCAACGGTGCGGGCGTTCGACCCCGAAGCCATGCAGGAAACCCAGCGCATTTATGGTTACCGCAAGGACCTGGTGCTGATGGGTACGCCCGAGGCAACCCTTGATGACGCCGACGCGCTGATCATCTGCACCGAGTGGCAGCAGTTCAAGGCACCAGATTTCGAGCTGATCCAGCAACGCCTTGGCGCGCCGGTAATATTCGATGGGCGCAACCTGTACGACACCGAGCGCCTTTCTCAAGGCGGCTTCCACTACTTCCCGATCGGTCGGGGCGAGTCGTGTGATTTGCCTATTCCGCAAAAAAGCTGGGTACCCGTCGCGCCAGTCGCGGCTCGCCAGACCCTCTGACCCGACTGAGCCGGCGCACGCGTCCGAACGATCTGGCGCGTTCAGGTCAGTTGCTTTTCGCGGGTGCCTCGTAGCTGACGAAATAGTAATGGCGGCTGCCAATCTTCACATCAGCGACAGCCTTGAGCGGCAGCGCTGGCCCGTACGTGCGCTCCATGATCGCTATGTTACCGGGATCACTCATGAGAAAAGCGTTCACGCTGGCGTCGGTGTCGAACGCATCGAGCAGGCTACGTGTGTAAAACGCACTGGCGCCTGACAACCGCTCGCTGGGCTGGAACAACGCCACATGGTGACCTTCAGCCTGCAAGGCGTGCACCCGGTCCGTCAGCGGCAAAAATGAAAACTGCCGATCCTCCTGCGGAACCAGCCAGACAGCTGCCGACAGGTAGAGCGCCATAACCAGCGCGACCGCCGCTGTCATCAAGGCTCGCTGATTTCGCACAACAAAGGCCGCCGTAGACGACGTGCCCGAATGAGCGTTGAGTCGTGCCCACAGCACCGATGCGTATTCCGCAGCGATCACTGCCGCCGCCGGTGCCGATGACATCAGGTAAACCATACGTTTGCTGGAAGCCAACGTCAGCAGCACAAACTGCGCGATGAGCCACAGGCTGAAAAACAGCAGGTGACGGTTGGCCAACAGCTGTTTGCGAAAGTGCCAAAGCCCCAGATACACGAGCAGGTTCCACGGCATGAACGCTTCGGGCAGCTTGGCGATGTAGTAATAGAACGGCTCGTAATGCCCAGCCTCTCGAAACGAGCCACTGAAGCGTCCGACGCTGTTGGTCCACAGCACAGCCTTCAACGATTCGACACCGCCCTGCCCGTACAGGAAACACAGCCAGACCATCAGTGGCACCAGGCCCAGTACGGTAAACACCGCTGGCCGCAACCAGTCCGTCAGTACCAGACGTTTGCGCTGTAACGTTTCACACAGCAACCAGGCGAAAATGACTACGCCGGGCAGAGCTAATCCCAGCACGCCTTTGCTCAGTGTCGAGATCGCAATACCCGCCGCAAAAGAGCACCACAGCCACACACTTCGATCGCCCTTGGCGCGTTGATTGACCGCCTGGAAATACACCAGCAACGCAAGGGTCACGCCGAACGCCAGCAAGGCGTCTTCACCCACTTGCCGTGAGTTGTCCCAGAAACTGGCCATGGTCGCCAGTATGAAGGCGCCAAGCCAGGCAACAGGCACCGGGCGCGCCATGCGCTTGAGCATGCCATACAGCAACAGCACACTGAACAGCCCGGCAAACGCCGAGGCCAGCCTCACAGCCCAGGTCTCGGCGCCAAACGCCCGGATGGCTGCCGCATCGAGCCAGACACTCAGCGGCGGCTTTTCCAGAAAAGGCTGAGCGCTCAGCGTCGGCGTGACCCAGTTATCACTCAGCAGCATTTCCATGGCGATACCCGCCACACGCGGCTCGGTGGAGCTCTGAAGCTGATGATTACCCAATGCAAAAAAGAACAGCACAATACTCAGGAGCAACAGCCACAGCGTGCGCGAAGCCACCATTCAAGACACCCGAGCAAAGTTGAAACCCCGAGTATAAGCAGCGCAATACTGACGTTTCATGAAACTGTCGACAGAAACCCCGGCGCGCTCACTTGCCGTTTCAAGAGAGATGCCAAAGCCTCGACTGCCTCAGCTGTCATCAGGCAAAACTGGACGATGAGCCGAATAGCTCGCACAATCGGCTCATACCATGAGCCGATTGAATTCTCTATTCGGCTCAGCGCGAGCGCCTCTTAATGTCTGAACATCTCTGGATCTGGCAGCAACCGGACTGGCCACAGTTGCGCTGGAACAGCGAACGCCTGGCTACGCTGTTGCGAGCCTGCGCGACAGCGCAAGGTCGCCTGCTCGGCATGACCGCAGTGGCGGGTCGCGACACCGCTCTTCAGGAAAGTCTGGACAGCTTGCTGCAAAACATCGTGACCTCATCAGCGATTGAAGGTGAGCAACTGAACGTTGGGTCGGTAAGGTCTTCGCTGGCGCGCCGTCTGGGCCTTGCCGACGGTGGCAAACCCAGCACGCGCAGTGAAGGCCTGGCAGAGCTGATGCTGGATGCCACCGGCAGCAGCGATCAGCCACTCACGCTTGATCGCCTGTTTGCCTGGCACCGCTGGCTCTTCCCGGCTCAGGAAACATTCACCTCCAACCACGTAAAAGCGGGGCAATTGCGCGGCGAAGACTCGATGCAAGTGGTGTCAGGACGTATTGATCGGCCTACCGTACACTTCCGGGCCCCACCCCGCGACGTGCTGGAAGCCCAGCTGGAAGACTTCCTCGTATGGTTTGCCAAAAGCCGGAACGATCCAGGCCTTGATCCGTTCGTGCGGGCAGGCATTGCTCATTTCTGGTTCATCACCCTTCACCCCTTTGACGATGGCAATGGCCGCCTGACCCGAGCCCTGACTGACCTGGCGCTGGCTCAGAGCGAGCAGCAAGCCATTCGCTTCTACGCCATGTCGGCGAGCATTCTGGAAGATCGGGCCGGCTACTACCGCGTTCTGGAAAGCAGCCAGAAAGGCGCAACTGACATCACTGACTGGCTGGAGTGGTTCCTGCAAACCTTCCTGCGCAGCGTCGAGCAAGCCTTGGAACGCATCCAGCGCGTACTGGCCAAGACGCGCTTCTGGCAACTTCATCAGGGCGATGCACTGTCCGCTGAACAGGCCAAAGTGCTCAACCGTCTGCTTGATGGTGGCGAACGCGGCTTTGCCGAAGGCATCAGCGCAGCCCAGTATCAGGCGGTGGCAAAAGTATCCAAGGCAACCGCCACCCGCCACCTGAGCGACCTGCTCGCCAAAGGCTGCATCACCCGCCTGCCCGGTGGCGGTCGCAGCACGCGGTATCAGATCAACGACGTATCGCTGTAAAGAATCGCGAGGTTGAACCGACAACCCATGCAGCACCAATGAGCCATCAAACTCTTCAGTAAAACTCTCTGCCTCGCATGGAAAGGATTCCCATGAACCTCAGCGCTGTCATCGCCCCGGCCTTCCATATGCTGAGCTGGCTGTTGCCCGCCATGCTCCTGCTCGGGCTGCTCAAATCCCGCTGGGCAAAAGGTCATATCGGAGAAATGTGGGTGAGTCTGTTTGCGGGCTGGAAACTCGACAAGGCTACTTATCGACGCTTCCACAATGTGACGCTGGACACGCCTGACGGCACGACGCAGATCGACCATGTGTTTCTTTCGCCCTACGGTATTTTTGTGCTGGAAACCAAAAACATGAGCGGCTGGATCTTCGGCAGCGAAAAGCAGCCGCAGTGGACGCAGAAGCTCTACAAACGCACCTACAGGTTTCAGAATCCGTTGCGTCAGAATTACAAGCACCTGAAAGCACTTGAGGCCACGCTTGGGGTCGGTCCGGTGTACCTGCACTCAGTGATTTGCTTCGTCGGCGGCAGCACATTCAAGACGCCAATGCCAGTCAACGTCACTCAGGGTATAGGCTTTGTTCGTTACATCCGCTCGTTTCAGCACGCCGTGTTCAGCGAGGCAGAAGTCGATGCGCTGGCCGATGCGTTGCAATCCCGTCGGCGTCTACCTGATCGCGCGACGCACCGCGAGCATGTGCAAAACCTCAGACGTCGCAGATGAAGCGCCTCTCGATGCGCCTTGAATGATCGCCCTCGCGATACCCCTCACTCACAGAGCGGTTCAATTTCCCGCCGAATGTGGCTTACTGGGCACCTCCGGCATCCAATCAGGGATTTCTTCTCTACCCTCGCGGTCTCTTAACGCATGACGAACTCGCGCTCTGCTTATATACCTTCCTGGCTCCGCCCTGTTCTGCGTCCGCTGCTGGACCCGTATCGCCGCTACCGGCATGCGCGGCTGATCCATGCAGCACGTATTGCGGTGGGCTTGCTGGTGACCATTCTGCTGACCACCGGGCTTAACCTGCCGCACGGCGAGTGGGCCTCGGTGACAATGTTGATCGTGATTGGCGGTTTGCAGCATCACGGCAACATCGGCAAGAAGTCGGTCGAGCGCGCGTACGGCACGTTGATCGGGGCCGGGCTCGGGCTGATCGTGGTGGTGCAGCAGGGCTATCTGGAAATGCCGCTACTGACCTACGCAATGATGTCGGTGATGTGCGGCTTCTTCGCCTACCACACCATCGGCAAGGGCGGCTATACCGCGCTGCTGTCGGCGATCACGCTGTTTATCGTTGCCGGTCACGGTTACAACCCGATCAGCGACGGCTTGTGGCGCACCGTTGACATCCTGATCGGGATCGCTCTGGCGCTGGCCTTTTCCTTTGCCTTGCCGCTGTATGCAGTGTTCTCCTGGCGTTACAACCTGGCCAGCGGTCTGCGCGACTGCGCCAAGGTGTACGGGCGCATCGTTCAGGGCGAACCTGTCACCGCCGATGAGCACCTGAAACTCACGGCCCGACTCAACGCCACGATGCTGCAATTGCGCTCGCTGCTGCCGTCGGTGTCCAAGGAAGTGAAGATGTCGATGGTCGAGCTGGACGCCATTCAGGGCCACTTCCGGATGTGCCTGAGTACGCTGGAAATCCTTGCCAACATCCGTCCGGCCAATCTTGATCAGGCGGCGGGTACTGCGCTGAAGACTTCGCTGGATGGCGATTACCGACAGATTCGTCGCCAACTGATCGGGATGGCCCGTGCCCTGCAAACCGGCGCGACCGAACGTTTGGCGCGAACCCCGGAAACACACCCTGAGAAACCGGAAATCCCGGCCGAGCTGATGGGCTATCACTTGATGACTCAGCAACTGGCTCACAACCTGGATGGGTTGCAGGCACGTCTGGCCAAAACGGCCAGGCGCTGGAAGTTCTGAGGAGATGCCTGTGTCCGATACCCGTGCGCCTGTGCTGGATGAAATTGATCGTCAGTTGATCGCTGCGTTACAGCTCAATGCGCGCGAAAGCGTTGCAATGCTCGCGCGACAACTAGGCATCGCCCGCACTACGGTGACTTCGCGGCTGGCGCGACTGGAGAGCAGCAAGGTCATCACCGGTTACGGCGTGCGTCTGGGGCAGCGCGTCATTGACGGCGGTCTGCAAGCCTACGTTGGCATTACCGTGCAGCCGCGCTCCGGCAAGGAAGTGCTGCGCCGATTGAGCGCGCTGGCGCAGGTCCAGCAGCTGTGTGCAGTAAGCGGCGAATTCGATTATGTCGCCTGGCTGCGTACGGACTCACCCGAACAGCTGGATGAATTACTCGACCTGATCGGCAGCGTGGACGGTGTGGAAAAGACCACTACCTCCATCATCCTCAGCAGCAAGATCGATCGCGGCCATCCTGGCTGATCAGAATGACGTCTCATTTCGTCATTCTGCATAAACAAACATCATATCGACGACACTTTGCGTCTTAATAACGTGCACGCCCTTATCTAGACTGTTGTTTTTCGCCGTTGCCCACCAAGGTCCGCCATGAAAACCAACCGTCACCCTGCCAACGGCAAAAAGCCGATCACCATGTTCGGCCCCGATTTCCCGTTTGCCTTCGATGACTGGATCGAGCACCCGAAAGGTCTGGGGACTATTCCGGCGGAACAACACGGCGCTGAAGTGGCAATCATTGGTGCGGGCATTGCCGGGTTGGTGGCAGCTTACGAACTGATGAAGCTCGGCCTGAAGCCGGTGGTGTATGAGGCTTCAAAGATGGGGGGTCGTCTGCGCTCGCAGGAGTTCGAGGGTGCCAAAGGCATCGTCGCCGAGCTGGGCGGCATGCGCTTCCCGGTGTCGTCGACCGCGTTCTTTCACTATGTCGACAAGCTGGGCCTTGAGTCACAGCCATTTCCCAATCCGCTGACTGCCGCGTCAGGCAGCACAGTCATTGATCTGGAAGGCACCACTTACTACGCGCAGATGCTGTCTGACCTGCCGGTGCTGTTCCAGGAAGTCGCCGACGCATGGGCTGATGCCCTGGAAAGCGGCTCGCAGTTTGCCGACGTACAGCAGGCTATCCGCGACCGCGACGTCCCGCGCCTGAAAGAGCTGTGGAACAAACTCGTACCCCTATGGGACGACCGCACGTTCTATGACTTTGTCGCCACGTCCAAGGCCTTCGCCAAACTGTCGTTCTACCACCGCGAAGTATTCGGTCAGGTCGGCTTCGGTACGGGCGGCTGGGATTCGGACTTTCCGAACTCGATGCTGGAAATCTTCCGCGTGGTCATGACCAACTGCGACGAGCATCAGCACTTGATCGTTGGCGGCGTGCAGCAAGTGCCGGTAGGCTTGTGGACCCACGTGCCGGACCATTGCGCTCATTGGCCCAAAGGCACCAGCCTGTCGTCGTTGCACCGTGGTGCGCCGCGCCCGGGCGTAAAACGCATTGCCCGCGCCGAAGATGGCCGCCTGGCCGTGACCGACAACTGGGGCGACACGCGGCATTACGCCGCCGTGCTGACCACCTGCCAGAGCTGGCTGCTGACCACCCAGATCGAGTGTGAGGAGTCGCTGTTCTCGCAGAAGATGTGGATGGCGCTGGACCGCACCCGCTACATGCAGTCGTCGAAAACCTTCGTCATGGTCGACCGGCCATTCTGGAAAGACAAAGACCCGGAAACCGGCCGTGACCTGATGAGCATGACCCTTACCGACCGCCTGACGCGAGGCACCTATCTGTTCGATAACGGCGACGACAAGCCGGGCGTGATCTGCCTGTCGTATTCGTGGATGAGCGATGCGTTGAAGATGCTGCCGCAACCCATCGAGAAACGCGTGAAGCTGGCACTTGATGCGTTGAAAAAGATCTACCCGAAAGTCGACATTGCGGCCCGGATCATTGGCGACCCGATTACCGTTTCATGGGAAGCCGACCCGCACTTTCTGGGTGCGTTCAAGGGTGCGCTGCCGGGCCATTACCGCTATAACCAGCGCATGTACGCGCACTTCATGCAGCAGGACATGCCCAGCGAACAGCGCGGCATGTTCATCGCCGGCGATGACGTGTCATGGACGCCAGCCTGGGTGGAAGGCGCCGTGCAGACCTCGTTGAATGCCGTATGGGGCATCATGAACCACTTCGGTGGCAAGACCCACGCCGAAAACCCGGGCCCTGGCGATGTGTTCAATGACATCGGCCCGATTGCGCTCGCCGACTGACAGAAGGAAACCGCCATGCGTGTCGCGCTGTATCAATGCCCGCCCTTGCCGCTGAACATCAGCGCCAACCTGACTCGGCTGGAGCAACAGGCCCGTGCCGCCGCCGGGCAAGGCGCGCAGTTGCTGGTGTGCCCGGAAATGTTCCTGACCGGCTATAACATCGGCGCGCAAGCGGTCGATGAGTTGGCGCAGCCCTGCGATGGCGACGCTGCGACCCGCATTGCCGATATCGCGCAAGCCAACCGCATCGCCATTCTGTACGGCTACCCGGAACGCGGCGCCGACCAGCAGGTGTACAACAGCGTGCAGCTGATCGATGCGCAGGGCGAGCGACTGTGCAATTACCGCAAGACGCATTTGTTTGGCACGCTGGATAACAGCCTGTTCTCGGCGGGTGAAGACGCGTTCCCGGTGGTCGAGCTGAACGGTTGGCGGTTGGGCCTGTTGATTTGCTACGACGTGGAGTTCCCGGAAAACACTCGGCGTCTGGCGCTGGCCGGTGCCGAGCTGATTCTGGTGCCGACCGCGAACATGGCTCCGTATGATTTTGTCTGCGAGGTCACAGTACGGGCGCGCGCGTTCGAAAATCACTGTTATGTGGTGTACGCCAACTACTGCGGCAGCGAGGGCGATATCCGCTACTGCGGGCTGAGCAGTATTTGCGCGCCGGATGGCAGCCGTCCCGCGCTGGCGGGCGACGAAGAAACGCTGCTCTTCAGTACGCTGGACAAATCGCTTTATGAACAAGCCACTTCAGTGAACAACTATCTCACCGATCGACGCCCTGGCCTTTACTCGCACCTGAGCCGGGATTAACAACCTGTGTGGGCGTCTGCTCGCGAATCAGACTGATTATCCGCTAGCATGACGTCCTGCTTCCCAGGCCCGGACCGTCATGCAGCACGCCAACATTTCCGACATCGAGCGCCTTGTGCTGGCCAACGGCCTGAACGTGGTGCTGTGCCACAACGCACGTCTCAAGCGCTGTGCGGCCTCGTTGCGTGTAGCGGCGGGCAGCCATGACGTACCGCAGGCGTGGCCTGGGCTGGCGCACTTTCTGGAGCATCTGTTGTTCCTCGGCACCGAGCGTTTCGCTGCCGATCAGAACCTCATGGCTTTCGTGCAGCGCCACGGCGGGCTGGTCAACGCGAGCACCCGCGAGCGCACCACTGACTTTTTCTTCGAGCTGCCACAAGCGGTGTTTGCCCAGGGCCTGGAGCGTCTGTGCGACATGCTCGCGCACCCGCGCATGGCCTTGGCTGAGCAACTGCGCGAGCGTGAAGTGCTGCACGCCGAGTTCATCGCCTGGGCGGGAGACGCCGAGGCACGCCATCAGACGCGGCTACTGGCGCCGATCAATGCGCAGCATCCGTTGAGAGGTTTTCATGCGGGCAACCGCTACAGCCTATCAGTACCCAACCCGGCCTTCCAGCACGCCCTGAACGACTTCTACAAGCGCTTTTATCAAGCCGGGCAAATGACCCTGTGCCTGAGCGGGCCGCAATCGCTGGCCGAACTTCACGCTCTGGCGGCCGCTCACGGCGCCCTGCTCAAGCCCGGCGAGCGCGTCGCCCAACGGCCGCCGCCACCGCTGCTGGATGCACGCCAGAACCTGTGCTCGACAGACTTTCACGATCGGCTTCACCTGCTGTTTGCCTGCGAAGGCTTGCCCGAAAAAGCTGACGAGGCAGTGGCTTTCTTCTGCCATTGGCTGAATACCACCCAGGCGGGAGGGCTGGCGGCCGCGCTGATCGAGCGTGAACTGATCCATTCCTTGAAAGCCTCGCCGCTGTATCAATTCGACGGGCAGTTGTTGCTGGATATCGACCTTCAAGCCGCATCGACAGACGTGCCCGGGAAAGCCCGGATTGCCAGGCTGTTCTTCAGTTGGCTGAGTTTTTTCAACGCTCAGTGGCCCGCCCTGATCGAGGAGTACCAGCGTCTGCAACAACGGCGCTTGCACACCGCAGGCGCGTTGGCTCTGGCGCATCATTATTGCCGCGATACGCCGTCAGAACTGAGCGAGCAAGGCGTTCATGCAATGAGCGTCCTGTTGAAACAATTGACACCTGAAGCACTGGTCTGCGCGACGGTTGACGATACGGCGACCGCTGAACAGACCGACTGGCGTCTGCCGCCGACCAATCCGTTTTTGCGTCCCTTGTTGCTGCCAGCGCAAAAGACGACCCACAGGGCATTGGTCTGCAACGATGAGTTGCCGCAGGACAGTGCCGAAGCGACGGTCTACCTGCGCTGGGAATTGCAGTGCCCACAACCGACGCTCTGGCAGATGCTCGACAGCAGCCTGAAAGACCTGGTCGAAGACGCTTGGCAAGCCGGTGTCAACGTGTCGTTCAGCCGCTATGGCAACTATTGGCAGCTCAAGCTGAGCGGCGTGGAAGAGCCATTCGCTGCCGTCATTCAGCAGTGCCTGCAGCGTTTGCTTCACCCGGACAGCAAGACACTGGCGCGCTACGGCAAGCCAGCCAGTGGGCCGGTGCAGATCCCGATTCGTGAATTGCTCAAACAGTTGCCCGATCTCTTTTTGACCAGCACACCGGCGCCTGCCTCCGATGATCTGCAAGCGGTTTGGGCTGGCTCATCGTGGATCGGTTTTGGCGCTGGGCTGTCAGCAGTTGGCCGCGATCAGGTCAATGCAGTTCTGACCACCCTGCCCGGCACGCAGCAGAAACACCCGACGCCATTGCCAGCCAGCCGTTCCGGCAAACGCTGGGAGCAGGTAGTTTCGTCGTCCGCTGAAAACGCCGTGCTGGTGTTCTGCCCTGCACCCGATACGACAGCCGAAGATGAAGCCGCCTGGCGAATGCTGGCACACGTCATTCAAGCGCCCTTCTACCAGCGCCTGCGGGTTGAATTGCAGTTGGGTTACGCGGTGTTCAGCGGCCTGCGACAGATTGCAGGAACAACAGGCCTGCTGTTTGGTGTGCAGTCGCCCAATTGCGACACAGCTGAGCTGGTTCGCCACATCGAGACGTTGCTGAACACGCTACCCGAGCTGATCGCCCACACCCACTTGCCCGAGCAGCGTCGGGCATTGATAGCGCAACTCGACCTGGCGACGCTGCCTGACGAACAGGCAGCGGAATGGCTGTGGCAGGCCTATCTCGGTGGGCGCGGTGCGGACCGGATAAACGCGTTGCGAAACGCCCTGTCAAATCTGGATACACACTCTTTACTCGCCGCGGCTAACGTATTAAACGCAGCGTCAAACGGCTGGCTGATTGTGGCCAATCGCCCGGCTTGCGCGCCTTTTGCGTGATCGTTACCTGAACGGTAACGGTCTTTCCTGCAGATTCGGACACTCCCGAATTATGAAATTGAGTAACATAGCTCCCTAAGCATCTGAACGTATGCCGTTGCCGGTGCACTAAGATGTAGTCACCAACCGCTGCATCCATCTGAAGGAGATCTCCTATGTCTTGGTCCAAACCTGCTTACACTGATCTGCGTATCGGCTTTGAAGTCACCATGTACTTCGCAAGCCGTTGATTTCAGTGCGCTGCATAGCCTCGGTTCGCCGGGGCTTTTTTTATTGTCAGGGCGTTTTTGTTTTTTGTTTCAGGTCATGTGGTAGGGAGCTGACATGTACATCCAGATTCTAGGTTCCGCTGCCGGTGGCGGGTTTCCCCAGTGGAACTGCAACTGCGTCAACTGCGCAGGTTTTCGGGACGGCAGCCTTCGAGCGCACGCGCGCACTCAGTCTTCCATCGCGCTTTCAGATGATGGCGTGAACTGGGTGCTGTGCAACGCCTCGCCGGACATCCGCGCGCAACTGCAAGGCTTTGCGCCCATGCAACCGGGGCGCGCCCTGCGTGACACCGGCATCGGCGCCATCGTGTTGATGGACAGCCAGATCGACCACACCACCGGCCTGCTCAGCCTGCGCGAAGGCTGTCCGCATCAGGTCTGGTGTACCGACATGGTTCATGAAGACCTCAGCACCGGTTTCCCGTTGTTCGAAATGCTCAAGCACTGGAACGGCGGCCTGAACTGGAACCGGATCGAGCTGCAAGGCAGCTTTGTGATCCCGGTCTGCCCGAACCTGCGCTTCACACCGTTCCCGCTGCGCAGCGCCGCACCGCCCTATTCGCCGCACCGCTTCGATCCACACCCCGGTGACAACATCGGCTTACTGGTCGAAGACACGCGCACGGGCGGCAAACTGTTCTATGCGCCGGGCCTGGGCAAGGTGGACGAGGCGCTCGCCGAGAAGATGCGCGACGCCGACTGCCTCTTGGTCGACGGCACGCTGTGGGATGACGACGAGATGCAGCGCCGTGGCGTGGGTACTCGTACGGGTCGCGAGATGGGCCACCTGGCGCAGAACGGCCCCGGCGGCATGCTCGAAGTGCTTGAAGGCTTCCCGACGCAGCGCAAGGTGCTTATTCACATCAACAACACCAACCCGATTCTCGACGAAGACTCCGCAGAGCGCGCCGAGCTGCTTCGCCGCAACGTTGAAGTTGCCTTCGACGGCATGAGCATCGAGCTTTAGGAGCTGACATGAGCGACGCCAAAGCGCTGTCCCCCGCTGAATTCGAACAGGCCTTGCGCGCCAAGGGCGCCTTCTATCACATCTATCATCCGTACCATGTGGCGATGTATGAAGGTCGGGCCACCCGCGAGCAGATTCAGGGCTGGGTCGCCAACCGCTTCTACTACCAGGTGAACATTCCGCTCAAGGACGCTGCAATTCTGGCCAACTGTCCGGACCGCGAGATACGTCGCGAGTGGATTCAGCGCCTGCTCGACCACGACGGCGCGCCCGGTGAAGACGGTGGCATTGAAGCCTGGCTGCGTCTGGGCCAGGCGGTTGGCCTGGACCCGGATCAGCTTCGCTCACAGGAGCTGGTGCTGCCCGGCGTGCGTTTCGCGGTCGATGCCTATGTGAATTTCGCCCGGCGCGCCAACTGGCAGGAAGCCGCCAGCAGTTCGTTGACTGAACTGTTCGCGCCGCAGATCCACCAGTCGCGTCTGGACAGCTGGCCTCAGCATTACCCATGGATCGACCCGGCAGGCTACGAGTATTTCCGTACCCGCCTGGGCCAGGCGCGCCGCGACGTAGAGCATGGCCTCACGATTACGTTACAGCACTACACCACGTACGAAGGCCAGCAACGCATGCTGGAGATCCTGCAGTTCAAACTCGACATTCTGTGGAGCATGCTCGATGCGATGTCCATGGCGTATGAATTGAACCGCCCGCCGTATCACAGCGTCACAGACCAAAGGGTCTGGCATAAGGGAATCGCGCTATGACATCCCACACCCCGTTCGACCGCAATCAGGTGCCAAGCTGGCGTCCAGGCTATCGATTTCAATACGAGCCGGCACAGAAAGGCAACGTGCTGCTTTACCCCGAAGGCATGATCAAGCTCAACGACAGCGCCGGCATGATCGGCGGGCTGGTCGATGGTCAACGAACGGTGGCGGCCATCATCGAGAAGCTGCAACACGAGTTTCCCAACGTTCCCGAACTGGGCATGGATGTCGACGATTTCATGAGAGTCGCCCAAAAAGAGCACTGGATCAATCTTGTCTGATATCACACTCGCAACATCCACTCCCTACATCCCGCCCAGGCCGGAAACCGGCCTGCCGCTGTGGCTGCTCGCCGAACTGACCTACCGCTGCCCACTGCAATGCCCTTATTGCTCCAACCCGCTGGATTTCGCCAGGCAGGGGCAGGAGCTGACCACCGAACAGTGGTTCAAGGTCATGCAGGAGGCGCGGGAAATGGGTGCTGCGCAAATCGGCTTTTCGGGCGGTGAACCGCTGGTGCGTCAGGATCTTGCCGAGCTGATTGCCGAGGCAAGACGGTTGGGTTTCTACACCAACCTGATCACCTCCGGTATCGGTCTGACCGAAGAGAAGATCATCGCCTTCAAGCAAGCCGGGCTGGACCATATCCAGATCAGTTTTCAGGCCAGTGACGAGCAAGTGAACAACATGCTCGCGGGCTCGAAAAAAGCCTTCGCACAAAAGCTGGAAATGGCGCGGGCGGTGAAAAAGCACGGCTACCCGATGGTGCTGAACTTCGTCACGCACCGGCACAACATCGACCGGATCGACAAGATCATCGAGCTTTGCCTGGCGCTTGAAGCGGACTTCGTCGAGCTCGCCACCTGCCAGTTCTACGGCTGGGCACACCTGAACCGTATCGGCCTGCTACCCACCAAGGACCAGCTGGTACGCGCAGAAGCCGTAACCAATCAATACCGTGATCGGCTGGCGGTAGAAAATCATCCGTGCAAACTGATTTTCGTGACGCCGGACTATTACGAAGAGCGCCCCAAGGCCTGCATGAACGGCTGGGGCAGCATCTTCCTGACGGTAACACCTGATGGCACTGCATTGCCCTGCCACGGTGCCCGGCAGATGCCGATCCAGTTCCCCAATGTGCGCGATCACACCATGCAGCACATCTGGTACGACTCGTTTGGTTTCAATCGCTTTCGCGGCTATGACTGGATGCCCGAGCCTTGCCGCTCGTGCGACGAAAAAGAGAAGGATTTCGGTGGCTGCCGCTGCCAGGCCTTCATGCTGACGGGCGACGCCGCCAACGCCGATCCGGTGTGCAGCAAGTCCCAGCATCACGGGATCATCACCCAGGCACGCGACGAATCCGAAACCGCCACCCACACCATCGAAGAGCTGGCCTTTCGCAATGAACGAAACTCACGACTCATCGCAAAATCCTCATGACACCCTGACCGCCGCTCAGGCCGTCGCAGCGGGTGTGGACTTCGCCGAGCTGGATGTCAGCTCGGCGGGTCTGTTCTGGAATGAATACCGTCCTGAAGACGGCGCTTGCCGCATCTGGCACTGGTATGCAAATACCACACGCTGCCTGACGCCTCCCGGTTTCAGCGTCCGTAGCCGAGCGTATGAGTATGGTGGCGGCTCGTTCTGCCTGGCAGACGATGCGGTAGTGTTCGTCAACGAAAGCGATCAGCAGCTGTATCGGCAAGCCATCGATGGCGGACCGCCGGTCGCACTGACGCAAGGTGACAAGCGCTACGGCGGCGTCTTTTACAGTCAGGACCGGATTCTGGCTGTCGAAGAAGAACGCAACACGCATCGGCTGGTGTCGATCAGTCTGGCAGACGGCCAACGTCAGCTATTGGCGGAAGGTGCCGACTTCTATGCCTCGCCAGTGATCAGCGCCGAAGGCAAGCGCCTCGCCTGGATCGAATGGCAACGTCCGCATCAACCCTGGACCGCCACGCGCCTCATGTGCGCGGCACGGCAGGACGATGACACCTGGGGTTCACCGCAGTGCATCGCTGGCGGCAATGCCGAAGAATCCCTCCAGCAGCCTCGCTTTGACGCACACGGCCTTTTGTATTGCCTGAGCGACCGGGCCGGGTTCTGGCAACCCTGGGGCGAAACAGGCAGCGGATTCAGCGCGCTGACCGCCGCCCCGGCCGACCACTCTTCCGCACCATGGCAATTGGGCAGTTGTACCTGGCTGCCGATCAACGAGGGCTACCTGGCCAGTTGGTCGCAGGACGGCCATGGCGTTCTGGGGCTGCGCGACGCACACGGTTCGGTAGAAGATTTCAGTGGCAGTTACAGCCGCTTTCGCAGCCTGGCGCTTGATGAAGAGTTTGTGTATTGCATCGCCGCATCAGCAGTCAGCCCTTCGGCTGTAGTTGCCATTTCACGAGACGACCACAGCGTGCAGGTATTGGCGGGCGGCGGCATACCGTTACCTGCCGAGCAGATCAGCCACCCTCAACCGCTGCGCTATCCCAGTGGCGGGGCCGAGGCTTACGGTTATTTTTACCCGGCCCTGCCCGGGTCTGGTAGCGACTCGGAAAAGCCGCCTTTGGTGGTTTTCATCCACGGCGGCCCTACATCGGCCTGCTACCCGGTACTCGATATGCGCATTCAGTACTGGACCCATCGTGGTTTCGCAGTGGCCGATCTGAATTATCGCGGCAGCAGCGGCTACGGCCGTGCATACCGTCAGAGCCTGTACCTGAACTGGGGCGTTGCCGATGTGGAAGACGCGTGCAACGTGGTCACGCATTTGGCGCAACGAGGCCTGATCGACAAGGACCGTGCTTTTATTCGCGGTGGCAGCGCGGGCGGCTACACAACGTTATGCGCGCTGGCGTTTCAGGATGTGTTTCGCGCCGGGGCAAGTCTGTACGGGGTCAGCGACCCGATTGCGCTGGCCAAGGCCACCCACAAATTCGAGGGCGACTATCTGGACTGGCTGATCGGCGACCCTGTGAAGGACGTCGAGCGTTACAACGCGCGCACACCGCTGTTACACGCTGACAAGATCAATGTGCCGGTGATTTTCTTTCAAGGCGAACTGGATGCAGTGGTGGTCCCGGAGCAGACCCGCGCCATGCTCAAGGCCTTGCAGGACAATGGTATTGCGGCGCAAGCTCACTTTTATCCGGACGAGCACCACGGTTTCCGCAAAGCAAGCAACCAGGCGGATGCGCTTGAAGCAGAGTGGCGTTTTTATCGGGGAGTACTGGATCAGGACGCCTGATCGTTCCCGCATCAGGGAACGATCAAACGACGTCCGAGGACGTTACTTGCGCGAGACGATGATGTAGATCGCGTGAATGATGCCTGGGATGTAGCCCAGCAAGGTCAGCAGGATATTCAGCCAGAAAGCGCCAGCGAAACCCACCTGCATGAACACGCCAACCGGGGGCAGCAGAATAGCGAAGATGATGCGAATGATGTCCATGGGTAGCTCCTGATTAATTGGCTCTGATTGGCCATACAGCTAATCGACCCTGGGCATCGGCAAGGGTTCCGCCGGCTCTGGCACGAAGCCATTATTCTTCGGGAATATCACCGCAAGCGGCAGAAAAACGCGCGGCGCAGCGAGTGTGCGCACGAAGTGGATTTGACGTAGAGCCAAAACGCAGACAAAGAAAACCCCGCCTAAGCGGGGTTTTCCAGACTGTTTCCCTGACTTCCCTTTCTTCCCACCATCCTGGCAGGCTTCCCTACGTGTCCCTGTTCTGTTGATGCGCTTCCTGCGCTACGTCCATGAAGCTAGATTAGCTTTGGATCCATTTTAAGGGAAGAGGCCAATTGTCAGCACGGCGCGTAAGCAAATGCTTACACGCAACCCTGCTCAGAATTGCGCAGCTTCGAGCAGGAACAGCGACTCGCTGCCCGCCCTGACGGACGCGTTCAGCGAATGAATACGCGGCAGCAGACGCGCGAAATAGAAGCGCGCAGTGCCCAGCTTGCTGGCGTAAAAATCTTCCTGAGCCTCTTTGCCCTGTGCCGCCTTGGCCATCATTGCCCACATGTAGGCGTACGCGGTGTAACCAAACAGATGCAGATATTCGACCGATGCGGCGCCGATCTCGTTGGGGTTGGAACGTGAACGGTCCAGAACCCAATGGGTCAGTTCGTCCAGCATGTCGAGCGCAGAGGCCAATGGCCGCGTGAATTCGCCCAGCGATGTGTGGGAACTGGCAACGAACTGACGAACCTCGTCCGAGAACAACTGATACAGCGCGCCACCGGAACCGACAATCTTGCGACCGACCAGATCGAGCGCCTGGATACCGTTGGTGCCTTCGTAGATCTGGGTGATGCGCACATCACGCACCAGTTGTTCCTGGCCCCACTCACGAATGTAGCCGTGACCACCAAATACCTGCTGACCGTGAATCGTGGTTTCAAGGCCGATGTCGCTGAGGAATGCCTTGGCAACCGGGGTCAGCAGCGCGACCAGATCGTCGGCGCGCTTGCGGGCCTCGTCCTCTTCGCTGAACTTGGCGATATCCAGTTGCAGCGCCACGTAGCTGGAAAATGCACGGCCACCTTCGTTGAACGCTTTCATGGTCAGCAGCATGCGACGCACGTCAGGGTGGACAATGATTGGATCAGCGGCCTTGTCCTTGTTCT
Source organism: Pseudomonas californiensis (assembly GCF_021147775.1). Classification (GTDB taxonomy): domain Bacteria; phylum Pseudomonadota; class Gammaproteobacteria; order Pseudomonadales; family Pseudomonadaceae; genus Aquipseudomonas; species Aquipseudomonas californiensis. Next base: position 83,769 of record NZ_JAGTPK010000016.1, read on the forward strand.
GAGCACCGGTCGGCGCACGGCTTTGCAGGCGGTCCAACGCATATTCAACTGCGTTCTGATAAGACCGCACGCCTGACGCAAGGCCCTGAATGCCGACACCCAAACGCTCGTAATTCATCATGGTGAACATCGCGGCGAGGCCTTTGTTCGGCTCGCCGATCAAGTAGCCAATGGCGTCGTCGAAGTTCATCACGCAGGTAGCAGAAGCCTGAATGCCCATCTTGTGTTCGATGGAGCCACAGCTCACAGTGTTGCGATCACCGACGCTGCCGTCATCACCGACCATGAACTTGGGCACCAGAAACAACGAAATGCCCTTCGGCCCGGCAGGCGCGTCCGGCAGCTTGGCCAGTACCAGATGGATAATGTTCTCGGTCAGGTCGTGCTCACCGCCGGTAATGAAGATTTTGCTGCCGGTGATCTTGTGGGAGCCGTCAGTCTGCGGCTCGGCCTTGGTGCGGATGATACCCAGGTCGGTGCCCGCGTGAGCTTCGGTCAGACACATCGACCCGCACCAGACGCCTGAATACATGTTCGGCAGGTATTTGGCTTTGAGTTCTTCGGTGGCGTGCGTGTTGATCGAGACGCACGCGCCAGAAGTCAGCATGGGATAAAGCCCGAACGCCAGGCTGGCGGAGTTGAGCATTTCCTCGACCTGAGCCGAAACCACCTTGGGCATGCCCATGCCACCGAAATCGGGATTACCACCGACACCCACCCAGCCGCCCTCGGCGTAAGTCCGGTAGGCTTCGGGAAAACCGGTCGGGGTAGTGACGACGGTGTCTTTCCAGTGACAGCCTTCTTCATCGCCGTTGCGGCTCAGCGGCGCAATGGTTTTGCTGGTGACTTTGCCTGCTTCTTCAAGGATGGCATCGACCGTCTCGGCATCGACTGTTTCAGCCAGTGCAGGCAGTTGAGCCCAGAGTCTGGAAACCTCGAACACTTCATTAAGTACGAAGCGCATATCGCGCAACGGCGCTTTGTAGTCAGCCATGGCAAACCTCGTGAACTCGGAGCGAGAGACCGTAAAAAGCTGACCTTGGCACGCATGGACGCGGATCAGCTGTCGATTGCCAAGAGTCTACCCGAACAACATTTCAGACACATAGGGTCGTGTCGTGACTGTAAGGTCATGAAAGGTCATGTGCGGCAAGTGATGAGGGGCGAGGCTTTCAGACGGCGGCTTCGGTCGTGCGCACGGCACCGCGACGGTTCGTCTGATTGTGGGAGACAACACAATTGCGGCCAGCGCCTTTGGCTGCGTAGAGCGCCTGATCCGCGGATTTGAGAACTTCCTCTGGCGTGCGATGTTCTGGAAGACGCTCTGCTACGCCAATACTTACCGTTACAGACACAGTGCCCGCATGTGCACCATTGCGTCGCTGCCGGCCCTGCTGATCGTCCTGTGGACGGCTGTCCTTGTTACGCAACTGGATATCGTAATTGGCGATGGTTTCACGAATGGCCTCAAGGTGTGGCAAGCATTCGTCGAGGGTCTTGGCTGCAAACACAATGGCGAATTCTTCGCCACCGTAGCGATACGCCTTGCCGCCGCCGTTGGTGATCTTCGCCAGCTTGCTGGCCACCAAACGCAACACCTGGTCGCCAACATCGTGACCGTGGGTGTCGTTGAATTTCTTGAAGTGGTCAACGTCACTCATGGCCAGCACGTAATTGCGCCCCAGCCGCTGCATGCGCTCATTGAGTGCCCGACGCCCTGGCAGGCCGGTGAGCTCATCACGGAAGGCCATCTGGTAGGCCTCGTGTGCCACCGCTGCCGCAATCATCAACATGACCTGACTGCACAGAATATTCAGTGTGAACGGCAGGATGAACGTCTTCGGCAATGCCCAGAAAACCCCCAGCAAGCCAACAATCTGGGCAGCGTGCAAGGGCCTTGGTCGCTCGAGGTACTGCCAGATCAATACTGCAAACGAGATGACGAACATCGCATAGGACAGCTGGATCAGGCTCATCCAGTCACCATGCAGCGCGGGCCAGCGAATGTCTGCCAGCCAGGCCTGCAGGCCCACGGGGTAACTCTGTTCAAGACCCAGCGCGACGCTGCCTACGGCAATCAGCACCGCAAGGCGCGCAACCATATCCTGGAACAGGTGCGTGCGTTCCTCCCAGGCTGCGTAGAGCCCATACAACACCGGCAACAGCAGACAGACCAGATGAAAGATCACCGCAGCGTCTTCGCGAACCTTGCCGTTGTCACGGTAGTAGTCGGTCTGGGTGTCGAGGAGAAAGTAGGCGATGTACACGGTGATCATCAGAAACAGCTCACGCTGACGCCGATAAACCCCGCAATAGGCACCGCCCAACAGCAGCACCAGTGTTGGCAGCACGTTGAACAGCGAGGTGAAGAACACATTCAGGTCTTTGACATACGCGGCCGCAAGCCCCGCCACCAGCAATGCCTGTGATGGAAGAAAATGACTCAGTCTTGCGGCAGACGGACGCAACAAAAGGGGATCTCTCCTACCTGGCATCAAAATCAATTGCTGGATGGCATTGTGCCTTCATCCAGCGAGTAATGCATTCAGCAGGATTGGTCAGCGAGCTACTTTATGTAACGGCAGGAGATCGAAAAGGTTTATCGATTGATAAATGAAGGTTTTTTAACAACACGCGGGGCTGTCTGATTAGTGCCCCGCTAGTTGGGACAAACGGCAGACATAAAAAAACCGCCTGATCAAAATCAGGCGGTTTGCGGGTCTGAAACCTACTTAGTAAGCCAGGCCGAAGTCCTCTTCTTTCATTTCCATGAGGTTGCCAGCACCGGAGAGAATGGCGGCAATGTGAGTGCGAGTGCGCGGCAGAATGCGCTGGAAGTAGAAACGCGCAGTCTGGATCTTGGCGCGGTAGAACGCCTCTTCAGACGTACCCGCAGCCAGCTTTTCAGCCGCCAGACGCGCCATGTCAGCCCAGAAGTAAGCCAGGCAGGCATAGCCGGAATACATGATGTAATCCACCGACGCTGCGCCCACTTCTTCACGGTCCTTCATGGCCGCCATGCCCACTTTCATGGTCAGCTCGCCCCACTCCTTGTTCAGCGCAGCCAGTGGCGTGACGAATTCCTGAACGGCTTCGCTGCCTTCGTTGTTCTGGCAGAACTTGTGGACAATCCTGGTGAAGCCCTTGAGCGCTTCGCCCTGCGTCATCAGAACCTTGCGGCCCAGCAGGTCGAGCGCCTGAATACCGGTGGTGCCTTCGTACAGCATCGAAATGCGGCTGTCGCGAACGTTCTGCTCCATGCCCCACTCAGCGATGAAGCCGTGGCCGCCGTAGATCTGCACGCCGTGGTTGGCTGCTTCAAAACCGACTTCGGTCATGAAGGCCTTGGCGATTGGCGTCATGAACGCCAGCAGTGCATCAGCAGCCTTCTTCTGATCGGCGTCGTCGCTGTACTTGACGATGTCGACCTGCTTGGCGGTGAAGTACACCATGGCACGTGTGCCTTCAGCGAATGCCTTCATGGTCAGCAGCATGCGACGCACGTCAGGGTGAACGATGATCGGGTCAGCAGCCTTCTCAGGCGCTTTCGGACCGGTCAGCGAACGCATCTGCAAACGCTCACGAGCGTATTTCAAGCCGCCCTGGAAAGCGATTTCGGCGTGGGCCAGGCCTTGCAGGGCAGTACCCAGACGGGCCGTGTTCATAAAGGTGAACATGCAGTTCAGACCTTTGTTCGGCGGGCCGATCAGGTAGCCGGTAGCCGAATCGAAGTTCATCACACAGGTCGCGTTGCCGTGGATGCCCATCTTGTGTTCGATCGAACCACAGGTCACCGCGTTGCGCTCACCGACACCGCCATCAGCGGCAGACAGGAACTTGGGCACGATGAACAGCGAAATGCCTTTGGTGCCCGCAGGCGCGTCCGGGAGGCGGGCCAGCACGATATGGACGATGTTGTCGGCCATGTCATGTTCGCCAGCGGAAATGAAGATCTTGGTCCCGGAAACCTTGTAGGTGCCGTCGGCCTGAGGCTCGGCCTTGGTGCGCAACATGCCGAGGTCAGTACCGCAATGAGGCTCGGTCAGGCACATGGTACCGGTCCATTCACCGGACACCAGCTTCGTCAGGTAGGCCTCTTGCTGCTCGGGCGTACCGTGCTCGGAAATAGTGTTCATGGCGCCATGAGACAGGCCCGGGTACATGCCCCACGACCAGTTGGCCTCGCCGACCATCTCGCTGACAGCCAGACCCAGCGACTCGGGCAGGCCTTGACCACCATGCTCGACGTCATGCGCCAGACTTGGCCAGCCGCCTTCGACAAATTGCTGATAGGCCTGTTTGAAACCGGTCGGCGTCTTCACGCCAGACTCGCTCCAGGTGCAGCCTTCGGTATCGCCCACACGGTTCAGTGGCGCCAGCACCTGTTCACAGAACTTGGCGCCCTCCTCGAGAATGGCATCGACCATGTCGGGAGTAGCGTCCTGGCAAGCTGGCAGGCTCTGATAGTGCGCTTCGTAACCGAGCAGTTCGTCACGAACGAAACGAATATCACGCAAGGGGGCCTTGTAATCAGGCATAGCGATAACCTCTGCTGATGAATCCTGGAACGAATGACCGGGCGGTGCCGAGAGCAAGCTCTCGTGTACCAGACAATCTCGTATGCCTTACGGTCAAACAGGTGTTTGAAACATACGTTTACGCCTAAATCTTGTCAATAGCGAGGCGTGCGCCATTCGTCCACGATGCTTTACAAAGTGTGCAGACGAGGGCGCACGGCATCATGCGAATGATGAGCTGAGTCTAGTCGACGAACGGACAATAACGGGGGAGATACGAAACGGTGATGTGCGGGGATTCAGGCAGTGACGCCATGCACGAACGGCATGGCGTCGAGACGTTTTAACGGAGGTGAAGCGGAAACGTTACAAACTGCCGGTCAGGCGAAGGTGTCGATCAGCGTACCGAGTGCTTCGTTGCTGGCTTTTTGCGATGCAAGGCCCGCTTCGATCTGGGTCTTGCCAGCATTCAGCTCGACGATATTGGCAGAGAGGTCCGAACGCTGGGCACGGTCTACCGAACGCAGGTTCTCAAGCTGGAAGTCCGAGGACTGGCTTCTGCCCGACACTTCAACGTTGGTGCTGGCGATCTGGGTAGCCGCTTGATCCACACGGCTTTGCCCGACCTGCATGGCGCTCAGACCAGGATAAAGGGTGTTGTTCATGGTGATTTGCATAAGCCGATCCTCAGTTCAAAAAGCGAACACGTGCCATTGAACCAGTAAACGCTCGGAAATACCCGACAAATAGACTAATGGCACTAGGCCGCACGATAGGCTCAGTCTTGATCCACGACCAAGCACCTTTCGGCTCAACAACATAGCGGCCCTGTCAGTCCAGCAACTCCAGATGGAGATATTGCGCCACATTTTCGGCGCTGGCCTTTTTCAGGCGAGGTACACGGCCCAGGCAGGGCGCAGGCAAACGCTCGGCCAGCGTGGCCAGATTTTCTTCGAGGCGGGAGGTTTTTCCGTCGGTGACGTTGGCCACCCAGCCCACCAGGTGAAGGCCGTCACGTGCGATCGCTTCGGCGCTCAGCAAGGCATGATTGATACACCCCAACCGCACGCCCACTACCAGAATCACTGGTAGCCCCAACGCAACAGCCAGGTCCGAGAGATTGCTCTGGTCGGCCAGCGGCACACGCCAGCCGCCTGCGCCCTCGATCAGGGTGAAATCCGCCTGTTTGCTTAGAATGTGTCGCATCGGCTGCAACAGGGAATTGACCGTCAACGCTACCCCTGCTTCGCGAGCCGCGAGGTGCGGGGCAATCGCCGGCTCGAACGCAACCGGATTGACCTCATCGTAGGTCAGCTTTATAGAGCTTTCGGCCTGCAGCGCCAGCGCGTCGGCGTTGCGCAGCCCTTGCGGGGTAACCGAGCAGCCGGACGCGACCGGCTTACCCGCCGCAGTGCTCAGGCCTGAAAGTCGAGCGGCGTGGAGCAGACCGGCGGCCACAGTGGTCTTTCCGGCATCTGTATCGGTTCCGGTGATGAAATAGGCAACGCTCATGTCAGCGGTCTTCCCTTGCGAAGTGAACCCGATCAGGGTTTTTCAAGTACCGCATAGACCACTTGATAAGTGGCGGGCAGCCCGGCGTCCTGGCGAAAGCGCTCGTACGCCTGGACCAATCCTAGAATCCGTTGGCGTCCCGTCAAGCCGCCAGGCCGTCCGGGATTGAGATTATGGGCGCCCAGTGCTTTCAGTTCGTGGGTCAGGCTGCGTACATCCGGGTAATGCAGTACATGTGGCCGAACCTCCAGGCTGCGCACCTGTAAACCACTGGCACTGCACAGCTGACGGTAGTCGTCCTCATGTCGAAAACGATTCACGTGTACCCGACCATCAACGGCGCGCCAACTTTCGCGCAACTCGTCCAGTGTACCCACGCACAGGCTGGCGAAGGCGAATGTACCGCAGGGCCGCAGCACGCGGTGGGCTTCGCTGAGCACAGCCGCGAAATCCGCGCACCATTGCACAGCCAGGCTGGAGAAAATCAGGTCACAACTTTCACCCAGCAACGGCATGCACTCGGCATCGCCGGCAATGAAATGATCCGCACCGGCCAATGGTCGGGCGTGACGCAGCATGCCTTCGGCGATGTCCAGTGCCACGCCTTCGCTCGTGCCGTAGGCCTGCGCCAGTGTCCGGCTGAAATAGCCGGTGCCGCAGCCAAGGTCGAGCCAACGTGCGGGCTGCAGATCAGCAGGCAACCGCGACAGCAACGCATGGCCCACATCACGCTGCAAGGCCGCGACACTGTCGTAACTGCCCGCCGCACGGGAAAAGGATGCCGCCACCAGGCGCTTGTCAGGAAGGCCGGAGGGTAATCCGGTTCGGGAAAGATCAGTCATCACCGGACTCATGTAGAAAAGCCTGAATTGCCGCCGCCACGCCGTGGGGGTTTTCCAGCGGGAAAGCGTGGCTGGCCTGTTCGATCAGCCCCACTTCAATGTCTGGCAACAAGGCCAGTAAATCGCCCGCAGCTTCTGCCGGAACGAACGCGTCAAGCCCAGCGAACAGGTGCAGTTGTGGACCACGATAGGTTTGTAACGCGCTGCGCGTATCGAGTTGCTGAAGTATTTTCAGGCCATCGATCAGCGCGGTTCTGCAAGTATGCGGGGCACCAGACTTGAGCAGCCGCGCCAGACCGCGCGAATCTTCTGCGCCTTGGGTGCACAGCAGGCTGAAGCGCATTAGAGTCAGATCGGCATCGGCCTCGCAGCCCGCCAGAAAAGCCTCGAAATCCTGAGCCGGCATTGCATGCGGCCAGGCACCTTGGGTGACGAAACAGGCGTTGCTTGCCAGGGTCAGCAACCCGCAGCAGCGCTCGCCACGCCGCGCCGCAAGCTCACTGGCGAGCATACCGCCCAACGACCAACCGCCCAGCCATGCGTCGTCCGGCAGGTTGGCGTCAAGCTCATCGAGCCAGTCGGGCAGATCGCAACTGTCGATCTCAGGCAAAGGCTCGATTTCGACGCGCAAATGCTCATCCAGACCCCGCAACGCAGCAGCCAGCGGTTCCAGCGGCGAAACACCCAGGCCCCAGCCTGGCAGCAGGATCAGACGATCACGCATGATCGGGCTCCATGGATTCACTTGCACCCAGCAGCGGGTAACACTGCTCCAATGCATTCAACAATAGCTGCACTTGCGCTTCGGTGTGCGCGGCGGACAGTGTGACGCGCAAACGGGCACTGCCCGCAGGCACGGTCGGCGGACGAATAGCGGTGACCAGCAAGCCGCGCTCACGCAGCAGGTGTGAAAGCTGCAAGGCCCGCCCGGCATCACCGATCAGGATCGGCTGGATCGGCGTGAAGCTGTCCATCAGTTGCAGGCCGATTTGCTCGGCGCCATGGCGAAACTGTTTGATCAGCATCGCCAGATGCTCACGGCGCCAATGCTCGGTGCGCAGCAACTCGACACTTTTCAGCGTGGCGCAGGCCAGCGCAGGCGGCTGGCTGGTGGTGTAGATGTACGGACGAGCAAACTGGATCAGCGTTTCGATCAGCTCCTCGCTACCCGCCACAAAGGCCCCTGACGTTCCGAAGGATTTGCCCAGGGTCCCGACCAGCACCGGCACGTCGTCCATGCTCAGCCCGAAGTGCTCGACAATGCCTGCGCCGTTTTTGCCCAGCGGACCAAAGCCGTGCGCGTCGTCGACCATCAACCAGGCACCCTTGTCTCTGGCGGCCTTTGCCAGCGCAGGCAGGTCCGCAATATCGCCGTCCATGCTGAACACGCCGTCGGTGACCACCAGCGTATCGCCCACCGCCTTGTTCAGGCGGCTGCCCAGACTGGCCACGTCGTTGTGCAGATAGCGCGAAAAACGTGCGCCGCTGAGCAGCCCGGCATCCAGCAGCGAAGCATGGTTCAAGCGGTCTTCAAGCACCGTATCGCCCTGCCCCACCAATGCCGTCACGGCACCCAGATTGGCCATGTAACCGTTGGAAAACAGCAGTGCACGCGGGCGGCCGGTCAGGTCGGCCAGCGCCTCTTCCAGTTCATGGTGCGGGGTGCTGTGGCCGATCACCAGATGCGATGCGCCACCGCCGACGCCCCAGCGCTCGGCGCCAGCACGCCACGCGGCGATCACCTCGGGATGATTGGCCAGCCCCAGGTAATCGTTGTTACAGAACGCCAACAGCGGTTTGCCGTCAACCGTCACCTCAGGCCCTTGCGGGCTTTGCAGCAACGGCCGCTGGCGGTAAAGGTGTTCGGCGCGACGGGCATCAAGGCGCGCACGGAGATCAAAAGACATGCAGGCCCCGGTCCGGATGTGGAGAGAGTCAGAGCGGGCGGTTTTCAGACCGCCCGCTGAAAGCGTCAGGCTGAAGCGGCGTTATAGAACATCCCGCTGCTTTGCTGTTCGACCAGCGCCTGCTCGATGGCGGCCTGATGCACTTCATCAGGATGCTCTTCGCCCGCTTCAGGTTTGATGCCCAGACGCGAGAACAACAGCATGTCCTTGTCTGCCTGCGGGTTGGCGGTGGTCAGCAGTTTGTCGCCGTAGAAGATCGAGTTTGCGCCAGCGAAAAACGCCAGGGCCTGCATCTGCTCGTTCATGGCTTCGCGGCCAGCGGACAGGCGTACATGCGATTGAGGCATCAGAATCCGCGCGACGGCCAGCATGCGGATGAAGTCGAAAGGATCGACGTCTTCGGCGTTTTCCAGCGGCGTACCGGCGACCTTGACCAGCATGTTGATAGGCACCGACTCCGGGTGTTCCGGCAGGTTGGCCAATTGAATCAGCAGACCGGCGCGATCATCAAGCGATTCACCCATGCCCAGAATCCCGCCCGAGCAGATTTTCATCCCCGCATCACGCACATACGCCAGCGTTTGCAGGCGCTCGCTATAGGTGCGGGTGGTGATGATGCTGCCGTAGAACTCAGGCGAGGTGTCCAGGTTGTGGTTGTAATAGTCGAGACCGGCCGACGCGAGCGCGGCGGTCTGATCCTGATCAAGCTTGCCCAGGGTCATGCAGGTCTCAAGACCCATGGCTTTCACGCCTTTGACCATTTCCAGCACATACGGCATGTCCTTGGCGGACGGATGCTTCCAGGCGGCGCCCATACAGAAACGCGTCGAGCCAATGGACTTGGCGCGGGCGGCCTCTTCGAGGACCTTCTGCACTTCGAGCAGCTTTTCCTTCTCGAGGCCAGTGTTGTAATGGCCGGACTGCGGGCAGTACTTGCAGTCTTCCGGGCAGGCGCCGGTCTTGATCGACAACAAGGTCGAAACCTGCACACGGTTGGCGTCGAAATGAGCGCGGTGCACGGTCTGCGCCTGAAACAGCAGGTCATTGAATGGCTGTACAAACAGCGCTCTGACCTCGGCTAAAGTCCAGTCGTGACGCAGAGTGGCGGTGGTGCTGGCGCTCATCAAGCAGCTCCTTGGTGTTTTTTTGAGAAGGCGCCGGGCTGGAAAGACCACAAGCGCTACACGGATGTTTGGCATATTTAAGGAAGAGCGATGCACTGTCAACCAAGAAGCAACCACGAGGTTTACATCTGGTTAAAAAACAAACAATTCTGCTTGCTCTGCGACGAACCCACGGAGGCGATCATGCCCATTTGTGTGCCGTGCGAAACCGAGCTGCCCTGGCTGGGCAGTCAGTGCGAATACTGCGCCTTGCCGCTGCCCATGCATGGCATGAGCTGCACCCAGTGTCTGATAAAACCGCCCGCATTTGCCCAGGTCGCTGCACCCTGGCTGTATGACTTCCCTGTCGACAGCCTGATCACGCGTTTCAAGCACAACGGCAAATGGCCCATGGGCCGTTTAATGGCCGAATTGTGCGGGCAATTTCTGCAGCATCGTTTCGACGAGGGCCTGTCGCGTCCTGACTGCCTTGTCCCGGTGCCGTTGGCAAACAGACGCCTGCGTGAACGCGGCTATAACCAGGCCGCAATGCTCGCCAACTGGCTGGGTAAAAAGCTGGAGCTGCCCGTGGATGAGCATCATGTGCGGCGCAGTCGTGAAACCTCGGCTCAACAAGGACTGGACGCCAAGGCACGCAAGCGCAACCTGCGCGATGCGTTCAGCCTGATCGATGCAGAATGGGTCCGCGGCAAGCACCTGGCATTGATCGATGATGTGCTGACCACGGGCTCGACCGCCGAAGTAATCGCCAGCTTGCTGAGCCGTGCCGGGGCGCGCCGGGTGGATGTGTACTGCCTGGCCAGAACGCCCAAACCTGATGACTGATCTGTCCGGATGCAGAGACTGCGCCAGCCTTCGCCAAAGCACACCGCGACGTCTTACACTCCAGCTTGTCATTCGATCACTCAAGACCGCCATGTCCTTGCCTGCGCTGTTGACCCAACACATGACCCGCCGCCCTCAGCGCATTGCGCTGCTGCAGCATATCGCCGAGCAAGGCTCGATCACCCGTGCCGCCAAAAGCGCCGGGATGAGTTACAAGGCGGCCTGGGACGCCATCGACGAGCTGAATAACCTGGCGCAAAAGCCTCTGGTTGAACGCAGTGTCGGAGGGCGCGGAGGCGGCGGTGCGAAATTGTCCGCCGAGGGCGAGCGCGTGCTGCGGCTCTATCAGCGGGTGCAAGCGCTGCAGGCGCAGATACTTGAAGCGGCAGAACACGACAGCGACCTGGACCTGCTCAACCGCCTGACACTGCGCACCAGTGCGCGTAACCAATTGCTTGGACGTATCGTCGCGATTACCCGCCAAGGGCACAACGATCAGATTCGCCTGCAACTGGCCGATGAGGTATTCATCAGTGCACAGGTCACCCACGACAGCACGCTCCGCCTGGAGCTGGCCATTGGCATTGAAGTAGTGGCCTTGATCAAGGCAGGCTGGCTTGAGCTGCACGCGAACGACGCCATTGAAACAAGTGGAAACAATTGTCTGCACGGGCAAATAGGCGCCATCATCGACGCGCAGGATGGACCTGGCGAAGTCCGGATTGTGCTGCCCAGCGGGCAGACCCTGTGCGCTCTGGCAACGCCTGCGCAGTTGCAGGCTCTCGAGCTGAAAACTGGCAGCCCGGTGCAGGCCACTTTCTCCCCTTCACTGGTATTGCTTGGTACTCCGCTGTAGCCAGCCCGCGTCATCGCTGCGACACAATTTCGTCATATGTGCGAATTAAGGTGGCTGCCACATTCGAGGGAGCCGTGATGATGAAACTATTAGAAGAAAATCAATCCACCGATCTGGAAAAGATGGTCGGCCTCACCCGCCGTGGTTTTATCAGCGCCGGCGCTCTGTGTGGCGCAGCGATGTTTCTGGGTGGCAACCTGCTGAGCCGTAGCGTACTGGCCAACAGTGTCAGCGCAGCATCCGGCCCCAGCACATTGCTGGGTTTCGAAAGCATTCCCACGGCAACGGCCGATGGCATCAGCCTGCCAGCGGGTTACAAGTCCTCTGTATTGATCAGTTGGGGTCAGCCTCTGCAAGCAGGCGGCCCTGCATTCGATGCGAGCGGCAAAGGCACCGCCAAAGCCCAGGAAGTGCAGTTCGGCGACAACAATGACGGCATGAGCCTGTTCCCGATGCCCGGTCACAAGGATCGCGCGCTGATGGCGATCAACAACGAATACACCAATTACCGCTACCTGTTCGACCACGGCAAAGAACCGCAATCAGCCGAAGACGTGCAGAAGGCACTTGCCGCAGAAGGCGTGTCGGTGATCGAAGTTCAGCAGAAGAACGGCCAATGGCAGTTCGTGCAGGACTCTCGCTACAACCGTCGCATTCACGGCAACACGCCGATCAACCTGAGCGGCCCTGCTGCCGGGCATGACTGGCTCAAGACCGATGCCGACAAGACCGGCACTCATGCGCTGGGCACCTTTCAGAACTGCGCCAACGGCAAGACGCCGTGGGGCACTTACCTGACCTGCGAAGAGAACTTCACCGACTGCTTCGGCAGCAGCAACCCGGAGCAGAAGTTCGATGCCGGTTTGAAGCGGTATGGCGTGGTCGCAGCCAGCAAAGAGATCAACTGGCACCCGCACAACCCACGCTTCGATGTTGCCAAAAACCCCAACGAGGTCAATCGCCACGGCTGGGTGGTGGAAATCGATCCGTTCGACCCCAAGTCCACGCCGGTCAAGCGCACCGCGCTGGGCCGCTTCAAGCATGAGAACGCCGCGTTCACGCAAACCAAGGGCGGTCGCGCCGTGGTGTACATGGGCGATGACGAGCGTGGCGAGTTCATCTACAAGTTCATCAGCCGCGACAAGATCGACCACGCCAACCCCAAGGCGAACCGCAACCTGCTCGATCATGGCACCTTGTATGTGGCGCAGTTCGACGGTGGCGACAGCAACCCGGATCGCCCAAAAGGCAAAGGCCAGTGGGTCGAACTGACCCACGGCAAGAACGGTCTGGACGCCGCCGCCGGTTTCAACAACCAGGCCGAAGTACTGATCCATGCACGCCTGGCGGCGAGCGTCGTGAAAGCCACCCGGATGGACCGCCCGGAATGGATCGTCGTCAGCCCCAAGGACGGTCAGGTCTATTGCACCTTGACCAACAACGTCAAACGCGGCGACGAAGGTCAGCCTGTCGGCGGTCCCAACCCACGCGCCAAGAACCAGTACGGTCAAATCCTGCGCTGGCACGAAGACGACGACAACGCTTCGGCAATGGCCTTCGAATGGGACCTGTTCGTGGTCGCGGGCAACCCTTCAGTGCACGCGGGCACCCCTCAGGCAGGCTCCAGTAACATCAACCCGCAAAACATGTTCAACAGCCCGGACGGCCTGAGCTTCGACGAAGCCGGACGCCTGTGGATACAAACCGATGGCGACTCCAGCAACAAGGGCGACTTCGCGGGCATGGGCAACAACCAGATGCTGTGCGCCGACCCGGCCAGCGGCGAAATCCGTCGTTTTCTGGTAGGACCGATCGGTTGCGAAATCACCGGCATCAGCTTCGCGCCGGACTACAAAGCGATGTTCATCGGCATCCAGCACCCCGGCGAAAACGGCGGATCCACCTTCCCCGAGCACCTGCCCAACGGCAACCCCCGTTCCTCGGTCATGGTCATCACCCGCGAAGACGGCGGCATCATCGGCGCCTGAAACAGCGCCTTTCCAACGCAATAGCCGCCACACCACCGAACGCGACGTAAGGTGCAGGCTGAGTTCTGACTCTGATCCGGGGGGCAATCGGCAGGGATGCCGATTGAGCCGCACCGGGCCATGGATGGCCCGTTGCGGCGACCGCCGGATCAGAGTCAGGACGAAGGAATCCGCCGCAGGCGGACCCAACCGGAGCCAGGGGCTTTGCCTACTTTGGCCCCATCAAAGTAGGTCGCCGAGGGGCGAAAAGGTGACCTGAGGCGAGCACGCAGGCAACTGAGTCCAGAGCCCACTTCCAAATACACACATCAGAAGTTCACCGTCTGAAACCCAGCCTTCGCGAGCAAGCGCACTCCCAATAACAGCCAGAATCCAAATTGAAATCCGCAACTGAGGCGGCCACCTGCAGGAGTCAGCCGGGCGGCGTTCCGTTTGCTGAAGAAGGGGCTGGTGTGGCTGCCGAAAATATCAGCTCAGTATGAAACTCAGCCCCCTGATCACAACCCCCTGACCAGACCGAAGAGCGGATCAAAAAGCCCCCAACCCTCAGTCAATCAACCCATTCGCGTCATAGAACGGGTACGGTCCTTCATGTTCACCGAACACCGCATTATGGCTCACCAGCCCCTGCTCCGGATGCCAGCGGTGCAGCACATAACCCGCTGGTTCCAGATTGAAATGCGCGGGTGCAGCCTCATCCAGATCCAGCACAATCTGGTGCGAAGTACCGGGGCACACGCACATCACGCTGCCACCAAAGCGCCGCTGCATCGGCCGATGCAAATGCCCGCACAACAACCGCTCAACCTGAGGGTGCCGCGCAATGACCCGCTCGAACGCCGCCGCGTTGATGAACGGCTCTCGGTCCATGTGGCCAATGCCTGTAATGAACGGCGGATGATGCAGAACAATCACCGTCGGCACGTCGGGCCGACGCGAGAGTTGCCCATCGAGCCAGTCCAGTTGGCGGTAATCCATCTGCCCGCCATGTTCGCCGGGGATAGTTGAGTCCAGCCCGATCAACCGTACCGGATGCTGCTCCACCACCCAGTCCATCGGGCCTTGTGCAGATAGCGGCAGGTAAACCTGATCCGCGAACGCAGCCAGCAGGTGTTCACGATCATCATGGTTGCCAGGCACCAGGTAAAACGGCATCTGCAAGCGTTCGAGTTCAGGCTTGAGTACGGCGTATTCGTCGGGATGGCCGAAGTCCACCAGATCGCCACTGACGATTACGACATCGGGACGCTGCTTGCTGGCATTGATATGCGCCACCGCCCGGCGCAACGCACCCAGGGTATCGACGATGCCATAGGTAAGGCGTCCACCGGCTTTCAGGTGCAGATCGCTGATCTGGGCAATAAGAAACGAAGAATTCAAAGGTTTTCTCGACAGGAAACAGCATTACGAATGCAGAGTGAACAACGCTTGCGGCGCAACGCTCAGGCCGATCACCGCGCCAGCGGCATGAACAATGTGGTCAGTGCTGTCGACGAGCAGCGGCTGCGGGCCACCCACATCAACCAGCAGGCGGCTTTGCGCACCCTGGAAGAACTGACCAACCAGACGCCCTTGAAGGTGTCCACGCTCGGGCATCAGGCTCAGGTGTTCCGGGCGGCAATACACGGTGGCCGGTACCGGTGAATCGCTCCATGGCAGCTCGCCGCCGTTGACCTTGAGGCCCGAAGCGGTGCGAGCCACCACAGTGAACGCGTTGAGGTTGCCGACAAACCCGGCCACAAAGGCATTGGCGGGCTGTTGATAGATTTCCCGCGGCGTCGCCAGCTGCGACACACAGCCTTTGTCCATGACCAGAATCCGGTCACCCAACGCCATGGCTTCGCCCTGATCATGGGTCACAAACACCGAGGTGATGCCAAGACCGCGCAGCAGTTGATCCAGCTCGCTGCGCAGACGCTCACGCAGTTGCGCATCCAGTGCGGCCAGCGGCTCGTCCAGCAACAACACACGAGGGCGCGTGGCCAGTGCTCTCGCCAGCGCGACACGCTGGCGTTGCCCGCCGGACAACTCGTGAATGCCTCGCTTGCCATGGCCGCTCAGACTCATCAACTCCAGCAATTCGTCGCAGCGCCGGGTGTGTTCGGCCACCGACAGGCCACGGATCTTCAGGCCATACACGATGTTTCCTGCCACATCCAGATTGGGAAAAAGCGCGTAGTTCTGGAATACCATCCCGACGTCACGCCGCTCGATCGGCAAGCGCGTAACGTCCTGATCGTCAAACAGCACCTGACCAACATCCGGGCGCTCCAGCCCGGCGATCAGCCGCAGCGTGGTGGTTTTGCCACAGCCAGACGGGCCAAGAATAGCCAGCGTTTCACCAGGCTCAATGGTCAGGTGCAAATCCTGTACAGCAACAGTGCCGTCGGCAAATGCCTTGCGGCAGCCCTTAAGGCGAATGGTGGTTCCGCTCATCGGCTCTCTCCACGGGCAAGACGTGCGCTGATGGCCTGCAACGCAATGAGCAGCGGCACGATCAGCAACAGAAAAAGAAGGGTGTAAGCGCTGGCGACTTCCAGCCGCGCCGACGCATAACTGTCAGCCAGACCGACCGGCAGAGTTTTGGTCATCGGGGTGTGCAGCATCCAGGTCAGGTTGAACTCGCCCAGCGACAGGGTCACGACCATCAACACACCGGCAAGAATTCCCGCTCGACAGTTGGGCACCACCACGCTGAAAAATCGTTTGACGGGACCAGCGCCCAGGCTGGCGGCTGCCTCTTCAAGCACCGGCAATTGCTGGCGCTGCATGACCGCCATGACCGGACGAACCAGAAACGGCAGGGTGAACAGCACATGCCCCACCAGGATGAACAACCAACTGCCACGAAAGCTGCCGAACTGCCCATAGGTCAACAGCAATGCCAGCGCGCTGGCCAGACCGGGCATTGCCACCGGCAACACCATCAATTCTTCGAAGGCACGACTGAATCGATTGTTCATGCGTACCAGCGCATACGCCGCCGGGACGCCAATCAGGCAAACGCACAGCGCGCAGGCCACCGCCAATTGCAAAGACAGCCACACAGTCGGTGAATACGCCTGCCAGACCTGGGCCAGCCAGTCGAAGGTCAAGCCACTCGACAAGCCCAGAAAATAATTGCGGGTCAGGCCAGCCAGCAGCGAGAGCACCACCGGGACCAGCATGAATGCGCAGACCAGCAGTGTGAACGCCAGCTGCACGACAAATAATGGGGTGCGTTTCATAGCGCAACTCCCGAGTTTTTCACCATTCGCCGAGCCAGCAACAGCACGGCCCAGGTCACCAACCCGAGGATCACCGACAGCGCTGCGGCCACGGTGAAGTTGGCGTAGTTGGTGAACACGTTGTAGATCGCCACAGGCGTGACGTTGAGTCGGGTGCCCAAGGTGAATGCCGTACCGAATGCGCCCATCGATGTGGCAAAGCAGATCGCCCCGCACGATACGAGCGCTGGCGCGAGGCCAGGCACAATCACATCGCACACCACTCGCCAATGGCCAGCACCAAGGGAATGGGCGGCCTCCTCCAGGCTACGGTCCAGGCTTTCGCACGCGGCCATGACCGTAAGGATCACCCGTGGAATCGAGAAATACAGATAGCCGATGAACAGGCCGATCAGCGAGTAGGCAAAGACCCAGCGCTCGCCTGCCAGCTCAAGCCCCAGCGCAGCAAAAATGCCTTGCCGACCGGCGAGCAGAATCACCAGAAAGCCGACCACCACGCCGGGAAACGCCAGAGGAAAGGTCAGCAAGGCCACCAGCGCTGAACGCCCGAAAAACCGCTGACGGGCAAGGAAGAATCCACTGATGCCGCCCACCAGCAAGGCAGCCAGCGTCACCACCAGCGCCAGCACGCATGTCTGTACCAGGCTGCCCAGATATTGCGCGCTACTCAGAACCTGCCAGTAGCCACTGCCGTTGCCGTCCCGGTCTTGTGCACCGAGCACAATCAGGTGCGCCAACGGCAGCAGCCAGAAAGCCAGCAATACAGCCATCGCCGGAGCAAGCGCCATCGCCGCGGACGGCCGCAAACGCCATCTGAAGAAGCCACCGGATTGCAGAGCAACCGCTTGTCCCAGCGAGGCTGACATTACTTCACCTCTCGCAGATAACGGGCAGCGAATGCTTCCTGCACAGCAGCCATGTGCTGGTAATCCACCACACCGGCGCGAGCGTAATCACTGTCGGGCAAGAACTGGGCAGCCACATCCGCCGGGATGCTCGAACGCACCGGGCGCAGATAAGCCTTGGCCCACAATGCCTGACCGGCATCGGACAGCACATAATCGAGCACTTTTTCAGCGTTGGCGCGATGCGGCGCCTTGCCCACCAGACTCATCACGTAGGGAACGCCAATCGTGCCTTCCTTGGGGATCACAAATGCTACGTTGGCCTTGTCCTTGTAGCGGGCGCGGTAAGCGTTGAAGTCGTAGTCGACCAGAATCGGCAACTCACCCGACAGCACCCGCGCGTAGGCGGTCTGCTTGGGTACGATGGGCGAGTTTTTCGCCAGCTTCTGGAAGTAGTCAATGGCCGGGGCGAAGTTGTCCAGCGTACCGCCCATGGCCTGGTTGATGGCAACGGCCGAGACGTAGCCGACGAAGGCGCTGGACGGGTCGAGATAACCGACCATGCCCTTGTACTCAGGCTTGAGCAGATCGGCCCAGCTCTGTGGTACCGGCAGGCCGCCAAGCGCATCGACGTTGACCATGATGCCCAAGGTACCGGAATGGATGGCAAACCAGTGCCCGGCCGGGTCTTTCAGGCCCGCCGGGATATCTTCCCAATGCTTGGGCTTGTAGGTATCGACCACGCCCGCTTTCTGCGCCTGCAACCCGAACGTCACGCCGTAATACACCACGTCGGCGACCGGAGCGCCCTGCTCGGCCACAATCTGCGCCAGCGCCTGCCCGGAGTTCTTGTTGTCCAACGGCACCTGCACGCCGGTGCTGTCGGCAATCGCCTTGAGCTGCGTTCCCCAGTCAGCCCATTCAGGCGGGCAGTTGTAACAAATGGCGGTTTCGGCGGCCTGGGCGAGGCTGGCCGCACCGCATAACAGCAGTGCAGCCAGGGTTTTACTGAGGCTGAGCATGAAGCATCTCCTGATAGGGCTGGGTGCTTTCGCCGGGCCGGATATGGCACGGCAAACAATGGGAAATCGGTGTGGCGCCGGCAATGCGAGCCAGCAATTGGTCGATGACGGTGCAGGCCAGTTCGGCGATAGGCTGAACCACGCTGCACAGCGTCGGGTGCATCTGGGTGCCAAGGGCAATACCGTCAAACCCGATGACCGATAGGCGCTCGGGCACGCTCCAGTCATGGCGACGCAGCTCTGCGATCAGGCTGATCGCCAGCAGATCGTTGGAGCAGACCAGCGCCGTCGGTGCGTCGGGACCGTGCAATGAAGGCGCAAGTGCGGCGAAGTCGGCACCGGTGTGCGCAGGCATTTCGATAACCGGCAGCGCGTTGAGCCCTCGCTCGGACATGGCGTCGCAATAACCTGCATAACGCAGCCGGGCGCGGTCCGACTGCATCGCAGGCCCGGCGACCATGGCGATGCGGCGATGCCCGGCATCAAGCAGGTAACGCACGGCCAGCGCCATGCCCGCGCGGTTATCCACAGACACAGCGCTGTATTCGGGGTTGCTGGTCTGGTGATAGGCCAGTACGAAAGGCGTGTCCTCGCGAACCAGGCTTTGCAGCACGCGATTGTGTTCGGCGTCGGTGACCGTCAGCACCAGCCCGTCGACCCGCTGACGCAGCAGTTCTTCGACGACGGCGCTTTCGCGTTCGCTGGCGTAATCGGTGGTTGCCAGAAGCAGGTTGTAGCCGCGCGTCCGGGCGGCACGTTCCATGGCCTGAAGCTGTTCAGCAAAGACCGGGTTGAGCAGATTGGGTACCACCACACCGATCAGATTGGTGGTTTGCAGGCGCAGCTGACGCCCCAGCCGATTGGGCCGGAAACCCAGCTCACGGGCTGCGGTGAACACTTGGTCACGGGTGGCAGGCCTCACCAGATCTGGCGTCGCGAAGGCCCGCGCCGCCGTGGCCCGAGAAACCCCGGCCAGGTGTGCAACCGCTTTCAAATCAGTCATTGTCGCTCGCTTGAGATCGATCTCATTGGCGGCGACTCTAGACATCGAACATGGCGATAGCGCGAACAACCCATGACTGTTTGGTGACAGGACGTGCTCAGGCCATATTAAACAGAAGCGGTTTGGCGAACCGGGACCGGTCTGCGTTACCATCACCGGTCCGACGCGGCAACCTGCTGCGCGCAGGAGTAGTCATGGCTCATCCGTTTGCAACACTCACTCCCGATCTGGTCCTCGACGCGGTCGAAAGCATTGGCTTTCTCAGCGACGCTCGTATTCTGGCGCTCAACAGTTACGAAAACCGGGTATATCAGGTCGGTATCGAAGACGGCCAACCGCTGATTGCCAAGTTCTACCGCCCGCAACGCTGGACCAACGAGGCCATCCTCGAAGAACACAGCTTCACCGTCGAGCTGGTTGACGTTGAGGTCCCGGTGGTTGCACCGATGGTGCACAACGGCGAAACGCTGTTCGAGCACGCGGGTTTCCGCTTTACGCTGTTTCCGCGCCGTGGTGGACGTGCGCCAGAGCCAGGCAACCTGGATCAGTTGTACCGACTGGGTCAGTTGCTGGGCCGCATCCATGCCGTGGGCGCCACCAAGCCTTTCGAGCACCGCGAAGCGCTGGGCGTGAAGAATTTCGGTCACGATTCGGTCAATTACCTGCTGCAGAACGACTGCATCCCGCGCAGCCTGTTGCCGGCCTATGAGTCCGTCGCGCGTGACTTGCTCAAGCGTGTCGAAGATGTCTATGCCGCAACCCCGCACACCAACATTCGCATGCATGGCGACTGCCACCCCGGCAACATGATGTGCCGCGACGAGATGTTCCACATAGTCGATCTGGACGATTGCCGCCTGGGCCCTGCCGTGCAGGACATCTGGATGATGCTGGCGGGTGATCGCCAGGAAAGGCTGGGCCAGCTGTCAGAGTTGATGGACGGCTATAACGAATTTCACGATTTTGACCCACGCGAACTGGCGTTGATCGAACCGCTGCGCGCATTGCGCCTGATGCACTACAGCGCCTGGCTGGCAAGACGCTGGGATGACCCGGCATTTCCGCACAGCTTTCCGTGGTTTGGCACTGAGCGGTATTGGGGTGACCACATTCTCGCACTGCGTGAGCAGATGTCGGCGCTGAATGAGGAGCCGTTGAAGCTGTTCTGATTACACATTGAAGGAGCAGGTCGCGGGGTGACCAGTTGATCACAAAGATGAAGAACAACCGGTACATTTGCACTGGATGTCACGGTCCTTTCGTCAGCAAGCTGACCTCCACGAAGTTCTGCAGATATCTCGCCCCTGTGAAGATATCTCACCCTTGTGAGAGTGAGCCGGGAGGCGTTCCGTTTGCACAAGAAGGCTGACTGTCAGGCTGCTGCATCCATGACATAACACCCGCAACACCGACACCCAGCAACACTGACTATTACAAGAACTGGATATTTCCGCTTTTAAGGGACGACCCATGCAAGCTGCCAATCCGCGTCGCGGATATATTCTGGGCCTCAGTGCTTACGCCATATGGGGCCTGTTCCCCATTTATTTCAAAGCCATTTCCGCAGTGCCGGCCATCGAGATCATCATCCATCGTGTGCTCTGGTCAGCGCTGTTCGGCTCCATCGTACTGATGTTCTGGAAACACCCCGGCTGGTGGCGCGACCTGCGCAACAACCCGCAGCGGCTGGCGGTGCTGGCGCTGAGTGGTTCGCTGATCGCGGCGAACTGGATCGTGTATGTCTGGGCGGTCAATAACGGGCGCATGCTGGAAGCCAGCCTGGGCTACTACATCAACCCGCTGGTCAACGTGCTGCTCGGCATGCTGTTACTGGGCGAACGGCTGAGACGCCTGCAATGGCTGGCAGTGGTGCTCGCCGCAACAGGTGTGGCGCAACAGGTCTGGCAGGTCGGCAGCCTGCCCTGGGTGTCGCTGGTACTGCCATTGACCTTCGGTTTCTACGGTCTGATCCGCAAGAAAGCGCCCGTGGCCGCCCTGCCCGGCCTGGTGGTGGAAACCTGGATGCTGGTGCCACTGGCGTTGATCTGGCTGGCGCTCAACCCGATGGCACTCAGCGCACAGCCCGAGTTCTGGACCACCAGCCAGGCCATCTGGCTGGCAGCCGCCGGGCCGGTCACGCTGGTTCCGCTGGTGTGCTTCAACGCGGCAGCCCGTCACTTGCCATTCACCACGCTGGGCTTTCTGCAGTATCTGGCCCCGACCCTGGTGCTGCTGCTCGCCGTGTTGTTCTATGACGAGCACTTGAGCACCAGCACCATCATCACCTTCGCGTGCATCTGGGCCGGACTTGCGATTTACAGCATCGACATCTGGCTGAACATGCGCCGCCGCAACTGATCAAAAAAAATACAGAACCCTGCAGGCCACGTAATCTGTGGCCTGCAAAGGGTTCTCCAAGGCTTATCCACAGGCAGACTTACCTTATCTGTGCACAAGCCCTTGAAACTGCTCGTTTTTTAATCAAAACCCGCAACCCCGCGTCCCTACTGACCTGCGAGGCGATTCCCCCAGCTTATCCACAGGCAGGCACAGGATAAACGTGGATAACCGCATTCAGGCCTCGGTACGCAGTACCAATTCAACCATCAGGTCATCTGCCAGCGTTTCCAGCCTGGCTTGCAAGTCATCCAGTGAAAGGCCCAGCGGTACACCCAGCACAGCGTCGGCATGGAAAAGCAGTTCGCTGCTCATGGGTGCAGGCGAGACATCGGTAATCAGCCGCTCGACGTTGACGCCCTGCTCAGCCAGCAAGCGGGTGATGTCGCGTACGATGCCGGGCCGGTCGTTGCCGACCAATTCCATGCTGATGGGCTTGGTCGCTCCTGTGGTTTCCAACACGCTTTCAGCCAGCAACATACGAATGCCATGAGTCGAGAGGCCATTGAGCGCATTGATCAGGTCGTCGTATTGTTCTGGCTCGACGCCGACCTTGAGGATCCCGGCAAACTGCCCGGCCATGCGCGACATGCGGCTCTCCAGCCAGTTACCGCCATGGTCGGCAATGCATTGAGCAATGCGCTCGACAAGGCCTGGTTTGTCAGGGGCAACCAGCGTGACAACGAGATGATCCACGGGCAATTCCTCTAGTGTTGAAAACGGGATAAGCGCCAAAGCGTATCGCCAGAGTATAGGCACAGTTCAGTTGCGGACCTCGCACCGCAAATCGTGTACCGTTTGGTGCGGCATGCGGAACAATCCGTGATCGGTTTGACAACAGATCCCGAAAAACGTGACTTGAAAAGAGAATCCGGTCGCTTAATGACATATTCAGCGACGTTTTCACGCGGACGCTGCTCATGTAGTATTCCGCAGCGCGCACTACATAACATCAAGATCAATAACAGAGCGCTCCTTGAGTGAGCTCGACCCTGCTGAGCAGAGTGAGGCAAGTGCAATGACCGAGTACGTTCAAGTCGGTGACCTGCGGGTCGCCAAAGTCCTGTTCGACTTCGTGCAAGACGAAGCCACCCCTGGAACCGGCCTTGATGCCGCAACCTTCTGGGCCGGTGCGGACACACTGATTCACGACCTTGCTCCCAAAAACAAGGCACTGCTCGCAAAGCGTGATGACTTGCAGGCGAAAATCGACGCCTGGCACCAGTCCACTGCCGGACAGGCTCACGACGCCTCGGCTTATAAGGCATTCCTTCAGGACATCGGCTATCTGCTGCCAGAAGCGGCAGAGTTTCAGATCACCACGCAGAACGTGGACGAAGAAATCGCCACCATGGCTGGCCCGCAACTGGTCGTGCCGGTCATGAATGCCCGCTTCGCACTCAACGCATCCAACGCACGCTGGGGTTCGCTTTACGATGCGCTCTACGGTACCGATGCCATCAGCGATGACGGCGGCGCTGAAAAGGGCAAGGGTTACAACAAGGTGCGTGGCGCCAAGGTGATCGCCTTCGCCCGCGCGTTCCTTGATCAGGCTGCGCCGCTGGCAGCCGGCTCGCATGTTGATTCGACCGCTTACAAGCTGATCGACGGCAAACTGGTCATCAGTCTCAAGGGCGGCAGCAACACGGGGCTGAAAGACGACACACAACTGATCGGTGTACAGGGCGATGCCTCGGCACCGTTCGCCATCCTGCTCAAGCACAACGGCCTGCATTTCGAGATTCAGATCGATGCGTCCAGCCCGGTCGGCCAGACTGATCTGGCCGGCGTGAAAGACATCCTGATGGAAGCGGCGCTGACCACCATCATGGACTGCGAAGACTCCATCGCCGCCGTCGACGCTGATGACAAGGTCGTGGTCTACCGCAACTGGCTGGGGCTGATGAAGGGCGATCTGGCCGAGTCAGTCTCCAAGGGCGGAGAAACCTTCACTCGCACCATGAACCCGGACCGGGTCTACACCACCCCACAAGGCGGTGAGGTGACCCTGCACGGCCGGTCGTTGCTGTTCATCCGCAACGTCGGTCACCTGATGACCATCGACGCGATCCTCGACAAGCACGGCAACGAAGTTCCGGAAGGTATTCTCGACGGCCTGCTGACCAGCCTGGCGGCCATTCATAACCTCAAGGGCAATACCTCGCGCAGTAACAGCCGGCAGGGTTCGATGTACATCGTCAAACCGAAGATGCACGGGCCGGAAGAAGCCGCGTTCACCAACGAGCTGTTCGGGCGTATCGAACAGGTGCTGGGCTTGCCGACCCACACATTGAAAGTCGGCATCATGGACGAAGAGCGTCGTACCACCGTCAACCTCAAGGCCTGTATCCAGGCAGCGAGCGAACGTGTGGTGTTCATCAACACCGGCTTCCTCGACCGTACAGGCGATGAGATCCACACCTCGATGGAAGCAGGTCCGGTCGTACGCAAAGCGCAAATGAAAGCCGAAAAGTGGATTTCGGCCTATGAAAACTCCAACGTGGACATCGGTTTGAAGTGTGGCCTGCAAGGGCGTGCGCAGATCGGTAAAGGCATGTGGGCCATGCCGGATCTGATGGCCGCCATGCTGGAGCAGAAAGTCGCCCATCCACTGGCAGGCGCCAACACTGCCTGGGTACCTTCGCCAACGGCGGCTGCACTGCACGCTTTGCACTATCACAAGGTTGACGTGTTTGCTCGTCAGGCCGAGCTGGCACAGCGCGAGCCTGCTTCGGTGGATGACATTCTCACCATTCCGCTTGCACCCAACACTGACTGGACGCCGGAAGAGATCCAGAACGAACTGGACAACAATGCCCAAGGCATTCTTGGCTACGTGGTGCGCTGGATCGATCAGGGCGTAGGTTGCTCGAAAGTACCGGACATCAACGATATTGGCCTGATGGAAGACCGTGCGACGCTGCGTATTTCCAGCCAGCACATGGCCAACTGGCTGCGCCACGGCGTGGTCAACGAGGCTCAGGTGCTGGAGAGTCTCAAGCGCATGGCGCCAGTTGTCGACCGCCAGAACGCCAACGACCCGCTCTATCGCCCGCTGGCTCCGGATTTCGACAACAACATTGCCTTTCAGGCGGCTGTTGAGCTGGTCATCGAGGGCACTCGGCAGCCCAACGGCTACACCGAACCCGTGCTGCACCGTCGTCGCCGCGAGTACAAGGCAAAAAACCCGCTGTGATGCTGATCAAGGCTGCAGTCAGGTGCGTTTGAACGCGCCTGACTGGATAAACTGAAGAATGGACCTGACGGGCAGACATGCTCGCTCAGGTCTTTTTTTGCCCGGATGGCGCTGTCGATATTTCGAGGGTCAGTTCAGGCCCAGCTCACGTTTCACCAGCTTGACCAACTGCCTGGTATTGAGCGGTTTGAGCAGGAAGTCCACCACGCTCAGATGCATGGCGTCGATCGCATCGCGCACGTTGGCATCGCCCGACACAATGATGATCGGCAACTCGGCACGGTCCGACTCGCGGACCTGGCGGATCAGGTCCAGACCGTCACTCGGTGCCATTCGCAGATCGGTGATCAGAAGGCCGATAGACTGACGACTCTCCAACAGTTCCATGGCGCTTTCCGCACCCGGCGCGGTCATGCAGTTGATGTCATTGAGGCTGAGAATTTCGGCCAGCAGCTCGCGCGCGTCATCATCGTCATCGACGATCAGGACCCGTTGCGGGGTATCGCAGTTCGACTCGAGCATGACCTCATTGAGGGCGCTGCGCTCTTCGTCGCTTAATATGTCGTGATCAATCATCGCAATCTCATCGTTCCCTGAACTCATCCGACCGCAGATTTTCGAAAATCCGCAATGTATTTCGTCGGCTTCCTCGCCGCTGGTCAATCGCGGTCCGGCGCGTTGGTCAAATCAGTTCTGTCACAACAACCGGCGGCATGATGCACAGGCGTAAGACTTACGTCCAATGGGCACTGTGCAGCAAGCGGCCGACCATGGGCACCAATAACAAGAACGCGGTACAGGTCATGAGCAGAGCAGATGCTTTCACACAGGCAGGCAAGACGGCAATACTGCAGAACATCCACGGCACCATGCAGTTCCTGCAAAAATTCCCGCCATTCAACCAGATGGAAAACGCCCATCTGGCGTATCTGGTGGAGCAGTGCCAGCTCAGGTTTTATGCCGCCGATGAAAGCATCATCAAACCAGGCGACGGGCCAGTCGAGCACTTTTATATCGTTAAACAGGGTCGAGTGGTAGGTGAGCGCCCTCATTCCGCCAAAGGGGGTACCGAAACCACGTTTGAAATCACAACCGGCGAGTGCTTTCCTCTGGCAGCCCTGCTGGGTGAACGGGCAACCCGCACCGAGCATCTGGCAGCCGAGGACACCTTCTGCCTGCAACTGAACAAGCAGGCGTTCATCAAACTGTTTGCGCTGTCTACCACCTTCCGCGACTTCGCCCTGCGCGGGGTCAGCAGCCTGCTTGATCAAGTCAACCATCAGGTCCAGCAGCGTGCAGCCGAAACCCTGGGCACTCAGTATTCACTGAACACCCGCCTGGGCGAGCTGGCGATGCGTCACCCGGTGATGTGCAGCCCCGAAACCCCGATGCGCGAAGCCGTAAAGCTGATGCATGAGCAGCAGGTGGGCAGCATTGTGATTGTTGACGAGCAACAGGCGCCGCTGGGCATTTTCACACTGCGCGACCTGCGTGAGGCCGTTGCTGACGTGCACGCCGACTTCAGCGCACCGGTGCGCCTGACCATGAGCCTGGCACCCTTTCACCTGAGCCCGGACGCCAGCGCATTCGATGCAGCCATCGCCATGACCGGTCGCCATATTGCGCACGTCTGCCTGGTCAAGGACGGCCGACTGTGTGGCGTGGTGTCCGAGCGCGACCTGTTCTCGTTGCAACGGGTCGACCTGGTGCACCTGGCGCGAACCATCCGCAACGCACCGCGCATTGAAGCACTGACCAGCCTGCGGGGCGATATCGTGCAACTGGTCGACCGTATGCTGGCTCACGGCGCGTCCTCGACCCAGATTACCCAGATCATCACCCTGCTCAACGATCACACCGTTTGCAGGGTGATCGAACTGACCCTTGAAGAACACGGCGAACCCGGCGTGCCGTTCAGTTGGCTGTGCTTTGGCAGTGAAGGACGACGCGAACAGACGCTGCACACCGATCAGGACAACGGCATCCTTTTCGAGGCACGCGACGCAGCAGAAGCCGCTCAAATCCGTGCCCTGCTGCTGCCCATCGCCGAGCGCATCAACCAGAGTCTGGCGCAGTGCGGGTTCACCCTGTGCAAAGGCAACATCATGGCCAGCAACCCGGAGCTGTGCCTGTCGCGCGCCGAGTGGTCCCGACGCTTTGCGGCGTTCATCCGCGAGGCGACGCCCGAAAACCTGCTGGCCTCAAGCATCTATTTTGACCTGCGTGTGGTGTGGGGCGATGAAAGCGGCGGCGAGCAACTGCGGCGTGGCATTGTTGAGCAGGTCTCGGACAACCGCCTGTTCCAGCGCATGCTGGCTGAAAACGCGCTGCGCCAACGCCCCCCGGTGGGCCGTTTCAAAGACTTTGTGCTGGCCCGCAAAGGCAGCGAAAAAGACACCCTGGACCTCAAGACCGAGGGGCTGACGCCATTTGTGGATGGCGCTCGCCTGTTGGCGCTGGCCAACGGTATTGGCGCCAACAACACCATCGAGCGCCTGCGCCAGTTGATCGAGCGCGAAGTCATCGACCCGCTGGATGGCGCGGCATATGAAGAGGCTTATCACTTCATCCAGCAGGCCCGCATGCAGCAGCATCAGTTGCAGAGCCGACAGAACCTGCCGTACTCGAACCGGATCGACCCGGACACGCTCAACCATCTGGACCGTCGCATCCTGCGCGAGTCATTCCGTCAGGCTCAGCGTCTGCAAACCAGCCTGACCCTGCGTTATCAACTATGACGATTGATCTGCCATGAATCTCTTCGAATGGCTGCGGCCACGCCCAAAAAGGACTCCGCTGGAGGCTCATCAACTGGAGCGAATCCAGCGACTGCCAAACTGCGTAAAACTCAGCGATGCACCGCTGCGTCAACAGCGCTGGGTGGTGCTCGATCTGGAAACCAGCGGGCTGAACATGAACCGCGATCAGGTGCTGTCCATCGGCGCGGTCGTGATTGAAGACGGCGCGATTGATCTCGGCCAGCAATTCGAACGCACGCTTTTGCGGGTTGATCACAAGATCAGCCCAGCCGTGTTGATTCATGGTCTGGCACCCAGCGCCATTGCGGCCGGCAGCGAGCCGGTCGACGCCTTGCTGGACTTCATGGAGTTTGCAGGCGACAGCCCGATCCTTGGTTTCCACGCACCATTCGACCAGCACATGCTGTCGCGGGCGCTCAAGGAAAGCCTGGATTACAGGTTGCTGCATCCATTCTTCGATGCAGCGGAAATCGCACCCATGCTTTGCGAGCAGGCCAATCTGCGCCACGCAGGGCTGGACGACTGGACACAATTCTTCGGTCTGCACGCCGAAGAACGGCACAACGCCAGCGCCGACGCTCTGGTGACCGCCGAGCTGGCGCTTATTCTGTTCAGCCACGCCCGCCGCCAACAGATCGACAGCCCCTTGCGGCTGGAGGAATGCCTGGGCCAATGGCGCCGACGCAAACAATCGCATTCGTTCTGAAGCGCCCGACCTCTGAGATCCGCCCGTGGTCAGCTTGCTGACGAAGGGGCCGGTATGCCTTGCACCGCTCATCCAGTTGGCGATCTGCCTGCTTCCGACAAGCGCCAATTGCCACTACCTCTCGCGCCTGTCACAATCGCGAATGATTCTCTTTAGTCAGATCTTTCTCAACCGAGGCCATTCGTGTCGTCAGTCCCGAGCACTCATAGCGAGATCGTTGGTGCGCTGTATCGCGATCATCGCGGCTGGCTGCTGGCCTGGCTGCGGCGCAATGTTGCCTGCCCGCAACGCGCTCAGGACCTCAGCCAGGACACGTTCGTGCGCTTGCTGGGGCGCGATGAGCTTCAGTCGCCGCGCGAGCCTCGGGCGTTTTTGGCGACTATCGCCAAAGGGTTGATGTTCGACTACTTCCGGCGGGCAGCGCTGGAGCAAGCCTACGTCAGCGAACTCATGCTGATCCCTGAAGCCGAGCAACCTTCGCCCGAAGAACAATTGCTGATCCTGGAAGACCTGAAAGCCATCGACCGCATGCTCGGCACACTGTCGAGCAAGGCGCGGGCGGCCTTTCTTTACAATCGGCTGGAAGGGCTGAGCCACGGCGAGATTGCCGAACGCCTGGGCGTTTCGGTGTCGCGCGTTCGGCAATACCTGGCTCAGGCCATGCGCCAGTGCTACGTAGCACTCTACGGCGAACCGACATGAACACCAGCCCGGTATCTGCTCGCGTATTGGACGCTGCCATTACGTGGCAACTGAACCTGGACAGCACCAATGGCAACGATGCCCAGCGTGCCGAGTTTGCCCAATGGCTGGCTGCGGATGAGGAACATGCCCGGGCCTGGAGCCAACTGGGCATGGTCAATCAACGCTTCGCACTCCCGGCAGGCCCGGCACGCAAAGCCTTGCAGCAATCACCCGGCACCCTGCGCCGCAAGGTACGCAAATTCGGCAGCGGCCTGGCCGGGCTGCTTCTTGCCTGTGGCCTGACGTTGTTTCTGAGCGAGCGCTATCTGCCTCTGGATTACTGGCTGGCCGATCAACGCACCGCCACCGGCGAGCAACGTGACGTGAGGCTGGCAGACGGCACGCTGATCCGTCTCAATACGCACAGTGCGATCGATTTGCGCTTCGATGCAACACAACGGCGAGTCATCCTGCAGGACGGCGAGATACTGGTACAAACCGGTAATCACGATGACCCGCGACCCTTCATTGTCGAAACCACGGACGGCACGATGCGCGCACTGGGTACGCGTTTCCTGGTCAAGCGCGAGCCCGAAGGGACACTGTTGAGCGTGCTGCAATCGGCAGTCGCCGCCCATGCCCGCAACACAACACCTGAGCAAATCCTGCGCGAGGGCCAGCAGATTCGCCTGACCCGCGAAGGGCTAGGCCTCTTGCTCGCAATGCCCACGGGCGCCGACGCCTGGACACGCGGCATGCTGGTGGTGGACAACGCACGCCTGGCGGACATGCTGGCAGAGCTGGGCCGTTATCGCGTAGGGCACCTGGGGGTCGACCCCAAGGTGGCAGACTTGCGCATTACGGGCAGTTTTCCGCTGAACAACACCGACCTGGCGCTCAAGGCTTTGCTGCCAACCCTGCCGGTGCAGATCAACCAACACACGCAATGGTGGGTCACGGTACTGGCCAGGGACGAAACGGGCTCGTCCACATCCACGTCAGTAAAACCCTGAAACATAGCCGGCAGCTCCGGTCTGGACCTTCTCTGACACTTTTCCACTTTCATACGGCTTAGCTTTTATACGTCATTCGGGGACCCGGCAGCGCTCGACCCCTTCGCCTCTGGATTTACCATGAAAAGCCAAACCGTGCGTCGCTGGTCCATCGTTCATACCTGGAGCAGCCTGATATGCACCCTGTTCCTGTTGATGTTGGCCATCACTGGCCTGCCATTGATCTTCCACCATGAAATTGACCACCTGTTGGGTGATGCCCCGCACTACCGGGACATGCCCGCTGACACGCCGCACCTGAATCTGGAGCAACTGGCGAAGGCTGCAGAAGCGCATCGTCCCGGTGAGGTGATGCAGTATTTCGGCTGGGATGACGAAGACCCCAATGGCGTGATGGCCATCACGGCGGCAACGGCCGGAACCGAACCCAACTCGTCCCACACCTTCGCGCTGGATGCGCGTACTGGCGAAGCGCTGGAAATGCCTTCGGCCAACGGCGGTTTCATGATGGTCATGCTGCGCCTGCACGTGGACATGTATGCCGAATTGCCAGGCAAGCTGCTGTTGGCGTTCATGGGACTGCTGTTTGTGGTGGCAATTGTTTCCGGCACCGTGCTGTACTCGCCGTTCATGCGCAAGCTCGAATTCGGCACCGTACGGGTCAAAAAATCCACCCGCACACGCTGGCTCGACCTGCATAACCTGATTGGCGTGGTGACGCTTACCTGGGCGCTGGTGGTTGGGGTAACGGGTGTGATCAGCGCTTGCGCCGATCTCCTGATTGCGTCGTGGCGCAGCGACACGCTGGCAGCCATGATCGCGCCCTATCGCGACGCACCGCCGCTGACGCAACGCGCACCCGCGACCCGCCTGCTGGAAATCGCCGAATCCGCCGCGCCTGGCATGCAGGCCGACTTTATCGCCTTCCCGGGGACGCGTTTTTCCAGCGAGCACCATTACGCCGTATTCCTCAAGGGTAATACCCACCTGACTGCGCACCTGGCGACGCCGGTGCTCATCGATGCCCGGACTCTGCAAGTCACCGCAGTGGTCGAGCGCCCCTGGTACATGGATGCGCTGGGCATGTCACAACCGCTGCATTTCGGTGACTACGGCGGCATGCCGATGAAGATTCTGTGGGCAGCGCTGGATGTGTTGACCATCATCCTGCTCGGCAGCGGTGTGTATTTGTGGTGGGTCAGGCGCCGCGCCGCGCGGACGCTGAACGTCGTCCAGACACAGGTGGCGAAATGAGCACCAGACCCTCACGTTTCTGGAAGACGTTCGCCATCCCGTCGGCCATTGCGGCGCTTACGGCGACCGGTCTGTTTGCCGCATTGCTGGGCGACGGCTGGTGGGACACGCTGGCATGGGCAGGCATGGGCATCGCCGCAGGCTTGAGCGTAAAGGGACTGCTGGCGCGACGTTGATGAGTCCCACTGCCAGCAAGGCAGATTGCGCACCTGCCGTACGCTGACTAGTCTATGGGCCTGTCTCATTCGAGGATCACCCATGTCAGCGCCCACCATGACGTTGTACTTCAATCCGGCCTCCCCCTTCGCCCGCAAGGTGGTTGTACTGCTGCATGAAACCGGTCAACTGGAGCGTGTGCAGCTGCAGTCGACCGTGTTGACCCCGATAAGCCCGTCCCTGGAGCTGAATGACGACAACCCGGCAGGCAAGCTCCCGGCCTTGCGATTGGCCGACGGCAATGTGATCCACGACAGTCGGGTCATTCTCGACTACCTGGACCACCAGCATGTCGGCAGCCCGCTGATCCCTCGCGAAGGTTCCGCACGCTGGAGACGCCTGACTCTCGCCTCCCTCGCTGACGCACTGCTGGATGCAGCGCTGCTGATCCGCTACGAAACCGTCCTGCGTCCTGCGGAAAAACACTGGGACCTGTGGCTCGACAACCAACAAAAAAAGATCGAGCGCAGCCTGAGTTATTTCGAGCGGGACGCCATCACTGAACTCAGTTCCTCGTTCGATGTAGCGTCCATCAGCGTCGCGGCCGCGTTGGGTTATCTCGACTTTCGGCAACCTGACCTGCGCTGGCGCAACACCTATCCGCGCCTGGCCAGTTGGTATCTGGAAGTCAGCCAGCGGCCTTCGATGCTGGCGACCCAACCGGAGGTCTGAGCGATGCGCGCCTGCTCATGTTCTGCCGCGGTCTGGTTGCACACGGCGGCGAAGGGAGCAGGCTGACAACGCTGTCGATCAGGCGCTGCGCCATCAACCGCTCCTCACGGAGCACGGCCCGGTCATTCATGAGCCGGCTCCTGAGCGCGCTCGGCAGGCTTGACCGGGCGGCTTGATGCAAGGCTGTACCAATCCAGCCTGCGGGTCAGAACCATAAACACACTCAACAGACCGAACAACAGCAGCGCGCCCATCAACAGTGCGTAGTCTTCTGCGCTCAACAGGCCGTACAGCAAGCCATACAGCGCACTCAAGCCTGCGGCAAAACTTATCCCGTGACGCACACTGCCCAGCACATGGCTGACGTAAAAGCCGATCAGGCAGACGCAGGCACTGGCCGACACGATGTACGCAACAGCAAAGCCCAGGTGCTCGGACAACGACAGCAGCATCAGGTAAAACAAGGCCAGCGCAGCACCTACCAACGCGTACTGGACCGGGTGCACCGCCATGTTCTTCAGCACTTCGAACAGGAAGAAGCCTGCAAAGGTCAGCGCGATAAACAGCAGCGCGTATTTGATCGCCCGATCGCTCTTGAGGTACTGATCCACTGGATCGACGAAACTCACCCCGAAACTGCGACTCTTGAAGTCTTCGCAGGCCTGCGCTGTCAGGCATCGGCTGAGTGCATCTTCCAGATTGGTAGAAAAGAACGAGGCCTGCCATGCGGCACTGAAGCCCTTATCGGTGATCTCGCGCTGGGTCGGCAGGTAATTTCGGGGGCGGCCAGTCGGCTGCCAACTGCACGTTGCTGGTCTTGCCGACTGGCGTGATCTCGAACTGCCCGGTGCCCTGCAGCGTCAGGTCGAATGCAAATTCCAGCGTGGTTTCCTGCCGACTGTCTAACATAGGCAAGTTGGCACTCACCCCTTCACCCAGCCAATCGAGCCGCGAACCCGGCACAAAGTCCATGGCCTGCCCGTTGAGTTGCAGTTTCAGCGCGTTCTCGATGCCGCGAATATCGCTGATGCCCAACGACAGAAACGGCTTGTCGAACTGGTAATCGGCAAAGTCATCGGTCACGCCCAATTGTTCGGGCAGCACGAAGTGACCGCTGACGTGATTTTCAGCGTGATACAGCCGCGCTTCGTAGATACCCCGCGAGCGCCGCTCGGTCTGCACCTTGCCATCAAGCTCGAAACGCTCCGGCAGAAAATACAGATACCCCCGTTGCTCAGCAGTCTCCAGATAGCGCTCATTGGTCTGCGCGTTGGTTTTCCAGAGGCGCACATTCTTGCGATACGGCACAACGAGGATCGGCCCGGTCAGGCGTTGACTGAAGCTGGAACTGCGGGCGATATCGTCAAGTACCCCGTCACGCTGCAACTGCCGATCCGTGATCAGGCTGCCGATCATCAACAATGGAATCAGCAACAGAATAATCAGCAACGCAATGGTGCCCAGTTTTACAGCCAGATTTCGGTTCATGGGGCTCTCCCTGTTTTTCGATGGAGAGAGTCTGGAATGGGCATGTGTAGGCAGGATGGGCGTTGTGTGGTAGGTGCTTGAGCACGAGTCATGCCTGGCGGCAGGCGTGACGCTACCTGATGGTTCTACTAGCTGGAGGACCTGAGCAGACTCACACAGACTAGGACCAATGACCGCTCAGAATCGAGAAAAAGTCCATGGCATGCGGATTGTCTGTTTTGCAGTGTCGTTATCAATACGACGCATTGGATCGCCTGGCCAGAAACGCTCGCGACGGGCAGGCCGGCATGGGGGTTTTCTATCAGAGAAATCGCTTGGCTACGCAGATTCAAGGGAATGCGGGTTATACGCTGTTCCAGACGCACAGGCTGGTACTGGCCCAACAAAACCAGATCGACGACAGCGTCGATTGCGTATCCCTTTTGATCGACCAGCAGGGTTCGATCATTGCAATGCCTGAGCAATCGTTCACCTATACACCCTACGGCGTGCGTCATCCAGTGGCCGACTCGATGAACCTGCCCGGCTTCAATGGCGAACGGGCGGACCCAGTGACCGGGCATTACCCGATGGGCAATGGTTATCGGTCATTCAATCCGGTGTTGATGAGGTTCAACAGCCCGGATAGCTTGAGCCCATTTGGTCAAGGAGGATTGAATGCTTACGCGTACTGCCTGGGAGATCCGGTCAATCGCAATGATCCGACGGGGCATGTGCCAGTCCTGAATGGAATTCAGGGGGCTGTTTCACGATTATTTGGTGCCTTGCGTAAAGCCCCTCAACGCGCTCGACAGGTAATCTTCGGCCCCAAAAAACTACGCTTATCCAATCACAGAGATCTATCGGGCGTTGCTCTTTACGACCGGATCAAGACAAATGGCAAGAAGGAATTACTCATTAATGCCCACGGCGCTCGCCCTTCGAACAGCGACGGTTCGTTCATCTATCTGGACAAAAAGCCGATAGCTGCCGACGCGTTTTATAACGAACTCAGACGCAGTAATGTGGCGTTGGAAAAATATGAGAGCATTCGAACCGTTGTCTGTTACTCAGGCGATGGCAAAGTTCCATTCGGGGAAACCCTATCTTCCATTACAGGTTTACCCGTCAAAAGTTACAAAGGCGGAGTCACTGCATCCTTCGTTAGGGACAATAGTACTGTGCGGGGGCTAAGACCCTCATATATTGAAAAAACCGATCCTTATGAGAAAGGCACTGAGAGCAGCAGAAAATTTACCTATGAGCCTGTCTGGTATGGACGTCCAGACAGATAAACTAACGGAGGCAACTAACCACATCGCACACTGAAAAACCTTACCCTATGGCGGACAAAGTCACCCTCACCTCGACCCCTCCCTCGACATTCCCGATGTGCATTTCTCCGGCATGCAACTGCACGACTTCTTCCACGAAATTCAGGCCGAGCCCGGTGCTTTTCCGACCGCTGTCAGGACGTGGCAGGGAGTAGAAGCGCTCGCTCAGGCGTGGCAAGGCGTAGTCGGGAATCGGGGCGGCGTCGTTGTAGAGCGTGAAGCGGATCCGCTCACCCTCAGGCTTGGCCGTCAGACCAAGCCTGCCATCGACAGGAGTGAAGTCCAGTGCGTTATCGATCAGGTTCGCCAGCGCCTGACTCAGCAGAAAGCGTTCGCCCAGCAGTTGCAGACCGGGATCAATATGAATATCGATGCGTAAACCCTGCCGCTCGATGCGGGTAGTTCTGGCGGCCAACAGTTCATCGATCAGCTCCGCCAGCGCAATGGGAACCCGTTCTTCCAGGCCCTGGCGTTGCTCGACCATCGCCAGGTTGAGCAGACGTTCAATCAGGTGCTGCAAACGGGCGCTCTCGCCCTCGATATTGCTGACGAAACGCTGTCGCTGTTCGTGGGGCATCTCATCCTGCAATAGCTCGGCAGCGCCGCGAATGGCCGCCAGCGGGCTTTTCAGTTCGTGGGTCAGTGTATGCACGTAGCGTTCGACATAGGCTTTACCTTCAAGCTGCGTGCGCATGTGCTCGACCGCCGCAGACAGTTGCTCAAGCTCGCCACCTCGATAATGCGGCAGTTCGGCGCGGCGTCCTTCGCTGACCGCTTGGGCGTAGCCGGTCAGACGTCGCAAGGCCGAACCCAGCCACCACGAGAACAGCCCGCCCAGCAACAGGCCCAATACCGTCAGGCCTCCGCCGTACCAGAGCAATCGGCGCTCGGCACGATCAACATAGGGTTGCAACGAGCTGTTGGGTTTGGCGACAGTCACCACGCCAATGATCCTGCCATTGTCACGAATCGGCGCGCCCACGTGCATGACCGATGAATTCGGGTCGTCAGGGTCGCTGCGAGTCGAGCGCGCCCCGTATTCGCCATGCAATGTGAGGTAGACGTCGTTCCATTTCGAGTAATCCTGACCCACTGCCTGACCGGTGGAATCGAGCAATACGATGCCGTTCGCGTCTGTCACATAGATGCGGTTGTTGACCTGGCTTTTGGTCAGGCCCCAGATGGTAGCGCGAGGCTCTCGCATGCCGTAGGCCTTGAGCGCATCCGGCAGAGCACCCTGGTTCAACGTACCTTGGCGCACCTGATCACGCAGAATCTCGGCCAGCAGATTGGCGGTGTCGACCAGGGTTTCTTCGGTGGACTGACGTACGCCTGGGCGAACTTCCTTCATCACCGTGCTGAGCACGAAGTAACCCGTCAACGCGATGAACACCGCGTAGACCAGAAAGATCCGGATGCTCAGCGGCATCAGCTGTGGCCCGGACTGAAACTGTAACCCAGCCCGCGATGGGTCTGGATAGGCTCGGCATCGGCCGCCACGACACGCAGCTTGGCACGCACGCTCTTGATATGGCTGTCGATGCTGCGCTCATAACCGGCATCTGCCGCCACGCCCATCGCATCGAGCAACTGCTCGCGGCTGAACACCCGCTCGGGCTGAGACAGCAGGCATTGCAGCAGCCGGAATTCGTGACGGGTCAGGCTCAAGGGTTGGGCGCGATAGCTGATCTGAAAACGCTCAAGATCGACCGTGAATGGCTGGTTTTCCGAGACAGGTGCAGTACGCGGCTGCATACGCTTGAGAATCGCCCGGACTCGCGCCGCCACTTCTCGCGGGCTGAACGGTTTGACGACATAGTCATCAGCCCCGATCTCCAGCCCTACGACCCGGTCGATTTCGCCATCACGTGCACTCAGGAACATGACAGGCACTTCGCTGAAGCGCCGCAGTTGCTTGCACGTCTCGAAACCGGTGATGTCCGGCAGACCGATGTCCAGAATGATCAGGTCGGCAGGCGATACCCGCTGATGGTTGACGGCATCCTGCCCCAGGCTGAGCCATGACGTAGTGAAGCCCTCGCTTTGCAGCGCATAGACCAGCGTATCGGCAATCGCGGCTTCGTCTTCGACAATCAGAATGTGTGGCATGGCATCCGAGCGCTTGGTCAAAGAGCGAAACGTTGCGCGTTTTCAGTCCTCGGCGTCAATCAGCAATCCGGTTTGTCAGCGGTGTAACGGCGCGCCGGGTTGACGGCGGCATCGAACTCACGCAACGCCTTGGCCCCGATCAGCAGCGGATAGTTGAAATGGCTGCGATCCACAAGGTTCACTTCGACGGTGCGCTTCTTGTCGCCCAGGCACAGCTCCAGGTCCACCACCGGACGCTTTACCGGATCAATGACTTCATCATCGTCTTCGCCATCGGAACGGCCTTTGATCTTGCTGATCCGCGACACCTTGTGTTCGTAAACCTTGTTGTCGGCGTCCTTGGTTGCCAGGCGGAAGCGTACCCAGTCGTCTCCGTCACGCTTGAACAGCTCAATGTCCTTGGCAGACAGCGACGCCGTGAGCGCACCGGTGTCCATCTTGGCCTTGAAGGTCTGGCCCAGTTCCGCAACCTTGATGTTTTCATAACGGCCATACAGCGTCGGTTCAGCGGCCATGACAGGCAACGCCAGCAGAGACAACAGCGCCAGGATCGGTTTCACGTGTGGGGTTCCTCACAAGGGGCAGCGCCTGGGTTGACGCCGGTTTTTTAGACAACGAAGCTGCAGTTGGTTCGCCAGCCTCAACGTCGGGCCAGCATAATTACCGCTAAGTGAAACATTTGTAAGCACC
This sequence comes from Pseudomonas californiensis, assembly GCF_021147775.1. Classification (GTDB taxonomy): domain Bacteria; phylum Pseudomonadota; class Gammaproteobacteria; order Pseudomonadales; family Pseudomonadaceae; genus Aquipseudomonas; species Aquipseudomonas californiensis. Next base: position 121,934 of record NZ_JAGTPK010000016.1, read on the forward strand.
TGTGTAATTGGCGTAAAACGCGATGATCTTTATTATTGGTCGCCCTGAACCGTCAAGAGTCTTTTATGCGCCGTGTGCTCACCGGCTGTTTTGTAGCCCTGCTCCTGCTGATCAACACCCTGGTGCTGATAGGCCCCCTGCTGATTTTTGCCTTGCTCAAACTGCTGTTTCGAGGCCGGATGCGCGATCGCTGCTCGCGAGCGGTCATGTGGATTGCGGAAACCTGGGCGGAAATCGACAAGCTCATTTTTGCGTCATGCATACCTACGCAATGGGACATTCGTGGCGACGAGGGCCTGCGCGGCGACACCTCGTATCTGGTGATCAGCAACCATCAAACGTGGGTCGATATTCCAGCGCTGATCCAGGCGCTCAATCGCCGTACACCGTTCTTCAAGTTCTTCCTGAAAAAGGAATTGATCTGGGTGCCGCTGCTGGGCCTCGCCTGGTGGGCGCTGGACTACCCGTTCATGAAGCGCTACACAAAAGCGTTTCTGGCCAAAAATCCTGAACTCAAAGGCAAGGACCTGGAGATCACCAAGGCCGCCTGCGAACTGTTCAAACGTCAGCCGGTGACCATCGTCAACTATCTGGAAGGCACACGTTTCACCCCTGCCAAGCATGCGGCACAGACCTCGCCCTACATCAGCCTGCTCAAGCCCAAGGCAGGCGGTGTTGCGTTCGTGCTCGCTGCGATGGGCGAACAGCTGGACGCGATTCTGGATGTGACAGTCGTGTACCCCGGCTCCGCTATTCCAGGTTTCTGGGACATGCTTTGTGGGCGCGTGCCGAAAGTGATCGTCGATATCAGGACGCGCCCCATGGACCCGGCGTTATGGCAGGGGGACTACGAGAACGATCCTGTGTTTCGCGAGAAAATCCAGGGCTGGGTCAACCAATTGTGGATCGAGAAGGATGCACGGATTGCGGCGTTGAGGCTTGAGGCCGCGCAGCGCTGACTAGCAGTTTCGACAGGTAGACGGCTTTTCGCGGGCGATTGAGACTGATCCCATCAGGACAGGAGAGCTCGACCGTGCTGCCGCCCAATCACACCTTGCTGAACACCTATCGTTATGACGCCCTGGACCGCCTGGCGAGCGTTTCCCTATCGGCCAATAACGTTGTGCGACACTTCTATCAAAAGAGTCGCCTCGCTATCCGGATTGAGGGTTCGATCAGATACAGGACCCTTCAAACAAACGAACACATGTTGGCTCAGTATCGCCTGGAAAATGGAGCGAGTGAGTGCGCGTTGCTGGCGACAGATCGGCAAGGTTCTGTTATTGCGGACCTGCTACAGAAAGTGTCCTACGCGCCCTACGGTGTCCGTCATCCAGCGGCTAATCCAGAGAACCTGCCAGGTTTTAATGGCCAGCCAATAGACAAGGTCACCGGTTACTATTTACTGGGGAACGGCTACAGAGCGTTCAATCCTGTACTCATGAGATTCAATAGTCCGGACAGCCTGGGGCCGTTTGAAAAAGCCGGCCTGAACGCCTATGCCTATTGCAAGGGAGACCCGATAAATTCCTTCGACCCGGATGGACACTTGTCTTTCCGTTCAGCCGGGCTGGTAATTAAAGCCATAGGAAGACTTAACGTAAAGAAAGTCGTATCTCAAACAGCCAATGTTCCGTCGCTGCTGCAGCGAAGCTTTAAATCATTCAGCGGTAACACACTAAGAAAACTGCAAAACACGGATTATCGCGCGATTATCACACAAGTAAATGAAAGGGTTGGGGCAGATCATGCGGCAGAATTTCTTTCCAAAGCAAAAGGAAGCTGGGCTGAGCGGACAGGCCAGGCGTTCTCGGGTCAAGGCCGAGGTTTTTTACCCCGTGAAGCGCTCCCCTTCGAAGCACATCACGGGAACTTCGAGTCCACGCTCGGAATAATCAAACACCTGCGACCAAAAAAACAGGAGCGTATCCTGATCAGCCAATTGGCAGACATGCGCACGTACCGGAATAGACCAACGGGATCGTATGACAGTGCAATTTACGACCTGGACAAAGATGCGCTTGAACAACTGGTGCAGGGCATGACCATACTCCGTAGAGAAACAGCAGCCGCTTCGCAACGCTATCATGTAGAGGCAATGAACGCTATCAGAGATATCTAGCGGGTTCGCGATAACGTATTGCTTCTTTGATAGCGATGAGCGGTTGAGCGCTGTTTCTATGAACATCAAACTCTGGCTGTTTACATAACCGAAACAATACAGCGTGGACCGGACAGCGTGCAGGCCCACTGCACACTGTTCGCACTTGAAGTCACTGCCAAATTAAGCAGGCTACGCGTTCAGCTACCCCCACCCCACACGCTACTCAGACTTTGCAACGCGGAGCCGCCCGCACCTTGTTGACCCAGGTATTGCAGGATCACCGGGACAAACTGGCTGACCATGCTGCTGTCCATGCCCAGCGCCTTGAAAGCGTTGTTCACGTCGCCCATGCTCTGCACGTTGCCCAAGGCACTGTTGAGCATCGAATTGTCGCCAGCCTTGCTCCCGCCCAGCAGCTTGCCAAGGCCATTTGCGCCGCCCAGGCTGTCGAGCGCCGAAGTACCGGACAGTTGCTCCAGACCAGGAACCGATTTAGCCAGTTGCGAGTAATCATTACCAGCCAGTTTGTTTTTGGCCAACCCCAGCAATGCGCCTGTCCCACCAACCGCCTGTTCCGGGGTCACGTTGAGCTGAGAACCCAGCGCGTTGAGCAGGCCAGCGGCTTCGGGCGCAGCGGTCGCTTTCTGATTACCGCCTGTTGCATTGGAAACCGCATTCGCTGCGTCATTCAGGTTGAAGGCAAATACCGGGCTTGCTGCCAGGCCCATCAACGTTGCCAGTGCCATCATGCGTGCAGTCTTCATTCGGTCAACCTCATCAAAACCTGAACCGCCCGATAGTGAGCGGTAAAACAGACGGTTTGACTGGGGGAGCGGTAGCTTGTTCCCGGTGGGGGGCAGAGCATAGGTGTTATTTCCTACCCTGACGTCGGATGACGTCGGAGCAGCAGAGGCGCCCGATGATCCGCCTGACAGTTCTAATAGCTAGGCAGCTCACTCAACCGGACACAGACTGAGCCATGAATGTCTGGCGTCGAGAAGGTGAATCCCATGACTCCCGTTGCGAGTGAGACACGCTGCCGTTATTACTACGACGCTCTCGATCGTCTGGCAGGCAGCGAAGTCGATAGTCAGGCCAGCGTACAGCGCTTCTATCAGAAAAATCGCCTCGCAACGCAGATCCAGGCGCAGACCCGACACAGGCTGTTGCACGCTGGTGAGTATCGGTTGGCGTTTCAACGAAAGCATGACGAAGGGTCGGAATGTGAGTTACTCGCGACAGACCAACAGGACTCGGTCATTGCAATACCGCAATCAGTCTTTTGCTATACGCCTTATGGTGGTCGTTACCCAAAGGGCAATCCCATGGACCTGCCAGGCTTCACGGGTCAACAGGCAGACCGGGTGACCGGGCATTATCCGCTGGGCAACGGGTACAGGGCATTCAATCCAGTGTTGATGAGGTTCAACAGCCCGGACAGTTTGAGTCCGTTTGGCGAGGGTGGTCTGAATGCGTATGCGTACTGCGTTGGAGATCCGATCAACCGGGTCGATCCCAGCGGCCATGGGTCCTTATTTTTTAGACTCCTGCGACAGATGGGGCTTAGACAAAAACGTCCTCTGCTTCAGGAATTCCCATCAACAATGAAGGGTTTGAAACTGAGTAATCACGTCAATCTGGGAGACAGCCTCAATGTCTACGATAACGTGGCCAAAAAAGGACAGCGGGAACTGTTGGTTCACGCCCACGGCATTCCGCCGGAATCAACAGGACATCCACAATTGAGCATGGGTGACGGAAAGGTTTCCCCAGAACTTCTTAATCATAAAATCAAGGAAAACAAAGGAAGTCTGGGCGGGTATGACACCATTCACCTTGTCGTCTGTCACTCTGCCAACGGCGGTGCAAATTCATTTGCGGCACAACTATCCGAACTCACCGGACTGCCGGTGAAAGGCTACAAAGGGAAAGTTATCTACCACAGTGTCTATGATATTGACAACGCACTCTCTGACGGCAATACACTCAGAGACATCGTTAAAAGAAACACCTTCCGTCAAGGGAGTGGCCTTTATAGAGATTTCGCCTATGAACCCGTCTGGCATTCCTACCTGTAAGGAAACCTTCACAGCGCTGAACGGGCCATTATGACTGCGCAAGGAAAAGGTGTTGTCTATCCACGAGGCCTTGCCGATAGGCTAGTAAAAAGGCTGGACGTTGAGCAACCCTGAAACATTCATCGAGTGTCTTGTTGCATGAGCGCGGCCGGAAAACTGACACGCTATAACCCGTAGTGCACGATCTAAAGTGGGCGGCGCCAGCCGCCCACTTATTACGATCACGCCGCACTGAACAACTTGTGCGGATCAATGACAAACTTCTTCGGCACACCCGCATCGAACTCGCCATAGCCACGTGGCGCGTCATCGAGACTGATGACTTCAACGCCCACAACGTCAGCGATCTTGATGCGGTCCCACATGATGGCCTGCATCAACTGGCGGTTGTACTTCATCACAGGCGTCTGGCCAGTGTGGAAGCTGTGGGATTTGGCCCAGCCCAGACCCAAGCGAATGCTCAGGCTGCCCATTTTGGCGGCTGCATCCACGGCGCCCGGATCTTCGGTGACGTACAGGCCAGGAATACCGATCTTGCCTGCCACTCGTACCACACCCATCAATGAGTTGAGTACGGTCGCTGGCGCTTCGGCTTGCGCGCCTGCATGGCCATGTCCACGCGCCTCGAAGCCTACGGCGTCAATCGCGCAATCCACTTCAGGCTCGCCCAGCAGGGCAGCGATCTGCTCATGCAGTGGTGTGTCCGTGGACAGGTCGGCAATTTCGAAGCCCTGCGACTTGGCATGGATCAGACGCGTCGGGTTGACGTCGCCGACAATCACCACCGCAGCACCCAGCAGCCGAGCCGAAGCCGCCGCTGCCAAGCCTACCGGCCCGGCACCAGCCACATACACGGTACTGCCCGGCCCGACACCTGCAGTCACGGCACCGTGATAGCCGGTTGGCAAGATGTCTGACAGGCAGGTCAGGTCGCGAATCTTTTCCATCGCGGCATCGCGATCAGGCAGTTTGAGCAGGTTGAAGTCGGCATAAGGCACCAGCACGTATTCCGCCTGACCGCCGACCCAGTCCCCCATGTCCACATAACCGTAAGCACCGCCGGGACGGGCCGGGTTGACCGTCAGGCAAACGCCGGTGTGCTGTTCCTTGCAACTGCGGCAACGGCCACATGCCACGTTGAACGGCACCGACACCAGATCGCCGACTTTCAGGTGTTCCACGTCACGACCGGCTTCGAGGACTTCACCGGTGATTTCATGACCGAGCACCAGGCCGGTCTGCGCCGTGGTACGGCCACGTACCATGTGCTGGTCCGAGCCGCAGATATTGGTGGATACCACGCGCAGGATCACGCCGTGTTCGATGCGCTTGCCGCGTGGATCTTCCATTTTAGGGAAGGGAATGGACTGGACTTCGACCTTGCCAGCGCCGAGATACACTACACCGCGATTACCAGACATACATGTCACCTCGCTTTTATTGTTAGGGAGCAGGGAAAAGCAGTTACTCACGGCAGGCGAAGCTCATCACCCGCAGCTTGATCGCTATAAGACAACTGTCCTGTTGGCGTTGAGGAACACACGCCGTTCAATGTGATAGCCCACCGCCCGAGCCAGTGTCAGCCCTTCGATGTCCCGGCCCTTGGCAATCAGGTCTTCGGGATAATGGCTGTGATCGACCACTTCGACGCCCTGGGCAATGATCGGGCCTTCGTCCAGATCATTGTTGATGTAGTGCGCCGTGGCGCCGACCAGTTTCACCCCCTTGTTGTAGGCCTGATGGTAGGGCTTGGCACCTTTGAAACCGGGCAACAGTGAGTGGTGAATGTTGATCGCCTTGCCGTCGAGTTTGCGGCACAGATCCGGCGACAGCACCTGCATGTAGCGGGCGAGGATCACCAGTTCGGCGCCAGACTCTTCGATCACCTGCCAGACCTTCGCTTCCTGTGCAGGCTTGTCGTTGGGATCAAGGGGGAAATGGTAGTACGCAATTCCGTGCCAGCCAGCCAAAGGTTCAAGATCAGGGTGATTGGACACCACAGCGACCACGTCCATGGACAGCTGGTTGATGCGCTGGCGATACAGCAAGTCATTCAGGCAGTGATCGGCCTTGGAGACCATGATCACCACTTTTGGACGGTAGTTCGGCGCTGTCAGCTCGAAGATCATGCCGAACGCTTCGCCACGCTCGCCGAGCCCAGCACGAAATGCCTGCTCATCGAAGCCCTCGGGCTGACGAAACTCCACACGGATGAAAAAACGCCCTGACAGGCGATCATCGAACGAATGGTGCTCGGTCACATAGCAGCCCTGCTCGAACAGAAAGCGGGTCACGGCATCTACCGTACCCAATACGCTTGGGCAGTCGGCAGTCAAAATCCATGTATCTGGGGCACGACTCATTAAGCGAACACTCCTGAATCCTTGATACCTGTCAGGTCTTCACCGACGCTGGCCGGCGTGGGTGGCAGCGGCGCGAACAGCGGCAGCGAAGACGCTGGATCAGGCTCCACTTGGCTCAGGCCTGGATACCCAGGCCATATTCGGCTGCCGCGTCCTGCAGCCACAGCCACCAGTAATCGGAGAAGCTGCGGCGAATCAGCAGTTCCCAGGTTTCCTCGCCCGTGCGGCGGATCACCAGTTGCGACTTGGCGAATACTGTGCCGACCGCTTTACCGACCGGGAAGTTGTCCGGGTGCACGTCGTAGCTGGTGGATTTCATCAGCACCTGACGCACTTTGGGACCCGTCAGCTCAAGGATCGACTGCCCCCCACTAACGTTGACGACCGCGATATGCAAGCCTGCCAGCGCTTCGCGCAGCTTCTGCTCGGCCGCCAGTTCTTCACCTGTTGGTACGATCAACAGCCACTCGTCAGGGCCGAGCCATTGCAGTGAGCTGTCGCCGCTGGTTACCAGTGTGAGTGCTGCGGGCAACTCCATGCCCAGCGCCTTGTGCACGCCTGCGGCAAAAGCCGGGTCGCGGCCATCACCGCGCAGGGTAAGGTGGCCCAGCAGTTTCTTTTCGCGCAGAAACACGCCCGGGTTGGCGCGCCCCTTCCCGACCAGACTGTCCAGACTGGCATGGAACAATGGCGACTCGGCTTTGACGTCGGCGCTCGGGCGCTGTGGGTAAACATTGACTGTGGTCATGGATCACCTGCTCTGAATTCTGTTGTACATGATCGTTTCGGCTCAGAACGCTCGTCACACACGTCTCGATCAATCCACCAAGCCCGCGTGGGAGCGAGCTTGTTCGCGAATCGTCCGTCCAGACTGGCAAGACAACTTGTCGCGGACCGCTCGACCGATCAGCCGTGTGCAAGAACAACCCATCACTCCACGTTCTGCTGTTCGCCCTTCGGATCGAAGAACACCGACGAAACAATCTCGGCTTCAATCACGCTACCGTCGGCCAGCGGCGCGAACACCCGCTCGCCCATGCGGCTCAGGCCGCCCTTGACCACGCCCATTGCAAACGAATATCCCAGCGAGTTGTGCGCATAGCTGGAGGTCACGTGACCGACCATGCTCATCGGAATCGCCTGCTTGGTATCGAACACCAGTTGCGCGCCTTCCGGCAGCCACTGCGTCGGGTCAACCGGCTTCAGCCCGACCAGTTGCTTGCGCTGCTCACGCACGCAATCTTCGCGGTTCATGCCGCGCCAGCCGATCCACGAGAAGGGTTTGGTACGCCCGACACACCAACCCATGTTCAGATCGTCCGGGGTCATCGAGCCATCGGTGTCCTGGCCGACAATGATGAAACCTTTCTCGGCGCGCAGGACGTGCATGGTCTCGGTACCGTACGGCGTCAGGTTGTAGGCCTTGCCCGCTTCGATGATCTTTTCCAACACGCCCATGGCGTAGTCAGCCTGAATGTTGACCTCGTACGACAGCTCGCCGGTGAAGGAGATGCGGAACACCCGTGCCGGTACGCCAGCGACCAGCCCTTCCTTCCAGGTCATGAACGGGAACGCTTCACGGCCCAGGTCGATATCGGTGACTTCGCTCAACAACTTGCGGCTGTTGGGCCCGGACAGCGTCAGGGTCGCCCAGTGATCCGTCACAGAAGTGAAGTACACCTTGAGGTCAGGCCATTCAGTCTGCTGATAGATTTCCAGCCATTGCAGAACGCGTGCTGCACCGCCGGTGGTGGTGGTCATCAGGAAGTGGTTGTCACCGATGCAGGCGGTCACGCCATCATCGAAGACCATGCCGTCTTCCTTGCACATCAGGCCATAGCGCGCCTTGCCCACGTCCAGCTTGGTCCAGGCGTTGGTGTAGATGCGGTTGAGAAATTCACGGGCGTCCGGCCCCTGAATATCGATTTTGCCCAGTGTCGAGGCGTCCAGCAGACCGACGCTCGCGCGCACCGCCTTGCATTCGCGTGCGACGGCGGCATGCAGGTCTTCGCCACCCTTGGGGAAGTACCACGGGCGTTTCCACTGACCGACGTCTTCGAATTCGGCGCCGTTCTTGATGTGCCAGGCATGCAGCGCAGTAAAGCGCACAGGCTCGAAGACGTGTTTGCAGTGACGGCCGGCAATCGCACCGAAGGTCACTGGCGTGTAGTTCGGGCGGAACATTGTGGTGCCCATCTCGGGGATGGAAACGTTCAGCGAACGGGCCGCGATGGCCAGACCATTGACGTTACCCAACTTGCCCTGATCGGTACCGAAGCCCAATGCGGTGTAGCGTTTGACGTGTTCGACCGACTCGAAACCCTCACGGGTCGCCAGCTCGATGGCGGCCGCGGTGACGTCGTTCTGCAGGTCGACGAATTGCTTCGGCGCACGGGCCGTGCCTTTTTCATGCGGCACCTGAAACAGCGCCAGCGTAGGCTCTTCAGCGCGACTCAATGCCTTGGGCATGACACCTTCGACGACTTTGAAGCCGGCTTCGCTGGCCGCACGAACCCCGCCCTCAAAGCCATCGGCGAGGCTGTCTGCCAGGCTGTAGACGCCATTGACGCCACCCACGCAGACGCGTTTCTGGGGTGCTTCGCCCGGTACGAAACCGAGAATATCTTCACGCCACACCGGCTTGCCGCCCAGGTGCGAAGCCAGGTGAACAATCGGGCTGTAGCCGCCGGAGCTGGCAACCAGGTCGCACTCCAGCCACTCGCCAGGGCTGGTGACGCTGTGTGCCTTGACGTCAATAGCGGCGACGCGCGCTGCTGTTACATGTTTGCTGCCACGCGCTTCGATCACCGCGCTGCCGGTGAGGATACGAATGCCTTTGGCACGCGCCTCTTCAACCAGCGGGCCGCGAGGGTTATGGCGTACGTCAGCAATCGCCACGACCTGCAGGCTGGCGTCCAGCCAATCCAGCGCCACGCGGTAAGCGTGGTCGTTATTGGTGGACAGCACCAGTTTCTTGCCCGGTGCAACGCCATAACGACGCACGTAAGTGGAAACCGCACCCGCCAGCATGTTGCCGGGCACATCGTTGTTGCCGTAGACCAACGGACGCTCATGCGTGCCGCTCGCCAGCACCACCCGCTTGGCGCGGACGCGGTGCATGCGTTGACGCACCATGCCGATCGGCGCGCGATCACCCAGGTGGTCGGTCAGACGCTCATGAATGGTCAGGAAGTTGTGGTCGTGATAGCCGTTTACAGTGGCACGCGGCAGCATGATCACGTTGCGCAGGCTTTTCAGCTCGGCCACTACCGTCGCGACCCACTCCGCTGCGGGTTTGCCATCCAGGCTTTCACGGCTGTCGAGCAGGCTGCCGCCGAACTCTTCCTGCTCGTCGGCGATGATCACGCGAGCACCGCTGCGCCCGGCCGCCAGTGCTGCGGCCAGACCGGCAGGACCTGCGCCGACGATCAGCACGTCACAGTGCTGATTCATCGCGTCATAGCTGTCCGGATCGTTCTCGGTCGGCGAACGGCCCAGGCCTGCTGCCTTGCGGATGTACTTCTCGTAGGTCATCCAGAACGATTGCGGGTACATGAAGGTTTTGTAGTAGAAACCGGGCGGCATCAGCTTGCCGCCGACCTTGCCGAGGATGCCCATCATGTCGTTGTTGACACTCGGCCAGCCGTTGGTGCTGGTCGCAACCAACCCCGGATACAGCGCCTGCTGAGTGGCACGCACATTGGGGATCTGAGTGGCTTCGGTCGCACCGATCTGCAATACCGCGTTTGGCTCCTCGGAGCCCGCTGCAAAGATGCCGCGTGGTCGGGAATACTTGAAGCTGCGGCCGATGATCTGGACACCATTTGCCAGCAAGGCAGACGCCAGCGAATCACCTTCAAAGCCCTGATAGGTCTGGCCGTTGAAGGTGAAGTTCAGGACCTTGCTGCGGTTGATGCGGCCGCCATTGGGCAGTCGATTGCTCTGGCTCATACCTTGTCTCCCTGGTCCGTGAACTGCGCCTTGGCACCAATCGGATAGGTTTCGAGAATTTCGTAAGTCACAGTGTTGCGCGTCATGTTGAAGTACTGGCGGCAACCGGCAGCGTGAATCCACAGCTCGTGATGAAGCCCCCGCGGGTTATCACGGAAAAACATGTAATCGCCCCACTGCTCGTCGGTGCAGGCACCGGGGTCCAGCGGACGCGGGATATGCGCCTGGCCGGCGGGGTGAAATTCCTCTTCGGAGCGCAGTTCGCCACAGTGAGGACAGAAGATGTGCAGCATGGGTATCTCTCCTTTCAAAGCCGCCTGAGAACGTCGCAAGCGCGACGGCTCTCAAGGGCTTTTTTTAGTGGGCGACGGCTGCGGCGCCGTGTTCATCGATCAGCGCACCGTTGTGGAAACGGTCGATGGAAAAAGGTTTGGCCAGCGGGTGCATCTCGCCTTTGGCCAGGCTTGCGGCAAACACGTTGCCCGAACCCGGTGTGGCCTTGAAGCCGCCTGTGCCCCAACCGCAGTTGAAGAACATGTTCGGCACCGGGGTCTTGGAGATGATCGGGCAGGCGTCCGGCGTGGTATCGACGATGCCGCCCCATTGGCGGTTCATGCGAACGCGGGACAGCACCGGGAACATCTCGACGATGGCCTGAATGGTGTGTTCGATGACCGGGTACGAACCACGCTGGCCGTAACCGACCCAGCTGTCGATACCCGCGCCGATCACCAGGTCGCCCTTGTCGGACTGGCTGATATAACCGTGCACGGCGTTGGACATGATCACGCTGTCGATAATCGGCTTGATCGGCTCGGACACCAGTGCTTGCAACGGATGGGATTCGATTGGCAGGCGGAAACCCGCGAGTTTGGCCATGTGCCCGGAGTTACCTGCGGTCACGACGCCGACTCGCTTGGCACCGATGAAACCCTTGTTGGTTTCGACACCGATGCACACGCCATTTTCCTTACGAAAACCGATCACTTCGGTCTGCTGAATCAGGTCCACGCCCAACGCGTCGGCAGCACGGGCAAAGCCCCAGGCCACGGCATCGTGACGGGCCACGCCGCCACGGCGCTGAACTGTCGCGCCGATGATCGGGTAGCGGGTGTTTTTCGAGCAGTCCAGGTACGGAATCTCTTCAGCGACCTGCTTGCCGTTGAGCAATTCGCCGTCCACACCGTTCAGGCGGTTGGCGCTGACACGACGCTCGGAGTCGCGCATGTCCTGCAGGGTGTGGCACAGGTTGTACACGCCACGCTGGGAGAACATGACGTTGTAATTCAGATCCTGTGACAGGCCTTCCCACAATTTCATCGCATGCTCGTACAGATGAGCCGACTCGTCCCAGAGGTAGTTGGAACGCACGATCGTGGTGTTACGGGCGGTATTGCCGCCGCCCAACCAGCCTTTCTCGACCACGGCGACGTTGGTGATGCCGTGTTCCTTGGCCAGATAGTAAGCCGTCGCCAAGCCATGCCCGCCGCCGCCGACGATCACGACGTCGTAGACCTTCTTGGGGGTAGGCGTGCGCCACATGCGCTGCCAGTTCTCGTGATGGCTGAGGGAGTGCTTGAGAAGGCCGAAGCCTGAGTAATGCTGCATGTAGGGCTACTCCTGACTCAGCGATAAACCGGAAAATCGGAACACAGTGCAGAAACCTGGCTTGCGACATTGGCCTCGACATCGGCATCGCCGAGGTTATCGAGGATGTCGCAGATCCAGCCCGCCAGCTCCACACACTGGGTGACCTTGAAACCGCGGCTGGTGACCGCCGGGGTGCCGATGCGCAGGCCAGACGTCACGAACGGCGATTGCGGATCGTTGGGCACCGAGTTCTTGTTGACGGTAATGTGCGCACGCCCCAGTGCAGCGTCGGCGTCTTTGCCGGTCAGGCCCTGACGGATCAGGCTGACCAGAAACAGATGGTTGTCGGTACCACCGGATACCACATCAAACCCCCGGTCGACGAACACTTGCGCCATCGCCTGAGCGTTATCGATCACTTGCTGCTGGTAGGCCTTGAAACCTGGCTCCATGGCTTCCTTGAAGCACACGGCCTTGGCCGCGATGACGTGCATCAGCGGGCCGCCCTGACCGCCAGGAAACACAGCGGAATTGAGCTTTTTCTCGAGTTCTTCATTGGCCTTCGCCAGGATCAGGCCGCCACGCGGACCGCGCAGGGTCTTGTGGGTTGTGGTGGTGACCACATCGGCGTACGGCAGCGGGTTCGGATACAGGCCTGCCGCAACCAGCCCGGCCACGTGCGCCATGTCGACGAACAGGTAAGCACCGACCTTGTCGGCGATCTCACGGAAACGCGGGAAATCCAGGGTTTTCGAATAAGCCGAAAAGCCGGCAATGATCATCTTGGGTTGCGATTCGACGGCGATGCGTTCGACTTCGTCGTAATCGATCAACCCGGTCGCGGTATCGATGCCGTACTGCACCGCATTGTAGAGCTTGCCCGAAAAGCTGACTTTGGCACCGTGAGTCAGGTGACCGCCATGCGCCAGGCTCATGCCCAGCACGGTATCGCCGGCTTGCAGCAACGCCAGATAAACAGCAGCGTTGGCCTGGCTGCCGGAGTGCGGCTGAACGTTGGCGTAACCTGCGCCGAACAGCTGCTTGGCGCGCTCGATAGCCAGTTGCTCGACCTTGTCGACGTGCTCGCATCCGCCGTAATAGCGCTTGCCCGGGTAGCCTTCGGCGTATTTGTTGGTCAGGCCACTGCCTTGGGCCTGCATCACGCGCTTGCTGGTGTAGTTCTCCGAGGCGATCAGCTCGATGTGGTCTTCCTGACGCTGCTCCTCGGCATTCATCGCCGCCAACAGTGCATCGTCATAACCCTGAATCTGGTCTTGCTTGCTGAACATCGCGGTTCTCCAGCGGCGGCGTGGCGCCTGAATGATCGACAGGACTTGTGGTTGTCCTTTGAAGCGATGGTAGGGCCGCCGCCGTCTGGCTAGATGCCTACGGACGCCACACAAAGGTGCGTTTACGACATGGAGTGACGGGGAGGGATATTTGCAGGGTCAGACATGGCGATCACAGGAGCGAGCTCGCCGGAAATACTGATGTATCCGGCGCGTTCCATGAGTTGACACACTGCCTGCGCAAACAATCTGCAGGCCCGCAATGGGCCTTCGAGGCCGGGGTTTTACTGCAGAAATGTCGCAATCAGGCAGATTTCAGCGTCCCGTACGCATCAGACGATGAGCATGGAAACTGTCAACTTTGGCAGTACACAGCCTGAGTAAACGGGGTTATTTTGACCCCACAAATTGAGCATCACCCGTGACAGGAAGGAGCCCATCATGGTTGCCATTGCAAGATCGCATACCCTGACACCCGCGCTATGGAGAGCGCTGATGCTGAAAAAAACTCATCGAGCGCCCGCCACCGAACCGCTGCTTTTCCTCTCTCAGGGGGTGCTTCATGATGCAGTCGAGCTGGGCCTGGTCACGCTCAGAACCATTCAGGAACTGCCCACGCTGGAGGCGCTGGTTACCGCCTTCATTGAAGGCTCGGACACCACGCTCACCGCCACCATTTCAATAGAGCAGGCCAGGCTTTACGCAACCACGCAAGACATCATCCATCAGAATGGCGCCTACAATTCCGTGATATTCAAGGTCGTGTCTTATCAGGATGAAGAGGTTGTGTCCGACCTCTACTTATGGGAAGTGCCTCCCGCCACCGCACCACAGGCCGACGAATCCGACTTGCCCCTTTATCTGCCGAAGGGCTCGACTTTTTATCCAGACCCTTCCCTGCAAGACATCGTGATGGACCGAACCATCCGCATCTCAGCAGACCATCAGGCCACAATCAGCATTCGTACCGTTGAAGGGGGAAGTTACTCAACAACCGTTCCGCAAGCTGAGGCGGCGCGATGTGCAGTACCGGGCGACTATTATGTAGCCAGCGGTTCAGACGAGCTGTCCGTCGTATACGGCGTAACCGCCCAGTCCGAACCTGTGCTGACACCCGTCATCAAGGTGACGCCGTTGCCAGCGCCACCGCCTGCGCCGTAAGGCTCGAAGGGTCAGCTTTTTTGCGCGACCATCCCGTCAGCCCGGAACATGCCGCGAACGCCGCGCACGGCCTGACGGATACGGTCCTGGTTCTCGATCAGTGCGAAACGCACATGATCGTCACCATACTCGCCAAAACCGATACCTGGCGAAACGCAGACCTTGGCTTCAGCCAGCAGCTTCTTGGCGAACTCCAGCGAGCCCAGGTGCGCGTAGGCTTCGGGAATCTTCGCCCAGACGTACATGGACGCTTTCGGGTTTTCGACCATCCAGCCCAGTTCATGCAGACCTTTGACCAGTACATTGCGGCGCTGGCGATATTGCTCGGCGATGTCGAGCACGCATTGCTGATCGCCTTCCAGCGCAGCGATGGCAGCAACCTGCAATGGCGTGAAAGTGCCGTAGTCGTGATAGCTCTTGATCCTCGCCAGCGCATTGACCAGTTCCGGATTACCGACCATGAAGCCGATCCGCCAGCCCGCCATGTTGTAGCTTTTGGAAAGGGTGAAGAACTCCACCGCAATGTCCTTCGCGCCCGGCACCTGCATGATCGAAGGAGCTTTCCAGCCGTCGTAAACGATGTCGGCATACGCCAGATCGTGAATCACCAGCACGTCGTACTGCTTGGCCAGCGCGACAACGCGCTCGAAGAAATCCAGTTCCACACATTGCGCGGTCGGGTTGGATGGAAAGCCGAGAATCATCATTTTCGGCTTGGGGATCGAGCCACGAATGGCTTTTTCCAGCTCCGCGAAGAAATCCACACCCGGCACCAGTGGCACCGACCGCACCTGGGCGCCGGCAATCACGGCACCGTAAATGTGAATCGGGTAACTGGGGTTGGGCACCAGCACGGTATCGCCTTGATCGAGCGTGGCCAGCATCAGGTGCGCCAGGCCCTCTTTCGAACCGATGGTGACAATGGCCTCGCTTTCCGGGTCGATATCGACTTCGTAGCGCTTCTTGTACCAGTTGGAAATGGCCCGACGCAGGCGTGGGATACCGCGTGAGGTTGAATAGCCATGGGTGTCTTCGCGCTGGGCGACAGTGACCAGTTTCTCGACAATATGCGGCGGCGTAGCCCCGTCGGGGTTGCCCATGCTCAAGTCGATAATGTCTTCACCACGACGCCGCGCAGCCATTTTCAGCTCGGCAGTGATATTGAAGACGTAAGGGGGGAGTCGATCTATACGCGCAAAGCGGCGCGGCAAACCTTGGTCAGCCATGAGTATCTCGCAGACGTAAGCGCCCGGAACCGTCCGAGCGACGTTGGCCACATGAGGCGGCCTGCTGCGGAAGATAAATGCGCTGATGGCGTTTTGTCTACAACGATTTGCGAAGCACCCGCTGTCAGGTCCATAACCTCGTGAGAGGGCACTTCACAAAGCTTTTGCGAGCAAGCTCGCACTGGGCGGACTTGCATCACATCACTCGCAACAACTCACGCAGCACCAGCAGCATCAAGAAGTGGACAGGGTAGATCGCGTAAGCCCATCGCCGCATGGGCACGACCGCAAAGTCTGGTTTGCTGCGCAACAGGGCCATGCCCAGCCAGGGCGCGATCAGGCAGACGATCATCGAGGCAATCGAAATCGGATCGCCCCACGCGGCTCCAGCGAACATCTCGGGCCAGGCGTTACCTGCCAGGCAAAAAGCTGCAGGGAACATCGAAAACCACAACGATCGGTTCAACACCAATACCATCACAAGCGGCAGCAGCACACCGGGAAAACCGAACATCAGGTGCTGCTGAAAAACGGCCGCAGCCAGCAAGGCACCGATGCCCAAAATGCGCGTCGCTACCGTGCGATGTTGCCAGGCCTGAGCGACCAGCAGCCCCAGCACGAGGGTCGGCATCACGTTCAGCACGGTGGCATCGGCCATGAACAGCCGATAAGGGATTTCCGACAGCGCCGCAAACGCCAACAGCCAGCCCAGATAACGCCATTGCACACGCGGACTGACCAGCGCAGCGCTGCGACGCGAGAGGTTGACTGCAATGGCCAGGCAGAACCATGGAAAAGCCAGACGCCCAGGCACATACAGAACGTTGACCGACCAGCCTACGTAGCGCAGATGGTCAAGCACCATGCTCAGCATCGCCAGCCACTTGAGCAGGTCCAGCGCCTTGTTGCGTCCCGGCAGATAAGGCGGGTTGGAAAGGTCCATATCACTCCTGACTGTAGAAACCGGCGATGCAGGCAACACATGACCGTATTCCCATTGTTCGCTACAGTGCGCACCATAACGCCCAAAAGGAATCGGCCATGACAGACCAAAGCCAACAGTTCGCCAGCGACAACTATTCCGGTATCTGCCCTGAAGCATGGGCAGCCATGGAACAGGCGAACAAGGGGCATCAACGTGCATACGGCGACGATCAATGGACTGCACGCGCGTCGGATGATTTCCGCCGATTGTTCGAAACAGATTGCGAAGTCTTCTTTGCGTTCAACGGAACAGCCGCCAATTCGCTTGCCCTGTCGTCACTGTGCCAGAGTTACCACAGTGTCATCTGCTCGGAAACCGCCCACGTCGAAACCGACGAATGCGGCGCCCCTGAGTTTTTCTCCAACGGCTCCAAACTGCTCACGGCCCGCAGCGCAGGCGGCAAGTTGACCCCTGAAGCGATTCGCGAAGTCGCGCTCAAGCGTCAGGACATTCACTACCCCAAACCACGCGTCGTGACTCTGACCCAAGCCACGGAAGTTGGCGGCGTCTACCAGCCAGAAGAGCTCAAGGCGATCAGTGCCACCTGCAAGGAACTGGGCCTGCATCTGCACATGGACGGCGCGCGTTTCTCCAATGCGTGTGCGTTCCTGGACTGCTCCCCGGCCGAGCTGACCTGGAAGTCCGGTGTCGATGTGTTGTGTTTTGGCGGCACTAAAAACGGCATGGCCGTCGGTGAAGCCATTCTGTTCTTCAACCATGACTTGGCCGAGGACTTTGACTATCGCTGCAAGCAGGCCGGGCAACTTGCCTCGAAAATGCGCTTCCTGTCGGCCCCGTGGGTAGGCCTGCTGGAAAACGACGCCTGGCTCAAGCACGCTCGTCACGCCAACCACTGCGCGCAGTTGCTGGCTGATCTGGTCAAGGATATTCCAGGCGTGGAGCTGATGTTCCCGGTCGAGGCCAACGGCGTCTTCTTGCAACTTTCAGAGCCGGCAATTGCTGCGCTGACCGCCAGGGGCTGGCGCTTTTACACCTTCATCGGCAACGGCGGTGCACGCTTCATGTGCTCATGGGACACCGAAGAAGACCGTGTTCGTGAGCTGGCAGCAGACATTTGCCTCGTGATGCAGGGCTGATCGATGCTGATGCGCCCAGGGCAAAACGCCCTGGGCACTGCCCTCAATACTCGATTCGCACATCACCTTTCGGCACGCTGCAGCACGACAGAATGTAACCCTCGGCGACGTCCTCGTCAGTGATGCCGCCGTTGTGCTCCATCTCCACCTCGCCGCTGAGCTTCATTACCTTGCAGGTGCCGCAAATGCCCATGCCGCAGGCCTTGGGGATCATCAGGCCGAGCTTGGCAGCGGCTGCATGGACCGTCTCGCCTGGCCCGACACGAATGCTCTTGCCGGTATCGCTGAATTCAACCTGATGCAGGTCTGCTGCATCAATGTCAGGAGCATCTGCGGCAATCTCGGCCTGCTCGACCGCATCGGCACGCGCTTCAGGCGGCGTCGCGCCAAACGACTCTTCGTGATACTGCGCCATATTGAAGCCGTTTTCCTGAAGCAGGCGCTTCACGGCATTCATGTAAGGCGTCGGCCCGCAACAGAACACTTCACGGTCCATGAAGTCCGGCGCCATCAACTCGAGCATCTTCTGGTTCAGGTAGCCGCGATAACCCGCCCATGGCTCACCCAGCCCGTGTTTTTCACAGACCAGGTGCAGGCTGAAGTTATCGATTCGCGACGCCATATGCTCCAGCTCGCGGTGATAGATGATGTCCTTGGGCGACCTTGCGCTGTGCACGAACACCATGTCGACGTTGGCGTTGGTGTCGTAGAACCAGCGCGCCATCGACATTACTGGCGTGATACCCACGCCGCCGCTCAGGTAAAGAATTTTGGGGTTGGGAAAGTCGATGGCGTTGAACAGGCCCACTGGTCCGTGTACTGCCAGTTCCTGCCCTTCATGCAAAGTATCGTGCAGGTAGTTGGACACCCTGCCGCCCGGCACGCGCTTGACGGTGATCGAAAAGCTGTACGGCACCGACGGCGAGCTGGAGATCGTGTAGGAGCGCATGATCGGCACGCCGTCGATTTCCAGCTCCAAAGTCACGAACTGCCCTGGCTTGAAAAAGAACAGAATCGGCTGGTCAGCCATGAAGCAAAAGGTGCGCACGTCCCAGGTTTCCTGGATGACTTTGACGACACGAACCAGGTGACGTCCGTTGGCCCATGTCTGGGTGGTGACCGGGCTGAGGAAACTTTGGGACATACTTATCTCCACGGCCGAATATCGGCCTCTTATGGTGCGAATTCTGCGTAACGCGCGACACCGTCACTTATCCATCAACGACATTCACGTACTTACCGCAACCAGCCCCGGTAGCCAAGGCGTTTCGCGTCGGGAACGGATTCGGCCATGTCGCCCATGGATAAGGTTCGCGGATCGCCGACCTCCACACTCGTCATCAAGGGTTATAAGCAAGGGCGACGGATCTATCGTCTTGCGTGCAACGCGACAACAACCGTATCAGCCACATTCGCAGGCCGCCTCAGATGCGGTCATGAGGGAATTTAACGATGGACGTCACCGCAACCTTGAGCCTGGGCGACCCGCTGGAACCTGCACGCAAAGCCACCGCCGAGATGCTGCAGAATCGCGAGCGCACCTATTCGCTGCCGCAGCCTTTCTACAGTGATGAGCGCCTGTTTGAAATCGACATGCAGGAAATTTTCCACAAGGAATGGTTGATCGCCGGCATGACCTGCGAGATCCCGACCAAGGGCAACTTCCTGACGTTGCAGATCGGTAAGAATCCGATTCTTGTGGTGCGTGGTCCGGACGGTGTGGTCAATGCCTTTCACAACGTGTGCCGCCATCGCGGCTCGCGTCTGTGCACAGCTGAAAAAGGCAAGGTGGCCAAACTGGTCTGCCACTACCACCAGTGGACCTACGAGCTGGACGGCCGCCTGCTGTACGCGGGTACCGAGATGGGCGACGACTTCGACATGAAGCAGTTCGGCCTCAAGCCTGTGCACGTCAAAACCGCGGGCGGCTACATTTTCATCAGCCTGGCGGAAAACCCGCCGGCCATCGACGCGTTCCTGTCGACGCTCAAGCACTACATGGAACCCTACGACATGGAAAACACCAAGGTGGCGGTGCAAACCACCTTGATGGAAAAGGCCAACTGGAAACTGGTGCTGGAAAACAACCGCGAGTGCTACCACTGCGGCGGTTCGCATCCCGAACTCCTCAAGACCTTGCTGGAATGGGACGACGTGACCGACCCACGTGCGGATCAGGCATTCAAGGACCACGTCGCCGCCTCGGCTGCTGCCTGGGACGCCGAGAAGATCCCGTACGCTCATGCAAGCTTCGGTCTGCGTAACCGCATCGTGCGCATGCCGCTGCTCAAGGGCACCGTTTCCATGACCCTGGACGGCAAGGTCGGCTGCAAGAAGCTGATGGGGCGCATCCAGAACCCGGACCTGGGCTCAATGCGCATTCTGCACTTGCCTCACTCCTGGAACCACTGCATGGGCGATCACATCATCGTGTTCACCGTGTGGCCGATCAGCGCGCAGGAAACCATGGTCACCACCAAATGGATCGTCCACAAGGACGCTGTTGAAGGTGTCGACTACGACGTCGAACGCATGCGCCAAGTGTGGGACGCGACCAACGACCAGGATCGTCGCCTGGCGGAAGAAAACCAGCGCGGCATCAACTCCAGCGCCTACCAGCCCGGTCCGTACTCGAAAACCTACGAATTCGGCGTGGTCAACTTCGTCGACTGGTACAGCGCCCGTATGCTGGAAAACCTCGGTGCCGAACCTGCTCCATACCTCAAGGGCGTGGCGGTGAATCACGAGTAAGAATGTAAGGGGTCTTCGACTACCTGGCTGTAGAACATAATCAGAGGGGCGGCAGCTCACTACACTGCCGCTACTCTGAACTATAAGCAGACACCAGCAACGATCACGTCTATCTGACTTCCTGTTTTCCGACCCAAGCCGCCCCCCCTCTGAAAGCTCTCATGCCATGCTGCACGCAGCAAGGCTGATCGACTGCCGAGCTGACAGGCCCAATATGTAGGTCTGTCCAGGCCCGATACGCCTTCACAAGTTAAGCGCTCGACCTAATCCCCCACGACAACGATAAATCTCGTATAAAAACCGTCCCTCACGCTTGCAACGCAAAGAATGTTCCTACAAGACTATCAGAAGCGAATAGCGAAATCGAACTACCCCAACACTAAATACAATGTTATTAATAACAAGAATGACAACACCTGTAACACGGCAATTTTTAATCCCAAACTACCCGATACATACTCTCACACGCCAGAAAAACCATAGACCGTACCTGCAGACTCTTTAATGCAACAACTGAAAGCGTTCCGCTCATCGACTGCCCAGCTAATATCTGTAGCGTTTGATGAGCACGCATTGCGCGAAACCCTTGACTCACTATACTTATTCACACTGGAACGGAAACCAGCACAGGGGCAACTGCCGCCCCCACTCAACGGAAGGAAAGTTTGTCGACAGGATTCCCGAATCTCAAAGAGGGTGGAATCCACAACAGTATCGACGGCACGGTAAGCGATCTGGCCGACAGGTAATGTACAACAAGCGACTTACTTGAAACTCGAGCGAGAACGGGATTGCGGGTAAGTCGCTACCGTGCATGGTTTGAACCGCGAAGTTCGTGGACTTGCCCCTACCAAACCGGACACCAACTCCCCGTTAAATTGATGCTGCTGCCAAGCGCCTAAATTCTCTTGGCGACCGGTATTTCAAAGCGCTGTGCGGATGCTGCTCGTT